>NZ_FZNL01000002.1 GCF_900187965.1 Flavobacterium sp. ov086 | reverse complement strand
GGTATAAATTACATATGCCAAATCCGTAGTTTGGACAGCACTGGTTTTTAAAGCCGGAAATGAGGACACCTGGTTTAATACACTCTCAAATTCTATGTCTATAGAAAAAATAGGCACCATATATTCTATGACATCAAATAAACTTTCTGATTCTATGATCAGTAATTTTATATGAGCGTCATTGACAACAAAGGATTTACGATGCTCCGGATACTCTTTATCGATAGGAAGATAACAAGCACCGGCTTTTAAAATTCCTAGTATTGAAATAATAGACCAGATACTACGATCCAGCATTAAACCTACAATATCATTGGAACTCAAATCATAATGCTTCTGTAAATAAAGCGCCAGATAAGTCGATTTCTCATCTAATTCTTTATAACTTAATTCTTCATTTCCATAAACAACTGCGATAGCATTTGGGGTCTTTTTTACCTGTTCTGCAAATAAATCAACAACGGTCTTTTCTTTTGCATAGTTTTTTGCCGTATCATTAAATTCATATAATAATTGATGTAATTCTTTATTAGATAGAATACTCAACGTATTTACGCTTACTTCTTTTTCAAGAGTTACACTATCTATGAGCTGAATTAATGATTGCTCAATGAATTCAAGTATACGATCTGCTCCAATACTTGCATCCACAAGTACAGTTAATCCAAAATCAATACCAAAATCATCTACATTAAAATTAAAAGGATAGTTATTGCGTTCATACTCTCCAATTACCGTTATCCCTAAATTTTTAGTATTATTCTCTTCTACTAAAGATGATGGAGAATGACGATAATTTAATAAAGCACTAAAAAGAGCCATTTGATTGGAGATACCGCTCCAATCATGGATGTGAGACAAAGGAGTTTGTTCATAAGATAATAGTTCTCCTAATCTTAATTTAACCTCATCTAAATACTCCCTAACGCTGCCTTTTAATTCCAAAGCAACTGGTAGTGTATTTATAAACAAGCCTAAAGAATCAGCTGCGCCTAAAGAACCTTGTAAACGCCCGGAAAATAAGGATCCAAAGAGCGCATGTTCTTTATTACTGCATCTTGCTACTACCAATCCGAAAGCTGCATGAAACAATACTGCAGGACTCATACTTAAATTCACGCAAACAGTACGCAATAGGGTACTTAAATCTCTAGAAAGAATAACAGTAGACTCTTCAATTTTTGTACCGTTTCCTAAGATATTTGATAAATTAAACGGGTATGTAGGTTCATTAATTACTCCCAATACTGATCTAAAATAAGACTCTCCATCGTTGACTGATTGTGTATGTAATGTATGTCCAATGAAATCCCTATATAAAAAAGGAACCGGCAGATTTTCCGCTTCTCCTGCGAGATACAACGTTACCTCTTCTATGATTTTCTCTAAACCAACATGGTCCATTATTAAATGGTGATCATAGACTACTAGATAATAAGATTCGTTCTCAGGATCATCAGCTAATTTTAATTCCATTAAAGGAGCTTTAGAAGTATCCATCCAATGGGTTCCTGAAGCTACCAATAATTCTAACTGTGGTAAAATAGCTTTGGAGTTATCCAAACTTGAACTATCTACTAATTCGACTGATAAAACAGCTTCTCTCAACACTACCTGTACCGCATTAGGTAAACCAGTACTTAAAAAAGAAGTACGTAAAATATCATGGCGGTTCACCACAAATTGTAAGGCCTCAATAAACGCTGTTCGTTTGTTCGAATCTGAAAATGAAAGTAAACTCGAAAGAACATAAGGATCTCCCTGCGCAGTATCGCTCATGAGATGATGAAAATAAATCCCTTCTTGTAATGGAGATAAAGGATAGATGTCTTCAATATTTGAAACACCACCCGGAACCATTGCAACTATCTTATCTAAATCACTCTGATCAAAATCAAGTAAAGGCACCATCGATGGTGTGATATGGTTGCTTGTTGCTAAAATTCCATTAGCAGGAACAGTATAAATAAATGATATGGAAGATAACTTATTACTAATAGAAGCTATCGTTGGATTTGCAAAAATATCTTTAACTAAAATATAAAAATCTAATGCCTGCAGGCGGGATATCAACTGAACCACCAATAAACTATGCCCTCCCAATTCAAAGAAATTATCATGTATTCCTATATTAGTAACTCCTAATAAGGACTCCCAGATAGCTACTATTTGGATTTCTGTTTCATTACGCGGCGCAACATACTCTTGTGTAGATAATTGAGATCCATCAAATTCAGGTAAGGCCTTTTTATCTAACTTTCCGTTAGATGTAAGTGGTATTGTATCTAATTCAACCCATAATTGGGGAACCATATATTCTGGTAAAACAGATTTTAATTGTTCTTCTATTTTCTCTTTATCTAATACACCTTCCAAGACTACATAGCCCACCAGACGCTTGTTTCCACTTACATCTTCTTTTACTAATACACGACATTGGATAATTAAATCTAAAGATAATAAGACGTTCTCAATCTCGCTCAACTCAATGCGGTATCCTCGAATCTTGACCTGATCATCTCCTCTGCCAACAAACTCAATATTACCATCAGGTAACCAACGAGCTAAGTCACCCGTTCTATAAATCACTTCTCCTTTTATAAAAGGATTTGTTATAAACTTTTCATTAGTTAACTCTACTTGGTTTAGATAACCTTTGGCAACTCCTGTTCCTCCAATAACTAACTCACCAATAACTCCAATAGGTACTAATTCCTGATTAGAATTTAAAACATAAAGACTTGTATTAGTAAGTGGTTTACCAATTGGTAGAGTGTCTGCATTATCTGGTATATCAGAAACCACATAACAAGTAGCGTAGACTGTTGTCTCCGTAGGACCATATACATGAAGTATCTTATTGTGCCCTAATGCAGCTAACATTTTTCGCACAGGTGGTACTGAAACTTTTTCTCCTCCAAATAATAAGAGTCTCAAGCTGGATAATAAAGACAGATCATATTCAGCTAAAGAATTAAACAATGCAGTTGTGATAAAAACAATACTCAACTCATGTTTATTTATAACTTGAGATAAAGCGCCTGCATCTGAAGCTGTTAAATTATCTATTAAATAAAGGGAAGCTCCGTTTAAAAGACTTCCAAAAATCTCATATGTTGAACCATCAAATGCGTAATTAGACCATTGAAGCACTCGATCTGAAGCTTTTATTGAGATTTTATCAGATGGATCATTAATTAAAGTAATTATATTCTCCTCACTAATAAGGATTCCTTTAGGAGCCCCTGATGTCCCTGAAGTATACATTACATAGGCAACCGAATCAAGTTCTCTTTTGTGTAAGCTTGCTGAAGTTTCATAATGATAAGATTCCGCAATATTTAAAAGGGTATATTCCGAAACTGCTAAATCTGAAAGTAAAGATTCTTCGCTATAAAGCAGGTAATTAACACTTGAATCTTCAAGTATATAGGATAGGCGATTAGATGGTAATAAAGGATCTAAAGGAACATAAGTACATTCTGACTTCAGAATACCTAATATACTAATGATCATATCAAAACCTCTATTAAATAATATCCCTATTCGAGAATCCTTAACCACACCAGTCGATTTCAAATAATGAACTAATTGATTCGACCTTTCATCTAAATCTTTATAACTTAATTCTTCTCCCTGATAAACTACTGCTACAGCTTCCGGAGCCTTTGCTACCTGTTCTTTAAATAAATCAATTATCGTTTTATCTTTTGGATAGGCAAGGATAGTATCATTAAAAGTATTTAATAATTTATATTCTTCCTGTGTAGAAATCATGGATAAACTACCTATAGGCTGCGTGATATTACTCACAATACTAACCAGCAATTCCTGATAATGCAGCAGCATTCGGTCTATTGTTGCTTTATCAAATAAGGCTGTGCAATATGACATCTCCAATGAAATAGCATTATTATCCTCAAATACATTTAACATCAAATCAAATTGAGAGGTAATGGTATCAAAATTATAATTCGAAATCGTAATATCTTCTAAGTTTAATTCTCGAGATGCATCAGGCGTATTCTGTAATACAAAAAGTACTTGAAACAAAGGGCTCATAGCCATATCACGAGTAGTAACCACACGATCTACTACCTTTTCAAAAGGAGCTAATTGATAGTCATATCCTTCTAAGGTCGTCTGTTTTACCATTGCCAATAAATCGATGAAACTTGGGTTTCCACTCAAATCACTTCGAAGAGCAATAGTGTTGACAAAAAAGCCAATCATATCTTCTAACTCCAATTGCGTACGATTTGCAATAGGTGTTCCCACGCAAATATCAGACTGTCCGCTATAACGGGACAACAAAACCTTGAAGGCTGATAATAAAAACATAAACAGCGTAACACCTTCTGATCGGCATAAGGAATCCAAGGATGCGGTTAACGTTTTATCTAATACAAAAGAAATACAAGCTCCATTTGTACTATGTACTGAAGGACGTGCATAATCAGTTGGCAATGATAAAGTACTAACATCTTGTAGCTTCTCTTCCCAATACGATAATTGTTCTTCTAAAACAGTATCAACTATATATTTTCGTTGCCAAATGGCATAGTCTGCATATTGCAAACTTAATTTTGGAAGAGTTGCTGTTCGATCTAACTGAAGCGTATTATACAACTTCATAAATTCGTTTACTAAAACACCTCCAGACCAACCATCACTGGCAATATGGTGGAATACACTGGCTAATACATATTTTCCGTTACCCAAATCATATAAGCAACTTCTTAGCTTGTAATCCTTAGATAAATCAAAAGGTTTCTTCAGATAGTCCGCTATATTACTTTCTAATAATAATTCATCTGATACAATTTCTTTATCCAATGACCATTCTTCTGCACTGACAATCTCTTGATAACCGATTCCATCTTCTGAAAGAAGTACAGTTCGCAATACCTCATGACGAGAAATAATTTGTTGTAATGTTTGTTCTAATATCGATACATCTAAAGATCCTTCTAAACGAAGAACTACAGGTATATGATAATCTGTACTGCCTTGCAACTTATCCAAAAACCATAATCGCTCCTGGCTGAAGGATAAAGGAATATGGGCCGGACGATCCTGTACGACAATCGTAGGTAATAAAATCCCTTCGGATTGAGCGGACACATAAGTTCCCAATTTAGAAACCGTAGTATGTATAAAGACTTCTCGAATAGAAACCTCTATCATCAGCTCCTTACGGATCATAGAAACTAAACGTGTTGCCAATAAACTATGACCTCCCAGTTCAAAGAAATTATCATGGATGCCGACTTTTTCAACACCCAATAACTCCTGCCATATGTTAACGAGTTGTAATTCTAAATCTGTAGTTGGTCCAACATATTCTTTACTTGATAACTCTGAGCTATCAGGATCTGGCAATCCCTTTTTATCTAATTTTCCATTACTGGTTAATGGCATTACATCTAATGCAATCCAGATCATAGGAATCATATATTCAGGTAAGCTTAGTTTTAATTGATTTTGAAGACGCTCTTTATCTAATTCGCCTTCTAATACCACATAACCTACTAAACGTTTTGTACCATTTACATCTTCTCTTGCTAATACACAGCATTGGGTAATTCCAGGTAGTACTGATAATGCGTTCTCAATCTCACCTAATTCTATACGATATCCACGAATCTTAACCTGATCATCTTTTCTGCCTATAAATTCCAAATTCCCATCAGGTAACCAACGGGCTAAATCGCCAGTCTTATACATTCGATCTCCTTCTTTAAAAGGATTCGCTACAAACTTTTCTCTGGTTAATTCTTCCTTATTTAAATAACCTCTGGCTACTCCCGCTCCGCCAATACATAATTCACCAATTACTCCTATAGGTACCAATGATTCAGAAGTGTTGAGTATATAAAAACTATTGTTCCATAAAGGTTTACCAATCGGCACATTAATTAAACCATCAAAACTCTTAACATTATCCGTTTCAAAATAAGAACTATCTATGGTTGTTTCTGTGGTTCCGTAACTGTTAATGATTCGCATAGCGTGACCAAATCTGGTATACACTCTTTTAAAGTCATTAATACTGCATACGTCAGATCCTAAAATTAACAACTTCATCCAAGCGTAATCTAACTTTTGCTCGTAGATGTAATCCATCAATGGAATCACTAAACCTGGTGTACCTTCTAATATAGTAACACCTTTTTCTAAAATAAGATCATAAAGTCTGGCTGGATCCAACCTGGCATCTGAAGGACAGAGTATCATTCTGCCTCCAAATAATAAACTTCGGCATAAATCCCCTGAAAACACGTCAAAAGAAAAACTTGCCATTTGCAATAAGCAAGTATTACTATCCAAAGTATAAGATGACTCCCAACACAAAGCCATATTCAATAAGCTCGTATGATTAATGACAACTCCTTTGGGTCTGCCTGTAGAACCTGATGTATAAATTACATAAACAGACTGATCGGCTTTGACAATAGAATCAACCTTACTTAATGGTTGTTCTCCTATTGACTTCCAATTGTCATCTATTGTAATAATTTGTACTTTCTTGTTTTCGGCAACTAAAAACTCATGCGCATGATCTGTTATGAAAAAAACGGCATTACTGTCTTCAATTATGTAATGAATGCGATCTTCAGGATACTCAGCATCTATAGGAACGTAAGTTCCGCCTGCTTTCAAAACACCAAACACCGCTATAATCATATCAAAAGAGCGATCGACACATATACCAACTAAATCTTCTGATTTTAGTCCTTTATGGATCAAATAATGTGCTACTTGATTTGATTTTTCATCTAATTCTTTATACGTTAATTCCTCATTTCCAAAAACAACTGCTATGCTATTCGGCATTTGCAATACCTGTTCTTCAAATAAATCAACTATCGTTTTATCTTTTGGATACGATACTTCTGTATCATTAAAATACTGTAGTTGTTGTTCTTGTTTACCTTTAGATAACAATTGTATATCCTCTATACTGCCTCCATCGCCATCGCTTTCAATGATTTGATTTAAGATAAATTGATAACAATCTAAAATATCTTCTGCCAGTTCATTACTTAGAAAAGATTCTCTGTAGTCCAGAGAAAGAACTAAATCTCCAGATTCCTCAATGGCATTAAACATTAAGTCAAAATCGCTGTAAACTGGTTTATTATGTACTATATGTAAGTCTACACTTTCCATATCAGTATTGGAAGCACTAACATCAAAATTAAAAATAACATTTACCCAATTATCATACTTTATATCCGTTTCTTTTTGGAGTAATTCCATAAAATTAGCATACGGATATTCTTGATGCTCATAGGCTTCATATATTCTGTTTTTTAGATCCTTTACATATTCTATTAAAGAATCTTTGGAATTATGAGATATTAAAAATGGCATAAAATGAGAGAAATCTCCAATTGCTTCTTCTATATCCGGCATGGTACGGCCACCCGCAGGTATACCAATAATAACCTCATCTTTCTCACATATTTTACATAATAAGAGTTCGAATGCAGACAAAAATGTCATGAAGAGTGTTAGGTTTTGCTGACTGCTCCATTTTCTGTACCTCAGAATATTTTCTTTAGGAATTCGTAAAGAAACTGAATTACTTGCATTTCCATATTTTGATAAACTGTTATCAAATGGAAGTGTTATATAAAAAGATTTTTTAGAAAATTTATTTATAAAATAGTCTTCATGAACCTTCCAATCATCATTGTTCAGGTTATTTTCCAACCATTTTGTATATTCATAAAAACCAACAGCTTGCACTAAATCAAGTTTTTTTCCTTGAAATAACGAATTGTAGTTATCTACAACACCTTGAATAAATAAAGCACAAGACCATCCATCTGCTATTATATGATGCATCGTCACAATTAAAGTACTCTCCTCTGGAGAAAACTTTATTAGCTGTAACCGTACAAAAGGCCCGTTGGTAAATGAGAATGCAGTACGCATGTTTTCATCAACTAAAGCTTTATAAGCCTCTTCTTGTTGATCTAATTCATCCTTTGAAAGATCTATTTCTTCTATTGGTAAAGTAATAGATGGATCAAAAATTAAATGCTCTCCATCTTCTGATACCCGAGTTCTTAAAATACTGTGATTATCTATTAAATTATGTATTGCCATTTTCAGCAATGATGCATAAATTTTACCTTTCATCTGTAAACTGAAAGATTGCGTATATGCTAAAGATCTTTCCGGGTCAATCTGATGAAGAAGATTAAACTTCTGTTGTGTTAAAGTCAAATTAACCTTAGAAATATTTGATTCCTGCACATTATAACCAGTAGCCTCCAGGGACAAATTTTTTTCTTGAGAAATATCAGAAGAAGTATAAACCAGTTTAGCACATTCTGTAATTCCTTTGTATAATTTTTCTATATCTTCATCAGAGTGTGCAAATGAGAGAAAAAGATTATTAGATTCCCATACATATATTCCTCTTTGAACCAAATGGAAAGCTAATAATTCGAAATTAGCTTTGTATCTAAATGAAAATAGAGATCCAAAATATACCATCATTATGGGTAGTGATTCCTTTTCGAAATAACTGTTCAATCGGTTCATTAAAGAAGCCGTTCTGTTATTGAGTTCCAGATATGCTTCTTTACCAATTTCATCAATACGGGTAAGCACCGCTTTTGACGCTGCCATAGTTAATGGATGTCGTGTAAAAGTACCTGCAGTAAATGTTTTGTCTACCTCAGGATAGGATTCATCTCCAAACTGCCAATGACCTCCATCTACAGCATCCAGATATTTTGGTGAACCGGCAACAATTCCAATTGGCATTCCTCCTCCGGCTATTTTACCATAAATTACAATGTCAGCTTTGATATCAAAATACTCCTGAGCTCCTCCGGGCATGATTCTAAAACCAGTCACCATTTCATCAAATATGAAAGGAATATCTAATTCTTTAGTTAATTCACTAAGCTGATGTAATAATTCTTTTGGCTGAAAATCAGGAAACCTACTTCGTACAGGCTCTACTAAGATCCCCGCAAGATCGTCTTTGTGTGCGCGTATTTGTTCTAAAATATCGTCATCAGAATAATTAAGGATAATTAAATCTTTAACCATATTTGCTGTTATCCCTGCCGATAAAGATTCTACAACATTTTCCTGATCACCTTGAACTCCAAGTGTTATTTCTCCATGTCCGTGAAAAGAGGCCGAAAAAACGATGATTTTATTCTTTTTTGTAACAGCTCTTGCTATTCTTAAAGCAAAAGAAACAGCTTCTGTGCCTGTATTGGTTAGGCAAACTCGCTCAGCACCAGTTAATTTGGAGACTAATCTTGTAATATCTCCAGACAACTTATTCATAGGGCCAATAATCATACCCTGACTATGCTGTTCAAGAATTGCCTTAGAAATAAATTCTGGTTGATGACCAAAAATACAGGATCCAAATCCCATCACTATATCAATGTACTTATTTCCATCAATATCTGTAAAATGAGAACCAAATGCATGTTCACTCACTATTGGGTAAACCATTTCTTTTGTAGCAATGTTGAACTTATAAGCAGAGCGATAATCCGCTAAAACAGCTTTGTTTTCAATAGCAAAAGACTTTGATTTTTGGGTTTTAGCGGTATAACTCTCTATTAATTGCGGTAATTGTTCTTCTTGGTTTTTTGGTAATTTTTGAAAATAAAAGCTTTTACTGCCAAATGATCCTGGCAGGCTAACTTTTTCTTTAGTTGTTATTTTTTTTTTTACGATATCAAATATGTTCGTAGTTTTAGAAACCTCAGCGAATCCATCTCCCGTTGTATGTTTATCAGTATTTTGTGATGTCCTGGAGGTGTTTAAAAACTCAGAAATTATCTGATTTTGTTGTGACAGTATACGATTCTGCTCAGCAAATTGTTCTCTTATTATAGTAAACTCTGTAATATCAATTGCGGTATTGTTAATTACTTCTTTTGCCGGTGTTTTAATATATTCAGCAGTCGATTTATTTATTGTTTCTTCTCCATTATTTGAATGTCTTCCAGTACCAATCTCACCATTTGAACTTGCCGAAAAACTACAAGAAGTATTCGTGTCAAATGTCTTATTAACCACTACATGATTATTAGATACGACTTCTGTTTGCCCTGTTTCCTGAATAATGTATTTTATAATTGCATCCAAATTCGTTAAATCTTCAAACATCTTTCGGATTGGAAGTTTTACGTTGTATTCTTTACGTATCTTATTTATGATTTCCATCAAAGAAAATGAATCTGCACCATAATTCAACAATGGTCTATGCAGCTCTATTTCTTCAATTTTCATCTGTAGCGTAGCTGAAATTGTATTCTTTAAAAAACTCTCTATATCTTTAAAAACCATGGTTTCTGAAAAATCTTTATTATTAGTACTAGAGATTGTATTTGATTCTTTGGAAATAGTAATTGGTTCTTCTTCTATCCAAAATCTTTTTCGTTGGAATTTATAAATTGGAGCATTTACTTTTACACCATCTTTATTAGAATAAAATGATTTCCATTGTACATCTCCTCCTTCTTTATACCATTCATTTAGACTTTCCAATAATTGCAGGTTCTCATTTTTACCTTTTCTAAAAGAAGCTAACCAAATTGTTTTATCAGCTCTCTCATCAGATATACATTGACTTCCCATATTGATTAAAACAGGATCTGGTCCTATTTCTACATACACATCAACTTCTAAGCTCTCTAATGATCTCATACCCTTTAAAAAATCCACAGGAGAAGTAATATGATCTACCCAATACTGTGAGGTACTTATTTCTTTACCTGCTACAGTTCCTGTTAGATTACTAATTACTATACATTTGGGAGATTGAAAGTGAATAGTATCCGCAATTGCTTTAAATTTGGAAAGTATAGGCTTCATCATTGGAGAATGAAAAGCATGGGAAACTCTTATTTTTTTCCACTTAATAGCTTTTAAAGATAATGTACTCGTGATAGTCTCTATGGCTTCTTTCTCTCCTGATAATACTATTTGATCAGGAGTATTAATTGCTGCAATGGTAACTTTTTCTTTATAGTGCTTCAATACTTCAGAAATAGCTTCTTCACTCGACTGCACTGAGATCATCTCTCCTTCAAGTGTTATTCCTTGCATAAGACGCCCTCTGGATGCTACCAATTTAAGACCATCTTCTAAAGAAAATACGCCTGCCACACATGCCGCTACCAGTTCTCCTATGCTATGTCCTATTAGTACATCAGGCTTAATTCCCCAGTTTTCCCAAAGCTGATATAGTGAATATTCTATGGCAAATAGTGCAGGTTGTGTGTATTGGGTTTGATCTATAAATTTGGCTTTTTCACTTCCTTCCTCTGCAAATAAAACAGTAATTAAATTTTCATCTAAATGAGCTTTTAATAACTCTGTACATGTATCCAAAGCTTTCTTAAAAACTGGCTCGGTATCATATAACTCTCGTCCCATTCCTAGATATTGAGCACCTTGTCCCGTAAATAAAAAAGCGGTTTTTAATGATTTGGTTTTCTGAAATGAGTTATTTGCCTGATTTAATTTTTGAAGTAATTCTTCTTTATTTTCAGAAATTATTCCTAACCTATTTTCAAAGTGATCTCTATGCACTGATAATGTATAAGATAAATCGCTAATTTTTACTTCCGGATTATTCTCTATGTAATCAATTACCGCAGCAATTTGGTCTTTTAGTGCTTTTTCTCCTTTTGCAGATATTGTAGTTAGTACTGTTTCTTGAGAAGAAATAGTATCGTTTTGTTTTTTTGTATGATATACAGGAGCTTCTTCAAGAACTATATGCGCGTTTGTTCCTCCAAACCCAAAAGAACTTACTCCTGCCCTGCGTATGCTATTCTTTTTCTGATTCCAACTTAGCAAATCATTAGGAATTAATACGTTTAATTTTTCCCAATTGATATATCTATTAGGTTTATTATAGTGCAGTTGTTTTGGGATTATAGAATGCTCCAGACATAAAAGTGTCTTAATTAAGCCCGCAATTCCGGCAGCAGCTTCCAGGTGACCTATATTAGCTTTGACAGATCCTATTATTAAAGGACTGTCTGAGTTTCTGTCTTTTTTAAACACTGCATCCAGAGCATTAATCTCTATTGGATCTCCCAAAGATGTTCCCGTACCATGCGATTCTATGTAATCAACATCTTTTGGTTGTAATCCTGCAGATTTTAGCGCAGCGTGTATTACCTCTTGCTGAGCTAATCCATTTGGAGCGGTTAATCCATTACTTCTGCCATCTTGATTAACAGCAGATCCTTTAATTACCCCTATAATATTGTCTCCATTTTTTATCGCTTTTGATAGTGGTTTTAATAATATTAGTCCGGCACCTTCACTTCTGACATATCCATTCGCAGAATCGTCAAAAGTCTTACATCTGCCATCTGCCGCCATCATACTTGATTGTGACAATGCTACAGTAGATTCTGGTGTTAGTATAAGATTTACTCCTCCCGCGATTGCCATAGTACATTCGCCACTGCGAATATCCTTTATAGCCAAGTGCACACTTACCAATGAAGACGAACAAGCCGTGTCAACAGACATACTTGGGCCTTTAAAATCGTAATAATAAGATAGTCGATTTGAAGCTATACTCAATGCTGATCCAGTTCCCGAATACATATCTTTAGGATAGTTTTTGAGTAAAGACGCATACTCATTTTGAAGAATACCAATGTATACTCCAGTCATTGACCCTTTGAGTTCTTTTGCTGTATATCCTGATCTCTCTAATAATTCATGAGTCAATTCTAATAAAATGCGTTGTTGAGGATCCATCAATTTAGCTTCTCGAGGAGATATCTCAAAAAAAGAAGCGTCAAATTCATCTATAGCATCTATAAAACCTCCCCAGCGTGTATTCATTTGATACCCGTCAATTTCTTCTTTATTGCTGAAGAAATCATCTATTTCCCATCGGCTCTTTGGCACTTCTGTAATAGAGTCTATTCCGGATTTTAAATTTTCTAAAAATATTTCCAGATCTTGCGCGCCTGGAAAACGACAAGACATACCAATAACTGCGATTGGTTCTGAATTCAATATTTTTGCATCTTCAACATTTGAAGGTAATTCAATATCTTCATTAGATAATAAATATGCCGCCAGATCCTTTATGTTCGAATAACTGTAAACAATTGTTGGTGTTATTTCTATCCCTAAATAATCAGACAATTTCCCTGTGAGTCTTATACTTTGTATAGAACTCATACCTAATTCTGAAAACGAAGTATGCGTATTAACTTTTGATATGCTTATGTTTAGTTCTGCTGCTACAGCTTCTTGCAAAAGCTTTTCTAAATCATTGGATAAAATTGTTGTTTTTACTATTTTATTTTCTTGTAGATTTTCATTAGAATTATTTATATTTTGACCTTGCACCCATTGATCCATTACTCCTTCAATAGTATTAGACTCATATAAAATTTTAGTGGCTAATCGCTTAATTTTCCCGCTGGACGTTTTTTCTACTTTTCCCGGTTCTACCAATACAATTGCATATACAGACAATTCATGTTGCTCAAATACACTATCAATTATACTTTTAACAATGAAATTAAAATCATACCCCTTCATTGAAGTTCTTTTAATTTCCTGAACAATAACCAATTGTTCTTTTCCTTTTGACTCAGTGCAAAAAGCTACTCCAGCATTGTTTTGTAAATCGATATGTGATTGTTGTACAACACGTTCTATATCTTGTGGAAAATGATTCACTCCATTAATGATCATGAGCTCTTTTAGACGACCTGTTATATAAAGTTGTTTCTCATTTATAAACCCCATGTCACCTGTACGCAAATACTCCTCTTTGTCTTCTTCTGAGTTTGCATCTGAATTTTGAATTCGTGCCTGAAAAACTTCTTTAGTTAATTCTTCTCTTTGCCAATAACCTTTAGCAACACTGGCTCCGCTAATCCAAATTTCACCTATTCCATTTTCCTGACATACCATTTTAGTATCAGGATTTACGATCTTAATTTCTAACTCTTCTAAAACTGGTCCGTTACCTATAAATTCAATAGTATTAGATGTTTTATCTTCTTTATTGAAAAGTTTTACTTCTCCTGAATGAAAATTTTCTTTATCTAATAATAAGGCTTTGGGTATTGAATTAAAATCAGAGCAGCTAACTATAAGGGTCGTTTCTGCCATTCCATAACATGGAATTAAATACGTTTCATCAAATCCAATAGAACTGAAACGGGTAGTAAAATTATTTACGGTTTCTGGTCTAATTGGTTCTGATCCATTGTAGGCTACTTGCCAACTACTTAAATCCAATCCTTTTAAATCCTCTTCTTTAATTTGATTAGCACATAAATCATATGAAAAATTAGGTCCCCCACTAAAAGTACCTTTATAATCTGAAATAACTTTTAACCATCGACTAGGTTTTTGTATAAAAGCGGTTGGTGGCATGACAATCATTTCAAACCCTACATATAAAGCTTGAAGTATATTTCCTATTAGTCCCATATCATGGTAAATAGGTAACCAACTAACTCCTATACTTTCAGTATTCTGATGAAAACAATTTTTCATCAATTTATTGTTATGTACAATATTAGAATGTGTAACCATAACCCCTTTTGGATCACCTGTTGACCCGGAAGTGTACTGAAGAAATGCAGTATCCGTTGGTAATACAACAGGAAAATCTTTATCTAAAGAGTCAACTAACACATTGGTTTGCAACCATTTTACATTTTCAAAAATTTCAGTATCAAACCAGCCACTACTCTTAGTATATATACTCTCTATAGTCAAAATAAGAGTAGCTTTACAATCCGCTACAATATTTTCTAATCTGCCTATTCTTCGTTTTCCCTGTGGTGGAAAAGCTGGAACCGCAATTACACCTGCCAGGAAACAGCCTAAAAAAGCGTCAATAAAATCTAATCCTGATGGATATAAGAGTAAAACACGATCTCCAGGTTTTGCATGTTCTAATATATGTGATGCAATACGTTTTGCGTTATCATATAAATCCTGAAAGGTCCTGCAATCACTTTCTTCTTCCCCATTTTCTAAAAATCTATAAATAACCTTATTTGGAGTTTGGCTAATATGATTGCTTAAAACTTTAACCAAGGTTTCTTTCGAAGTTATATCTTCTGGAATAGTCGATTTTATTAGTGGCATTATTATATGATTTTATTTTTTTCTAGAGCTGGTTCCAAATATTCTTCCATACAAACTATTATGGATTGTTTGATAATTTCAATTGCTGCATCAACAATATTCTGAGTTGTGATCAAAGGAGGAATCAATCTCATTACATTTTTATAATGGCCACCTACTTCAAATAATAGTCCTCGCTGAAAGCATTCTTCCCTAAGTTTTTTAAGATATTCCGGAAAAGGTTCTTTAGTAGTTTTATCTTTTACAAATTCGATCCCTATCATCATTCCCTTTCCTCTTACATCTCCTATGAACGGATTTTCGGTTTCTAATGTCCTTAATTTTTCTATTAAATAGCCCCCTATTGACTGGGCATATTTTTCTATATCATATTCTTCAATAAAATCAAAAGCTCCTCTTGCTGCTGCAATACTCACCTGGTTACCTCTAAAAGTACCTATATGATCTGCCGCCTTCCAGGCTTCTATACTTTTTTTATATATTAATCCGGAAATTGGAAAACCTATACCTCCAAAACCCTTAGAAAATGTTATAATATCAGGTACAGCATTTGTATTCATGAATTCTAAAAATTTTCCTGTTCTGAAAAAACCACTTTGGACTTCATCAAAAATCACAATAACACCATGTTTATGAGCTACTTCTACAATACGCTCTAAGTATCCATCTTTAGGTACAATATTACCTCCTTCTCCTTGTAGTGGTTCTAATATGATAGCCGCCGGAGTTACAATTCCAGAATGTGCTGTATCTAATATCCATTCGAAGTGACTTACACATTCAAAATCGCAGCTATTAGAATTTTTATTAAAAGGACAACGATAGCAATAACTGTAGGGTACAAAACTTACATTTGGAATAAGAGATGTTAATTTATTACGAAAAAAAGTATCGGAAGTTACTGCCAAAGCTCCTGAACTCATACCATGATAACCTCCTGTAAAAGCTATAATTCCATCACGTCCTGTCTTAATTTTTGCAAGTTTTATGGCAGCTTCTATGGCATCTGATCCAGTAGGACCACCAAAACTCACCTTATATTCGTCCTGAATTTCTGCTGGTAAATTTTTTAATATTAGCTGAATTAAAGTAAGCTTATTTTCTGTTGGAAAATCTAATGCATGAATCAATTCTGCTTGTTGCTCCTTAACATAATCTAATACATACTCATTACCATGCCCCACATTCAAAACTCCGCATCCTCCAAAAAAATCAATAAAATGGTTACCATCTACATCTTCTATAATGCTTCCTTTTGCTCTTTTTATTGCAATTGGCATATTTTTAGGATATGAAACGACACTTCCTTCTATTTCACTTTGTAATTTCAACAATACTTTCGACTTTTCACCTGGTAATGAAGGTGAAATAATTTTTGCACATTCAGATAAATGATACTTTTTAAGTAACTCCATAGTAAATTATTCTTGCTTATTTTATTAAAATAGATCTTGGAAAATAAAATTCTTAAATTAAACAGTGTTTATAAATGATCCATAAACTCTCAGACCAATTGGTCTTGCACTAACATTTCCCCATAATTAAATTTCATTAATCGATCGCAGTACTTATAGTATGCATCATCGTGGGTGATAGCAATTACAGTTTTCCCTTTACTTTTTAAGTCAGGAATTATGTTTTCATAAAAATATTTTCGAAATTCCGGATCTTGCTCTGCAGCCCACTCATCAAAAATAAAAACTTCTTTATCTTCCAATACTGAATATATCAATGCAAGTCGCTTTTGTTGACCACTTGACAAGTTTTGAAATATTCTATTGCTTTCTTCATCTTGTCGAATAACTTTGTCAAGTTTCATTTTTTTCAAAAGCTCCGCTAAGTGTTTATTGGAAGGAAGGAGATTGAAATTATCATAATTCTCTGTAAAGAGATAGTTGTCAGAAAAAATACATGATATCATATCTCTATATTGAGATCTATTATCATCGGTAACTATTAAATCATTAACGACAATTTTACCGGATTTAGGAATATATAATCCTGATAATAAATTGATAAAAGTGCTTTTTCCGCTACCATTACTTCCAGAAATGAAAATAATTTCTCCTTTACTTATTTCTAGATTGATCGGCTTAAGTTCAAACGTAACATCTCCTTTTTCATCAATGTGCTGATAGCTTATTTTATCGATAGAAAGGGTTTTAAAAACTTGCAACTCCTTTTTTGAAGTTGATAATGGAAGTGCATCTGAATCGTTCAAATTATCTGTAAGAGTATCATTGAATTCATTAATTCTTGCAAAAGCAATTTTATAACCTATAACACTCTTCATAAGGTTTATTAAAATAGCGATTGGCCCCATTAAAAATAATAACGTAATCATAAAACCGGAAATAACCGTTTTGTCAATGCTAAAAACAAGAGGTAAAACAAAAAGTACTGTACCAATCAAAAAATAAAAAAAATAATCTCCTAATAGTTCATTACCAAAAGCCGATAATCCTGCTTTGATATTGAGATTTATGGCTTTATCACGATTCTCGGTAATGTGCTCTAAAAATATAGAATCACTTCTCTTAGTACTCATTTTAACCTTATTGAAACCATGTAAAAAGTCGTTATAAAACCTCATAAATGTATCATCAAGATCTCTCTTGGCATCCATATCCTTTTCAATAATTCCATTTCGATAGATATAAATAAGTGTCAATACAATAATAAGAGCGACTATCGTTAAGGCACCTTTTGGATAAAGCCAAAACATGTAGCCCAAGCCGGCAACTATCATTATTAGTGAGTTAAAAAAAGTTATAAAAACCGCAGGAAGTGATTCTAAAGTGTGTACATCTTCCAACGCGGTTCTCACTCTTGCTTCACCCATCTGCAAATAAGATTCATAATTCGATAACCGAAGTTTATCTATGATCTGCAGGGTCATTTCTTTACCAAAGATTAACGTAGCTTTTATCATGTAACCATTAAAAAAGTACGTCAACAAAAAAGAGACCAAAACAAAAATTAAGTAAATTAACCAATCGTATTCATTAAAAAAAGGTAAAGGAGTACCTGATATTTTATGACTAACCAGCATTAACAAACTACCACTCCATAAACCATTAATTACAGCTAAAAAACCAAGTAGTGGCAATGCTATTTTTAGTTTTAATCTTAATAAATTAAGCAATGTTGCTTTTCCCAATGTTCCAGTTAATTTAGTTGTTATTATTGGTTTTTAATTTCTTTGAAAAATAATCTGAAATACTTATAAAAATGTTCTGATAAGATTTACTTGATTTTCCATTATTTACCATCAATTCTACACTTTCTAAAACAATAAATTTTAAGTGTTTTACTGTATCAGAAAGAATAGAAATTCAACCTATTTTAAATACATAATCTCTTTTTCTCCAAACAAACGCTCTGCGACTATATTGTTAGCTTTACAATCCTTTATCAATAAATCAGACTGTACAATAGGATGGGATTCGTCTGTGTACTTAATACTGCTGATAAACTCAAGCCAAGGCTCCTGTCCCATTGCATACACATATACTTCTTTTGGATTAAATGCTTTTACTAACCCTTTCCCTCTTTCAAAATTAGAGCCCGCCAATCTTCGAGAAGAATCCTTATCTCTTGCCAATGGCTCTGTTAATAATGGGCCGTAAAGCCAAGAAAGCGGAGCTCCATCACATTCCATTCCTAAAAAGATAACATCGACATCTCCAAGTAAAGCCTGTACTCTCTGATAAATTTTCGATTCAACATTACAGGAATCGGCAACAAAAATCATTTTAAAATCCCCAACACGTACATGATGACATATTTTAGCTTGAATATTTAAATCTGAATGCTCTCCTATAAATGGAATTCCTGTAATAGAACAATCATTAAAGTTAATAGTATCCATTTCATCAATTTCCACTACATTATTAAATCCAATTGATTTAAACATCAGTTTCAAACTTGGATCTTGCAGACTACCATTCGAAGATCTGGGTACTACTATATTCTTTATTTTATGTCTTAATGGAATAAGAGTTTCGAATAAAATATGATCTTGATGATTATGTGTAATTAATACATAATCAATAGTGTCTGGTAAATCCATATCTGAAAATCGATCAACTTCCTGAGGGTAGCCATAATAACTTATAATAGGATCTATAAGAATACTTACATCCTTAGTTTCTACTAATATGCATGCATGCCCAAAATATCGCATTCTTACTTTATCCCCTGTATATTTTTCGTAAGCTTTAGGAAGTTCTGTAGTAAAAAATGATTCAAAGACAGACTCCATATCAGGAGGTATATTCAATTTTTCTTTAATCTCGCTTAATGAACCCGGAGTTCTTCTCATCTTACTGAGCGCATCTAGTCCGTTATGACTAAAAGGTATGTTCAAATGTATTTTATCCTTATCTTCTAAACGAGGTGTACTTAAAACAAAAGGTCTTTCGTCATTATCAGTCAGCCACAGTAAAATACTTTGTGAAGTTTCATTATAAAATTCACTATTATATAATAATGGCTCAAAAAATCTAAAAGAGGGCTGGTTGTTAAGATCGTAAATCAACTCCACATAACCTTTTAGTACTTCAGGAACTTCTTCATATAATGGCTCAAGAGAATATCCTTTTGCTTTTGCCTTTAACATTAAGTTTAACTCTTTTACTGCTTCACTAAATACAATAAGTTCT
Source organism: Flavobacterium sp. ov086 (assembly GCF_900187965.1). Taxonomy (GTDB): domain Bacteria; phylum Bacteroidota; class Bacteroidia; order Flavobacteriales; family Flavobacteriaceae; genus Flavobacterium. The sequence goes on along the minus strand of NZ_FZNL01000002.1, from coordinate 406,885 downwards.
TTTTGATTTTCTAAAGTATCGTTGCGTAACTGTTCTATCTCATCTACTCGTTTTCCATCATAATCAATAAAGGGACCTCCTAACATTTTTGGGTTTTTTACTGCCGCAGCATGAGCTGCAGGAGCCTGAATATAGGAACTCATTATTTTTAAATGTCTACCTGTAATATTCATAGCTGCTGTTGCCGGAGATATCAAATGGCTCCATGCATACCAGTTGTCAAATAATGGTTCTATTACTAAATTTGGTTTTAAATAGACTTGATCTGTATTCATATTATTATTTTGTATTTAATTCGCCCTCGAAGGCATCTTAGTATTCTTTCAACAATAATTTCAGGATGTTTGAGAATAAAAAATTTATATCCATTTTTTATTTACGAACGTAATTTACTTAGTACACTTAAAATTTCACTAAGAGCATCTGTAATTATAAAAAAATCCCGAAAGCGCTAATTTCTCTAGTATTTCTTTTTTCTTTATAATAACTTAATTACCCCAATTGATTAAAATTAAGAGAGCACGAATATATAGTATTCATAAAACTATACCTTACGGGAAACCGTAACAACTAAAGATATTCAGAAAACTTTAACTTTATTTTTAATTCTGTTTAAGCATGATTTATTCTGCCTCTTTATTTTTAATATTAACCTTTTTTGTACTACAAAAATATTCGTACGAAATTACTTTAGTAAATATCCATTACTGTAAAATTTATAAGTAAAATCCCCGTTTTACATTAACAAACCATCAATAAATTATCATATTAAAGCTTAAAAAAGAGTGTAGCTAACCCAAGAGAATGTAGTGAAATATGAAACAAAAAAAACGATCAATTCCCTTATCAGAAATTATAATTAAAAATAATCAAGCAGAATATCTTGATCAAACTATTTGCTTATATCTTGTAGCTAATATTATCGCTCCAAAATTATATTTTGGTAGTATAAATTATTATTCTGAACTCTAAAAAAAGTGATTTAGACCAATACAAATAATACTTAAAATTATTTGATTGCTCATTTTTAGTCATAATCCTGTAATGCTTGTATTATCAGCTTATCGAATAATTTTTCCTTAAAGTTCCTGTAGTTATTTCTTTATTCGATTTTTGAGTAATAGGAATCTCCACATAATTTGTAATATCCATACAAGATGTGCTTTTGTCTGTAAAAAGAATACTTTTGCAAAATGGATCATTGAATTGTTTTAAATATCAATTCTAATGTGTGGTCGGTCAAGACCTTTGCTTTAAAATGAAGTCTGCAAGATTCTTAACTCCCACAATTTGCTGTAAGAATGGAACTAATTCATTGTTTTTTTTTTTATCAAAATACAATGATTTTTAAAATCGTGAGGGCTTACCCACAATTAATTAAAATTGTAATAGTCTAAATAAATAATCGGTTGCAGGCCTATCTTTTAGTTTTGTTTTGATCTCATGCAAAAATTGAGACATAAAATAAATTACATGAATCTAAAGAATATTAAAAGACCTCTCTGCAATTCCAGATATTCTTTTTGCAATTGGTTCGGCATGTTTAAAAATAAAAAAATGATCTCCTTCTAAAAGTTCAAATGTACAATTATCACTAGTTTCATTCTGCCAGTCCTTCATGCCTGATAAAGGAGTTTTTTCATTACCAATACCAATTTCTTCCTTACCCATTAAAATATGAATAGGAAAATTAAAAGGTACCTCCATTGGTAAATAGTTATAATCTTCAATAGCCTTAAAATCAGATTTCATTATTGGATAGTAAAGATCCAAAAGTTCTTTACACTCTAAAATTTCTTTAGGCAACCCTCCAATTTTATTTACCTCTTCCCAGAAAAGAGGGCTAGGCAGTAAGGACTTTTTATTGTTAAATCGGGTAAATCCTGGTGCTCCGCGTCCTGTAAAAAAAAGAGCCATTGGTTTCTGTAATTTTTTTTCAGTTATTTTCTTTACTAATTCATATCCTAGTAATGTCCCCATGCTATGACCATATATGATATAATTTCCTTCTTGTATATGAGGCATTATTTGACTAAAAAGATCATCAACCATATGATCAATTTTATCCAGCAAACTTTCTTTAAAACGACTACCTCGTCCTGGAAGTTCCAAAGTAATCCAATCTATTTTTTTTGATACATGCTTTTCAATACCATTAAAGCTATATTTATTACCTCCTGCAAATGGGAGAGCTATTACTTTATTGTTCGTTGTCATTAAAAAATCTTTTAATCTAAATTAAATTTGTGTAATAATTTGAAGAATCTAATTTTAAAATCTTTATGCATTCTTCATTAACTTGTGTATTAGTCGCTATATGGCATTTATATTTACCATCTAACTTAATCTCTTTAAGAAAAAACTTTTCATTATCAATAATTGTACTATTCTGCGATATTTCAAAAGATTTTAGTGGTACAGACAAACCTTTTCCACACCCCTTGATTACAGCTTCTTTTTGAGTCCAATAATTATAAAATGAGTCCATTTTATTAAAAGACGTAGAAATTTTCATCCATTCTCCCTCTGTCATTTGAGGTTGAAAATCTTCTATCTGAATATCACGTTGCAATTCAATATCTATTCCTATATCACATACATTAGTCACAGCACAAACAACAATTTCTCCCGAATGAGAAATATTAAAATAAACTTCTTCTCCTCCAAAATAAGGTTTCTTATACTTAGAATATTTTATATTGTTTTCTTTATATTTTTCATTAAAATTATCAGTTCCTCTATAAAGTAATATTCTTCCTAATAATGACAATTGAGCATCCTGCCACCTTCGATAGCTTTTTATTTTATTTTGAAAATCAATTGGAAATCTTAACAAAAACTCCTGCATTAATTTTTTATGATTATTCTCAGAAATATAGGAATAATATATATAGATCATTTTCGTACGAAATATAAAACAAATAACTAAATTTATACTTTTTATTTACTTTTTGGGCTTATAATAAAGATTCTACAAGTTTACCAGTAATTAAACTAATAACAAAATTTTATTAATCAAATAAATTTCGTTAAAAAGCAAAAATCAATATCTCTAAAACCAACAGTCAAGAATAATACTGAAATAGAATAATATAAAAAGAATATTGAATGCCTGTAGTACTGCACGAAATAATTATAAATCAATACTGAATTATTTCGAGATAGAAGAAAAGTGAAAAACAGGACAGAACAATCAATTTTATAAAATTAAATTTACATTATAAAGAATTAAAGCATCAAAAAAACTAATCTAAACATTAAAAGTTAAAATCTAAAAATCAATAATTTTGTTTTTATGGCAAAATCGTGGCAACATAGGTTTGAAAAAAGACGAAACGCAGGAAATATACAGGTTTCAAGCTTAAGGTTCGAATCCTGCTCTCCCTACTGAAAGTCCTAATGAAAATTAGGACTTTTTTTATTTTCAAAAACCCGTAAACTTACGAATCCTAAAATCAATATTATTTTGCTTTTAAGGCACTTTTCAATATCTATAAAAAACACTCAAAAGTTTTGTGACAAAATCGTAGCACATTGTGTTTGGAGTTGCCTTCTTATTTGCCACAAAAGCTAAGGCAGTCAAGCTAGTTATTATTTCTATTTTTGACATTTTTAGTTTTGTGGCAAAATCGTGGCAAACGGTTATTTTGAAAAATAGAAATGTAGTATTTATAAGGGTTATCGAATTTAAGTTCGAATATTTATTACGTTGCTTTTTTTGTTAACAGGTTCGAGTCCTGTTCCCGCTACTAGACCGGACAAATGAGAAAACGACTCATTTGTCCGGTTTTTTTTATACTTCAAAGTATTGTTAATCAAGAAAATATACTTCGCGATTACGTTTACTCTTGGGGTTCGATATGTACTCCCATCAAAAATCAATTTATCTGGAAATATCGAACCCACTACACATCGTTTGGTTTCAATATCGCCTTCTTTATATGCAGATGATAACGGATCATGTACAAAAGTTGGGGATTAGGCAAAAAGATTAGATAATCTGAACAAGAAGAAATCAATATTTCTCACTCCTCTAAATTGACTTCTAAATGCTTTTATTTTTGCGTTGAAAGATTCGGCCGATGCATTAGTACTTCTGTTGTCAAAATAGTTTAAGGTTGACTGATTATTAACTTGTTGAGTATTCTTTCTTTTATTGTAATCAAAAATTAAATATGAAGTGTACAATAAAGGTATGGATTCTAACAAAATATATAAACTCCAGTGTTCTCTATACCTTTTTTTCAATATTGCGGGAGCGATTGGATGGAGTTCTGTATTTGTATTTCCATGATGAATTAGATGATACTTTCTGTAATGTTCACCATAAAATGGCAGAAATAACAAAGCTGAACATACAATTAAACGATCAGATTTACTCCTTGTAATTGCTTTGTGATAATCTAGTAAACTTTAACTAACTACCATTCTAAAAAGATTTTTAATTGACAGGCTGCGAAATTGTCAATTATCCTTGCCTTTTTTTCCTTCAATGTACGGCTTCATTTTATCCACTTTTATTGGGGTGACTGTTTTTTGAATAATTGGTACTTTGTCATATTTCAGGTCAAATTCATAATCTGCATATCCTTGATGTTTATACCGTTTTATAATAATTTTATCAGCGAACATTCCCGGTTTAATACTTTTTTGCTTATCATAAACTGTTTTTAAATTTTTAATTTCAGTTTCACTTACACTATCAATCCTTTCAAATACGAGATCCCCCACTTGTAAATATCCATTGGTTATTGTTGCGGTTTGCTTCTCACGTCCATCACTTGCTACAGCGTAAACACTGTAATCATTGTAATCTTTGTTAAGCGCAAAACTATAGACAGTTGACTGTTCTAACAATGAATCACTTTCGATGGAAGGCCTGCTTATACGATAAAAAATCAAATTAATTTGCTTTAATGAGTTAATTGGGAGATCAACTGTTGATGAAGTAAATCCTACATTTTTTTCGTCATTAAATACTGGGCGCATTGTCAATGCATTTTCTTTGTCAAAGGATATTGCAACAGGAGAAAACATAAAATTAAAATAGAATCTTGCCATTCCTGGTTCCATACCTTTTACCCAGTCAGACTTTTCCGTTAAAAAATTTGATTTTCTGCCATACAAATAAAATGCTTCATTTTCAGATGAATCCCTAATCATTTCAATCGTATTGTTGTTACTGTTTTGCCACGATCCTTTACTTATTCCATAGTGCTCTACATAAGCATATGTTCCATCAGGCAGCATAAGCAGATACAAATCCTGAGATGCAACATCTCCTTTTAAATAATAAGTCCCCACCATGGGAGACTGCGCGCGGGCAGCACTTGTGCATATTAATATTGCGCACAAAAAAGCATATATTTTTTTCATTGTTTTCGTACTTTTATTTTAACGATACGATCTTCTTTGCGACGGTTGATCACAAAGACTTGTAATTACAGGATGTGTAGTATCTATATTTATTTTTCTCCAATCTTCTTTTATTTTTGAAATTTTTTTAAAACCCGCTTGTTTGCCATCATCTTCGCTATCATAAACAGTATCATTGTGCTTGTTCTCTTTACTTTTCAAGGCTTCGCTTATTTCTTTCAGACCTTTTTTATCCTCTTCTGGCAAGTCGAAAATATTTCCGCTCCTTCTAAACGTTCTGCCGCTTTCTGCCTGAAACAAGTCGCCTTTTTCATTCAAAATCATGTGTACCGTTTTATAACCGGACTTTGCTTTTTTATTAAAGACAATTAAGAACTCATTGAATTGGTTTGGCAAATCAAAGGTTTGAATCTTTTTCTTATCAATCACTTGATCTATAAAGGATGGATCGGAATAAAATTCATTAGGCTGACAAAAGAGATGTATTTGCTTTGTTTTGCGAATATTTTTTTTAATCGGAGAAGCAAAACAATTAGCTTTTTCATTAAACATCGGATAAAACATCAATCTTTGATTGGTGTAATTATCAAAAGAAATAGCAGTAGCTCTATCTTCGCATCTTGAAAATTGAATAGAGATACTGTCCTTTTTGATTGCGGACGATTGCCGCCCATAAACTTTAAATTCCTCATCATAAAAATCTGCACGTGTTAATTCAAGGACGTTGTCGGATTGCAATTTCCATTTTCCAATGTCCATACCTCCGAAATATGAAAATACATAAACGTTGTCAGAAAGAATGTACAGGTGCGTGGCAGACATTGCATCTCCTCCAGGAAGTGTATAGCTGCCAGCAATTTGGGCGCGGGATGGTAAATTTGCGACCAAAAGAAAAAAAATGAGTATTGGGAACTTTATTTTCATTTTAAAAAATATTTAATTATTAAATTCGTAGGTGCCTTTAAACTTATGCCACACAATCAATCCAGACAGCTTCATATTTTTAGAGTAAATTGATTCTCCATCCCGCTCTTCTTCAAATTTGAGAACTTAGTTACTCTAAAGAAGATTTTTAACCTGAAATCATTATCCACCGTTTTGTCCTTATTTATGAAACCTTCAAATTCAAAATATTTATTTGAACTTAACTTTCTATTCTCTCGCAGCTGAATCGTTATTATATGTTTTATTTATCTTTAGAGCTTACCTTTTTTATCAGAATAAAATCCTTCAAGTACAATCAGTCTGCTATCCATGGATGAAAAGAGCGTATTAGAATAAATACTCATTAAAGTTGAAGACCGAATAAACTATTTTTTTATTCTATAAACAATCGATAAGGAAATACATTCGATGATCTGTTTTTAAGATGCTTCATGAAGCTCTCGCAAAGATAATCCCATTCAGCTACTGATAAATGTTCTTTTTCTGCCGCATTTATTTTTAAGTAAATATCCACTGTTCGGCTAAATCCTGCTTTTAAAGAAATTTCTTTACGTGTTCCTTTTTCTACTTTAATATGAGTGATGGAACTTTTAAAATGATTAAACCCAAAAGCTTTTATATCGGCAATAGTTACAATTCGCCCACGTGTCAATAAAGCATTACGATAGGCTAAAATTCGATCTTTATTATTTTGTTTATCAGTTCCGCCAACAGTGTTTGTGACCAATACACATTCCTTGCTTACAAAAGACAAATCTTCTTTACTTTCTAAAACAGTACCTACTTTAAGATCATTTGCTTCTTCTGCACAAGTAGACCAGTAACTTATTTCAAATGATTTTCCCACAGAATCATCATTTTTAGGTTTTATCATTAAGTAAGGATCATTGTTTTTAGAAAAACTACTTTCTTTAGCCTGCTGTTCTACCGAAGCGAGCAATTGATTAATCTCTACAAGTGAAGTATTCATAAAATCTTTTCCTAATCCTGAAAAAGAAGAGCTCTCGTCTTTTAGTAAATCTAATACATTTCGCAGTAATTCTGAAGCGCTTCTGGAATCAAATCTAGAAACACCACCTGTTCTCAAAACTGCATTTCCTTCTTCGATTACCCCATCTTTATATTCTTTGATTTCGTATCGATTATTATAAGCATCGACCACAGTATCAATATCAAGATAAATATCATTATTAGCTTCTAATGCAACATAGGACAATGAATTTCCAAGTGTTTTGCTGATTGAATGCCTCTTTTTATTAATAACCGGAAAGCAGTTTGCTGTAAAAGACACATTATCGATAATCTGAGGAATCAGCGATTCAGGAAAAATCATTTTTATCCAAATAATGCGATTATCATTGTTATTTGTTATCTCCTCAAAGGGCTTATACTCATTAGAATAACTACTTATTGATTTATGCTGTATTTTACCTTTGAAAGTATAAAAATTATCAAAGTAAAATTCATTTACTTCCTGCATTATTTCACTAAGCTGGGTATAATTTCGATTGATAATATTGTCTATATCCAGATTGTTTAAACTGATATTATATCCTTCCTCTACAGTAATTGGAATTTCATCATGGAAACATTTCATTTGTTTGAGGTAGTAGTGAAACATTTCTTTCTGGTGCGTATTTTTAATATCAATATAGAGCATTAAATCTTCCAGTTCCAAAACATTCTTGTCGAGTAGCTCTATGCCTAAAACAACTACTCCCTGTGGTAAAGTATTTTGATAATCTCTAATCGCATCTTTATAAAAAAGGTTGGAAACTTCAAATAGACTTCTTTCATACGCAATATATTTTACTTCACAAGAAGACAATTTTACTTCCAAAGTAGGCGAGAGCACTATTTCCTTGTTAATAGGTTCCAAAGGATTATAAATATTATGAATTCTCCTGCTTACTGTCATTTGGTTGTACAATGAAATTTTCATATTGTTGTCTAACGGCAAAGCATGCATAATTGCCCTAGCTGGTTTAGCCGCTGAAGCTACTTCGGGAAACATAATTTCAAGAACTCTTTCTACTACCCGCGTTTTAGAATCCTCTAATTCATGTGCTATTTTTTCTAATTCATAAGATAACGCATTTAACATCATGGATACTACAGGATCAAATGAAGTTTCCATTTCAACATCTGAAAAGCCCCATGATCTTGCTGCTCTTTTTAGTACTCTATCTTTAATTCGTTCTTGTCGCATTGTTTTTATTTTTTTGCAAAATTCGAATGTGTTTTTTTAGTGCGTTACCTGCTTTTTTCGTTTCAAAGAAAAAATACCCTACAAAAACATTTCCTATATTTTTACCTTTAAGATTAATATTATGTTTTATACTGATATAAAAAATATTTTATTTCTAACCTGGTATGTCATTTTTATTTGCATACCCGTGTCCATAAGTCTTCCAAAAATCCAAAAGGTTTTTGTGTTAAATTTAAAATATTGTTTCCTCTACCAAGCTTAGTTATATTAAAAGTATATCTGGCATTTACACTTATTAAGTCATACACTTAGTTATTATTTGATAATCAACAAATTAAAGTTGAGTTTTGTGGATAACGTTATAAACAACTATAAAAACTGATATTAAAACAATACCGAATAAAAATAAATAGTTAATAATAAACACTTTATGAAATTACTTGAGCGTATAACAAAATATATTTATTAATTCACATTATTATATATAAAATTGGCTGATAGAGAATAGGAACTAACCATATATTCAACTTATTGTCTACTTTATAATAGAAAAAATAAGTTAAAATTAGTACCCCTATAATGCAAATGTTAAGATATTCAATTCAATGAAATCAGCTGGAAATTGCCCACTTCCATGTTTATGAATGTAATAAAGGTGAGTAAAACTTACTAATTGAATTACTGTTACTATATTTGTAAAAATTATTAATCTATTCATTATTTATCTATTTAACGTATTATAAAAAGTGCATTATTTTTTATATTAGGAAGTCTTTTCCTTGCCTTGCAACCAAGGATAGACTTTTTTGCACCATTTTTTAAAAATATCAAATACGCTATATAAGTCGAGACTATAACAGCTGGTTCATATGGATATTGATAAATTTTTGTAGCCAGGGACCTTTATTTACCAAAAACCTTCAGCATGACCATTCATATCTATGTATGCTCCGTATTCATTTGTTTTAATTGATTTAACTACAAGTAAATAAAATTTTTCACTTGTAAATTTAACTATGACTTTAGCTTTTTTATTGTAAAATATAGTATCATTTTTTAGTTGAAATATAGTATCACTTTCAAAATCAACGAAGTCACCTTCTCCTATTTTAATTCCTTTTTCATATCTCCATTGTGATTTTTTAACATAATCAAGATTTGGTGATTTAAAAAAGAGTACTCCAATAAAAATTAACAACAAAAGGAGAATACTTAATATTACTTTTTTATAACGTTTCATTACTAAGGCGATTAAATTTATTATTATTTTCTTTTTCCTTCTTGAAATTTGTGAGATACTGTTTTTCCATTTTTGTTAATTTGCATCGCATAAGCTACATCTTGTTCATCTAAATTCCAATCATCTGATCTGCCTTTTCCCCCAATCAAATACGTAATCTGAAAAGTAATATTTTTTGAATTTTCATTAATAAAATTATCTTCTCCATTTTCGGAATTAATTCTATAATTTGTATATTGAGATGGATATCCTGAATTTTGCTGACCTGCAACCAAAACATTTTTAAAATTGGGTAATGATGAAATGTTTCTAGAAAAAGATTTACCACTTGGCAACCCTGTTTTACATCCAAAAAAATTAGCAACAGCCTTATCGCCATGGTCAACCCAATTAAATTTCAGCTTACGCCATCCAGTCAATGTCATTTGTTTTCCGTCAAGTGCATCAGTACTTGTTGTAGTAGTTCCAGTGGGTCCATCTGGAGCTGCATGCGACCAAATACTTAATTCTTTTGTTTTTCTATCAATAATTTGTTCTTTAAAAATTTTAGCTATTGAGGCTATATCTTGAAACTCAGATAAAATTATTAAATCCTTTCCTTTTCTAAAATAAGCTCCATTTTCAATGTCTTTTTTTCTAGTTAGTGCTGCTGCCCTAAACATTTCGTCACCTCGTTTATTTTGGCTAGTATATAAAAGGACGTATAGAAAACCATCTACTTTCAAACTCAACTCAATACTAACCCCATCATCAGCTTTCTGATAAAAAGCATATACTTTAGCTTTCTCGAAATCTTGTTTTAATATAAGAGGAATTACTATTTTTTCACCATCTAATTTATTAAACGGTGCAGTACCTGAAATAATTTCCTTTTGTCCCTCATCTAATTTCATTGCCCATTTTAACAATGGAAGCTCAGTTTTAGATGGCTTTCTAGTTGGCGTAGCTTTAAATAAATAAGATCTTCCTATAACAACATTCTCAACTAATTTTCCATTAGCATCAAAAGGTCCTTCAACTTTTGTTATGCGGATATCTGTTGAAGGTTTTCTATCTTTATTCTTGTCAAAGTTTATGCCTTTATCACCATTCTGAACTACTTTTTTTCCGGATTGATTCCTAATTTGAGCTGCATCTTCCCGAATACATCCTGATGCATTTTCAGCAAAATTTTTGGCTATTATAGTAATATCTCCCATAATTTATGCATTCAAAGATTTTTCTCCTGAAAGATTTTCTACTTTGCCTTTACTGTTCAAAATGTGCTCATCAACAGAAATTGCTTCAATTTTCCCTGATGCATTTCGTAAAATATCTTTCGCATCTGCAGTATAGTTTTCGCTGGCTACTTTGGTTATATTTTTTGCCATCAATAAATAATCTGCTCCCGCAATTTGTGAAATCATTCCAATCGAACTCTGTGAAATATCTGCTCCTGCATTTTCTGTAATGTTCCTCCCAACAGAAGTATTCATGTTTTCTGAAACATTGATGTTCATGTTTTTACAATTTAATGTCATGGTTTCCGGTGCCGTAATATTGATATTACTTCCCGTTGTGTCTAGATGAATTTCGTTGCCACTTTTGTCTGTAATGATAATACTCTCGTCTTCTGTAAATTTTATAATGTGCCCACTTCGGGTATGAATTGCTTTTATATCATTTTTGGGTGTGTTGTAGCCTGATGACTCCTGACCATTGTAATAGGTTCCAGATACGTAAGGACAATCGACATTACAGCCTTCAAAACTTACCTGTACTTCTTCGCCTGTTTCAGGTAAAAAATAAAATCCTTTTCCTGCTCCGCCATGTGGCTGTATCATACGCATCCAGTCGCTGGTGTTACTCCATCCAGCCCAATAAAAATCGACTTTAATGCGTCCCATTCCTTCAGGATCGTTATTGTCTATAACTTTTGCAGGCTGGTTTTCGGCTTTTTTAAAAGATTCTACATCTGTATAATATGGTGCTGTAACATCGGCTGGAATGGCTTTAAACTCGCAGCTATAATTTCCGTTTACTCCTGAGTGATGTATTGTTTCGATTGCTATCAGTTCATGTTCTACGGTTTGGTTTTGAATTGTAAAAACCTGTCCCAAACCTATTGGCAGATAGGAGGTACCGCTGTAAAAAATGCTGTTGGCATCTCTTCCGGCATTCTGAAGCCTGACCATTTCGTCAATTTCATCTTTGTTTTGGGCATTGTTAGTATAAGCCCCATGGCTTAAGCCTTTGCGGGCAATTGATCCCTGATTAAAACCTACCGCTATTGCAAACCTGTCTCTGCTGCCGCTTGTTGTTTTTTCTAATGCATTTTTGATGTTTGATGCATTATTGTAATCATACCCTCCAAATGAGGTTTTGTGCGAAATTAAATTAGCTTCGATCTTAAACTTGTGAAGTGAGGAGCCGTTAATGAGTTTTATTTTAGAGGTTTTAGTCTGCCCGAACTGCATGCGCATGCCGTCAAAATAAAACCATTGTCCGTAACGTGCCGAAAGGCGTTTCATAAAATCAAAACTCGTCTCGTTATATTGCGGTTTGTACTTAAAAGACTTTTTGAAAGTGGGCAATATAGCCTCTCTCTGATAAAATTCTCCTGAACTTTCTTCGGCAAATATTTCTAAAGCAATTTCCTGCAGGTTCTTTTCAAGAAAGATTCTGGATTTTTTCATGTCATCGAGCACAATAGTATGGCTAATGCCGGTAACATGCAATCCAGCTGGACTTCCGTGCAAATCAATAGACTGCAGTCCTTTGATTATTCCTTTAGACATTAATCTGATTCCTTTTACCTTGAATGTAAAAATAACTTCGGCCCCAATGTGTTTGCTTAAAGCTGCGGCCTGATCAGTCGGGTTAATTGCGGCTTTTCCTGTATATTGCCAAACAAAGGAAAAATGATGATGATCTGCCATTTTTTGTGACAGCTTTAAATCATAATAAATTACATTCTGGCTAAAACTGCTGATAGAGATATGTACCTGTTCTAAGAATTTTGACATGATATAGTTTCTTTAAAATTTAATCCAATTCGATCCAGTTGTTATAAAATTTTGCATCATCAAAAACAAATTCTTTTGCAACTAATTCCATAGTTATCTTCATTGGTATTTCAGTTGTACTTGTAAAAAGTTCATCGTAACCAATACAAAATGCTTTTTCAAATGTTAATTCTTTCATTTTGCTCATAGCATCTCTTCGGTAAAAGGTAATTTTACCATCTTTGGTTAAATCACTGTTCAACATCCAGGATAAAAAATGGGTGTTTTGGGATGACTCAATTATCATTTTAATAATGCCGCCTCTCGGATTTCCGGTTGGCTTGCTGGCAGTATCTATATCTTGTTTGAAATTGATATTAAATTCCAGTATATTATATTCTTCTCCATCGATATGTAATTTTGCTAAAAAACTCATGTGTTGTATTTTTAAATTATAGGTATATCATTGTTTAGCCTAAAGTAATTAGGCTAGAATAGCTGCAATAAATAAATTGATAAAAAAGGAAGTCCAACTAGTGGACTTCCTTTCATTAAATTTGTTAAAGTCCTGCCGGATTATACCCAGGCATTGTCAAATTCTCCTCCGCCCATCGAAATCTTGCGGGCAGAGATCATGAAGCTTTCCGTTAACGGAGTTTTGCTCTCATGATCAAAGTTTTCTTTGTACTTCACCATGTAAGCCTCAGTAAACTTCAGCTCTTTTAAGGTAGCATTAGAGTCACGTTTGATGAATTTCACAGACCCGTCTTTTCTTTCGAAATTGTTGGTCATCCATTCGAACAATTCAGTTCCTCCGGTAGATTCTACCTCGATCATAACTCTTCCTCCACGGGTTACCGTAGATGGACGCCCTGAAGCATCTGTTTCTTGAGCTAAATCATAACTCACATTTAATACTTTGTAGTCCTTTCCGGCTACTGTCAACGATGTTAAAAACGACATAATGAAAAATTTTAATTATTAATTTATTTATTCATGCTTTAAATATACAAATAAAAATCTTATAAATAATTATTCTTTTATAATATTTATACTACATAATATATTTTTTATTAACCTTGTTTTTTTAACGATCTACAGTACCCTGTAGTGGTCTTTTGTCATTTATAGGATAAGGGTCCGACGAAAAAATATCCCCTGAAATCAAAATTCCTGTTGGTACTTTTTATAACAGCTTCAATAATTATATCTACTCTTTTTTTAGATCTGCTAATATCATCAACGAAATATTTGGTCTCTGATAATTCCACTTTAATTTCATTGGCTTTGATTCTTCTTTCGTGAAGAAACAAAGATTCTTTCATCGTTTTTGAGATTATTTCTTTCAATTCATTTTCATTTATAAGCAGATCAAAATCAATTTCCCAGATCTTAGAGCCAAAGGTTTCATCAAACTTACATTCTCCAAATGTTGTTGTGGCTAGCAGTATGATCTGCTGTGCGATAGAATGTTCGATAGAAGTTTTTTCTAATTCTTTTTTCTGAATTATGGCTTTAAAATCTATGGGCAGTTTATAAAAGACTCCTTTCATTTATATTACTTTTTTAAATGTAAATTAGTTTATCCGCTTGTCCTTTTTTATTGGTTTCCATAGCTTTTGAAACCTTTTTTCGCTTGACGACATGAAGTTTTACTTTTGGGGTAAGCTTTAAAAATTTCTCCCGATACAGTATGTCTCCAATAAACCTTTGCCCTTTCTTTTCATCTACAATGATGAAATAACTCGTTCCTTTTTCGATTTTTAATTCATTAATGTCACCTGCAAATATTTGTATCTCCTGATCTGCTTTTTGAAAGGTGTAGGTAAGTTCATCTTGATTTAATTTTCTGTATTTGGAAATATCAAATATTTCGATTTCTTCTTTTAAAGGCTCAAAGGGGATATTCTCGAAAAGGAAATTTTTAGCTTCCAGAAATTTTAATCCCAAAAAACTCCATAATCCTTTTTTGCTTGTTTGCCCCTTAAAGAAATAAGTGTCACGGGTCACTTTATACACTTCTTTTTCGTTGGTTTTATCATCGGTAACAATCATCTGATAGGTCGGGATTTCAATTTCTGCAGGAATCTCCGTTTTTCCTAAATGCGTTTTTAAATTCACTGAACCTACTTGCTGTTCTGAAATTATGATACTAATGGTATGCTGTTTTAAGGCAGAATCTGTGCGGACAATAATTTTGCCTTCGCCGCTTCCTGCATAAAAAACAGAACCGTCGTTTTCTGTAAGTCCTAATGAAAGATCTAATTCCGGAATTGGCATATTTTTAGTTTTTTGTTTGTGTTTTTTGTTGTTGTTTCGATTCCGGTTATTTTATTGGCTCTTAATTTTATATAATTTAAGGCAATAGAGATAAAACCTTATGTTTTGATTATCGGCAGTACTTGGGCTGAATTCGTAATCTTTTTTTAGCGTGAAAAACTTTATGGTATTGATTTCATTTTCCATTAACTTTTTTCTGTCTTTTCTGGTCAACTGCAAAGCGGCTGTTCCATCACAGTTTACAGCAAATGAATTTTTTAATATATAGCGGTCGCCGTTTTTAAAATACAGTTCTAATGGCTGCTTTTGTTTCACGCACACATTATCTGTGAAAATTTTAAAATACAGGTATATTTTGCTTTTTCTTTTCCCCAGTTGAAATACGGCATACTCGTAATCTTCATTAAAAACACGCAGCAAAATGGGGGGCGTACTTGCAAAGCGTTTTCCGTACAGCAACAGCTCATTTTGCGTAATAGGGCAATTTAAGGTGTCTATCGGATTAACTTTTTGTGCTTTAACCGCATTGGTAATGGTGAAAAATGCAACTAAAAGTAAAATTTTAAGTACGTTCATATTTGAATTATTTGGTTTGACCATTCAAAGGATCAATGTCTTTTTTTTATTAAACCTAACAGGTTTTAAAAACCTGTTAGGCTCTATTGAAGGTTGAAATAACTAAAAATCTAATCTTCAATTATAGAATGCAACTATTTTTGTTGTTCATAATCAGTATCCCATTCTGTTCCGTCATCTCCTTTGTGACCGTCCATTTTGATAAGGAAGTTTTTAGCAGGGAAATAAGGTTTCATATGAATGTCCATATAGATTCTGTCTTTCTGGATTGGGTCTTGTTCGAATCTTCTGATCTCGAAGTTTTCAATCAGTTTATCCGGACCGGTAATTCCGTCAAGGAAAGCAACAATCTGGTTCATGATTTCTTTTCTTGTTTTCGCTGTAAAGTTTTCGAACGCGCGACGGTTTAAGAAATCCATCAGAACCTTGGTCACATAATCAAAAACACGAACTACAGAATAGGTTTGTAATCCTAAATTGTCTCCGCTAAATAATGTTTTTGCAGAGAAAGCCATTACTTTTCCGTACTCGTTTACCATAGGAACTAATCCTAAGTTTTCAAGATTGGCGATTTCACTTTTCTTAAGATCGAATTTTACACCATCAACCTCATTGATGCCACCGAATTTTTTACCGGCTGTAACCTGAGACATTAATGTTTTGTATATTTTTCCGGCAAGTGCTGCAGAAGGTGCGATGTGCAAATCTTCATTTTCTCCAATTTGGTCAAATCTTCCACGTCCTACCAGCCAGTTGCAGGTCATAATTACATTTGAACGATAGGCATCTCCTCCTGTTAAAGCAGCAGCATCGAACATTTCCATTACGTCATCCGGCTCGTCAAGGTGTTCGAAATCAGTAACCAGCATAACTTTGTTTTCATGCGCAATTTTTGCCCATTTTTCGATTACTTTATTTGATCCTAAATAACCTGGAACAACCAAAATTCCGTAATTGTTTTTAAGGTCTAAACGGTCGTAATTATCAACGAGTTCTGAGTGAATAGCATCGATAAATCGGGTATTGTCAAGATCTTTTAATTGCTCTAAATCAGCATTTACAATCGTAACATTTTTTACTTTGTCTGTTTCTGTATTTTTGAAAAACAAACCAATAGTTCTGTAAGCAGCTTCAATTTCTCTGGTATCTTCAACCGCTTTTATCAGATTCTTTTTTAGTAAGGCTTCCGATTCTTTGCATTTGTCTTCACTCTGAGCCACCATATCGGTTAAGGCTTCATTGCTGCTTAAAACAGACTGCCAAAGCTCTAATGTCTTTTTAAGCGTTTCTCTTTCTTTAGCTTTATTTACTTCACCAAGGAAAATTTTTCTTC
The DNA here is from genome assembly GCF_900187965.1 of Flavobacterium sp. ov086. Classification (GTDB taxonomy): domain Bacteria; phylum Bacteroidota; class Bacteroidia; order Flavobacteriales; family Flavobacteriaceae; genus Flavobacterium. The sequence goes on along the minus strand of NZ_FZNL01000002.1, from coordinate 389,942 downwards.
TTGCTTTTCTGTCTGGATTAAGGTTTTGAATACCTTCAATAGACATTTCCAATAAATCGAATCCGCCATATTTAGCCAGTTTTTCAACATTTTTTTCAATTGAAACTCCGGTTACTTTACGTTCCAATACAGCTGTATCTGTCTCACTGGTTTGATGTGCTTGTTTACTTGACATATCTTATATTTTTAAATTCTTATTTGTTTTCTTTTAGTTCATTAATCAAAGTTCCAAGACTTTCCAATAAGGCTTTTTTTGCATCTGCATCTTCCAATGCTGCTTTCAAAATTTTATTCGATTTTAACTGACGGATAATTTTTTGATATTGGTCTTTTTCAGTTTCCAGATCTGATAAAAAAGCACTTTGGTTTGTAATTCCTTTTACTCCAAAATCACCCAGATTTTTGAATTTCAATCCTTCTACTTTGGTGGTCCCATCTGCCGTTTCAAAATTTACTTTTACTTCCGGTTTAAAATGCTCAAATGCTTTTTCAACACTTGTAATTCCTTCGACTAATTCTGGTTTGATAGGCGAATCAACGGTTAGTTTTTGAGCAATAAGGGTTCTGTTTTGAGGGATTGCAATGATGGCTTCATCTGTATCTAATTTTACCTCATTACCGCCAATTCCATAGTTTGATAACATAATTTTATTTTTTTAATGGTTATTTTGTTATTAATATTTTACTCTAGTATTTTGTTACTGATTTTGATAAATCTGTCGACAGACATCCAAATCCCTGCTTACTTTTTCCAGCTCTTCCTTATAGGTTTTAGCCGATTGGTTTAAACTGTCTATAAGATGTGAATTGTGCGTAAGGCTTCTGATTTGTTTTTTATAATCAATGATATTTTTGTAAGCCAGGATAATATTGCTGTACAGTTTCTTATTCTCTGTAGAGTCTTTTGGTATTTTCTGGTAAACATTGGCAACCATCACATTGGCCAGACGCTGCTGAAAATCATTGTCTACCTTTGGCGAATTAATAGAATCAATGGTCATTCTGATACTATCGATTTTTACCGAAAAATTAGTCTGGTAGTCGTACTCTCTTTTCATCATTTCATTCTCTGCCTTCAGCATTTTATTCTCTGCCACAGGCATATAAAAATTATAGGTTACTGCAACTATCATCACCACAAAAACAAGGGTAAAGGCAATTAGAAATGCTATAAAGGCTTTCTGGCGTTCTGTTTTGTTTAATACTTCCATAATCTGTTATTACTGTTTTATTTTTAATCTTTTATAAAGTAACCATGACGTTTTGGGTTGTGAACGATGTCCTTCTTGTCGGTTTCGGCAACAAACAATTCGATGTTTTCTTTTTTCTTCCCGATGTAATCCAGTTTGCTCAGTGTATCAAACAGTTTTTCTATTTTTGCCAGAAAATTCATGGTCAGGGTTGCCGTTTTGTCTATATGTACATGGTCGTAACCGGTATTGATAAGGGTTGTAAATAATATTTCAAGATCGCCCTGTGAGAGATCACACCACTCGGCAAAATAATTTAACAGCTCTTCTTTTCCTGCCCCTGATTTCGAATCGATAAAGTTTTTCATAACCCTTGCAAAAGATACCACTGTACTCAGCATTGCTGCGGGATGCTGGTGCAGGGAGAACCATCGAAACTGGGTTAAGCAATTCCCTAAAAAATAACCGGTGTTATCAGCCAGCTGCATCATGGTATGTGCCAATACGCCGCTTTGCTGGATTCTGTTGATTTTTTGGGAAATCTGTACCGAATAAATTTCTATCTGCCCAAACGAACGCGCGATCTGCGCCTGCATGTCTACCAATTTTGGATGGCATGCAACGGTCATTGCCGATGGAATATAATTCTCATCGAGCACCGTAGTATCTCCAATTAAAATTTTACCTATTGCCAAATAATATCCTCCATAACCAATTCCGGAGCGAAATTGTTCTGCTTTGATCAGGTGTAATTTATATTCGGGCTGCGTGTAAGGATATCGGGGCGGAACTTCTTCGGGATCCGGTTCCCCAAAAGGAATCCTTGTCATGGAATTTACCGATATACAAGCCAGCAATACCAATTGTTCACCTTCTTTTATCTCATAGGTATCTTCGGGATAAGGAATATGTAAATCGAGTGCATCTGTATTGCTTTTACTGATTTCGATCCTTGATCCGTTTGGGGTAATGGCATGGCATTCTTCTACACGTACGCGAAGCAGTTTGTGATTGTCGATCCCTAAGGTAATTTTTGTTGATTCTTTATTTTGATTCCCCGAATCTAATAAGCCATAACTTATAGGCGTTGTATGAATACCTATAGCATCATTTACCAATTGGGAAACATTGTCCTGCATGGATAAAAAGTGACTCTTGTTTATTTTCATCCCATCAATCCAGTTTACGGGAAAATGGTTTAATTTTTCTATCATGATTCTATATTAAATGAGATTTTTTCTGTTTACATTTTCTATTCATTTCTTCATTTTCATTTGTTACTATTTATTTTTATAAATTAATTTATAACAAGTTTTTTCGGGTTAAATATTAAAAATTTAGTACACAAAACCTCTTTCTAGGTATCGAAAACATTTTTTGTAATTTTTCTTTTTTAGGTTTTAATTACATTTCACATGTCCATCAGCTAGCAAGAATGACTTATTCTTACTAGCTGAGGCTTTCCTTTTCAATACGCAAGGAGCTTGTTTTTAAATAAATTATTCACATTTTGATAAAATAATTGGATTTTTGTCTTCGTTTTCTTTAATTAAGACAAAATCCTTTTCAAATTCAAGTTTTTTTAACTTATCATTATACAAACCTTTCCAATAAAGTAGAAGTTTATCATTTTTTAAAACAAGTTTTCCAATATTTTCTGATTTGGATATTTCATTATCGATAATACTTTTTTTATCTCCACTATAATTTTGTTGTGATTCTGTGTTTTTAAATCTGATGTCATATTCTCCAACTTTGTTTTCAATATTAATTATTTCTACATTTATGTAAATTGCATTATCTGAATACAAAGACAAATAACCATTGTTATCAGAAATATCAAATGTAGTCAAGGAATTTTCACAGTTTAATCTCCACAATCCATTTAAATCTAATTTAGGAGCTTGAGATTCTTGAGGTATATTCTTTTTTTGTTTTAATTTTATTGCTTCGAAAAATTTATCTTGTAATAATACATCAATACTAAATTGATTATTATTAAACGAAATATTAAAATCTTTTTTTAAAACACCTGATTTTTCAACGTTTGGTTGTTTAATATTAAAATCCCCTAAATAAGACAGATTCTCATTTTCAAATAGATATACAAAAAAAACGGAACTATAATAATCATCTCCTTCAATCATGAATATCTTTTTATTCTCACATTTATAATAATAAAAATTAATATTTGCACTTTCCAAATTTAAATTTGCCAAATACTTTTTTCCATTTAGTCCTAAATCATAAGATTGTTCTTTGTTGCTTTTTATTTCATAATTTTCATTTTCATATTTGAATATTAATTCGTTACCATCTTTCTTACTAAGATACTCTTGCTTTATAAAGCAAGATTTGTCATTTGTAGTAAGTACAATGTTTTTTACATTGTTTTCTGTTACTTTTTCTTTATTTTGCTCTTTACAACAAAACAAAGTACCTAATAAACAAATAAAAAAAAATCTTTTTATTTTTAGTAAATCAGCTATCTCCATTCTCTATCTTTTAAATTATTTTGAAAATCTATTTCCGTTTGTGATAATTCATCCTCTGTTTTGAATTTAAAATAAACAGAAGGATTACATTTTCCATTTAATCCAGCGGCAGAACCTACATTTGAAACTTCAAAATGTAAATGAGGATTTCTAGTAATGAAATTATTGCCATTCCGTCCTGAAATACCAGTCAAACCAATAATATCATTGTAACTAACTTCATCACCTTCATTAAAAAAATCATTTTTACTTAAGTGCCAAAAAGTAAGATATATAGTTCCATTTGAATCAAATCCTCTTTCTAAAATTTCACCCTTCCTTTGATACTTAGGAACATAATTTTCATTTCTTAAGCTTTTAAAGGTTTCTACATCTAGAACTTTCAATACAACTACATTTCCTGCCATTGACGAAGAAGTATATATTTTGTGAACTTTACTTCTTACACAAGCATAAACTTTAGTTTCTGGTTTAGCTAACAAATCATTACCTGTGTGATTAGCACTTCCATCTCTAATTCTTTCACCAAACGAGCCATGCCATGGTTTATGCCCTCCTCCTTGGGAGTACATGCACAACATTGGATTATCAATTGGAAACCTCCATTTACCATTATCTTCCTTATTTTCTGAAACAGTAGTAGGTTCACAATTATTAACTTTAAATACTTCTATTCCTTTTTCAAAATATACTTTACATTCTTTCCATCCTTTAAGTCCCGGATTTACTTTACCTCTAATTTTTTTTATATTTGAATCTGTAGAGTCTTTTAAAGTGTCCGCTACTTTCCAAATTTCATGCTTTTCCCAATATGCAAAAGCAGTTAATACAGCATATTTTGCTTCTTTAACTTTGTCAGGATTTACTTCTAAATCAATAAAGTGTTCAGGAAAAACATCTTTTAAAATTTTAGAGGCATCTTTATAATTACCTCTTCCTGTAATTTGTTTTAAACCTCTACCTCTAAACTTATATCCATCTCCACTTGCTTCATTTCCATTTCCATTATCAAAACCATTACCATTACCATAGACATAATTTAGAAGTCTCTTCTGAGGATTGTCATTACAATAATCATCTAGTAATCCTACTCTTTCAAGATATTTTGCCCTATCTCCAAATGTGGCTTTACAATTAGCAACGGTATATCTCTTAGTATCTGTCTCTACCATCCAATCAGGATTTATTCCTAATGTTTCAGTTCCTACTTGTGCAAAAAAATGTGCTTTCCTTAAGCAAGTATCTAAATGTACTGGTTTCCCATTTTTCTTACTTAATTTTATAAATTCATTTATATATTTAACTATTTCTTGTCTAGCAATTTTATGTTTTGTGTAAATACCAAATGTTCTTTCTATATCATCAAGCGTAATATCTTTTTCACAATTTGGACATTCACCTTTCTTCTCCTCCTTTTTATCAGGCATAAAAACTTTAGCAAGACTATTAACAACCTCAATAGGATCTGGTAAAATCATTGGTATGGCTTTTAGCACTGCTTCACTCCAATCGTATATTGTCCCGGTAACAGGTTCTTTAATTCCTTTTTCCTCTTTTTTAGATTTTCCTTTGGTTTCTGCTGGTGCAGCAGATCTTGGTTTAACAGGTTTTTGGGCAGCGGGTTTTGAATTGGTTGTTTTATGATCCGGATTTATAACATTAATATTGTTACTACTTACCGTTTTTTGTCTAAATACTTCAGCTGTTACATAATACTCGTGTGTTTTCCCTTCGCTTTTATCACCTTTGGCTAATTGAGCGTTTGCCATTTTGGCAAAATCGATATCTAATTTAAATTTAATATCAGCAATACCATTGGATACCAGCTCAGATTTTGTTACGGCTTTGTTGTTTTTATTTATTTGGCTATGTCCCGCGCCCGGAGCATCATCTTCCCATAAAGTAACATGTACAGCACAATTATCAAGATTGGTGCAATGTACTCTTGCGATTACCGTCTGGTTATAAGCAAAGGGTTTTGTCTGCAAATTTCCTAAAGCATCACATAATTCAACTTTTACTATTTTGCGTTCTATAGTGTCAATTGGTTTAATATCTAGTGTTGCTTTTTCTTCACCCAATTGGGCGACAATGCGTATTCCTTTTCTGGACAAGCTTATTTGGTTAAACGTATAATTGGCAGTAGGTCCTATTTTATTATTTTTTTCCTTTAGGTTCCATTTTCCATATTCGAGTATATACACAGACCACTTCACCTGTTCTGTAAACGGGTTATTTCCGGCAGGAACTGTTTGTCCAGGTAAAAAGCTCTCAGGAAGAATGGAGTTACTTACGGTGTAAATTACTTCTTTTCCTACTTCCGGATTAGGGTTTCCTATTATTTTAAAATTTGACATACTCTATATATTTATTTTCAAACAATATCATTATCATCTAAGTCTGCCTGAAAAGCTGCCATGTCTACCATTGGGTTTATCTGGCTGTGTAATTCGGGATCGGCATCCTTAAAATTTTGTTTTCCTGTCTCGGGTTTTTGTCCGTGTTTTACAACTTCAATACAATCCGGTGCTCCCATAGGGCAGGTGCCTTTGCTGTCTTCTACTAATATTTTGCCTTGATTACTCAGGGTTATTTTATCATAAAAACCACTCCATTTGGTAATTTGAGCCTTACATGGCAAATAATCACTTCCCGAAGGCTGTTTTTTGCATTTGCCAAAAGTGTTTTTCTCTAGTGTCTGCCCAATATCTTTATCGCTGGCTATAAGTTTTTTAGCGCCGTCTTTATCATTGGCATAATGCTTCTCTTGTGTTTTTACCTTTAAGATATCTGTTTTGGGATCAACACTAAATTTGCATTTTAGAGTAGCTCCTTGTACCACAATATGTTTCTCGCTCATAACTTTATATTTTATTTAAAAACGACTTATTAATCCCTTAAAAAAACCTGTTTTCCTTTTTTCTTCAGCAATAAAAATTGACTTTCGGGTTCCTATAATGACCTCTTTTTTTTCATTTAGGTTACTGATTTCTATAATAACTTTTTTAGGTATAGAAAGGTTTAGAGAGCAATCCAGTACTATTTTCTCAATCGAATAATGATTTGGATTTAAAAAATATTCCGCATTATAATTGCCCGTAACCTCTTCATCTATCAAAAAATCTTCTTTTATATCATCAGTCAATTCTCCTTTTTGTTTAATCAGAATCAGGTTTGCTTTATCCAGATATTCTTCAATATTTTGTTCTATACCTGCTTTTACAATCGCTTTTTTGGGCATAATCGAAAAATTTGCATCTTTCTCTAAAACCAATTCTGATCCGTAACAAGTATGGACTCCATTAAAAAATACTTTCAAAAACCAATCATCCGAGAGTGATTCCAGCAGGCTGTCTTCAGTTTTTAAAGTATCTTCTACAGCATTGACATATTGTAGAACTGTTTTGCCATCATGATAATCAACAATTTCACTTTTTTTATCTTGCCAGCGTTTCTTGATTGTTTCATAATTAAAAATGTCAATCCAGTTTCCGCTTTGGTCTACTACTACCTGCACAGGATATAAAGCATTGGCAGCCATTTCTGCTAATACATCTGCTTTAGTTTCAACAGTATTTCCGTCAATAAACATTTTTGTTAATCTGTCGATTTCAAAAAAACATATCCCATTTTTATCTGCCCGAAGCCACTTTACACTTATTTCGTATTGAAGATGTTTTATTTTTTCTCCACTTTCAAGAGTATATTTTACTTTATAACGATTATTTATATTAACAGGATAAAAAGGAATTGTATAAGGTTTACTGCCAAAGATTACCTTCTTGCTGGCAACTTCAATCGAAGTTTCATTACTACTGGTCTCACTTTTGTGTGGAGCCAAAATCAAAAATTCCGTATGGCTTTTAAAATCAGCATCAATCAAATCAACAATAGGACAATGTATATTATGGTACCGCCTGAGTTCTCTGGCATTTATACCAAGCTCTTGCGCTACGCTCTGGAGCGTATCTCCTTTTCTTATTTTATAAGTAAGATGCTTGTCGCTTGATGGCATCTCAGATTCGTCTATATAGTACATTAGTTCTAAATAATTTAAGATTTTTCTACAACGGCCTTATTCTCGTTTTCTGCCTTTTTTTTGGGCTTATGTTCATACGTAAAATCAGGGTCTTCCAATTTATCTTTTGTATCCGGCTCAACTTCTTTTCGTTCCTGTCTTTTACAAATAATTACTGAATTCTCTGTAATACCATTGGTTCCTAACGGATAGCCTGGATCTACATACTTAGCACTTTCATACCATTTGGGCTGCAAAAAAAATACCCAGCTGCAATTTTCTCCGTTTTTTTGTTTCAGCTCTATCTTGCTTTCAGCATTGTGGTCGTTATAACCTGTAACTGTGTGGTAAAACAAGTTTTCAAAATCAATTCTTAGAGGGCCTTTTGATCGAAGTGAAGTATAATTATTACTATCTGCCTTTTTTTGAATTAATAAAGTAATCAGCAATAAATCTTTCATTTCTACGTCTTCAACTACAGGAAAAGGATCATCTCCTTCGGGTATTTTCCAGGTCACATATTCTTTGGCAGGTATTTCCATTATTAAATTAAATACCATGTTGATGCCTGTTGGTACAATAAACACCAGAAAATGGGAGCACATTAAAAATGTGAAGTAGATGCCATTAAGTGCCGTGTAAATAATCATAAACAACACACTCGAATACAGCATAATGAGCAGACAAAACAGCAGTTCATTTGTTATTGACTTTATCTCAAACTCGTCAAAATACCAGCGATAGAGATAGGCATGCAGTATACCAAATAATAAAGAGATTATCTGATAAAAAAGAAATTCGTCAGACAGCTCATTAAATAACTTGTTGTGTCCCAAAAAGGCCACTAAGGCATACATCAGGGCAAAGGAGAGTATATAGATATAAAATCTCTTTTTGTACGTTGCTTTAAATTCTTTTACCTTATCACTAAATACTAATGTAAGTATAGCACTAAGGACTATAATTACCACTAAAATTACGATGAGCCTAATATCTATAAGCTCTAATAAATGTTTCTTTATCATTTTTATATTCTTGTTGTATAGCCCAACACTGGTTCTCTATTAAAATTAAATGCTTCTATTTCCTGATCCATTACTAAAATGGTTTTAATCTCAACTTCCATTGGAAAAAAATGCTCGTAAAAACAATCTATAAACAGTTTCACTTCTCCGTTATGGATATAATTTTCAAAAGATTTATTGGTGATTGGTCCAATCTCAATTGTTACATTCATCGAATAATCCATGTAATTATTTCCGCAGATTAAGTCGACCCCCAATCTGTTTTCTCCCAAAGTAATTTCCTGACTCTCATCACTGTATTCTTTAGAACTTGTTATTGTATATTGTACTTTTTCTTCTATTATACTTGACAGACAATTGCTTGCCAAATTAATATCTCCTACAATCTGATAGGCGTAGGGTAGAAGCTGAATAAATTTGGACACCAAAACCGCCGGATAATTTTGTGACAATCCCCAAAAATCATAAAAAAAATCAAGCGGTTTACTTCCGTTTAACTTGTATAAAAAATCCCTCTCAACGCCTTCTATTTTAGTTCTGTAATTAAATATCTCATCTTCAAAAGGAACAAAAAAAGCGCGCGCTTCTGCTTCCTGCTTTTTCTGATGTTTGTGCTCTTTAATCATCTGGTGTACTGATTTCTCAGCATTGTTCTCACTTAGACTATGTACAAAGCCTTCCGGAAGTACATCATACATACTATCTCTGGACAAGAGAAGGCTCAGATATTCTTGCTTATCGTAATTATTATCCTGAATTATTACTCCTAAAACATCTTTTCGATAAGCTCTGGAGAATTGCCCCTGATTAGAAACCGTAATTCCATCGGGCGAAATCTCGCCGCTTTTGATAAGTTCATTGGCAATTATCTCGGCCCTGACATCATAGGAAATACTTTCAATTTCCTTTACTAGATCTTCAAGGCTTTTCTTATTTTTTCTTTGTGTCTTCATTGATTCGTCCTGCACCTATATACCGTAATTGAAAATACTCGTCATTGATTTTTTTGATCAGGCTTTTGGAAATATTTCCGAAATGATTGTTTTAACTTCTATTTTATCTCTTTAGAAATTTCGTCATCTAACAAGAATATTTCATTTTCGCTAACTGAGGCTTTTCTTTTCAATACGCAAGGAACTTAATGTAATGTTGTCTCTAAAATTTAACAAACAATTAATTTATTCAGATTTTATTTTAGATTTATATATATATCCTTTATTACCTGAATTTGTCTGTACTAACCACCAATCTCCGGAATTATCAAGTACTTCAATTTTTTCTCCAGATTTAACTTTTTCAACTATTATAGATGTACTATTCTTTTCCTTTCTTAGATTAGTATAACCATCAGCATCTTGGATTTTATAAGTAATATTATTATTAGAAGAATTAGGATCTTCTCCATATAAGTTTTCAACATACTCTTTTAATCTTTTATGTTGAAAAAAATCATTTTTTATTAAAAATTGTTTATATGAACTATTACTGTTTAATTTATATTCAATATCTCCTGAAATACCAACTTCTAATTCCTTTTCAAATAAAACTGCAATAGTTTTATCAGGATTTAAAATTTGATTTTGATTTTTACTAATAAATTCAAGGATATTATTAATTCGTGAAAAACCATCTCCTTCTTTTGCATACGAAAGATCTTCTGTCATTCCATGATAGCTATATTCTACAATTTTTTCTAAAACATCTTCTCTAATTTTATATTGATTATCTGTCTTGTCAAAAATTAAATTTTTAAATTCTTCAAAACTTTTATAGTTATATTTTTCTAAAACAAACTTTGCAATTTGATCATCTTTAACATAGCCATATAATATTACTAAATCTTTTAAGGATTCCGGATATTTTGCTTTTAGCAATTGAAAAGAAACTTTAGAATTGTAAAAAACATAATCATTATAATAAAATAAAAATTCTTCATTGATGAAATCATTTTGTTCAAATTCCTCATCCTGAATAAATATATAATTATCATTTTTAATAACTATTTCTGGAAACATAGCGTTTCTTAAAGCCAATATTTTATTATTATACCTATTAATATCAAATTTATAAACCTCATCAATTTTCTTATTAAATATCAAATTATCAGGAAATCTAAATCCTCTTTTTGATAAAGCTATTTTTCCTTTGTCAATATACTTCTTAGGTAAAGTATCATAATTAAATTTTTTACCATCACCTTCATCAGAGATATTGTATGGGGCTTCACTTAAAATATTCATGCTTTCTATATTTTTACTTTGTTTTTTATCTTCCAATTTATCTTTACATGAAATAATACATAATGATAATATGATAATAAATATTTTTGATTTCATAATTAGGTTTTGATTTATATTCCTTTCCATTTTTTTGTACCATATTCTTTATTGCTCCAAACAGATTCTTCAACTTTTCTACTTTCAACAATAAATCTCACCGGCCTATTATCTCCAATAGACAAATCGGGTATGTTTTCAATAAAGTCTGCAATTGGCTGCTTATTTTTCCCTGAATTAAATGTAAAACAACCAACTGAAAATCTAGGACAATATTGATGAAGTGCTACACCACCTCTCTCTCCCCCGCTACCGCACGAATCCTTTCGTGTGGTCGTTCTGTTTAAACTTTTTTTTAAATCACTAACTCAAATCACAATAGAAAAGCCTATAAAATGCTAACATAGAAATACTTAACTTTAATTAGTATACGTATCGAGGGAAATACTATTCTTTTTTTACTATTTTTCCATCATTTATTAAAATATAACTAACTGATGTGGTATCCTCAGAACTTCTAGTTTTGACTACAATATTATATTGCTGATCTATCGAAAATAATGTCACTTCTTTATCATTGATATTTTCTGGTTCGTACCATTCTCCTTCAACATACAAGTCTCCTACAACGGTATTATTTTTAATAGTTAGTAGATAATATCTATAATTAAAATCTCCACAATCTTGTGGTACTAAAATAACATTAACATTATCCTTATTTGGCAGGGATAAATATCTAAGCTTATCTTTCCCACAATTGTATTTTTCAATTCCTTTAATAGAATTACAGTTAAGAAAATTATATTTCACTGTATGTATGTTAATCGATTGATTATATGGTAATTTGAAATTACTTGGTTTAATGCAACTATTTTCTGGTTTATCATTAAGATTAACATCATTATTAAGAGCTATTTTTTTTCCAAAATTTTTAAAAGAATCCTGAGCATCAGGCATAAGTGTTTTTAAAATATTTTCACCTTTTCCTTCTAATTTTATACTATCTAATTCGTTGTTTTTATCATAATAAAAAATATAAGTCTCAAAATAGGTATCTGATAATACTTCATCAATATACATTTTTACATTAAACTTCACTTTTATTGTTGTAATATATTTTAAAACATATTCTGGAGTGTAGTTCATGGCACAACCTGATCCACAACTTATAACAAATGTTTCATTAGCATAATCTTTTGCAATATTTAATGTTGTTGAAACATCTTCTTGCTCTTTTAGGTTTGCGGTGTCTTTTATAATAATTGTATCTTCTTTTCGATCATTTTTTTTGCATCCTATTATAAATATTGACAATAATAGTATAGAAATTATAATTTTTTTATTTGTTTGCATTTTTTGAGTTTATTAATGTTTCTTTAATTTGTTCAGGACTAATATGAGCCTGGTTTAGGCCATCACCAGCATAATATGATTCTCCTCCTTCAGCATATCTTTCAATGGTAACTATATTGTCTCCTTCTTTAACTTTCTTATCACTTATACGTTTTCCTTTCTCCACACCGATGCTTGCCCATTCTTTTGCTGAATCATACATTGCATCTTTAACTTCTCCATTTCCTTCAAGATAGACTATGATTTTAGGCCTCTTAAGCTTAATCAGGTATTCATCGAAAATTTTATCTTGCATTTCTTCATTTAATTTAAGATTTACATCCAAACTTAAACGAGTAACTGCATCATTTATAGTAATAGGAATTAATTGATATCTACCAACAGCAAAAACATCTCTATTTGCTTGTTTATCTTGAATTTCTTTAATAGTGAGGTCTATTACTCTTATATTATCGATTACCTTCAATCCTCCTTTAGTTTGATTACATTTATTATAATTATCACCTGATTCATGCTTGGCAATTAAGTTTCCAAATTCGCTATGTGCCCACTTATATTTGTTAAGGACTGTATTATTATCATCATTTTTTTTGGATCCTACTAAACAGTTACAAGTATCTTTAAAACCTAAGTCTTTTGCTAATTCTACAATACTTTTACCATTTAATTCAATTAGACTCTTTATAAAATATTCATTTTTTAGATATTCTGCTGAAAATTCCCTAACATCAACATGAACCCACGAAAGAGCACCTTTGGAAGTTGATTCCAGATTAAAAATGTTTTGCTGCCCTTTTTTCCAATCCCATTTTGCGCCCAAATATTTATTAAAAATCTTTTCTCTTATTTTTTCAACATCAGCAACAGTTCTTGCTCGTCTTCCTGTATCAAGATAATTATAATGGATATCTAAAGCTTTTCCACAATGATTTGTTGTTTTTGTAGATATATAAATAGGATGATTGTGACATCTATAACCAGAGTCTACCCATTTTGTCTTATAATTTAATTGTTTATCTCGATTTATATAAAAAATAGATGCCCGATAAGCACAAACTAAACTTCTATGAATTCCTGGATATTCATACTTTCTATAGGGTTCTTGAACTGAACTACTCTGATATTGTTCACTGTTCCTTCCTTTTCCATAGCCGTTACATGTACCACATTTACATTTTATTTCTTCAAAATTTATTGGATATTTCGCTTGAAACTCATCAATAGCTCTCAATACATTCCCGCAAATTTTACCAGTTTCAGAAACTTGCATGTAATCTCGTTGAAATTGTTTGATCATTTTTTCTGTGCGGTCTGTAAATTTATCAGTAGGGACATTACCTCCAAAACCCGCCAGACGAATATTAATTTCTCTTATTAATTCACTACTATCACCTTTCTTAATGCAGTATTTCTCTCCACAACTTACTCCGTTCTCCTGCTCTTTATCAGGCATAAAAACTTTAGCAAGACTATTCACAACCTCAATAGGATCTGGTAGAATCATTGGTATGGCTTTTAGCACTGTTTCGCTCCAATCATAAATTGTCCCGCTTACAGGTTCTTTAATTCCTTTTTCCTCTTTTTTAGATTTTCCTTTTGTTTCTGCTGGTGCAGCAGGTCTTGGTTTAACAGGTTTTTGGGCAGCGGGTTTTGAATCGGTTGTTTTATGATCTGGATTTATAACATTAATATTATTACTGCTTACTGTTTTTTGCCTAAATACTTCTGCTGTTACATAATACTCGTGTGTTTTTCCTTCGCTTTTATCGCCTTTTGCAACTTGAGCATTTGCCATTTTGGCAAAATCAACGGCTAATTTAAATTTAACGTTTGCAATACCATTCGATACCAGCTCAGATTTTGTTACGGCTTTATTATTTTTATTTATTTGGCTATGCCCTGCGCCAGGAGCATCATCTTCCCATAAAGTAACATGTACAGCACAATTATCAAGATTGGTGCAATGTACTCTTGCGATTACGGTCTGGTTATAAGCAAAGGGTTTTGTCTGCAAATTTCCTAAAGCATCACAAAGTTCAACTTTTACTATTTTGCGTTCTATAGTGTCAATTGGTTTAATATCGAGTATTGCTTTTTCTTCACCCAATTGGGCAACAATGCGGATACCTTTTCTTTTTAAACTCTTTTCTGTAAAAGTATAATTTGCTGTAGGTCCGGTTTTATTGTTTTTTTCCTTTAGGTTCCATTTTCCATATTCGAGTATATACGCAGACCATTTAACCTGTTCTGTAAACGGATTATTTTCGGTAGCAACTGTTTGTCCCGGTAAGAAGCTCTCAGGAAGAATAGAGTTACTTACGGTGTAAATTACTTCTTTTCCTACTTCGGGATTTGGGTTTCCTATTATTTTAAAATTTGACATACTCTTTTATTTAAAATACTTCTTATTTTTTCTTTGTGTCTTCATTGATTCGTCCTGCGCCTATATACCGTAATTGAAAATATTCGTCATTGAAATTATATATTGCCAATCCTTTATCGGTACAGGCAAGGATTCTGTCATTGTGCAGGTATAAACCAACATCGGATATTGGATGGTCTTTATCGTACCTGAAAAAAACCAAATCTCCTTCTGCTAAAAAAGCGCGTCCCGTAAAAATCTGAATCGATTTTGATTTCCACATTCCTGCAGGATCTTTAGGAAGTGTTACCTTATATACATCACTATACAAAGACTGTAAAAAATGAGAACAGTCGATTCCATTTTTAGAAAAACTTTTTTCTTTATAAGGTGTATTGATCCAGGGATCTATATAAGCATACAATTTGTAATTTGTAATTTTATTTGGCATTACTGCCAGTACTATTGAATACTTTTCCTTTAAGGCCAAAAGAGCGTCACTTAGATTTTCTGAATTGTCATTTACAACTGTTTTGTTCTTTAATCCTGTTTCTTCCATTTGGGATTGCTTTTTTAACAGATCCAAAGAATAATCATATTTGAAAGGAATCTGAGAGATGTATTTTTTACTGCTGCATCCCAGGCATAATAGCATTGCCAGTACTGATAAAACTATTTGCTTCATAGAAAATCTTACTTATTTATATTACCGTTATATTAAAAGGATAGCTTCGTGTAAATTTCAATTGCATGAAAATTATGTGAAGCCAAAAAGCGAACTATATCGATTTCATTTTTTAAAAAAAAATCTACTGCATTTTATGCCAAAATAGTTACTCCCTAAAAGTATTTCGAAATTCTTACAAAATACAGCCTCAATAAGTCATAAAAACAACAGAATAAGTCTTTTGTTTTATATTCTGTTCGGTCTTTTGTCAAAATCATTTTACATCAAAAAACACAAAGCGCTATAAGTCAATCTGCTAACAAAAAAATACCGTCTGATCTGGTTTTTTAACACGATTTACTCTCCTATCTACATCGTTTTCTTTGTTCTTTTTTAGAGTATTTTTGTATTACTATTCTTAAATTAATCATCATCCGATTTATTAAAAATTCAAACCAGAAATGAATAAAAAAAATATTGATATTAAGGTTATCCTTTTCTTTGCTGTCTTATTGTTAATTGGAATTACAGCCTTTATAATCCAGTTCTTTAATCACGTAGATTGTGAAGATGTGAAGTTTTACATTTTCTCTGATCATTCCCAAAGCGAGGAATCAATCGAGTTTTATGATAAGACCCATAATGCAAAATCCTGGGAATGGGATTTTGGAGACGGATCTGCTCCTGATAAAAGACAGCATACTTTTCATGTGTATAAAAACCCGGGGAAATATAAGGTAACACTAACCATAAATAAGGAGTGCGTACATACCAAAGAGCTTATTCTTAAAGATAAATTTGCAGCTGATAAATTCGGAACCCCACAAATTATCGTTTCTAAAATTATTACAGCCGGACAGCCTACTTATTTTGACTCCAGATCAGAAGGTGCCAAAACATGGGAATGGGCGTTTGGAGAAAACAGAAAAGGTATCGATGAAACTTCACCAAACCCCGTATATACATTCTCGACACCCGGTGAAAAAACAATTACACTGGTTGTAAACGGGGATTTTAGCCGTGTTGCCAAAAAAGTCATTTATGTGCACCCAAGAGTAATAAAAAAAACGAATCCATTGGATGTAACGGCTTATGTGTACGAGAAAAATGCGGAAGCGTTTGCCCTGCCGAGAGGCTCTGTAAAAAAAGATCCGCTTGAAGATATGCTGCAATATGTTCCTGTAGCTCCAAAAACAAAAACTCAAAAAGACAGTATCGCCGCCATTAAAAAAGCACCAAAAATATCCGAAGATCAATTTGAGATTTTACTTGGCAAAGTAGCCGAAGGGAGTAAAGTAAAAGATGATTTTTCTGAATTTTTATGTGATGATCTTGAAATCCCAATTGTCAAAAACGATAAAGATTTATTGACATTTGCCCAATTATGTGCTAATATAAAAGGTAAAAAGATTAAAATAGAATCGATACGACTCAACAAGGATAAAACCAACAATTGTATCAAAGGAATGTCGATAAACTATAAGGTAAAAAAATACCTGATTTGGGTAAAAGATTAAAGATTATGGAACAAGAACAAAATATTTTCAGCACTGAATTATTAAGCGCTTTTGAAATTGCCAGAAAAATTGCCAAAAGCAATTCAAATAAATACTACTCAGCTGCTCATTTACTAAAAGCTATTTTAAACAGGGACTTATCTCTTTTAAAACAGCTTGAGGCGATGGGTAAAGATGTTTATTATCTTGATGAATGGGCAGAAGTGAGAATGGAAGACGAGCCTAAAACAAGTCAGGTATTAAACGCTGAACCCAGCGATGTAATTGATGAAATTATCAGGGAAGCAGAATCTGTTAGAACTATTTTAAATGAAGATGAAATTAGTCTTTATGCCATTATCGTGGCTTTAAGTTCGCCCGGAGTAGGTTTTAATTTCGATCAGATGAAAACTTATCCTATATCTCGAAATGAATTACTCGAAGATCAAACCATTATACCTCAGAATAACAACAATAATGTTAAGCATGAGGTTAAAAAAGGCTTTTTGGGTAAATACTGTATTCATAAAAACCTTGAGAAAAAGAACAAAAGGATTATGGCTATTGGCCGAGAGACTGAGTTAAACACGATAAAAGAAATTCTTTGTCGGTTCTCTAAGCCTAATGTGCTCTTAATTGGTGATCGTGGTATTGGTAAATCAATATTGATTGATACACTTGTTCAGAATGTAATAGCAAATCAGGTTCCTGATGCTTTAAATAAAGTACAGCTTTTTGAACTGGATTTATCGTCTTTGATAGCCGGAGCTTCTTATAAAGGCGAAATCGAAGATCGTTTAAAGAATTGTATTCAGGAACTGAGACAGTTCCCTAAAGCCATTCTTATCATTGAAGAAATTCATACACTGCTCGATAAAAACGGAGGAGATTCCGGGGTTTCTAATGTTTTAAAAGGCGAACTTGCAAAAGGACTAAATATTATTGCGACTTCTACCATCGACGAATATACCAAAAGAATTGAAAAAGAACAAGGTTTATCAGGCATGTTTGAGATTGTAAAACTGGAAGAATCTAATGATGATACTTTGTTCCGAATGATTCGGGAATCTATTAAAACCTATCAGGAACATCATAAGATTCAAATAGACGACGAAACTATTTCAGAATCAATTCGTTTATCCAGAAGGTACTTAAAAGAAAAAAGCCTACCGGAATCAGCCATAAATCTTATCGATCACACCATGTCGGTTTTAAAAACATCGGGAGAAACATTTTTAAAAGAGAAACAATCTTTACTTGACAAACTAAATATTTTAAAGCAAAATGAAGCCGGTTTATCTGAAGAACAACTAATAAAAGAATGTAACTGGTTTTTGACTGATTTGGTCAATAAAACAACCTTTTTAATGGTTGTTGAGGAGCAAAACGATGTTAAAACTTTTGAATCTTCTGACTCCATTTTAAGCCATATTGAGAGCCTGATAAACACTCTTGAGAAAAGAGCGTTAGACAAACGTGTGCATATCGAAGCGTTTGATTTGTCTCTTATTATTGCTCAAAAGACAGGTATTCCTGCCGGAAAACTTAAAGAAGAAGAAAAGCAGAAACTGAATAATATTGAGGAAGTTTTAAGCCAAAGGGTAATTGGTCAGGATCATTGTATTGCAACAGTCGCAGGTTCTATTTTAGAGTCAAGATCAGGATTGAGTAAGGCAGGACAGCCTATAGCCTCATTCTTCTTTTTGGGTCCAACAGGAACCGGAAAAACAGAACTTGCTAAAAGTCTTGCTGAATTTCTTTTTCAGGATGAAAATGCCATTATCCGATTTGATATGTCCGAATTTAAAGAAGAACACTCGGCAGCATTGCTCTACGGTGCGCCTCCTGGGTATGTCGGGTATGAGGAAGGTGGGCTGCTAGTTAACAAAATCAGGCAAAAACCATATTCGATCGTATTGTTTGATGAGATAGAAAAAGCACATACTTCTGTTTATGATGTGTTTCTGCAGATTATGGACGAAGGGAAACTACATGACAGATTAGGAAAGGAAGGTGATTTCTCGAATGCTATTATCCTTTTTACTTCGAATATTGGTGCAAATCATATTGTTGAAACGTTTAATAACGGTAAAATTCCAACTTCAACTTCCATAATGGAAATTATGGGTAATTATTTCAGACCGGAATTTTTAGGGCGATTAACCGAAATTGTACCTTTTGCGCCAATCAGTAGAGAGAATGCCTTAAAAATATTCGAAATCCATCTTAAAAAAGAGTTTATGGATTTATTGAAAAATATTAATATCATTGTAGAAATCCCATTGGAAGCAAAACTTTATTTGGCTGAAAATGGATACAATGCCAAGTATGGGGCACGACCTATAAAAAGTATTATCCGAAGTCATTTAAGAAGACCATTAGCTAAGAAAATAATTTCGGGTGAAGTTAAGGATGGCGACAAAATGGTTGTAATTATTGAAAATGACGAGGTGAAATGGACTAAGGAAGAGGTATTTATAAATACTGATAATTAAAATTTTAAACTATTTTTATAAATGAAAAATAACCCTTTTACTTAGATCATTCATCATATTTCAGCTAAGAAATGTTCTTTTAAAATAACATTGCGTTTCGCAGGTATGCTAAGCAAACACTGCAAATCTTGCGAAAAAAAGTTCGACATTAGTTCGGGCGGGGCTACAAGACCACACAAATGAGAAAATAACTCATTTGTATGGTCTTTTTTATTTTGGAAGTTGTTGTATATCGAAAAAGATAATATTCACAATTACATTAGACGAATCACATTATTTTAGTGATGCGCAACGCTGTAAAAGATTTTTGTGGAAGTTGAATTAAACTTTTCCCACTAAATTCTCCCGTAACAGGCGTAATTGTCATATCCCATGCATTGATAATTTCAATTTTATATTTTGCATTTTCGGGTAAATATACAATTTGACTGCGTGACTGGTCTATATTAAAATAGTGTAGAAAATATTCATCTTTAAAAGCAACATATGAATACGGCACCCAAAATTCCGTATTGATGATTGGCGTTAAATATCCTGGGGCAGATTCAATTATATTTCTTAAAAACTTAATCCTTTCCTGGCTTTGCCCTTTGAGAACTCCCCCTTTAGACCACCACAAAATATCTTGAGATTCATATCCCCACTTAACGGGATTTTCAGTAACATAAGTTTCTCCATGCCCTACAAAGCCACCATTTACAACACCACGCCAAAATTTGTTCACCATCTCTTGAGCTGTTATATTTCCCCACGGCCAATTAATATTTCCTTCGTATCGGCATTCATCATAAACTATTGGTTTTTTATATTTTGACCTTAACTCCTTTGCTTTATAGGTGTCTTCATTTTGTATGCTCACATGTGTGATCAAGGGGTTTTCGTGGTCGTAGAGGTTAGATCCATTGTGTATTGAACGCAAGTGATTGTAGGGGTCTTTTTCGGCAAATAACTGAATAAAATGATTCCAATCATCTGTCTTCTTAGATTTCACATAATCATATTCATTAGCCAGACTCCACCAAACGTTTTTATAGGCAGCAAAGCGGGCAATAATATAATTGATATATAAATCATCGGTTTTTCTGTCCATTTTTTGAAACCCCCAACGGTCGTAAGGATGAAAAACAATTAAATCAGCTTCAATGCCAAGTGAATCCAATTGTGCTATCCTTTTCTCAATATTCTGAAAATATAAAGGGTTAAATTTCGTGTAATCCCAATCTGTTAAAGGCTTTCCTTCAAAAGGATACAAGAGTGGCTCGTTTTTATTCCAATCGTAGTCTTTAGGAAAAATACACATACGCATTTTGTTGAAATATCCATTAGCAAGGGTTTTCAATGTTGATTCGGCAAGACTATCTCCTTGATGAACCCATGCATAACAGGTCGTCCCAAAAGGGTAATATGGTTTATTGTCTGAATAAGCAAAATTAAAAGTATCTTTCACTACTACTTGTCCGTGATTGCTATCGGTGTTTGAAAAACATTCAAATTTACCTTTTTTATTATTAAGTGACTTTAAATTGCTTGATGTGATATAGGTCCATGAACCTGCCACTTGTGGCATAAAACGGATTTTATATATCCCATTTCCATCATAAAAGCCTGAAACTATTTTTATATTCTCACCATTTGTAAATTTAGCACTTAGTTGTACATCAGTGAACGGATTACCTTTTGAGTCACTATTAAGAATAATTTCATAAATACGCCATTTTTCAATTTTATTTTGAGCCGAAATACTCAAAAAAGATAAAGAGACTGTCAATAGTAGTATTAATCTACGCATAATTGTAATTGTTTAATAAATATGTAAATCGAAAATTCTTTCTAAAATAATTGCAAGATTGCTCCGGTTTTCCATGCTTGCCTGTAACGTTCTGGTACTACTGCGGGTTCGGGACTAAATTAAGCCATTATTCGGATTGCCACCCGAGCAACAGCGAATAGATGAAACAAATCATCCCAAATACAAAACCAACCACCATTAAGTCAATTTCCCCAATCCGTTGTAGTAGCTGTTGGCGGTTGCTTCTTTTTTTTTGAGTAGAATTTTCCAATCATTTTTTGGTCGTAATCATAGTTATTTTCATTTTGAAAATTTCCATTTAGATCTGGAAAAACGACTTGTAAATATTCTTAATAATTATTGTCATGCAATCAATAATTTTACCTGCAAACCTCATTAAAACTTCGTCATGCAATGGTATCCTTTTGTATCTAAAAGCTACCTTGTTTGTTAAATATAATGGTATCGACCAGACCATCGGATTTATAGTTAAAAACCTTTTGGCGACGAAGGACAGAAATATGGACTATAAAAAACTTCCCAAATCTATTTGATTTTGAAAGCTTTACTTTTTAGGGACAAAGACAAATGATTAAGAAATTTGTTGCTCTGGAAACTTTATGAGCATAGGTATACCTTATCAGAACTAATTCTCAGTTCTTGGAAATGTTCTTCCTCGTTCATATTGTACATTATATCACCTATTTTTGTTTTATAAAAAACCATTGCTATTTGTCGACTGTTTTTATATGAAAAAACCGCCTCAAATTTTGAATTGAGACGGCCTTCAGTAGGTATTATTGATTGTGGGATTGTTTGATCTCGCGTTTTACCGGACAAATAATGATATAACGCGGATCGTTTTGTATCAGAGTATAATTTTCATTATCAAGAGTGTTGGCAATTCATATTTAGGGAGTGCTTCCCCATTGAATCGGCAATGCCCTGACAACAAAATTCATGGTAACTTTCTTTACAAAGTGTGTATAATTAATTTTAAAGATTGTTGACAACCATTCTAAAATGAGTTGTTGTACTCGCAAAAGTATAGCCTCTATAACCCATAACCGGTACCTCTGTAAAATAAAGACCATTAGGATTCATAAATTCATCATCAAGTGCTTTTAAGAAAGATGGTCGTGAGATTGTTGGCCCTTCCGGAGGAGTCCCTGAGTCTCCTGCGGTAGCGGTACTTTTTTTCCAAACACCTGGGGTAAATGTAACAGTTTTGTTTACATCATCTGCTTTTATGGTGAAGTAGTGATAATATCTTTCTTCTGTTTGGTCGTCACCAGATCTGTATTCTATATAATTAGTCTCATCAGTATTATTAAACCAAAGCTGCGCTCTTACAAGTGGCACTCCACTGGCTTTCTCTATATCTTCTAATAATGATAAAAATAATGCAGAGTTTGGTCCTTCAAATTCTGTAAGACGATACTCATAAGCATAGACATTATTTCCGCCTCCGGGTAATAGCAATTTATAATCATCTGTTACTATCACAGGTTTTTTACTGTATTTAATTGTAGCACTCACTCCATTTGTACCGGTTGCAGTAAAATCTCCAGTACTGTCATCATAAATAAATTCGGTTAATTGCTGGTTGTTGACTTCTAAAGCCGGACTTACAATAATACCTGTTTTTGTGAAAGCAATACCCATATTATAACTTACACTGTAATCCTCTTCTCCAGAATTTGCAGTTGCAAATCGAGCTCTTGAAGCATAATTAAAGTCCAATTTATGAATCTCTGTACCATCATTAATTTCTAATAATCTAAAAAGAGGGCGCTTATCTGAACCTATTACATTTTGAGCCATCTTTGTGTTTAGTTCGAGATCTGTCCAATCTTCGGCTGTTGCTTTTACGAAGCGTAATTCTTGAAAACCACGATTGGTTTTAAAAATAATCTCACCATTTTCCTGTCCGTAATATAAAAATTGAAAATCTCCTTTGTATCCTCTACCTTTTAATCCCGCCGTAGGAGAATTATTTGAATCAGACAACAGGTGTATTCTGTTTTTGGTAGAGAACAATAAACTAACCGTACTTCCTACCTCAATACTGTAATCACTATTATAAATACTGGTATCGCTATCAAAATCAGAAGCCATAGCTACTCTTCCGTCTGCAGAAAATTTAAACAAATGTGTAAATCCGCCAAGTTGTGTATTATCCGTAAAATAAACTGCCTTCCATCCATATTCAGATGAGAGTAAGACATCATTAAGCTCTTTTTTCTGAATATTTAATCTTTCTGTTGGCATCTTATCAAATTTTTGTTCTGCTTCATTCTTGTCGCAGGCTCCTAATTGTGTTGCCAAAAAAGCAATAATCAGAAACTTAAATATATTTTTTATTTTCATAATGTTTTCTTTTTTAAGTTAACCAAATCTCAATTAGTTTAATTTTAATTTAGTACTGCATTAGTATTTTTTTCTGCTTCGTCTCTTAAAGCATAAAAATCCAAATTGAACTCTTTTTTGAAATATTCGACAATAACAGCTTCTTTGGCTCTTATCGCAGCAACAGCTGTCTCATTTTGAATACCTGCCAAAATAGCCTCATATTCATCTTTAGAATTAGTTAGCATCATAGATGCCATTTCAGCAAAATCCTCATTAATGTTCGATTTTGCATAAGCTGTAATAAATCCTTCTTCATTAGCCTCCTTATCTGAGGAAGCATACCAGTTTGCTGTGTAACCAAATGGTGTTATTTTTGCCATGGTTTTTTCATCATATGGTTTATGCTGATTCAAAATATGAATGTACTCATGCTGAATCGTATGGATAAATTGTTTTACGTTTTCCCTATCTTTCCGATCTACATTATCAGTTTCAAAAAGTGTTACTCTTTGCCCGCCTTCTGCCAAACCTAAAGTAACAGTTCCTGTTAAATCCAAATTCACTCCCCCAACCATTACAATTTCCCGTGGAGAAATTTTCTTTACGAAATCAGGACCGGCAATTGTTGCATAACTATCCAGCCATATTTTTTGTATAATTTCTAAAACAGGCTGTACTTTTTCTTTCTGGGGTGGATACAGGTAACGATTATTGTCAACGGCATTCTGGTTCCATTTATATTGAACATTTATATTATAGGGTTTTAAATAATTATCTATAATCCAATTATCTAACGCTGATTGAGGAGGATTTGTAACATCTAATTGGCTACCTGCAAGCTGATCCTCATGTGTACATCCCGAAAAAGCAATTGCAGCTATTGCTAAAAAAGTTATTGTGTATTGTTTTACTATTTTCATGTGCTTGATGTTAAATTATCTTGGATTTTTTTCGACACCATTTGTTGATGCCTGAAGTGGTATTTGTAATGCGCGGCGATTGTCATCTTTAGTTAAAATGTCTGTTGGCTCATTGTACGTTTCATGTTTAACCTCTAAATTAAATCGTTTAATATCAAACCATCTGTTGCCTTCCTGAACAAAGTCTTTCCTGCGTATTTCTCCTATAGCACTTATGTATGATTTTTGCAAATCAGTCAGAGTATAAAAAGGGGCATATTTACTTTGGATTGCAGGATATTTATTAACTATTAGTTTATCAGTTAAAATATCGGTTGTCGGATCATAATCCGCCGTTCTGGTTCCTATGAAATATTGCAATGCTGTTCTTGCCTCATCTATTCTGTTTGCCATCACAAGTGCTTCTATCCTATTCAAATAGCATTCATCATTACTGAATAATACTACTGCAATATATCCGTAACCAATACCTGCATTGGCATTTGTATATTTGAACTGTTCATTGAACTTAGGCACAAATGCTGTAATATTATTGTAACTTAAGGTTCCATAAAGCCATTCTTTATTAAAAACATTTGTTGCGGAACCCAAAATTTCATCTTGCCTGGCTAATGTAAGTTGAAACCTGTTTAGATAAAAAGACCTTGCATAATAAGACGTCATAGAAGCAATCAATAAATTTGTTTCCTGAGTTGGCTCTGCATAAACTCTTGATCGAGTATCATAATCAAGATTCAGATAAGATCCAAAATCTCTTAGTTTTCCATCCGGATTAGCTGCTAATTGATCTGTAAGTTCAATAACCCTGTCCCAATTTCCTTTTATTAAATAAAAACGTGATGCAAAAGCTTTAGCTGCCTCTTTATTAAAATGGAATTTTGGCTGACTGTATTCGTTTGTAACGTATTTTAAACCTTCTTCGATATCACTTTCCAAATAGTCAAAAACTTCCTTCATAGAATTTCTTTTGTATTTTTTGATCAATATATCTTCTGGTTTTCTTACATATGGTATTCCCAAATCTGTATCAGCAGTAGCCGGATCATAGCGCTTAGACCAAAAAGAAACTAACATAAAATGTGCATAAGCCCTTGCTATTAAGGCCTCTCCTTTCTGCGGATTTAGACTTGCCGGACTGCCTAGCTGCTCAATAGCATCAAGTGCTTTATTAGCATGGCCAATTGCATTATAACAAGCATTCCAATAATTGGCCTGGGTGTCCGTATCGATACTATTGTTCATTTCCCAGTTATAGTTTTCTGAATTTATAGTTCTAAATAATCCAGCATCACCACTATCAAAAACATTGTCAGTCATGGTTTCGGCAAACTCTGCATAACATGCATTTGGGTAAGCATTAACCAGCACTTCAGAAATTTTTTCAGGTGTATCTATTTGTGTCCTGTTATCAGGGGTTTCAGAAAGAAATTCATCACAACTACTAATACTTATAAGTGGTAACAATGTCAGTAGAATTTTTAATTTTTTCATACTTTTTATAGGTTATAATGAAACGTTTAGAGTAAATGTATATTGAGTTGTAATTGGTAATGCTACACCTCCTGCATTACGAAATTCCGGATCCTGACCGTTTAATCTTTTATCAGAATAAATTAATAATGGATTAACTGCTGATCCTTTTAATGTAAAATTTGTTACTCCTAATTTTTGTTTGAAAGCTTTCGGGAATTCCCAACTTAGAGATACATTCTTTAATCTGACAAAATCTCCATCTGCGATACGCACATCCGAAAAATTGTATGTGTTATAAGCAATTCCCAATGTTTTAGACTGAGCATTATAATTATTAATCAAAGCTTTATCTGCTATTACGGGTACATTAGTATTATTTTCATCTCCCGGATTAATCCAACGATTCGTAAAATCTTTTGTAAAAACAGTTAAGTCATTGTATTCGCTGGAATAAACAGGATTCAATCGAACTTTATTTCCTCCGGATGCAACGACAAAGACGTATAATGACCAATTTTTGTAAGTAAAAGTATTCGAAAGTCCAAAAGATTTATTAGGCTCTATTGAACCCTCATATTTTAGATACTTAGTTACATTTTCATTATCATAAAAATTTGCTCCGGCAATGTTATCCGATTGCCCATCTTTCATTACAAAAGTTGGTAAACCCTGATTGTTTAATCCTGTAAAATGATAAGAATACAGAGAGTTTCTTGGATGACCAATAGTATTTCCTCCTGTTCCTTCGATTAGATCAAAAGCTGATGCCTGGCTCGCTAACTTTGTAATTTTCTGATTATATACAGAAAAATTAAAATTGGTTGACCATTTAAAGTTTTCGGTAGTTATATTTCTAGAAGACAAACTAACTTCAAGACCTTTAGTTTCCATATCTGCATTATTACCTTGTTTCATTGTTTGTCCACCAATTCCAGATGTCATTACATAATCAACTAAATCAAAAGCTTTACGACTGTATATATCAGTTGTTAATTGTAGTTTGTTATTAAACACAGTAAGATCAAAACCTAAATTGGTTTCAAATTGTTTTTCCCAAGTTAAATTTTTGTTTTGTAATTGATCTATGCTAATCCCGGATTCTCTGTCGGCAAGATTTATACGATCAGTGATAAAACTTTTATAAATCGCTAATGAATTAGTAGCCGGTCCAGCCGTTGCGGTAAGTCCATAAGACGCTCTTAATGCTAAAGCATTTATAGATTCGATATCTTTCATGAAATTCTCTTCCTTCATGTTCCATTTACCACTAAGAGTGTAGGTTGGCAGCCAACGTGATGAGGTGTTATTACCCTGCCTGTTTGAACCATCATAACGTCCGGTAACTGATGCAGTATAACGTCGATCATAGGTGTACCCTGCTTTTCCAAAAAAACCTACCGTTCTTTCTCTCTCTTCATTAAATCCATAATAAGAACCTCCTTCGGTCATTGTTTTCTCCAATATTCTTGGATCTGTAAAACTAGTAAGACCTTTATCGTACTGTAGCCCATAAGCAGTAAAATTGTCGCTATTTCTATTTAAAGACCTTAGCTCAGTACCAAACAATCCTTCAAATTCATGTTTAAAATTAAAAGTACGTCTATAGTTGACGCTATTTCTTATATAATAGGAAGTCATATCGTCTGTAAATTTCCTTAACATCCCACCATTAGGAAGAACGGCAACTTTTGGAGCTGTTAAATCATTTGGATCCTGATATAAAAAAATATTCGCATCTCTGACAGCAGTTGTTTCCTCGGCATTATAAGCTCCTACTATATTTGAATTTTCAAGAATTTTATGTTCCCTGCCAGTGTTGGCATAACGTGCTGAACCCGCAAGATTATAAGTCAGGTAAGGATTAATTTTATATTCTAAATCCATTTGGAAACGAATATCTTTTACCTGAATTTCCATAAAATTATTTTTAAGTTCATTTAAAATATTAATAGGTGCCCAATTGCTCCTGTAATATTCCAAATCCCCATTATCATCGTAAGGCCTTAGAGTTCTATTTGTATTTAAGGCATATTTAAAAGGGTTAATATCAAAATTTCGGGTTGTCTTTCCATTATAGGTGTCTATTTCGCTATCATAACTTCCGGGAACACCCTGATCCCTTACAGAAGCTTGTGTAGTCAGCGTAATATTTAAGTCATCATTAATATAAAAAGTTCCTTTTAAATTCGATGAAAATTGTTTTACATGATCGGCAATACTCCAGCCCGGATCACTATAATAACCTAATGAAGCATACATTGTACTTTTTGCTCCTCCTCCCGAAAAACTCAGGGAATGATTTTGGGCAATCGAAGGTCTAAAAAGTACCTTAAACCAATCTGTATTGGCTAACTCATATTTTCTTAAAAAAGCATTACGTCCAGCAGGGTCATTACTTACTAAATAGCTGTTTGTTTCCGGAACATACGTATTAATTCCTCTTGCTAAAATATTATAAACACCTCCATAGCGCCCTTGTGCAGTTGAAGGCAGATCTAAAAATCCTTTTGCCTCCACTTCTTTCAAAACACTCATTGTTTCTTTTGAATTCAAAATATCATATTGGCTGTAATTAGGTGTTGCTCTAACTGTTTGTTCAGATGAATATGTAATCTTTAATGGAGAATCTTTTCGTCCTTGTTTTGTAGTTACAACTACAACTCCATTTAAAGATCTTGATCCATAAATCGAAGTTGCAGACGCATCTTTCAGGATTTCAATGCTCTGTATATCATTAGGATTAATTCCGGCAACAGAAGAACTTAATACTGTTGAAGAATTACCGGAAGCCAAATCAGATACAGACACGTTAATAATATCTTCCTGAACAACACCATCAATAACCCATAATGGTTTTGTATCTCCAAAAATTGAAGAAGATCCACGAATTGTAATTTTTGGTGTAGTACCAAAAGTTCCTGAAATATTCTGTATAGTAACCCCAGCTGCTTTTCCTTCTATCGCTCTGCTCATATCTGCTAATCCATCAACTTTAAGTTCGTCAATAGGAATCTTACTATATGCACCTGTAAAAGTTCTCTTCGAGGTTTTCTCATAACCTGTTATAACTACAATTTCTTTTAAAGTTTGCCCTTCTTCATTTAAAACAATTGTTGGGGAATTATTTTCTGTTCCAATTTCTTTGGTTTCCATTCCTACAAAAGAAACAACCAGTTGGTGACAATTCACTGGTACGTCGATCGAAAAAGTACCGTCAAAATCAGTTAAAACAACATTTTTAGTCCCTTTGGCAGTTACTGTCACCCCCGGCAGAGGTACTCCGTTTTGGTCCGTAACTTTTCCCTTAATAACAGGGTCAGCAACCTTATTTGTTTTTATATTATTCTGTAGAATAATCTGGTTGCTTATTTCTATATAATTAATATTGAGTGGTTTCAGAATTCGATTAAGAACACTTGACAATGTTTCCTGATGTGCCTCGATAGTGACTTTCTGAGTTAGTTGCGGCAATCTTGAATTATAAGAAAATTTCACACTTGCAGACTTTTCGAGTTTAGATAACACATTATCCAGACTTAAATTTTCAACTGCAATAGTAACTTTTGTATCTAATTTCCTTTGTCCATTTACACTGTTTGCCAGAGTAACACTTGAAAATAAAAGTGCTAAAACGAACTGAAATAGCGTTATTTTCGAGATTTGATAAATTAATCGTTGTTTACCAACTGATTTTTTCATAATTTTGATTTTGTTTTGATTAATACTGTTCAAGCGTATTTTGTAGAAACACAATAAAATGACTCTTTCCAGAGAGTTATTCTATTTTATCAAGTGTCGGATATGTGACAACATTTCGACACTTTTTTTTTAGTTTTTTCACATAGGCAGTAATTTAGTTTGATTAAAGTTATATATAGTTTGATTGCATAATACCTAATAACATCCCTGTGAGGTTATTATAATTTGATTTCCATTCATTTCAAAACTGGTATCGTGACCAATACTATTACAAATAATTTTAAGTTTTTCTGACAATGGCTGGTCACTTAATGAAGTTGTTAAATGACAATCTTTTAATTTATCCTTAGGAAAATCAATTTTGATTAGATATGCCTGCTCTATTGTTTTGAGAATTTGATCTAAAGGAATATCAGTAAATTCAAAACTTAATTGTTCAATTTTACCAGTATTACTGGTCAATGTCTTGTCTTCTATAATATTAGTGATCTTGGTGAAACTTAAATCACACCTAAAAAAGCGTACGGCTTCGTTCGGAAATAAAACAACCTCATTTTTCTGGTCTGAATTTGCAACCAATTCATTTGAACTTACCCTGACTTTACCTGTACGAACAAGCACTTCAATATTTGGCTGATCTGGGTAAGCTTTTATCCGAAAACTAGTACCAACTACTTTTGTAATAATTTCGTTTGCGTAAACAAAAAAAGGCTTATGGGAATTTTTAGTAATTTCGAAGAAACCTTCACCGGATAAATAGACTTTCCTTTCGTTTCCCGTAAAAATTTTAGGATAACTTAATTTACTTTTGGGCTCTAATAAGACAGAACTCCCATCAGACAGAGTAATTACTTGCGGCTTGTTAGAATTATTGGTTTGCTCAACAAGTCCTTCAATATTATCATTAACAAGTTCCTTATATGTAACAACAGTGTGATTGGTTTGCAATTGATTTTTGAAAAACCCAACCGATAAAAAAGCAAAAAATATAGTAGCTGCAACTCCTGTTAGCCAATACTTTTTCAGGTATCTGCCAGTTTTGATTTTAGTTGATTTTTTAAGATCTTTTATCTCTTCAATTTTAGCCCATGTTGATTCTAATGCAGTATTTAGTTCTAAAGAAGAAATATTAATATAAGGTCCTTTCATTGCCAGCAATAAAAGCCGGGCATCTTGAACCAATTTAGCGCGTTGTTGACTTTCTAAAGTCCATTCTTCCCAGCCTTGTTCATCAATTTTAGACAAAATCCATGTTCGGAATGATTCATCAGATAAGAAATCTTCAATTTCGATATAATAATTACGTTTTTGCATCTATAAATAAGGTTACAAAAACACAGAGGTCAACTTGGTTATTAAGTACTCACCAAATTATATTTTTTTTATGTTTTTTTTATGTTTTCTTTTAAATAAGTTTAAAAACACCTGAAGACAGCAATGCAATAATTGAAAGATGCCCCTTCCATTCTTTACGAAGCTTAAATAATCCGCGATGCAAAAGATTCTTTGCCGATTGATAATTAACATCTAACATTTCTGCAATTTCTTCTACACCCAGACCTTGATTATACCTTAAAAATAAAGCTTCTTTTTGACGTGGAGGTAAATCGTTTAATAACTTATTGAGGTAGAAAACACTTTCCGCAGTTGCTTCATCATCAATAAGTTCTTTCTCAATCGAAAAATCAAAAAGAAACTCAATTGAATCCGTAGTTGTAGTTTTTCTAAAAACACGATCCCGTTCGTGCAAACGTGCAATTCTCTTTCGTACACTTGACAATAAATAAGCCTTTACCACATTTGGTTCCTGCAAAGATTCCCGATATAACCAAACATCTGCAAACACGTCCTGGACACAATCCTGAACTCTTTCTGGAAAACGATAAAATGAGTTTCCATAACTAATTAAATCACCATAGTACTTTTCAAAAAGCAGAGAAAATGACTTTTCGTCACCCTCTTTAAGTTTATTCCAAAGTTTGTGGTCATCATAGGTTTTCGTTGTCAGAAATTGGGTCTTCATAAAAAATGGTTTTAGTAAAAGTGTTATCCAATTTTTTAATCATGAGATAAAATGAACATTATTTAAAGAATTTTATATCTTTAATAATTACCTTTAATGCCATCAAAAAAATTACCTGCAAACCTCATTAAAACTTCTTTAGACCATGGTATCCTTTTGTATCAAAAAGCTACCTTATTTATTAAATTTGGCTACAAACACAGCTTAACATTTAACGAAATTCGGTTAGAAAGTTGTTTATAAGTGTTTTAAAAAATATTCTTATTGAATTTCGGTTTTACTTTAGTCGTCCATTAAAGCTCTGATTTCGGACTGAGCGTAGTGTATTTCGTAAATCGATTGTGCTGTTATATTAAATTCGGGCTCAATAGGATTGGAAATTCAAATGACTCATAATCAGATTAAAAAATCCTATTGATTTATTTTTGGAATCTTTGTGGAACATATATATTGAGTAGTAATTATAAACAGGTACAAATTGGGAAAATTAAGGGGGCAAATTTGCAATCGCTATTTTGTAAAAAATAATAGACATGAATAATAATTGCCCTTTATTACAATATCTAATAAATGTAAGTTAAAAAATATGGAGATTAATTAATACTTCAAAGTTACATCGGGCATTCAAAAAAGGCAATTACGGAGAGCTGTCATAATAAGTTAAGGCAGAACCTTAAATAAAAAATGTGCTTTCAGAGGGTGAGGTAGCACCGCCAATGCATGTAGCTTAGAGCATCTCCCGTCTTCTCTGAAGCATTCGAGAATCAATGGAGGGAAGCTGGTTATTAGTCTGCCGAATTTGTTATTTGCCTTTGCACTTTTAAACCGGGATTTTAAATGGGAGGAGCAGAATCGAGTTGTAACCAATTTCCTGTTAGTCCTCGATTTGTTGTTCAAGCTCTGCATCGGCAAAGAGCTGTCTCCAATAATAGGCGATTATAATGCATTACAATAGAGATAGCTTCATAGGAACGCACGGCTATAAGACTGTTCTTTTCCTTGCCTGTTCAGTAGGCACCTGCTTCCAATTCCTTGATTTAATTTTTTTTGACTCCTAATAAATGTCGGTTTATTTCTTCAATTCGATATAAATACCTAAAAAAATTTAAACAAAATAAACAACAAAATTGACCACGAAAATATTTAAAAAATTGACGTTCAGGTTTTGTGGCAAAATCGTGGCACATGCTATTTTTGAAAACTAGAAATTTAGCAAAATTAAGCTCTAACAAGTTTAGGTTCGAAACTTTAGAAGACGGGTTCGAATATTGATAAGAAAGAGTTTATATTACACGATATTAGAAACTAACCTTTATAATTCAGAAAATTGCTAAAAACCAGTTTTGATTTAAAATTATTTTTTAAGGTTATTATTTCAAAAGAAAATAAAAATTACATGTACTGTAAGTTTTTCAACTTTTTAGCAACCAATAGTTAAAATATAAATTAAGATGAAAGTAGAAAATCGCTTATGAAAGATAAATTTACAGATGACATACTTACGCATCAAGCATTGATTCATAAGATTAGCCGAATGTATCGAGATACCCTCGAAGATCAAGAAGATCTTTTTCAGGAAATTGTCTATCAGCTTTGGAAATCTTATCTCAAATTTCAGGGTAAATCTAAAATCACTACTTGGATGTATCGAATAGGATTAAATACTGCTATGGCTACTTTTAGAAAACCGAAAGTGAAAGTAGACTATTCTAGTGTTATTCCGGAACAAAAAATATCCCAAGAATCTCAAACTGATTCTTGGAGAGAAGATTTACTGTTTGCCGCGATTCGTAAACTCGATGAAGATGAACGAGCATTTATTGCACTTTATCTGGACGATTTGAGTTATGCAGAAATTTCTGAAGTCATTGGGATTTCCGAAAATAATGTTGGTGTTCGTCTAAACCGAATTAAAACAAAACTTAAAACAATTTTAAACAAATAGTTATGGAATTAGAAAACTTAAAATTAGATTATCAAAACACAGGAAAAGCAGCATTTAATAAAGAAACCATTCTAAAAATGATTTCAGAAAATAACCACCCTGTAGTAAAAAGTATTAAAATACAATTACTAATAGAGACGGTTCTTTGGACTATCTTTATAGTAGTATACTATGATATTTTTGACGGACATTTAAAATCTGTTCTTTGGAATTTCTTACTTGTTACAGCTATTTTGTTTATATTAGTACACAATATTTTAGGGTTCAAAATAATAAATAATCCAATAAATGGAGAAAATATTATTGAATCTTTAAAAAATTACCAAGACAAAATCAAAACCTATTCTAATTTTTCGATAGTTAGTCGTGTTTTTGCTATTGTAATACTTTTAGGATATTTTATTTCAACTATAACTTTTACCAAAGAAAAAATAATCTCATTGAGTTTTATTGCGCTTATTTTTCCTATTCAAATTTATCTTTTAAATCGAGTTTGGGCAAAGAGGAAATCTCAAATAAACACAATACTCATGAAACTGAAAGAATAAAATCCCTCGGGTTTTGCAACAATATACAAATTAGAATAAATGTAAAGCCTGATAAATCTATATTTCTCAGGCTTTACATTTACTCTAAATATCTTTCTTTTTAATACAAACAGCTATAAGTCTAATTTTGAAAAACGAATCACTCAAAAAAAACGATTCGAACGAAAAAAAATATTATTCAACGTAAATGCTTACATAATGATAAAAATATATTTATACAAAAGGTTTATAATGGTGATTCTATTGTTGCTTTTTGGTGTGATAAAAATTACGGCTCAGAAAAATTATATTTATTTTGATCACCGAGAAAAAGCTGGCAAAAACATTAGACAAGATAAAGCATTGCATGATCCTCGATTTAAGGGAGCGCAAATTGTCTATACATGGCGTAATCTGGAACCTGCCAAAAATCAATATGATTTTAGTGCAATTCGAAAGGATATAAAATATTTAAAATCACTAGGAGGAAAAAAAGTTTGGATTCAACTTCAAGAAAAATCCTTTACTGCTGATGTTAAAAATATACCCGACTATATTTTAGAAGAGCCTATATATCAAGGTGGAGTTATAAAGCAAAGTATGCTTTCTGCTCCTGAACGCGATCCAAATAAAGCTGTCACAAATGATGAGTATGGCTGGTGTCCTAAAATGTGGGTAAAACCTGTACGTGATCGATTTCAAAAATTAATCTTTGCTTTGGGAAAAGAATTTGATGGTAAGATTGAGGGGATTAATTTTAGTGAAAGTGCAATAGATATCGGGACTGAAAATTCAGATGGAACAACAACCTTTCCTGTTGGCTTTAGTCCCCAAGATTATGTAAATGCAATCGAAAGTAATATGATCGTACTTTCTGAAGCTTTTAAGAAGTCAAATGCCATGGTCTACTTGAATTTTTTGCCAGGTGAATGGCTACCTTGGAATGATAACGGTTATATGAGAGGATTGTTTGCAAAAGCTAAAAAATTAAAAATGGCTATAGGTGGACCTGATTTAATGCCATACCGTGAAAGTCATATGGGTCAAACGTATGGTTTTTTCAAAGAGTATCCAGATAATTTAGTAAAAGGAATGGCAGTTCAGGATGGAAATTTAAGACAAATAAATCCAAAGACGAATAAGAAAAATACAGTAAAAGATATTTTAGAATTCTCTCAGAATTATTTAGGTCTTGACTATATTTTTTGGGTTGAAGAAGATCCTTATTTTAATGAGGAAGTTCTAAGGGATATTCGATAAGATATTAAGTTTATATTGTTTAAAAGCAGTCTGCAATGGCTCGTAAATAAGGATTTAAAAGATAGGTTCTGCACGATCTTGGTCTTTAAATAATAAAAAAAATAGTACTCTAAATTTTGTGGCAAAATCACGGCACAGTTGATTTTGTAAAATTAGAAATATAGCATTTATAGGGGATACAGCATTTAGGTTCGAATGTGCAGCTAAAAATTACATTTTAGTTATTTTTTTTGCTAACAGGCTCGAGCCCTGTTCTGGAAAAATCAATTCCACTCACCATTAAATAAACTAATGATTGATATTACAAATAATCTCTTGTAATTTAAGGTATTTTAGGGAACTGAGATCGAGATAGTGATTAAAATCCCGGATAAGTTGACTTTGCTCATAATAACCACATAAATCAGGGAAAGAAATAAAAAAAGAAGGTACTCTGCTTTGAACTATAAAACTATTGAGGAATTTAATAAATTAACTAATTACAAAAATGTAGCTTAACTTTTTCTCTACTTTTTGTTTGCATATCCAATAGTAGGATTTTATATTCCGGACATAGGTAGTTTTAATAATAAACTATACCTGGTTCGAATCTTTCAATAGCACCAACTGCAAGAAAGTCATCTCATTTTTCACAACTATCATTGTTTGCATATTGTACCATTAAATATCATCATTTAACATTGAAAAAATACTTTTTTAAGATTCTTTTTAATTAAATATCTTTTTAAAAAAGCCCTTTTTTACAAGTTTTTGTGAGTCTGAACTTTCCATAATTCCGTTTTCAAAACGAAATCTTCTAAACTTCATCAGTTTTACATTTAGATCAAAGCGTAATTCTTCAACAGTTCTCATTTGGTTATTTTTTTTCAAAGCTATGAAAAACTTTTAATAAACAAAATTTATTGTGAATGCTAAAATAACAATTAACGGAAACAAAATAAAATGTTCTAATTTTAATAAATTCCTTTTTTTTTAATGTTATTTTTTATTCATTTTGTTTAAAAAATAAAGAAACATTACACTATAAATAAAAGTAATTCAATTTGTTACGTGTGCCTTTTTTTTAACACGTGTTTATATCACATTTATAATTTTTAGAATATATTTGGCCACCTTAAAAACTCTAAAATAACAATATGATTGATTTAAATTTACTGGTAAAAGAAACCGGGGCCGAATCTGGATTAAGATTTAATATAGATGGGATTCTACTGGAATCTATTAATTTGGAGTATGACGGAAATGTCGCCGCAATGATTGGGATGATTTTAAAAATGTGTTTAGAAATGTCTGAGGATTTAAATAATGGGGAACTTAAACAGGTAATGATTAAGAACAACGATGGTATAGTGGTAGCCAATAAAGATCAGAACGACAATTGTGTAGCACTACTTTCTAATGATATAAGCAAAATGGGCCTTTTACTACGCAAAATAGATACTTTTTTTAATAATTAATTTAAATACAATTAAAACATGTCAGATTTTTTACAGAATTTTCAAAATGATTTAAAGGAAAACATCAACGGGTTCATTGCAGTTTCAGTTACCGAAGTTGAAACGGGAATGTCATATTGCTCTCTTTCCTTAAATCCAAATTTTGACCCGGAATTAGCATCAGCTTATAATTTAGAAGTAGTAAAAGCAAAATTAAACGCAATTAAGGCTTTAGGATTAAATCAAAAAATAAACGACATCTTAATTACACTTACAGATCAAATACATATTTTAGACCTTTCCGAAGATGGTAAATATTTTATTTATTTAGCTGTTGATTCAACAAAAGCGAATCTTGGATTAACAAGAGCAACTTTGGCTAAATTTAAAAAAGACATTATAACAAAATTATAATTTTGCCCCAATAATGAGAAAAGGCTGTTCCATTTTTTTTGAACAGCCTTTTTTGCTCTTTTAAACTCATTAATCTCTGTTAAAGCTTTAAAACTGTAATTTATTGTTTCTATAGAATACTATTTAGCTGCTATAATATTTTTTGCTTACATCTCAGATTAATTTCTTAGAGCCATTTCAAAGTTTTCCGGTTCTAATGTTTCACTCATAATAATGAATTATCCTAAATATTTACTATTAACTGCAAAAATAGGTTCTGTCGCATCTCTCAGAATCAAACACGAATATTTAAGGAATTCAAAAGTTAAATGATAATTTACAAAATGATTTAAACATAGAATATTATAATAACGATAGAATAAAACTAAATCTAAAAGGAATGAGCCCGATAAAATATCGAGCTCATTATTATCAAATTTAATTATAAATTCGTCTAAACTTTTGGGTGCAGTCTAAAAACAGGTCGTCTCTCTACTATTCAAAATTCACAAATTTTCATTCTTTTTCAGTTAATTACATTGACATTTTGCAAAAACACCTAATCTGAAATACTACTAATTCTTTTCTTTTATAAATTCAATTAACTATTTTCCCATTTTTTAAGGCCGCGATAACGCAGCCTCAATTGGAGATGTTTCCTTTACGAGAACATCATCCTTTCTATAACTTAAATAATAAATTGAATTCCATAATTATTACTTCATTCCCTTAAGTCCCTCTGCAAAAGTTGCATACGAAAACTTACGGGTAAAATTAAGATCCCACAAACCTTGGTGTTGTCCTGGCAACCAGGACGAATCTGTTTTACTGTCCGTTAGTCCCCAAACAGTGATTCCGTATCTCTGATTTGTGGGTATGTTTTTGACATACATATCTACAACATATTTATACATATCTGCTTGTTTTTTAAGGTCCGATTCTGTCGGATTAAGTCCCGCAGCAACATCCAATTCCGAAACTTTTATAAGCTTTCCTGTAGCTGCAAGTAATTTGAACATTGTATTAATTTTTTCTTTGTCAGAATTAATACCGATGTGCATTTGAGTACCTATTCCATCAATTTTTTGCCCTTTACTTTCAATGTAAGTGACATATTGGATAAGACCATTACACTTATCAATACTATACTCAAGGTTATAGTCATTAATGAATAACTTATCTGTTGCATTACCGTTTTTTCTGGCAAGTCTAAATGCGTCAACAGCATAATCTTTCCCTAGATAATCTTGCCAGTAGAATTCATCGGCAGCCATATTTACTTTACCAATACCTGTTTTTAATTCATAAGGATTTCCATCGTCCATTGGTTCATTAACAACATCCCAGGCTTTAACATAGGGTGCGCAGTTTTTAACCATTCCTGTTATCCACTTCTCCAGTGCGTCACCAATTATAGCCTTCTTCTGTTCAGGTGTTTTATCTTTTGTCTGAATACTGCCAGTTGCGTTAAACTTTTTCAAGGTTATATTGTCAAAATAAAAATTAGTAGCAGTCTTCCCAAGATTAAAGGCTATTGCTCCACAGTTTGCCATCTCAGTAGTAACTGTAATCTCTTTACTATAAGTTGTCCAGATGGGAGTATAAGAAATAGAGCCGAAAAAATCCCAATGTTTATAATTCCCTGCGGTAATTTGTGCCTGAGTAGGAGAAGATGCGTCAACATCTGCACGCACATCCATACTAAGTGTGTATTTTTCACCTACTTGTACAGCCGGAGAAAACTTTAAGTAAAACTGTGCCTCCCAATCATTGGTACGAACAACTGCGTTATTTAACTTTAATGCCCTGCCTATTCCGTTAGCTCCTTGGCCTACAGCTGTAAAAGATGCCACTACATTAGAATTGTATTGATAATTTGATGCGTCTGCAGTCTCAAAATCTGCTGCAGTTACCAGATCCCAGCCTGGACCTGTTGATGACAAAATATCTGGGGCGATGAGACTATTTAGATAAGCTGCATTTTGATTGGCATGCCAACAAAGAGTGTGTCCAAAGACAGAAACATTAGCCTCATTGGCAGTTGCTAGTAATTTATTGACATTATCAAGATCCAGTTTTCCATCTGATTTTACTATTGCGCCGTGTTTCATTTCATAACCTAAAGTAATCTCATCAAAATTCTTATTCACTAATCTATACATCAAACTTTTACTTGTATAATCAGACAATGAAATACCTGCGCCTAATTTAAAATTAGGGTTAGCAGTTCGATCTACATAACTTTTTAAATCAGAATAAGAATTAATTTCTTCCTGATTCGCTATGCTGGCAGGTTTATCATAATTGTACTTTAAAGCATTATCGTTTGTACAGGATGCGGCCATCATCAAAATTGAAGACAATAGCAATTTTTTGTATAATTTATTCATCTTCTTAAATTTTTATAAAATTTTTCAATTATTTTTTAACTGGATTATAAACAGCGGCAGTAACACCTCTATCACGTAATACTAATGTGTCTTTTGTAGCTAGATTAAAATCTTGAAAATTTACTTTATAATCAAGATAAAGGGCATCACGATCTTTGCTTCCCCAACTGTTCTTTTCTCCTTTTTTTACAAATTTACCCGTCCCGCTTGCTGTAAACGATGTACTGCTTCCTGAGACTGTACATTTATTTTCATTATCAAATGTAAGCGTCAGATTAAAATTAATATTAACTCCATTAGCATCTTTGACAACAACAGGAAAATCAATGGTATTTAATGATAGCGTATTAATTTTGGAAACCTGATCATTTTCCACGTAGGTCTTATGTCTGACAACTATTCTATTGAGTGATGTATTTCCATTATTTCCAACAATAACATCTTTACCTCTTCTTAAATAATTACCATCCCAAGTATTTACATACTTAACAGCATATAAAATATAATCTTTGGGTGCAACACTCCAATCTGTACTTAACAGTTTTAATGGATTAGAGACTAGAGCCTTTCCAGCGAGGATGGTATCCGCATTAACTACTTTTTTCATTTCAATAGGGATAACATATGTCTTTTTAATCGATTGAGGATCTGCAAAAAAGGCATCCGCTAATTGCACCTCTATTCCCCCTGTAATTTGACCTTTTGGAATAACAATCTTATCACTTGAAAGTTTGTAATAGCTGCTTGGCATTGCAACGATTTCATTTTCACCGGCATTAAATAAGAAACCGGCAGTCAATGAATTTGCAACAGCAATATCAATGGTTACATCTTTATCATTTTTATATACACCGCCTAAAGTCCCCATTATTTTGCACTTGTGCTGATTGTCTAAAGTTGTATCAAAGATATCTTCTCCTAATGTTATAGTTCTGACAGGGTATTGATACGCAAAATAAACCGACTGATAATCAAAATTATCAAACTCTGCATCTTGATTAGTACATGAAATCATAGATACAAATACAGTTGTTAGCATTAATAAAATTCTGTTTTTCATTTTTCTTTAATTATATTAAATTTCTTTATATACTAAGTAGAACCTTAATGTTCTACCATCCCTTGTTTTGGAGTAAAGCATTAAATTTAAGTGCTTCTGAGTATGGAATTGGCCCATATTTCATATACTCATTATAAAGTCTGTTTTCTACAGTAATTTTTTGATGGATTCCTCCTTGGATTTTATCCCCATTTGCTGATTCGTTTAAATTTGAATCCCATCTGCGTAAATCCCAAAATCTAAATCCTTCAAAGCATAACTCCAAACGGCGCTCATTTCTAATTAAGTTTCGCATTTCCGTTTTATCAGCTTTAATCGATTCCAAGTAAGAATCAGGTTGAACTATTCCAGCTCTTGTTCTTAAAGCCTTAATAACATCATAGGCTGAGAATCCTATGGAGCCTGTTGCTGTTGGTCCCCATGCTTCATTTGCAGCTTCTGCATAAATAAGATACAATTCAGTATATCTCATACGTGGTTTATAATGTCTCTGATTATTAATTGAAGTCGGATTTAAATTCACATCTTGCCTCAATAATTTTCTCATATAATAACCTGTACGAGTTGATGTACCAACCTTGTTTAAGGCATCATTTGTTGTACCATCACTAGCTGTCGTAATTACAGAATTACTGACTCCGGCGGTTGACAGGTTTACTAAAATGAATTTTTTCAAACGAGGATCACGGTTTTCATAAGGTTTTGCCGGATCATAATTACTACTGGCAGCAGTAATAGGATAACCGTTTGCCATTGGAAAAGCATCAACTAAATTCTGTGTTGGATTGATACGTCCCTTTCCAAAAAGAGTTGGAGGAAAATTATCACTTTCTAAATTATTACTGTCAGCAATATCACTTCTCCAAAGAATTTCCGGAGGGTTAACTCCAGCTCCTATACCTTTTAACTCTTCAACATCACTGTACCAATTCAATCCATTAGAAGCTATTCCAAGAACTCCTCCATTGAGGTTCAACAATGCCCCTGCATATTTAGCGGCATCTTCCCAAGTTGTTGTATTTCCTGTACTGAAAGCTGGACTAGCGGCTAATAAGGCTGCCTGTGCTCTTACAACTTGTGCAATCCTGGAAGACATTCTTTGTCTTGCATATTGTCCAAAAACCCGATTATAATCGTTTAAATTATTTTGACCGGGAGGTAGTGTTAAAGCATCTTCAAAATCTAATGGCAGCAATTCAGTCGCTTTTTTTACATCACTATACAATTGTTTCATACAATCTTCAAAAGACGAACGGGCAACATTAAAGTTTGAAGTTGCAGTTTCCGGTTGCAATAATATTGGCACTCCTAGTAGTTGATCGTTAGTAGCTGTTCCTGCATGTGCCTGCAACAAATAATACATGTATAAAGCTCTTAGTCCATAAGCTTCACCCATTAAACGATCTCTAAATAGAAGGCTTACATTTTCGTCTTTTGCCCATTTCACTTTCGGAGCTTCCGCTAAAAAAATATTCAGATACTGAATGGCTGATCTTGAATTTAACCATTGATCTAATGGATTAAAATTTGAAGTCCATTGACCAGTCGCTACCTTAAGATAATTGTTTGATATATTATTTGTTACAGCATCATCTGTTGCTACATCATTAAATGACCAGGAATTTCCGGGCAGTCTTGTATAAGCATTAAGAAGAATTCCTTGTGCATATTCAGCTTCTGCATACATATCTTTAAGTCCTCTATTATTCTCTATTGCCGGATCAATCAAATCATCACAGCTACAAAAAACAAACAGAACTGATATAAAAATTAATACTTTTACTTTCATAATAATTAATTTAAGTGTTTTTTAATTTTAAAATAATGCTTTAACACCAAGGTTATAGTATCTCGTTTGTGGTGCATTTCCAATACTTAATTCCATAACATCTCTGTTTTGAGACAGCGTCAGCAGGTTAGATCCAAGTGCATAAACACTCAGTTCATTAAAAAAAGTTTTCTGAAGCATCTTTTTTGGAAAATCATAAGTAAGTTGTACTTTAGAAAGATTTACTCTGTTAGTACTGTACATCCAGAAATCTGACGAACGGAAATTATTATCGCTGTTCAATGAAGTTAACCTTGGATAGCTTGCCGTTTCTTTATTCTCTTCTGTCCAACTGTCACGTACGTTAATTGAATACTTGTCTTCACCATCCATCCAGAAATAAGAACTATTTTTCATCGCATAAGCCCCCGTTTGTCCTGTGAAAATTGTAAAAAATGTAAAATTGTTCCATTTAGAAGTAAAATTAATACCAAAAGTAAATGGAGCTCCATTCCAACCCGCTCTGCCTAAATAAACTTCGT
Source organism: Flavobacterium sp. ov086 (assembly GCF_900187965.1). GTDB lineage: Bacteria > Bacteroidota > Bacteroidia > Flavobacteriales > Flavobacteriaceae > Flavobacterium. Next base: position 346,988 of record NZ_FZNL01000002.1, on the reverse strand, counting down.
CTCTATTATTGATAATGCCATCACCATTCTGATCTATATATTTAATATCTCCTGGTTTAACTTGTCCAAAAGTTTGAGAAGGTGAACTGGAAATATCTAGTGCATCCTTAAAAAAGCCATCACTTCTAAGTCCCCAAAGTCCATCTAAAGCTGTGCCTTGTCTATTTTGGTAACTATCATCGTATAATTCGGCTCTTTTAGATGCTTCTGTTTTTAGATATGTCCCCGTAAATCCAAGTGCTAAATCAACATTTCCAACTTTTTTATTGAATCTTACATCAAAATCAAACCCAATACGTTTATCATTATTATAATTAATATATGGCAGGAATGAGGTGTTAGGAAAGCCCGTAACAAAGTAATTTGGATATAAAGTTGAAGCCTGAATAACATTTCCGGTAACTTCATTGGCAAAAAAGTTAGTATTTAAGGTGACTAAGTTCTTAAAGAATACTCCTTCTAACCCAAAACTTAATTCTTTTCTCTTGGCAAAACCTAAATCTAAATTTTCTCCTCTTCTGGCATCTGTACTTCTGTTTAGAGCTCCATCTCTCCAACTAAACCAGGCTCCATCTGTCTGATTATAAATACTTTCATACAAATAATAATTTGAAACATCTAAATCTGTATTTAAAACACCTCCCGAAACACTCAATTTTAGACTATTGACGGCCGTCAAATCTTTCATGAAATTTTCTTCAGATATTTTCCATCCTAAAGACGCTGTAGGATAAAATCCTTCGCGATTACCTTTTGCAAATTTGGCAGAATGTACAAATGCACCATTGAACTCTGCAAAGTATTTTTGATCAAAATTGTAAGATAAATTTAAACCTAAGTTAGCATTACTTGTTTTATGATAAACACCAGAGAAACTCTGTTGAAATCCTGAGCCAATAAGCATTGCTGATAAATTATTATGTTCATTAATTTTTTTCTTATAATTAAACTGCCCTGAAAAAGCAACCGTTTGAGAAAGAGAGCTTCCACTAATATTCTCAATTCCAGTTTTTGAATCTTTTCCATACTTTGTTAAAGATGTAATCTGGTCTATGCCTGCATAATTATTCCAAGATGCTTCATAAGTCGCATAACTATTATTGTAAGATTGGTTATACGAATTAGAATAATCAACTGCAAAATCAGTATGAAAAGTCAGTCCGTTAATGACATCACCTAACTCAACATTAATACCTGTATTAAACTGAAACTGACGACTTACAAAGGTGTTGTGCCCACCTGCGTATATGGCTGCAAAAGGATTTGTAGGATTAAGCTGTGTGCCGCCCAATAAATATTGTCCATCAACTATATAATTACTATTTTTTACAAGCGCCATTGATGCATCATCAGTAGACTCAATCATACTAATAGGTACTAACGGACTAAATAAATAAGGACGTAAAGTAGCAGCACTGTTCCAGTAGTCTGTATTTACCCCTCTTGAATTACTGTATATTGCATTTGCCCCGATTGTTGCCGAGAAGCGGTCATTAATCCTAAGGTCTACATTACCTCTTACATTAAATCTATTATTTTTATTTTTTGCAGCTTCACCAAAATCTTGTAGAGGATCTTCTTGAGACGAAAAATTAACAACAGTATAGTATTGTGCAGATTTATTTCCGCCTGTTATCTCAACATTTGCATCATAATTAAAATAAAACTTCTTAACGTATTCTGGCGCATAATAATTAACATCGGCATATCTATATGGATTTTTACCTGTTGAATAATTGTAAATGGTTTCATCAGAATATGTTGGGTCTAAACCATCATTAACACGTGCCTGATTATAATAATGCATATATTCTGCAGAGCCTAAATATTTTGGAAGGCTCTTTGGAATAAATACTCCATTGTCAAATCTTGTGGTAATTTGTTGTTTTTGTACTTTCCCCTTTTTTGTTGTAATATAAATTACCCCTTTTGCAGCACGGCTTCCATAAAGTGCGATCGCAGAAACTCCTTTTAGAAAAGTAATTTGTTCAATTTCAGTAGATAATACTGTATTAATATCGCGGGGCACTCCATCTACTAAGACTAAATAACCTCTCATTCCCCAGATACTCTCATTATTATATCCTCCAACAAGAGCCTGAACTCCGTCTAAACTAGAAGTTGTATAGTTTTTTTCTAAAATTTCAGGCACATTTACAAAAGAAATGCCTCCTATTAAATCCTTACTTTCTTGCTTCTTAAAAGCAATCTGAACTAAACTTGAATTTTCTTTATCTAAATTTATGTCAGTTATATCAGTTGATGCTTTTATTACAAGTGTAGTATAACCAATAGCACTAATCTCTATATCAGTATTAGCTGTTACGCTTATTGAATAACTTCCGGTTTTATCCGTGGCTGTTGTAATATTATCTTTTTTACTAACAATAGTTGCATTTTCAAGTGGCTTTCCTTCTGATCCAATAACAATTCCGGCTAAATTTATTTTCTGATCAATTTGAGCAAAAATTTTGGCAGGTAAGAAAGTAAATAACACAAAACATAACACTATTTTAAGTTGTATATATCTCATTATTCTATAGTTTTATTTTTAAATTTTTTAAAACAATCATTTTAATTACCATCCCGGATTTTGTGAAAACTCTAAATACATATTTACATCTGCATTTTTTAACGGAAGCCAATAATGCTTTTCGCTAAAATTTCTCACCAAGATCACTTCCTCGCGAATATTGACAACTTTATTTTCGCTTGGTTTTGTTGCATCAAATGAAGATGCACGGTCAAATTCTATAGATTTTTTGATCGTATACGGACTTTCAATCAATAATAACCAACGACGTAAATCATTGAAGCGGTGTCCTTCAAAACTCAACTCTACAGCACGTTCACGTCTAACCTCGTTCATAAAAGAATCTAACGAACCTAAATACTCTGGTGCAATGTGTCCAACTCCGGCTCTGTCACGAATTACATTTATAGCATCTGTAGCATTTCCAGAATATTTTGGATCTTTTCCTGTAGCAGAACCATAACCTTGAGCTGCAGCTTCGGCATACATTATGTATATATCTGACAAACGCATCCAAGGAAGGTGGATATTTAAATTGTTACCATATCCAAATCCGTCGTCAAACTTATTTGCGCTTCTGGGAATAAACTTATAAAGCAAATAACCAGTTCTGCTTCCCGTACTAATATTTCGGTAGCTTCCGTTTGTATACAGGTTTGCATAACGGTTATTCTCTTCGGCAGCCGGCATAGAACCCGTGACACATTTTACACCATCATATACAATATCATTGTAAAAACGAGGATCACGGCCTTTCCAAGGGTAGTTTGGATCATATCCTGAATCTGGATCCGCTTTAGTTATGTCTTTAATAGGTTTTCCATTCGCCATTCCGTAATTATCAACATAATTAGCTGTAGGCAGGAATTTCACATCTCCATCACATATTTGAGGCGCTGGCTGATATTGTTTAGAAGTACCCCAATTAGATCCGTTTGCTCCCCAGTAAGGACCTCTAAAAATAGCTTCGGTACCTCCTGGCATTTTCCAGTTACTTCCGGTGGTATAAAAATTATCACTGTATTTTGTAAACGGCATTAATTTATATTGAGAAGCACCGCTTTCTGTAATACTTAATAATTCGGCAAAAGCTGCTGCTGCTTTTTTACAATATTCTTGATTATAACCGGCATTTCCAGTGGATACTTTATTCATTAGCGGACTTCCTGCCCACAAATAATTTTTACCTAAATATCCCAAAGCCATTATTTTATTGATCCTAAGTTCATTTTTTCCTAATGTTCTTTTTCCAATAACTGTATTATCCCAATTGACAGGAAGTAAGTCAGCTGCTGCTCTGAAATCACTGGCCGCTTTATCAGCACATGCTTGATAACTAAGTCTTGGTAATTTAAGTGGCTGATCACTAGGAAGTACTTCATCAATATAAGGAAGACCTCCAAAATACTGCATAAATTCAAAATGAAACCATCCTCTAAAAAACAATAATTGTCCTTTGATTAAATCTTTTTCTTCTTGAGTATATTCTGTCATCTTATCAATATTTGCAAGACCTATATTTGCCTTACGAATACCTGCCCAGCCCAATGTCCATAAATCCTTATGCATACGGTCATTATCCGTGCTTACATTATTTCTGTTCATCCAGCCTGCCTGCCATCCGTCATACTCTCTTTGCCAACCCCAAAAATCTCCTTTTTCTATCTTACATATAAAGTGAAAATCACGAGCAGTAGACTGAATTTCATCTTCTCCCCAATTCCATGAATTGGTCCAATATCCATTGGTAAAATCTGGAATGCATTGGTACAATTCCTCGGTGAATCCTTGAAAATTTTCAAAATTTTTAAAAGCCTCCTCAGGAGATATATCTGAATCAGGAGATTTATCAAGATAATCACTGCAAGATCCTGAAAGTATAAATAAGCCTAAAACTAAGCTGTACTTTAATATTATTTTAATATAATTCTTCATAATTAAAATTTTAGAATATAATGTTAGCCCCTAAATTGAACCTTTTTACAGTTGGATAAGCACCTTGTGATGCCCAGCCTGTTCCTGCATAATTTGCTTCTCTATCATCGGGCATATTAGACCATAGAAACAAATTATTTCCATTTAAATAAAATCGTATGCTTTGAAGCCCTGATGATTTTATCCAATTCCTTTTTCCGTCGAAAGTATAAGCGATTTCAGCATTTTTCAAACGAAGGTAGGATCCGTCATACATATACCTGCTCCCGTCGTTATATTCACTAGCTGTAGCGAGCCAACGAGGCATTGGTTGACTTGCATTTGTATTATCTTGTGACCAGTATGCTCCTTGATCATACACAACATGATTTTGACCTGATAAACTGGTAAGAACAACTTGTCTGGTCACATTATTTACACCATAAAACTGCACAAACGCACTGAACCCTTTCCAATTAACACCAACTGTATTATTATAAGTGTTTTGTGGTGTTCCTGTATAGCCATAAGGAATATTATCTTTAGCATCAATGATACCGTCACCATTGTAATCAAGGATATTAAAATTACCTGGAAGCTTAGTCGCATCATTTGTGCTATGAATTGTACTGGCATACAACTCATCCCAAGTATTGTAGTAGCCCTGGCTTACATACGAGTGAGCCTGACCAATAGAATATCCTTCGCTTTTTTGATAATTTGGCAACAACTCAGGATTATCTGCATTTATAATTTTATTTTTTGAATGAGTAAAATTGGTTGTCCACCATACATTTAATCCATTCCCAAAAGTATGATTGAACTTTAATTCTAATTCATATCCTCTATTTTGAACTTCACCTAAGTTTGCTACTGGTGCTACCGCACCGTAATAAGAGGGTATTGCTCTACTATTGCCCGGTAATAAAATATCTGTTCTATCTTCTTGATAATAATCAAATGTACCCGAGACGAATCCTTTAAAGAAAGCAAAATCAAGACCTATGTCACTTTTCTTTGCTTTCTCCCAGTGTACATCTTCATTACCAACTGTTGCTTGTTTATACCAAGTATAAGGGCTTGCTTCTGCTCCTTCTCCAGTTGTTCCTAAAACCGAATTACCGCCATAAGCCCACTGAGATTGATAAAGAAATCTGCCATTAACATTATCATCACCGATCTCACCGTAAGTAGCTCTAATCTTTAATAAATCAAGGAAAGATTCCGTACTCTTCATAAAATTTTCTTTTGAAACAATCCAGCTTAGTCCACCAGAAGAGAAAAATGCAAAACGATTCTCCTTGCTAAACTTTTCAGATCCGTTGTAAGCTCCGTTATATTCTATAAAATATTTATTGGCATAATTATAAGTAGTACGGAATACCCAGTCTTCTCTATAATGCGGAATTTCACTTCCAACAGCATACTGATCTCTACTAAAAAGTCCCAAGGCTGTTACATTATGATTTTCAGCAATTTTTGTTTGATAGTTTAACTGCAATTGATAAAAAAGTTTACGTGAAGTTGCAAAATCTCTTACACTGCCTCCTGTGGTTGTCCACTTTATACCTTCTTGAAAATCAAATCTGTTATTAGAATCATAATCTTTTTTGAAAAGAACAACGCCAGTAACCGGATCTATATACTTTTCTTGTACATCATTAAATAAATCACTTATTCCTCTATCACCCTCTACAAATGTGTTATCCAGAGCAACCATTCCTTTAAAACTTAGTCCTTTCAGCAATTTGTCAAAATTTTGTTCAATTGTAAAGTCCGTATTTAATCTTGTTGTTGTAACAAATTGAATACCGCTTATCGCAAGATTTCTCACAGAATTTGATGCTTTTCCTTGATTTGGCGCATAATATCCCCAAGAACCATCCTCATAATAAGGAAGAAAAACATCCGGAGCAGTTGAGTACGCAGCATCCCACATCGTATATTCACCACCAGAAGCACCCCAAGGGCTTTTCTTCTCTCCATGAGAGCCAGCAAGACCAATTTTAAACACTGTACTGGGGGTAACTTGGAAATCTAAATTACTCCTAACATTCAAACGATTATAGCCATACCCTGGATCATATCCTCTATTATTATTATATTTTTTAAACAAATCACCTTCACTTAAAAAATCAGCACTTGCAAAATATTTTACAGATTTCGTTCCGCCGCTTACATTTAAACTCGCATTATAAGACATGGCATAGTCATTAAATAAAGCCTTCTGCCAGTCTACATTAGGATAACGCTCAGATTCTTGCACATTTGCCGGGTATCGATACTTATCAATGATAGCCTGAGGGACATAATCACTCCAACTCGATGGACTTAATGCCAACTCGTTTTCGATGACCCTGTTTTTAACCATTAATCCATCATAAGAATCTAGCTTAGCAGGCAATTTAGAAAGGGTTTTAACAGTTGAATTAAAAGTAGTCCTTATTAATGCTTTACCAGATTGACCGCGTTTAGTAGTAATAAGTATTACACCATTTGCACCTCTAACTCCATAAACTGCAGTAGCTGACGCATCTTTTAATACCGAAACAGATTCTACCGAAGTTATCTCAACACTATTTATTGGTCGCTCTACACCGTCAACCAAAATAAGAGGTTGTGCGTTATTCCAAGTACTTGCGCCTCGTATAAAAAGCTGAGGATCTTCCTCACCAGGCATACCTGAACTGGCTGATGTTATCAAACCTGGCACATTACCAGTCAATGCGGCGCCGATACTTTGAACACCTCCGGCACGTTCTAAAACTTTTCCAGAAACCTGAGTAATTGCAGCTACTAAACTTTCTTTTTTCTGTTTTCCATACCCTACTACAATAACCTCATCCAGGATTGTTTTCTCAGGTGTTAATACCACGTTGATCTCTTTGTTATTGCTAACTTGCCTTTCAACAGTTTTAAACCCTACAAAACTGAATACTAAAACAGCATCAGAAGGTACATTAATTGTATATCTTCCATCGAAATCAGTAGTAACGCTTAAATTGGCTGTGCCTTTTACCAAAATAGTAGTTCCTGGCACACCGTTACCATCTTCTGATGATGTTACCCTACCACTAACTGTAATTTCCTGCTTAATAGTACCGTTTGTAATATATCTTGAATCAGAGAAGCGATTCTCCGCAGCTGATAATTGGGTGATAAACAAAAACTGAAACAAAACTCCTAAAGGCAGATACATGGCTCCGTTTAGAATTTTAGATAATTTTATTTTCATGTTATTTAAATATTTTGAACTTGATCTATACTTTATACTGCTATCAATATTTATCGACAAACAGATACAGACTTGATTAAATTAATTTTATATTTTTTCCAGCCGGAAATTGATAATACTTTTTACTTTAATTCAGGCTGCTATTTACAATCCCATATATTTATAGTTGTCACTGCCTAAATGAGATTATCTGAATCCGTGAATGATAAATTGTCTTTACAAAACTGACTGTACCCAGCCTCCAGTTGTTGAGCAAATAATTCTTGAATAGCTCTTTTGTTTTGCTACTCCTACATTCCTCATAAAGTTTGAGGGTTTCAGGCTGGTAAAGAAAACCAGCTCTTGAGTTTTTTTTCCGAAAAAATAAAATTTTGGTCATAATGGTTAGTTAATAAAGTTTTGGTTAATTATTTGGTTGTTTTTTTTCATTCTTAAATAGAAATTCTTTGCAATATTCACATAGGCCAATCACTACTCTTTAAATAAAAGAGATGCCATTTCTTTGAAACTACGTCGCCAGGTCAAAAATTCATGACCTGTATTTTCAGAAACATAAGAAACCGTTTTGCATCCGGAATCTTTCAGCTTTTTTTTTACAGATTCCGGCCTTTCACGGCTGCCACAGCTTATAAAAAGAAGCTTGATCTTTGATTCATATTTAATTAATCTTCAGGTTTATAAAACACCTACGCTTAGGAGCGCGTAATGAGAAAAAATCCAAGATTTACTACAATAGACTTGGCTTTGAGAACTAAAATTTGAAATCACGCATAACCTTGAGACTTTTGGATATTCTTGTCCAGGCTGATTAACTATTGAAGGTTTAAAATCTTCAAGAACTGAAGTCTGGCTCATTTGTCCAAAACCTGCACCACCAGACAAAACAAACATCCATAGAATAACAATTATATACTGTTTCATATTTTTATTCTTATTTTTTAAATTTAACTAACGCTCTGGGGCTATAACCTTATAATTTCCGCTAAGGTGCATTAAACTAAAGAGGTACATTAACCCGTCATAATATGGATCAAAGTAACCGTCATCATAAGGTTCGAGTTTGGCATTCCAGATCGCATGAACAAAATCGATACTATTTTTATCCTGATTGACTAATGACGCTGTTGCTGCTGTTGACACTAACCCCATAGAATGTCTTAGTTTTTTGACTGGCCCTGCCTGAAGAATAAAATCAGGAGTAGATCCATCCAGATTAAATTGATCTTCATAAGTATCTAATCCTTTAGATCTAAGGAAATTTTGAAATCTCTTCGCATAATCTTCCTGCCATTTTTTATCTTTTCCATACCAGGTATAATCCATCGCTATATTCATAGGAACACGCCATGAATCATAACGAAATGCAGGAGGCATCCACGGTGTAGGATGAGGCTCCCCGCTAAACTCTGTATAATCTGAAGTTAAACCTGTTACAGGATGGCAGGCATTATGCAAAAAATTACGAGAAACTTCAGCACATTCTTTATAAAACTGCTCATGCCCGTCTTTGGCATACAATGCCCATATTTCATAAAATGCAGGAACATGATAAGAAGGATCTGTCCAATGATATCCACCGCCTTCAGGCACAAAGGAAATCTGCTTATGCTCTGTATTTATAATATTATGCACATTGCTGGTACCGTCTTTTTTCCACATGGCATCCAATATTTTTCTGGCTTCCTTGTAGTAGTTTATTCCTGTATTATTGCCCCATTTATTAGACGCAAAAAGCAAACTGGTTATATAATACAATTCCCCATCTGAAGCAGAACCGGGAGAATTTTGTTTTTTGGTTACCGGATTCACACTCCATGCAAAATAGCCTTCTCTTGGTCCATCCTGATGCTGCATATATTTTACAGACCAACGCCATAGACGATCAAAAACTTCTTTTTTATTAAGTTGAACCGCGATCATCATTCCGTACGACATTCCTTCGGTACGGGCATCCTTATTTTTAACATCAGAAACATATCCTAACGAATCACCTTCTTCAAAATAAACTTTGTTTGGTCCTTCAAAAACATCGTAATATGCTTTTGTTAATTTCTTATCTATTTCAATTTGGCTGTAACCTGCTGCTGCAAAAAGATTACGATACTGAGGTCTTTCGAGTTCTGCTTTTGCTATTTTCTTTTTATTTTGACTAATAGCAAAAACCGGAATAATCAAGGCAAAAAACAACATTAAAAGTCGGATTGTAACCAAGTATTCTCTCATCCTTTTTATATATATGACCATATTTATCTTTTTATTACTTATGTGTATCAAGAGTTGAAAGTCTACAATTTGTGCCGTTAAGCACTAAATATTGGTAGAAAACATGAATTGGAATAAATTTAGCGTGCCGTAGGTACGCAATAGTTATCATTTTGTTGCATACCTACGGCACGCCAACATATTTCGAATCTATAATGACTATCAATATTTAGTGCCTAACGGCACATTTCAACTCTTGATTAGTATTACTTGATCTTACTTACACCTTCAGTGGTTTGTATTATTTTTTGAATGGTTCCATCTTTATTATAATGCATATAATCTACACAGATTGAGCGCCTGTAACTCCCACCTGTTGGTAAACTCCCGTTGTGATAAAAAAAGTACGATTTCCTCTTATAGTCAATAATTCCCGGATGTGTGGTAAAACTATTGTGTACATTTTCCTGAATAATCCCCTGATAAGTCCACGGCCCTGTTATATTTTTAGAGGTGCAGTATTCTATCATTTCTGGTTTTGTGCCTGTACTGGCATATACTAAATAATACAATCCTTTCCTTTTGTACACCCAAGGTCCTTCGATATAATTTTTAGGTGTAAAAGTGGTAATAGATCCATCCACCTCTATCATATTCTTTTTCAACTTTACCCATTTACAGCTTCCGTTTCCCCAAAACATATAGGCTTGTCCATCATCGTCAACAAATACGGTTGGATCAATATCATCCCAGGCATATTTCATGTCTGTTGTCATTTCATTTATTATGAGCGCTTTTCCAATTGCATCTTTAAAAGGACCTGTAGGACTATCTGAAACTGCTACACCTATTGCGGCACCGCCTCCACTTATCTCGTCTTTTTTATGAAATGTAGAAACAAACCAATAAAACTTTCCATCTCGCTCAATACATTGAGCCGCATAAGCATCACCTGTAGCCCAAGAAAATGTGCCGGGCGAAAGTACTGCTCCATGATCTTTCCAGTCTTTCATATTTGTTGTAGAAAACACATGCCAATCGGCCATTTTATAATTCGTATCGTCTTGGGTTGCTACATCATGACCTGTGTATAAATACAAAGTACCTTTATGCACTAAAGGAGCAGGATCTGCCGTAAAAACATCTTTGATAATAGGATTTTGCGCTTCGATACTTAGTACAGACAAACAGCACATCAGTAGAAATAAAACTTTGGTTTGGTTTTTCATTATTTGTTTTTTGGTTTGGCTTTTTGGTTTGGTTTTTTAAGTATTGAATACCGTTTTTAATTCCTTTTATCTCACTTAAATTTTAGATTTAATTTTTATCGGCTGATTTTTTTATCAGTACTTTTTCACCTGTATATTTTATTGTTTTTAGAATCTTTGCATTCTGATTTCCAGAGATCCATACAATATTCATTGTGTATATTGCTGTTTGATTCTTATAATTACCTATTCTTTTCCCCAGAGTCAGGCTTTGATTTTTTTCATTCCAGATTATAGGAATTTCAATATGTGCTCCTTTTTCATAATTATAATTATCACCTTCATCATCATATAGTGTAAACGTGCCATCTTTACCAGTATAAATCCGAATTTCGAGAGCATCCTGTTTAGAGTTTGTATTCTGGATTACATTGCCTATAGGTACAATTGAACCTTCTTTTACAAAAACAGGAATTTTATCCAATGGTGCCGGAATCGAAATGGTCTGTCCTCCTTCAAATCGTTTGCCGGTCCAGAAATCAAACCAAGCGTTATTTTTAGGCAAATAAACATCCCATTGGGTGACATCTGGTTTTGTAATCGGCGCTATCAACAATGCTTTTCCAAACATGTATTGATAAGCCTTACTTACGGCAGTCGTGTCATTATTAAAATCCATAATTAAAGGCCGCATCAAGGTTGAATTATTCTTTGATATCTGCCAGACTTCTGAATAGATATAGGGCAGTAATTGATATCGAAGATTCATCATAGAACGCATATTATTTTCTACTTTTTCACCATACTTCCAAGGTTCAGTTTCTGTTTGATAGCCATGCATTCGGAATATTGGATTAAAAACAGCCCATTGAAACCAACGAGTAAGTATTTCATGATACTTTTCATCTGTGTATTGTGTTGATCCGGGACGAAAAAACCCACCAATATCAGTCGTCCAGTATGGCATTCCTGTGAGATTATAATTTAGACCTGCCACTATTTGGCGTTTATAGGAGTCCCAATCCCATCCAATATCACCTGACCAGTTTATAGTACCATATCGCTGTTGCCCTAAAAAGGCCGAACGGGTAAGAATAGCTACTCTTTTTTCGGGATTTGCATTTCTTTGTCCTTCATAGATTGCTTTGCTGACAAATAACGGATAGGTCAAACGGTAAAAATCGCCCAAACCAAAATAAGTCTTCTTTCCTTTTAATGCATCATTTTCAGGTTCTGTGGCATCCATCCACCAAGAATCTACACCCAGGGTGAATAAATTTTTGTTTAATACACTCCAATGTGTTTTTTGGGTTTCAGGATTATAAATATCTATCCAGGGGCTGTTAGGAATGAATAAATCTTTCGATACATATTCCTTCCCGATTTCAGATTCTTTATTTAGATTTTCCCAGACAGAAATAGAAAAATGCGCATTCAAATCATGAATTTCTTTTATAAATTTTTCAGGATCGGGATAATGTGTTTCATCAAATTTTGGTACGCCCCAACCATATTTTCCCCAATACTGCCAGTCTTGTACAATAATGTCAACAGGCAAATTGCGCTTTCTAAATTCTTTGATTGTAGAAACCAAATCTTCGCCAGAAGTATATCGCTCACGGCACTGCCAAAAACCAAATGCCCATTTAGGCAACATTGGTACAGTACCTGTCAGGTTGCGATAATTCGCTATAATTTCGTCTGTATTTTTTCCTGCAAAAACAACATAATCAAGTGATTTTGCATTTGGAGAATTAAAAACCGTTTCATTATTAGAAAGTTTTAAACTAAGAGATGGCGTGTTACTCGATTTGCAAATTACTTTTACAGTATGCTCCCCCTCTTTTAATTGAACTAACTTGCTCACTGCCGGTGGCAGCCATAAATTAGATTGATTAATTACATCAATACCATCAATCAATACTAAATGACGGCTGTCCATGTCTCCCAGATCAAGCATGACGGAGTATTCTCCATCTTTAGCAATTGAAAAATTCCCGGAATATACAGACTGTTGTTCTGAAACTTTTTGTGTTCCTGAAGTTGTTGTTACTTCAATTTCTCGTTTTTCACCTTCATTTATTGTATTCTTAACCAAAGTGATACTTTGAGTTGTAGGGTTAAAATAGGTTAATCCGTACTGATGCCATAACAATCCATAACCTTTGCTGGATACTAAAAACGGAATTGCAATTTGTGTATTAACCTGGATTAGTTTACGGGTCACATTTTTTAAATTATAAAAACCATCCTGAAACTGCCCTAATCCAAATAAATATTCATCGTCAGGAGATTCAAAACCTTGTTCTGCTTCAAAACAAGGTTCCCCCATAATAGTGCCCGGTTTTAATCTTCTTGTATTTGCTTTTTCACTTAGAAATATTTTGCCTGATTTATTACTATATGTAATAACTCCCGTCTTTTTGTCGAATGTAACTATTATTGCTTTTGTACTAAGCTTTAAAGTGCTTTCCGTTTCTTTCAATACAAAAGCTGGTACTTTAGGCGTATTTATTACAACAAATTCCTGAGCTTCTTTTGCATTTTCTATTTGATATTGTATTCGTATAGATTTTTCGGTAAGCGGGATTATGTGTAAAATTCCCTCAGATAAATCTATAGATAATTGATCTTTCGTTAAGGTATGTCCTTTATACTTTTGTGCACTAACTGAAGTGAACAAACAGCTTAAAAGAAAAATATAAAAAAATTTTTGCATAGTATATCTTATTATAAGGGATTATTTTATCGGGATTAATGAAACCACAAAACCTCCTCTACGAAGTAATTTTACCTCTATTGTGCTGTTTTTATTTACTACCATAACTTATGGGCAGCTCATAATGTTCCTTTATCACTTTTGGTTTAGTTCCTTTAAAAAAAATAAGTTCTTTAAAAAAATCCTGATCATTTCTTGAAAGTCCTAAACTCACTTTTGGAAGTATTTCAGCTGTATTTTTATCTGTCTGGTACTTTATTTTAAGATACCATTCTCCTTGATTATTTTTTGTACCATACAAAGTGATATCGATTTTTTTATTAGGCGACTCTATTTGTATTTGTTGTGACCATACATTGCATAAGCTAGAAACAAAAAAGCTCAATAAAATAATCTTTAACTTCATAATTTTATTTTTTTCTATCTCAAAATAATTTGAAAGCCCAGTTCTAATCAGGAGAAGTGCCATTATGATTAATTGTAATTTTGGAAGTAAAAGCCGAAAGTAAATTTCAACTTCGGCTTTTTTAAAAACTAACTAACATAACTTCAATTCAGATTATTAAAACACTTAATTTTCAGGTAATTGTATTTTTATATACTACAGATTTCAAGTCTACAAACCCAACTTAAATAATAAGTGTATTTATTACAAATATAAATAAAAACAATTAATACACAATCGGTTGCATTTAATTTTATTACCAATTACACAAAAACAAGTCATAAATAAAACATTATCAATATTTTTATAGCTAAAAAAATGAATAATAAATAACAATATAAGTAGTCACGGATTAAAAATTGCAAATTTAAAAGCGCTAATTCATTTTTTTTAAAGAACTCGCAAAAATAACAAATCACCAATAATCAGACATTATTAACTATATATCAAGACGATAAAGAAGAAAAAATTTATAAAAAAGAAAACAAAAACAACCGTTAGCTTAATTTATTATATAAAATAAACTGCAATTAAATTAAGAAGTCTTAGCTATTTATAATTTCTAAGATCCCTTTTTTATTAATATTAAAGTAAATCAAAACCGTTTACTCCAAAACTTTTTTACCAGTCCAAATTACAGGCTGGTCGTTAAGTTTGGAGTAAAAAATAAAACCACTACTTTAATTTTAATTTAAAGTAGTGGTTTTGCAATAAATATAATGATGAATAAAATTATAACGTTAATCTCAAAATCTATATGTATTATTTTAGAATAGGCTATTCAATTACTATCTTTTTGGTTGTTGTAGTTGAATTTTGAGAAATCATTGCCATATATATACCTCTGGCAAGTTTAGTTCTAATAACTTGATTAGTATTAGATTTTAGATTTTTTGTTTCGTATAATACCTCGCCGCCTATTGAGTATATAGTTACAGAATAATTTTCGTCTGATTGTGAAGCGAAATAAATATTAAACTCTCCACCCTTTGATGGATTAGGATATACTTGGACACCATTACCTATTTCAACATTATTTGTTAAAATATTTTTCTCATCTATACTTTTTGAAGTGTTTCCTACTTTATTGAACTTAAATAATTGACATGAAGTCCCATAATATTCCCAAAGTTGAAGATTTGCTGTGCCATCCATATTACAATTAGAAATGTCCCAACTTTTTGATGTATTTATGGCTGATTTTATGCTATAATAACCATTACCCATATCGGTTACTAACCATTTTTGAGCATCATTATTATAATTATCCCAAAGTCTTATCGATTTTCCATTTGTTGGATCTGCGCTCTCAAGATCTATTACACGTCCTGTAGAACTCGCATTTGATTTAAAACGCCAATAGCCGTTTCCAGCATCAATAGCGATCCATTGTTGTGC
The DNA here is from genome assembly GCF_900187965.1 of Flavobacterium sp. ov086. GTDB lineage: Bacteria > Bacteroidota > Bacteroidia > Flavobacteriales > Flavobacteriaceae > Flavobacterium. The sequence continues at coordinate 331,334 of NZ_FZNL01000002.1, read as the reverse complement.
TGTTCCTCCTAATCTATCCCAAGGATGGATTACAGCACCATTTGCATTAGTCCCATACTTAAGATCTATTACTTTATTTGAATTTGTTTTAAATTCAATTTCATAAACTCCATTGTTTACTAGTGAGGTACTAGTACAGCTTTGCGATGGTATATTATTATTTGCATATTCAGAGAACCACTGCTTAGTTGGTGCAGCACAAGCCTCCCAATTGTTGTTGAAAGCAGTTGTAACATTATATGGATCTGCATTAGTTATCAGTCCTTCTGGTGCAAGTAAATTCCAACTACAATTTCCAGCAGCATCAATTCTACCTTTCAGATTAAGACCAAAACCACTTGTTGTACCGGTACCCCATGTTCCGTCACCAGTAGGAGACCAATCCGTTTCTGTTACCATAATAGGTGCTATGTTAGCAATCGGTTGCACATTAGCATTCCAGGCATTATTAAAACTAGTGGTATTTTCTGCATTAGCTCCCCAATATCCCGGATAAACATGAACAGCATAACCTATATTACCTCCTGTTATTAAATGGTTTGGATATCCTTGGTAATGAGATTGATATCCCGTTCCTGGTATCCAGCAAATATTATTTGCACCATTAGTCTTAATTATATTTACTAAATCCTGAAAATAATTGTGTAAAGCGGCAAAATGCTCATCACCCGTTGCACCCCAATTTCCATTTGTTCCAAGTATTTCTACAGGCTCATTGGCTATTTCAAACATAACATTATCTACATTCTTTAAACTTGGATGGTTCGATAGATATTGCCATACCGTTCTTAAATAATTATGGTAATTGTCCCCATAAGCAATTCGATTTGGACATACGCCAGGAGGACGAAGGACAACATAGAGTCCTCTGCTTCTGGCATGATTAATTAAAGGGACTATAACTTGATTTACGTAAGTTACTAATCTATTGTAATCAAAGCATGAGATACTATTTTCTCCTGCTGAGCAACCAGGTGTATTGGTCCAGTAAGGATCAATATGAAGTCTTATATAATTTAATTTCCACCCGTTATTTGTATCCGTGAGCGCATCCATAACGGCATTATTATAATTAAGACAACCTTGAACATTATAGTTATCCCAACGACATTGATTATAAGAGCAACCATTAAACCAAGGACTGGGAGTAATGGCAACACCATGTAGTAAAATGTTTTTTCCGCAAGGATCCTTTAAATTTTTGCCTTCGATATGCAGAGGAGGCAATGGCATTCCTGGCCATGCAAATAATCGTATTAGAGGAATAAACACTAAAAATAGAATAAGTAATTTTTGAAATCTTTTCATAACATAAATGGTTAAATGGTTAAATAGTTAAATAGTTTAATCAAAAACCTACTCTTTACATTTGAGTAAGTATTTTACTGCTAATTTAACAATAAAAATAATTAAAAAACAACCGATTGTGTTATTTATTTTTTTCCACCCTTTTTCTAAATAATAATTTGATTTAAAATTTTCTCTTAGATACAACTCTCACCATGAAAGCTTTAGAAAGAATATCTCCATTAACTGTTTAACGCGCAAAATTACAAACAGCATCTCTTTCTTCAAATTGAATAGCAGTTTGTATAACTAAAAAAACAAACGAATTATTTAGAAGCATAACTTTATAACTACCATAATTAGCAGAAATATATAGTATTTACATCCTTACAAATAAACTTAAAAAGAGAGTTGGAAAAATGCCAATACCTTAAGATACACATGTCAAAACATTACAAAAATCCTCAAAAAACTGATTAGATATTGGAATGCTTACCACTACTAAATAAAGCTTCAGAGAAATCTGAAGTTTTATTATTGATTATGGTTTTAATTCTTTGTCAATTTCACTTTATGTCACACAAAAGGATTCGGGAGCGGGGCTTTTGTTTGTTTTAAAACACTTTGTTTAAAAAAATTGCAGTCTAGAGACATTTGTAGCTTTTCATAAGGAAAACTTCGGAGAGCGGCAAGTATTTAAAACATAAGTGGTCGGAATTTCTTCCGACCACTCTTAACCCAAAGGTTGTTTTAATTTTTACGCGATATTAATATAAATATCTGATTTTCTGTAAATGTTAGATGCAATAATTAACCACCAACACATCTGATACATTACCAACCTAAAATATTATCTATTTAACGCTTTATCTTTTTATTGAAACAAGTAAAATCAAAGTAAGCTTCATCATATATTTTGGATTTCAAAGTTGTATTAAGAAATTCTAGATTACTATTGTCAAATTCAATTAATTCCTGTATAAAGTCCAAATTTGCAGGATTATGGGTTATTCTAAACAAAATTAGACTTGCTACTAATTGTTCATTTTGATGATAAATAACAGTATTACGTATATGTTCTAAGTTTTTTACGAGTTCTTCGATGTATAATAATTTAATATTCTGGCTTAAATATTCTAAACAAGCTAAAACAAAGCAATCTTCGTCTTCATTCTCAATTAATAAAAACGATACTATCTTTTTGTACTCTAAGTCAAGCCCAAAATCCAAAGCTATATAAATTAAATCTGAAACAAAGTCTTTGTTTTTATGTTCTAAATTTTGATTAATGAAAGTTTCTATAAGAAAAAAATCCTTTTGCTCGAAAAGTGAATACTCATTAAAAAATGAATTAACTAGCTCAGTTTCTTTTATATTTAGAATAAAATTTATATCATCTGAAGATAGCTTAACCTTATCTTCACAAAGTTTTAAAATAATTTTATTAGCTTCAATAAATGTAAGCTTTTCTATATTTTTTAGAGTAGAATTCATCATTTCTTATTTTTACTTTGTCTTGAACTTCTTTGATTAGTGTTTTTTTCGTGCTTTTTTAATTTTTGCAAATCAGAACTAGATGCAGTACCGGCCTCTTTTCTTGCCTTTATCGCTTCTAATTCATCATCTTGTAATTTTCCATTATTATTTCCTCTTTGCGCAAAACTATCAAAAACAATTGAGGCTTCAACTGTTTCCATTAGCAATCCAAATCCTTCAACTATAGCTACTTCTAGAGCTACTGGATTTATAAGTACAATTCCATAAGTAGGTTTTACAGGTTTAATATTCTCAATTTTACCAATACCATTAGAAAACAGAAAATGATTACTTGTTAAATCATCTTGAACTATCTTTTTATCTTTTTCGTATGTTACACCATCACGTTCTTTACCTACAACTTCTCCACCACGTTTATTCAAATATATATTATCATCCCCATCATCTTTATGGTCAATTATTTTACCATTATTATCAACAACAGTAGAACTTAAATATTGCGGAGCATTCTTAAAGTTATCTGAATTTGTATCAAAATTAATATCCATTGGCTTAGCTTGCATTCCATCAGGGTCTATAAAAAAGACTGGATTATTAAGAGCATAAGTGTATGGATTAAATCTACGTGATTTCTCCGCCAGCGGATCAATGTTCATCCATCTGCCTAATGCTGGGTCATAATTTCGAGCATCATAATCATAAAACCCAAGCCCCAGCTCGTCTTGCAGTTCTTTCCCGTTGTACTTATACTTATTATTGCTTGGCGGCAAACTTATGTAACTAATAAAATGTTTTAATCCAAAAGGGTAGTAATTATCTTCATCAACAATTTCAAGAGCCAGAGTTGTAGAATTCTTAGCGTAATTTACCCTTATGTTTCCCAAATGATCCTTGTATTGAAATACATACGAAAGCCCACCTGCATTTTTAACATAACCTTCTGCTGTTGGGGAAAACTCTAAAGTATTGTTTTTATATTGAAAGCCTCTTAAATAATCTGTAATTACTGTAGGTTTGCTTGTTTCAACTACAATTTTCTGTAATTTTTGCCCTGCTGCGTTGTAAATATACTCAATGCTGCCTTATAATAAAAACAAGAATCTGGTACTAATGGAGGATATATCGAACGGACGAAAAGTAAGTGAATTATTAATATCTTATGATAAAAAAGGTTTTCTAAGAGCACTGCTGCTTACTTATCTTTTTGAGTAAAATTTCAATAACAAAATTGAAGAACCTTAATTTTAGAGACTCTTAAAACAATAAAAACAAATATCTTTATACCTCCTTAATAAATAATCGATTATTATGTCTCCAAAGCGTGTTGTTCATATTCTTTTGACTTCCTTATTATTTATCTCTTGTAATAGTGATAATGATACTTCCATAGATGAGACAGACGTCACCAATTCAGTTTTGATTGAAATAAACAAACTTAGAACTAAGGGATGTAAATGTGGAGCAGATGATATGCCTGCTGTACCTCCATTAGTAAGCAATTCAATATTGACAAAAACAGCTCTTAATTATGCTAATGATATGAATGCACGTAATTATTTCTCGCATATATCACCTGAAGGGACAAGTCCTATACAAAGAGCCGCTGCTATTGGTTATACAGGAAAATATGTAGGCGAAGTGATCGCTCGCAATTACACTACTGCTGCCGAAGTTGTACTAGGCTGGAAAAACAGCGAAGACCATTGCAAAGCTATGATGAGTAATACTTATATAGAAATGGGTGCTGGAAAATCAGGAAACATATGGGTTGCAAATCTGGGAAAGTAAACTAATTCTCTTCTCGAAATTGTTATTTAACTATATAACAACACTTTGACAAACAATTTATCTTCACTTCAAATAAATAAAAAAACAGGTTTACTCTTATTATAGTAAGAATAAACCTGTTTTAGTTTTTTGCAAATTATATTATTCTCAGTTTTTTATTTCATATATAGTCATTTTTACCATAACTAAAAAATATCTTTAAACTATAATAAATTATAATCTATTTTTTATGAATATAATTAAAAAACACACCTTTTTCTTAATAATTAATAAGATAAGTATGTAATTATTAATACATTAGCATTACTAATCATTTAACCTTAAACTAAAATTTTATGAAAAAATCAATTTTATTTGTAGTATTAACCCTAGCGCTTATGGGTTGCGAAAAAAGCGAGCTAAACAATGAATCAGAAGTTAAAGCTGCATGGTCATCATCTGATCAATATGCCAGTTGGTCAAATGGCGGTTATACCGTATATAATAACATATGGGGGTTTGGTGCAGGAAGCCAATCCATATGGGCAAATAATTACAGTAATTGGGGTATTTGGGCAAACCATCCAAATACAGCAGGTATTAAATCATACCCAAATTCAACCAAATACGTAGGTAAAGTGTTAAACACAATTAATACTCTTAGTACCAGTTTTAACGCAACTACTCCAAGTGGAGGAGCTTGGGTTTCGGCTTATGATCTTTGGGATAGTACTAAAGCCAATGAAATAATGCTGTGGTTAAACTACACAGGGAATTCAAATGGTTCAGGAAATGTAAAACCGATTTCTTATAATTATTCATCAACCGGCGCTTCTGTTCCCGTATATACAAACCAAAGCATTGGTGGTCATACCTGGAATGTATTCCGTGGAAACAATGGCTCTAACAATGTTTATTCATTTTTACGCACAACAAAAACCAATAGTGGTACAATAGATGCAAAAGCAATCTATAATTGGGTAAAAGATAAGGGATGGTTTGGTAACGTCACTGTTGGAGACATACAATATGGGTTTGAAATCTCATCCTGTTATGGTACGAACGGAAATGGGGCAAATTTTACTTGTAATAGTTATTCTGTTACTAGCAATTAGTTTTTTTGCAAGATAAAAACAGGCTCAATTTTTAAATTGAGCCTGTTTTTTATTTTAAAAATAATTTTAAACTTCCAGATACTTCACTGTACCAACAAATTTTTTAATTAATTTAAGTTTGTGAATATCACATTATCATTAGCTCCATTGGATATATCCTGGTTAGAAACTAAACCTCGAATCTTTTGGTTAGTTGGTACATTCAAGTATATAATTATCTTAAAAGTTTTCGCCATAAATAATGAATTATTTCAAAACTTGATTTATTTCTTCAGTTCAAATGCGACGTGTTTAATATATTTTCTATTGTAAGTATACAAAACATGAATTTTTTGATCTGCTGTTTGGATAATGGCAGGATAACTGAATTCTCCTTTATTTTGGTTTTCCAAATCAAATAATTTCTCCCAGATTACACCATTTCTTGAATATTCTACATCGAGAACATTTCTACCGTTAAACCAGTCTTTTCCCATTTTTAAAGGATTATTCACTAATAAAAATGATTTATTTAACAATGTTACTGCATCGACTCCCGAATTTGAATTTACAACATTAATACTATCCGTTCGCTGCCACGTTTTGCCATTATCTTCAGACCAACTCGAAATTAATTTATTATGCCTGCTTCTGCATAAAATCTGAATTTCTTTATTAGAATGAACCAAAAATGTGGGCTGTATAATGTCAAAATTTTTATTATCCTGAAGATCGGTTATAGTCCAGGTATCTGTTGCTTCTATATAAGTTTCTATAAAAACACGCCATTTATTATCAGTAATACTTTCGGTACTGCTTCCGCATAAAATAATTCCCGGAGTTGTCTCAATTGGTTTATTTCTAATAGGTCCCAATATTCCTTTTGGAAGATATTTAGGATTGCTCCAGGTGTTTCCGTTGTCTTTTGAAACAATCATAGCACCAAACCATTCTCTCGGATTTTTTCCCACTTTATAAAACAAATATAAGTTTTGGCTTTTACTTTTAAACAAAACCGGATTCCAGCAGGGTAATGTATCACCGTTTTTAATCAAGGGATCTATCAGCTTTTTGGGTGCCGACCACTTTTTTTCTTTATACGATGAAACATAAATACTTACATCACTAGCGCCTTCATGCTTACCTCCAAACCAAGCCGCCAAAAGTGTGTTGGGTTCCAGTTCTACTAATGTTGATGCATGACTGTTTGGGGTAACAGGATTTTCTGCAATATAATCCTGAGTACTATTAATCGCTTTTACTTCTTTCTTTAAGGAAGAACAAGAAAGAAAAAACATCATCAATACAATAAACGGATAATAGTTTTTTAAATTCATATCTGATTTTTATATAAAAACAAAAGGAGAGTTTCCTCTCCTTTTGCGTTTTTAAGTAAAGAATATGTGGGTCTTTACTCAACCAAATTAATTATTTAGTATCCCACCAAAGTTTTGTTCCTCCGGTATCAGGACCTTTTAGTTTAACGATTCCATCATTAACGGCATCTTTATTTGAAGAATATTCGTTTGTAGTATAAATGATTCTTTTCATCAAACTTTTACCAACTCCGGCATCATTATTATCGGTATTAAGAGGCGGATAAATAACTTTTGCATCACTTCTTCGTAAGTCCGCCCATGATTCCCATGATTCAGGAAAAATAGCCAAATACTTCTGAACTGCAATTTGAGTACGCTGACTCGCAGCTGCTGCAGACCATGCTACAGGCAATTTTACTGGAATATCCTGTAAGTCTAAAGTTGGATAAACCGTTAAGACGTTTGGCAAAGTTGGCAATGTATTTCCCGCAATGTAAGCGTTTATCGCAGTCGCATCTGTAATTCCCCATTGTGTTAACGAAGCTCTAATACCAGCTTCATATAAACTCTGAGCACTTCCACCCATGTTCCATCCGTTCAAAGCACCTTCTGCTCTGCTGAAATAGTTTTCAGAAGCCATGAATACTTCGATATTTTTAGATTCGCTAAGATTTCCTGCGGCACCATTCCCCATAACATCATTATTAAAAGCAGAGAATTTTGTGGTTCCAAACTGATCTTGTAAACCTCCAATAGGCTGACCACGATAAACACCAGTATCAATTTTAGCAAACCACTTAGCTAATCTTGGATCATTATATCCTACCAAAATACTTTCCATAGAAGCTGTCATGGTATAACCCCAGCTGTTTACGATCATATTTAAGTTGTTTGGTGTAATATTACTCGCTTTAAAGAAAGCGCCCTGCTCATTGGTTTGCATAACACCAGCAGCTACAGCAGCTTCAGCTTGTGTTTTTGCTTTAGCAGGTTCAATATCAGAGATTCTTAATGCTAAACGTAATCTTAAACTGTTTCCAAAAACTCTCCAGTTGGCAACATTACCTGCATAAAGACGGTCATTTGGCTGAAACGAAGCAACTGTCGTTACACCAGAACTACTTAATGTAGCATTTGCTTCATCTAATAATTTAAAGAAATCTTCGTAAATAAATTCTACGCTGTCATAAGGCACTTTTTCTTTCTTATTGCCTGCCTCTGTGTATGGAATTGGTCCGTAAGCATCTACCATCTGATTGTACATGAAAACTTTCCAGATTTTAAGAATTGCCAAAGCTTCGGCATTTCCTTGAGATGCTTTTATGGCATTGTTTAACGATGGAACAGCAACTGTGTAAAATCTTGTCCATCCACGACCTTCGTAACCGTTTACGAATGCATTTCTTTCTGTACCATATCCACAATCTAAGTATTGAATAAAAGTAGAAGATAAAATACCTGTTGCAATACCCCATGTTCCCTGATCATCAATACCTGATGGCGATGAGTAAGATCCGTTATGGATTCCGGCATAAATTGCAGATGCAAAAGATGGTCCTGCAAGAGTTGGATCCAGCTGATCTTCTGTAAGCGAATTAGGATCGGTGTTTATTTTATCAAAGTCGCTTGTACAGCTTGATAAAATAGAAACTGCCATTAATGCAACTCCTAAAGTTTTTATTTTAAAACTATATTTCATGATGTGTCTTTTTTTAATTAAAATCCAAATTTAACATTTACTCCATAATCTCTCGTTGAAGGAATGTTGAAAGATTCTATACCTTGTAAGTTTCCTGTACCAGCACCTGCTTCCGGGTCAAAATATTTGGCTTTATTTACGAAGAAGAATAAATTTCTTCCTACTAGTGAAAAGTCAATATTTGTAAAACCAGAGTTGCCTAAAAGACGTTTTGGTAAAGAATATCCAAAAACAAGTTCTCTTAATCTGATGTTTGTAGCATCATAAATAAAAGGTTCTGCAATAGGTGTTCTTTGTCCAATTGCTGTCCAGTATTGTTCTGCATTAATGCTTACTGTATTTTGAGTATAAGTTCCGCCTGGCCCCGCTACAACACCATCAACAACAATTCCGCCTTCTCTTCCTGCAAGCGTAATATCGCTTACCCCTAAACCAGCTTGTCTTGCCTGAGTGTAAGAGATAACCTCACCACCAATTCTAAAATCAACAAGAAAACTTAAAGAGAAATCTTTGTATTTAAAATTATTTTTCAAACCTGCAGTCCAGTCCGGATTAAAGTTTCCGGCACGAACATCAAAACTATTTGTTGCAAGTGGAATACCTGCACTGTTTACAATAATTTTTCCGTCAGGAGATCTTTGGAAACCTTTAATATACAGATCTCCATATTCACCACCCTTAATAACTTTACTTCTCACCAATCGTCCTTCACCAAGTACTAATTCTTCTCTTCCTCCATAAATAGATTTTACCTCAGATCTGTAAGTTGCATAGTTGGCAGCAACCTCCCAAGAGAAATTTGCAGTTTGTATTGGAGTTATGCTAAGAACCATCTCGATACCTTTATTTTGAACTTCTCCACCGTTTACTACCGCTCTCGAAGTCGAAGAAGATTCTGGAGTATTGATGTAAAAAATCTGATCTTTTGTATTCGTTTGGAAATAAGTAACATCTAATCCTACTCGATTTTTAAGAATTCTAACCTCTCCACCAAACTCAACAGAGCTTGACATCTCTGGTCTTAAATTAGGATTTGCTGCTGTTGTCTGAGAATACAACATACCGCCGTTACCACCAATATAAGATAATCTTGAACTGGTTTGATAAGGATCTGTATCATTACCTACTTTTGCATAAGAAGCTCTTAATTTTGCAAAACTAATCGTCTCAGGAAGTGTAAACATATCTGAAAGTACTCCCGAGATACCTATTGAAGGATAAAAGAATGATCTGTTTGCAGCCGGTAAAGTAGATGACCAGTCATTTCTGGCAGTTAAGTCCAAAAATAAATAATTTCTAAAACCAATTTGTGAGAAACCATAAATCGAGTTAATTCTTTTCTCTGAAGCTGTAGACGTTGACTGAATAGTTGCTACATTCGATAAAGCAAAAAAGTTTCTTTTACTTAAAACTCCTCCTGAATTTAATGAAGAACTATTTTGTTGCAAAGCATTCGCACCAGCATTAATACCAATAGAGAAATCACCAAATTTTTCATTATAAGAAAGTAAAGCATCTGTATTGAACTCGCTTACAGTCTCATAAGATTCACTGTATGAACCAAGATTGTTATTAAAAGCTACTGTAGCATATCTGTTTCTAACATTCTTATTGGTCATTTGGTCTAAACCAGTTCTAATCTGTAAACTTATTGTTTTTGTAAAATCATATTTAAGAGAAGCCAAACCTATAAATCTGTTTCTTTTGTCTGTACGTGCATCATCACGCAAAGCTGACCAATATGGGTTTCCGCCTGGAGATCCGGCCTCGTCTAAGAAATAGTTCATTTGTCTTTGTCCGGCAGCATCAAAATATTCAAAATCTTTGTACTCATTAAATTTCATACTACGTGGTAATAAATAAGCTGATGTACCAATAGATTCTTCTCCGGTTCTTAACAAATTATCGATATCCTGAACGATATAGTTCGTTTTTACATCTAATGATAATTTATCAGATACCTTACTGGTTAATCTTAAATTAAGATTATGTCTGTCTAATTGATTTCCTCCCACAATACCTTCGGCACTAGTGTTAGTGTAAGAGAAATAACCTTGTGCTTTTTCATTTCCTGCCGTAATAGTTAATGTATTAGCTAAATTATACCCCGTTTTATAGAAATCAATAACGTTGTTTGGTTGTGGAGTATAACTCGTTGTTGCAGGTCCTGAATAATTAGGATTACGAACCAACTGCCATGCAGCAACCTGTCTTCCGTCTAATTTTCCTCCCCAACTTGAGCTAGATGTTGAGTTGTAAGCGCCTAGAGTACCTTGTCCGTATTCGTTTTGTAAGTTCATCAAATTATATGCTGATGAAGCCATAAAATTAGACGATAACGAAACTGAAGTTCTTCCTGATTTACCAGATTTGGTCGTAATAACAATTACACCATTACTTGCTCTAGTTCCGTAAAGTGCTGCTGCAGATGGTCCCTTAAGAACGGTCATCGAAGCAATATCTTCCGGGTTAATGTTCGAAATACCATCCGGCTGTGTAGTTCCTCCTGTATCAATATCAGGATTTGTAGTGGTCGTTCCATTACTAATTGGCACACCATCTACCACATACATTGGCTGGTTGTTTCCTGTAAGGGATCTGTTCCCTCTTAAGGTAATTCTAGATGAACTACCAACTCCGTTTGAAGTTGTAGAGAAGTTAAGACCGGCAACTTTACCTGAAAGTGAGTTGGCAACGTTTAGCGATCTTGCTTCTGAAAGCTCATCTACTGAAATGTTTTGTGCAGAATACGTAATAGCCTTTTTCTCTCTTTTAATACCAAGAGCAGTAACTACTACCTCTCCCAATTGCTGTGTAGCTGCACCTAAAGCTACATTCACTGTCGTTTGGGTTCCTACAGCAACTTCTTTTGGAGCAGAGCCTACATAGGTGAAGACTAAAACTGCTGACTGATTTGAAACTGTAATACTGTACTTACCATCAAAATCTGATGATGCGCTGGTTCTCGTTCCTTTAACAACAACATTTGCACCAGGGATTGGAATTCCGCTTACTGCATCTGTTATCGTTCCTTTTATTGTTGTTTGTGCCTTCAGACCTTGAAATCCGAATAAGCATAAAACAAACAATAATTTTAGTACGTTCTTAATCATGTTTAGTTGTTTTTTTAGTTAATAACATGTTAAACTTAAGAATACATTCTGTTAACAAAATATAATTTCGACAAATGACAATTTTGAAAAGGCGTTGGGGAAACTTTAACATTTAAAAGAAATAAAACGACTTTATTTGTAATCTTAATCCTCTTTATACCAACCCCTACCACTTAACCATATCTAACTGTTTTTTGTTTTTTTTAAAGGTATTCTCTATTTAATACTTAAAACAATAAATATCTTATCGTTTTTTACCAAATCACTACAAAACCTTAAAAGATTTTTTTTGTAAATCAACAGAGTTACCACCTACCATAACTTCAAAATCTCCCGGTTCTACAACCCGCTTCATTTCACGATTCCACAGCGATAATTCGTCAGAAGTCAATGTAAACTCTACAGTTTTTGTTTCTCCTTTTTTAATAAATAATCTCTTGAAACCCTTCAATGTTTTTCTTGGAGTTGTTACACTACTATATACATCATTAATGTACAACTGCACAACCTCATCTCCATCATAATTTCCTGTGTTTTTAACGTCTATAGTTACTTTCAATTCTCCATCTGTTTTAATTGACGCAGCACTGGTTTTAAGATTTGAATATTCAAAAGTCGTATAACTTAACCCGTAACCAAATGTGTACAACGGATTTTCGCTTTCACTAACATATCGATGTATCGCAGATGGTTTTTGATTGTAATATATAGGCAATTGTCCAACAGATTTAGGAACTGTAATAGGCAATCTTCCGCCCGGATTATAATTCCCAAACAAAACATCGGCTACAGCCGTACCTCCTGCCTCACCCGGAAACCAGGCTTCTACAAGAGCAGGAATATTTTCGCTGATCCAGTTTGTAGAAAGCGGACGACCGTTTAATAACACACAAACAACCGGAGTTCCTGTTTTCTGGATGGCTTCGATCAATTCCTGCTGCATTCCGTGCAAGTCTAAAGATGCAACGTCTCTGTTTTCTTCTACCAATTCATTTGATTCTCCCAAAACTACAATCGCAACATCTGCTTTTTTAGCAATATCGATCGCTGGCTGAAAATTTACTTTTTCCAGATTCCAACGCAAGTGCGCTCTGGCTCCCCAGCCGCCCTCCCACATTTCGATGCGGACTTTATATTTTTTTCCGGCTTCGATATTTTTTGGAGTCGTAACCATACTTGTAGCACCTTTTGTCCAGTTATCGATAACCAATTGATCATCAACCCACATTCTGATTCCATCATCTGAACTTAAACCCAACCAGCCATCAAATGATTTTTCTGATTGAATATATCCTGTCCAGCGAATTGAGAAATCATCATCTGTAACACCATCTCCCGGAGACCAGGGCCAGTCAAATTCTAATTGATTGTCAATACGAGTTAATACTGGATTTCCTTCTACATTTCTGTTATTGAAATATTCTCCTTTTAATCCGTTTTGAGATCCGTCAGGTGTAAATAAATATTTCGACGGAATAATTTGTCCTTTCACAATTAAAGGAACACCTTCTTCATACAATACATTGGTTTTGGCACCAACAACTTGCTTAACACCTTCAAGAACAGTAGTTCCCACTTTATTTTTTACAGCATAACCACCTAATCTTGACGCATCAGCATTTGGGCCTATAACAGCAACTGTTTTTATATCTTTACTTAAAGGTAGAATATTATTTTCATTTTTTAATAAAATAATTGATTTATGACCCGCTTCTAAAGCAATTTCCTGATTTTCTTTGGTATGAAAACGTTCCTTTATCAGATTTTTATCCGTGTACGGGTTTTCAAATAATCCCAATAAAAATTTCAATCTTAAAACTCCACCCGCAGCACGGTCTATTTGCGCCATTGTTAGTTTTTTCTCGTTTACCAATTCAATAAGGCTTTGCTGCCAAAACTCATTTGTAAAATCATAAAACTGCATGTCAACTCCAGCAGCAACTGCTTCTCTAATACTTTCTTTAGGCGAATCTGTAACATAATGTGTTACCTGAAGGTATTTTATAGCACCCAAATCTGATACTACAATTCCTTTAAAACCCCATTCTTTTCTTAAAACATCTGTCAATAACCAATGGTTTGCTGCACAAGGAATTCCATCTAATTCAGAATACGCACACATGGTTCCTAAAGCACCGCCTTTTCTAAATGCTTTCTCAAACGATGGAAGATGGTCTTCACGGACCGAACGTTCTCCCAATAAAATTGGAGATGAATTTCCTCCCGCCTGTGGAATTCCGTGAACAGCGAAGTGTTTGGGTTCTGCAATAATGGAACGATCTGATCTTAAATCATCTCCCTGCATACCTTTTATCATTGCCAAACCAATCTCGCTGTTTAAATAAGCATCTTCACCAAAAGTTTCAGCAACCCTTCCCCATCTTGGTTCACGGCCAAGATCTAAGTTTGGTCCCAGCCCAAAATGAACTCCGTGTGCTCTGGCTTCAGTCGCAATTACTTTACCTACTTTATCCATTAGGTTTGTGTCCCAGGTTGCACCTAAACCAATATTCATGGGGAAAGCCGTACTGCCGTCATCCAGATAACCGTGAAGCATCTCGCACATTATAAGTGCAGGAATTCCCCATTTGTTCTTTTTAATTACTTCGCTTTGCAAATCATTGATCATTTTTGCCGAACGCGGATAAATGTCATGAATCGCCCCAATACCCAGATTCCCTATTTTTAGATCTGATTTTGATTTCGAAAAATCTTCTTTATCTTTAAAAAACTCCCCTTTGTACATATCCATCTGGCGTACTTTTTCCTCCAGACTCATTCGGCTTAATAAATCTGTAAGCCTTTCTTCTACCGGTAATTTAGGGTCTTGGTAGGGATATTTTTTTTGGGTGTAACCGTGGTTATAAAAACCAACAGCCATTATGAAAATAATGGCTGTTTTTTTCATTCTTACTTGTAACATAGTTGTGTTGTTTTTTAATTTTGAATCACTTTCAGCATCGTTCCATTCACAAAATCTTCGTGCGAAATAAAAAAGCTATTAAGTGATTTTCCGTTTAGCTCAATCGAATTGATTTTTCCATCATTATTTTCTTGTCTTTCAATTACAATGCTTTCTTTTTTATAATATCTTGGATCTAGTTTGATCGTTATTCTATGAAACATTGGCGTGGTAATAGTATAAATTGGATCTCCCGGCGATATTGGATAAATCCCCATCATCGAATAAACCAACCAGGCCGACATTGTTCCTGCATCATCATTTCCTGGTAAACCATTTGGTTTGTTTTGAAAATATTCTTTAACTAATTTTTTCACTATTTCCTGACTCTTCCACTCCTCTCCTTTTACATAATTAAATAAATAAGGATAAGCAATATCCGGCTCGTTTGCCATATCAAATTGTTTGGTATCGAATACTTTTTGCAATTGATCAGAGAAAGCTTTCTCACCGCCCATTAATTTCATTAGTCCCTTTATATCATGCGGAACCATAAAAGCATATTGCCACGCATTGCCTTCGATAAAACCAACATTTTCCTGAAAATTTGCTCCCGATGCTGGATCAAAAGGTTCATACCATTTTCCGGCAGCTGTTCTTGGTCGAAATAATTTTAAATCTTTATCATATAATTTTTGGTACGATAATGAACGTTTAGTAAAACGCTTATAATCATCTTTTTCACCCAAAGCTTTCGCCAAAAGTGAAATCGCATAATCTGAAGTATTATATTCTTGCGTTGTAGAAACAGGACCGCGATAATTGGTTGATAAATACCCTTTGTCGATATATTCTTTCAGCCCCGGGCGTAACGGATTATTTTCGGTTTTATCTGCCCCTTTTAGCATTGCATAATATGCTTTATAAATATCAAAATCCTGAATTCCCTTTAAGCAGGCGTCGACTATAACGATACTTGCCGGATCTCCAACCATTGTAAATGTTTCTGTCGAATTTAATTCCCATTTAGGCAACCAACCGTTTTCATCATACATTTCCAGCATACTTTTTATCATATCAGATTGTTGCTTAGGATACACTAACGATGTTAAAGGATGCATGTTTCTATACGTATCCCACAAAGAAAACGTCGTATAACGTGTTCCATCGGTTTTGGCAATTTTGGTTCTTTTTATTACAGGATATTCTCCATTAAAATCATTTAAAGTATTCGGATGAATCAAGGTGTGATATAATGCCGTGTAAAAAACAGTTTTATCGTCTTTTGAACCACCTTCGACCAAAATTTTAGAAAGTTCATCATTCCATTCGTTATATGTGTCATTATAAACCGCTTCAAACGATTTGTTTCCGGTTTCTTTTTCTAAGTTTTCACGCGCATTTGCGATACTCACGTACGAAATTCCAATTTTTACCTCAACAGTTTCCTGTTTATTAAATTTGTATCTAAAATAAGTCCCAATACTATCACCAACAACTGTTTTAATAGTATTGTCCATCATTCTGGTTTTGCCGTTGTACGTCATCCATTGTGCTTCAACTCCTTCATATTTTGTCGGTTTTTTCCAAACTCCAAATTTATCCGCAGCTTTAGAAAATTTCGCTACAAAATAAATCGGATAAGCATCCTCCGGACTATTATAACAAAATGAACCAACGGAACGCATTCCTTCAATTTCTGTAGATGAAACCACTTTTACCATCGCTCCTTCTTCATTTGTTAAACCTAAACCAAGATTTAACAAAATGTTAGATTGCCCTTTTGGGAAAGTAAATTTGCTTACACCTACTCTTTTAGACGCTGTAAATTCAGCCTTAATATTATATTTATCCAGATTTACACTGTAATATGCTGCTTTAGCAACTTCGTTAGAATAAGTTGAACCGTATTTTAAATGATTAGTCTCTATTTCTCCTGTCGTTGGCATTAATAACAAAACACCTAAATCCGGACAACCAACGCCACTGATATTTACCTGACTAAATCCGGTTAAAAACGTATTTTCGTTTACATACGGATTTGACAGCCATTGACTGTCTTTTTCTAATTTGTTTTGCTTCCCCGCAACATTAAACGGACTAATACTTGCCATACCTCTTGGTGCGATTGGTCCCGGAAAAGTGGCTCCGTAATTGGAAGTTCCAATAAGCGGATTTACAAAATCAGCAGGTTCCTGTGCAAAAATACTTATGCCAAAAAACAGCATGTAAAAAAAACATGCTGTTTGTATTGTTATCCTTTTATTTAAAAACATAATAATTTCTATCTGTTAATAGCTTCAATTTTTAAAGTCCATGCTTCTTTACAAGGTAAATTGTTTCTTAAACTTTCCGGAATTACAACTTTAAATCCTTCAGCTTCCTTAGTCCATTTCAGTGAAGTTTTTGAACCTAACATCGAAATTTTTGTTCCTTTTTTAGGATTAATTGACTTTATCACAATTTCTGCAGGAATTTTATTTTCTCCTTCTTTAGCCAGATAAAACAAGAAAACATTACCGGCTTTATTTTGTGTCATGCAAATGTTGCTCTCTTTAAAAGGCTCAATTGGTTTTGTGTTGTAAATCGCTGTGCTGTTTACCTTCATCCAATCACCGTAAGCTGCCAATAAATCATAAGCTCCTTGTTGCCATTCTCCTTCAGGACTTGGTGCAACATTCAATAATAAATTCCCCCCTTTTGCCACAACATCAATCAACATATGAATACCTTGTCGCCCTGTTAAATATGTAGCATCGGGAGTATATGACCATCCGCCGCCAGAGGTAATACAAGATTCCCACGGGTAAGGCAAGGTTTTTTCAGGAACCCTGTTTTCTGGAGTCAGATAGTTTTGGTTTTTTCCATGAACCGCTCTGTCTACTACAATTAAACCCGGTTGTTTTTGGCGTGCTTTTATTACTAATTCATCCATTTTAGGATCCTGATCTACGACTCTGTGTTTGATGAAACCGTTTTTTGCTTCGTTTTCAGCAAACTTTTCATCGTAGTTTTCTTTTATGTTTTGTTGGTCTCTTTTTCTAACCCATCCACCATCTAACCATAAAATATCAATTTTACCGTAATCAGATAATAATTCTAAAATTTGGTTGTGTGTAAAATCAACATACTTCTGCCATTTTTCAGGATATAAAGCCGGATCATAATTTACGTTTCTGTCGAAAGGAGGAAAATAAGGATCCCAGTAATTTTCGTTATGCCAGTCAGGTTTTGAGAAATAAGCTCCGGTTGAAATATTTTCAGCTCTAAACGCATTAAAAACTTCTTTGGCAATATTTGCTTTTGGATTAGTACTAAAAGCGCATCCTTTGTCTGTTACTTTATAATCAGAATATTTGGTATCAAACATATTAAATCCGTCATGGTGTTTTGTGGTAAAAACCATGTATTTCATTCCTGCATATTTCGCTGCTTTTGCCCATTTTGCAGGATCAAACTTTATTGGATTAAAAGTCTTTTTTAATCCTTCATACTCTTTTACATATTCATTGTAATTTCCTGGATTAGTTCCTTTTTTTCGTTCGCACCATCCATAATCTTCCGGACAAATTGACCAGGATTCTACAATTCCCCATTCGCTATATGTTCCCCAATGCATTAACAATCCAAATTTTTTACCTTGCCACTCGTCTAAGTTTTTTAATACTAACGGATCTGTTTCCGGCACATAACGTTCATCTTCGTAAATAGCCTGCGAAAACATTTGAACTGAAAATAAAAGTGCGAGTATGAATATTCCTCTTTTCATCTTTAATCTGTTTATTGTTTATTATTTTTTGTTTTTTGTTTTTTGGTATTATGCGTAATTCTGACTTTGTGAAAGCTTCAATCCATTTTTAAATAAAAACACATAGCTATGTGTAAGAAACTAGTTTCTTTTTATATTCTTTTTTATTCATTTCAAAATATAAATCTATGTTTCTATGTGTTTAAATAATTGCGCCCAACTGTCTATTTAATTCACAGAAATTTCATCAACAAATAACCATGAAGATTCGCCTTTAGGGCTTTTCTTTAAGTTAGCTGCGATTACTTTTACATAGCGTACATTTTGTTTTTCGAAATTGATTTTAAAATCTTTCAATTCCGGAACCGGACTTATCGCAAAAGGACGAGTCAGTTTTCCAACTTGTTTGTATGTGATGCCGTCATTTGAGACAAACACTTTAACTTCTATTGGAAAATTAACTCCTGCACCCTGACTTTCTAAAGTTCCAACTGACACTTCCTGAATACTTTCCTGCTTTTCCAGATCAACAACAAGTTCCATGTCATTTACCAGCCATGCTTGCCATTGTCCGTCATGGAAATTTTTGCTTCCGCGAATGCTGTTTACCATTGTATTGGCATCTCCTTTATAATTCTGATTAAAAGGAGTCAAATATTCTACTTTGCGTCCCACGGCTTTATGAAAAATAATAGTATCTGTAAACATTTTTCCTACCGGTTTGTCGTCTCGAAACAAAGAAGCTTTTAAGATTGTCGTTTCCTTAAATCCAATTGGGCTTGTATATTTTACAGCGTGATGATCCATATTTTTATTCCCTAAAACATATCGAATATCCGGATTTGGAAATTCATTTTTCAACTCAACATTAATTTGCATTTTGGCTAAATCAGCCGTTGAAGAAGCTGTTACCAAATAAGCACTTTTTGCGTAATTGATCCCTAAATAATCATAACGTCTTAATAATAAAAACAATCTTGTTGTAAAATCGTTCCAGTTGCGTTTTTCCTTTTGGCTCCATAATGTTTCTGATAATGCCGCTAATCTTGGAAAAATCATATATTCAGAATCTTTTGGGCCCGCCAGATGCTCTGCCCATAAATTCGCTTGTCCGCCTAACACGTGTGCAGCTTCCTGCGGTGTCATGGTTGAAACAACCGGATCAAATTCGTACACTTTATTTAACGGATTATAAGCATCAAAAGCCAATGGTTCTTCATTTTGAGGCCCTTGATAAAAATTAAAATAACAAGGAGATTCCGGAGTCATAATAACATCATGTCCCTGATCTGCTGCTTCAATACCACCTTTTGTACCTCTCCAGCTCATTACTGTAGCTTCCGGAGCTAAACCGCCTTCTATAATTTCGTCCCAGCCAATTACTTTTTTACCTTTAGAATTAATATATTTTTCAATACGTTTTACAAAATAACTTTGCAATTCATTAGTGTTTTTTAAGCCCAGATCTTTCATTCTTTTTTGACAATACGGACATTTTTCCCAATTGGTTTTAGTCGCTTCATCTCCACCAATATGAATGTATTTTGATGGAAAAACAGTCATTACTTCGTCTAATACATTTTGCAAAAACTCAAATGTAGATTCTTTTCCGGCACAATAAATATCCGTGATAGGCCATAATCCGCCAGACGGAACGCCAATACGCTGATCAAAACAAGCCAGTTCAGGATACGATGCAATAGCAGAACTTACGTGCGCCGGCATTTCGATTTCCGGAATTACTTCGATGTTTTTTGTTGCGGCATATTTTACAATTTCTTTTAATTCTTCCTGCGTAAAAAACCCGCCATAAGTCCCTTTTTCATCCGGATTTGTAGTCAATCTGGCATTCCAGGAAACATTTTCCTGATCGACCCTCCAGGCACCAACCTCGGTTAATTTTGGATATTTTTTTATTTCGATTCTCCAACCCTGATCGTCTACCAAGTGCAAATGCAAAACATTCATTTTATGCATCGCCAAACGATCGATTGTTGCCAGAATATAATTTTTATCAAAGAAATGGCGTGACACATCCAGCATCAAACCTCTCCATTTAAAACGTGGTTCATCAGTAATCGTTACATTCGGGATCTGCCATTTTTCAGATGTAATAGTATAATTACTTTCTATAGCAGCCGGAAGCAATTGTCTGACACTTTCTAAACCATACAGAAAACCTGCATTTCCTTTAGCCGAAATAGTAATACTTTTTTGATTTACATCTAATATATAAGCTTCATTTTTTAAGTTTTGATCGATTTTAAACTGGATAAAATTACTCACCGGAATTTTTGATGTAATTTCCGGACGCCAGCCTGCAGCAACTCCAAATTTATTGATTAAAGCAGTTGCAGCATCTTTTTGGAAATCGCCATTGACAACGAACTTTGTGTCTTTTGTAAATTCAAAAACACCTGCTTTTATCATTGTCTGATTTGGTTTTGGAATAATACGAATATCATTTTCCGTGTAAACTTTCTGTGCATAAGAAGACGTTACAAGCGCAAGAAAACCAATAATCAAACAGGACTTTATAATTCTCATATGCTAATTATTTTATTGATGGTGTTATTTTAAATTGATATTCATATTTTTTGTCTCTCAAAAGGTATTTTTCCATTGGCCAGGCTTGCCAGCTGTCTATACCACCAACTCCCATTTGTTTATAATCAATTTTAAGACTTGTTAAATCTCTTTCTTTCAATTCGGCAGCGTGTCGTTGGTCTTTTTTTAAACCATCATCCAAGTCTTCATTTAAAAAATGTAAAGCTGTAGTTGCCAACAATTCATTTGATGTAACCCTTATTTTCAATGTATCATTTGACAATTCCAACCAGCGAACATCAGTTTTATTACCGGTTTCCTGCGGACGGATGTATGGATAATATTGCTCTGAAACTGTTTGATTATAAATTCCAACTTGTGCACTATAATTTCTGTCGATATAATTTTCGTGTGGCCCTCTTCCGTAATAACTTATTGCACTAAAATCTTTAGGCAAAATTATTTCCATTCCAAATCTTGGTAATACCGGGGTTTCTTTTGTTTTATCGATATTCAATTGTTCTGTTACGCTTAATTCTCCGTTGCTGTTTATCTCGTAATTTAATTCTAAGGTAGCAGAAACTGACGTTAAATTATAAGTTGCTTTTACCTGAATTTTATTGTCTTTTGTACTCGTATATGACCAGTTTATAAGCGTAGGATTTTCTGTAGCTTCTTTCCATGCTTTTAAGCTTACCTGAAGATTTGCTCCAAAATCATTATCATTTGGCGCTCTCCAGAAATTTGGTCGCAATTGATAGCCGTCTTTTAGAACGGGTTTATTCTCGAATGAATAACCGTTTATAAATCCTGTTTTTTTATCGAAAGTTATCACGGCTTTATCACTTTTAAAAACGGTATTGTTTGCGTTTTTTTCTACATTTATTTTAGCCGCGCCATTAACTTTTATATTATTTTTCCAAATTCCTTTGTATGCCAATTGTTCTCTTGCGATTTCGAAACCTTTTGGCAAAAGCGGTTCGTCTTGTTTTAGCTGATAACTTATATTTATAAAAGCTTCACTAAATTGTTTATCGCCCAATTTAATAGGCAACGTATAGGTTTTTGACTGATTAGGATCGATTGCCAGATAGTCAATAACTCCTGAGTCTTGTGCAATACCGTCCAAAATTAATTTCCAGTGCAAAGTCACATTGCTTAAATCCTTAAACGAAAATTCATTGTACACTTTTATAGTTGCCGTTTCTTTATTCTCCCATGAAGTCAGAATGTTTTGCATTACATTTCGCATTTCAAAAGCATGCGGATTTGGTTTTCTTTCTACCGTAAATACACCATTATTGACAAAGTTGTTATCACTTCTTACATCTTTTGGTCCAAAATCTCCACCATAAGCAAGAATCTTAGTTCCGTCAGGTTGTATTTTATAAACCGACTGATCGATCATATCCCAGATAAATCCTCCCTGAAAGTTCGGATATTTACGAATTACATCCCAATAATCTTTAAAATTTCCCATAGAGTTTCCCATCGCATGCGCATACTCGCACTGAATATAAGGTCTTGACGGATTTGGGTTTGCCAGAATATATTCTTCCATTTTATTAGGCGAACTGTACATTGGGTCAATAATATCAGAATCCCATTCAAACTTCAGATCTTTTCCATCCCAAGCACCGGCTGTCGCTCTTTCGTACTGAATAGGTCTTGATTTATCGCGATTTTTAATCCATAAATACCCTCTGTAAAAATTGTAACCATTTCCGGCTTCGTTCCCCATACTCCATATAATGATCGAAGAATGGTTTTTATCCCTTTCGATCATTCGCTGCATTCGCTGAATGTGTGCCAGTTCCCAATCTGGTTTATTACCCAGCGTTTTGGTGATATCATAACCCATTCCGTGTGATTCTATATTGGCCTCATCAACCACATAAATTCCGTATTTATCGCATAACTCGTAGAAATATTCATCGTTAGGATAATGCGACATTCTTACTGCATTGATATTAAATTCTTTCATGACTTTAATATCCTGTTCCATGCGTTCTCTCGAAATAGTTTGTCCCGCAACCGGATCAACTTCATGACGGTTTACCCCTTTTATGTAAATTGCTTTTCCGTTTACTAAAAGTTGTCCGCCCTTGATTTCTACTTTTCTAAAGCCTACGTTTTGATTGATTACTTCGATAACATTTCCTTTTTTATCTTTTAAAAGAAAAGAAACCTGATATAAATTTGGGATTTCGGCACTCCATTTCTTCGGATTATTTACAGCGAAGTCAAAAGTTTGTTTTTCGCTTAAAGCGGAAATAGTTTTAGAGGTAACTATTTTATCACCGTCTTTTAACTGAACTTCTAAATTATAACCGTCTTTTTTATTTAAATCTGAAAATTCAGTTGCAATTTTCAAAGTTCCGTTTACATAAGAAGCGTCTAAATCCGGAATGATTTCATAATCTTTAAGATGTGTTTTATTTCTGGCAACCAGATAAGAATCTCTGGTAATTCCGCTCATTCGCCACATATCCTGACATTCTAAATACGAACCGTCATTCCATTTCATTACTTTTAGAACGATACTATTTTTGCCTGTTTTTACATATTTACTCAGATTAAATTCAGAAGGCAATTTTCCGTCTTCGCCATATCCCACATAAACGCCGTTCACCCAAACCGTAAGATTCGATTTTGCGGTACCAATATGTAGAAAAATATCTTTTCCTTCCCAAGATTTATCAATTGTAATATCCCTTCTGTAAATACCCGTAGGATTATATTTAGTGGGCACAAATGGGGGGTTTGGCGCCATTAAATAATCAAAATCATACGTGGTATTTACATAAACAGGATATCCATAACCATTTACATCCCAGCTTGCAGGAATTCTGAAATTATCCCAGGATGTGTCATTAAAATTACTTTTTTCAAATTCCTTCGGAAGATCATCCGGACTGTCAACATACTTAAATTTCCAGGCTCCGTTAATATCCAGATAATTTTTAGATTGTCTCCATTCATTTTTAGTTGCCAATGCTTCATTTTCAAAAACATAATAAGCAGCGTGCATCGGCTCCCTATTATCTTCATTGATTTTTTCGTTTTGCCAGAAAGGAACTTTTTCCTGTGCATTAACTGATCCTATTGAAGCAATCAAAACTGATAATATGGATATTGTTTTTTTCATTCTTTATTTTTTATAAGTGTAGTCCCTACGGGACAAAAAAATGGTAAAATAAATTGATCTCTACCAAATATGTAATCTCTCCGGGATATTTTTTATTACTCCGTTAGGAGTTTAATATTGGTAGAATTATCGAAAGACACACCATAGAAATATCCCATAGGGATTATACTTTTTTACAACCAACTTATTTGTTGAATTTTTAAACCAGCAACTTGAATTAATTATACGCAATTTGACATATCATTTATTTTAATCTTTTGAAGAGGTTAAAAAGCTATTTTAAACTTGCTTTTGTTTCTTTGATTGTCTTTAAATTACTATCAGACAATGCATTTCCGTCAAAAAATGAAACACCAACAGCTCCATTTTCTTTTGCCAACAAGATAGCTTCTTTTAACTCCTTATCGTTTTTCAATCCCGGAATATAAATTCCCGTATTGATTTTCGTTTTTTTATCTTCTAAATCAGTAACACCTTGTTTTGTGGCATAACCAACCCAGTCAATTTCTTCATTATAAAAACTATGATAAATCATAGGATATACTTCATCAATATTCCATTTGTCCCAACGTTGTCGTACCATGTGATCTGCCATTTCAGGATAAGGAAATACTGCTGCGGTTAAATTTTTATTGTGCTTGTGCGCAATTTTATAAGCATCGTCAACGACTGCTTTTATGGCATTTAATCTAAAGTTTTTCCACTCCATATCAATAGAAGTGTTGTGACTTGTTTTGGGGTTTTTATGATGTATTTTTTCAAATGCTTTTACACATTCATCACAATAACAAAAATCGAATTGGGGTAATTCTACATCTTGAACTAAGTTGTATTTTGGTAATAAACTTATCGGTAAAAAAATATCGGGAAAACGAATATAATCTAAATGTACACTTTCGATTCCTTCTACTTTTGCCAGTTCTTCTACCAAACCTAAAACGTGATCTCTTGATGCTTTTCTTGTTGGGCATAACCATTGATAATAATCCACATAAGGGCGGTTATCAAAACATGATTTTCCTTCTTTGCTAACCATGTACCAATCCGGATGTTGCAATGCAACAGAATCATCCGGTCTGTTCATAGCCATGATCCAGGCATGTACTTTCAAGCCTTCTTTTGTGGCAAGAGGCGCTAATCTTTTCAAGAGTTTTGGATCTGTTTTGGTATTGATTAATACTTCATCGATTCCGCCATCTTTATATTTTTTGAATTCTTTGGTGTAATCTGCATCCGATTTTTTAGGATCAGCGGTTGTCCAGACTCCAAATTTAAAATTGGTTTGTTCTTCTTTTTTAGCGCAGGAAAAAATGCTGAGTGCTATTAAAAAAAGTAATAGTTTTGATAGTTTCATAGTAGTTTATTTTTGTATTATTTTGCCATCTTGCCTGATAATAAATGTTTGATTAGAAAATGGACTTTTTATCGAAATGTTGTATCCCGTTGAATGATTTTCTACTATTGGTTTTAAAATTTTACCATCAACACTAATAGTTTCTTTGGTTAGATTTTGTATAGATTTTGCCCACACTTTATTCTTCTGATAATATTCTTTTTGGGCTCTGTACAAATTATAAAGTTCCCATTTTACTTTTTCTTCCTGCGGAATAGTAAAGTTGTCTTTTCCATCTTTGGAAGAAAAATAAACATACCCCCATTTCTCCGGTTCGTGCATATTGATTACGCCCATTGGCGACCAAACCCAATTGTACTCCGGTAAAAATTTTCCGTCAGCATCTTTTTTCCGTTCATAACTGCCATTCGTAATACTATGTTGCCAATTGACTCTTGAAAAATTAACTCTCCAAAATTTATCTACAGGCACATTTTTATCAAAATAAGATGTTTTATAAGATGCCCAGGGAATCGCCATTTCTAATATCCAACCTTCATCTGTATCGTTTGCATTATTTAGCGTTCCGTTGATTTTTACTGCTGATTTCAGGCCCGGAATATTCCAGTCGTTTAAAACAACATTATCATTTTCTCTGTAAGGCTTTGACAAAAATAGATCCCAAGCTGTATTTAAGGCATTTATCTCTAATTCATAATAGTTAAAAGTGTCGCTGTCGGGATCTATAAAAACTTCAAAATCATTATTGTAAAAGATAATCGTATCACGCTGTTTTAAATTTGCCCAAACGTGCGGTTCCTCAATTTTTGCTAAAATGTAAAAATTGGTTTCATCCCAGAGCATTTTAACTTTTGTTGCATATTTTGGTTTTACATTATTTTCTATGTCTTCAAAAAGATCAGTCCAATCTACTTTATTCCATGAAGCATCAGCTTCGTCTCCATCGATTACAATTGGATTTCTAGTTTTAGCAGCAACGTAAGTTTTAGGTATTATGGTATTTTTCGATTGTGAGTAACCACTAATCGAGAGAAATCCTAAAACTACTTTTAACCATTGAATTTTTAAACGCATGCTTTTTATTATAAACTATTATCTTTTGTAAACTGAATAACTTCACTTAATTTACCAAATGCTATCGCTACAACGGTATCTGCTGCACCGTAATATACGGCTAATTTATCTTCTTCAATATCATGCAAAGCGGCACATGGGAAAACTACATTTGGTACGTCTCCAACCATTTCATAAATTTCTGCCGGACCTAATAAATAAGGTTGTGTTCTATATTTTACCTGATCTGGTGCGTTTTCATCCAAAAGTGCTGCTCCCATCGCATAACGAAAACCATTGCAGGTATTGATAACGCCGTGATAAATCATCAGCCAGCCTTCGCTAGTCAAAATTGGAATTGGTCCTGCGCCTACTTTGGTACATTGCCATGCGCTTTGCTCAAAAGGAGATGGTTTCATAACCAAACGGTGTTCTCCCCAGTATTTCATATCCGGGCTATAACTAATCCAGATATCTCCAAAAGGCGTATGACCATTATCACTCGGACGGCTTAACATGGCATATTTTCCGTTTATTTTTTGTGGAAACAAAACTCCATTTCTGTTAAATGGCAGAAAGGCATTTTCGCATTGAAAAAATTCTTTGAAGTCAAAAGTATATCCAATACCAATTGTAGGTCCATTGTATCCGTTACACCACGTAATCCAGTAACGATCTTCGATAAAAACAACACGGGGGTCATATTTATAAGCAGATTCGATCATATCAGTATTACCGGATTGCATTACAATTGGTTCGTGATTAATGTCCCAATCGATTCCGTTTTTACTGAAACCTGCAAAAATGTTCATTTGTACCGCTTTGTTATCACATCTAAAAACACCTGCAAAGCCATCTCCAAAAGGCACAACCGCACTATTAAAAATACTGTTTGATGATGGGATTGCATATCTGTCGATAATTGGGTTTTCAGAATATCTCCACATTACGTCGTTGCTGT
The DNA here is from genome assembly GCF_900187965.1 of Flavobacterium sp. ov086. Taxonomy (GTDB): domain Bacteria; phylum Bacteroidota; class Bacteroidia; order Flavobacteriales; family Flavobacteriaceae; genus Flavobacterium. Next base: position 303,845 of record NZ_FZNL01000002.1, on the reverse strand, counting down.
TTTCGGGTCTGTCTTGCCAAGGAATAGTACTCATGCTCTCTTTACTTTATTATTATAGTTTGTTTTTTTGTTTTTTGTTGCTGTGCGTATTAACCTTTGTCAAAGTTTAAAACTTTGACAAAGGTTTTTCAGTTCTTTTAATTATCTAATTTTCTAATTGGCTAATTATCTAATTGACTTATTATCTAATTTGACTAATCCTCTATTCTGCGAACTTTATCTAACCAAGTAAATTTCAATATTGTTGTCGTTACTAAAAACACAACCAATGCTATAATTGCTTTTGGATAATCTCTGATAATGAAAAATATTGGAAGCAAAATCATACTGGACTGCCATACAATTCCGATAATACAATTGAGCATATCTTTCCAGAAATCATTATTTTTTTCGAAACTCTGATCTTCAATTTTTAATGTTTTATAAACCGGATTCCACCAACCCCAAGGTCTTACATTGGTGTAGAAAGATCTTAAAACTTCTATATCTGTTGGTTTGCTCAGGAACGTTCCTAAAAGACAACCTAAAATAGAGAAACCAAATATTAACGGAAACAGATAAATTGCCTGCACTTGTGCTAAATCGTATAAAAATGATCCTTCGGACAAACTTCCTTTAGCCTGACCTAAAGCAAATTGTAATGACGCTACGATTAATCCGGCGAACATTCCCCAGAAATAACCCCAGCCGTTAAAACGCCACCAAATCCATTTCAGGAAATTGGCTGCAACGTAACCTCCATACAAAGCACTTGTAATCCATAAAGTTAGCGAATTTATAGAATCTGCAAAGAATCCCATGAAAACCCCTAAACCAACTACAAGGAAAGATGAAATCTGACTCACCTTAATATAGTGTGCGTTTGTTGCAACAGGTTTAAAATATTTTTTATAAATATCATTTACAATATAAGCTGGTCCGGCGTTAACGAATGCCGAAAATCCGGACATGAATGCTGCTAATAAACCGGCAAGCAGAATTCCTTTTATTCCAACCGGAATGTATAAGTTAACGACTTTTGGCATTAATAATTCCAAATCGGCTCCTGTTAAACCTGTATTAGCATTTAGTTCCGGTGCCATGTTTACCAAAGCAATTACCACAATTCCGGTAATTAATAAATATCTTGGTATAAACAAAATCAGGTTGGTAAAACCACTCATATATGCCGCTTCTTTTACTGATTTTGTAGAAAGAATTCTTTGTAAATCGTAGCTTGGTGTTGGTCCTGCAATACTGGCGAAGAAACCTTTGAACAATGTCATTCCGATAAAAGCGCCAAACATTTTGTATCCTTCAGAATCAATTAAATTATTGAACGTTTGGAATTTATCAGTCCATTGGGTTTCAAATTGCCATCCGAAGAAAACATTTTTCCATTCATCAGTAATAACTGAATTAATCTGAATATCTGTGTAATTGATAAAAGCATAACCGGCAATTAAAACTCCGGCAATAATCATGATTAAATATTGCACTACTTCTGTAGCAACTACAGAAAACATTCCGCCTTTTACGGTATAAATTGTCGTTAATAAAATGATTATTAAGGCATAAGAACGTTCTGAAGTCAGTAAAATTAAATCGCCATAATGAAGCGTTAAATCCCAAGGCAAAATAATGGTTACAAATTTCCCGATTCCTTCAAAAAAGTAAGCGATAAAACCAATTGTTGAGATAATAGCAAAAACGGCTACAATAATATGAGACGCTTTTCCGGCTCTGTCACTTCCAAAACGGGTTAAAATCCATTCAGAACCTGTCATTACTTTTGATTTTCTAATCCAGACTGCGAGAAACATCATTACAAAAATCTGATTCCATATGGGCCAAAGCCACATAAACATAAAACTTTTTACACCATATAAAAACAATACTCCAATCATCCAGGAGGTTCCGGAGACATCAAACATTCCTGATCCGTTGCTCAGACCTAAGAAATACCATTTGATTGTTTTCCCGCCAAGGAAATAATCATCTAACCCTTTTGATGCTTTTCTTGAAATCCAAATTCCTATTCCTACCGATAGTAGAATATAGGTTACGATGATTGATACGTCAATAATATCCATTAATTTTTGTTGTTTGCTGGTTAGTTATCTGATTAGTTATTGTGTTAATTATTTTTTTAATCCCCAATTTTTATTGGGTTCGGCGCCCATCATAAAATGTAAAACTCCGCCTTGTACGATTTGTTTGTGTGTGATTACTGTTTGATTGAATTCGGCTCCGTTTAAGGTTGCCGATTGTATATAGAAATTTTTGTCTGAAACATTTTCGGCTTCAATAACAAACGATTTTCCACCTTCGAGATTGATTTTTACTTTTTCGAAAATTGGACTTCCAATTTCATATTCTCCAGAAGCGGGATTCATAGGATACAATCCCATTGAACTGAAAATGTACCATGCTGACATTTGCCCGCAATCTTCATTTCCGCTTAGTCCGTTTGGCGTTGTATTGTATTGCGTGTCCAGAATATGGCGAACCCAATATTGCGTTCTCCACGGTTGGTTTGCATGATTAAACATATAGGCAATGTGATGACTTGGCTCGTTTCCGTGTGCATATTGACCTATTAATCCTGAAATATCTGCCGAAACATTACTACCTGTAATCTCTGAACTTTCGGTAAAAAGTTGTTCTAATCGTTTTGCAAATATCTCATTGCTGCCGTGCAATGCAATAAAATTATCTACATTTTGAGGCACAAACCAGCTGTGCTGCCAGGCATTTCCTTCGGTATAATCCGTGTGTTCTCTGTGGTTCGAGTGTTTGGGATCAAAAGGTTCGTTCCATGATTTTCCGTCTTCAGATTTTCCTCTCATAAATCCGGTTTTCGGATCAAATAAATATTGATAAGCCTGAGATCTTTTTAAGAAAAATTGATAGTCTTCATTTTTTCCTAAAGCTTTTGCCATTTGCGCTACACACCAATCGTCATAAGCATATTCTAAAGTTATGGTAACGGATTCGTCTAGTAAGTTATACGGAATATAACCGTATTTTTTGTAGAAATTTAATCCTCGCTCGTCCTGCATCATGGTGTTTTTCATGGCTTGGTAGGCTTTTTCGGCATCAAAACCTTTAATGCCTTTTTGGTATGCGTCAACAATTACCGGAATGGAATGATATCCTGTCATGGTATTCGTTTCGTTGGCGTAGAGTGTCCAGACCGGTAATATTTTTTTAGTATCGTAATACGCTAACATTGAATTAACAATATCTGATGTTTTATCCGGAGCCAGTAAAGTCAATAGTGGATTTTCTGCCCTAAAAGTATCCCATAGTGATAAGGTCGAATAAGTGGTATAACCTTTTGCTGTTGCAATCTGGTCATCCTCTTTTCTAAATTGACCGTTTTTATCACTATAGGCTACAGGGGCAACTTGGGCGTGGAACATCGCGGTATAGAAAATGGTTTTCAATGAATCTATTGGGGTTTCAACTTCAATTTTACTCAAAGCGGCATTCCAGATTGTAGCTGCTTCTGATTTTGTTTTTTCGAAAGTTGATTTTTCGTCGTCTAAATTATCTTTGGCATTAGCCACACTAACAGATGATAAAGCTACTTTTACAAATAGTTCATCAGTATTATTTGCATTAAAAAACAGTTGTGTTGCTGTATTTTCTCCTTCGGCAGATTTTCCTGTAACAACCTGTTTATTTGCTAATAAAACAGATTCTGAAATGGGCTTTGAAAACTTTGCCACAAAAAATACTTTCTGATTTTTTGCCCAACCAGTACTAAAACGGTAACCGCTTATAGTATATTGGTCTTCGATGGTAATTCCGGTTTTTAGCGTTTTATCCCAATTAATAGCAAAACCAAGATCGATAATTACGGATTGTTTGTCGTTTTTGGCAAATGTGTATTTATGGAATGCTGTGCGTTGTGAAGAAGTTAATTCTACATTGATTTTAGGATCCTCAAGAAAAACCTGGTAAGAGCCCGGTGTTGCTTTTTCGTTAACATGACTGTAAGTTGATTTATAAGGTAATTGATCTCGTGAAGTTGTTTTGGTTGTTAAATCGAGTTTTTTATTAGTGGGCATAAATAAGATATCGGCCAAATCACCAATTCCGGTTCCGCTTAAATGCAAATGACTGAATCCCGCTACGATAGAATCTGAATAATGATAACCGGAACACCAGTCCCAGTTCGAAATACCATTGTCAGGACTTACTTGCAACATCCCGAAAGGAACGGTCGCTCCGGGATAAGTATGTCCATGTCCACCAGTACCGATAAAAGGATTTGCATGATTAGCAAAAATATTTTGCTCACTTTTATTTTTGTATGTCTTTATTTTACAACTTGCAAACAGAATTGCAAATAAAATCACCAACGTAAAATTCTTCATATAAAACAACCTTAATTTAACTTTAAATTTAAACAAACCAGACTTTTATTAAAACTAATTTAGACGGACGACGTATAAACTAAGATAAACATCATAAAAAGTCACAAAACGCATCATTATTATGAATTTCAATTCCAGCAAACTATATCGCATACCATTGCATTATCACATCATTTTTTGGCTTACTTACTTTTTATTTAACACATTTAGATGGGGAAGCTATTTTAATGATTATCTCTATTCGCTTAAGACAAACTTGTTGGGCTTTCCTATTCACATGACATTATGTTACCTGAATATTTTAATTTTTATGCCTTTTTTGGTTTATCGAAAAAAATATCTCCTTTATATTCTTGCAGTTTTATCTTCGATATTTATAATGGTGATTTTAAAATTCAATCTTACCTATTTATTAATAACACATAATGTATGGCCTGAAGGACCTGAAACGATCGATAAATTAACGCTTAATTATACGATCGACATGATGATGGGTGAACTTTATGTGATTACCTTTGTAACGGCTATCAAGATTACTTTAGACTTTTTGAAAGAACAAAAAAGGGTAACAGATCTTGAAAAATCACAATTAGAAACTGAATTGCTTTTTTTGAAATCTCAAATTTCTCCGCATTTTTTCTTTAATACTTTAAATAATATTTATTCTTTATCTGTAGAAAAATCAAACAAAACCCCAAAAATTGTTCTTAAACTTTCTGAGTTAATGCGTTATATGTTATATGATACCAAAAGTAAAAGACAGACTTTAGAGAATGAAATTCTTTGTATTCAAAATTATCTTGATTTAGAGCGCATTAGAAACGATGATCGATTAGAAGTAAATATGTCTATTTCCGGAGATATTCATGATAAGGAAATAGCTCCTATAATATTATTGACTTTTGTAGAAAATGCTTTTAAACATGGTGTAAACAAGAATACAGGAAAAGTAATAATTGACATTAATTTTAAAATAAAAGGTGATTTCCTACACTTTACCATCTCAAACCCAATGGCAGAAATTACACACCACAAAGACAATTTTAACAAGTCAAGTGGCATAGGTATTGAGAACGTTAAAAAAAGACTTGAACTAGGTTATAATAAAAATGACTATAAGCTTTCATTTAAGAATAAAAAGAATATTTTTGTCGTAAAGCTGGTGATTAAAGTAACCTAAAATAACTTTTCCTCGTATATAGATTTACCAGCTAAACTATTTCGCTCAAATAACTTAAGACTATAGAAATGAAAATAAATTGTTTGATTATCGACGATGAACCTTTGGCGATTAATGTTATTAAAAATTATTTAGAAGCAGTTGAAAATTTTGAGGTAATAGACACTTTCAGCAATCCAATAGAAGGTTTAAACTTTTTGAAAAACAATAAAGTTGATGTCATTTTTCTTGACATTAACATGCCTGTTCTTGATGGTATTAATTTTATAAAAAGCCTTGAAAATCCACCAATCCTTATTATTACAAGTGCTTATAGTCAGTTTGCAATTGAGACTTATGAATTAGATGTTTTAGATTATCTGGTAAAACCAATCGAGTTCCCAAGGTTAATGAAAACGCTGAATAAGATTAGTAAAAGACTCGAAATTAAAAATAATATTCCCCACGAAAACATTCAGGAAAGTCCTTTTATCTTTGTGAAAATCGATAAAAAAAGAATGAAAAAGATCTTCTTTAATGAAATTCTGGTCATCGAAAGCTTAAAAGATTATCTAAAAATAAATACTCTTACCGGCAAATACATCATACACAGCACATTATCTGATTTTACAGACTTATTACCCGAAAGAAATTTTTTAAGAATACACCGATCTTATACTATTGCAATCGATAAAATTGATGCCGTTGAAGGAAACAGTATTGAGATTGAAGGACTTAGATATGTAATTGGAAGATCTTATATCGATCATGTAAAGCAGAGGATTTTGAATTCTTCGATCTAAACAATTGTTAGTCTGAGCGAAATCGAAGACATTTTTATATAACGAAACCTTTGTCAACATTTTAAAACTTTGACAAAGGTCTTTTTATTTATAAACTGTGTCATTTTAAGGAATCTTCATTAGGAACACTATGACGATTGGTAATTTCTATACGGATTTTCTAGTGTGATTTTTCGTACCGAAATGACAAGATTGGGTTTTGATTGCGAATGATGGATTAAAATCCATCTCTACAATATATTTTGTTCCTACGGAACTGTCTAAAAAATTCAGGAGGAATGATTTTGTAACAACGTCCCGAGGCTTCGGGATTAATTCGTTGAAACTAATAAAGATTTGGTTTTATCATAGAAATTGAAATGATAAGATTGTAATGAAAAATCACATTGTGGAGCTACTTTACGCCCTTCGACTTCGCTAAGGGTGACATAAAATGAGTCAAAATATTCGTTTAAATTAAGCACAAAAAAATGCAGCCTAACCAGGGCTGCATTTTCAAAATTGGTAACTAACCAAAATAAACCACATGAAATAGTTTATTATATTTTAAAAGACAAACAATCTAAAAATAATATCGTTTAAAAGCTTCGATTGCAGAGTAATCTGCTAATCCTAAAGCGTGATATTTTTCGGCTGTTAATCTGTTTCTGTCTTCTACTCGTACCCAGAATTCGCGACTGTCATCACCCTGGAACATTACACCATCCTTTTGAGATTGATGATAAAAGATGGCATGACGTTTTTTAAGAACCTGATCAGGGCTCATTGGAACCGCCATTTCGATTTGGTACGATTCCCATTCATGCCATGCTCCTCTATACAACCAAACCCAACAATCATCCATATAACTGTTGTGTTTTACTCTTTTTAAAGCTTCAAATAAGCTATCCAGACAAACTTTATGGGTTCCGTGCGGATCTGCTAAATCTCCAGCTGCATAAATCTGATGTGGTTTTATCCTTTCGATAATATCACACATAATTTGAATATCAGCCTCTCCAAGGTTATTTTTCTTAACTGTTCCAGTTTCATAAAATGGTAAATCTAAAAAGTTAACATTAGAATCCGGCACGCCCAAATATCTGGTGGCTGCAACAGATTCACTTCTTCTAATTAATCCTTTTAATTTTCTAACTTCTAATGAATCAATATCATTCGCTTTTTTGCTCTTTAAAAAGTTTATAATATTTTCAGATTCTGTAGAATTTGCATTCAATGCTTTTGATATTTCAGCAAATTTTAAAGCTTCTTCGTTCGAAACAGCAATATTCCCTGAGGTTTGATAGGCAATATGTACTTCATGTCCTTGCTCTACCAATCTGTCAAAAGTTCCGCCCATTGATATAACATCATCATCCGGATGCGGACTAAAAATGATGATTCTTTTTCTTTCTGGCGTTGCGCGTTCCGGTCTGTAGGTATCATCTGAATTTGGTTTTCCTCCCGGCCAACCTGTAATGGTTTGCTGCATTTTGTTAAACATTTTAATGTTTAGATCATATGCAGTTCCTTCTTCTGTCAAAAGGCTCGACATTCCGTTATCGTTGTAATCCTTATCTGTTAGTTTCAAAAAAGGTTTTTTGGTCAATTCACTTAACCACGCTACGGCTTTCAGTTTTAATTCTTCTGTCCAGATTACAGACTTAACCAACCAGGGAGTTTTTACTCTGGTTAATTCTGATGAAGCTTCTGTATCTAAAACAAATGTTGTGTTGTTGTGCTGTTGTAAATACGTCGCCGGAACTCGTGAAGAAATTTCTCCTTCGATAGTATTATTTATAATTTCAGCCTTACTGATTCCCCATCCAAGAAGTACAATTCTTTTGGCATTTTTTACGGTACCAATTCCCATTGTGATCGCTTTTCTGGGTACATTATCGATTCCTAAAAATGAAGATGCAGCATCGATACGTGTCAAATGATCTAATGTAATACTTCTGGTAGCCGAGTTAACATGAGATCCCGGTTCGTTAAACCCGATGTGTCCGGTTCTGCCTATACCTAAAAGCTGAAAATCTAATCCGCCATAGGCTTTAATCTTCATTTCGTAATCTATACAATATTGTTGTAAGTCTTCATTGCTTATGTTTCCGTTAGGAATATTTATATTTTGTGGTAAAATATCAACATGATTAAAAAGATGCTCGTGCATAAAATACCAATAACTCTGAATATTATTTTTATCCATTGGATAATATTCATCTAAATTGAAGGTTACAACATTGGCAAAACTCAAACCTTCTTCTTTATGCAAGCGAACCAATTCTTCGTAAACTTTTACTGGCGAAGATCCTGTTGCGAGTCCTAAAACGCATGGTTCGTTTAACTCATCTTTTCTTTGAATTATATTGGCTATTTCCTGAGCAACTAATACCGAAGCTTCCTGAGATGAATCGAAAATTACATTATGAATCTTCTCAAAACGGGTTTCTTCGAACTTCCCAGCTTCTTTGAAATTTATATTTTCTTTAACCATTTGACTATTGTTGTAATTATTTATCATAAAATTAAATAATACATGACGTATATAATCAAAAATTCGACTAATAACCTGTTACCTTCGGCAGAAGACATAATTGGAAACTTTAAGTAAAAAGATTGCTAATTAAAGTTGCTTATAGTGTTTCCATTACATTTATTTCTGCGATCGAAACCGTAGTTCCCTTTCCAACTGCTGTTTTTGCAACGAAACGAATGTATCTTGCTTTATCTTTTTTAAAGGTCTTTATCTGCTCGATTGGATTGTTTCTTATATTCGAAAATTCGCCTTGTGACTGCAATGTCCATTTTATATTATCTAGGCTGGTGTAGAACTCATAATTCGATATCAAATTGAGATTATTACCTACTTGCTGTGGCACATAAGTAAAGCCGTTTAGGGTTAAAATATTTCCCATATCGATTGTTATTTCCTGTGGAAGTTTATTATTGTCACCTCCAAAACTCCAATCTGTATTTGGATTTCCGTCTATAATTCGGTTTGCAGAATTTAAATCTCCGCTGGAAGCTGTAACTATTTTCCAATTTTCTTTAGATGCACCATATTTGGCAGTTTTTATAGCACTGCTAATATTCTCCGTTCTATCAATAGCAACGGCTTTAATTTCAACGGCTTTTTCATACTTAAATACTCCTTTGTATAAGATGCTTTTTTTCGTTGGATTTTTTCCGTCAAGCGAATAATAAACGGAATTTCCGTCTTCGGATTTTATGGTGACATTTCCATTTTTATCTCTCTGAATTTCAGGCATACGCACAAAAGTTGGTGCATTAAAAGCCTGAATATTCGAAATAACAATACTTGCTTTCGAGTCGGTGATATTTATTTTTAATGCCGATGCTGTAACTCTCTCAATTCTTAAAATTCTTTTATAACCAATGGTGGTTTCGTTTGCAACGGTTGTCCATTTCCCGTCTACTTTAGCTTCAATATTAAAAGCTTTAACACGCTGCCCTAACGGAATATATTCCTGAAGTAAAATTCTATTTAAAGCCGTTGGTTTACTGAATTCAAAAACGATTGAAGCGTTTTTTATAGCATCGTCTGTTGCCCAATAAGAATCTTTATTTCCATCTGTGACATTTTTGGCTGCAAATTCTGCACTGTTTCCTCTCACATTATCTGCAGAAATTTTAGATCCCGCTAATAATTCCGTTTTAAAATCAGCTCTTATGGTCGAAACTAATTCTTTTAATCTTGTCTGATCATTTTCATGAACCAAACCTCTTTTATCAACCGGAAGATTCAGTAATAAAGTAGCATTTCTGCCAATTGATTCATAATAAATATCGACCATTTCGTCCAGCGAACGTACTTTATCATCTTCTACAGCATGATAAAACCATCCTGGTCTGATCGAAACATCTGCTTCTCCCGGAACCCATTTTTCTCCATCTTCATGACCGGACATAAACTCAGTATAATGTACTTTTCCTGCCAATTCATCTTTCTGGCGCAAAAGGCTCCAATTTGTTTTTCCCGCACGCCCTTCTTCATTTCCAATCCATCTTGCTTCTGAAGGTCCAACTCCCCAAACCAAAGTTTTAGGTGCTGTTTTGTAAATCAATTTATAGGTTTCATCCCAATTATAATATTCTAAAGTATTAATTTTTCTGGTTTCATTTGCCCCGCCATAATAGCCATCGCCGCCATTAGCACCATCAAACCACATTTCAAAAACATCTCCGTAATTGATCAGTAATTCTTTGAGCTGATTTCTAAAATAAGTGATGTATTCAGGTTTGCCGTAATCTGCACGGCTTCTGTCCCAGGGCGAAAGGTATAATCCTAGTTTTAAACCGTATTCTTTGCAAGCGGCAGCCAGTTCTTTTACGAGATCTCCTTTACCATTTTTCCAGGGAGAATTTTTCACTGAACGTTCTGTATAGGCAGATGGCCATAAACAAAATCCGTCATGATGTTTGGCTACCAAAATAATTCCTTTCATCCCGGATTCCTTAACCACTCTTGCCCATTGGCGTACATCAAGATTTGAAGGATTAAATAGTTCCGGAGATTCATCGCCATAGCCCCATTCTTTATTAGTAAATGTATTTAATGAAAAGTGTACAAAAGCATAAAACTCCATTTCTTGCCAGTCGATTTGTTTTTGTGTTGGCAATGGACCAAATGGCGCTGGAGATTTTATTGTTTGTTGACCGCTAACAGGTGCGATCATGCAAAAAAAACAGAATATTAGAAACGTATTTTTCATTGCGCTGTGTTTAATAACTTATTATTAAAATAGGAAACACAATATTACTCTAAATTACGAACTGAATTATATAATTTCGACCAACGACAATTTTAAGAGAGTTTTTGGAGCCATTAAAAAGATAAGACTTAAATTATAATGTCGCAGAGCCAGTTAAGATAAAAGTGGAGTTGTTCTCTTATTTACTACAAAAAGTTAAGGCTGTCTCCTTAATGAAGACTCCCGAATAATAAGCTCTGTTTTTAGCACTATTTTTTGAGTATTTTCTCCTATCTCATTTTTCTTTAAAAGAAGAAACATCAATTCCATTAGTTTAGAACTAATTTCGAATAGCGGCTGGGCAACACAACTAATAGAAGTTGAACATAACTTAAACATATCATTATCATCGAATGCAACAATGCCAAATTCATTTAATAAATTACGACTACTCTCCTTAAAAACTTCTAATCCGTTTTGTGCAAGATAATTGGTTCCAAAAAAAATAGCATCCAAATCATTATGATCATTCAGGAATTTTTTAATATACTCCTTCCCTTTCCCTTTAAAAATTTCACTGTAAGGAATTTGCAAAACGTTTGATTTCAAACCCTTATCATCAATTGCTTTATAATATCCTGACAATCGATCTCTCATTTGCGTTTGATTGGAATCTGTAGTCACAAACCCAATGTTCTTAAATTGATTATTTACCAAATGTAAGGTTGCATCATAAGAAGCTTGTTGATTATCTATACTAACACTATTACAATCTAAACCTTCAAAAAAACGATCTAATAAAACAACCGGTTTATTATCTTTTATTAAGCCTTCTATAGTATCTTTTATTCCTGAAGAAGGGACAATAATAAAGCCATCAACTTGGCGAAAATTAAACAATTCAATCAATTCTTTTGATCTTTCATCATTATTTTCGTTGCTGCAAAAAATGACTTTATATCCTTTGTCAAATGAAATATCTTCAAAAATTCGAGCTAATTTAGAAAAGAAACTATTTGAAATATCTTCTACCATAAAAACCAAAATTTTTGATTTCCCTGTTCTAAGGCTCTGTGCAATTTGATTTGGTCTGTAGTTTATTAGTTTTGCATAATCTAAAACCTTTTGCGTTAGCTCTTTAGAAATGTGTTTTTCTGTTGCTTTTCCATTCAATACAAAAGAAACCGTTGTTATGGAAATCTTTAGTTCATCAGCAATATCCTTAATAGAAACCGGTTTGTTTTTCATATCAATATTGTTTTTTACCGCTTCTAATTTATCCGGAAAAGCCACTGCTCTTCCAAATTACTTATTATCAATGCATCTACATTTTGTTTTCTATGGCGCTTATTAATTTAATGTACTTTTTTTGACTTTTTAAGTAATACAAAGCCATAAATAATTATTAAGAAAGCTGTCGTAAGATTATCTTTATTGATAACGACCAAACTTGTTTGTGATTAGTTTACAAACAAGTTTGGTGTTTTTGCTTGCTTATAGAGGTTGTTGCGGAATGCTATTTACTTCCTATGGCCTCCATCAAATTTCAATTTTACTTAGTATACGCAACGGCAATTTGACTGCTGCTTCCTAAACCTTCAATTCCAAGCGCTATAACATCTCCGGCTTTAATATAAATTGGGTCAGGTTTAATTCCTAAACCAACACCTGGAGGCGTTCCTGTACTGATTATATCGCCCGGAAGCAACGTCATAAACTGGCTTAAGTAATGTACTAAAAATGGAATTTTGAAAACTAAATTTAGCGTATTACTGTCCTGATATTTTTTACCATTTACAGTAAGCCACATTGACAAATTATCAACATCTTTCACTTCATCTTTAGTAGCCAAAAAGGGTCCGAGTGGTGCAAATGTATCACTCCCTTTTCCTTTTGCCCATTGACCACCACGCTCTAGTTGAAAGGCTCTTTCACTATAATCGTTAAGTAAAGCGTATCCTGCAACATAGTCTAATGCTTCAGATTCTTCTACATAACTTGCTTTTTTACCGATAACAAATGCCAGTTCCACTTCCCAATCCGTTTTTTCACTGTTTTTAGGAATAATCAAGTTATCATTTGGTCCACATAAAGAAGTAGTTGATTTAAAAAAGATAATAGGCTCCGTAGGAATTGGTGCATTAGTTTCTAAACAGTGATCTACATAGTTTAATCCAATACATATTATTTTTGAAGGTCTTGTTATTGGTGAACCCAAACGAATTGAAGCCTCAACTTCTGGCAATACAGGATTACTTTCTAATGCTTTTTTTAATTTTTCTAATCCATTTTCTTCAAAAAAAGCCTCATTATAATCGGTTACTATTGAAGATACATCAAATCTTTTCTCTCCTATTAAGATACCTGGCTTTTCTTTACCGGCTTCTCCAAATCGTATTAGTTTCATTTTATTCTTTTATTATATTATACTTCGTCTAATTTATTCTAAAATCATAGTGCTTTATCAAATAGAATATGTGATTCCTTATTATTCAATCACATAAATTGTTGCACTTCTTGCACCGTGCGCACCTATTACTAAAGACTGCTCTATATCTGCCGTTTTTGAAGGTCCTGCTATAAATACCCCAAAACCTTCTTTTGAAACATCAATTTTTTCGTATGCCTGATGTAAATTGTCTACAATATTTTTTTTCTCAATCACCAATATCAAATGCTGACATATAAAAGGAACAAGTCTGTTTATCATCTGGCTTTCATAAATCCATACAGCACCATTTTCTGCTACTCCAACAGTGCCCTGAACATACCCTTTTTCAACTTTTTCTAACTCAAATGCCGATAAAAAAGCTGCTTTTTGATCAACTTCTCCAAGTGTTTCTATCGTATTTACTACAAATTTTCCGTTTAATCTATCAGAAATTAACTGATCTTTCAGTACCGTTAAATCTGAAATTAATTCCACTTTTCCGCCAATACTTTCTAATACTGTTCTAAACTGGGCATATGAATCTTCATAATGAATCGTGGACGCAATATCAATAACAGGAAGTTCAGCCAATTTGGGCTGATTCATCGCAATGGCTTTCAATATGTTTTCTCTTGCACTCATACACTATTGCTGTCAGATGTTTATTTTTAGTTTTTTCTGTTTTTTAAATACCAATCGCGAAATGAATCTTTTGGAGCTTCCGGCATTTCTCTTTGTTTAAACCAAACATTTAGTTTATTATTTATCATAAAAGGAAATAAGTGCATGATGCCTCTTCCTGTTTTCCCTATCAAACGATAAATTTTAGGATTAGAGAATACAAAACGCATTCCCAACATGCTTATTTTTTTACTTGTGTCCACATATCCCTCAGCAACAATCACTTGTCTCCATTTCCATAATTGTTCATGAATATTAATTTTTACAGGACATACATTAGTACAACTACCACATAAAGTTGATGCAAAGGGTAAATCTGCATTAGCTTTCATATCCAAATTTGGATTTAATATAGAACCTATTGGGCCTGCTACAGCAGTATGATAACTGTGTCCGCCACTTCTGCGATATACGGGGCAAGTGTTAAAACAAGCAGCACAACGAATACATTTTAATGAATTTCTAAAATCTTCTCTTCCTAATTGTTTACTGCGTCCATTATCTACAATTACCAGATGCATCTCCTGATTGGATCGCGGTTTATTGAAATGACTCGAGTATGTCGTAATAGGCTGACCTGTGGCGCTTCTGGCTAATAATCTCAAAAAAACAGACAGATGCGCTGCTTTTGGAATCAATTTTTCAAACCCCATGCAAGCAATGTGTACAGGTGCTGTGTGAGCTCCCATATCAGCATTACCTTCATTGGTACAAACAACAAAACCTCCAGTCTCGGCAATGGCAAAATTGACTCCTGTAATTGCTAATTGTGATTCTACAAACTTATTGCGCAAATGTTGTCTGGCTGCTTCAGTTAAATATTGCGGATCATTATTTCCTTTTTCGGTTTGCAAATGCTCATGAAAAGTAGCACTTACATCTTCCTTTTTTAAATGAATTGCAGGTAAAACAATATGACTTGGAGGTTCTTTTCGAAATTGAACAATACGCTCCCCAAGATCAGTATCAACTACTTCTATTCCCTTATGCTGTAAAAATTCATTCAAATGACATTCTTCAGTTAACATGCTTTTGCTTTTTACAATCTTCTGAATGCCATGCTTTTGGATAATTTTATGGATTATCTCATTGTGTTCTTGGGCATCCGAAGCCCAATGTACTTTTATGCCATTTGCTGTGGCTTTTTCTTCAAATTCTTTTAAGTAATTGGATAGGTTCGAAAGCGTGTTGTTTTTAATCTGTGAACCCCATTCCCTTAATTGCTCCCATTCCGGTAAACCATGAGCTGCCTTATCCCGCTTTTCACGAACAAACCATAAGGTTTCATCGTGCCAATTGGTTCTAGGCTCGTCAGCTATAAACTTTTCCGCTAATTCAGCGTGTTTTACCGCCATACTTTTAAATTTTTAATCTTTATAAAGACTATTTTTTTATAACACACTATTCAATATCTCAGCAATATGAATGGTTTTTACCTTACTTCCCTTTCTTCTTAATATACCTTCCAGATGCATCAGGCAACTGGTATCTCCTCCGGTAATATAATCGACGTCGTTATCTTCGTGTTCTTTTATTCTGTCTTTTCCCATTTTAACACTTACGGCTTCCTCAGAAACACAAAATGTTCCACCAAAACCACAACATTCATCATTTCTTTTTGGTTTTCTCAATTCAATACCTTTTACCATCTTTAACAATTGCTCAGGTTTAGAAAATTCAGGCAGCATCCTTTCGGTCATTGAAGAAAGATTTAATCCTCTTTGTCCGTGACAACTGTTGTGCCATCCTACTTTATAAGGAAAAGAAGCATTAATATTTTCTACTTTCAGAATATCGGTCAGAAACTCAGTAAGTTCATAAATAGTATTTCTGAGCAAGAATGCTTCGACTGGATGCTTGTCACTATGCAAATGTTCCTTTACATGCAAAACACAACTTCCAGAAGGGGCAACTATATAATTAAATCCTGAAAAATTTTTAATAAAATTCAGATCACAACCTTTACTCAGACTGGCAAAACCGCTATTAGCCATAGGTTGACCGCAACAGGTTTGCTGCAGCGGAAAACTTACATCACAACCCAGCTTTTCTAATAATTGCAGAGTAGCAATACCCACATTGGGATAAAACTGATCAATATAGCATGGTATGAATAAGGCAATCTTCATTTGTAAATTAATTATTTAATTTAATAAATCCTCCATCAATTGGATAATCGGAACCGGTTATAAAGCCAGCTTCTTCACTGCATAAATATAAGGCCAAAGCTGCGATTTCATCTGGTTTCCCCATTCGTCCAATCGGTTGTGATTGCGATAATTTTTCGAACATTTCCGCTTCTTTTCCAGCATAATTTTTCGAAATAAAACCATCAACAAAAGGCGTATGAACTCTTGCAGGTGAAATAGAATTACAGCGAATATTTTCTTTTATATAATCTTTTGCAACAGATAATGTCATTGCCATAACTGCACCTTTTGCAGTTGAATACGCAAATCGATCCGGAATTCCAACCCACGCCGCAATTGAAGCCATGTTGATAATTACACCACCATTGGAAAGTCGAAATTGCGGAATTGCAGCAAATAAACAGTTGTAAACTCCTTTTACATTGACATCCATCACACGATCAAAATCAGATGCCGGCGTAGTATCTACTTTACCAACATGCGCGATTCCGGCGTTATTGATTAAAATATGAATGTTACCTATTTTTTCGAATGTTAGTAATACTTCTTCTTGATTGGCGACATTACAAGCGTGAGAAAATACTTTTCCTCCATTTGCTTTTATTTCATCAACAGCAGATTTGGCACTTTCTTCTGTTAATTCAATAATATGTACTTCTGCTCCCTGTTTTGCAAATAAAACCGAAATAGCTTTTCCAATTCCACTGCCACCACCCGTAACTACTGCTTTTTTGTTTTGTAATGAAAACATTTTTTTTAATTTAAAGATTTTTTAATTTTATAAAGACACTCCTCGTTTCCACGGAATAAAATCGTCCTGGTTTAATAACACTGCTTTGGGAATAATTTCGCCACTGGCTGCTTTAATACAATATTCCAAAATATCTTCACCCATTTCTTCGATGGTTTTTTCGCCACTAATTATGGGCCCACAATCAATATCAATAATATCACTCATCTTTTTTGCCAGAATAGAATTTGTAGCCACCTTAATAACAGGACAAACCGGATTACCTGTTGGAGTTCCTAATCCTGTGGTAAACAAAATTAATGTTGCTCCGGAGGCTGCTTTACCCGTTGTTGCCTCCACATCATTTCCGGGTGTGCAAACCAAACTCAAACCTGCTTTTGTTGCTGGTTCTGTATAATCTAATACATCAACTACCGGGGCTGTTCCACCTTTTTTTGCTGCTCCGGCACTTTTTATTGCATCGGTTATTAATCCGTCTTTGATGTTTCCAGGCGATGGATTCATGTGAAAACCTGAACCCACTTTATGTGCTAAAGCATCATAAGACTGCATCAAATCAATGAATTTTTTTGCTGCTGTTTCTGTTGTACAGCGGTCAATCAGGTTTTGCTCTGCTCCACATAATTCAGGAAACTCGGCTAATAAAACCTTAGCACCCAAAGCCACTAATAAATCTGATGTATATCCTACGGCAGGATTTGCAGAAACCCCACTAAAACCATCACTTCCACCACATTTTACACCAACACATAATTCGCTTAATGGAGCCAAAACTCTTTCTTGTTTGTTTATTTCAATTAGTCCTTCAAATGTTTTTTTAATAGCGTCTGCAACCAATTGTTCTTCACTTTTAGATTGCTGTTGTTCAAAAATAAAGAGCGGTTTATCAAAAGACGGGTTTTGTTTTTTGACATCATTTGTAAAATCCTGTACTTGTAAATGCTGGCATCCCAAACTCAGCAGTGTTATACCTGCCACATTTGGATGATTTGCATAAGAAGCCAGTAAAGCACTTAAAGTTGATGCATCCTGACGCGTTCCTCCGCAACCTCCTTGATGATTTAGGAATTTTATTCCATCTACGTTTTTAAAGACACGCTTGGCACTATTATTTGGTGTTAGCTGCATATTGACTAAATCAATATTTTCTCCATTTTGATAAGCCTCCAATAATTGATGGGTATATTGTGTGTATTTATCACTAACAGAATATCCCAATTCATTATGCAAGGCTTCTTTAATTACATCTAGATTTCGGTTTTCGCAAAATACTGTTGGTACAAATAACCAATAATTGGCGGTACCAAAACGACCATCATTTCTTTTATATCCTTTAAAAGTCCTGTCTTTATACTTTGAAATATCCGGTGCCTGCCAGGCAAAATTAACATCACGATATCCATAAGGTTCTGCTGCGTGTTTGAGATTATCTGTTGTCATAAGACTTCCTTTGGCGACATCACATTGCACTTTTCCAACCAAAACACCATACATAATTATCTCAGCTCCTTCTCTTAAATCACTCGTGTAAAATTTATGCTTTGCCTTAATTGTGTCTTGAAGGGTATAAGTCTGTTCTTCAAAAGTCACACTTTCTCCTTTTACCAAATCTGTTAAAGCTACCAGAACATTATCTTCCGGATGCATTTTTATCACTAATCTTTTAACTTCGTTTTCTAACATTATAATATAGAATTTATGCTTTATTTGTTTTATATCCGTTAACTGCAAACAATAGTATTACTGAGAAACAAATTAGCGGAACTACATAACCATTTTGAATATTTCCTGTAACATCTGAAATAAATCCTAAAACCGGAGGAAGTAAAGCTCCTCCAACTATTGACATTACTATCAATGAAGATCCGATTTTGGTATTATGTCCAAGTCCATCAATTCCCATTGAAAAAATAGTAGGAAACATGATACTCATAAAAAATGCAATGGCTATTAACGTGTAAACCACTAGCATTCCTGTACCGATTATGGCTGTTATTGATAGCAGAATAGTGATGATCGAATAGATAATTAATAATTTTCCCGGCTTTATATATTGCATGAAAAATGTTCCTGCAAAACGTCCTAACATAAATGTTAAGCCGAAAAAGCCCAGATATTTTGCAGCAGTAGCTTCATCTAAACCTGCTGACGTAGTTGCCATTTTAATAAAAAAACTAGCCACACAAACCTGTGCGCCCACATAAAAAAATTGTGCCAAAATTCCCCATCGTAAACGCATTGATTTCAATGCTCCGGCAAAACTTGCTCCATCTGCCCCTTCTTTATTTTCATCTTTTACATCTGGCATATTGGTAAAATAAAAAACTACGGCTACAGATAAAATAATCAATCCCAAAATAAGGTAAGGCATTTTTACGCTTGCCGCTTCTTCTAAAATATGAGCATGAAATTCTGCAGGTGCCATTGCATCAATCTCGACTTTAGTTAAATTTTTTCCGGATAAGATCATCGGTCCAATATATGCAGGAGCAATAAAAGCAGCCAATCCATTAAATGATTGAGAAAAATTTAATCTTTTGGTCGCTGTTTCAGATGGTCCTAAAATTGTTACATAAGGGTTTGCAGCCGTTTCCAGAAAAGTAAGTCCGCAGGCTATAACAAACAAAGCACCTAAAAAATAAATATACTGCAATGAATTGGCGGCTGGTACAAACAAAATTGAACCAATACCAAACAAAATCAATCCTATCATAATACCCGATTTATAACCGTATTTTCTCATGATATAACCCGCTGGCAAAGCCATGACAAAATAGGCTATAAAGACTGACGAATCAATCAAAGAAGATTCTAAATCTGTAAGATTAAATGCTTTTCTTAAATGCGGAATAAGTATGGGATCTAAATTGTGTACAAATCCCCAGAAAAAAAACAAACTGGTTACCAGTATAAAAGGAAACAACAATTTTTTACCCTCTTTAGAACTCACTTTATTCTCAACGTCCAACTGAGTTGTTAATGCCATATCATTTTTATTAAATTAATGAATTTTTATCAATATAAAAATACAATACCTGCCGTATACTAACTGATTCAATATTGCCATTGTTTAATTGATAATTATCTTTTTTTATCTAAAAGTCTTCCAATGACAATTATCGGAGATTTATTTTGTTGAATAAGGTCTGTCTTTTGCTATCACAAAAATCAATTTACATGTTTCATTGATGGACTTCAATAACATAAATTCTATCGGGTGTTTTTCTTCTGACAGAACAAGATTTTAGCAGAAATAAAGATTATAACTCTAAGATTATAAGGAACGGTCTAAATGAGTATAACCTCCATCCACATAAATTAACTGGCCTGTAGTGTGACTTGATTTATCTGACAATAAAAAAACGGCCATATTTGCAATTTCTTCTACGGTTGTCATTCTGTTTTCAAACGGAATTTTAGCTGTGATTTCTTTTAATTTTTCTTCTGGGTTTTCAAGTGTTTTAATCCAGGTATCATATAATGGCGTATAGCATTCGGCGACAATAACCGAGTTTACCCGAATTCCATATTTTAATAATTCAACGGCCCACTCTCGGGTTAATGCATTTCTCCCGCCATTTGACGCCGCATACGCTGAAGTTTTTCCCTGTCCTGTATCGGCAATTTTTGAACCTATATTTACAATTGCTCCTTTTGTTTTTTTCAATTCCGGCAAAGCGTATTGCGCCATCAAATAATAGTGTACCAGATTTTTATGAATCGATGCCATAAACTTTTCATAATCTCCACTTTCTAAACCTACGCCATCATTTACACCGGCATTATTAATTAAGCCATCAATGCGCCCACATAATGCAATTACCTGCTCAACGGCACTTTTACAAGCTTCCGGATGGGTTAATTCGGCCACGAAAGACAATGCTTTTCCGCCTTCGGCTTCTATTTCTTTAACCGCAATTTGGTTGTCGGCATCCGCTCTTCCAATAATTACAGGAATAGCTCCCTCAGCAGCCAAAACTTTACAGATCCCAAGTCCTATTCCTTTTGCTCCACCGGTTACGATAATTATTTTATCATTAAGATTAAGATTCATTTTGTTCTCTAAATTAAGTTCGACAGTTTTTTTATTTATAAAATTCAGGTGATTTTATTCTAAACGATAAAAATCAATTGCGTTTTTTCTCCAGATTTTATCTTGTTCTTCTTTCGGAAATTTCGAAAAATAGTGCCCTGCAATGTTACATGATTCGGCATAAGATGCAGCAAGTAAGCTTACTGGCCAATCACTGCCAAACATTAAACGATCCATTCCAAATACCTCAGTAACCACATTTAGGCAATAGATAAAGTCTGTTACTCTCCAATTATTCCAGTCAGCTTCTGTTACTAAACCTGAAACTTTACACATTACATTAGGAAATTTTGCAATCGCTTTAATTCCCGTTTCCCAATCGCTGAATTCCTTATTTTTGAAATCTGGTTTTGCCAAATGATCAATAACAAATTTTTGTTCGGGAAATTTAGCAACCAATTTTATAGCATTTTCCAGATGTTTTGGAAAAATCAAAATATCATAGGTAAAATTGTATTTTCCCGATTTTGAAATTCCATTTTGAAAACTTTCCCACAACATGAAATTAATATCTGCTTCGGCCTGAACTATATGTCTGAATCCTTTTAGTTTTTCATATTTGCAAAAATATTCTAAACGCTCTTCAATATTTTCAGCACATAAATCAATCCAGCCCACAACGCCTTTGATAAAATCATTGTCTTTTGCCAATTCCAAAAGAAAATGTGTTTCTTCTTCACTCTGATCTGCCTGAACAGCCACACAGCCATCAAATTGATTGTCTGTCAATAAAGGTTCTAAATCAAAAGGTAAAAAATCTCTTTTGATTACCTCCATTTCTTCATTGATCCAAGCCTCTTTTACAGGGTGATATTTCCAAAAATGTTGGTGGCTATCTATTCTCATGCAAGTCAAATATTTTTTCCATCAGCATCCATTTTTCACCTTCTTTTGCCCAAGGCAGTGCTTTTTGATATTTCCACATCAATTCTTCCCATTTCTGAACCACGGGATTATTCACATCATTCTTTTCTTTTTTCTCAAAAGTAAAAGTTTCATTGGCCTCAATAATCATAAACAATCTGTTGCCAACACAATAAATATCGAGGTTTTCAATCCCTGAATTAACAATACTTTCTGTGATTTCTGGCCAAATTTTTTCATGATATTTCTTGTATTCGGTTATTAAAGATGAATCTTCATTCAAATCTAATGCAAGACAATATTTTTGCGTTACCATATTATTTTATTTAAGGCTTAGAAACCTGAAACCATTGGCTTGGAGATTGAACATCTTTTAATATCCAAATCAATAAAAACAGGTTATTTATTAAAACGTTTTAAATTTCCAGAAGCAGCGTTTTTGATACAATTTCAAAAAAATAAAATTATTGCATTCTAAAATTTAATTTTAGCTCAAAATTATCATTAATTAAGCATTTATTATCTTAACAATTTATTCGTTAAAAAAACACGAAATAAACACAAAATTTAAGGATAATTTATCAAATAAACACTGAGAAAACATCTCTAATTTTTGAAAAATAGAATTTAGTACGAATTATTCAGGAGGAAAAATTAAACAGCAAAGAAAAGTAGTCTAAAAATCTAAACTAAAGCTTTTTTTCGATATTCTTTAGGAGTTGTTCCAATTAATTTTTTGAATAGCTTATTGAAGTTTGAAGCTGTTTTATATCCACATTGATACGCAATTTCCGAAATACCTAAATCAGTTTCTATCAGATATTTACATGCGTTTGCCACTCTGATTTCGTTCAAATATTCTACAAATGGTTTTTTGGTTTTTGCTTTGAACATTCTACAAAAAGAAGTAGGTGTAAGATTGGCGATTTTAGAAATTTCATCAAGAGATATTTCTTCTTTATAATTTGATTTCACATATTGAAAGACCTCTGAAAGCCGGTCATTTTTATTATCATCACTGACAGAAACATAAGAGTTATCATTGATATATCTAAGATCTTTGCTTTTTGATAAAAGAAACAAAATTTCGATCAGTCCCATGATAACTTCAAAACCTTTCTTTTTTAGTAATTTTTTCATTTTTTTAGCCACCAGCACATTTGTCGGTCCTGCGATGGATACTCCTTTTATGGCCTGAGAAAAAAACTTTTTGACTTCCTGAGCTTCCGGTAATTCATAAAAAGAATTCCCAAAAAGATCTCTGCTAAAATAAATCACAATAGCTCTGGCTTTCAAACTATTAATTCCTTTATAAAAAATCTCATCGTTGAGCCAAACATGTGGAATATCGTCTCCAAGAAAAACCATATCTCCAGATTCAAATGCTTCTACAGAGTTTCCAATAATACGTTTTCCGTGACTTTCTAAGATATAAACCAACTCAAACTCCGGATGTGAATGAAAAGGCGACTGAAAAAAAGACTCTTCACGAGAAAATACAGAAAGAGATGTATTAGTATATGAAGCTATTTTTGTTTTTACAATTTTCATTTCCGGGAATAATAATGGTAATTAAATTAAGGATAAAATTGAATTAATTACTTAAAAAAATAAATACAATTTGAGATTTCATAAAAACAAAAATAACAAAAAAACCTTACCACAAATCTAAATCGTATTAACAAAGCAAAATTTAAAAATAATTACATAGACTCCAATCTATATTCTTTTCTGCCCACTCTCTGGCAGAAGTCGTCTTAATTCCTTTTTGAAAATTAAAGGTTGTATTAAATTTCCAAGATACACCTCGCCCATCCCCAAAGATAGATCTGTATTTTTTGACAAAATTTGTTGGATCACTTTTCAAATCATTTCCTAACTCCTCTAAATCAGAAACTGTACATTCAAATTTTTGTCCTGACAACGACTCTATAACATCGCCAAGTTGTCTGTAAGTAATTGTATCTCCACCAATGTAAACAATACTGTTCTCAATTACTGGTTCTTCAAAAAAGATTTCTGCAGTTAACCTGCCTATATCTTCCGGAGTTGTAACGGTTACTGCGGTATCTAAACTTCCCAATGCATTTACAACTTTTTTATCGAAATCTACAACACCAAAAAAAGGTTCAAACAAATAGCTTGTAAACATTCCCGTTGAGATAATAACCCATTTTGTAGCACTTTGTGATCTAAGAAGCTCGCGTACATCCAGCTGCTCATCAAATATATCTTGCGCACTCCCGCGTCCGATAATTTCAAAATCAACACCAAATTGCCATGGAAAGTAACGTTTTACCCCAGCTTCCAGCACGGCTCGCGCCAATTTTAGCTGAAATCCACCAGCGCCGCTGCCATATCCTGTACAGGAAACAACAGCATCAAAATTTTTAAAAATCGAAACTAATTCTGAAGAAGGAGCCGAAAGATCCGCCGCAAGCAATTCTACCCCCAGAGCTTTTAATTCGTCAATATTTCGTTTCTTTACAAACTCCTCTGATTCAATAGTTGCATGACGAAGCAGCACTGTAATTATTGTATTATTCTTTTTTGCTTTTTGAGCCAAATTACGGATTACCGGCAAACCTAGTTCACCAGCTCCCAAAACTAAAACTGATTTATTTTCCATGTTTTTATAAAAAATGTGTTAATTGGAAACTTTATTTTTGCTGAAAACTTTAAACTTTCTAAATACATTTTCAACGACAAAATTAGGGCCGCCAAAACTTTAAAACAATAAGGCACTGACATGTATGTTAGTTACTTACAGGTTAGTATTTTGAATACCAGTCTCAATATTTATAACTTTATATATAAATTAACATGGAGATAATTTGTATTTTTTGTATTCCTAAAAGTTAGGATGAATATTTAGTCCTTATATAATTTTACAAATAGCATTATAACTATATTATTCTACCTTTATATTACAGATAAAATTTTCAAGACAGATAATTAAAGCATATGCTGCCTTAAAAACATAAATTAAAATATATGGAAAGATGTATGACTGACGATGAAATTATAAATGCGTGGGATGATATTTGTAAAGTTTTAAATAAAGATAATGATGGTCTTAAGAGTGATATCTTAAATCATGTTGGAAACAAGTGGTCGTTATTTATCATACACGCTTTAGGTATAGATGGACGGATGAGATTTTCCAATCTGCAGAAACATATTAATGGAATCAGTCAAAAGATGTTGACAAAATGCCTTCGCGAACTGGAGCGTGACGGATTAATTTCAAGAACTGTTTATCCGGAAGTTCCACCAAGAGTAGAATATGAATTGACACCTCTTGGACGTGGTTTGCTGGTTCAGGTAACGCCTCTTTGGTACTGGATTGCTAATTCTGTTAACCAATTCAAAGAAGCAAGGATTAATTACGATAAATCTCAATAATTATAAAAGCTGTATAGAGAAATAGCCTGTAAATAAACATTAAAGTTTTTTTTATATCTTTGTTTCTTATGCAAAAACAACTATTTACATATTATAGTTTGATGATTGAAATGATTGCCTAATTCCGGGTGTTCTTGTTTCTAAAATCATTGGTTTGGTAGTTCCCGTATTGCCAGAGATGATTGGTATGGAACAAACCATTCGGATGATAGAGAATTAAGCAATTTTATTTTATCATTTTAAATTATAAGCAGTGAATAACTTATCATTATATGGTTGGAACGATACTTTGTTCCAACTCAAACAAACCTCACAATACAAACATCTTTTTCATGGTCGTGTTGCTGCAGTAAACAAAACCAATTATGAGATCATTGCACAGAGTGGTCGGCTGTTGTGCGAACTGGCAGGTAATGTGCTTTATGGAAAGTCAGCATTTGAACTTCCGTGTACAGGCGATTGGATTATTTTTCAACCTTTTGACGATAACAAAGGAATAATCCTTGATATTTTACCCCGTAAACATACGTTATATCGAAGAAAGAGCGGTACAATATCTGACCGGCAAGCTATTGCATCCCATGTCGACAAGGCATTTATCGTACAAAGTCTTGATGCCAACTTCAGTGTTCGCCGAACGGAACGTTTTATGGTTCAGGTTATTGAAGAAAACATTCAACCTATATTGATTCTCACTAAATCTGATTTAGAGTTTAGCCGTCATCATATAGAGGAATCGCTAAAACATATTAAGCATCAAATACCAATATTTTTCACAAGCATTCTTTCTCCTGAAACAATACTTCCTGTGCGAAAATTTATCAGAGAGGGGGAATCCGCCGTATTTGTAGGATCATCAGGAGTTGGAAAAAGTTCTTTAATCAATGCATTGTGTGAACAGACAGTACTTTTTACATCTGAAATAAGCAAATCCTCAGGCAAAGGACGACATACCTCAACTCGAAGAGAAATGGTACTTATGGAGCATAGTGGTATTTTAATAGATACACCAGGCGTTAGAGAATTTGGCTTAGCCTCAGACAGTTCTGAGACATTAGCAGCTATATTCGATGTGTCTGATTTTGCTGAATCCTGTCGTTTTACGAATTGTACGCATGTTGACGAACCCGACTGTGCAGTTGTCGAAGCTGTAAACAAGGGTCTTATAGAACCGGAAGTATACAATAGTTATCTTAAATTGCGAAAAGAGTCATGGCATTTTTCTAATTCTGAACACGAAAAACGCAAAAGAGATAAATCTTTTGCTAAAATTTCAGAAGAGGCTAAGAGAATAAAAAAACCTTGATCTTTCTATTATTCCGTATAGGTGTTTCACTATTTGTTGAAACACTTGTACAATAGTAAGTACTGTTTGTGTCCTAGAATGGATACTCTCTTAGATTAAAGAAACTCCCGCCATAAGGTGGGAGTTTTTTTAATCCAAGATTTCAAAATTACGTCTTTCGTAAGCCATTGCTTTTCATCTTGCTTAAGAATTCAGGTGTGACGCCAATATAACCTGCGACGTACTTTTGTGGTAATTTAAGCATCAGGTCGGGATATTGGCTATAGAATTTCCAATATCGCTCTTCTGCACTGAGACTAAGAATTTCCAGCGTGCGTTCCTGAAAAGCAATTAATGAACGTTCAGTCAAAATTCGGAAGTATCTTTCGAAAACTGCACCTGACAAAAATAGTTTTTCTTTAGTCTCTTTTGTAATGAATAAGATTTCCGTATCAAGTATAGCCTGAATGTTCAGCTGGCTTGGTTTATCATTGTAGAAGTTCTGCAAATTTCCTGTCCACCAGCCGGGCGTTGAAAATCCAAGAATGTGCTCTGTCCCTTTATTGTCTGTTATGTATGTCCTAAGGCACCCGCTTAATACATAGGAACTCATGGCTGCTACTCCACCCTCATGGAGGAGATATTGATTTTTTTTTATTTTCTTGTACTGAACCAGAGAATTTAGTGCCAAGATTTCATCTTCGCTCAAACTTACATAGGTTTTGATATGATTTTCGAGTGAGGAAGTGTCAAATTTTGGATCAGTTATTTGGATAGGTTTAGTCATTTCTTAATCTAGATTAAGTCAATTCAATAATGTACATTATTACACTGACGCGCACGAAGTTCTAATTTTGAGTTAGTAAATAACTCTAATTTTAAAAACAAATTTATGAAAAAATTAATGAACTCGTCAGTTATAAAGGCGCTATCGATTACGTTCGTTTTATGCTTTAATTTTACAGTAACGAACGCTCAGCAAAAAAAAACTGCGCTGATCAATCCGGATGATGCTGTATTTTTATTTGTCGACCATCAAAGTGGTTTGGTTCAAACCATTCACAGTATGCCGGTTGGTGAATTAAGAAGAAATCTTGCCGCTCTTGCAAAAGCATCCCAATTGTTGCATATCCCTGCCATTTATACTGCATCCGTTCCAACAGGACCAAATGGCCCTACACTGCCTGAGGTTAAAGACAATGCTCCAAATGCAAAGTATGTTATCCGACAAGGAGAAATTAATGCCTGGGATAGCAAAGAATTTGTCAATGCAGTTAAAGCTACAGGTAAGAAGACCCTCATTATCTCCGGTATGTGGACCAGCGTATGTGTAGTCTATCCTGCCTTGTCTGCCCTTGGAGAAGGCTATACTGTTTATGCAGTTGCAGATGCCAGCGGAGACATTACGCCTGAAGCACATGACCTGGCTATGTTACGTTTGACCCAGGCAGGCGCCATCCCGGTAACCTGCGGCGCTGTGCTTCCTGAATTGATGAAAGACTGGAGAAGGAAAGAGGCCGGAGATTTTGCCAAACTACTGGCAGATATGGTGCCTAATTTCCAGGCTGTTATCGAACAATACTATAAAGCCCAGGAAGTTGCAAAATCAGAAAAATAAATACGTGGCCCCCTGTATCCCAATGATACAATAAATACCTAGCCAATAAAAAATGGTTGCTCCTAAAAAAAGCAACCATTTTTTAAATTGTAATTATATAATACGGCTTAAGCCTGATACCAATTTTCTATGCCGTTTTTTACTGCAATCTCCAATTGGTGTACTATTTTTCGCTCTTCAATTCAATCCACTTTTTCACTTCGTTCTGATTTCGAAAAATAACTACTTCGGTTTTACCTTCAATAACCGACTTTTGAGCTTCAGATAAATCGTTAAGCTTATCAGTTTTTAGAAAGTTGTAACTCAGAATCACATCATTGGCCTGCAAGAACTTAGATGCGTAGGAACCAGCAGTTACTTCTATTACCAATATCCCCTTAATATCATTCATTCCTGTTGCCGATTGTTCTCCCAAAGTTGCCAGATTCTTCACCTTTGCCCCCATAAAATCGATAATTTCATTGACATCATCATTGTTTTGAGCAATAACAGAAGGTATAGATACCTTTTTTGCTATAGCCTTCAATCTTGGCGAAAGGACACCAAAATTATCCATAGCAAAATTCTTGAAACCAACACTAAAGGCAATTGAACCATCCTTTATCCGAAAATCACCCGCTTGGGGATTTCTAAAATTTAAGCCTCCGTAAACAGAGTTTTTATCTGTCCCTCTTTTCTGTGCATCTCTAAGTGAAACCAAATCAGGAAAAACATTATAATCTGTTTTCTTCCCCCAAACATCAATGCGTATAGGTTGATATCCTGTGGTAACAATATTATGCTCAAACACATCATTACTGTTTTTAAACCAGACATGCGGATGAAAACTGTTGTTTATTAGAATGTTGTTTTCTACAATTCTATTGACACCTTCACGAAGTTTTATTCCTCCATTCAAACACAGGTTGTTCCTGATAATATAATTACTGGAACCATCGTCCAAATCAATATCCCAGCCATGGTCACATCTCATACGGTTATTCTGAATAACAATAGGCTTTACAACATCAGCCAAAGCCAGATTGTAATTGTTATCAACAATAGAATCAAGAATTTTTTTATTAGGATGCCAATAACGATCACGCCCCCATGAGTTGAAAGATCCGTGATCGCCACTTTCCTTAACAGTATTGAACACATCATTATACTCGATAATGTGGCCTCCCCAGGTTCCTTCACTTACATTGATTCCTGCACGAGGCACATCATAAATAGTATTGTGGCTTACCGTAATGTTCTGACACATGGACAGCTCCACTCCTGCTGATTGTTTCTCAACAATCCCTAAATTAAACATCAAGTTGTCGAACACCTTACAATCTGCAGGATAATTATCTGTCTTTGGACCCGGAGTACGATCTATCTGCTCCAGCGGCACAAACTGATTATACTCAAAACTTGGAGATCGTACAGCAGCAGGATCTCCGACAAAGCAAAAGGCACTGGCACCAATATCCGAAATCAAACATCCGGACACTTCGCAATTGCGGTTATAATTATTAAAAAATACGGCATTACCTCCCAGGTCATTTAGGGAACAGTTTTTAAAGGTACAATTTACTGCTCCATCATAAAACACAGCTGCACCACGGTAAATAGTCCAATCACTACGTAGCAACGGCTCTTTATTTTGCATGAAGGTTCGCAGAGTTTGTGTGAAGCCAAGACCTTCAATTACAATATTTTTTACCGGCTCTGTTTCTGAACCTTTAAATTCAAATAAATGAGCTATTTGCGGCGCTTCAAATTTTGCGTTTTTGATATCTAAACTCTTTGGCGGATAATAGTACAGCGTTTTGGTTTTCTTATCATAAAACCACTCATTTATGGTGTCTAACTCTTCGAAAATATTTTCCACAAAACGGTATTTGTCATGCATTGGCATACGACGATTATTTTGCCAGCCTCCTTCAAGAGCCAGCTCATCCTTCTCATTTTTTCCGTTAATTCTATAATGAAAGTCCCCCCACATTGAAGAATGCAATGCATGCACATAACCTCCGTCTGGAAATTTCCAGAGTGCTATCCGCTCTTTTGAAAGAGCATCTGCTGATGTTCCTCCATAATATTGAGCCGTGGGATCGAAGTTCGGATATCGAGCCATTCGCTGCAACTTCCCATTTACAAACAGTTGATCAAAAATGAGATCCTGTGATACTTTTGCCTGCCAAATCCCATTTTTATACGCTTTCCATTTCAAATTCAGAATTTTACTTCCACTTATGATCACTTTCTGATTATCAAAATTTTTAATGGTGAGTTTTTCACTTTCTTTTCGGGAATCTTCTGATGTAAATACTACGGGCTGCTCTAAATAATAAGTCCCTCCTGTTAGGTATATATCTATATTTCCAAGGGTTTTACGTGCTTCAGCAACAGCCTTACTGATAGAATTAAAAGGCTTTTTTTTCGTTCCCTGACCAGCATCATTCCCTTTAGGAGCTACATACAAACTTGTCTGGGCAAACAAACTTACCGAACACAAAAGAATGAATGCTATAATTATTTTTTGAATTTTATTCTTCTTATTTTGCATATATTTTTAAAAAAGGCAAACGATTACTAACTTGCTTAATCCACCCAAGAGCCATCAGTTCATGGCCAAATACAGTTGGATACACATCGTCCCAAATCCAATAATCAATGAGATTCCTCACTTTCTATTGGAGCTACACTCTGTATATTTGATTGGTAAAAACATATAAAGCTTTAAAAATAAAAGTCTTGTAAAAAAAATCTCGTATTCAAAACCAATAAGCTTACAACACAAAAACTGTCTGCCAAACAAAAACAACCCAATACATTTTATTTTATTTTTCAGATTGAAAATTGAATATTAGAAAAATTGTATCATTATATTGAGACTATTATTCTAAATTAGAAACAATTACTTCATAGCTATTTTAAAGACAATCGCAATATCATTGGGAATAGATTTTGGTTGTATAATTACTAATGAATCTGCTTCTTGTTTCCAAGAAATTTTTTCTTTACTGCCAAGAAGTTCAATTTTTTTAATTTTTCCTGTTCCTTCTTTTTTTGCCAGCGACTTCAATAAAATATTTTCTGTTGGTTTACCCATCACCGTAGCATACAATACATTTCCTTTCTGATTGTATCGAATATCTTTTGCTGAGTATTGTATTTTTCCTTCATTAAATCCCTGGCTATTGATAGGGTTCGACTGATCAACGGCTGGTCCTTCACCGTACAGTTTCCATGGGCGGGTATCGAAGATGCTTTCTTTGTTTATATCCATCCAGGCTGCAATACCTTCAAGAACAACAATTTCTTTGTCATCAATTGTACCATCTCCACGCACAGGAATATTAAGTAATAAATTTCCATTTTTACTGACAATATCTACTAAAGCACGAATGACACTCGCAGCCGATTTATAACGGTTTTCATCATACACCTTTCTATTATAATGCCAATCACCTATACAAGTACAAGTTTGCCATGCTTTTTCTTGTGGTTTGTCAGGTGCTCCACGTTCTACATCCCACACCATACATTCCTTTTGTTTATCTGAAAGTATTTTGCCGAATAAGACAGCTTCTAGTTTATTATTATGGGTCATCATGTTATGATTGTAATAATGAGCAGCTATTTTTAAACCAGCATCGCTAACCGGATATAATGGGAGTGCTGTGTCATCAAAATATAACAGGTCGGGGTTGTACAAATTAATAAGATCCATAGTGCGGTCATAAAAATTTTCACAGTACGCCTGAGAAGGCCATGAGCTTTTATCTTGCCATTCCCAATTCCATCCCTTTCCGTTGCTTAATTCATGATTTTGTGCATACAATCCCTGAGGGTCCAACCCTTCCCACCAAGTACCTTTTCCAGCTGCTTTTGTAAGTTTTCCATCGTACGGAATACCCATAAATTCTCCAGATTTATCGGCTCCTTGTGCTGTTTCGTACCACATCCATGCATGGGCAGCATGTACACTCAATCCAAAAGGAAGCCCCTGTTTTTTAGCAGCTTTCGACCAACCATTTATAATATCCTTTTTAGGACCAACACGAACAGAATTCCATTCTTGGTACTTGCTGTCCCATAAATCCAGGTTGTCGTGGTGATTGGCCATCGCAACGAAATATTGGGCACCCGCACGTTTGTATAACTTTACCAATTCTTCAGGATTCCAATTTTGAGCTTTCCAATCGTGTATTACATCTTTAAAGCCTACTTTAGAAGGGTGACCATAATGTTGCACATGCCACTTGTAGTAATCAGAACCTTCTTCATACATGCCACGTGCGTACCAGTCGCCCTGTTCAGGCTGACACTGTGGCCCCCAATGTGCCCAGATACCAAATTTTGCATTGCGAAACCAATCGGGAACTTTGTATTGGCTAAGAGATTCCCAAGTTGGCTTAAACTTTCCCGTGGCAACCTGTTCCTTACCTTCTCCCACAGGCAACGGAAAATTTTCCTGAGCCTTCAGGAAACATGAGGATAGCATAAAAACTGCTATGGATAGACTAACTTTCATTGAAATTTTTAAGTTCATAATAATATTATTTTGCTTTTTACTAAACGGATATCTATTGATAACTATTTATATGTTAGTTAATTAGATTATATTTAAATTTTTTAAAACTACTTTTCTTCCTCCAAAGTACAAAGACCTGCTTGTAAACTCAAAAAGGTGAATCAAAAAAATTGTTATTAACCTGAATTCAATGGTTGGTCCTCTCAGAAGATGAGAAAGTCCATTACACACTTGCAAACGGTACATTAGACATTATACTCAGGTTATTATATTATTTTCAATGGTTTATAAAATAACAACCGTTCTGCCATTTTTTACAAATTCCCGAATCTTAGCGGCGGTTTTTTCGTGCATCACGGTTACTCCTGATACAAAAAGTAACTTATAATTCAGGGCACTTTTGCTTATCTCTAAGATGCAGGCACCATGTTGCGGAAATAAAACAGGTCAAAGCAAGCCCTTAAGCCGGTCATCGTGTTTTGCAGGAAAAGCATCGCCTGACATAATTATACAAAACAATGACTTTACTTAACTGCTGATCCTGCCTTTTCTCCCGGAGCAATTTGATGTAATAATCCATCACCTATAAAAGGATTTCCCCAACCATTTCTTGATGTTGGATCAACAACAATTCCGGTCATTACATTCGCCATAAGTTTAGTATAAGAAGTCGTTGTTGGCAAACGATTCAATCGATAATAAGCATGATAAATCATATTACATACTGAGCCTTGTGCTGTAGGCTGACCTCTATTTGTATCCGAAATTTTAGCCCATGGTCCCCATCCCGCTCTGCATCTGTAAACAGATACGTCAAAAGGTACTTCTTGTCCTAAATTATACTTACTCCAGTATTCCACACCAGTCAACAAACGATTTGATCCCAAAGTATATGGATCTAATCCTTGATGATATGCAATTTCAGCAATCCCTGCTAAAACTTGATAAGATGACCAACTATGTACCTGATCACGTCCCGATTCTACATTTTGTCCGTTTTCTGCTATATTCTTATAAAGAGAATAATCATTTGGGCATCCACTTTTTGAATTAAAGGCTTTCCATGCTGCATTGAATCTTGTCAAATCATCAGTAAATACAGCTATTGCCATTGAAGCATACATACATGATGTGCTAAAATTAGCTCCATCGGCCGGATCAAAACCATCAATAGCGGGCTGGAAAATATTAGTCATCATATTCTTAGCTCGTGTGATATCTGCTGCTTGCCATCCTGAATTGGTATAGGCAAGGATTTCACCAGCCTGCGCCCAAAGCGGAGCCTGAATCCCTACAAGAAGTTCTACATCTGCTCCCCCAACAGAAACCAGAGTAGTTGACCAAGAATTAATGATGTTTATTGCATTTTGAGTATATTTAGTATCTCCTGTAATATATCCCAATAATGCCTGTACATAACAGGCTGTAGCATCTTTACCATGTTCAGACCAACCAGTAAAGTTACTGGTCTCTCCTGAACCAGTACGAGAAATATTTAGGAAAGGTCCTTTCATTTTATAGTTTATACTACCTGATGCAGATGCTTTAAGGGCTGCTAATTCAGATTTCCAAGGTTCACTGTTTTGATTATCCTTAACAATATTTAATTCATAAAGAGTGGTTAACAAACCAAGGTGAGTAATTTTTGTTAATGTAGTTACTTCTGTACTAGTTCCTCCCTCGCTACCACCATTATCTGTTCCTTCATCATTGCTTTTATCACAACTAATAAATACAATAAGAAAACTTAAAAAAATTGTGGTTAAAATCCTATTCATAATTTTTCTTTTTGTGTATTATATCTCTTTTTAAAATAAAACCTCATATAAAGTTACTTTTTTATATCTAATTCTTTTTTGAATTTCCAGTCATCCCTACTCTTCTGGCTTTAATAAAATCTCTCAATATTTTACTAATGATTTCTATTTAGTGTTTCATCCTATTTACAATCACCCAAATAATAATTGATTCTGTTTGATTGCCCTATAGAAAAGAAAAAGCATAATAAAAATGCCAGCATTTTAAAGTCATAACATAAACTTTTTATAATATTCATGTTATGACTCTACTTAAAGCTTTATCTATTCCAAAATAAATTACGAATAAAAACAATTATCTATTTTTTAATAATCTTAAATGATTTTGAGAAATTTGAGTTTACTCCTTTAACTTTTACTATGTATAATCCGGGTTGCAATGAAGACCCCATTAACAATTGCCCTGATTCAGGAGTGGATTCTGCTGTTTCTACTTTTTTTCCTGTAATATCAAAAATGTTAACACGAATTGGTTCATTCGTTTTTGTTGCTTCAACCTTAAAACCATTAACAAATGGATTTGGAAAAAAATTTATCAAAAAGTTTGACTCCTTTGAAATCTGATCTACAGACAAGGTACCAGAAGCATCCCAATAAATTAAACCTCTTCCTCCGCTAGCACTCATGTATACTCTTCCACCAATATTCATATCTCCGATCAGCATTGGTGTTCCTCCAAACTCATGGTCATCATCATTCATCCTAAGCCATGTAGCGCCCTGGTCAGTTGATCTGAAAAGACCCGTAACGCCTGACACGGTTCCCCAGATAAAAATGGTAGGATAGCTGGCCCCGGTTATTGTCTTTCCTATCCCAACAGTTGTGCAGTAAGGTACATTGGAAAGAGTCGTATAAGTCGCTCCATGGTCTGTAGAATATTTTAAACCATTGCCTCCAAGAGGCACCCAAATATGTCCTTCAAAGCCAGGTACCGAGCGAATCAGGGTTGTTAATTCCCAAGACCCAAATGTATTGGTACCAGGATTACCTGCTACTGAAAAGCTGACTCCCTTATTGGAACTTGAAAACATCTGTCCGTTAATTGGATTATAGATATAGAAGTAATTTGAATTTACCTGGTCAGCCACAGGAACAGCGTCTGAAGACGATACACCCGAAGAACTGGACCAGCTTGCTCCATTATTGGTCGTGTAGTACGTAGTTGTGGAACCTCCAGGGCGGTGCAGAATCGTACCTCCATCGGCGCTGATGGTCACCCTACCGTTTGCACCCATATTAGTAGCAGAAGCCGTCCATGTAGCCCCCTTGTTGATAGAATAGTAAATAACGCTTCCGCCACTCGAAGCTCTTACTACTTTGTTTGTGTTGCCGGCAGCGTAAGCAATACTCTGGTTATTTCCATCTGTAGGAGAAAGTTTTGCTGATGGAAAAGAAGTTAGCGGATCATGTACAAAGCCCGTTACGTCTCCGAAAGAGGAAATAAACGGTCCTCCGGGTATACTTATCCCATCGAGAAATGCAGTCTCTTCAATTCCGATCACATCACACTTC
This sequence comes from Flavobacterium sp. ov086, assembly GCF_900187965.1. Taxonomy (GTDB): domain Bacteria; phylum Bacteroidota; class Bacteroidia; order Flavobacteriales; family Flavobacteriaceae; genus Flavobacterium. The sequence goes on along the minus strand of NZ_FZNL01000002.1, from coordinate 267,711 downwards.
CATGAAGGATTCGTAACTGCAATATCGGAACAGGTATATACGCCTCCGCCTCCTATTACCTGTACTATTGAAGGATTAACAGGGTCAAACACAATACAGTCCATCCAGTTAACCGCTCCATCGCCTGTCCATGCCATGCCGTTATTGTTATAAGTGGCATTAGTGCCATTCTTAAGGGTCCAGGTCGATCCTCCATCAGTAGAGAGGAAAATAAAGTCTCCCCAGCCACCACCGTACTGGTTGTTACTATAACTACCACAAGAAGAAACTATTACCCGGTTTACATTAGTTGGGTCTATACTTACTCCGCCGTATGAATGGTCCTTCCAACTAACAGGGGTAACGTTTGTCCACACTCCTGTAGCCGTGTTGAGCTTATATAACTTCCCATCGCCATTAGTGGCCGGACCTGCACCATCCGCATAGGTGGCATACATGGTAGTTCCCTGCAAAGCAACCCGATGTGGCATAAAACCAGTGGTTGCGGAAATGTCTGTAAAGGTGGCACCTCCGTCTGTACTTTTATAAATGTTTCCTCCCCCGGTGCGGGAAACGCCAATGTAAATAGTTTGAGTCGCCCCACTTACTAAGCTGCTTGAAGGATCAAATTGAACAAAACATATACCGTTTCCACTGGAAGTGGTGGTTACGCCGTTCCATGCCTGATTCCAGGTAACGCCACCATCTGTACTTTTCCATAATCCGTTAGCCCTGCTTCCGCAGAATAATATGTTGCTGTTATGAGGATCTACGGCAAGGCGTTCTCCGTTCCCGCGTCCATTCCCATTTCCATGTGTTTTAAACTTAGCCGTAACATCTGTATAGGTAAAGGTATTTCCTTTGTCTGTAGATTTCAATATAGCCGTTCTTCCCTTGCTCATATACTCAGTGCCACAAAGCATGTAAACATTATTAGCATTCTGCGGATCAAGTGCCAAAGCATCCACGCCAATAAATCCACTTTCCGACTCGTTGAGCCAGTCGAGTAGTTGAATCCATTTATTGTTGGCTGCATCCCAGCGGTAGGCTCCGCCCACATCCGTTCGGCAATACTTATCGCCGGATGTTTGGTGAGTAATGATTCCCGTCACAAACCCGCCGCCGCCTATGGGGGCATTCTTCCATGTATATTGGGCATAAGATTCATAAGGGGAAATGAAGCAAACCCATACAAATACCAACATTTTAACAACTTGATATTTATGAATATTCATAAGTTTTAATTCTTTTAGCATAAGCTTTAATTTTTGTAGGTTAAAATTATCTTTTGTTCTTTGTTTTTATAGTAAAATCTTCCCTGTCTTTGTAAGTGTTATCAGCAGCAAGAAGATAGGATAAATAAACGCTGCTGGCCATACACCGTATTTGACAGGATAAGCATAAATAAAAACGGTTCCATCCCAAGTTATTGGAATGTTTTTCAAAAATCCAGTTCAAATGCTGGGGCATTTGCTTTGAACAGGATTTTGAAAAAGAACGTTTATTGCCAACTGAAAAGCATCAATTGACAATCGTTCCCTTTGCTTTTACGTTTCTTTTATTAAGGTGATTCTAATTAGAAACTCACTTGTAAATTTTTTATCTGTTATCATAACTTATCTTAATATTTAATTCTGAACCAATTAAAATCAGCATAACCGCCTATTTCTTTTGTGGCGTAATTGAATAAAGCAAAACGGTAGCCCATAAAATGCGGAATACTGTATTTCATCTTCAAAGGTTTACCTATTGGTTTCCAAACTTTTCCATCAAGGCTGTAAAAGAAACTAGCCTGATCTTTCCCATTAAGAGTGTAGAGATTATTAGCTTCATCGTTCATGCCGGTGAAATCGCAATCGATTCTGAAGTAAATTTGGTCCTGATCCAACGGAATTCGTTCTACTTCGACTGGCTTATCATTATCAGTAGTAATCATTACTATCGCCTTTTTACCCCCATCAATTTTAACCCCAACAGATCCATACTCTTTTTGGAAAGCTGAGAATCCGGCAAAATCACCGTCTTTCATTTTGGAAACCTCCAGGGCAACGGAAGCTGAGCTTGTTGGACCAATAGTGCGTTGTGTAAGTGTGTTTCTGACCTGAAGAAAATCAGTGTCGATTCTTCCTGTTTTGAGGCGCAAAAATCCTTTTCTTTCAGTTACAGACCAGAGTGCATTATCCGGATTATGATTCCATTGCCATACTAAAGGAAGTGCTGCTTCTCCTTTTTTTCGATTGAATTCATCAGAAGCAACCAAATTCGGAATCAAACCTTTACTGGCTGGCAGGTCAAGCTTTTGCGGGACTTTTCCGTTTTCTCCTAATACAGGCCAACCGTCTTCCCACTTAACAGGAACGAGATAAGGAACGCGGCCAACGGCAGAAAAATCGCGGAAAAGATAAGAGAACCAACGTCCATCGGGAGTGTCTATCAATCCTCCTTGAGCGATTCCTCTATCCTGTAAGCCAACTTTTCCTTCCCAAGGGCCGTTGATATTATCTGCCCTATGTATAATTACAGTTCGCATTTCACCGCGTGGTGCACAAATATTAAACAGATAATATTTCCCTTTTACTTTAAATAATTGAGATCCTTCTGCTCCAAGACCTACTTCTTTTCCTGTTGGTGCGCTGCCGTTCTCGATAAGAACCCTCTCCGGAACGCCTTGTTTAACTCCTGTCAGATCCTCATTTAATTCAACAATTTTTAGCTTTTCTGCGTTATGAATTAAATATACCTTGCCATCATCATCAAAAAACAAGGAATTGTCATGAAACGCCGGTTTAAAAGAAATTCGTTCCCAATTTCCTTTTTCTATATCTTTTGTTTTAAAAACATAGGTTTCACCTGTGGTGTATGCAAAAGTGGTTACGTAATATATCCCCTTATGATAGCGCAAACTACTTGCCCAGGAGCCCTTGCTATATGCGTTTTGACCGTCTGTCAAATTTAGTTCCGGCAGATCTGCCAAAGTATCGTAAGCATAGTTGATGATCTTCCAATTTACAAGATCTGTAGATTTCATAATAGGCACACCCGGGTTCATATGCATCGTGGTACTGCTCATATAATAATTTTTACCAACCCTGATCATAGACATATCAGGCACATCGGCAAAAATGATTGGATTTTGGGCTTGCGCCAAACCAACGGCCTGCACAAGCAAAACTAGGAAGACAAAAAGGAACTTAATTTTTTTTTTCATGAATAAAATAATAATGGAGAATAGAACTTACTTGATTTTGCTAAAAGCTTCAAAAGATAAATAGCCAAAAACGACAAGTAGTTTTTTTTCTCATGGTTTAAAAAATGGGTCAATGGTTAGTAAATGTTTTCTTAAGTAAACAAAGTAATAGGAAAACAATACCACACAACGTTTCCTTTTGTATCACAAGAGTGCACAAATTGTATTAAATAAAAAACCTATACTATCAAATACATTTATAAATCAATTCATTATAAAATTATAATCAATTAAGTAATAAAAGAGTATAATTCATTGAGCTGATTAAAAACATAAGAAGCATCATTTAAATTTTAATCATTAAAGTAAATAAGATGTAACGTAAATTATTTAAAAAAACATCTTTTACTTCTGGTAATTTCTCTTTTTAGAATTTAGGATAACTGGAGTGGATACCTTTTTTTCTACAAAAAATTAATAGTTGCTAATTTAAGAGACATGACAATAACCAGATAGTACCTCTTTACTCAGTCTTCGAGTTTTGTTTCCATATCCAGCCGACTATTTGATAATAATATCAATTTTATTTCTTTTTTTAACCCTACGAAATCCTTAGCATAATACCTCTTAAAAAAATGTACAAATTCATCCCAATTCCCAAGTTTAATTTGCATTTGCTTATCTTGATTTTTTCCGTAAATGAAAAACAAATCTAAGTTTTTATGAATCTTTAGAACGTATTCCTTCTCTGTATGGCCAACCCAGAAAGTACCATATTCATCCTCTATTCTAATTATTTCTTCAATAGCAAACTTAACATCTTCGACTGTCGCATTATCAATTGATTCCCCCCATCCCTTCTCTATCCAAAATTCTGTTGTCATCTATCTTATTCTAAAGTTTTACTTTCTATATAAATCCTACCATGCTTTTTTATTTAATCAAAACTTATCAAATTTGATTTTTTAAAAGGTCCTGCAAAAGTCAAATCTTCGGCGTATTCTGTTTTGTCACGATTAATAATTATAGTTCTTTGTTGTGTTGTTAAAAAAAAAGAAAAACCAGGGAGACTATCAGGCTCCCTAGTTTTAAAAGCAAACTAAACTTAAACGCAACTCTTCATGCAATAAAAAATTGTATAGGCAAACCTCGCTAAAATCTCGTTGTGCTATGTTATTCTTTTGTATCAAAGAACTACCTCTTTTGTTGCGGTATTACATTCAAACAGTTATTGTCGTTTCTCTTGAATCAATATTACAATACCAAGCGAATTAACTCGTTCAGCAACTCAAAAGATCTTAAAGATTCTATACTCGTCAGGCAACCCTGATCTTCAAAATGCAATTAAATAAAGATAAAATGACCGGACGAAATTCCGGCCATTTTATTGCTTACTGACTTTCTTAAATTAAAATAGACTTCGATTAATTCTCCCCCCAGCCGTATCTTATACGAAATACACCAGAATTATTAACCGTATTAATTGTAATATTTGTTCCGCTTCCTCCTCTGGTAAATAAGCTATAAGAATCTCCATCTCTCAAACCAGGCCAATATACACTGGCAATATTGTCTGTTCTACATACATCACTGGTAGCAACTATATAGGCAATTTCATTATCAGACTGATTACCATTTTGATAATCTTTGCCAGAGTTCATTGTAGCTCCAAATTCAGTTATCACTGTACGACTACCATAACTTCCTATTCGGCTGCGCCAGTCGGCTCTCCATTGGGTAACTGTTCTGGTTGCCCAATAAGCATAATTGTGTAATCCCAGTAAACAGCCATTAAAACGACTATCTGCTCCAACTCCGGTAACATTTTCCGAATATCCTGTTCCGCCCAAGATTATTCGCCCTTTTGGAACATTCGGATAAGTAGAAAGAAACTGAGCATAAATAGTTGTTAATTGTGCTAAAGTGTAACCATGAGGCTCGTTGAATGGTTCAAAATATACATTCGCATTATCTTGATATTTATTTACAACAGTAGTCCACATATTCCAAAAAGCTGTGCTATTGTCGATCATACCATCTTTTGATGATGAAGACTCCCAACAGGCAATTATTACTTTCCAGCCCTTACTGGTTGCTTTATCTATCACTCCTTGATAACTAGCCCACCAACTCTCTGAAACTGAAGGTGGATTAATTGGGATACGTATGGTATTTACTCCACTTATCTTACTAGTAAAGCCATTTAATATTGCATCTGTTTTTGCCGCAACTGTAGCATAACTATCACCCGCTTCTAAACCTGATGGAATAACCCAGCCGTCTACAAAATTATCTCGCCCGTCTGCCCAATTCAGTCCGGCAATCGACGCTGCTCCAACCTTGGCAGAAGAACTACCACTTTGTACTACATCAGAGGTTTTCTCCATTGCACTTACCTGATCAACTGCTTTGTCGTCTGTAGAGCAGGCAGATAAAATAATACCAAACATTATTACAAATCTTTTTTTCATTGAAATAAAATAGTTTAAATTGTTAAATTAATTTCTGAATTCTCTTGTGAGGCATTATGTAAAAAATCTACCTTTTCGCATGCACGTAAGTCAGGCAAAGGCCTTTACAATATTCAAAGGCTGACACTAATTTGAAAAACTTATCAAAAATTAGTCGGGATTCTTTTATGCATCATCTATTTTCACAATTAATCATAAGGTTTTTTCATAGGTTTTATTGGTTTAGTTAGTAAAATGTAATAGGATTATAAATAGGTATAGATAAATCTATTTGAATTAAGCTGACATTATATTTAACAAAAAAATATTCACAACTTAAATACAAAGTAAAGTAGGGTCACAATATATGGAAGGGGGTAAATTCGAAAAAAAAGATGGTTAAAATAGTAATTTGATATTTTTTTAATATAAAAAAAATATCATCAATAAAAATTTACAAGTATTTTTATTCATAAAGCATTCTTAAAAACAAAATAAGATGACTTTGGAAACTAGTAGTTATATGAAGATTTACAAATAGGCAAGGCTCAGAATTCAGGAAGGTGCAATATTTCTTCAAAAAGGAAATAAAATATAGGCAAGAATGTTTTTATCTCCTTCGGCAAAGCTTACTAAAACATAAATAATTAGAATTTTAATTTGTATTTTCGTTTAGCTGAAAACATTCTGCTATAAATAAGCCTAACTTTTATTAAGTAAGTAAATTGAGGTAATAAATTATAATGTCGAAAAAAAATCAACATGAAGCGACTGAAAATATTTACTGCATTAATGATGATATTAATACTTATTTCTTCATGCTCAACGGTTTTAAAGAGTACAAAAATTGATTATTTGACAAATAATTATTGTCAGCCAACCATTCAGTATGATTATTCTCAACTTAAAAATTCAGAACATAAAGTTCCCAAACAAGATAGTATTTTAGAAACCAATTTATCAAAGCATGATATCTTAGTGAGCAAAGCTATTGGACTTGAAACTTATTTAGCGGAGTATCTTCAAATAAAAAAAGATACCTTAAAAAGGTTAGTTTTAAAACAAAAAATTACTGACCGCCTAATACTTACGAGCATAGAAATAAATGCATTAGCCTCAGAATTAGACTGTAATGGTGAACGCATCAATAAATTAGCTGATTTTATTGACAACATCAATAATAAAAAGACAAAAAATCTAACAGTAGCTTCAGTTACTTTAGGAGCGCTGACTACTGTGGCAACCGTTTTGATAAAAAACAATAATGCCAGTAATATCATTGGGGTGAGTGGCGGATTGCTAAGTGCTGGATTGGGAGCGTTGACTATTTCTCCAAAAGGTAAAAAAATTGATCTAAAACTTCAAAGGAACCTCTTAGGTAATATTTGGTACAATGATAATTCAAACCAGGCATATCCTAACTCAATCTGGACCATTCTAAACGAAAAACAATTTAGTAATTCCGGAGAAAATGACCTGCAGGAAAGTATAAAAAACAGGTGGTTGCAATACAATTTTGACGGAAAAATGGATGCTGAAACGCAAAAGCTTTTTTTTGATGACGGCGGAATCTATACTGCGGATGATTTACATTCAAGAGCTAATATGCTAAATGAACTACAGGCAACCGTCCGTTCTCTTGAACAAGATTTAAAAAGTTTAGCTGTAAAACTTAATAGTTTTTAATCCGGTTAGTTTAAGAGTTTATCAAGGTTATAAAAAGATAGCTTTAGTTTTCAAACTAAAAAAAACCTCCAAAATCATGCGACTTTGAAGGTTTCTAAGTTATGGAGTCCAGAACAAAATAGCTCTAAATTAAGTGCATTAATCTAAACAAAACCAAAATTTTACCTGCTCAGCTATCGAACTCTCTTTATGAATACTTTCAAATTCATTATTAGATCGATTATACTGATATGCCTCTTGCCATTCTTGATAAGAAGAAGCTACTTTTTGTATTGCATCACAAATAAACAAAAGTTCTTCATTGGTCATTGTTGGATGTAATGATATACGCACCCAGCCAGGTTTATCAGTTAAATTCTTCTCAAGAATTCCCTTTGTAATGGTAGCCGATTTTTCTTGATCAATCTCAAACAAATAATGCGCATAGGTACTAGCACATGACCAGCCCCCACGGACCTGAATTCCGAAACGATCGTTTAAAATCCGGACGATTAAATTGTAATGTATATTTTCAATGGTAAAAGAAACGCAGCCAATTCTCTCGGTATTTAAATCTCCTAAAAGAGATAAACCTTCAATCTTTTGAAGTTCTGAATAACAAAGCCCTAAGAGTTCTTTTTCTCTGTTTTTCATGTTTTCAATACCCATTTGCTCTTTTAATTCTAAACATAGAGCCGTTCTCATCACTTGCAAAAAACCAGGAGTACCACCATCTTCTTTTATTTCGATAGCATCACTGTAATGATAACCTCCCCAAGGATTTGTACATTTTACATTTCCTCCTCCGGGATTATCAGGAAAATTAGACTGGTACAATTTTTCATTAAAAACCAAAACACCACAAGTTCCCGGACCTCCCAAAAATTTATGTGGAGAAAAGAAAATCGCATCTAATTTTTCCTCTGGATCCTTGGGATGCATATCAATAGAAACATAAGGCGCCGAAGCAGCAAAATCAACAAAACAATACCCTTCATGTTGGTGCATTATTTTAGCCAATTCGTGATAGGGTGTAATAATTCCAGTCACATTGGAACAAGCCGTAAATGAGCCAATTTTCAAACTTCGATTCGTGTATTTTTTAAGTTCTTGTGACAATATCTTCGGATCAGCCAAATTGTTTTTATCAGCTGGCAAAACCACTACATCGGCAATGGTTTCATACCAAGGAACCTGATTGGAATGATGCTCCATATGGGTAATAAAAACTACCGGTCTTTCATCATCAAATTTCAGCTTTATATTGTAAATATTATCCAGAGAACGAAGTCCCATAATACGCTGTAGTTTTGATAAAGCAGCTGTCATTCCTGTTCCGGTTGTAACCAGACAATCCTGTTCATTAGCATTTACATGCTTTTTAATCAGGTCTCTTGCATGTTGATACCCATAAGTAGAAGCTTTGCCTGTTTCGCTTGAAAACGAATGCGTATTGGCAATCATCGGTCCTATTTTATGGAGCATAATATCTTCGATCGGATGGTATAATCTTCCGCTGGCAATCCAATCTGCGTATAATAATTTTTGCTTTCCGTAAACCGATTCAAATGTATGATTAACACCAATTGTATTTGCTCTAAATTTAGAAAAATACTGCTCCAATTGCGTTACTTTTGTTTTATCTAAAATAGTTTCCATTGTTCTCTTTTTAAAAAACTTATTTTTTAAAATTCCTGATTCCCGAATTCAACCAATTGTAATAGTTCTCAATATCCGGATTATAAGCAGAGGGTTCTGCCAAATTAGTGCTGTTATGATCTACAATTACATAAAATGGCTGAGCGTTGGCTTTGTAGGTTTTGATTTGTAAATCGCTCCATTTGTTCCCAATGGTCTTAATCTTTTTACCTGTTGTTTCAGAAACATATTGCTCCTTTTCAGGCAAGTCTTTTTTGTCATCTACATATAATGAAATCAAAACCACATCATTTTTTAAAACTCCCAAAATTTTTGGATCCGACCAAACCAATTCTTCCATTTTTCGACAATTCACACAAGCATATCCGGTAAAGTCTAATAAAACTGGTTTTCCCATTTTTTTAGCGAATTCCATTCCTTTATCATAATCGTGGAAAGTGATGATATCCTGCGGCCCAAATTCAGCTCCTTCAGGCAAAACCGACACGCTTCCTGTTCCGGAATTCTTGGAAAAACCAACACCGTAAGGCGATTCACTGTATTGCATTGGTGGGGCAAATCCGCTGATTAATTTTAAAGGTGCGCCCCATAATCCCGGAATCAAATAAATCGTAAAACTCAAAACCAACAAGCCAAAACTGAGTCTTCCAACTGAAATGTGATTTAAAGGAGAGTCATGCGGCAATGTAATTTTTCCGAATAAATAAAAAGCCAATGTTCCGAAAACAGCAATCCAAATCGTTAAGAAAACTTCTCTTTCCAACCAATGTAATTGCAAAACCAAATCAGCATTAGATAAAAATTTAAACGCTAAAGCCAATTCTAAAAATCCTAAAACGACTTTTACAGTATTCAACCAGCCACCAGATTTTGGAAGCGCATTTAACCAGCCAGGAAAAGCGGCAAATAAAGAAAATGGTAATGCAATCGCGGTTGAAAATCCTAACATTCCAACAATTGGTGCAATACCTCCTTTTGAAGCAGCTTCAACCAATAAAGTCCCCACAATAGGTCCGGTACAAGAAAACGAAACAATTGCCAAAGCCAAAGCCATAAAGAAAATTCCAATCAACCCTCCTCTGTCTGCTTGTGAATCAACTTTGTTTGCCAATGCATTTGGCAGCATAATTTCGAATGCACCTAAAAAAGAACAAGCAAATACAACCAATAAAACAAAGAATATCAAATTGAACCAAATGTTTGTTGACAAGGCATTTAAGGAATCAGCACCAAAAATAGCTGTTACAATCGATCCCAATAAAACGTAAATAATTATGATTGAAAATCCGTAAATCAAAGCATTTCTAATTCCGGCAGTCTTGGTTTTGCTTTGCTTTGTAAAATAACTTACTGTCATTGGAATCATCGGGAAAACACAAGGTGTCAACAAAGCCGCAAAACCAGATAAAAAAGCAATTATAAAGATGCTCAGCAATCCTCTTGATTCATTTTTTTTGATTGGGTTTCCAGCTTCTATTTCTGCTTTTTTTTCCGTAGCAACAATTACTTTCTCCTCTTTTAATGAATCTTTTGGAACAGCATTTACTTCAGCGGAACCCATTTGTTTTGCATTTGGGAATTTAAATGATAATTCTTCTGATGAGGGCGGCAAACAATTACTGTCATCACAAACCATAAATTCAACCTCAGCAGAAATGTTTGCACTACTCTCTGAATTAAGTTTTATTTTTTGCGTGAAAATTGCTTTATCTTCAAAATATTTAATTTTCATATTGAAGATTTTATCCACTACTTCATGTCCCTTTTCCTCAGTTGTTTTACCTACTAATTCAAAGTTTTTCTTTTCATTTTTAAAAGTAAAAGCTGTTGGCGATGGTCCGCCTTCTTCAATATATTGCCCATATAAATGCCAACCTGATTGTATCTTGGCTTCCGCTTTAAGCAGATATTCTTTTTCTGTAATTTTTTCTACAGAAGTTGTCCATTTAACTGGATTATACATTTGTCCAAACATGCTGACACTCACCAGCAGCATTATGGTAATTATGATATTTTTCATTTTTTTTGATTTGATATTTTAAAAAAAGAGCTGTCGGCAAACAGCTCTTTAAGGTCTTTCACAGAAATAATAACTAATTCAATTCCAAATAAAAATGATGAAAGACGACTATTAAAATTTATTGTAAAGGATTACCGTCCTTATCAAGTGAACCAGCTTTTATAACAATCATTTTATCCAGCTGAATGTATTTTTTAATCGCATTATTAACTTGTTCAAGTGTTGCTTTTTCTATATCTCTTGGATATTGTTCTATATAATTTGGTTCCAAACCTCTTTCTACAAAACTTAAAATCGTTCTGGTCATTCCGTTTGTAGTAGACATTCCAACTTTAAAACTTCCAATTAAATTGGTTTTCTTGTTTTCTAATTCCTCTAAAGTTATTCCGTCATTTACCCATTTTTTAACCTGAACCATAGTGGCATCCAATCCTTTTTGAAATAAAGTTGGATTAAATGATGCATTAACAAACCAATAACCTCCAGTCGCAATATTGCCTCCCAAACCGGATGAAATATTATAAGTTAAACCATCATTATCACGAACCGTCTGCATCAAACGGCCAGCAAAACCAGCACCTAAAGTATAATTGGCAATATAAAACGGAATATAATCCGCATCTGCTCTTTTTAAACCTGTGTATTGTCCGATGAATAATTCGGCGCTTGGTTTTTCAGCAATGGTAATGACTTCTGTTTTTGAGGACGATTTCACAGCTTCTTCAATCTTCATGTTTTCTACAACTCCACCGCTCCAGTTTTTGAATGATTTCTCTAAGGATGCCTTTAAGTTCGCTCCTTCAGTATCTCCCACAATTACCAAGTGCATCGATGCCGGTCCAAAGTATTTTTTATGAAAAGCTTTAACCTCATCCAGAGTTGCATTTTTAATGTTGGCTAAATCTTCTTCAACACTCAAACTGTAATTTGGATTTGCTTTTGGATAAATAGCCTGCGACAAAGCAATACTTCCTCTCTCGTTTGGATCATTTAAACTTTGTTGTGTGTTTCCGATGAATTGTTGCTTTAAATTCTCAAATTCTTTTGTATCAAATAATGGTGAACGTAATTCTTCTGCTAAAAGAATAATTACCTGATCCAGATCTTTTTTCAAACACTTAAAACCAATATTGATTTTTGTATTTGAAGCACCTATATTGATGTTTACGCCTAATTTTTGTAGTTTTTCAGAGAATTTAAACTTGTCATTAAGTGTTGTTCCTTTAGATAACAGAGATGCCGTTAATGACGAAATGATTGTGTTTTTTGTTTCGTTTGCATAGTTTCCTAATGAAATACTTGCTGCAACGGTCACGAAATCCTTAGCCGAAGTTTTAACTGAAACCACATCAATTCCTGCTACTTTTTCTCTTTTATACCCCGAAGCTGTTTTTTCGATTACATTCTCGCCTACTATTACTTTCTTACTATTTGTTTGTTCTGATGAAATGGATTCAGCAGTTTCTTGGTGATCGTCTCCGTGTTTTGGATCTCTGTAATAAAAAGGTCCATTTTCAGGCATAAAGTTATTGGCTTGAGCCGCATCTTTATTTTGTGCACCAGCTTGCTTGGGAATAAAATACCCGGTCGTACTTTGGTCTTCAACTAAATATTTTTGAGCGACACGCAAAACATCTGCAGGAGTAACTTTCTTCAATCTCTCTACTCCTGTAATATAATCCGTCCAATCTCCGGCCGCAATGGCTTCGTTCAATTCAGATGCAATAACTCCCGAACCGTCACGAGCTAAAATAGTTTGTGCGCTGATTTTGGCCACAACACGATTTACCTCATCCTGAGTCACGCCTTCTTTCTGAATTTTAGCGACCACTTCGCTTATTTTCGTGTCAATATCTTCATGTTTAGAAGTGGTTGGAAAACCAACTCCAATTGTAAAGAGTCCAACTTCTTTAAAATTTGTAGCACTCGCATAAGTGTAAATTCCCAAACGGGTATCTACAAAGATTTTATTTAAAATCGCTGATGGTCCGGAACCAATGATTTCGCCTAAAATATTCAAAGCCGGTAAATCTTCATGCAAAGCTCCGGGAATTTTATAGGCTTTGTTCACAACACCTAATTCTCCGTTTTTTTTCACCACTATTTTACGAGGCCCATATTGCTGAGGCTCTTCTGTATACGGCTGTGGTATAACCTTTGGTGCTTTGGTAATTTTACCGAAATACTGCTCGATTAATTCGAATATATTTTCTTTTTTGAAATCTCCAATAATAGTTAAAGTTGCATTATCAGGCCAATAATAGGTATTGTAGAAATTACGTAATACTTCGATTGGTGCTTTTTCTATATCTGATTTCCATCCAATGGTCGAATGATGGTACGGATGCGCAATATAAGCTGCTGCCCAGATTTCCTTATCTAACAAACTGTTCGGGTCGTTTTCGCCACGCTCGAATTCGTTACGGACCACTGTCATTTCAGCTTCTTTATCTTCTTTTAATAATAACGAATTTCGCATTCTGTCTGCTTCAATTTGTAACGCTAAACCAATTTTATCACTTGGCAGGGTTTCAAAATAGTTGGTACGATCGTACCAGGTTGTAGCATTTAATTGTGCTCCGGTATTTTGCAGGACATCAGTAATGCTGCTTCCTTTCTTTTTGTTGAAAGTCGCTGTTCCTTTGAACATCAAATGCTCTAAAAGATGCGTTGATCCTGTGTTTCCTAAAACTTCATTTTTAGAACCCACACGATAGACAATTTGCACCGTTGCAACCGGCGAGGCGTTGTCCTGCAAGAGCAAAACATTCATCCCGTTGGGCTGGTACAAATACTCTTCAATTCCACCTAACTCTTTTATTTTCTTAAAGTTAACAGATTTACTTTGCGCTGAAATTAGGGTACAGAAAGCTAGTGAGCAATAGCCCAGAAAGATATACTTTTTCATTTTTTGTAATTGGGATTAAATAATTTTAACGCATAGAAAAATAGCTATTACAGACCTAAAAAAAGCGCTTCACTTGTTTAAACAAACATAGCAATGCTTTGTCAGAGTTCTTTTTAATTTTTAATTTAAACTAAAAACTAAGTTTCTATGCGTTGAGGATTTATTATGATTTACTGAAAATCTCTTTCAATTTAGATTGAAGTTCTGCTTCTCTAAGGTTTTTAGCTATGATTTTTCCGTCAGGACCAATCAAATAATTTGTTGGTACTAGTTTTACACCATATAAAACGGCAACATCATTTTTCCATCCTTTTAAGTCTGAAACGTGTGTCCAGGTTAAGCCGTCTTTTTCGATTGCTTTTTCCCAAAGCTTCTTTTTATCATCCAATGAAACTCCTAAAACATTAAATCCTTTCTCGTGATATGTTTTGTAAGCCAAAACTACGTTTGGATTTTCTTTTCGGCATGGTCCACACCAGCTTGCCCAGAAGTCAACAAGAACATATTTCCCCTTATAATCTGATAATTTAATCTCTTTTCCGTTAACATCTATTTGCGAAAATTCAGGAGCCATTGCCCCGATTGCAGTTTTCTCATTAAGATCGATTGTTGCTTTTAATTGTTTTCCGTAAAATGATTTTTGAATCTCAGGAGACAAAACAGCGTAGTATTTTTTCAATTGTTCAGGCGTTCCGTATGATACAATACGATCGCTGATTACTAAAGCTGCGCCAATTTTATCTTTATTCTTTATGATATATTTATCTGTTAAACCATCAGCAAAAGCAGAAAGGTCTTTCCACTTTTTGTCCATCATGGTTTGTTGTTCCGTAGTTAATTTTACTTTGCCATTTTGTTGTAATGAGTCAGATAATTTATAAATCGGACCAGCTATTTTTTGTATTTCTTTGAATTCATTATCATAATAAGATCGATAAATTTCGTTTTGAGTCGCTCCGGTAATTTTAGCTTTGTAAATAGAATCTTTTTTAGCTTCGATTTTAATTTCCTCGTTATCTAATAAAAGAAAAATACCATACTCCTGTCCTTTCAATTTAATACTATATAACAAAGGTTCTTCAGCTTTCCCTTCAAATGCAAAGGCTCCGCCTACTATTTGTGCTGAGTCTGTTATTTTTTTGTCGCCTTTTTCATCTGTCTTTTCCAGATAAACCATTCCTTTATCTAATCCGGCAATGGTACCGTTGATTGTAAAACCTTCTTTTTTAGAACAAGAGGTAATTGTGGTTATAAGCGCCAATGCCACTAAACCCGATTTAAAGATTGTATTTTTCATATTGCTATTTTTTTATTTTTTAAAGTCTGTGGATTTTTTTTAAAAACACCTAGTAATCTGGCTATAGAAAACTTAAAAAGGCTTTCTATAGCTTTAAATTCACATCGCTATGTAAATCTTCGTGTTTTAAATTTTTAATTGCTAATTACGATTTGAATAATTCTTTTAATTTTTCTTCTAATGCTGCACCTCTTAAATTATCACCTATTATAATACCTTTACTATCTACTAAATAAGTAGCCGGAATTGTTTTAACATTAAATGCATTACTCACTTTATTATCATCTAAAAGATTATGCCATTGCATATTTTCCTGCCCTAAAGCTTTAAGCCACGCTTTTTGATCTTTATCAATGGAAATACTCAAAACTTCAAATCCTTTTTCAGCATAATTGGCGTATGCGGTTTTCAAATTTGGAATTTCTTTACGGCAAGGTGCGCACCACGATGCCCAAAAATCAATTAAAATGTATTTTTTTTCTGCAACAATTTCTTTTACGCTTAGCGGTTTACCATCTTTATCGTTTAGTTTGAAATTGGCAATACTGCTCCCAATTAAAGATTTTGGATTTAAATCTTTATCTACCAATTGTCCATAGTAACTCTTTTTAGCCTCTTGTGAAAATTGCTCAAAAACTGGCTTTTGATCCGGAGTAAAATAACTGTACTGGGTCATCATAAAAAAAGGTCCCCACCAAGTTGCTTTGTGCCTGGAAATTAAATCCTCAGAACTTGACTGTACTTTTGTGAAAAATGCTTTTTCTTTTGCTTCAAAAGTTTTCCATTCTGGTGTATTACCAATAGAGTCCATTACTTTTTTATCACCTGTTGTCCTGGCTTTAGAATATGATTTTGAAAGCTCTTCGGTTCCTTTATGATAGTCTTGGTAATCTTTGTTTAATTCTTCTTTAAATGCAGTTTGCTTTTTGTAATAATCGTTCGATTTAGAACCTGTAATCACTTCGTTTTTAAAAGTAATTCTCTCATCTTCCTGTTTTGAAACTTCAGCATCTGCTGTTAATTTTATTTTAGAATTTTCGACTAAAATCGCAATATATCCTTTGTTTTTGCCAAACTCAAGATAAAACAAACGAGGTTCATTTAATTTTCCTGCAAAAGTAAATTTACCGTCTTTAATAGTAGTTTCAGCAACTGCAGACTCCGATGAATGTGTTGCTCCGGGAATTAATTTTATAGTTGTTCCGTCTTCAAGTCCTTTTATATTTCCCTCAAGATTATAAGAGGTTGCCGCTGCAATTACAGGCTTTTTCTTTTGCGCCTGAGTGTTGTTGGAAAATGCAAATAAACAGATGCATAATCCAATTACTTTAAATTTAATTGTATTCATTTTTTTGATTGATATTTTAAATAAAAGCTTCCTTTTCGAAAGTCCTAATCAGGAAGCTTTAAAGTTTTTATTTTGCTACGTTTTGAGTTATAGTTCCGTTTCCTGGATTTTTTGTAGCTCCTTGAGGAAATGGCATTGTCCATAAATGAGAATCTGTTGCTAATGCGTAATTTACTCCACCAGCAGTTTTTGACAAACTCAATTTATATGTGCCTTCAGCATTTAAACGACGTGCATCTGCAAAAGGAATAATGGTCAGGATAAGTTCATTATACTTCGTTTTGAAAATAGCGTTTAGGGCAACTGTTTTATCTGCAGTTACAATATCCTGATAAGCAGATGGTTCAATACGCGTTTTACGTACTTTATTTAAAACGTCTAATGCATCACTGATTTGTCCTGCACGAGCCAGACATTCTGCTTTAATCAAATAAACTTCTACAGTTGTGATTCCGCCATAATTAAACATTCCTGACAAGGTTCTTCTGTAATACGTATCGGCACCAACTGTTCTCAGTTTCCAACGGGATTTAAAACGAACATCTCCAGCTTCAAAACGTTGTGCGCGTTCTACCGGAATACTGTATTCTGTAGACAAATAGGTTCTTTCGCCATGACGGTATGTGTAATTCTCAACATAGTCATATCCCATTGGAGATGGCGTTGCAGTATAAGAATTAGGAATATCAATTATCGCTTTATTAGCATTGTAATAAGCAACCCAATCGTACAGTTTATTATTTTCGGCCAAAGCCAAATCAGCGTATTTCAAGGCTTCTGTATAATTATTCATTTGCAAATAAACGCGGGAATAAAATGCATAACCTGCTCCTAAATTTGGATGCAAAGCTGTTTGAGAAACTTTTGGTAAATAAGGCAATGCATCTTTTACATCGTTCAAAATAAAATCATACAATTCCTGAATGGTCACTTGTTTGCTTGGCGCATTAATATCGGCACTTGTAATTAAAGGCACAGACAATTTTGTTTTTGCAGTTGAAGCCACATAAGTATCTGTATAAAAATTAACTAAGTTATAGTACGACATTGCACGTAAAATTTTTGCTTCTGCCCAAACTGCTCTTTTTTGATCTTCTGTTGCTTCTGTTGTTGTTAAAGCATTTGCAATAATCAAATTAAAGGTCGAAATTCCGGCATATTGTCCATAATATTGTCTTTCGTCTGCTTGGTTTAACTGGATACGATCTGCAGATTCATCCCACATATAGTTGGCTTTTGTCAAACGCTGCGCTGCAAGAGTTGCAATATCGATAAACTTATCGTTGATCAAAGTCGAAGCTTGTGCAATATCTACGCTTTGATTGGTGTATTCATCGCGAAGAAAAGCTTCATAATCTGCCAATGTTGTTGGGATTTTAGATCCTTTTGGCGCATCATCTAAATAGTTGGAGCAAGAAGCTAAAACCAATCCTAGTGCTAAAATGCAAAGTATATTTATATATATATTTTTCATAGTGTAGTTTTTTTAAATTAGAAGTTAATGTTTACACCAAAAACTAAACTTGGAGATTGAAAGCCATTTAAAAGGAATTTAGCATCTCTGCTTTTAGCGAAAGTATAGACATTCTCTGCATTCAGATTGAAGCGAACATCTTGTAATTTTACTCTTTTTATAACAGACGAAGGCAAATTATAAGCAAGAGAAATATTGCTTAATCTGATATTTGAGGCATCAAGAATATTGATATCTGCATAACGATAAATGTCACGAGAATCTGATGTAAAATCGGCTTCGTACTCGTAAACCGCGCGAGGAATATTTGTAAAAGCTTCGTCGCCTGGTTTTTGCCAACGGTTTTCGATATTTTTATTTACAGTTGTAATATCTGTTACATAACTACCTATTCCAGCCGAATAATTATTCTCTAACATTGGTAAAAATGTATTTCTAATTTTATGTCCTAACTCATAGATAAACAATGCCGAAAGTGAGAAATTCTTGTAGTTTACAGCCGTATGAAATGATCCGCTGTGTGTAGGAACGGTTGAACCATAATCATGAATTGCATTTAAATCTGCCGGATTATAAATTACTTTTTCGCCTTTTGCATTATAAACCTGAGGCAAACCTTTATCAGTTAAACCTGCCCATTCGTAACCATAAATTGTATTGTAATTATTACCAACTTTAGGATACGCATATGGAACATCTAACTGCAGATAATAAACAGGAGCTTCAACTTTTACGTAATCGACTTTGTTTTTATTATAGGCATATAGCACTGAAGCATCCCAAGAGAAAAAAGCTGTTTTTACGATAGTTCCTCTTAAAGTAGCTTCAACACCTTTATTGGTCATTTCTCCATTGTTTATTTTATAGGTAGAATAACCAAATCCTTCTGTTGGGATTCCGTTACTGTTTGCTAATAAATCCTGTCCTTTTTTGTTGTAAACATCAAAAGTTCCGCTTAATCTATTTTTGAAGAATGAAAAATCGACACCAATATTCGTTGTTGTTGTTTTTTCCCAGGATAATTCCGGATTTGGTCTTGAATTAACATAACCCTGATTTCCTCCTACATTTGGGTTAGCATAATAAGAAGCTGTTAAATAAGGCGCTGCATCTTTGGCAACATTTCCTCCAATACCATATGAAGCACGAAGTTTAAGTGAGTTTATCCAATCGACTGCAAAGAATGATTCTTTATCAATATTCCACGCTGCTCCTGTAGACCACGTTGGTTTATTTTGATATTTATTGTTTGTTCCCCAAAGGTTAGAACGATCCCAACGCAAACTTCCTGTTAATGAATATCTTCTATCATAAGTATAACCCCCAGTTGTGTAAAAAGAAACATAACGGTTTACCAATTCACGATTTGCAGAGAAATCATTTAATCCCATATAGCCTCCAAAAACAGATCCGTAAACTTTTAGCAAATCTGCCTGATTTACTGGGGTAAATGACAAGGTTTGCTCATCCCAGCCATAACGGGTATTGTCACCATATTCTATTTTTGAATGACGAATCTCCATACCTGCAATTGCAGTTACATCGTGTACTTTATTAAAAGTCTGATCAAAATTTAATTGCTGACGGAAGTTGTAAGCATTAGAAAATTGATTTGTTTCTTTTAAAATGTCACCATATGGCAAATTATAAACTGCAGTATTTGAAGGAGAAATGGTTACCAAACTATTTACCTGAGATCTAACACTATAAGATTCTTTATCTCTCAATAAACTACCACGATCTACACCATATTCGTATTGAAACATTGCATTGTATGTAAATGCTTTACTGAATTTTACATTAAACTTTGCAAAAGTCCTGTTTAGGAAGTTTTTAGTCTCATTTACATTTCGCCCTAATTCATCCATTGGCGTAATATCCATGTTATAAAGACCGTAAGTCTTCATGGATTGAAGCGTGAAATTATTGTATCGGGATGCCGCTGTAGAAGTAAAATTTGATCCGTCGTTATTCACTAATTGATTGTACATCTGAGTCTTATAATCTTTCTGAGTAAGAGGATCGTAAGTTTGTGTATTACTTTCTCCATAATTGATATAAGCACCTAAATCTAAAGACAACCAGCTTGTAATATCAGTTGAATTTTTCAAATTAATTCCAACAGATTGATTATCAGAATAACGGTCTTCAAATTTATTTCCTTTATAAGTCAACGAAGCATTAAAAGTATTCGATTCAGTTGCTTTGCCTAAACTTACATTATGCTGAATAAAATATTGGTCGCGTTTTGCATATTTGGCAATATCATCATAATATCTGTATCCTTGCGAGCCCAGTTGATTTAAGCGATTATTCATATCCGTTTGAGAAATATTTCCTGCATAACCATTTAAAAGAGTCTGCATTCCCTGACTGGTAAATACTGCATTTTGCAACAATGATTTTGCATAAGTACTTGCATTTGCACCTTTTAAACTTGGATTTGCATCTGCCCAGCCTTTTTCCAGACCAATAATATCACCTGCATCTGTAAGATTTCCGGTGTAATTTCTATATGGAGTTACGGTTAAATTGCTTGAAAACGAAATATTAGTTTTTCCGGCTTTGGCTTTTTTAGTGGTAATTACTACAACACCATTTGCTGCACGTGCACCATAAATAGACGACGCTGCTGCATCTTTTAAAACTGTAATAGTTTCAATATCTTCTAAATTTAAGTTTGGAAGATTTTCTTCTAAACTATAATACTGATTATATTTTGTGTTCTCTATTGGGAAACCGTCAATTACATATAATGGAGTGGTTAAACCATTCATAGAGGTTGTACCTCGAATTTTACCATCCTGATATCCAACAATACGTCCCTCTAAAATTTTGTCTAAACTACTTAATCGCTGTTCTTGAAAATCTTTTGCTTTTAAATTAGAGAAAGATCCCGTGGCTTGTTCTGTCGAGATATTTTGATAACCTGTAGTTAACACAACTTCGCCTAGTTCAAGTGTATCTTCTTTAAGGACAACATTAATAACGCTTCTGCCGGCTACTTTTATTTCTTGTCTTACAAATCCCAGATATGCAAAAGCTAAAGTAGTTTCTTTGCTAACAGCAATAATTTGAAATTCTCCATTAAAGTCCGTCTGTACACCTCTGCCTGAACCATTGTCTGAAACAGCGGCACCAACTAATGGAACGCCCTTTTCATCCGTCACTTTACCTTTTACAATAAAATCTTCTACTACTTTTTGCAGTACAACTGGTTTTTCTACCGGAGCTTTTTTAGGTGTTAAAATAATATGTGTTCCTGAAATTTTAAAATCAGTTCCTGTATTATTAAAAATCGCATTTAGAATCGTTTCTATAGATACATCGTTTAGTCTGACGTCTATTTTTCGATCTAAATCAACTGATCTTACATTGTAAACAAATCTATAATCGGTGGTATATTCAATTTTTTCAATTATTTTCCCAACGGTCATATCACTGGCATTAAATGACATTTTTGCTTTTTGCGAGTAGCTTACTCCCGCTTGCATCACTGTCAAAGTGGTTAATAAAAATAATGTAGTCAATTTCATCTTCAAATCAAATTTCAAAAAAGGCTTGTCGAACCTGATTTTGTTCAATACTTTTTTCATACTTTTAAATGTTTTTATTTGTGGTTGGTTAGGTTAACTGATCGCATTTTATTCTACCGGGAAATGTTGGCGCATTTTCCGGTTTTTTTTTTAAATAACGATCCATTTTTTTCTGAACGTTTTTTACATAGGCATTTTTAATTTTAAATTATATTTCTTTATTCTATTTTCTTTATTCTATTTTCTTTATTCTATTTTCTTTATTCTATTTTCTTTATTCTATTTTCTTTATTCTATTTTCTTACCCAATTATACCTTCTACTTAATAGTAATCTTATCCTCATCGATCACATAATCAATCGCATAACTATCACTGAAATATTTCAAAACAACTTCTATGGGTTCATTATCAAAACGGGCGTTGAAAATTTCTCTTCCAAGTACTTTATTTTTATTGATAAAAGTCACATTATAATGACGCTCAAGTTTTTTGATAATATCATTAAATGAAGCATTTTTAAAAACCAGACTTCCTTTTACCCAAGCCGTATAATAATCTGTATTGACGCTTTCTGTTGTAATTTTTTGTTGTCCTCTTACTGATGAACCTTTTAATCCCGGTGTTAAATACACTTGATTATCGGTTGCTTTTTTGTCTTTGTAAAGTGACACTTTTCCTTCAACCAAAACGACATCTGTACTTACCTCTTCGGTATAGGAATTCACATTAAACTTAGTTCCTAAAACTTCCACATTTACCTCTTGCGTATTTACCGTAAAAGGGTGTGCTTTGTCTTTTGCTACTTCAAAATAAGCTTCTCCAATTAAATAAACCTGGCGGCTTTGATTTTTCAAAAACTGAATTGGATATCGCAATGAAGTTCCGGCATTCAAATGCACCACGGTTCCGTCTGATAATTGCACTTCGAATTTTTTACCGTATGGAATTCTCAAGGTATTATAAACCAATTCTCCATTGGAATAATTATTTGAATACACCAACCTGTTTTTCTCCTGTTTTCCAATTATATTTCCGTATTTATCAGTCACATTTCGTGCTTCTGATGTATCAATGGTTTGTACTGATTCGTTATCTAATTGTAAAACAATTTCATCTTGTCTTGGCACTACAACATTTTGTTTTGAATGAAATGCATTTGAATTTTTATAGAAATAAAAGCTTCCTAAAGCCAAAACTAAAATAGCCGCATATTTATAATAGGATGAAAATCTTCTTTTATAAAAAACATTATTTTCTTTTTGAATTCTTTCTGATAGTATTCTTTTTACTTCAGTAGAATCAAAGTTATTCATGGCAGAATCTATTGCATAATTGGTTTTTACAAAATCCTTAAATACAACTTGATTTTCTTCTTCTTTCAGCCATTCAGTCAAGGTTTCTATTTCCTGCTGACTTGCCTGATTTGTGATAAATTTCACAATTAGTCGCTCTGACTTTTTCTCTGTCATTTTATTCTTTTTTAATATTATTACGAAGCTAAAAAACAAAACCCTAACAATTTGATAATCTTTTTTTCATTTTGCTGTTTTTTTTATTATTTGAAATATTTTTCTTTCAATACAAAAAAGACAATAACTCTATTAATTACATATAATTAATAAACAAATTACTATATCTTTGCGATTTTAAATCGTTTTCTATTTGTAATAAAATTCAATGAAAAACAGAAAAAAAAGGCATTTTTAACGAAAAGACTAACGATTTAGACCATAAAAACTATAAATTTATATATTTGTTTCCATGAAAAGCGAGGATTACAACCAAAACGATGTACTAATTGAATCTCTAAGAAACGGAGATGAACAAGCCTATGCTTACCTCATTGATACGTATCATCATAAACTTTGTCTATATGCAAACAGCCTTGTAAAGAATGTTTATAGTGCCGAGGATATTGTGCAGAATGTATTTATCAAAGTTTGGGAACAACGCACTCGATTAAAGTCAGATCATGCCGTAAAAAGCTTTCTGTACAAATTAGTATACAATGAATTTATAGATTTGTATCGCAAAAATCAGTCTTTATTCTCTTTAGAAAAATCATATTACGATGCTTTAAATTCGATTGTTTCAGACGATGATTCAGAGTCTTTGCAGCGTATGATAAATGTAGTCAATAAAGAAATTCAAAACCTGCCTCCAAAATGCAAAGAGGTTTTTATTTTAAGTAAAAAAGAAGGTTTAACCAATATCGAAATCGCAGAACATCTTGAGGTTTCCATAAAAACTGTTGAAGCACAAATAACCAAGGCATTTTCTATTTTGCGCTCTTCGCTTGACCAAAGAATGAAAAGTTTCTTATTCTTATTATTCGGAAAGAGAAAGTTACTTACTTAAATTTGTCTTTTTAAATCAGTAGGCGATGGTTATAAAAGCAAGCCAAGCCAAAAGCATCGGATGTATCCGAATCAATCTCCATTAAAAATAGTTTTCCTTAAATAGAAATAATTCCCATAATCATTGCCGTTTTTACAGCTTCGGTGGTATTGGCTACTTTCATTTTCTCTATTATATTTTGCCTGTGGCGACGAACAGTATAAACTGAAATATTGAGCTGTGTTGCAATTTGCAAACTATTACTTCCTTTAGCGACATGCGTCAGGATTTCCAGTTCTCTTTTAGATAGTAATGTTTGCTGGTAATGCTTGTATTTTTCGATCGCAATAACCTCACCGGTTTCAATATTCACTATTTTACCGTCAATTCCCAAGCGGGGATGAATGTCTGCTGAAGGTGCATAAAGACATAAGGCTAACCAGACACTCCCGTTGCTGAAACTTTTTAAGTAAATTGTCCTGTGGTTGATATAAGCACAGTTCTCGATTGTATTTTTAGTTCGTATCCTGCTTGATGTACTGTATTTATGACTGTCCTGATAAGGCAGACTTTTGAGGTATTGAAAATAATTTAATTCTAATATATGACGTTCAATTAAATCATCCGGATGAATTTTGGTAAAGATACACTCTTCAAAAGCAGAATCAATAACGGAGTTTTCAGAAGGTAATCCAAATACTTTCCCGAAATTACCGGCATAAATATAACTACAATCTGCCTGGAAATCAGACAATACTGCCACACACTGATCAAGGCTCACATAACCTGCTACTAATTGTTTGAATGTTTCTATATCATTGCATTCTTCTATCGAAAATGCTTGTTCTAATAAAGTAGCTGATAATTGATTCTCAACGGATATATTTGACATAAATGGAACTTAAAATGGTTAATTTTACGTATTGCAGCTTTTAGCAAGCAGTGGTATTTTTGATTAACTAAAATATAATTTTTCTATTAAAAAAACATTTTATGAAATCAAAAATTTATGGTTTGTACATTTTATCGGGATTAACTTTGTTAACAAGTTGCGGGAACAATAATCAAAAAGAAGCAGCTGCTGTAACTTCAAAAAACAATACAAAAACAAACTCTGCTTTTGTAAATGGCAGTCCTTGTGATATTAAACTTCTTAATATTCATTTTACTAAATCAGTTAATGGTGCTGATACGCTTGCAAAAGTAGATTCTAATGGTAAAGTAGTATTTCGTGCTGGCGAAAAGAAAGATTATTTTTCTGATCCCAATGGGGAATTATCCAATAATAATGCTCCTATTCTGCTGTCGAAAGTCGATAATACAAAACCTTTTACTTTAATCTCTAAAGTAACGCCTGAATTCACAGAGAAAGGATTATACAATGCCGGTGTTTTATATATTTATGTCAATGATAATTTCTATCAGAAATTCTGTTTTGAGCAAGATGAGCGTGGCAATCATCGTGTTGTAACTGTTCGTACAATTGGTACTTCTGATGATAACAATCATGATGTTGTCAAAAGTCCAACGATATATATGAAAATATCATCTGATACCCGTACTGTAGCGAGTTACTATTCTTTGGATAAAAAAAACTGGCAGATGGTTCGTTTGTATAAAAACAACTATCCTACAACCATCTGGATGGGAATTAGTACACAATGTCCTGTAGATAAAGGAACCCAAAGTATTTTTGAAGAAATTAGTCTGGATCAAAAAAGTGTTACGGATTTTAGAATGGGGAATTAATTATTTAATTAAGACCCTCGCATCAAAGGAGCAAGATTTAATTTCTACAACAAACGGTAATCACAAAATATAGTGTAACCATTTAAATATTGAATAATGAAAAAAATAAGTCTCTTGTTATTTGTTGGATTAATTCCTGTTATCGTTTTTAGCCAAAAAATCACAAAAGTATGGGAATCTGATTCCCTGTTTTTTAAACCGGAATCGGCACTTTATGATTCTTCAAAAAAGATTATTTATATCTCTAATATAAATGGTGAATACCTTGCCAAAGATGGAAATGGATTTATTTCAAGAATTAAAACAAATGGAGAAATAGAGATGTTGAAATGGATCGACGGCTTAGATAATCCACAAGGTATGGGTTTATATAAAAACAAATTATACGTCGCAGACATTAACAGAGTGATTCAGATTAATACCAATACGGCTAAAATAGAAAAAATATATAAAGTTGATTCTGCCAAATTCTTTAATGATATAGCATCCGATACAAACGGAGATATTTACGTTTCTGACTGTTTTGATAATAAGATTTACAAAATATCAAATGAAAAAATAAAAGTATGGCTTGAATCTGATTTTCTTTCTAAACCAAATGGATTATTGTGCACAAAAAATGATGTCTTAGTGCTGAATATGAAAAATCAAACTGCTTTTGCTATAAACAAATTGACTAAAAAGTCTCAAGAAATTTTTAATGGGATTGATAATTTAGATGGTATTGTTAGTGATGGTGAAAACGGATATATAGTGTCCGGGGCCTGGCAAGGACAACTGTTTCATATCGATTCAAACGGGAGTAAAACACTAATTATTGATTTGGGTAAAGAAAAAATCATTACTGCCGACATTGAGTATATTGTAAACGAAAACTTATTGATAGTACCAACTTTAGATAAAACAGTAATTGGATATCAATTGACTAAATAATATACTACTCATTTATGATGGTGTACTGAAAATTTTCATACAACATAAACAAAAACAAGAGCATCATGATGCAACTTTACGAAGTGATAAAAAACATTTAATCCAATTTATTTAAGACAGCAATTGACAACAAAAGAGACATTTTAAATTACGTCCGCATTGCGGACGTAATTGAAACAAATTGTACGGGACGGTGTATAATTGAAGTTAGTAAGATATTTTATTTATCTAAATTTGATAGAAAAACGGTTTGAAAATTTTTAATAACACTATTCATTTCAACTTTTTGTTCTGAAAACACTTCATATACGGATTCAAATAAAACAGAACATTTACCGCTATCTATGTTGGTTACTATTAAGATTCCTTCATAATTTTCAATGGGCATTGGTGTAGAAATAATACTAAATCTCATTTCCATTTTATCAAAATTAACTAATGTCAGCTTTTCAATTATTTCGCCCCCACCTTTAATATAAACTTTTCGTATTGAACCAATACCATTACCTTCTACTATGACTTTTTCAATGAGTTCGGGTACAAATTTTTCGGTACCGCCAAAACCAATTAATTTTCGCCAAACGATTGAACCATCCAGATTAACATTTCCTTCCGATTTAACACTTTCTTTTTCCTTGCTCATTTTTTATATTTTAAAATTTAAGCAAAAATAATTGCTCCTAAAAAAGCAAAATATTAGTTAAAGTCAATTCTATCGTTTTTAGTTCAAAAGTTAAATTGTTTTACTTATTCTGTGTTTAATAAGAAATTGTTTTGGGGTCAAACCATAATGTCTGCCAAAAATACTAACAAAATGAGATACATTTTCGTAGCCAACTTCAAAAGAAATCTGCTGAATTGGCTGATCAGTAGAAGATAAAAGATGTTCTGCTTTTTCAAGCCTTTTTTTTATGAGCCATTTCCCTGGAGATGTATTAAACTGACGTTGAAAATCTCTTTTGAAAGAGGAAACGCTTCTGCCTGTTAAGTATGCATAATCTTCTATCGATAATGATTTATCAAAATTTTCCAGCATTAATCCCTCAATATTTCTTTTCTTCCTATTATTTAATGAATAAAGTATTTGTAAAAATTCTTTTTCCTGTTCAGAGTTGTATATAAGATAAAGCAGTTCTAAAAGTTTAATTTTAGTAACCTCTTTACTGACTGTTTCCGTATATAAATTCAGAATGCTATCAGTAAATACCCTAATTTTATCTGTATACTTAAGTACTAAATTAAGATCTTGCGTTACTACCAACTCTGTTTGCTTTTTTATAATTAGTAAAAATTCATTTAAGAGCTCTGCTTCAAAGAAAAAAAATACAGCTTCAAATTCACCATTTTTCGGTATAATATCTGAAATCATATACCTTCCTTTTGGAATAAATACTAATTGATTTTTTGCTACAAAATACCTGTTTCCTTCATAGTATGTTTCCAGCTTTAGTTCACCTTTAAGTACAACGGACAAAACATGAGAAGCGAGAAAATGATCTGTATTAACATCTATTGTATCAACTGTTTTATGAACAATACATGATAGTCCGTCAACCATTATTTTTCGAACATTTTTATGTTTATATAATAATTGTGGGACTACTTTCATTTGGTTAATTCTTTTTCCTGTGTTGAGTTTGTAAAAATAATGAACCAGATTTTAAAAAAATAGTCCAATAATTAAAAATGTATAAATCCTTAATTATCGAATCAATATAACCTCACAATTCTTTGTCTATAAAACGGTTTAAATCATCCAAACAAAATCTAAGGCTGCATTATGATTAATGGATTAATAGTTTGAAAAAATGACACTTTAAGTCGTATTAAAAAATCGAGAGTAAACGTTTAATAAATCCCGGATAAATTGCCTTTAATTGCTCTTTAACAGTAATGATTTTTTTTATAATTAAATTCATTTTTTCGTAAATATCATTTCCTTTTATTACATAATCAAAAGCGCCAAACCTTAAAGCGTCAACTGTAGTTTTAGTATTTTCTTCTCCGGAGATTATAATCACGTATATACCAGAATTATATTCCTTAATTTTTTTAAGCACTTTAAATCCATTAATATCCCCCAGGTTATGATACAGTAAAATGATATCCGGATTTTGATGTAAATTATCAATACAATCTTTGGTATTTGTATAATAGGTAATATCCGTAAAACTCATGTTCATGAGGTATTGTTTGTACATATTAGCACTAAAAACATCCTCATCGACTATGAAAAATTTAAATTGTGGTTGATTATCCATATTATCCTATTTATATCTGATAACAGGTAATCCATAGTCAAGCCAAAAACATAAACACTTACAAATAAACAATTTACATTTTTATATCTAAATATGATTTTCCAAAAAACAGAAAATTTTCCAATTTTTGGAAAATCAATCTAAAATTTCTTTCTGCAACTGGTCTACAACTATAAGCAAGGTTTGTTTTATTTGAAAAAATAAATGGGCGACTTTTTCTTTTACAGGCTGTGCTTTTGTAATTTTTTCCAGAGTATTAATCTCATCTTTAATACCTGCTATTCCCATACTTTCGATACTTGGCTTGATCTTATGAATAAGTTGATTCACCAATAAAAAGTTACCTGAATATATTGCGGCTTCTGCCTTTGGAAGTATTTCCTGTATTTGATCGATAAAAATTATAATCATTTTGGATACAAATTCTGGATTCCCTCTACTAATTTTTTGCAAAACTTCTAAATCGTAGAGTTTCTCATTGCTCTCAACAACAGGTTTATCTATATTACTAAATTCTTTATTGGTAAATCTTGAAATGGTTTCTACCAAATCAAACTCTTCAAAAGGTTTGGTAATATAATCATCCATACCGGCATTTTTACATTTTTCAACTTCACTTTTAAAAGCATTGGCTGTAAGGGCAATTATAGGTGTTTGTAGTTGCAATTCTTCCCGTATTTTTATAGTGGCCTCAATACCACCCATTTCAGGCATTTGGACATCCATCAGGATAATATCAAATTTCTTGTTTTTTAAAATTTCAATCGCCTCTAAACCGTTGGTGGCTTCCGTTACCTGACAATTAAAATAATGAAGAGAATTAATTGCAACCATTCTATTGATAATATTATCTTCTACTAATAAAACAGTAATTCCTGAGATATCAACATTAATCTCATGTTGGATTTTTTTAACATTATTGATATCTCCTTTTTCAAAGTTTAATATAAAACTAATTGTAGTACCCAGATCTTTCTCGCTCTGAACCTTAATCTCACCTTTCATCAATTGAATCAATTCCCGGGTAATCGCCATTCCCAAGCCTGTGCCTCCAAATTTTCTGGTTATCGCTTTATCCTCCTGAGAAAATTTATTAAAGATGATATCTGCAAAACCTTGCTCCATTCCAATTCCCGTATCCACTACAGAAATTTGCAGTCTCTGAAAGGTTTTCGTATCTTTTATAATTTCACATTTCAGATATATTTTTCCTTTATTTGTAAACTTCAAAGAATTACCAACCAGATTAAATAAAACTTGCTCTAATCTTAAAAAATCTCCTTTTAAAGCAGTACTAATATCTTGTGAAATCTGCGAGATAAGCTTTAGCCCTTTTTTCTTGGCAAGGGGCTCAAGAACTGCAACTACATTATTAATTACATCTTTAAAAATAAAATCTTCTTCTTCAAGAGACATTTCCCCTGCTTCAATTTTAGATATGTCCAGGATATTATTAATGATTGATAGTAAATGTTTTGAAGCTACGGTACTATTCTCAACATATTTTTTTTGCAAATCAGTAAGTTGCTGTCTTTCCAATTCGCGCAAGAAACCAATTATACCATTAAGTGGCGTACGTATTTCATGACTCATATTGGCTAAAAATATCTCTTTAGCTTTTGAAGCTTGCTGAGCTTTAATTTTCTCATTCTCCAGTTCTTCCTCCATCAGTTTCTGCTCTGTAATATCCAGATGAATCCCAATAGAACCAACCAGATTACCTTTATCATCATAATTGGGTGCTCCACCAATAGCCCACCATCTTAACTCCCCTCTTTTATTTTTAACAGGCATTTGATACACATCAGAAATTCCCTGCTCACGCAATTTATTCTTAGCTTTTAACTTTTCGATATTTTTTCCAAGTACAAACGTCTTGGAAGGATTCGAGCCAATGAGTTCATCAATTTCAAATCCTGATATATTGGCAAAACTTTGATTTGCATATTGAATTACTTCATTCTTATCCACTTCAATAAGACCTAAATTCATGTTGGCAATAATATTGCGATACTTTTCTTCCTGAAACTTTAATTTAGTTTCAACTTTTTTTCGCTCTGAAATATCCTGAATAAAGGAGCAAAAAAATACTTCTCCATTTTGTTCTATGGGTATAATTGAAATTTCTACAGGAAATTCATGTCCTTTATTATTTACTGCCGGAAGCTCTATTTGCTTGTTTAAAACAGGCCCTCTACCCATGCCCGTCGCTGCATAATATTCAAGCCCTTCCTGATGTCCTTTACTATGTCGTTGAGGAATTATAGTATCATTTAATGTTTTACCCAAAACCTCTTCCTTTCTCCATCCAAAAATAATTTCGGCCTGGTTATTCCAAAAAGTTATTTTTCCTTTAAGATCAATCGTAATAATAGCATTAAATGAAGAATTCATTATAATACGATTACGCTCTTCACTTTGTTTTAACAGATTTTTACTTTTAATTCTTTGTGTCACATCTGTGGATTTCCAAAGATGTCCAATACATTGATTTTCAACAAAAATAGGAATATAATCTCTTTCAAAGAAACGATTATCTACCGTTTCAAGTACTTCACCAAGTACAATTTCTTTTTTTAATAAAACTTCATTTATCCTCTTTTTATAAGTAGAACTATCTTTAAACAATGCTTTGGCCTCGTTTATGTATTCACTTGTTTTTTTACCAATCATTTCATCTGGAGAAGCATTGATACTGCGTATATCGCATAAATATTGATTAACAAATAAAATAGTATCGTTATTGTCTACAACTAAAATTCCCGATTGTAAATTCCCTAATAATGTCTTTAAGAATTGAACGGTTTCAAATAATTTTTTTTCAGTTTCTTTTCTTTTAGTTATTTGTTCTCCTACATATTTTGAAATAAAAAGAAGATCATTTTTTTCCTCTTCGTTTATTGATCCATAACCTTGATCTAACTCTGTAAGACTTTCATAGAGATTTAAAATAGAATGTTGTTTTAATTCATATTCTTTTTTTAAATTCTCGTTTACCTCATTATATTCTTTTTCACTCTCTTTAAATGAATGATCCATTAAATCCTTGTCTCTTTCAAAGGATAAATAAGAGTCATTAACCGTTTTTATAAAAGATTGAAATGAGGGATCATTCTGAAGACTTAGAGGTACATTTTTAGTAATTTGTCTTTGCAAAAGTTTATGAATATCCATAACTAATCGATTTCATTAATACAGGTAATAGTCATTGTTTGGTTGTGAAGGATACAATTGCCAAATGGTTTCAAGGGTGAGATCTCTCCGTAGGAGTAAAAACCAGAAAGAATTGTTTTATCACCAAAAATATAAGAAACAGCTTCCACTTCCTCGTCTATTCTGGTTCCCAGGATTAATTTTCGTCCAACACAACTAATTAGAAGAGCTAATTTTGGATTAAAACTATTTACTTCTAAACAAGAGGATGCTGCCTCACTTGCGGCATCTATTAATCTGTCAAAATTGGCTTTCATAAAACGTACCTTACTGCCTTTTGGCACATCGCCTGCAAAGGTCATGGTTTGATTCGTTTCATCTATTGATAAAATGGTTCTGACAATTGGCTCGTCAACTCCGTCAATCTTGATTGACAAGGGAAAAAGTAATGCAGAGCCCGGCAATTCTTCAGCATATTTTCCTAAATAAATTTTATAGAGATCCAATACATTCTTTCCATCAATTTCGTATAAAACATTGCTTTCAGATTTGGTCACTATTCGCTCTAATCCAAAACTTTCCCATCCTCCTAAAGATCCGTGAGATACAAGTAATTTTTCGCCATAAAAACCAATACCTATAATTTTTCCCTGTATTGGAGTTGTATTCAATCCTACAACAGTTTTTTCAAATCGTGAGCCGTCACCAGCAAGCCCTCCCACAATTAATACTTCATCTTTTTTAACCGCATTCATTCCATTGACTAACTCACTTCCGTTTACTTTGCCACCATCTGAGAGTATTAGAACCAATTTTAAATTCTCCTGATCAAATTTACCAATTAGAGAAGACCCCGCCTGAAAACTATTTTCAAAAGCAGTTATATCAACCTCGTAAGTTTTAATTAGAGTTGAAGAAAATTTAATCCCAGTGAGAGATATAGTATTATCTAAAACTTCATTTTCATAAACCTCACCAGCTGAAGAACACAAAATCAATTGTGAATCTGGAAATTTATTTTTTAACTGATCAAAAACCTTCTCATCTGATAATAAATCTCTTGAACCAAAACCCAAAACTAAGTCCAAATCGTTGAAATCTAAATTATTATTATTCAATTCTCGCACAAAAGAATTGTTTTCAAATAAAACTGTAGCTACTTTCATTTAAATCATTTTTTTTAGTTTGACTCGATTGAATTAAGTTATAAATCGTAGATTTTCCAATGTCTAATTGCTTGGCTGTTTTGATAACATCTTCATTATTTTTTTTTAAGTAATGCAATATAATTTCAGAGGTAAACTCTTTTAAAGTTTTATCCTCAGACAAGAAAAAATCACTGTCTTTTATACTGGAAAAAGTTAAATCTTCAACAGAAATTTCATTATTCTCACACATTACACAAGCTAGTTCTATAATTGATTTAAGCTCTCTTATATTTCCGGGAAATTTATATTTGAGTAATTTATCTTTAGCCTCTCTTGAAATACTAATTGTTTTCAATTTGTTTTCTTTTGCAAAAAGCTCAATAAAATGCTTTGCAAGGAGTAAAACATCGTGACCTCTTTCTCTTAAAGGCGGTAACTCTATTGGAAGTCCTACAATTCTATAATAAAGATCTTCTCTGAAGGTTCCTTTTTTTACCTCTTCTTTTAAATCTTTGTGAGTGGCAATTATGAGCCGTACATTAAACTTAATAACTCCTTTTCCGCCAAGTCTTGTAACTTCTCTTTCTTGCAATGCCCGAAGCAATTTACTTTGAAGATTTAAATCCAGTTCAGCAATTTCGTCCAGAAAAATTGTACCTCCATCAGCCTGTTCAAACTTACCAATCAATCTTTGATTCGCTCCGGTGAAAGCTCCTTTTTCATGACCAAAAAACTCACTCTCAATCAATTCCTTTGGAATGGCCGCCATATTTAAGGCTACAAATGGTTTGTGTTTTCGATCAGAGTTATAATGTATAGCCTTAGCTACCATTTCTTTACCGGTACCAGTCTCTCCGGTAATAGAGATATTTATGTTTGTTGTTAAAGATTTATTTATTTTATTTAAAACAGCTTTTATTGCCTCACTTTGCCCTAATATGGTATTCTCAAAGCTAAATTTCTGCTTTAACTTTTCTTTTAATTCCTCTACCTCATCAATGAGTTTTAAATTTTCCCTGATTTTAATAATCGAATTCCAAAGCAGCTCTTTGGTATAAGTGTTTTTTACAATGTAATCTTTGGCTCCTGATTTCAAAAAATCTACAGCAACCTCAATTTCTTCCTGACCACTTATAACAATTATTGGAATTTTATTATTTGTCTGATGGATTTTTTTAAGTAACAAATCACCGGTTATATCTGGTAAACCAAAATCCAAACAAATGATGTTGGGATTCTGAAACAGATTATCCAAACATTCCTTCCCATTCTTAAATAAAAACA
Source organism: Flavobacterium sp. ov086 (assembly GCF_900187965.1). Classification (GTDB taxonomy): domain Bacteria; phylum Bacteroidota; class Bacteroidia; order Flavobacteriales; family Flavobacteriaceae; genus Flavobacterium. Next base: position 233,322 of record NZ_FZNL01000002.1, on the reverse strand, counting down.
CTTCAAAATCAGGATTTAATTTAAGATGATATTTTAAAGTCTCTCCGAAAAAAGGGTCGTCTTCAACTAAAAAAATTTTAAATGATTTCATCTGCAGCCTTTTAAGTTTTAACTTATACCAAACTACAAAAAAAATCCTACACAATTACATTTCAACGACAGTTATTGCATTTCAACGAGATTGTTTCGTATTTGATATAAATTATAGCTACCTAATTGTCAACCAAAGGAAAAGAAAAGAGGTGTTTAAAAATCAGATTCCTTCATTATTATAGCCACAAAAACTTATACCCTTAAGTAATTATGTAAATAATGCTTTAGAACTAAATCTTTAAATACTGGAGGAAATACATTTTTTACCACAAAAAAAAGCAGTGACTACAAGATAGAATACACGTAAAATGTATAAAATTAAAAAGTTTTGTGGCAGAATTTTAGACGGTCATTTCATTTTGAGAAACAATGATTATATACACTGGTTTTTCCAACACAGAAAAACCAGTGTATATGATAATATTAAAATCTCACAATTCTTTCTCCATAGAGCGGTTTAAATCATCCAAACAAAAATCTAAGGCCGCATTATGATTATGTACTAAATCCGGTACATCATTCAACTTAAACCATCTTTGAATTGGAAGATCAGATCCAAAATTGATTCTGTAATGTTCACTATCTATTAAAGCATAATATCGTAAACGTGCCTCAGACATATTATAGAAAATTGAACAATTAATTTCTTTAAAAAAAATAGTAGAATGAATATTGAATTTTTTCAACAGACCATGTGCAGTAGCATCAGTAGCATTCGTATTCTTAACTATACCCGATAAAAGCCCCCATTCTGCAAGGCCGATTCGTTTATCTTGTTTTACGAGAAGAACTTTAAGATCATTTTCTTCATAACAAAAAACAGCGCAATCTACTGAAATCTTATCCATACATCAATTAATTATTAACCTGTCTAAATTTTTTCATCTCTAATTGTTTTCCCGGAATTAATTATTCGCTCCAAACCAAAACGCCCGCAGGTTTCAGTGTTTTCTCCCCTACAAGTACTTTAGAGTTTGCCGGTATTGTCAATGTATAATCGTTTGAAGAATAATTTACAGCTATATAAAATCCATCACGCCAGTAAACGTATATTCCTTCCGGATAATCCTCGGTAGCAGCACCGGCTTTTGCATAAATCTCCTGCAAAATATCTTTCTCCAGTTTTGAGTCATCCGTATCTACACCTATGTAGGTAACAGTTCCTTTTCCTAGCTTACGTTTTACCACCGCAGCTTTACCTTTATAGAATTGATTAGTGTAAGCAGCAAGTACTTCTGTGTCTTTATTGGCTTCAAGTAAATCTGCCCAATTGTTCCAGCCATAGTGAGACGATTTCATCAAAACTTCTCCCTTGGCAGAACCAGAAAGCATATCAGTGGCTTTGACATGCGCACCAATAAGATTAGAAATAGGAGCTGCACACTCCCCTTCCCAAAAATGTCCGGCACGATCTTTAGTAGCTGTACGACAGGTAATGATCAGATGACCTCCGTTTGTTGCATAATCGTTCCATTTCTTTATTAATGCAGCATCAGCCAACTCATAAGCCGGAACGATAAGAAATTTATATTTAGAAAAATCTGCTGTTTCAGAAATTACATCAGTGGGAGCCCCAAAAGATTTTGTCATTTCAAGGAATTTAATCGGATAGTTCCAAGTATCCCATTGAAAAGTTTGTTTTTGTCTCTCGACAGACCAGTAATTTTCAAGATTCCAAAGAATAGCAGTTGATCTGGCTGCTAGTTTTTGAGGCATCTTTGCATTTGGTTTGTATTGTTTTCTAAGCTCTTTTATTTCTTTTATAAATTGAATATAATCCTCTCCTCCTTGCGATGGCGTCACCCCGTCTGTCTGAATTACACCAGCGTGGTATTGCTCAGAGCTGTACAAGACCTGTCGGAAACGGTAAGAACAAGCAAGTTTACCTCCTGCTGCAAAGCTGTGATACAACCACAAACGCACTGTACCAGGCATTAAAAGTGGGTTATAAGATCCCCAGTTTACGGGTCCGGGCTGCATTTCCATCACTCCTGAAACACCTCCAACTGATTTATAATACTCAGCTGCAAAAAGAACGACTTTACTATTGCCTAAGCGAAAACCTAATTCTCCAATATTATCGCTGCCTCCATTTGGATAAGCTGTATAGGTCGCAAAATCCATTTTCTTAGTTCGTCTTGGATCAGATCCTGTACAAACAGCAGTATAGTTTGTAGTAATGTATTGTCCCTTCGAGATAGAATTTCGCAAAATATCAGCCTGAAAATCCAGAAACTCAGCCTGCATATCGGCCAGATAACGTTTAAAATCAAGCAATGCATGAGGATTGTTACCCCACCAGCCTACCAAATCGGGGTTAGGAATGATCACCTGATCGAAACTCGTAAACCATTGGCTCCAAAAGGCTGTTCCCCATTCCATATTCAAAGTATCAATGGTTTTATATTTATTTTTCAGCCATTGCCTGAAAGCTTCCTGAGAAGAAGGACTGTAATCAGAAATTGCCGGAGGCTCATTATCAAGCTGCCATCCAATTACGTTTTTATTCTGTCCGTAACGTTTGGCCATTTCAATCACAATCTTTTCTACAAATTTGCGGTATTTGGCATTAGTAATCGAACCTAATCCTCTTGTACCATTCTCGGCACGAATGTACTGGCTGTTCATAATGAAGGTTTCGGGATAATTCACACGCATCCATGTAGGAGTAGTTGCTGAGGGTGTACACATCAGCACTTTGAGATTGTTCTTCACACATAAATCAACCACTTTATCCAGCCACGCAAAATCGAATTTTCCTTCTTCGGGCTCCATTTTATACCAGGCAAACTCCGCCAGATGAACAAACTCGTAACCCATATCGGCAATTTTCTTTATATCTCGTTCCCACTGGTTTTCGTTCCACTGTTCAGGATAATAATAAATTCCCGTTGTTACCAGATTTTTATCGGGAAAATACGAATTGGCATTTTGTGATTTCACGGTAATTCCGGAGATCATTATTAACATTAATGCCATTAAATATTTTTTCATAATTTTTACTTATTGTTATATTGCTTTAAAAAAGTCAAACGATGACTAACTTGTCTGATCCATTCACGAGCCATCAGTTCATGACCAAATACTGTTGGATGCACACCATCCCAAACCCAATAATCAATTGGAGCATGTTGCCTCGCGTCTTCAAAAACTTTAGGATAATCAACCAGCACAGCATTGAAATCTGCAGCAATTCTTCTTATAATTGCAGCTCTTTCAATTGTCAAGGGATGCCACTTTGCATATTGATCTTTGCGCCAGCCCGAAGCAAAAAAGAACGGTAAACCTAATATTATCAAAATATTTGGATTTTGCTGCACAACCAAATCTAACAATTTACGGTAGGTACTTTCGAACATTTTTGCATCCAACGCGTCTTGTTTTCCTTCTATTAAAGCGTTCACATCATTTATACCAATTAATAAACTTAAAACGTCTGGTTTCAAATCTAAGGTGTCTGTCTGCCACCTTTTTTCAAGATCACTCACGGTGTTGCCACTTATACCCCGATTAATAAACTTAAAGCCATATTGTGGAAAATCAGCGCCAATTCTACTTGAAACAGAGAAACAATAACCGTGTCCCAAAATATGATTGGGGTCTTCATTTCGCCCTCGGTTACCATCTGTTATCGAATCGCCCTGAAACAAGAATACTAAGTTCTTCTCTTTTGGTTTTGTTGTTACTGATTTCGTATTTGAACAAGCAATTGGCAATCCGGTTACAGCTATTCCAGCTACTGAGATAAGTTTAATAAAATCTCTTCTGGAAGAATCTTTTGTTACCATTCTATTTATTTATTTTTTTTCTCCATTCTCCATTCTCCATTCTCCATTCTCCATTCTCTATTCTCTATTCTCTATTCTCTATTCTCTATTTAAAAATATGCTGAGCAAAGAAATACAGATTATTGGCCCATTCCGTATCATCGTGAGCATTATTATCTACATTCCATATATGTGGCACGCCTTGTTCTTTAAGGTATTGGTGCACGCGCTGGCTGACACTAAACAAACCATCTTTACTGCCACAGGCAAGCCATAACACTTTAAGTTTCTTTTTGGCGGCCATCAAATCAGGTAAAAGCTTAGTATCAGAAAGCCCTCCAAATTCATTGGTATTTGGAGCCGAAGAAAATCCACCAACATAAGCGAAAGTATCAATATGAGAAAGTCCTATATTCAGGGATTGACCACCGCCCATCGACAATCCTGCGAGTGTACGATGTTTTCGGTCTGTATAAACTGAATAGTGAGATTCTACGAAGGGAATGATATCAAGAAGTAAATCGTCCTCGAAAGGTTTTCCATATCCTTTATATCCTCCTTTTCGTTCTTCCTGTTCATCACTTTTAGGCTTTTCTACAGTCACATTTGTATTACAATTAGGAAAAACTACAATCATTGGTTTGATTTTTCCATTGGCCAACAGATTATCAATTATGTAATCAGCATGAACCCAATACGGCCATTGACCATTCCCCGAGTTAAGTCCGTGTAGTAAATACAGCACTGGGTACTTTTTATCAGAGGAATAACCAGGAGGCGTATAAACCATCAGTTCACGATGTGTTCCAAGTGTTTTCGAGTCATATTGAACAGTTGTAATAGTACCATGTGCTATATTGTCGCGCTTATCTCTAAAACCAACTGGCGGATCACCAAATGCAGGCTTGTCATCAGGACCTAGTTTAACTGATTCACCAAAACCTACTTTGGGTGCTTCCTTCTCTCCAATATATCCCCTTGCCTCAAGCCATTTGCGACAAGCTTCCGGCCATGAAGATTCTGTGTTTTTTGATTTTCCAAGTCCATAACCATGTCCTCCTGATTGATAAATATGAAGTTCACAGGGAACATTGTACTTTTCCATAGCTAGTGCATAGTCAATACTGTTTTGCACCGGAACTGCTTTGTCATCTATAGAATGAACCAGGAATGCCGGGGGAGTTTCTTTATTTACCTGTAGCTCATTTGAAAAATGTTTTATCTTTTCTAAGGATGGATTATCCCCCAGTAAATTGACTTGTGATCCTTTGTTTGTAATGCTTTCTTCCATTGATATTACCGGATAAATCAATAGTGAAAAATCAGGACGAGCACTAGTCGGGTCTGATGTTTCATAGACTTTTTCATTAAAATGGGTCGATATTGTAGCCGCAAGATGTCCTCCGGCAGAAAAACCCATTATTCCTATTTTGGCAGGATCGATTTCCCATTCCTTTGCATGACGCCTAACCAGACGAATGGCTTCCTGCCCATCTTGTAATGGTCCAATAGATTTATCGACCATAATAGCATCACTCGGCAATCTGTATTTTAATACAAAAGCCGTCACTCCAAGATTGTTGAGCCATTTGGCTACATCCTCTCCTTCGTGAGCAATTGCCAGCCCCAAATAAGCACCTCCCGGGCATATTATTACTGCTGCTCCAGTTGCTTTTTCTTTGGGAGCAGGATACATATCAAGTACAGGGTTTGTAACAAACCTCATCTTTGTCCAGTTATCTTTTGAATCTACTGTCTGTTTATAATCGCTATTAGGAATTGCTCCGGGAATTTTTCCGTTCCAAAGATTGATTTGTGTGCTTTGACCAAAAAAATTAAAGCTGATCATTATCAAACAGACGAAGGTCAAAAGAGGTTGTTTTATATTTATATCTTTCATTTTCTTTTATAATATTGTTCAATAATATACCAGGCTTTCTTTTTTTCTCCTTTTTCAGATAACAATCCTTTTCTGTTATACCCTTTTTGATAAACCTGGTTCATCCTCCCCAATGATTTGTAATCAAATAACAACCAGGGAGAGATTCCGCATAGATTTGGTATAGTTTTAAATAATTCTATTTGATCCTTATAAATTTGTTCCTGATACTCTTCTGTCCAATAAGCAGCCTGATCACTTGGTTCAGTATTATTTCCATAGACTGCTTCTCCTCCAAACTCTGAAATAAATACCGGTTTATCAGGATAAGCAAAGTCCCATTTTACCTCCGATGGTTTACCTTGCCACGGATCATACCATCCAATATACTCGTTAATGCAAATCAGATCAGAATATTCATAAAGCGTATCCCACACCTTAAAGGAGTTATCCTTGTATGATTGTGTATTGACTACATGGGTAATCAAACGGGTTGAATCTAATGCCTTACATTTTTGAGTTAACGCACTAAGAGCATTATTTCGATTCGGTGTTCCCGGATATGTCTCATTTGAAAGACTCCATATTATAACGCCACAATGATTTTTGTCTCTGTGAATCATTTCTTTCAGCATAGTCTCCATCTTTATCTGAACAAGACTGTCCGAAAATTGAATATGTTGATAAATAGGAAGTTCACTCCACACCATTAAGCCCATTTTTTCAGCTTCCTTAATTATGTTCTCATTGTGTGGATAATGGGCAAGACGAACAAGGTTACAGCCTAATTCTTTTGCTGCATTCAACAATACTAAGGCATCCTGTTTGGAATGGGCCCGAGTTCCTTTATATGGATTTTCTTCATGGATATTTACTCCTTTAAAAAAGATTTCTTTTTTATTAAGCAGCACTTTATTCCCTCGTACTTCAATACATCTAAACCCAATAGTATCTTTTACAGTATCTGTTTCACTTTCAATTATTACGTTATAAAGCTTAGGATTTTCAGGAGACCAAAGCTTAAAATTTGAATCAAACTCAACATTGACATATCCCATATCATTTGATTCCATTTTATAAGATTTGTTAATCTCCGGAATCTTTATCGTAACCTTTTGCTTTTTAGCTGTTCCATTTAGCTGTATCCATCCCGAAACTTTTTTCAGACTTCCTTTTTTTAACTGAATAGAATAATCTTCGATAAATGTTTTATTCGTTTCAATCAAATTAACATCACGTGTTATACCGCCATAATTGAACCAATCATAGCCCGTACCAGGCAAACCGCTCTCCAGTCGCTTGTTATCTACTTTTACGATTAGAGAATTCTTTCCTTTTTTTACCTTGCTTGTTATTTCAAACTCAAACGGTGTAAATCCTCCCTCGTGAATGCCTATTTTTTCTCCATTAAGATATACAGTGGCTAAATAATTTACTGCCCCAAAATGAAGAAATAGTCTTTTTTCTTTATTGAGTTTGTAATCGAATAGTTTCTTGTACCAAACAACTCCCTCAAAATAAGTTAGTTCACATAACTGTGAGTTAAAATCACCCGGAACTTTTAAAACTGGTCCGCCATCGAAGGAATATTCGATAAAGTCAGTCTTCTTTTGTGGTTTTCTCTCTAACCAGATTTGTTTCCAATCGCCTATGTTTGTCGGGTCAGTAATAACCTGCCAGTCGCCATTTAAACTTAATAAGTTTCGGGGCTCATCATTTACCATAGCAGATTGAGCCTGTAAATAATTCCCAAAAAAAAGAATAATCACAATAGCCAGTTTCTCCATTTTCAATACTATTTTCTCTGTTCTTTTACGCATTTCTTTTGGTCCTTTCTATTAATATTATCGTCTATTACATGCAAAGTTTTGGAAATCAAAAAAACGTATTATTGAATTATTTTATCACACCAACAAATCCTCCTCCAGGAAGACACTCCACGTTTACTGTACTTCCTTTTTTGATTTTTATCGTTTCTGAAGAAAAAGATTTGTCGTCCTTCCCGTCTTTAATCAAATGCAAATCATAGTTTCCTTTGTCCAGAAAATCAAATTTTATGATTAAAGTCTGAGGTTCCCCTTTTCCGTTGAGTCCGCCTATATACCATTGATTTCCTTTCTTACGGGCAATTACTATTTTTTCGCCCGGATCACCATCAATTAACTTTGTATCATCCCATGCAGTTGGAATCTCTTTCAAAAAGTTTTTTGGTTCTGGTGGTAAAGCTTTATATGCAGATGGCCTGTCTGCAAAATGCTGTAATCCTGATTCAAATACAACTGACAAAGCCAGCTCATGAGCATAAGATGTTATATGTGGATGCTGCGAATTTGAAAAAGTAACAGGCGTGTAATCCATTGAACCAATTGCATTTCGTGTAAAAGGAAGCGTAGTATTATGAACTGCTGCTTTATTAGTCAATACCTGATCATTATTGTACCATTCTGCACCATAAACCGCTTCTGTTGTCATTAAATTAGGATACGTTCGCGCCCACCCACGAGGAATTGTCGCTCCATGAAAGTTTACCATTAAATGATATTTTGCAGCATCTTTCAAAATATCAATGTAATACTTCATCATATCCTGGTGGTCACCGGCAAAAAAATCGACTTTGATTCCATAGACTCCAATTTTGTTGAGCCACGAAAATTCTTTGGCACGTTTTTCTGCTGTAAGTAAACGGTCATTTGGTGTTGGGTCGAGCCAGATTGAGCCGGAATTATACCACATCAATGGTTTTATTCCTTTGCTTTTTGCATAATTCACTGCAGTATTTATATCTCCTCCATTGGTCATTACATCCCATTCCCAGTCGATCAATACATAAGGCCAATTCATTTCAACAGCTAAATCAACGTACTCCGCTACTTTTTGATAATCCTTAGAGCCATGATTGTTTGCCCAATAAATCCATGAAACTGCACCTGGTTTAATCCAATCAGTATCTTTTAATTGGCTTGGTTGGCTAACATCTGTAATCAAAGTTGATTCGACTATATCTGATAATTTACCAATGATAAGGGTATGCCACTGAGAATTCCAAGGTAATGTAGTCTTAACTCCATCCTGCTTAAAATTATCACGGCCATTAGGGTAAGTAACCTGATATTGGTTCGTATTTTTTAAATTACTCAGCTTTGCTCCGCAATTATTTTCTGTTATATCTGCCTCAGAAATTAATGCCCAAACGGGTTGATTATTCACTTTATATAAAGCCGGAAAACCCCATTCCTGGTATTTATCAATGTTCAAACCCGTTTTGCTCAAGGGATAAAAACCTTCATAAGCAAGATTGAAAGGCTGCATCCAACGGGATGTGTTCTCAGGCAAAACATACGTTGTAGCTTCACCTATGACATTAACTTTTGAGTCTGATTGATTTGGGAAAACATAGCGAAAGGCAATACCATCATTATAAACCCTGAAAATAATATCTAATGGCTGATGATTGGAATTTTGAAAACTGAATGTTTTTTCGGTGCCTGAATTCTCGCACTGCTGACGTTTACCGCAAACCATTTCATATTTATCGTGTATTGAAACTGGTTTTGACGTTGAAATCAAACGCAGGTTATCTGCAAATTGTTCATCAACACGATTAATACCTAATTTAGAATCCGGTAATACTTCTACAAACTTGTTTTCAATTTTATACAATGCCTTAAAAAAAAGATTATGTTCCGTATTCTTTTCAGACAAATTCAAAACAACTTTTATTTTTCCGTTAGGCGAAATTATTTCCTGTGCATTTATACTTAATGAACTTAAAATAACAAATAGTACAGAAATACTATGTTTCATTGATGCTTTCATATATTAATTATTGTGCTTTGATTTAATAACTATACTTTTTGCTTCTAATCCGTTAGGGATTACCGATAATTTAATTTCACCTGCCTCATGATTGCTCTTTATTACAACCAAAGCTCGTCCGTGCCATGCTTTACGAGTACTACCTACATATTGCTCAGTGTCTTTTATATCAGCATTATCAACTCCTGCAATAACTCCTGGTCCTTCAATTTTAAAATCCAGACGATTGGCAGCATTCGGTTGGAATATTCCATCCTTATCTGTTATTTCGATAGTTATATACGATAAGTCCTGACCGTTGGCCAATATTTCATTTCGATCTGCTGTAAGTTTTATTTTTGCAGCATCGCCGGCAGTTTGTAAAATAGTTGATGCTACTTCTTTATCATTTTCTACTCCAACAGCTTTAAGCAAACCGGGAGAATATGGAATTGAAAAAGTAGCCTTAAATTGCTCTTCTTTACTAGTTTTTTGTTCACCAACCAGTTTGTCGTTCAGGTATAATCTTACTTTAGGATATTTAGAATATACCTCAACCTGAACCGTTTTTCCTTCAAAGACAGGCCATGTCCAGCTTTCCCACGTTGGCCATACTGACCACCATGTTTCTTTTATTTCCAAAGGTTCCGGAGCTGGTTCACGAACCGCCATATAGAGTTTTTCGTTATTATTGTACAACATACTACGGTAATGAGAAATGGGTTTTCTCCAACCAAGCAGATCTATATCACCGCAGTAAGCACCATGATAGGGAAAGAAATCATTTTCCCAGTGCTGACCAGGTACTTCTCCCGAATAATACCAACGTCCAATTCCCGATTCTCCCAAATAATCCATAGCTGTCCAAACAAAATCACCTATTACATAGTTATTTTCCTGAACGAGTTTCCAATTGTTAAAAGCATCTTTAGGATAAGATTCGGTTTGAACTATAATACGTGAAGGCACTCTTTTATGATCGTCCGGAGCAGTATTCAGGTTGTAATTATATCCGGCAACATCGTGTACGTTTATCAAAGAATCTAAGTTTTCCCATTTGTCTAAATTTACAACTGCAGAAGTTACAGGCCTTGTAGTGTCTATTTTTTTTACTTCTTGCATAAGCATTTTAGCAGTTTCAACAGCCTCAGGTTTTCCTCGCTCTACAATTTCGTTACCGATGCTCCACATAACTATAGAAGGATGGTTTCGATCTCTCAAAATCATTGCCTGTAAATCTTTTTTCCACCATTGTTCGAAATATTTTGCATAATCGTTACTGTTTTTTCCAATCTTCCAGCAATCAAAAGATTCATCCATTACTAGTAGACCTAATCTATCGCAAGCTTCAAGAAACGCCTCAGAAGGGGGATTGTGCGAAGTTCTCACTGCATTGAACCCACCGGCTTTAAGCAGCTCAACTTTACGTTCTTCGGCACGATCAAAAGCAGCAGCTCCTAAACAGCCATTATCATGATGCACACAACCACCGTTTATTTTCACTGTTTTTCCATTAAGCTGAAACCCGTTTTCTGCAGTAAATTTTATAGAACGGATACCAAAATTAGTCTTGGTGTTGTCAACTACTTTTTTATCTTTTACGATCTGAATCTGTGCCTGATATAAAAAGGGAGTTTCTGGTGTCCAAAGCTTAGGATTTGACACTTGTATGGTTTGCGTTATTTCTTTCTCACTATGCGCCGGAAGCTCTATTTGCATCTGACCATTTCCAATATTTTTTGAAGTGTTGTTTGAAAGAACTGTCTTTACAACAATGCTCTGAGCAGATTCTGTTTCATTTTTTACCTTAGTTTTTACCAGTACAACTGCCTTTTTTGAAGATACCTCGGGAGTTGAAATAGCAACACCCCAATTTGTAACATGTACAGGATCTGTAACCATCATCCAAACATGACGATAAATTCCTGAACCACTGTACCATCGGCTGTTCATTTGCTGTGAATTGTCGACACGTACAGCAATAACATTTTCTTTTCCAAAAATTAAATATGGTGTAAGATCATAACTGAATGATGAATAACCATAAGGATAAACACCCAGCGATTTTCCGTTGATAAAAACTTCTGAATTCATATAAACACCTTCAAAATAGATAGCTGTTTTTTTCGCTTTCATTTCATCAGATACCTGAAAGGTTTTACGATACCAGCCAATTCCTGAAGGAAAATAACCGCCACCTGCGCCAGTAGTATTTTTAGGATGAATTTTCCCTTCGATACTCCAGTCGTGAGGCAAATCGAGATTACGCCAGCTTGTATCATTGAAATTGCTTGTTTTGGCTTCAGCGTCATCGCCCAAAAAGAATTTCCAGTTATAATCAAATAACTGTTTTCTTTCCATGCTATTTTGGGCATATCCTGAAAAAAAGCTTATAAATAGTATAAATAGAAATACTATTTGTTTTGCAAAATATTGTTTTTTGTATGAATTTAAACGGTTCATTTTGTTGTGTTTATATTTCTAATTTTTATTTGATATTATAACCAATTTTGCATGGCGAGAAGAAATTCAGTTATACTTTTGAAGGTATTAACGCAAAGGAGTTATCCTATATAGTCCTGCCCCATGTTGCGGCAATTCACGCTCAAAGCTCCCATCAAAAGTTCCCAGATCTTTGTGATTCCACAAATCACGCACTTTTACTTTGCCTTTTATATTAATAGCTTCAAAGTTTACTTTTACATTGGCCTTGTCGGGAAAATCTAATGTTCCCTTATCAACCAAAACTCCAAAATTCACTGAGCCTATTTCTGTTGTTACGTAGCCGGTTGCTGTAAAAGAATCATATCCTTCAGGCAACTCATAAACGACCACAGACTCTGCATGAGCACCAATTCCCTCTCGTTTTTCATTATTTATAATAATTGGGTTATTGTCGCAGGTACGGTTGACATTCGCTTCTCCCCAGCCCGAAGTTGCGCCCAGCCATTTGAGGCTAGTCAGTTTTAAATCGCCTTTGGGGCCGTGAAGTACTGGATCGACCCAAACGATATGATCCCAATCATTAGTGTTTCCGCCATCTTTCACAAAGAGAACAAGTTTTTTACCCCCTTTTACCGATACTTCTACCTTTTGCGAACTTCCTTTACCGGCAATTATTGGACTTACATAATCGGCATTGTTTAAATCAAGATTTTCTCCTCTGGTTTGCGCGTTGAAAAGGGCCACATATTTATCTTTGCTGTTAGGCACATCGGCCGTCCATACTATTAAATTCTTTTCACGTGATACCTGACGGTTATTTATGCTGTGTTGATTTACTTTGAGCATTTCGGGATTGGTGAGCATTTCCTTGGTAAAATCGTCTAGCTTGGTCATATCTCCACCAAAAATAAGTGGCGAACGACCAATAGCCCAAAGACTCATAAGTGTATATTGTTCATTTTTGGTGAAATTCGTTGGGCGTTTAAATTCAACAATTCCAATAGGCAGCATATCGGCATCTGGGAAATGTCCGGGTCCACGAAAAGGAGTCCAAACATCCAGTCGCTCAAACATGCCTTGCAACAATCCCCAGCGATCCCAAAAATCATCAGTGATACGCCACATATTGGCGTGATTCATAACATGTTCGCCCATTTTAACCGGCGTTGCTCCCGGAGATAAACTTAACAGAATATGCCTCCCACTTTTGTCTATTGCTTTGCGGAGAGCCTCAATTTCTGCTTCTTGTATATTATCATAAGGGCGTGAAATATCGTCGCACTTGATAAAATCCACTCCCCAGTTGGCATACATCTGTACAATAGAATTATAGTAAGCCTGACCTTCAGGGCTATTGGCATTAACGCCGTACATATCAGGATTCCATCCACAAGTAGAGCTTTTAATGGCAATATCCTGGGCTTTTACGTTTGTCCCGAGTACAGGCGTATTTTTTTCGACAGCCTGACGAGGAATTCCACGCATAATATGAATACCGAATTTTAGTCCTTTGGAGTGCACATAGTCGGCAAGGTGTTTAAATCCTTTTCCATCAGCAGCTGAAGGAAATTTTTTCAGCCCGGGAGTTAAGCGGCCATATTCATCCATGGTGAGCATCGCTTTGGGGTCGTAAGCATGTCCTTTTGATTCAGGCTCATACCATTGAATATCTACTGTGAGATAGTTGTATCCGCTGGGTAAAAGGTATTTTGCCATCGCATCGGCCTGTTCTTTTACCTGCTGTTCCGTAATGGTTGTTCCAAAACAATCCCAACTGTTCCATCCAAGAGGTGGTGTTGATGCCCATTGGTGGTATTTTGGGGTTGTTTGTGCATTTGTAACACTAAAGACAACTGCCAAAAACAAGGTAAGTTTAAATTTCATTTTTATTTTAATTAGGTTAAAAAAAAATCTTATAATTTTCTATTTTAGTTTTAAATCATTTGGTATTAAGTACATAAGCTAATCCCTAATACTCATTTCGGATAGTCGCATACACTCCATATGACTCATTACTTACTTTGTAAAAAGGCAAAAGCGTATATTCTTTTCCATTATTTTTCAATGTGAATGACATAGAATTCTCTCGTTTAGATATATTTTTCAAAATATCTGGCTCACTTCCTTTTAATATTGTTTCTTCATTAACTTGAAATGCTAATAAAACCGGCCCATAAAACAGTGCAACTACATTTGGATTATCAGGTATTTTTTTTAAATCAAAATGATAATTAAAACGTATTTCTATCTTATCTCCATTTTTCCACTTTCTGTCAATTATAAAATAAGACATCGGAGTTACATGAGTTGTAATGAGTTCTCCGTTTACCAAAACCTGAGTTTGTTTATCAGCCCAGGATGGAATAAATAATTTCAATGCAAATGGCGTTGTTTTATCAGTCGTTATGTTAAATTTTACAATTGAATTATCCGGAAAATCGGATGACTGTGACAACGTAATCCCTTTAGATTTCCATTTCAAAGTGGAAGGAACATACAAATTTACCCAAAGGTTATCATTATTATGAAAATAAATATTAGCATTTAAGTTCGTAAACGCTTCAATAGTTGTTCCGTTACAACAAAAAAACTCATTGGGACTGGCAAATCCCTTCTTATTAGGAGAACCCAATGGCAAGGAATAAACATTCCATCCGGTTTCGGCATTTTGTAGTGCAAAAACAGAATTATAAAGCGTATTCATATATACATCAGCATATTCGGGTTGGGCAGTCCAACGAAACAAAGTACTTGTAATTTTTTGAGTGTTATGTGAAACACATGATTCAGATGTTCTGTCAGTAAGAGTTGTACTTAAACAATCCGGTTTTCCCCAATGTTCTGAAGTTTGAGCAGTTGGAGTTGTAGCAATAGGCCTTGGACCACTACTGGAACCATTCACATAACAATGATGATGTTCCAACATATCCCAAAAATGAGAAACAACATCACGGTAATAGCTGTCACCGGTATTTTCATACCGTTTGGCAAACCCAATTATCAAAGGCAAATGAGTATTAGAATGCAAACCAGACAAAATATCTTTCCCCTCATACAATGGCTGGCTGAACCATTTACGGTCAAAAAGACAAGCCAATCTATAATGAGCTGAATCTTTAGAAATTTCAAATAAATTCTGTAATACATCATTCATCCCACCCACTTCATTTGCGGGATTTGCCTGCGGAGTATATAACATTTTTTCAATAGTTTCAGGCGAAAGTTTATCCATACGCTCTTTTACATAAGCAGCCATATTAACGACTATTGTATAGGCTTTTTTATTTCCGGTTACCTTATAAACATCGAGCATTCCCTGCATCATTTTATGATAGGTATAGTATGGTGCCCAAACTCCGCTAAATTGTGTCTCCAATGTTGTAAAATCTTTTTCGGGGAATGCGCTCAGGTATTTTCCACCAAGTTTTTGCTGACACTCTTCAAGCGCATCAACCATATATTTAACACGTTTTTGAAGCAAAGTATCCCCCGTTTTTTCAATCAAAGAAGCACAAGCCGACAAATAATGACCTACAAAATGCCCGCGCAATCCCACCTTAGGCGACTCCCAGCCTTCAAGTGGTTTCGCTTTTGATTCAATTCCGGCATTTATCCTAAAATTGTGTAATAGCCTATCCGTATCAAACTGATAAATGTACTTTGTATTGACAGTCTCCCGCTGCTTTATCCAGGACTCAGACAAAATAACATCCTTATTTAAAAATGCAATGGGCTGCTTCGCCTTGTCAAGGAATGATTGTCCAAAAATCGTCTGACAAACAAACAAAACCAACCCAATATATTTTATTTTATTTTTCATATTGAAATTTGAATATTAGAAAAATTGCATTATTATTTGAAACTTTCCCAATGAATTTAAAAATAACTACTCTAATAATATTTTAAAAACCACTGCAATATCATAAGGAACGCTATTTGTTTTTTTTATAACTAATGATTCCGGATTAGCTTGCCAGGATAATTTTCTCTTTACTGCCAAGCATCACCGTCTTTTTAATTCTAAAATTATCTTTATTTTTTTCCAAGTAATTTCAAGCATATATCTTCCTTTGGAACTCCTATAACCGTAGTATACACAAGCAGCACAAGCACAGCTCAATACCTTATTTTAATTCAATAAACTCCGGTTCATAAGGCTTAATTGTAAAATTCCCCACATAATCTTTATCCAAAAGAAGACTTCTCGATTTTGTTTTCATCTGTATTTCTTTGGCTTCTCCCGTCACGTTCAAATACAAATAATGTTTTTTATCTATCTGCCTTGCCATTACGCCATTAGGCACTTCGGGACCTTTTTTAATACCCAGCTCCTTTATGAGATCATCAAGCAAGAGATTCAATACATTGCCATTCGCCGGAAGCCCCACATAAATTGCCTGGCCTTTGCCATACTTGTTTTTGGTCATTATGGGATAATCCTTGTCTAAGCTGGTTAAACTTCCAATAACCTGTGCTCCTTTTGGTTCTATAATATCAAACCTTTCGGATTCCAGATCAGTAGTTTTCCCATTGTAAGTAAACTCTATTTTTTTTCCTTTATAGGATTTTCTGGAAATCTCATTCAACATTTCGGTCTCTTCGAAACTTCCTACACGAATGCCAAATACATCGCTTAGCATGCCTGGACGAGTGCTGGAAAATACCTTTCCAGTTTCGTCAACAATAGCCGAATTGTTTGTCATAACAACCGTTCCGCCATTTTTAACAAATCCCCGAATCTTATCAGCGGTTTTTTCATCCATCACGGCTACTCCTGGTACAAAAAGTAACTTATAATTTAGGGCACTTTTGCTTATCTCTACAATGCGGGCATCCATGTTACGGAAATAAAACAGGTCAAAGCAAGCCTTAAGCTGGTCCTCTTGTTTTTCGGGGAAAGCATCGCTTGCCATCTGGCTTGGAAACGAGAATGCCATACCTACTTCTGCCTGGGATTTATAAGGAAAAAACTTCTCGATTTTTTTAAATTCTGTTGCAATTTTTTTATACTCTTCATATTTTCGGTTAGGAATTCCGTCCCAGTCGATCATACCTTCCAGATACTGTTCTTCTCCGGAATGCATGCTTTGCCATGTCCAACCACAAACCATCTGATTGCCGTACATCAAACTGGCATAAGCCGATTTACGGATTGAATTGGGTACGGCTGTCATTGTTGTAAATTCACTGCACCAGAAAGGATTTCTACTTTCAAATTGAATACGCGAGATCCCAAATAATGAATTTATAACTCCCCAGTTAGTCAATAATGTGTTGCCCGGATAAAAGCCTTCGCCCTGGCGGGTCATTTTACCGGAATAAGCAATATCTGAATAGTCAAAATAGCGCATTGAACTATAATACCAGGCATTTGTATTGGTTAAAACACCTGGCGCATTTTGGTTTACTTTATCAAGGACTTTAAATAAGAACTGATTTATTTCATCAGAAATAAATCGTCTGAAATCCAATATTTTTTCAGGTGCACCGTTTTTAGGTCCTGTTACCGGCAATCCAACTTCATCAAATTGATTAATCCTCCTTGACCAGCGCTGGGTAGCCCAGGCATTGTTTAAATTATCAACCGTAGAATATTTCTTTGTCAACCATACTACGAATCTTTTTCTTACTGTTTCTGAATAAGATATTGGTCCGTCACCGGATTCATTATCAATGCCAAAAGCCAATAGTGCAGGATGTTTTGCATAATGTTTACTCAATGTATCCGTAAAGCGTAAAGCATATTTTTGAAACATCGGATCACCAACATCGTCCATGTAGCGATGGTTTGGATATTGTGCATTACCCTCAGGATTTGTAACATCAATAGAAGGGTGTTTTTGATGTAACCATATCGGCGCAGGTCGAATAGCTATGTCTAAAATTACTTTAATACCGGCTTGTCCCATCTGATCCATAACAGTATCAAACCATTCAAAATCAAATTTTCCTTCCGATGGTTCGTAGCTATCCCAGGCCAAATGTCCCATACGGACTACACTCAGCCCTGCAGCTTTCATTAGCTGAATGTCTTTCTTTATTTTTTCAGGATTCTTATCATCATGTGGATGATAGTTTGCCCCGACATATAAATTCTGAGCACTTCCGGAAATACTAAAAAAGCATGAAAGTAACGCCAAGCACCAAAGATTAATCTTATTTATTTTTATATAATGAAACCTCATAGAAAGTTACTTTTTTATATTTAACTCTATTTTTTGACTGCCTGTCATCATCTAATGTAAAGTTTCCAAACGCAATATCGTTAATGAATTTCCAGGGAATGAACGTGTAATAGTTGTTCCTGAAAATTTTACATTTTCTGTTTTCGGGGAAACTTTAGTAGGTTCTTCCATTGTATTTTCATCCAATGGACTGGCAGATGTAAGCACAATGGCTTTTCCTTTCCCGGTAAAAACTTTTGCATCTTTCAGGTCAATCTGTGATTTTATTGCTTTGGCTGAAGCATTTACAATTTTAAGAATCACATCACCCGATTTAGAATCTTTCACAGCACTCATAATTAAACTTTTCACAGGAATAGTTTTATCTGAAATTTCCTGCATTAACTTTCCGTCAAGATAGGCCCTTACGGTACCTCCTTTGATTTCAATTTTCACATCATACCATTGTTCCGCTTTGGCTTCTCCTTTCATTTCTGCAATAGACATACCCATTTCCAGGTGCGTAACAGAATTGTTCCAACCACCTACTTCGAAACGGTTACGTTCATCATTATTCCTATTGTGAAAGAATATCTGGAATCCGTTCTCACCCAAAATCCTGCGAGCTTTCAGAGTGATCGTGTAGTCTTTCCACGTAGAATCTCCCATAAAAATCCCCACTCCTTGTTCTATTGCCGATTGTTTGAGAACTCCATCTTTTACACTCCATTCGCCTTTTCCGGTTTGTCTCCAATCCTTACCGAGTTTTGCAAAATCGGGTTTAAACAGAATTTCCCCGTTAGGAGCTGTAACCACAACATCTTTAAATTCGGCCGAATTCATCCAGGTGCCAAAACCAATACAACCCATTCCTACGGGAGTTTCAATGACCGGATTATTCTCTACAGAGAAAGGAAGTACGTTCGTTCCCTGGTTGTTTGAAAACATTTCCTGAACATAATAGCTTGGCAAGCCAAACCACTGGTGGCTGTCGAAATTAATTAAGTTTACCGGCCATGCTTTGTGGTTTGCATTGCACAACAAGGGTGCATAAGCTCCCAAAACAACTACATCCGAGTTTCGTTCCATGCCCGTCATCCAAGCAGCTTCACCTATTGCACCGCGAAGGTTACCGTTTCCTGTGCCTGAAGTTACCGCATATTCGCCAATAAAAACTTTGAAGCCATTACGGTCGTAGCTGTCATATTTATTTGAATTCCAGATAAACCAATCGGGATTGTTGTAATAATGCTCATCAACTAATTCCGGCTTTGGCTCGTTAGGGTGGCCACCAGCCCACTCGTTGGCAATGAGTTTCATGTACGGGTATTTTGCCTGAATTGCCTTTACAAACAATGGCCAGCGTTCGTTATAAGGAGTTCCTCCATTTTCGTTCCCTATTTCCATGTATTTCAGGTTAAATGGTTCCGGATGTCCGTTTTTAGCCCGAAGACTTCCCCAAACCGAAGATTCCGGTCCATTGGCGTATTCGATTGCATCAAGCGCATCTTGCACCCATTGTCCCATTTGGTCGAGCGGAATTACTTCTTTGTGTGACATTCCAATGTTTATACAATAAAGTGGTTCAGCGCCCAAATCTTCGGCAAGTTGAAGATATTCATGAAACCCAAGTCCGTTAGTGGCATTGTAACCCCATATATTCCAGAGTGCTGTGCGTGTATCAATGTTCCCAATTGTATTTTTCCAGTGGTACATGTGTTTGAAATCGTCACCTTCAACCCAGCAACCTCCCGGGAAGCGCAGAAATTTGGGGTGAAGAGCATCAAGCGCTTCGGAAAGATCGGTGCGCAAGCCATGATTTTTCCATGTTTTAACTGGGAGCAGCGAAACCATATCCAGAAATAGTTTCCCATTGCCTTCACCTGAAATTTGTAGGCTTGCTTTGGGATCGCCTGTGCTTATTTTCAGATTTGCAGTGTAATACGCCCAGTCTCCGGTAATTCCTTTTATTTCAGCAGCTGATATTTCATTGCCTTTCGCATCCAGAATTTTTATTTTTAAAGGAGAAGAAAAACCTTCGATAGCTCGTGCGGCAAACCTTAGCGTATAACTTTCGCCCTGCACCATATTCATGCCCCAGTAGCCTGAATTTTCCAGTTTAAAAGAACCGGAAGCTCCAATTAGTAATGCTTTGCGATTTAAGGAGTTTAATGGCGGTATCACTTGTTTTGCGAAAAGATCGGCATTACTGATCGAAACCGAACTTTTGCCATCGGTACTTGTAAACTTCCAATCCTGAAGGATATCAGCATCTTCAAACGAACGGTTTCTTATCATTTCCGGATACAATCCTCCATCGGCAGAAAGGTTAATATCTTCGAAAAAAATACCGAACAAGGCAGGTGAAATTGCATGCCGCGGATTGTTTACATCAACCGTGATTTTAGCCTTACCCGCTTTGTTCGTCTGCGCGTTCAGAACAGTACTCAGTCCCCAAAGTAATAAACCCGCAATAAGCTTTTTATTGATTTCTTTTTTCATTAATTTATTATTGTTTATTTGTCTATTTTATAAATCCGATCCATCAATTGCCATTTTGTCCCCTGCTTATTTTATCTTAAAAACTACTGCAATATCGTTCGGGATCACTTTTGGTTTTGTAATTACTAATGATTCTCCCGATTGTTTCCATGAAAGTTTCTCTTTACTGCCAAGGATTTCAATACTTTTAATTTTACCACTATAATTATTCTTACCAAGCAATTTCAAGCTAATGTCCTCTGAAGGTACTCCTAAAAGACTTGCATAAAGAATTTTCCCATTTTGATTGTAACGAATATCTTTTGCTGTCAATTTTGTTTTTCCTTCATTAAAACTTTGATCCTGACCAGGCTTTATAGCATCTGAAACTGGTCCTTCACCATATTGTTTCCACGGGCGTGTATCAAAAATACTCTCTTTATTCACCTCCATCCAGCTAGCGATTTTTTCAAGAATTGCAACTTCCTTTTCATCAATACTACCGTCTCCACGAACCGGAATATTAAGCAGCAAATTCCCATTTTTACTTACAATATCAATCAGCATTTGAATTACTGTAGCTGCTGATTTGTATCCATTATTATCATAAACTGATCTGTTGTAGTGCCAATCTCCTATACAGGTACAGGTTTGCCATGGCAAATCTTCGATTTTGTCCGGTGCCCCTCTTTCTACATCCCATACCATACATTTTTTTTGTTCCTCATTCAGTATTTTTCCAAAAAGTACAGCCTCCAGTTTGCCGTTGTGAGTAGCCATATTACGATTATAGAAATCAGCTGCAATTTTTAATCCCGCATCACTTACAGGATAAAGTGGCAGGACAGTATCATCAAAATAAAGCAAATCGGGATTGTACTTATTGATAAGATCTATGGTTCTGTTATAGAATTTTTCGCAGTAAGCCTGTGAAGGTATTGATGCGCCATTGCCCCAATGCCACTGTCCCCATAGTGCAAATAAATCTTTATCACTATTTAAGCTAAGAGGGTGATCTTGAGCATAAAGTTCTTGTGGATCAAGTCCTTCCCACCATTTTCCTTTTCCATCTGCTTTGGTAAGTTTTCCATCATACGGAATTCCTGCAAACGGTCCGTTGGTATCTGAGCGCTGAGCGGTCTCAAACCACGTCCAGGTGTGTGAAGCGTGTACACTAATCCCGAATGGAAGTCCGTATTTTTTTGCTGCTTTTGACCAACCTGTTATAATATCTTTTTTAGGCCCAACACGTACCGAGTTCCATTCTTGATATTTGCTATCCCATAAATCCAGATTGTCATGGTGATTTGCCATGGCAAAGAAATATTGAGCTCCCGCTCTTTTGTAAAGTGCCACAAGTTTTTCAGGATCCCAATTTTGGGCTTTCCAGTCATTAATGATCTCTTTGAATCCTACTTTGGAGGGATGCCCGTAATGCTCAATAAACCATTTATATTGATCACCGCCTTCATTATACATAAATCTTCCAAACCAGTCTCCTTGTTCCGGCTGGCATTGAGGTCCCCAATGTGCCCATATTCCAAACTTGGCATTACGAAACCACTCTGGTGTTTTATACTGCTCCAGTGATTGCCATGTTGGGGCAAATTTTCCGGCAGCAACAGGTTCGTTACCCTCCCTAATCAGGGATACATACTTTTCCTGAGCTGTCAAAAAATTCAAAAACAGCATACAAACCATTATAAACCGGTTCATTTTCATATGTCTTTTATACTTTATATTTATACTTTTTTCAAATTTCAACAAACCGATTTATTTTTAAGAATCTTAAATTATTTTGAGAAATTTGGTTTTAATCCCTCAAAATGAACTATATACAATCTTGATTTCAATAAAGATTCCATTGACAATAGAATTTTGGATAAACCTTAATTGAATTGTCACATAATTGGTTCGGTTTCGTCGTCAGGCTTACACCCAATGTCATTAAGTTTAAGGAGGAATCTATAAAATTACTTAACAGTTTAATCAAGAAAGTAATTAGAAAAATCCGTTTTTATCAGCGTTTTCGCTTTGGCGAATCAGTAGAATCAGCGTCTGATTTTGACGCGGATAAAACAGATTTACTTCGTAAAAACGCAGATAAAACAGATTTCATTTCCTAAAAGCTTAACTTAATGACATCAGACTTACACCTTCTTCCCCGTAATTATAAAATTATCAAACATTACAGCATTAGAAGTCGACGTATTAGGATTTATTCTAAGACTTATTGTTTTATAATTTCCTGAAGGCAAAGCAACCAATTTTGCTTCTTTAGACCACCCTCCCCCACTAGCAACTGTAGGTAGAGTTACCCAAGAAGTACCACCATCAATACTTGCTTCAATTTTTGGTACTACAGCATTTCCTGCATCTTCAACAACAAGTTCATAAGACAGATTTAAATTTGTAAAACCAGCCACATTGATATTAGGTATGGTAACAGCAGCACCTTTAGATTCTATTTTCAAATTATATTGCTCACCCCACCCTTGACGCAAACTTATATTGGCATCGCCAGCAGTTTTTAGATCTATTCCACCACTCCATGTTCCTGCTTTTGCAGATGGTTTAAATGTATGCATCTGACCATCACCGAGGATGGCAACATTTGATTCAAAATTTTCGGCATACAGAGTTTGCTGTGCATTGGCTAACATCCCTGTTAGAGCAAAAATTAATAGTGTGATTTTTTTCATGTTAATTTCTTTTTTAAGTTTATAAATATTGATTAGAATTAAGTAATAATTCGTTTAAAACAACTGGGCAAATAGTCTTAGGTATAAGCACTTATCTCTATATCGCCCTAGTTATTGAAAACATTTTTTTTATTTCAAAATAGTTCGGGATAACTTTTGGTTTTATAATTACCAATGAACGAACCGATTTATTTTTTAAGAATCTTAAATGATTTTGAGAAATTTGAGTTTACTCCTTCAACTTTCACCAGGTATAATCCTGGTTGCAATGAAGACCCCATTAACAAATGTGCTGATTCAAGAGTGGATGCTGCTTCCTGTACTTTTTTTCCTGTAACATCAAAAATGCTAACACGAATTGGTTCCTTCGATTTTGTAGCTTCAATCTTAAATTCATTACTAAATGGATTTGGGAAAAACGCTATCGAAAAGTTTGAGTCCTCCTCAATATCATTTTTAGACAACGAATTCATTTTTGCACTTTGGCTGCCTACTATATTTATTGACCATTGCTGATTAAAACTGCTGCTCTGGCTCCATTGAAATAAATCAGCACCATTGGTCGTGGTACCCATTCCATCTAGATATAGACTTGTGGCTTTGTTTTTAAACTTAACATAGCTTCCTGAAGTTTCGCGTGTCCAATATTGTGCATCACTGCCACTATAACTATATTGTCCTGCAACAGAACCATTGGAATTTCTATACATACCATCAAGATACAATCCTGAAGCTCGATTCTTTAACATCACATAGTTTCCAACCGTTTCAATTGACCATTGTTGTGCCGTTGCACCGCTGTTAGCATATTGCCCTGCATTAGAACCGTTGTCGAACCTGTACATCCCATCCATCAGCAAGTTGGTAGCTCTATTAGCCAGAGTAACGTAGGAAACAGAAGGTTCTGAAAGATCCCAGTAAATTAGACCTCTTCCTCCGCTAGCACTCATGTATACTCTTCCATCAACATTCATATCTCCGATCAGCATTGGTGTTCCTCCAAACTCATGGGCATCATCATTCATTCTGAGCCATGTAGCACCCTTATCAGTTGATCTGAAAAGCCCCGTAACCCCTGACACGGTTCCCCAGATAAAAATGGTTGGATAGCTGGCTCCGGTTATTGTCTTTCCTATCCCAACCGTTGTGCAATAAGGTACATTGGAAAGAGTCGTATAAGTCGCTCCATGGTCTGTAGAATATTTTAAACCATTGCCTCCAAGAGGCACCCAAATATGTCCTTCAAAGCCGGGTACTGAGCGGATCAGCGTTGTTGCTTCCCAGGGCGGAATTGTATTGGTACCAGGATTACCTGCTACTGAAAAGCTGACTCCCTTATTGGAACTTGAAAACATCTGTCCATTCGCTGGATTATAGATATAGAAGTAATTTGAATTTACCTGGTCAGCCACAGGAACAGCGTCTGGAGACGATACACCCGAAGAACTGGACCAGCTTGCTCCATTATTGGTCGTGTAGTACGTAGTTGTGGAACCATTTCCTGGGCGGTGCAGAATCGTACCTCCATCGGCGCTGATACCCACCCTGCCTTCCGTACCCATATTAGTAGCGGAAGCGGTCCATGTAGCCCCCTTATCAGCAGAATAGTAAATAACGCTTCCCCTATCAGAAGCTCTTACTAATTTGTTTGGGTTGCCGGCAGCATAAGCAATGCTCTGGTTATTTTTCTCTGGAGGAGAAAGTTTTGCTGATGGAAAAGAAGTCAGCGGCTCATGTACAAAGCCCGTTACGTCTCCGAAAGAGGAAATAAACGGCCCTCCGGGTATACTTATCCCATCAAGGAATGCGGTCTCTTCAATTCCGATCACATCACACTTCCAAGAAGGATTCGTAGCCGTAATATCGGAACAGGTATATACACCACCACCGCCTATTACCTGTACTATTGAAGGATTAACAGGGTCAAACACAATACAGTCCATCCAGTTAACCGCTCCATCGCCTGTCCATGCCATGCCGTTATTGTTATAAGTGGCATTAGTGCCATTCTTAAGGGTCCAGGTCGATCCTCCATCAGTAGAGAGGAAAATAAAGTCTCCCCAGCCACCACCGTACTGGTTGTTACTATAACTACCACAAGAAGAAACTATTACCCGGTTTATATTCGTTGGGTCTATACTTACTCCGCCGTATGAATGGTCCTTCCAACTAACAGGGGTAACGTTTGTCCACACTCCTGTAGCCGTGTTGAGCTTATATAACTTCCCATCGCCATTAGTGGCCGGACCTGCACTATCCGCATAGGTGGCATACATGGTAGTTCCCTGCAAAGCAACCCGATGTGGCATAAAACTGGTGGTTGCGGAAATGTCTGTAAAGGTAGTGCCTCCATCTGTACTTTTATAAATGTTTCCTCCCCCGGTGCGGGAAACGCCTATGTAAATGGTTTGAGTCGCCCCACTTACTACGCTGCCTGAAGGATCAAATTGGACAAAACATATCCCGTTCCCACTGGAAGTGGTAGTTACGCCGTTCCATGCCTGATTCCAGGTAACGCCACCATCTGTACTCTTCCATAATCCATTGGCTCTGGTTCCGCAGAATAATATGTTGCTGTTATGAGGATCTACGGCAAGACGTTCCCCGTTCCCGCGTCCATTCCCATTTCCATGTGTTTTAAACTTAGCCGTAACATCTGTATAGGTAAAGGTATTTCCTTTGTCTGTAGATTTCAATATAGCCGTTCTTCCCTTGCTCATATACTCGGTGCCACAAAGCATGTAAACGTTATTAGCATTCTGCGGATCAAGTGCCAAAGCATCCACGCCAATAAATCCACTTTCCGACTCGTTGAGCCAGTCTAACAATTGAACCCATTTATTGTTGGCTTCATCCCAGCGGTAGGCTCCGCCCACATCCGTTCGGCAATACCTATCGCCGGATGTTTTATGGGTAACGATCCCTGTCACAAATCCGCCTCCGCCGATGGGTGCGTTCTTTGAGGCATACGTCTGGGCGTTTGTTACAACCGGACTAAACACTAAAATAAGGTGTAAAAAGAAAATTTTTAGATTCTGTATATAGTTTTTCATATTTAATATTTTGATATTATTATTTTATCTTTTCTGTTTCAAATTCTGAATCATCTGAACTAAAAAAAGCTTTATTCCCTTTTCGCCATTGTGGTTATCACCAACAAGAAAGTATGGGGATAAATGTGACCTAATGTTATGGCCAGTTTTCTTATATAAAATCCGTTTTTATCAGAACTTAAGTTTAATACTAAATTCGTTTCCTTTTTTAAGAATTAATAATTCCTGCTTAGTTTCATTGTACTTCCATTCATCTGCGTTAATCACTTCAATGGGTTTTGCAACCTGTTGAATTAAAAATGCATACGGGAGTTTATTGTTACCTTGTACAATTAATTCATTTAATTGACCATCATGAGTAATCTTTATAGAGTCAAACTCTATCCCATCTCCTAACGGTCGATAATACTGATATACCGTTTTCTCTCTGTTTGGAACAATGTATATGGTTTGTTTGCCAGTTAAAGCTGAATCGCCGATACCCGAATAGCTATTCGTAATATTCATTGGAATAATTGCCCCTACTTTAATAAATAAAGGAAATTGGTTAAGCGGATATGTTTTAGTAATATTTGCGCCTCCGTCAAAAATAGTTCTTGACCAAAAATCCATCCATTTGCCTTCCTTTGGAAGACTAAAATTTACAGAATCGTTTTCTGATGTAACTGCTTTTGTAAATAAATAATTACCAACCATGTGGCTTTCTTCTTTGTAGGATACATTTTTAATTAACGAACCACTTGTTTTATGTACATCCACTATAGTGCTGAATAAATAAGGAATTAACTGACTATGCAGCCACACCGCCTGCTGGTAACATAAAGTTGCCTCATTGCCATGATACCAAGGTAAATGATTTGTAAATGCACCATTTTCGCCTCCATTTATCATGCTGGCAGTTAAAGCACCAAACTGGGCATAACGTATCAGTTCTTTTTTACTCGCACGAGCTCCAAAAAAGCCTCCTATTTCGCATCCGGGAGCACCATATCCAAGTTCTGCACTTTTATATATATTGTTTATCTGAAGTTTCAAACCACTCCATGAACCTTCGAAATCGCCACACCATCCAAGGCTTAATTTTTCTACCGATGCTTCTACACCTCCCTGATGTGAGAATGGTCGTCCAACTATTACACCTTCAGCTTTGCGACTAGTAATGTATTGAAACATACTATTGTAATAATATGGCCGAAATTCAGTGTTCGTTAATTTCCCGATTGATGTTTGAATCGTATCACCAAAAAATATTTCACCTTGATCTACTTTAAATCCATACACTCCATCAATTAAAACTTTATCGAGTTGCGAATTCCACCATTTTACGGCATCCTTGTTTGTGAAATCTATATGCAAACCATCGCCTTTCCACCAACGTGATGTTTTTCCATTGTTTACCGCATATTTTTTTGCAACAACCTCATCAAATAAAGGGTGTTCTTGAATCGGTACATCTGTAGCTGTACTATTTACACATCCGGTTAGCCACAATATCACTTTTACATTTCGTTTTTTGAAGCTATGGATCATTTTTGTTGAATTTGGATAACGTTTTGTATCCCAATCAAAATTATTATATGCTGTTGACCAAGGACTATCAATAATAATAGACCCCACAGGCATTTTATGCTTTAAATATAACTCTACAAGTCTTTGCGAGGAAACTTGATTGTTGGCACTGTCTTCCCAAACAATATGTTCTAATGCCCATCTTGGAGTAATAGGCGCAAATTTTGAGTTTTGTGAAAATAAATTTAATTGGATAAAAAGACAAACACTAAAACACACAATGATTTTTTTCATATAATAATAATCGTTAATTAAAAAAATATTTATCAAATAAGATAAAGACTACTGTTGCCATTCAATCCGTTTTTCAAAAATCCATAATACTAACATTTACTATTTACCTCTATTCGGAGTGATTTCAAAATTGGCTATAACTAGTTATAATTAGCATCAAAAACCGGCAAGCGGAGTTAATAAATAAATTTCCATTCATCAAACATGAAATTTTCTCCCTCAAATACAAAATAAATATTCCCTATTCCTTTATCTATTTTCGGTTCTATTTTCTTTGAGAGCGTAGTCCATTCCTTCCCATCAGATATAAGAGAAACAACAGCTTTACCTTTAAGATTATTTATATAAACATCAATTCTGCCTTTTCCTTTCACTCTGGCTTCGAATTTGGAAGGGATTTGCTTGTTGAAGTCGGCTCCTCGTACCATCAGACATTGTTTATCTGCTTTTCCTTTGGCAGCCATATTACCTGCATTACCAACAGCTTCAAACTGGACTTGCCCTGAAGTTCCTCCGGTAGTTTCTGCCTGCTGAAGAACGAATGGATTTAATGGGTGAATTTGAGACGGACCTTTAAAAGTTGCTTTGCCCATATGGATATTCACAGTCTCTTCGTCCACCTGCATTTCTTCGATACCTACATTACGAAAACCGCCCTTGGTACCAAAATAATCTTGTAAATACATGGCATGATAAGCAAGATAATATTTCCCTTTAAACTTGAACAGGTGTGTGTGATTGTTTGTCAAAGGCCCCACATTAACGTCGCCAGTATTCTTAAAGTAATTATCGCGATATTTCCAACTATTCGGATCTAAAGGTGTTTTGCTCGTCATATAAGACATACTACATTGGGTTGGTTTATCAATATTACTATAAGGCCATTCTGTACGTTCTTTCCAACTCGTATTATAGGTATAAGCCCAGGTTCCGTTGATAAAGTTAAGGTCACTGGCTTCAAAAAAATAAGGAGCTGGTATCTTGGCAACGTCGCTTGCCAAACTGATCATATCTGCTCCTAACTTGACGATATGGGAAATACCCGGCATATAATCTGTTTTTGGCGTTCCCCCTCCAAAAGCCAGCCAGCCTGTGCCTTGGTCGTCAATCACAACTCCCGGATCAAATGGAGCATCGCAATCCACTCCCTTGACAGAACGGTCGACTATATTTTTTCCTAAAGGGTCACTCCACGGGCCAACAGGAGAGGTGGAAGTAAGCACGGCTGAGCCAACACCACTATTAGAATAATACAAATAGAAGTGTGTCTTACCATCTGCTTCCAGTCTGGATGTAATAGAAGGTGCCCAGGAATTCTGACTCCATGGTGCCAGCTTTGCTGTATCGATAAGACCATGATACGTCCAGTTGACCATATCATCGGTAGACATCATGACCAGTGTATGGATGTGCTCGTATGAATTTTTCCCATCCTTACCTACCTTTTCATACTGTTGATGATCATTTGTGGCATATACATAAATTCTTCCGTTGTATTCTACAGCTGTCGGATCAGCTGTAAACATAAAATCTAATAATGGATTCGCATTATTGGTGAGAAGTTTCGGCGAAACATTTGCGAATTTTTCTTCCAGGTTTTCTTTAACCACTTTCGGTTTACCTGTTTTAGTCTGAGCTTCTGCAGATTCTCTGCCTCCTAAAAAGGATATGGCAACGACCATACTTAACAATACTTTTTTTCTAAACATGCTTAGTTAATTTGCTTATGAATGATAATATTTATTAATAGTTAGTTTTCCGCCCCTCAATAGGGGCTATCACCAACAAATAAAGGTGTTAAATAATGTTACTGGCCGTGAGACCAACAACAGTAGAAAGGCGATAAGCTATCAATTTTACCTTATCTGAATTTCCACCAATCTATATTGAACAAGGCTCCATCTTCTCCTTTAAACACAAAACACAAATCGTGAACGCCTTTGGTATTCATAATTTTTGCAGAGAATGTTTTCCAGGTACTACCGGAATTATTTATTTCGCACACGCCCACTTTACTACCATATTGATTATCCAGGCGAATTTCAATTTTTCCTCCGATCAAAGAAGTACAGCTGACATCAATCGCATTTGCTCCTTTCCCAAAGTCAACGCCTTTTACAATAAGGTAGTCGTTATTATTAATTTCTGTAACATACATTCCTGTCTTGCTGTCCCTTTGAGTCTTCAGCCCTTCGCTCCAGGAAATGGTTTCTGCTTCTGTCCGCTTATAGGGATTTAAAGTCTTTATCTGTTTAGTTCCTTGTGTACTCCAGTGAGGAAGTTTCTGAATAGTGCCGTCTTCATTGAAGTTCATTTTCTCGAGACAAACCGATCGTCTTTCGTGCTTAGTGAAAACTTTGGCCCAAAGCAACGCGTAATTGAATCCGAACACATAAGTGTTGCCCTTATAATCAATAATACCGGGATGGTTACCAAATGATGTACCATTCGGATCCATAATCATTCCTTTGTACGTCCAAGGTCCGACAGGAGAATCGCTCATCGCATATCCCATTCCTTCCGGACAACAAGAGGAAGCATAAGCCATATAATAATGACCTTTACGTTTGTAGATCCACGGACCTTCCTGGTAGTTTTCGGGTTTGGTCGGTTCTTTTATTATATCGCCGGAAAAGGAGATCATATCTTCATTCAACTTTACATAAAACAAGTTAGGATTACCCCAATACAGATACGCCTGCCCATCATCATCGATCAATACCGTTGGGTCAATATCACCCCAACCTTGTAGGGTAATAATAAGCGGCTTACCAATTGGATCGGTAAACGGTCCGTATGGGCTGTCGGAAACCAATACCCCTATTCCTTTTGAGGGTATTGAACAGTACAAATAAAATTTTCCATTTCTTTCGATGCACTGAGCAGCCCACGCTCCGTGGTTCTCCGCCCAGCTAAAATCCTTAAGTGATGCTACGCTGCCTCTATCTGTCCAATTCACCATGTCTGTTGAAGTATAAAGCAACCAATCCAGCATTTTGAAGTCCTTAGCGTCGTCTTCGTCATGGCCGGTATAAAGGAATACAGTATCCTTATAAACCATTGGTGCCGGATCTGCCGTGAATTTGGTTTGTATAATAGGGTTCTGCCCTGATACGTTACAAACAAAAATGATCGTCTGGAGAAAAATTACCAATGATGTTTTTAGAAAAACTTTCATATTACTATTTTACTATGTTTATTTAATTAGACTGTATTTAAAATTCTTAAATTTTCATCCTGGTTGGTGTTATCACCAACAAGAAAGTAAGATCAATAAATGCTGGAATCTTTAACTTAAAGCATCAATAAACCAGCAACCAGAATTAATAAATGAATTTCCATTCGTCAAACAAAAAACCCTCTCCATTAAATACAAAATAGATATTCCCTGTTCCTTTATTTATTTTCTGATCTATTTTCTTTGAAAGCGTAGTCCATTCCTTCGCATCACATATAAGTGAAACAAGAGCCGGACCTTTAAGATTATTTACATAAACATCAATTTTACCTTTTCCTTTTACCCTGGCTTCGAATTTGGCAGGGATTTGTTTGCTAAAATCGGCTCCTCGAACCATCAGACATTGTTTATCTGCTTTTCCTTTGGCAACCACATTGCCCACATTCCCCACAGCTTCAAACTGAACTTGCCCAGAAGTACCTCCAGTGGTTTCTGCCTGCTGAAGAACAAATGGATTTAATGGGTTAAGTTGTGACGGACCCTCGAAAGTTGCTTTGACCATGGGGATATTCACGCCATTCCCTTCATCCACTGGTACTTGTTCGATACCCACATTGCGAAAACCACCCTTAGTGCCAAAATAATCCTGTAAATACATAGCATGGTAAGCCATATAATATTTTCCTTTAAACTTGAACAGGTGACTGTGATTGTTTGTCATAGGCCCCACATTAACTTCGCCGGTATTCTTAAAGTAATTATCACGATACTTCCAACTACCCGGATCTAAAGGTGTTTTACTGGTCATATAAGATATGTTGCACGCAGTTGGTTTAGCAATATTTGTATAAGGCCATTCAGTGCGTTCATCCCAATTTGTACAATAACTATAAACCCAGGTTCCATTGATAAAGTTAAGATCGCTGGCCTCATTAAAATAAGGAGCGGGTATCTTAGAAATATTGCTGGCCAAACTCATCATATCTGCTCCTAATTTGACGATTCTGGCATTATCCGGCATATATTTTGTTTTAGGTTTTCCGGCTCCAAAACTTAGCCAGCCTGTACCTTGGTCGTCAATCAAAACTCCGGGATCAAATGGATTATCGACATCTACACCAGAGACAGAATGGTCAATTATGTTTTTTCCCAATGGGTCTTTCCAAGGGCCAACGGGAGAAGTAGAAGTAAGCATGGCTGAAGCTCCACCTCCATTGGAGTAATACAAATAGAAGTGTGTCTTACCATCTGCTTCCAGTCTGGAGGTAATAGAAGGTGCCCAGGACACCGAACTCCATGGCGCCACCTCTGCTGTATTTATGACGCCATGATACGTCCAGTTGACCATATCATCTGAAGACATCATGACCAGTGTACGGATATGCTCATATGAATTTTTCCCATCCTTTCCTACCTTCTCGTACTGTTGATTATCATTCGTGGCATACACATAAATTCTTCCGTTGTATTCTACAGCTGTCGGGTCGGCCGTAAACATAAAATCTAATAATGGATTTGCATTATTGGTGAGAAGCTTCGGCGAAACATTTACGAATTTTTCTTCCAGGTTTTCTTTAATCTCTTTCGGTTTAGTCTGAGCTTCTGCATCTTTTTGACATACCAAAAAAGAGATAACAAAGACTGTACTTAATAATACTTTTTTTCTAGACATATTTTTTTATTTTACCAAAAAACGGATACTCGTTATGGGCTAATTTAAATTGATTAATTATTCTTAAAATACTGTAACAAGGAGGTTGATTTTTCCCTGAGAACTGGAAAACCTTTAAATATCAGAGAAGGCAAATAACATTATGCAATAATCTAATACTATGCATGATATATTGATTAAACACTTGATCGTTTTTTTGGTCCTTTCACCAATAGATCAGAATCTATTGGTAAAGGTTCTAATAATCTTATTCTATAGTTTTTAAAATAACACGCTGGATATAATTAAGATTCGACAGGATTAATAAATAAATTTCCATTCATCAAACAAAAAGTCTTCTCCATTAAATACAAAATAGATATTCCCTGTTCCTTTATTTATTTTCTGATCTATTTTCTTTGAAAGCGTAGTCCATTCCTTCGCATCACATATAAGTGAAACAAGAGCCGGACCTTTAAGATTATTTACATAAACATCAATTCTGCCTTTTCCTTTTACCCTGGCTTCGAATTTGGCAGGGATTTGTTTGCTGAA
Source organism: Flavobacterium sp. ov086 (assembly GCF_900187965.1). Classification (GTDB taxonomy): domain Bacteria; phylum Bacteroidota; class Bacteroidia; order Flavobacteriales; family Flavobacteriaceae; genus Flavobacterium. Next base: position 199,756 of record NZ_FZNL01000002.1, on the reverse strand, counting down.
GTCGGCCCCTCGAACCATCAGACATTGTTTGTCTGCTTTTCCTTTGGCAGCCATATTGCCCACATTCCCCACAGCTTCAAACTGGACTTTCCCTGAAGTGCCTGCAGTGGTTTCTGCTTGCTGAAGAACAAATGGGTTTAAGGGATTAAGTTGTGACGGACCTTCGAAAGTTGGTTTGACCATTGGGATAGTCACATCATTCCCTTCATCCACCTGCATTTCGTCGATACCTACATTACGAAAACCACCCTTACTATCAAAATAATCCTGTAAATACATGGCATGGTAAGTAAGATAGTACTTCCCTTTAAACTTGAAGAAGTGACTGTGATTGTTTGACAATGGCCCCACGCCAGCGTCGCCAGTATTCTTAAAGTAATTATCACGATACTTCCAACTATCCGGATCTAACGGTGTTTTACTGGTCATATAAGATATGTTGCACGCAGTTGGTTTAGCAATATTTGTATAAGGCCATTCAGTGCGTTCATCCCAATTTGTACAATAGCTATAGACCCACGTTCCATTGATAAAGTTAAGGTCGCTGGCCTCATTAAAATAAGGAGCGGGTATTTTAGAAATATTGCCATCCAAACTCATCATATCTGCTCCTAACTTGACGATTCTGGCATTATCCGGCATATATTTCGTTTTAGGCGTTCCGGCTCCAAAAGTCAACCAGCCCGTACCCTGGTCGTCAATCAAAACTCCGGGATCAAATGGATTATCGACATCTACGCCAGGGACAGAATGGTCAATTATGTTTTTTCCTAATGGATCTTTCCAAGGGCCAACGGGAGAAGTAGAAGTAAGCATGGCTGAAGCTCCACCGCCATTGGAGTAATACAAATAGAAGTGCGTCTTACCATCTGCCTCCAATCTGGATGCAATGGAAGGTGCCCAGGACACCGAACTCCATGGTGCCACCTCTGCTGTATTTATGAGGCCATGATATGTCCAGTTGACCATATCATCCGAAGACATCATAACCAGTGTACGGATATATGCGTAATTGTTTTTCCCATCCTTTCCTACCTTCTCGTACTGTTGATGATCATTCGTGGCATAGACATATACTCTTCCATTATATTCTATAGCTGTCGGGTCGGCCGTAAACATAAAATCTAATAATGGATTCGCATTATTGGTGAGAAGTTTCGGCGAAACATTTGCGAATTTTTCTTCCAAATGGTCATCTACCACTACTTCCGGAACCACTACTGGTTTATCCACTTCTGTATCTTTAGTACATCCCAAAAAAGAGATAACAAAGACTGTACATAACAATACTTTTTTTCTAGACATATTTTTTTATTTCTACCAAAAACGGATACTCGTTAAGGGTTAATTTTAATTAATTACTCTTTAAGCAACTGTAACAAAGTGGTCCAAAATGGATTGTTCGCCGACAGAATTATTTAACGATATAAATTGGCAATTGTCCCGGTGCTGCAAGAGAAGGCTTCGGCACAGGAGCATTTCTACCCTTGATCAATAAATTATCGTAAAAAGGTGTACTGAGCTTTTTTCCGCCACCAGCGATCAGTCCTGCCATTCCTTGGGTGTACAAACTATCTGTCACTTGCAGTACCTGCTTTTCATCAACGAATGCTCTAATAATAGATCCTTCGAATTGGAGTTTCAGGTTATGCCATTGGCTGTGGCTGACATTTGAAAGTTGTATTTCACCAAGCACCTTTTCCCCACCTTCGCTTTCATCGTTTTGTTTTTTGATAATTGCTTGTTGTTCAGCATCTCCGGTAAGTTCCTTTTTATCCTCTTTCCCCCTGGTTACAATTATGCTGCATTTGCCATTATCTTCAAGCTGCAGGTAATAGCCTTTTGGAATAAATCCATAACCGGTACCAACGTGGTTGACCCTGCCCATAACCCCAACATTATCGCCTGCATTTAAATAAACATCAGCACTTACTTCATAATCCTTCCACTGCGCATCACCTAAAATACTGTAAGGCCGCCAATCTGGTCCCCAGGAGATTGTTTCCTCTGGAACAACCTGGTGCAGGCACTTACCTTTTTTATCCGGGCGTTCAGTGATTTCAAAAGCATCAACAATATCGGCAGTGTAACGTGGTAAATATCCCCATACTTTAGGCAAGGAATATTCTTCAAATGTTTCATAATATGGAAAAGGGAAAGGCTTCGAATCGGGAATATTAGCAAAGCTTCCTTTTTGCTGCCCTTTAGTCGTTGAAAGAGAGTAAACTGAATTGGGCTCTACGGTAAGTGTAAATGTGCCCTTTGTTGGTTTTATACCAGCTTGCTGTACAAAATTCTCTTTCTCGTTACTACGCCATACGCAAAGCTCTTTTAGAGAAAGCCCCTCGCTGATCTGAAAACGGATTTGCTGTGGAGCTTTTGCGTTTTTTGTTTCGATAATGATGCTGTAGTCCTTTGCAGGCGACTTTAAGGTTACTAAAGTTCCACCACCTTTAAGGTTAACACTACCTCCATTCAGGTATTGCCATCCTACTTTCGAGAATTGCCCATAATGTGCATAACCCCACAAAGCCTCACGTACCTGGTAATGCCCGCTCCATGGCCACTGTGCCAGTATAGCCGCAGGATCTTCCGAGTATGGTTCGATAGGGTAAACACCGGCAATATCATACCAATTCACGATCTTGGTAACACCGCTTTGAATAAAGTTACGATTGAAACACTCCACAATACTAATCAGGCAATCGTAGCCTTTCTTATAAATATGATCCTCAGTGTTCCAGATAGGTTTATCAAGTTTCTGAGCTATCTCCTGAACTTGTTGGGAAGCGGCGTCTCCTTCATAAAATGTGTGAGCGCTGATAATATCTATGGAGTTGCGAAGCTGCTCATCTTTAAACAAGTCCTTGACAAAGTCTAGTTTGTCTTTCCACCAGAGATCAAAAGCATGAAGCTTAATTTTTTCAAAGCCATTGGCATTAAGGGTAGAGCGCAGTGTCTTTGCAAAATTGTAGTCAACTCCCTTTTCATTCCTACAGCCGATGGCATCTAATTCAAGACCATAAACTTCACGAAGCCCCTGAAGCCATTTAACGTAATAATTGGCTGCATCCTGCGACCAAAAATTTCCGTTCCCAACCCATCCGGGAGCGCTCCACGCGGTAGCATCGAGGGTAAGATCGGGATTGCGCTTTTTGGCTTCTTGTAAAATCCACCAAGTATAGCCCCGAGAGTAATCAAGATCGTTACGCGTGTGCATGTGGCTAGGCATGGACCCCTGCGTTGAATTACCATCGCCGGGAATCTCAACAAGCAGTGCGCTTACGGAAGCTCCAAATTTTGGCTTATAAACTAAGTCCAGAATCTGACTGCGTTGGGGTTCGGGATAATCCTTGAGCAGTACTGATGTAGCGCCTCCCCCATTTACCACACCAATTCCATCAAAACGCTTTCCCCCCGCATTGCCCTTTAGTTTCATCATCTGGACAGAATCCTGATACATGATTTGTTGTGCATTAGATTTAAAGAAAAATAAAAGAAGAATTAGAGGTACTGAATTAAAAATTGCTTTCATAAATCGATGTCTCTGTGTTAAAATAAATAAGACCATTGATGGCCGTTGCTTTAGCTGGCGCGCGCGACACGACTGCGCCAACTCGGGATTAGTTTGTGCACTTGCCTAATCTAAAGGCAGTAACTATCTACAAAATGAACAGATTGAAAAATTTAAATTTCATGTATTTATCTTTTATAATGCATCAAAGCACGGTGGAGCTATTTAACCGGCGTAAATTTGTACAGAGCCACTCCATGCATCGGAACCTTCACCGAAAGAGCTTCTTTGTCCGCATGGATTGTTATAATATCTTTCTGACGCCAAAGATCACGTACCTTTTGCTTTCCGGAAATACCAAGCTTATTCAGGTCCTTGTACGAGATATCCACTTTCTCCAGACCGAAATTGCAAAAGCCTGCTACACGACTTCCATCCTCCAATTCTTTTACATAAATGCGTAAATCTCCGATAGTCTGAACACAGGTAGCCTGTTTGCCAAGAGCATCCTGATTAACGGCAATCACTTCATCGTTTGTCAATAAATTCAGGGTAAAGTCATCCAACTTTTCCAGATCGCAACCCAGAAGCAGAGGAGTAGAGAAAAGGCTCCAAAGGCTCACGTGAAGATACTGCTCATCCGGTTTAAGCCTGCTCGGATGGAGGTTACCCCAGCCTACTGTTCCTACAACCAGCATGTCCGCATCGTTCCAGTTACCGGGTTTAGCGAAGGCTGCAGACTGATCCTGAGCTAATGCAATGCCTTTAACGTTGGACCAGGTATCCAATATATCATTCGTTGTACGCCAGGTGTTTCCGCCTACCGAATCACCCCATTTCCAAACATCCGACATTCCGTACTGACACAAGCTGAAAACAATGTCACGGGGTTGCTCATGGATATACTCTCCCATTAGTTTGTATGGTTTGACTGCGGTAGACAATTGATAACCTCCATTGTAAGATATCGAGATTACTTTGTTTGGGTCGTTATCAGGTATTCCATTTAGGGCTCCTCCATAGCTGCACCAATCGTATTTCAGATAATCGAAACCCCATTTGGCATACGTTTCGGCATCTTGCTTTTCATGACCATAACTACCCGCACAGCCACCACAGGTCCAGGGACCAGGGCTGGAATAGATTCCTATCTTCAAACCGAGATCGTGCACATAATCCGTCAGACCTTTCATATCTTCAAACCTTTTATTAGGAACTATAGTACCAGCCTCGTCACGCAGCTTACCTTGCAGGGAAGGATCTGTCGAATCGCGGTTATTTTGCCAGTAGTCGTCAATATTTATATAATTCCATCCATAATTTATAAGTCCGCTTTTCACCATTGCTTCCGCAGCCCGTTTAATTTTTTCACCAGAAACTTCATGAGCAAAACAATTCCAGCTATTCCAGCCCATTGGCGGGGTAAGTGCAATTTTATCACCACAGATAATGCGCAAACTTTTTTCGGCTATACCCTTTGCATTCTTTGCCTTCAATTGAATAACGTAAGTGCCGGCTTTTACAAGCTTACCAGTAATAAGTCCTGTTTTTTGATCCAGCTTTAATCCCTGAGGCAAGCCAGTAACCAGAAAGGTCATTGGTCGGTCTCCGGTAGCAGGTATCCTGAACTGAAGCGGCGAGCCTGGGCGGACACCAAAAACGCTTGCGCTATTAATCTTCGGTTTTGCCGATGGCTTAGGGGTAAGAATGTAGGGCTCACTTGGGACAGGATAAAAAGTAGCAAAAGTTGATACGCCTGTCGCCTCAAATTTAGCATCAGCCCAGTTGGCATGATCGCTGCCACCGTCTCCTGCGTCTGTTACCCGCAGCTCAAGTTGTTTCACACCCAAAAGTTTAACACTACATAGCCGGGCAGCATCACCTTCATGCATTACACCGCTCGCCCAAAGTTTCGCTCCATCACCGAATACTATAAACTCTACGGCTGGCTGACGTCCTTTCACTTCATCATCAATGCCCACCTGTGCGGTAAACGAATTTGCCTTACCATCGAGTTGGATAAAAAGAGAACTTTCTGCGTGTGTGCCGAAGCCACGCTCAAAGGTTTTGCCAGCGATAGTCATGATATTGTCATCAACCGTCCTGTTTTTTTTAGGTACACCCCAGCCCTGTGAAGCTACGCTAAGATCCAGTTCATCTAACCAAACCGTTTGTGCGGAAAGAGTACCGCTAACGATCAGCAGTAAAATAATTTTATAAAAATGTTTACGTTTCATTTTTTGGTTCTTTTTAGAATCCATAAATTTTAGATTCATTGTTTCATTGAGAATTCTTTTATAAGTAAATCTGTGACTGGTAAAAGTCACAGATTTTTTAAATTCAATCCTTGCTTAATGGCAGCAATACAAGATATCTACAAACTGATTCTTGTTTAATTATAGCGCCTTACTATTATTTATATCCTTCAATAATATTATCATACATCGCTTGATCCAATATCACATTATTCTTTCTGTCAAAAAGAAAACCTATCTCCCACCAGAATGGCACAACACCATTTACTCTAGCCTGTTTAGTCACATACTTTGCCCAGTAATTCACAGACTGATTGTGCTTATCCATATCCAAAGGAAGATACTTGCTGTTAGTGGCGGCAGTCCTCCTCCATGATGCATATTCGCCTAGTATTACAGGAATCCCTTTATCTATAAAATTCTCTTTTATTCTTTTGAATTCAGTATCGATCAGACTCTCTTCTTCACCGGTGGCGTTGCGGTCTGGCTCAATAGTAGAATGATTTCCAGTTCCCCAGTAGTAAATTGCTTTTCCCCAACTTGCATCTCCATCATTCAATAACGTAAATGTAGCAGGTGTGTAGTCATGCACCTCAACTATCAACTTGTTAGGAATCTCGTCTTTAGGAAGAGTTGTCATCAAAGTAGCAGTTTTATTAGGGTCAGTGTGAGGTCCCTGCACAACCAACACTCTATAACTGTTTTTTCCACCCGTTGAACGAACCGCCTTAATGAATGTTTCGTGATAACTATTAAGAATTTCCATTTGCTCAGGAGTATCTGCCTTAGGTTCATTCGTACCTGCAAAAATAAGGTGTTCGTCAAAGTCACGCATGGTTGTAGCAATCTGCTGCCATATCGCCCTTAGTTTCTGATTAATCACCTCTTTCTTTTCCGGAGTGACATTGTTTTCAAGCCAGCCATTATCTCCGTGAGAATTAAGTATTACATACATATCATTTTCCACACACCATTGAACAACTTCTTTCACTCTGGCAAGCCATGCCGGGTCAATTTTCATTTTATCCGAATCGCTTAAATGGGACCAAACCCAGCCAGTAGGAAGTCGCACGGCATTGAAACCTTTTTCTTTTACAAATTTCACATACTCTTTTGTAATTTTACTATTCACCCACTCCCCTTCGACTGGTGATTCCATCGTATTGCCAAAATTTATTCCCATTTTCATTTTTGCTGCCAATTGCACAGCTGTACTGCTCATATCGGTTGCATCGGGAGCTTTAGGCGTTAAATTATATGATGGATATAAATAACCGGTTTGTGTAACAATAATTCTTCGGGCCTGACCATTATCTGCCTCTACATTTAGTATAACAGAGCGAGCTAATCCAGATTCGTTACTCAAAGCTGTTATTGATGTTACAGTAGTCCCATTATTACCGCTTGTTTTTGTGATTTGCAACCAGGATGTTCCAGAATTAGCAATAGTCCATGTACTGTTTGCATCAATAGTAATTTCTCCTGATGTACCTCCTTCTGGTTCAAAAGAAACCGTTTTTACTGAAACCGATAACTGTGGGGCTTCATCCCCATTATTAGAACAAGAGACCGAAAAACAAGTAACGATCAACAGTAGTAGTATTTTATAAAAATGTTTGATTTTCATTTTTTTTATTTTTTAATTAATGAATTTTTATTTAAAACCTACAGGGAATTTAACTTTCATGAAGTAGCTGTAGGTCTTAAATAAACTATTAATGCTCTGTGTTATTAAATTAAAATATTTGGTTATTTTATTTTCACAACCCTAATATTGTCAATAGCGGCATAAAAACCTGTTGTTGTTTTAAAAGAAGCGAAATTTTTAAGGGTAAAATCATAACTACTAACGCCAGTACCTCCTAATAATTGATTTAAACGTTCAGCTGATATACCATCCCCTAATTCATTAACTTTTGATCTGAATTCAGATAAAGGAATCGTTACGGTTTGCCAACCATTCGTTTTATAAGCACGGGTCTTATTAGAACCTGGAATTTTCCATGGCTCATAACGCGCTACAAAACTGTCACCTGCAAATTCAGTTCTAATATAAAGAGTACCTCCATCCCATGGGTGAGCCACACTTATTTCAAATTGAAGTCCCCAATTTTCTACAGGATCTGTCAAGTTTTCTGCAGGCATCCATTTATCACCAGCGTTAATAGCACCTAATGGGGCGTACTTACTGGCACCGCCATCTAATACAGGAGAATCAAAATACACATACTGACTATGATTTGATCCCATCGGACCATTAAAATCGGCCAGGTCATAAGCTAATTTAATATCTCCAGACCAACGATAACCAAAATAATCACCCCACTCAAAATTTGCTAAAAGACCTAACCATTTTTTGTCTTGAGTATTTATATCATAAGGGGTAGCAACCGTTCCATAACTGTTCACAATGGTTACCGGTCCACTAGAGTAACTGTTCTTGTCAGGAGCCAAAAACTTAACATAAAGACCATCTGGATCTTCTATAAAATCTGTAATAGTCTTACTTCCAAAACTAAAACTTGAAATACCATTTAAATTTTTACCAATTATACGTATCGAATCGCCAACCGAAGGATTTGCATTAGAAACAGCATAAATTTCCGGAACAATTAAAACATTAAATTCATAGGTACCAGAGGCAGCAACAAGCACTCCGGCCCAAGGCATTGGAGCTTTAATTTCAGGAAGTACAAATCCTATAGAACTACCATTATCTGCTTTTTTAAGTGGCGAAATATCCGTACCTGCTATAGTCAATTTTTCTATCAAATATAAATTAGTACCATATATATAAATCGAATCACCTACTTTAGTACCAGCAGTCATCGAATTGCCTGTGATGGTAGCTGGCGGCGCATTTACATTAAATTTAAAAGTAGTTGTTCCGGTAGTGGTAACATATTGTATCGTATTAACAACATCAGGGTCAAGGTTATTATAAGGCAATGACCAGGGAACTTGTAAAACAGCTGTTTTATCTGAAAACAATCCTGCATCAAAGTCAGCAGAAACACCATTAAACTTTATTTTAATGGCATTTTTTAAATTATTCCCATGAATTACAATCCATTGCCCAGGGACAAGACTTTTTACTAATGTATCATTAGGTGCGGCTGCATAGTTCCTTACTGCTGTAATAACAGGATCGCTACTTGAATCGTCATCATTATTACAAGATGCTAACACATTAATAATCAATACCATGATTACAAATAGCAAATAACTAATACGGTTATTTAATAATTTTTTCATATTTATATATTTTTTATTACTATTTATAATAAGACACTGAAGGTTGATTTAATTTTGGATTTGCAATTATTTCTGATGCAGGCAATTGTAAAGTAAAAGTGCCAAAGGTTGCCGGAGAAATAATTCCTATAGGATCTTTAGGTGTAGCAACTTCAGTAGCCTTATCATAATCAAATGTTACCCTTTTTTGATTACTAAGAAGTTCAACAGCTTTAACAGGATTATAATAAGAAAGTCTAATTAAATCAAACCAGTATTGTCCTTCACAAGCAAATTCAACCCTCCTTTCATGTAGAATTACATCTGTATTAAGTACTGTCACCGGATCAACACCTGCTCGCTCTCTTACCTTATTAAAATACATTAACGCATTGGCATCACTTGTAGATCCATTATTACCAAGGATAGCCTCAGCATATATTAAATAAATATCTGCTAATCTAAGTAAGGAATTATGCTCTATAGAAGATAAAGTCGTCATTGCAGAATTATTGTTATCGATCTCATTACCAATAATATGTTTCTTCATCCCCGGTCTGGTACAAGTATATCCACCTCCAGCAGCATTTAACTCGGCATAATGATCTCCAGGGAGCATAATACTCACTTTACGTCTTATGGAATCCTGTCTGGTATATGCTAAATACAAATCGTAACTTGGATCAGCAGATCCAAAAGCAAACGATTTTTGAGGCACAATATCATTACTTGGCGAGTAGGTCAATAACTGATTACCTTCATTCCAACCACCATTAGTAGTAGACCATTGCAGTGCAAATAATGATTCTGGACTATCATTGAATTGTGTTCTGAAAAGATCTTTATAACTCGGAAGTAATACTGCACCACTGTTTTCAATTACATCTTTTGCATAACTTTTTGCCTTATCTAAATATTCCTGATTACGCGCACCACCTTGTTGGCCTAATCCTGACATTGTTAAATATACTTTACTTAACATCCCTTTTGCCGACCAGCTGGTAGCTCTGCCTTTCTCATCAGTTTTAGGAAGATTTTCGGCAGCAAAAATTAAATCTTCAGTAATAAATCGGTAACCATCTGCTACTTTATTTTTGTTTACTAAAGGTGCTTGTATTAAGCTAAAATTATCTTCAATGATAGGTATTTCTCCCCATGCCATAACAAGTTGATAGTATGCCATGGCCCGAATGAATCTTGCTTCGGCTATTGCAGCATTTTTATCTTTCTCAGAAAGTGCCGCCTTCGTATTTTGAATACCCTTAATTGTGACATTACAATGAGCAACCACAATATATAGCCCTTTCCAACAAATTAATAAACGATTGTTAGTTCCTGAAAGCGTAAACGTGTTAAGCTGTACCAAATCTTCACCTCCATATGGCAAAATAAGATTTCCGCTTAATATGTCCCCTATAGGAATGTATGCGTCATTATTCCATTGCGCCCATATTCTACCTCCATAAAGTCCCGCCGTAGCTAACCTCATTTGTTCTTTTGTCTGATAAAAATTTTCAGGGCTTATCTCTGACAGAGAAGGTCGGTCGAGAAAATCATCCGAACAGCTTACCACAAAAAACACAGCAAACAACACACAAATTTTTTTGAATTGTAAATATTTCATAATATGTATATTTATTTTTTTAATTAAAGTCCCACGTTAATCCCTAAAGTAAATGTTCGTGATTGCGGATAATAACCGTAATCAATTCCAGCCTGTAATGGATTCCACGAACCCACTTCGGGATCAATTCCTTTATATTTAGTAATAAGAAAAGTATTAGTCACAGTAGCGTACACACGAAAAGAAGACATGTAAATTCTTTTTACTAACTTTTCAGGTAATCTGTATCCCAGCGTAATATTTTTACATCTAATAAAAGAGCCGTCTTCAACATATTTATCAGAGAAACGATTGTTTAGATTGCTATTATTATTTTTAAACCCTACAATTGTGGTGTTTGGGTTAGTAACATATACATTTTCGGGATCTGAAGGCGAACCTTCTGGATTAACTAAAGCAAGTACCGCATGATCTTTTAATGCTGATAAGTATCCATAATTAGTTAAAGGATTTTCTCCATTAACTCTCATTGCGTTTACTACTTTATTACCAACATTAGAACTAAAGAAAATATTCAAATCAAATGATTTATAAGTAAAGGTGTTACCAAAACCTAGTTGAGCAACAGGAATTGGAGAGCCTAAATACGTTCTGTCTTTTTCAGTAATTACACCATCACCATTCAAATCTTTAAACTTAAGATCTCCATACCATACTCCTCCTGAATTTGGTGTGATTGGCAATGGAACACCATCTGTTGAAGTAGGCAAAGCATGTGTTTTAAAATCCTCTGCAGTTGCAAATACACCTCCATCTAATTTGTAACCATAAAAATCACCTATAGATCCCCCAACTACCGTTTGAGCAACTATTTCATTGTTAAAATATCCAGGTAAGGAAGCACCGTCTGTATTTAATTTTAATACCTTGTTTTTATTATGAGATAAAGTAAAATCAGAACTCCAGGAGAAATTTTTAGTAGTTATATTTTTAGTATTTATATGAAAATCTATACCTCTATTTCTAACAGTTCCAATGTTTATAAATGGAGCATTAATTGATCCCGGAGACCACCCGGCAGTTGTTCCGGAATAAAATGGTAATGGGATTTGCATTAATAATCCCTCTGTAAGACGATTATAAACATCTACTGTAAGATTAACCCTCCAATTAAAAAAAGTTGCATCAATTCCGGCATTACTATATTTTGTACTTTCCCATTTAACATCAGGGTTTCCTAAATTAGTTATAATTTGTGCATTACCCCCTAAAGCTGTTGCAGATGATATTAAGGTTGATAAATAAGCATTTTCTCTAACATTTTGATTATTAGTCAAACCATAACCAATCCTTAATTTTAAATCATTGATAGTTTTTACGTCTTTTAAAAATTTCTCGTTATTTAATCTCCATGCAAATGCTCCAGAATAAGTATTTACCCAACGGTTAGCCGATGCAAATTTTGAAGAACCATCTGCACGCAAGTTCGCTGTAAACAAATATTTATCACTTATAATAAAATTAAGACGACCAAAAAAAGATTCCTGTGCACCACTTCCCTTTCTTCCATCATTGGTAACAGTTAGTACATCACCACTACCAATATTGGTAACTTGATCTGAAATGAAATTTTTTCTTGATGCTGCAACATTTTCAAACTGAGTTACCTGTGCCTCATGACCTAACATCATATTGACATTGTATTTATTTTTAAACACTTTAGCATAAGTAAGAAAACTTCTAAAAGCAGTATTATAATTTTGACTATAACTATATTTTGACTCATTTATTAATCTCTCCGCCAAGCCAAACTTATATTTAGGATAATACTCATCATTTGTTTGAAGATCAAAATTTCCTGAAATCTCATTTCTAAATGTCAAATCCTTTGTAAATGCTATTTCTGCATAAATATTACCAAACAACTGATTTCTTTTAGGAGTAATTTTATTAACAAGAGCCAAAGCAACTGGATTTACACGTTTTGCAATCCATCCTTCATTACTTTCTTCTCCAGCATAACTACCATCAGGATTTCTAACCGGTATATCTGGTGTTTGGCTTAATGCTGCTCCAATAACATTTGAACCTGTTGAATTTACATTTTCTTCAATATGGGCTAATTGTAAGTTAGTACCTATTTTTAACCAGCTAGTAGCTTTGGAATCTAAATTAACTCTTAGTGAACCTCTGGCAAAATCAGATCCTAAAGCAATACCTTCCTGATTAAAATAACCAGCTGATAACAAATATTGCGTTTTATCATTCCCTCCACTCACAGTAAGTACATGATTTTTTACCGGAGCTCTTCTAAACAATTCTTCTTGCCAGTTGGTGCCCTCACCTAAATACTGAGGATTAGCAAACTCAGGTCTTTTATCAAATCCCCAAACAATAGATCTGTCATTAATTAACTGAGCATAATCCTTTAAATTCATAGTTGGATATTGCTTAGTGTTCTCTTGGAATCCAGTTGAAAATTCATAAGAAATTTTTGTAGGCCCGTCTTTACCTCTCTTAGTAGTAACTATAATTACACCATTGGTAGCCTGTGAACCATAAATAGCAGTTGCAGATGCATCTTTTAAAACATCAATAGACTCGATATCTGCGGGACTAATAGTTGCTAATGGATTTGTACCATTGGCTCCCTGAGAACTTTGGCCAATTATAACTCCATCAATTACATATAATGGGGAACTACCACCAAAAGAAGACAGACCACGTATTTGTATATTAACACCACCTCCTGGCTGGCCGGAAGTTTGCTGGACCACTACACCCGCTACTTTACCTTGTAATGCCTGATCAAAAGTTACCGGAGCTGTTTTTCGAAGGTCATCTCCTGTAATTGAAGATATTGACCCGGTTACATCTTTTCTTTTTGAAGTTCCATAACCAATTATTACTACTTCTTTTAATGAACTAATATCTTCTTTTAATTGAATAGTAATTCTATTTCCGGTTACTTTAATTTTTTGAGTTACAAATCCAATGTAAGTAACAATAAGTGTTTCATCTTTTTTTGCATCGATAGTAAATTCACCATTTGAATCCGATATTGTACTTTTTTTAGATTCCTGGATAAAAAGACTCGCTCCTAAGACTGGAGTACCATTTGCTTCGTCTAAAATAACACCAGAAATTTTTTCATCATTTTTTTGAGCTGATACTACTCCAACAGAACAAAGCATTACCAGACAGGTATACATACTAAAGAGTTTCTTTGCTTTTACAAAGCGTTGAATTACATGTTTTTCATTCATAATTAATTGGTTTTGGTTAGTTAGTCAAGTGGTTATTTTTTTACATAAAAAATGTATCGGACAGAAATAATTGTATCATTATTTCATTGAATACATTTTTGATCTATTGGGAACAAATTAACAATAATACAATCCTAACCGACGGTTCATTTTGTATCAAAAAACGGTGCCAATTGTTGCAATTATTATACTTGTAATAAAAAAATGACTTTATTTATTTTATTTTCATATTTAATATCATAATAAATTATCATTTCAACAAGAGAGTGTTTTCTATGTGAATGCAGGAAATGGCCCGTTTTTAACAATAAGTTCACACTTAATAATTCTTTGGACTGCATACAACATCATTAGATTTCTGAAGAAAGAACAATTACAAGAACTGTATATTATTACCCATAAGCGGTATCATTTTTTGCTATCAGATTAGCTGGAGCCGTACCATAGTTGACACTATTTCATTTTTGAAACCAATGATGGAACGGAATGGAATTTATCGACAATACAATTGCCCAAGGTTTCTTTAAATTTCTAAAACCGAAAGAGGCAATAGAGCTGATATTTAGTTTGTCAAAAGGCTTTAAAATATAAAACAGCTATTGATATAAACAAGCAAGCCACACGAAAGGATCGTGTGGCAGCAGGATTTTTTTTTAACAACAGATTGCTCTTTGTTAAAATTTATTTTAAGAATTTCCAATAATCAAAATACAGTATATCGGTATTGGCTTTTCCTTTAAATACAAAATACAAATCGTGAATTCCGGAAACTTTTTTAACATTAATTGTTTGCAATGTCCATTTGTCATTACCTCTCTTTATTGGTACATTTACGGTCCCCAATAACTCTCCATCTTTAGTATCCAATCGTATTTCCATTGAAACATTTTCGTTGTGTGTGGTGCCAATTCTTGTGGTGAATTTCGAAGCGCCCTTTTTACCGAAATCCACCTCTCTCACTTTGGTAAAAGCGTCATTGTATTTTGCGGTAATAAAAGTGCCAATCCCATTATCATTCATTGACTTTACTCCTTCAGACCAGGCAATGGTTTCTGCTTCCGTTTTGACATAAGGATTTAATGGATTTACACTCTTTTTAATTCCTTCTGTCATATTCATTTGCACGATTGAACCATCTTTATTAAACTGAGTTTCTTCTACACAAACTGAACGTGTAAAACCACCACCTCCTGGCAACGCACTATTGTGATAGAAAAAATAACTCTTTCCCTTAAAATCAATTATGCCGGGATGATTGGTAAAAGAACCTCCTTGTGTAGGCATGACAACACCTTGATATATCCAGGGTCCTGTTATGCTTTTACTGGTTGAATAACCAATATGTTCCGGTATTGGCCCAGCGGCAAAAAATAAATAATACAGACTATTGCGTTTATACAACCATGGTCCTTCCTCATAAGTGACAGGTCTGTCACTTTTTTCTCCTTTGCGTTTACCAAAAGATTCTATAGTATTGGGTATTTGTTTAATTTCGCCCGAATAGGATATCATGTCCTTATTCAGTTTTATGTAAAACAAGTCGGGATTTCCCCAATACAAATATGCCTGGCCATCTGTATCCATAAATAGAGTCGGATCGATATCATTCCAGATATGATCAGAATTGATAAGTCTCTTGCCAATAGGGTCTTTAAATGGACCATAAGGACTATCTGAAACCAAAACCCCTATGCCCCCGCCATGCACTGGACAATATAAATAAAATTTACCATTTCGTTCAATACACTGAACTGCCCAGGCACCATTGTCCTGCTTTGCCCAACTAAAATCTTTTAGAGAAGCAACTATTCCATGGTCTGTCCAATTGACCATGTCGGTTGAAGTATAAAGTGACCAATTGAGCATTTTAAAACCCTTGCCATCGGCATTGGCATCGTCTTCATCATGGCTTGTGTACAGATACACTGTGCCGTTATGTACCATTGGTGCAGGATCTGCTGTATAATTGGTTTGTACAATAGGATTTTGTGCTTCAATAATAGAACAATTTAAGATTGTTATAAGTGTCGCTATAAGTTTATAAGTATGTTTCATTTTAGTTATTTAGTTATTTTAGGCCTATAGGAAAAAATGATTGAATTTTGGGCTTGCGCCAAACCAACGGTCTGAACAAGCAAAATAAGGAAGGTAAAAAATGAGCTGATTTTTTTTTCATGAATAAAATAATAATAGAGAATAGAACTTACTTGATTTTGCTAACAGCTTCAAAAGATAAATAGCCAAAAGCGACGAGTAGTTTTTTTCTCATGGTTTAAAAATGGGTAAATGGTTTCTTAAGTAAACAAAGTAATAGGAAAACAATACCACACAACGTTTCCTTTTGTATTACAAGAGTGCACCAATTGTATTAAATGAAAAACCTATGCTCTCAAATACATTTATAAATCAATTCTTTATGAAATTATATTAATTAAGATTTAAAAAAGTATAATTCATTGAGCAGATTAAAATATAAGCAGCGTCAAAAAAAAGCAACTAACTTAAGCTTACTACTCAATGTCATTAAGTTAAGGGAAAATCTATAAAATTACTTAACAGTTTAATTCAGAAAGTAATTAGAAAAATCCGTTTTTATCAGCGTTTTCGCTTTAGCGAATCAGTAAGATCAGCGTCTAATTTTGACGCGGATAAAACAGATTTACTTCGTAAAAACGCAGATAAAAACGGATTTGATTTGCAATAATTTTATTTTTCAGAAGCTTAACTTAATGACATTGGCTTACTACTCTGTAAAATTGTACTTGTATTTGGTATTTAATCTGTATTACTTTTTGAGATCATTTAATAATTCCTCTCCAGCTGCTATTATTGTTGCTGTTTATAATTACGTAAGTATTCAGAAGGTAAAAAACCAAACTCTTCCTTAAAGTACTTAGCGAATCTTTTTGGGGAATTAAAACCTACTTCGTATGCTATTTCAGCAATTTGCATTTGGCTTTTTTCGAGAAGCTGGCGTCCGCGTTTCAATCGTATCGTTCGAATAAATTCTATTGGACCTTTACCCGTAATCGCAACCAATTTTTTATATAAATGACCACGGCTTAGACCTAAAGCCGTACTAAGGGCTTCTACAGAAAACTCAATATCATTTATATGTTCTTCTACAACCTTAATAGCTTTTACTATCAGGGCTTCATCCAATGAAGTAATAGTAATTTCTGAAGGAGAAACATCTAACTTTTGACTAAACGAAGCATGACTTTTCTCTGTCCATTCGACAAATTTTTGGATACGCAGCTTTAGCAAATTAAAATTAAAAGGTTTGGTTATATAATCATCTGCACCAAGCTCCAAACCTTCTACTATATGTTCTTCGGCAGTACGTGCCGTCAATAGAATAACGGGAATATGAGACCAATGGATATTTGTTTTGATCTTTTTACATAGTTCTATTCCATTCATTACAGGCATCATTACATCGCTGACAACAATAGTTACATTAAACTTTTGCAGCAATTGCAGCGCTTCTTCTCCATTATTGGCCGTTATTACAGTATAGGTATCTTCGAGATTATCTTTAATAAATTCACAAAAATCATTGTTATCGTCTACAAATAATAATATTTTTTTATTTGTAAGCCCATAATCTTCTTCTTCGGTTGTATATTCTTCCGTAATATTTTCCGGCAAATATTCTGAGTCCGCATTTAAATCAGCCACTCTGATAGGAATATGGAAAGTAAAAATACTGCCTTGAGGAACATTATCCGTAACATTAACTGTTCCTTCATGAAGATTGATATATTCGGCTACAATATGTAATCCTATACCTGTTCCTGTTTTCTCCTGTTCTTGCTGAGCCTGATAAAATCGTTCAAAAATATGTTCTTTTTCTTTATCGCTAATGCCACGACCTGTATCAGAAACACTAACACAAACATTATTTCCGGCTCTTTTTATATGAATCTTTATAGTACCTCCGTCTAAAGTATATTTGAATGCATTTGAAAGTAAATTTGAAAATATTTTCTGAATCTTATCGCGGTCAAACGACATAACTAAACTTTCAATATCACTGAATAAAAGTAAATTGATATTGCGCTCTTCGGCATAAACACAAAATAAAAGGTAAATTTCATTACTAAAACTAACAAAATCGTCCGATTTTAAATTCAGTCTCTCTACTCCAACATCCAGTTTATGAAAATCCAGCAGTGAGTTTATTAGTGTCATAAGTTGCTGTGCATTTTTATACATAACACTTAACTTTTTTCTCATACTTTCGCTCGTTGCATCATTCAATAAAATCTGCAAAGGAGTAATAATAAGGGTAAGCGGAGTACGCAAATCATGACTAATATTGGTAAAGAACTTGAGTTTTATTTCATTGATTTGTGTTTCTCTCTCATGATCCATTTGAATACGCTGCTGTTCCAGATTTATAAAATGGCGTTCTTTTGTTTTACGTACAAAGAATATCAGCGTACCAATAATTAAAATTGCATAAATGATAAAAGCCCAAATTGAAAAATAAAAAGGAGGCATTACATTAATAGATAATTCTGTAGGGATATTGTTCCAGACACCATCAGCATTACGTGCTTTTAATAAAAGTTTGTAATTACCTGTTGGAAGTGACGATATTACTATTTTATTTTTTTGAGTTGGCAGCCATTGTGTACTAAAGCCTTCAATTCGATAAACATATTTCACCTTATCTGCATTCAATAAATTTCCTGTTGTAAACTGTAAGGAAATAAGTTTATCATCGTGCCTGAAGTTTAACTCTGAAGTTAATTGCATTGAATGCTCGAGTAGCTTGTGACCATCATAATAGGAGTCGACCTGAATTATATTGTTACCAACTGTCAATTCCGTAAAAATAACCTTTGGTGTAGATTGGTCTTTTTCATACAATTTATTCGGATTCAAAACCGTATACCCTTCTACATTTCCAAGGACAATATCATTATTTTGTAATTTACAAAAAGAGCGGTCATTAAAAAAATTATTCATAAGACCATCTTTGACAGAGTAATTTTTACTTGAAAAAGAAAATTCTCCGTTTGATGTAGGCCTCACTGTAAGTATTGAAAGTCCGTTGCTTGTTGGTACCCAAATATTATTGAAATTATCTTCTGTTATGCCTTTAATTGAGTTATCGCATAAACCACTCTCGTTGTTAAAATAATAAAGTGTATCCTTTTTTTGATTCCAGATGGTCAATCCGTCATTAGTACCTAACCATATCAAACCACGTTTATCTTTATAGACATTTGAAATTTGATCCTGAGAAAAAGTTTGATTCCCTCTCCTATTGCCATGATATAAAATCTTCTTGTAATTGGTAATATCAATTACTAATAATCCACTTACAGTACCAAAGTACATTTTATCACCACCATCATAAAACATATCCAGCGCATAGACAATATCATCAAATGGGGTAAGTACAGAATTAAAACTATTCGAATCTGTTGGTAATACCTGAATTTTTCCACCCAACGATCCTATCCATACATTTCCGTAACGGTCCTCTTTTAAATTCCAAATACTATTACTACTTAATTTGCTGTTCTTTGTGGTATATTGAGTCATTTTGCCATTTTCATAACAAAAAAGTCCTTTTTGATAGGTACCAATCCAAACACGATTCTTCCTGTCTTCGAATATAGATATTATGGCAATATCCGGAATAGGGAGTTTACTTACTGCCTCTGTTTTTTTATCTTTTATATACAATCCGTTTCCATCAGTACCCAGCCAGATATTTCCCTGATGATCTTCCATTATAGACATAATATCGGAACATTGCGGGTGTTTGAAATTGATAAAATTTCGAAAACTTTCGTGATAATAGGATAATCCCTTTTTATTATATCCCACCCAGATAGTCTCGTTGTTGTCTTTGTAAAGACACTTTACACTATTCGAGGACGGCCCCGTCTCTACCCATGGATCAGATACCAGATTTTCAAACCGATCTTTTCCCTTGTCATAGATAAACAGTCCCTTGTGATCTGTTCCTATCCAGATCTGTCCGGGTTGATTTTCAATAATACTAGTTATATGATTGGCCTGCGTTTTTAATCCCGAAGTCAATTCGAATTTTTTCCACTCTTCAGTTGAATTTTTTTTATAGAAAACCTGCTCGCTTTTATCCGAACAAATCCACAAACCATTATTACTGTCCAGATAAATTATATTAAGAGCATTAGTAGTATCTTGTTTAATATCGTCTGGTAATTCCAGAAACGTCAAAACTCCTGTTTTTTTATTCAGTTTCCAACAAGTCCCTGAATCATATTGAATTGCGAACAAAAATTCACCATTATCAGTAATAGAAATTTCATCTTTTAATGTAGTTTTTAACTGGAATACTGAAGTTTTCTTTTTCCTGAAATCATGAAAAAATATTTTCTTTTTGTTTACAACCCAGAGATTGCGATTTTTATCGATAAAAACTTCAGCATTAAAATCCGGCTGTATGCCCAGATTAAGCAAGAACAATTTTGGGTCTGAAAAAGAATCTTTATCTCTTTTATAAATCATATAATAATATCCAAAGTCTATCCAGATATTACCGAGACCGTCTTCCTGTAATTCAATTATATTATTTGACGACAAGGTATTAGGGAGCCCGGAATGCATTTTATAAACCTTAAATCCATATCCGTCATATCTATTTAATCCTGACTCCGTACCGATCCAAAGAAAACCGTAACTATCCCTTAAAAATGCTCTGACATTATTATTTGAAAGGCCCTCTGTAGTTTCTAAATGATGAAAAACATAAGAAGATTGTCCGACAATACTTTGGAAAGAAAAAATCCAAAATAGTACGCAAATAGAAATGTAGAGCTCTCTGGTATTTTTTTTCATTTTAAAATGATGAGTAAGTCTTCAGGATTCAGAAAGATAATTATTTAGTATAAATTTATTTATCCCTCTTTTTGCTATTCCTGAAAATCAAATATAATAAATGTTTTTGGGATCAATCCAAAACCTATGGAGGCAGCAAAAAAATTACCGCAGACAACACAAAGGTTTTTGTCTAAGAATGCCTTAGAAAGCACAGAGTCCCCAAAGCTAAACCAACACAAAGCTTTGCGCCCCGAGGCTTCGGGATGCCTTTTATAAAGCTAAGAGTAAAAAACTTAGCGTTCTCTGTGGTAAAAAATAATTAGTGAGTATATTTTTATGTTTTTCCACAACATTTAGCATTGATTCTGTTTTTGGTCCGTCTTTAACCGCTTTTAATTAATTATGATATCGCTATACTACATTTCATTGTAAAAGTATGGCGATACCATAATTGCAATTTATTCTATACGCTGTACTTTTATTTCCCTTCTAGAACCACAACAGAAAAAGGTGGGATTGTAACTTCTAAAGTATCATTCTTTACTGAAAATTTAGTAAAAGCAACTGGACTTATCTTGTTTGGACTCTCAAAAGAATTATAATCCTGAACTTTTGAAGAGGACAGGACTTCTCCTTTTATACTTTTTATTCCCAGCTCTTTTAAATTAATTTTGACTTTGTTTTCTTTCTTTAAATCAATATTTACAAGTGAAATATGCGTTAAATCTGCTTTATCTTTTGATGCCGAAACAGAAACCGCCGGTAATTCTTTATTATCAAAAATATATTTTGGAGATTCTATTTTTAAAGGAATCAGTACTGCATCCTGATGTACATTATACATTTTCATAACATGATAAGTGGGAGTAAGTACCATTTTTTCTTTATCAGTTAAAATCACGGCTTGTAAAACGTTAACTATTTGAGCCAAATTTGCCCCTTTTACACGATCGGCATGATTGTTAAACACATTCAATGTTACACCAGCAATCATAGCATCTCTCATTGTGTTTTGCTGGTATAAAACACTAGCACCTTCTTCGGTATCATACCATCCGCCCCACTCGTCTACTATCAAAGCAATTTTCTTTTCCGGATCGTATTTATCCATGATTGCAGAATGCTTTTGAACTAACTCTTCCATTTTAACAGCTGCATTCATGGTTTCAAAATACTGCTTTTCATCAAATTTTACAGATGATCCTTTCTTTTCCCAATTTGAAACGGAATACCAATGTAAAGCCACAGCTTCTATAAGCCCCTTAGGAATATCACGCATTAAAACTTCTGTCCAATGATAATCATCACCATTCGCACCCGAGGCTATCCTGAATAACTTTTTATCTCCTTGTCCGTCCGGGATAAAAGTCGCATACTGTCTGTATAAATTAGCATAAAATTCTGCAGTCATATTTCCGCCGCATCCCCACATTTCATTTCCAACTCCCCAAAGAGTAACTTTCCAAGGCTTTTCTCTACCGTTTTTCTTTCTTAACTCAGACATTGGAGAACCTGATTCGTAATTTACATACTGAACCCATTCGTCTAATTCACGAGGAGATCCGCTTCCAACATTTCCTGCTAAATATGGCTCTGCTCCAATCATTTCGCACATATCTAAAAATTCATTAGTTCCAAAACTATTGTCTTCAACAGTTCCTCCCCACCAACGATTCACAATACTTGGTCTGTCTTTTTTAGGACCAATTCCATCTTTCCAGTGATAAGTATCAGCAAAACATCCTCCGGGCCAGCGAAGATTAGGAACTTTTAAATCTTTCAATGCTTTAATTATATCGTTACGAACACCTTTTGTATTCGAAATATTACTGTCTTCTCCAACAAAAAGTCCTCCGTAAATACATTTTCCTAAATGTTCTGCAAAATGACCATAAATATGTTTATTGATAATAGCTTTATTTTCTGTTTTGACCAATGTTACTTCTGTAGCTTTATTTTGTGAAGAAACATTCTGACAAACAATAAAAATACAGCTTAGTAAAAAGAGTTTTTTCATGTGAATTATTGGTTAGTGGTTAGTTAGTTTTTTTAAGTAATTATACTTCTCTGGAGAAGCGGTCTTATTGTTTGACAAGATTCAATAAATAAACATCGTTTTCATTAATATCAAAATCCTTACTGTAAGTTCCGTTTGAATCAATTGTTATTTTTTGTGTTGCAAATGGAGAGCCGTCATTTAATTTTTTAAGTGTTTCTACCTGTTCTCTGGTTAATTGGTTTGGTTTGCTCATAGCCACATAATCTGCATAAACATCATTTTCTTTGTAACCTACTTTGTATAGCTCCAAATTATAATTCCCCGATGGAAGATTTGCGATTTCAATTTTAACTTTGCCTTTTGGTTTTGATGGCAAATCTTTCAAATAATACGTTTGATTAAGTTCCTTATCACCAGGATGTGTATTTGTAAAATCCCAAAATAACACTTGAGTGTCTCCGTTTGCTTTTTTACTTGCCCATGATAAAGGATCTGTATTTTTAAGCTCTGTTTCTCCTA
Organism: Flavobacterium sp. ov086; assembly: GCF_900187965.1. Taxonomy (GTDB): domain Bacteria; phylum Bacteroidota; class Bacteroidia; order Flavobacteriales; family Flavobacteriaceae; genus Flavobacterium. Next base: position 176,580 of record NZ_FZNL01000002.1, on the reverse strand, counting down.
ATTTGTTCATTAAATAATAAGAGAAATAAGCTGGCTTTTTAATTCCTTGTGTATTCACTAATCCAAAACCACCATGAAAAGGGGTAAATCTAGGTCCGGCTTCCTCAAAAATATCGGTAAAAACCCAGTATGACATAGAGTTTGCTGCTGTTCCAATCTGTTTCATTTTTTGAAGAATATAGGCTGCAGAATGATAACTGTCATGAATTGGATCAGCAGGTGTATAAGAGGAACTCCATTCTGTATAATGCAATTCCAAATTAGGTTTGGTTGAATTTGATATTTGCTTGCGAGAATTTAAAACCTCGCCACTAACACTCCATTCATCCTTACTCAAAACTGTACCAGATGTTCCATATTCATCTAAATAGCCTTGCTTAACACCATAACTATGGGTTGAAATAAAATCTATTGGAACATTATTCTTTTCACAAAACTCAATTGTTTCAGGAACCCAAGCCGCACCAGCAGTAGCAGGTCCTCCAACTTTAAAATCTTTATTTACACTTTTAATGCCTTGTGCTGCATATTTATAAAGCTTAAAATACTCTTCCTGAGTACCAGTCCAGAATCCAGGTGATAAATTCGGTTCGTTCCAAACTTCAAAATACCATGTTCTAACCTCATCAACACCATAACGTTCTGTAAAATGCAACGTTAAATTATGAATTAAATCTTCCCATTTCTTGTAATCTTTGGGAGGTGTTACATTTCCTCTCCACCAAAAAATTGTTTTATCACCACTCGCAAGTCTTGACGGCATAAAACCCAGTTCTACAAAAGGTTTCATTTTAATACTTATAAGATAATCAAACAATACATCGACGTATTGATAATTATAAATCGGATTTCCTTTATCATCTTCACTATAAACAGCCATATCATCTGTCAATAAACCATGCATTCTAATGTACTTAAAATCACAATCTTTTTTTACCATAGCTAATTGCTGCTGCCAATCTGCACGCAATCCTTCATTTGCCCTTCCGGCACCAATACACTCCTTAAACATAGTATTTAGTACTCCTTGTTCATTCTTATAATCTACTTTTATGATTCGGGTATCAGAAGTGCTTTTTTTAGATTTTGAATTTTGTCCAAGCAAAACAGCATTATTGAGAGATAATACCGTAATAAATAATAAAAAGCTTTTTTTCATTTTGTTTTTTGTTTGCTATTTTTTTCTTTAAAAGACAGGGATTTATCGAAACCGTTCCCTGTTTTGTATTTCACAACAAATCAGAAGATGTTTCTGTAATTTTCGAAAACCCTTGACTTATTGACAACTCATTTTAAAGTATTAGTATTTTGAGTTCTGTCGAAATAATATTTCAAAATAAAACAGACTCTAAGAGAATGAAGAACTCATTACCCCAAATAAGATTTTTATTAAAAAAGTGTTCAACTCAGCTTTATGCAATAAAAATTGTCGCTACAAATGTCCTTAAAACTTGATTTTGTCACAGTACCCATTTGTATCAAAGGACTAGCTCATTTGTTGCATTTATCAAATTAAAATTGCTATTTCAAGTAAAATTAGTCTTATAAAAACTAACTAGTCTTTAAATAAAAGTGGTGCTAATTCTTTGAAGCTTCGTCGCCAGGTCTGAAATTCATGACCTGTGTTTTCAGAAACATAAGAAACAGCATTATATCCGGTGTCTTTAAGGCTTTTTACTGCATTTTGCACAGATTCCGGTCTTTCGCGGCTTCCACAGCTTATAAAAACAAGTTTAACTTTTGATTTATCCTTTATTTCTTCAGGTTTGTAAATCCCTCCACTCAGCAGTGCATAATAAGAAAAAACATCCGGTTTATTTAGCGTAATACTATGGGTTTCCATTCCTCCCATTGATAAACCCGCCATGGCACGATTTGCCTGATTGCTAATGGTACGGAAATTTAAATCAACATAAGGAATCAATTCTTCGACAAGAACGGTCTGAAATGGTTCTATCTTGAAACTTGCCAAACCACCATATTTAACTTCATTTGTCATTCCGTACGTCATTACAATGATGAATGGTTTTATTTTGCCTTCTGCAATCAAATTGTCCATGATTAAATTTACACGTCCCTGATTGCTCCACGCTGTTTCGTCTTCTCCCCAGCCGTGTTGTAAATACAAAACCGGATACTGCTTCGATTTATCTTTATGATAGCCGGGAGGTGTGTACACAAAAGCCTTGCGTGAGGTATTGGTACTTTTTGAAGGAAACAGAATTTGCTGTACATTTCCGTGCGGCACATTTTTTAATGCATAAAAATCCTGATCATGTGCTGGTATTTCAATACCGCTTTCCCAACGGGTAGAACCATAAAAGTTGAGTGCACCGGGATCGTTAAAAACGCCTCCATCGACAGTTACATGATAATAATGAAAACCTTCATCCATTACGCCTGCAGTAGTGCCTCTCCAATAGCCGTCTTCGCTTTTTGCGAGAGCGGTACCTCCTTTTGCGCCGCCCAATCCAAGGCTTACTACAACAGATTTGGCTTCTGGAGCCAAAATTTGGAATCTAACATATCCCTGAGAATTGACTTGCGGATACTCTTGCCCGGGCTGATTAACGGTTGAAGGTTTAAAATCCTCAGTAACAGAAGGCTGATTTGTTTGTGCAAAACTCACTCCACTCCATAAAATAAATACCAATAACGTAACGATTGAATACTGCTTCATATTTTTTTTGTTTAAAAATTTAAAATTTATTGAATTGCCGGTTCTATAATTTGATAATTCCCACTAAGATGCATTAAACTGAAAAGCTGCATTAATACGGATCAAAGGAACAATCAAAACGAAAATGAGTATCAAAACCCGAATTCTAACTTTGCATTGACTTGTGAAATATTTATTCATAATCATGTTGTCTTTTTTATATTTTGATATGTTATCGTTAGTGAAGTAATACGGTTTTAATACTATCTCGTTTAAACTCCGTTTTTATCATTTTGCCTTTATCTTTATTTAAAGTGTATGCCTTATACTGTTATGCGCTGATTGAAGTGACCAAAAAGTCTAAAAAGAATATAAATACTTCTTTCATCTTAATATTTTTGAGATTTTATGCCTGCAGCAATTAGGCAGGATAATCATTATTACCATTTCTCTCTATTGCTAAAACGGCAGACATCATAGTTTTTAATTTAAAAAAAGCCGAAAGGGTATCAACTTTCGGCTTTTAATTAAAAAACTAACACTAACCAATAGTGAATTGTAATAAATAGAGACCTACAAATTAATTTAAACAACAAATTTGTCTTTGTTATAATTAATAAGTGTATCTATTACAAATATAAAAAATATAACGAATACACAATCGGTTGTTTTTACTTTTTTTATTAATTATAAAAATATAATCACAATAAAACAGATTATACATATATTTATAGCCAAAAAATTAATTAAAAACCACAAAGCGGATTGTTTTTAAACTGAAATTTACAAGTTCCAAAAAAGCTAATTCAAACTTTTGCAAAAAAGAAGTAAAAAATAAAAAAATAGTTTTTTACAATAATCACAGGTAATGAGTACTATTTACTTTTAAACATCTACAGTAGAGATTGAAAAAAGAGGGCTAAAAAAACAACTGGTTGCCTAAACATATCTTTTAAAACAAGCAGTAACCAATAAAAAAAAGAAAGTTCCTTTTTAAGACAAGAAAACTTCTTTTGGCAACTACTGAAACAAAAATGATGCTTCAAATATGTTATTAATAGCTTCAAAATTGACAATCTTTATTTCAACTTTCCAACTATTTTTACGTTTAGTATTTTTATTAAAATAGGAAGCCAAAAGAAGTATTCGCTTTTTGATAAAAGATCTCAATAAAATAATTCTCAATAGGCACGATGGTAAAAAGCAAAGAAAAAACAGCAGGTATATTTAGGAGTAATACATCGCAAAAGCTTTCTATAGTAGAAAAAATAGGTTATGGTTTAGGTGATTTTGCTGCGAACCTGATTTTTCAGACTTTGTTGACTTTTCTGGCTTTCTTTTACACTGATGTCTATAAAATTCCTGCCGGCACAGCAAGCGTTATTATCTTTACCGGTGGTTTTATTGGAGCTTTTTTTAATATTATTATGGGCGTAATTGCTGATCGAACCCAAACGCAATGGGGAAAATTCAGACCATGGATATTATGGACGGCCTTGCCTTTTGGAATAGCTGCTGTTCTTTCTTTTTTAACTCCAAATTTTAGCGAAAACGGCAAAATAATCTACACTTTGCTGACTTACTTTTTTTTGGTGCTGATTTATTCCGCAAACAATTTACCGTATGTTGCTTTAAGCGGTGTTTTAACGGGCGACATGAAAGAAAGAAACAGTCTTTCCTCCTATCGTTTTGTAGCGGTAATGATTGCTCAATTTATAATTCAATCGCTTCTATTGCCATTGGTTTTAATATTAGGGCATGGTGATAAAGCAGTTGGATTTCAAAATACAATGCTATTATTTGCCATTACTGGGGTTATTTGTTTACTAATCACTTTTTTTACTACCAAGGAAAGAATTATACCCGCAAAGAATCAGGAATCTTCAGTTAGGCAGGATTTTATTGATTTGTCTAAAAACGGACCCTGGCTGGTTATGTTACTGGTTACCGTTCTGGTATTTATAACCTTGTCTTTAAAAGGAGGAATGTATGTTTTCTATTTTAAATATTATTTAGATCCGGTTGCACAAAGTGTTTTTTTGAATGATATTGGTTTTACTGCATTTATTGATAATCTGAATAGTTCATTGACGGCAATGGGATTTGTCAATTTTCAATGGCCAAGAGATGCTCCCACATCGGCATTTAGTCTTTTTAATGCAGGAGGAATTATTTTTATGATTTTTGGAATTATGTTTTCAAAGCCTCTTGCAGATTCCTTTGGTAAAAGAAATATTTACATCACTTTTATTTTTTTATCGGCGCTTAGTCTTTTGTTATTTAATTTCTATAATAGAACAGCTATTGCAATGGTTTTTTTGACCCAATTAGTACATGGGTTTATTTACGGAATAACAATTCCTTTATTATGGACTATGATTGCTGATGTGGCTGATTACAGTGAATGGATAAACAACCGGAGAGCGACTGCGACTGTTTTTTCAGCAATGATTTTCGGGCTAAAAATAGGAATAAGTATTGGTGGTGCATTAGGTGCGGCTTTTTTATCTAAATATGGTTACGTAGCCGAAGAGGTCAATCAGATACCGGCAGCCGTAGAAGGAATTAAACTTTCGGTAAGTATTTACCCTGGCTTTATATTCATTATAAGTGCAGTCTTGTTGTGTTTTTACAGTATAGATAAAAAAATGGAAATTCAGATTGAAAATGATTTAAAGGAAAGAAGAGAATGTTGATTTTTGATTGTGGACTTTTGATTGTAGACTTTTGATTATAGAGTATAGAGTATAGATTATAGACTTTAGATTATAGCCTTTTGATTGTGGACTTTTGATTGTTGACTTTTGATTGTAGACTTTTGATTTTTCATTATAGACTTTAGATTATAGACTTTTGATTGTAGATTTTTGATTGTGGACTTTTGATTGTTGACTTTAGATTTCTGATTATAGACTTTTGATTATAGACTTTTGATTGTAGACTTTTGATTGTAGATTTTTGATTGTAGATTTTAGAATGTTAGATACTACTTGTGAAAAAGAAAGGATTCTGTATTTACTAAAACAACAAACAGCGCATTAAAAATGCGCTGTTTGCCAAATACTAACTTAACTCAAACTACCAAAATTTAATTTTTTTAGTAACCAGGATTATTATCACTTGGTTTTATATTAGGATTTGAAGATGTTTCTCTGTTTGGTATTGGCCATAACTCGCTTTTACCAGCTTGAAAACCTGTACCTGCCAATTCAGTACTAGCGTTACCCCATCTCATAATGTCATCAAAACGGCTTTGCTCACCAGCAAACTCTACTTTACGTTCATGAACAATTGCTTTAAAAACAGCATCTTTTGTAGCCGTAATGTTAGTTGCTAGATTGGCTCTGTCTCTAACCTCTTTAATATATGCAATTGCTGTAGTTTGTGATCCTCCTGCTCTTTGGTTTTCGCATTCGGCTTTCATAAGCAATACATCTGCGTAACGCATCACTTTGAAGTTAATACTTGAGCGTGTTGCTTCATCTTCTCTTATGTAATAGTTTTGATATTTTTTCCAGCCTGCTCTTCTAATACCTGCAGAAGTAGTAAAATTACTTGCCACCATTACTTTGGTTCCTTTCAAATAAGTTGAACCTGGTACATAAAAAGTATCTCCAAAACGGTCATCGCCTACTTCATACGAATCTAATAAATCGTCTGACGGATACACGTTATACCAGCTTAGGTTACCGTATTCCTGTCCTCTAAGCGTAGACTCCTCAAAACCAGTCCCCTGGCTATCACCAACTGCACCCCATTGATCACCTGTTCCGTTTTTCTCATCAAACTCAATCTCAAAAATCGATTCTTTACCATGTTCTGTTTCTGCCATAAAGTTGTTGTAAAAACTGCCTTTATCTTCAAGGCTGAATCCGGTAACGCTATTAAAAGCAACCAAGGCCTCATCATATTTTTTTTCGTATAACAATACTTTTCCCAAATAGGCAAAAGCTGCTTCTTTATTAGCTCTCCCTGCTGCTTCTGTTGCTCTAGGCAAAAGATTTTTAGATGCAAATACAAGATCCTCTTCAATCAAGGCATAAACTTCTGCCTTAGGGCTTCTTCCTTTGCCAATAATAGTCCCTGTTTTATAAATTGGTAAATCTCCAAATCGTTTCACTAAAAGAAAATAATAATAGGCTCTTAAAAAATGAGCTTCCCCTAAATATTTGTTCTTTTTCTCTTGCGATAAAACAGAATTTGCAAGAGCATTAATTTTCGGCTCATTATCCAGCACAAAATTAGCTCTGGATATCCCTATGTAACAAGCTTCCCAATAATATTGAATTATATCATTTCCTCCATTAAAAGAAAAATCCTGAAATGGCTTTTTGTTTCCTTCTAATTGTGGGTTTCCTAAAGCATCATGAGCCATAAGATCCATCGCAAAAGAAAAATTTCTTCCGTAAAGTCCTCTTGTCTGTAGACCTGCATAGGACGCATTTACAGATGACTGCACCTGTGCTTCGGTTTTAAAGAAGGTTTCAGGTGATAAAGTGTTGGGATTAGTTAATTCTAATTCGCCAGTGTCACATGAAGTTATAGTTAAAACTCCGGACAGCACTATAAGTATATATTTTATTTTTCTCATTATCTTTTATAAATTAAAATGTAACATCAAGTCCAAAAATCACAGATTTTGGTTGTGGATATCTTCCTAAATCAATACCTGCAGAATTTGCATTGGCGTCTGCACGTGCGATCTCAGGGTCTAAACCGTCATATTTTGTAACTGTAATTAAGTTTTGCCCGCTTACATAGAATCTTATTTTTGAAAAATAAGTCTTAAATGCATCTCCGGAAAATGTGTATCCTAAGGCTATATTTTTTAGTCTTGTATACGATCCGTCTTCAATATAACGCTGGTTTGCAGACGACCAGTTGATATCTGCACCTTGTGCTCTTGGTAAAGTGGCAGATGGATTTGTGACAACGCCATTTACAACAACTGCTCTGTCTAATACAGCAGTACTAGCATTAAACAAACGATTCATACCTACCAGGTCAAAAGTATTTGCGTTGTAAATATCGTTTCCTTGAACTCCTGATATAAAGCAGTTAAAATCGAAATTTTTGTAAGCTGCACTAAGATTTAAACCATAAGTGAAATCTGGATATGGATTCCCAATATTTGTTTTATCATTTGAATTAATTATCTTATTACCATCGCGATCAACAATTTTAATATCTCCAGGTTTGATAGTAGTTTGACCTGGTCCGAAAACAGCATCTACTTCTGCTTGGTTTTGATAAATTCCATTGGTTTGATATCCGTAAAAATAAAATAACGGCTGGCCTACTTCCAGTCTCGAAAAGCTTTCAAGACCTGCTCTGGCTGTTGGACCACCTAAAACACTTGTTACTCCCGGTGCTAAACTTGTTACTTCATTTTTACTTGTCCCTAAATTAGCAATGGCAGACCATGTAAAATCTCCTTTTCTATCATTGTAACCTAATGATATTTCGTAACCGGATACTTTTACATCAGCAATATTTTGAATTTGAGTTCCGCCACCGGCAGATCCTACAGAAGCTGCTAATGGAACGGCAAAAAGAATATCACTGCTTTTATTATTGAAATATTCAAAAGATCCTGTAAGTTTTTCGTCAAAAAAACCAAAATCTACACCTATATTTCTGTCTAGTTTTGACTCCCATTTCAAATCTGGGTTAGAAGCAACTCCTAAAGATACACCTGGTGCATTTGCTCCGCCAATTGGATAATTGTAATTTGCAATTAATGTTGCACTATATTGATAGTTATCTATCCTGTCATTTCCTGTTGTTCCTGTACTTGCTCTAAGTTTTAATGTACTGAAAATAGAATTTGCCATAAAATCTTCTTTGGCTATGTTCCAACCTACAGCAACTGAGTAGAAATTACCCCAACGGTTATTGGCTCCAAAACGAGACGACGCGTCTCTACGTCCTGAAACCGCAAGCAGATATTTATCATTATAATCATAATTGATACGGGCAATGTAACCAATATTTTTTTCTTCAAAATTGGCTGAACCTAAGCTACCTTCATTATATCGCAACTGATCTATTTCGTCTGAAATACTGTAACGGCTTCCTGCTGCAAGAGTTTGCGATTTTCCATCAATTTTAGTAATAACTCCTAATACTTCAAGATTATGTTTTCCTGCAATAGTAGTTTTATACGTTAAACTGTTATCAAAGACAATAGTCTGACCTTGTCCATTTGTTTCATTTGTTGTCGAAAATGCTTGTTTATGATAAGAACCATCCTGAAAACTAGGAACAAAAGTGTGATCCTTACTTGTATAATAATCTAAGGAAACTTGTGATCTGAATTTTAAACCTTTGCAAAGTTCCAATTCTGCAAAGATGTTTCCAATTATAGATAATCCATTAATTTTTTGATAACCCAAATTAGCTACACGTACAGGATTTTCGGCATCGTTACCATCAATAGCACTTGGACCTTGGTATCCGCCTAAATTATTTGAATTGTAAATAGGGAAATAAGGCGCCATTTTAATAGCATGCTCTAATAATGTTCTACCTCCTGAACTACGCTCCGGATTAGTAGTGCTAAAAGATACACCTATATTGCTTCCAACTCTTAGTTTTCCAATATCCTGCGTATTATTAGATCTAAAAGAATAACGTTCAAAACCAGTGTTAATAATAGCACCTTCTTGTTTCATATATTCAGCAGAATAACGGCTTGTAGAAGTCTCTGTACCATTTGAAAAACTTAAATTATAATCCTGCATTAGACCGGTTTGAAAAATCTGATCCTGCCAGTTGGTATTTATATTTCCAAATTCAGCAGCCCTTGCTGTTAAATCACTTCCTAAGTCTTTGGCATATTGCAGATATTGCTGTGTATTTAATACATCATATCTTTTTGTAACCGTTTGTCCACCTACATATGTACTAAAATTTAGCTGCCCCGGACCTTTTTTTCCTTTTTTAGTAGTAACCACAATTACCCCATTAAAAGCTTTTGAACCGTATAATGCCGTAGTAGAAGCGTCTTTTAAAACTGAAATACTCTCAATATCATTAGGACTTAAACCTGAAAGATTACCTGTTAAAACCCCATCAATTACGTATAATGGAGCACTGTTACCCATTGTAGATAAACCACGAATACTAACAGTAGGACTTGAACCTGGCGCACCATTTACAACAGTAACACCTGCCGCACGTCCTTGCAAAGCCGATTCTGCATTAGTAATAGGAACCGCAGCAATATCTTTTGAACTTACTGTTGAAATTGCTCCAGTAACCTTGGTTCTTTTTTGAGTACCATAAGCTACTACAACTTCATTTAAGCTTTGTGTAGACAGTGCCAATACAACATCAATTGTTTCTCTGGTACCAACAGTAATTGTTTGCGAAACCAAGCCTACATAAGAGAACGTTATTTTATCTGTAGCGTTAACTCCTTTTAAAGAGTATTTACCATCAAAATCTGTTGATGCGCTGTTTTTTGAACCTTCTACATTAACACTGGCACCAGGCAAAGGAAATCCCGAAGGATCGGTAATTACCCCCTGTACCGTCTTTGATTGTGCAATCAAATTCTGACTGCAGATTATTAGCAATGTGATTATTGCAATTCTAAATTTTAAAATCATTTTTAGTGGTTTTTTGATTAGTTTAAATAGTTGTTTGGTTGTAAAGTTTATTTATTGTTTTGATTATCAAATTAGCTTACAAGCTGTTTTCGATCCTTTCAAATTGAATTAAAAAAGGCTTACAATAAATAATTTTAGTTTTCATTTCATACTGTAATTTTTTAAAAAATGTTAATACTTAATTCTCAGATTATTTGATTTTCTTACAATCCAAAAATATAAGGTTAACATAAATTTCACATATTAAAAATGATGCAAAAACTATCAAATTTGTAGCACGAAACCTTCAATAAACACGTAATCATCTATTTTTCAAATATTTAACAATAAAAACCTAAATAAGGTATTCCTAATATTGCTATCGCTTTTTTGAGTATGAAATAAAAATAAATACGATTTATAGCTTTTTAATAATTATTTAAAAATGATTTTTACTGTTAATTCATTTTATTTTCAATAAACTGATCCAAATTGCATTCTTTTACAAATCTGAAATCGGTTATTTATTAAAGCAAAAAAAAAGAGGCTGTTTCACAAATAGTGAAAACAACCTCTTTTCTGTTTTTTATTCCGATTTCTGTCAAAACCGGAAGTCTAATATTCAATTCTCAAGAACTGAAATCTCTTCTTTTTTTGTTTTAATAGCACTATGCTTTTTTATTATGTGTGGGCAAGTATCCAAATTTTTCTTTATAACATTTTGTAAAATAAGAAGGAGAACTAAAACCAACTTTAATACTAATCTCGGTCATATTATCATTACCAAGCTCTATTAACTCTTTTGCTTTTTCTAAACGAACATTCCGTATAAATTCATTTACGGTTACGCCTGTTAGTGTTTTTATTTTTCGATACAACTGGCTTCTGCTTAAAAACACGTTCGAGGCCAGAACCTCAACACTCAACTCGTATTCACTAATGTTTTGATTAATATAATTCAGAACATTTTTTATAAATTCATTATCCAAAGTGGTTGTTTTTTCTTTTGCTTTTGGAGTAATTCCGTTATAGAATTTATTAAACATAATCTGTCTGCTTTTAATGAGCTGTATTAAGCTGGATCGTAGAATATCCATATCAAAAGGTTTGCTCAAATACATATCTGCACCAGAATCAATCCCTTCTAATCGGTCTTTAATCAATGCTTTTGCAGACAACATCATCAATGGGATATGACTGGTTTTAAGATCTGCTTTGATACTTGCACACAATTCCAGACCATTCATAACAGGCATAATAACATCGGTTAAAATCAAATCAGGCAATTTTTGCATAGCTAATTCTAAACCAACCTGACCATTTTCTGCTGTTATAACTTTGTACTCCTTTTTGAGTTCATTTTTTAAATAATTTCGCAACTCAGCATTATCTTCAACAATCAAAATGGTATAAATCCTATCTGGTTTCTCCTCATCATCTGATGGTTCAATGGCTGCTTTTTCGGTAATTGGTGTGAAACTTATTTTTTTCTCCTTTTTAAATTCCTCCAGCATCACTTCGTTTTCATTAAAAAATTCCTTGCCCAGTGGAAATAGCAGTTTAAAAGTAGTTCCAACTCCCAATTGACTCTCTACTTCGATCTTTCCTTTATGTAACTCTACAAATCCACGAACAACTTCAAGTCCTATTCCGGTACTTCCATAATATGCTTTATTCAAATTATTCACCTGATAGAAACGGTCAAAAATTTTCTTAATATCTTTTTTATCTAATCCCGCACCTGTGTCTTCAACAATAATCTCAAAAGAAGGAGTACTATTGGTTGAATTTATCAAAGGAAAATGAACTAATTCATCGTTGACCACTATTTTTATTGTTATTTTTCCATTATCGGGAGTAACCTTAAAGGCATTTGAAATAACGTTAAAAATAATTTTCTCGAACATTTTAGGGTCTACCCAATCCTTTAATGCTTTTTTGCTTGATTCATAATGCAATTGAATTCCACGGCTTAGCGCTTCTTCCTCAAAATAACTAACAATATCCTTTGTAAAACCTACTACTTCAATTAGTTGTACTTTTAAAGGCATTTTATTAAATTGCAATTGATTGAAATCCATCAACTCATTGATTAATCTTGAAAGTCTGTCCGAACTTTTTTGAATAGTCTGTAATTTACTCAATACCCTTTCCGGTAAATCCAAACTATTGTTCTTGATTATATCTCCTAACGGATTTAAAATTAAAGTAAGCGGTGTTCTAAATTCATGTGAGATATTCGTGAAAAATTGTAATTTTTTATTATTTAATTTTTCAATTTGAATTGCTTTTTTCTGCTCAAATTCTATCATTTGTTTTTGTTTAAAACGATTTTGATAGTATTGATTGGTAAAATAAATTCCCGCTAATAGTAATAGAGAATAAAATAGATAAGCAAAAGGTGTTTTCCACCAGGGCGGCAAAATTTCAATTTTTAATTCTAGGGGATTTTGATTCCAGACTCCGTTTTTTTCAGAGGCTTTCAACTTAAAGACATACTTACCCGGCGCTAAGTTAGTATAGGTCGCCGACCGTTTATTGCCAACATAATTCCATGAATCTTCAAATCCTTCTAAATAATAAGCAAATTCATTTCTGGCAGGAAAAGAATAATTTACAGCAATAAAATCAATTGTAAATACGGACTGATCATGCTTAAGAATTATTTTTTTTGTCTGCGATATTACTTTTATTAATGGCGAGTTTTTTTCAAGTGGACCTACTGACTTATTAAAAAGTTTGAGATCTGTTAAGTAAACCGGCAGCTGTTTGTTACTTTTAACTAAACTCGCAGGATTAAAATAATTTAAACCTTCATAACTCCCAAAATAAAGCAATCCTTTTTCGTCTTTCAGAACAGCATTATTATTAAAATCATTTCCCAACAAGCCGTCATAGATAGAGTAATTAACGGTAGTATTGTTTTTTAAATCAAGTCTTGTAATTCCTTTTTTTCCGCTTAACCAAATACACCCGTCATTCGATTCTACAATAGACGAAATTGACTTTTCGTTCAGCCCCTTGAAATTTATATACCATTTAATGGTTTTTGCTTTTTTATTATAGCTGAATAATCCGGCTCCATCAGTACCAATCCAAATTTCTTTGTTTTTGGCCTCATATAAAGTATTAATAGTATGTGTACTTTTATGATTTTTAAGCTTTTCAGACATTTTATCCCGAAAAGAAGTCACTGAAAAAGAAACAAAATCGCTTGTATTGACCTTGTACAATCCCGTTGTTGAACCAACCCAAACAGCATCATCAGAATCTACCATTATTTTTCTGATGTCTGAATTTATTATCCCACTTACATAAAATGGTTTGGAGTTACAATGATGAAATTGACCATCTGAAGGAGTGTAATAATGCAGTCCTTTTGAAAAAGTCCCTATCCAGATTACACCTCTGGAATCTTCAGCAATACTCATGATATTGTCTGATGCCAAACTAGGAGTGTTTTTTGTGTTGTAGTTAATAAACTTATTGCTTCCTTTTTTTAAAACAAAGATCCCTTCATTCCAGTTGGATAACCAAATATTTTGCTTTTTATCAATAAATACATTCGTTATATTATCATTGGTTAATCCGGAATAAAAACTTCGATCAGATTTGGTAATATGTTTAAAACTTTTAGTTGCCGTATTGTAAACATCGACTCCTCCGCCTTCCATAGAAATCCATAACTGATCTTGATGGTCTTTTGCAATACCGGTAACACAATTGGTTTGTAAAGACTGTACATTTCCGGGCAAACTTTCAATAAGACTTACTTTGCTGTTTATTTTATCAAAAGCGCCTAAACCCTTGTTGTAATACCCCAGCCAGATTCTATTCTCTTTATCGAGAAGTAAAGTCCATACAGAATTTGAAGCCAGACTGCGAATATTAAATTTGTTGCTTATGTATTTTTTTTGAACAATCCCCTGATCATTTACAACGATCAAACCATCATTTTCGGTTGCACAAAGAATGGTTTTGGAGTCTGTTGCCAGTATCGACATAATTCTTTTTCTGGTAATGGGATAGGAAACTCCCTCTTTAACTTTTGAATTTAAATCGACTTTTACCAGTCCTTTATATCCATTGCCAATCCAGAGATTTTGCGTGCTGTCTATAAACATCGAAATAATATTAAGCATATCATTGTTTTTACCAATGTTTACTTTTTTGATCTCATTTTTTACGGGATCAAATACTTTCAAACCAAAGCTCGTGCCTAAATAAATTGTTCCTTTTTTGTCTTTTGCCAGAGAATTGATAAAATAATTTGTAGCATTTGGAATATCCGGCTTAATGTGAATTATTTCTCTTGTCTTAGTATTTAGTTTTAGCAAACCATTATTAAAAGTCCCTAAAAAGAGGTTGCCATTATTGTCCTCGATAATACTCTTGACAGAAATTACGTTTTCTTTACTATTCTTTTTTTTAATATTAATATTTTCGAAAGTGTTTAAATTCCTATTATAAAGGCATAATCCTTCATCAGTGCCAATCCATAGCCGGTTGTGGGTATCGACGAAAGCAACATAAATAAGATTACTATTGATAGAATTACTAACTTTTGAGTTTTGCTCATAAGCTACATAATTGATACCATCATATTTATATAGGCCCGCACCATTTGTTCCAATCCACATAAACCCAAATTTATCTTGTGCAATGGTATAAATGCCGCTTTTTGAATTCTCTTTATCTACTAATCGAAATTGATAATTTTCAAATGTATTTTGAGAAAACAAATCCGTTACTATAAAAAATAAGATGACAATAATTCTAAAATATTTCTTTTTGAACATTATAAAAATGGTTAGTAAATTAAAATAAATATAGGCTCTTTTAAGCGAAACTTATTATTTGCTTTTCAATGAATAAGATATTAACAAACCTATTTGATCTTATTCTTTGTTTATTTCTATAGACGATCCACACAAATCTGGTAACCATAATCAATTTGTCATTAATTCAGTAAAACTATTCCTCCGTTGCACGGAATTTTAATTTCAATCTCCTGAGTCTTTTTAAGCTTTATTGTTTCTGTTTTTCCATTTAATTGTTCATCGTCAGAGTAACATTTTAATACTGTTCCTGAAGCAATCATTGGCAATTTCGTTTTAATTTTTAGTGTTTCTTTCTGAGCATTAACGCCTGCTATATACCACTTTGTTCCTTTTCGGCGGGCAATTACTGCGTATTTACCCGGATAACCTTCAAGAAAACGAACCTCATCCCAGGTAGTCGGAACTTCTTTCATAAAATCGATCGCCCATGCCGGAGCATCGGTTAAATTATTGGGTGCCAATGCAAAATGCTGTACACCGCTTTGAAAAAGTACTGCTGTCGCTAAAGCAAACACATCAGAAGTCATTCGTTTCGAACCTTTATTTGGAATATTATCACTGTTATAAAATTTATTTAAAGCGCTTCCGCCAAAATCCATACTTCCTACCGTATTTCGAATAAAAGTATGTGTTGCAGCATTAGTGGCTTCATTGTCACAGCTTCCTTGTCCAAAATGCAGATTTTCGCTAGCCAAAACAGCTTCGCTAGCGGCAAAATTTGGATACATACGCTCCCATCCTCTTGGTAATGTACAACCGTGAAAAATAACCATTAATCCAAAATCATTGGCATCTGTAAGGATATCTTCATACAACTTCATGGTGACTTGTTTGTCGCCGCCAAAAAAATCTACTTTTATGCCTTTTACGCCAATACTTTTCATCCATGCCATTTCCTGACGACGGATTGTTGAATTGTCCATCATTCCTCTTGGTCCCTGAGGCGCATCATTCCAATAGCCATTAGAATTGTACCACAAATACAAGCCAACGCCTTTTGAAGCGCCATATTCAGCCAGTTCTCCAATTTTATCTTTGCCTATTTGTGTATCCCAAAGGGCATCAACCAAAATGGTTTCATATCCCATTGCAGCACTAAAATCGATGTATTGTTTTTGCACCGGAAAAGTAGTGTTGCTGTCCATTTTTATAATCCAGCTCCACGAACCTTTGGTATATTTATATTCTTTTGAAGCTTTGTATTTTGGTTTAACCAAATCAAACGAAATAGTGGTTGCTACAACTGGAGCCAGCGTTTCGCCTACCGTAATAGTTCGCCATGGTGTTTCGCCGGGAAGTGGTACTCCGGGAGCGGTTGTTCCGTTTCCGTTATTTTCTCCCGCCATTGGAAAACCAATAGTATATAATCCTTTTTCATGACCAATTAGTTTGCTGCCACAGTAGTTACCATCTACACCAGTTTCTGAAATTAAAACCCAGCCATTATTATTTACTTTAAAAAGACACGGAAATGTGTAGCCTTCTCCCATACCGTTTTTGCCCATTTGAGCATCTAATGTATAGGATGTTTCATAGCTTGGGGCAGTTCTGGCAAAACCTGTCATTGGCTTGCTTTGCGGACAAAGAAATGTCGTTGTTCCCTCTGGCAAAACAAAACCGGATGCTTCTTCCTGTACCACACAGGAATGGGTTTCCTTTTGCGGATATATTTTATATTTAAAAGCTACGTTGTTATTGCTTACCCTAAATATCACCTCTATAGCAGGTTTATTTTCTTTAGTAAAAGAAAACACGGCTTCGTTAGCCTCATAATGCACATTGCGCTGTTTGATATTAGGAAGCTCATATTGTTCCTCAATTTTATTTTGAGCCACATCAGGTTTTAAATTTAATCCTGTTGTAAAATCCCCTGCATTGGTTTTTAAACCAAGCGGAGAATTTTCCAGAAACGATTTTTCATTGTATAAAATGCTGTAGAAAGGCATTCCGCCTGAGATCGAAACAGAAACTTTAAGTTTTCCATCGGGACTCTTTACAACTGATTGTGCATTAAGTTTAAAAAAACTAAACAGACATAAACATATTATATATTTAAAATTCATAACAGACTTAGGTTAATTGGTTTGTTTTTATTTGTAAAAGATGAAATAATTATCATGACTATCCGTGACTAATACCAAGCAAAAAACTAGTCAAAGATTTCTTAAATAATATCAATGAAAATCTATGATAAAAAGGTTTGCCACTAATTTCTCGAATTACCACGAATTATTTGATTGTACAGATTAAAAAATCTATGGAAATCTATGGAATAGTTTCAAAATAAAAATTCGCTAAAATTCGTGTAATTTGTACCCAAAAAACATACTTGGTACCCTTAGCGGACTGTCATAAAAATTATTGCACAAATACCTTCGTCATTTTTAAATCTTTTGCATCTGAACTGGTACCGTAATACACTTCATATTCACCCGAAGTTATATTTATTCCTCTTGTACTGGCATCGTAAAATTCAAATGAAGCGGACGGTAAATCAATAGTTACATCCTGCTTTTCGCCCGCTTTTAAATTGATTCGTTTAAAAGCTTTCAATGATTTTAAAGGACCATCTTTATCATTAACTTTTCGAACATATACCTGCACGATCTCTGTTCCTTCTCGTTTGCTGATGTTCTTTATTAGAAAATTTAGTTGTGTATTTTCATTCGATTTTATCTTCGTCTTACTCAGATTTGCTGTACCAATTTGGAATTTAGAATAGCTTAAACCAAAACCAAACGGAAACAAAACATTGGTTGTATATCTATACGTACGCCCTTTCATCGAATAATCTTCAAAATCACCCAAGATGTCTGAGTTTTTATAAAATGAAACCGGCAATTTTCCCCCAGGATTGTAATCTCCAAAAAGAACATCGGCGACAGCCTGACCTCCGGATTCCCCCGGATACCACGCTTGTAAAATGGCGTCACAGCTTGTTGTTTCTGGTGTAAAAGCAATTGCAGAACCGGAGCAGTTTACAAAAACGACTTTTTTGCCGGCAGCTTTAAGCTCCTGCAAACATTTTCTCTGAACAGCAGGAAGTTCAATATTAGTTCTGTCGCCGCCTTTAAAACCGGGAAAAGAAACCGGCATTTCTTCTCCTTCAAGAAGTGTAGAAAGTCCACCCACAAAAATTACAGTATCAATACCTTTTAATTTTTGAATTAAGGCTCCGAAATCTAAATCGTGTTCTTTTCCAAAATCGAATTCAAGATTTGCCTGCCAATTGTTGGATTGGGCATACAGAATTTCGATTTTATATTTTTTACCTGCTTCAACTGCAAAGGCAATTTTTCCCGGAACAGTGCGCCAGTTGTTATATTTTGTTATCGATTTTCCATTAACTAATAATTCAAAAGCTCCCGTAACTCCAGTTTTAAAAACAAGACTATCATTTTCTTTAGCCAGAAATTCTGTTTCATATTTTGCCGAAAATCCTTCCAGTTTCACTCCTGAAGCAAATTCATGCTGACCGGCAGTTGTCATTTTTATCGGATTTAAAATTTGCTGTGATACAACACTATTCCCTTCTCTGTTCGGATTATTCCAATACGTGGCTTTCATTCCTTTTTTACCTTCAAATGAAATCTGGTCAAAATAACTTTGATTTACTTTGTCTTCTACTAAATCGCAGGCTTTATCATAAACCATTTTATTTTGGGTAATTTTTGATTCTATACCGTTTTTAATAGTGATTGTTTTTACAGGAGTTCCATTATAATTTCCCCATAACATTGGTTCGTTGTCAGCATTTGGACCAATAACTGCTACTTTGTTTATGTTTTTATTTAAAGGAAGAATGTTATTTTTATTTTGCAAAAGTGTCATGGATTTTTGCGCCATTTCGAGTGCCAACTGCTGATGTTCTTTACTATTAAGCACAGATGCCGGAATTTGAGCCCACGGCACAATGGCGTCATCGTCCATTTCGCCTAAATCAAAACGACCCGTTAAAACGCGAAGCAGGCTTTTATTAATATCAGCTTCTTTTATTAAGTCTTTCTCAACGGCTTCAGGTAAATTTTTAAAAGGATATTTTTCCCAAACACACTCTACATCAGTTCCTGCAAGTACGGCTTTTGATGCCGCATGTGTTGCATCTGATGAAACTTTATGCGTTGTATAAAAATCTGTAACGGCTCCACAATCTGAAACCACCATATATTTATAACCCCACTCATCACGCAAAATACGCTGTAACAAACGTGTATTACTACAGCAAGGTTCATCATCCAATCGCTGATAAGCACACATTACCTGACGCACATCAGCATCCTGCACTAATGCTTTAAAGGCCGGCAGGTAGGTTTCGTATAATTCACGGGGATCTACATTATTCAAATTCAATTCGTGTCTGCTCCATTCCGGTCCTGAATGAACAGCAAAATGTTTGGCACAGGCCAAAAGTTTGCGGTATTTAGCATCAGCAGGACCTTGAAGTCCTCTAACAACCGATATTCCCATTCGTGAAGTAAGGTAAGGATCTTCTCCATAAGTTTCCTGTCCACGTCCCCAACGCGGATCTCTAAAAATATTGACGTTAGGCGTCCAGACCGAAAGACTCAAAAAACGCTTGTTTTCATTGCCATTTTTAATCCATTGATTGTATTTAGCGCGGGCTTCATCAGAAACAGCATTAAAAACAGTGTATAACAACTGATCGTCAAATGATGCTGCCATGCCTATGGGTTCCGGAAAAACAGTCACATTATCATTGTTGGCATAACCATGCAGAGCTTCACTCCACCAATTGAATTTTTTAATGCCAAGTCTGGGTATCGGGTCACTTTGGTCACACATTAATGCTGCTTTTTCTTCAAGCGTTAATCGTGAAATTAAATCTTCAGCACGTTCTTTTGAACTAAGAGATGCATCTTTAAAACGGTATTGTTGAGCGTTTACACTAAAAAAAGATAGTAAACTTATAATAAACAGATAACTAATTTTCATGATTATTCTATTTGAATTAATATATGATGCGTATTTTATTTTGGTTAAATCGTAAACTAATTATTTTTTGAAATTTGATTCTCAATATGGAAGTAATCAAAATCAGCAAATCCTCCCACATTTTTAGTTGCATAATTGAACAAGCCAAATCGATACCCCATAAAATGCGGAAGTGTATACGGCAGTTTTATTTCCTTCCCTATTTTATTCCATTTTTTACCATCTAAACTGTAAAAAAATCTTCCCCTGTCCGCCTTATCCTTAAAATTGCATTCTGCCTTGAAATACACTTTATCCTGTGTTAAAGGAATGCTTTCTGTTTCTATTGGAGCATCTTTAATAGCTTCAATCATTACTATTTTTTTTGAATCCTTTTCGGCTTTTACGCCTACAAGTCCATACTCTTTTTGCAATAACGAAAGTCCTGCAAAATCACCTTCTTTCATTTTAGAAACTTCCATCAGAATAATTCCCGTACTTTCAGGGCCAAAGGTTCTTTGTGTTAAAGTGTTTTTTGCCTGAAGAAAACTGCTGTCGATTCTTCCTGTTTTTAATCGCAAATAACCTTTTCTTTCTTTTACCGACCAAAGCGAATTATCAGGATTGTGATTCCATTGCCACACTAAAAGCAAATCTTTCTCGTTTTTTTTCCGATTAAAATCGTCTGAGTTTACAATTCCGGGAATTACACCTTTGCTTGCCGGTAAATCCAGATATTCCGGTACTTTACCATTTTTACCTAATATTGGCCAGCCCTCTTCCCATTCAACCGGAATTAAATAAGGAATGCGTCCTACACCTCCAGAATCCCTGAATAGATAGGAAAACCATTTTCCGTCTGGTGTATCGATAAGTCCGCCCTGCGCCACGCCCAGATCCTGTAAACCCACTTTTCCTTCCCACAGACCTGAAATTTTATCGGCTCTGTGTATAATTACGGTGCGCATGCCGTCTTTTGGCCAGACGATATTAAACAGATAATATTTGCCTTTGACTTTAAAAAGTTGTGAGCCCTCTGACTGAAGCATGATATTGTTTCCCGCAGGAGCGCTGGCATTTTCTATTAATACTTTTGTTGTTTCTTCTTTTATACCTGACAAATCTTCTTTTAACTCTACAATCTGTAGTTTGCCTGCTCCCCAAACCATGTAAACCTTTCCATCATCATCAAAAAAGATAGAATGATCATGATAAGAACTGTTTAAAACGGTTCGTTTCCAGGGACCTTTTTCGATATCTTTTGTAGAAAAAATATAGGTTTTGCCTGTTGTTCCAGAAAAAGTACTTACATAATAAATACCATTGTGATACCGCAGACTGCTTGCCCAAGAACCTCTTCCGTAATCATTTTTACCATTATCTAAATTCAATTTATCATTATCATCTTCTAATGTTTGATAGGCATAATTGATTATTTTCCAATTCACTAAGTCGTTAGATTTCATAATTGGCACACCCGGATTCATGTGCATTGTCGTGCTGCTCATGTAATACATATCATTTATCCGAATAATAGACATATCAGGAACATCAGCAAAAATGACCGGATTCTGTGCCTTGTTTTGTGCATAATTAATACACCAATTAACAAGCAGAACAAGACTAAAAAAAGCGTTTCTAATTTTCATTTTATTTTGCATCTTTTTAATCTTTTAAAATTCTGAATTGATGAAACCTTGGACTATTACTGCCATCATGAGATCTTATTTTGATGTTTACAATTTCAACTTTATCAATATTTAATCGGATAGTTTTGTTTTCTAAAGAAATGATCTCTGCCGGTTTTTCATTGATGAGAATTGTGATTTTATCTGTATTAAATTCATCAATACAACTTATATCCAAAAATTTTCCCGACTTATTTTTATTTAATAATTGATATGAAATATAAGAACGAGTGCTTCTCCATGATTTTGTATCGTCGTAACCGGAATCACTTTTTTCGCCTTTATAACCATGATCAACTTCTGACTGCTGTTCACCGCAATTAATTTTATCGATCGTTTTAGCTTCCAAAGCCATCGCCTCTATTTCCTGTTGTTTCAGTAAATCGTGTTTTTGTTTATACTGTTCTTTGGTATAATTTTGAAAATACATTTGATATCTTGAGTCGTGAATTTCAAAAAAAGGTTCTAATTCTAATGAATCTAAACGGAAATGCAGATCACCCAATTCCTTCAGTTTTGCGATATAATCTGCCTTTTCTCCTATCATGGCATACGCCTGATCCAGAGGATAATATTTACCTGATGCGACATGTCCCATTCGGCTATCATCAGCAAATAATCCGTCTAAATCTTTGTTTGATGTTTTGGCAGCCAATACAATAGGTCCGTTTACAAAAGCACTCCAATTTGAGCCGTCAGGTAAACTTTCTAAATGTGTCGAAGTTTTAAATTTAACAGATATCTGATCTCCTGATTTCCATTTTCTTTTGAGCATTACATAACTGGAAGGCTTCGTTTCTATTTTTTGAATTTTTCCATTTATAGAAATTTCAAAGTTTTCAGCCCATTTCGGGCAACGGATATTCACCGAAAATGTTTTGCTTTTTTTTAGTTTCAAAACAAGATTTGTATTGTTTTCAAACGGAAATTTTGTGCTTTGTTCTATGTAAATATCTTTTTCTTTCCAGTCTAATGTTGAAGGAATAAAAAGATTTACAAAAACATTATTATCAGAATGACTGTATATTAATTCTCCATATTTAGAATGGTTTTCAAGTCCTGAACCCACACAACACCACATGCTTGTTTCGGGCTGGGAATATACCCGATAATGATTGGGTCTGATAGGAGTAAAATAAACAAAACCGCCTTTTTGAGGATGCTGACTCGAAAGAATATGATTGTAAAGTGTGCGCTCGTAAAAATCAAGATAGGATACATCATTTTTATCCAGAAATAAAGCTTTGCCCAAACGCTCCATATTGTAAGAGTTACACGTTTCCGGCCCCTGATTTGATTTTAACATACCGCTAAAATCTTCGGTAGGATTAAAATGTTCAGCAAAACTGTTTCCTCCAAAAGCTACACTGCGTTTTTGGGTAACGTTTTCCCAGAAAAATTCAGCAGCATCTGACCATTTTTTATCTCCTGAAAGTACACCGATTTTCTCAAATCCAATCACTTTTGGTATTTGGGTATTGGCATGCAATCCTGTTAGCTTATCTTCTTTTTTCTCCAGTGGATTTAAAATGGCTAAGTGCGAAACTTTTTCGGCTGTTTCCAGATATTTTTTGTCCTTGGTGATGATATACAAATCTGCAAAAGATTCATTTATTCCGCCGTGTTCTGTTTTTAAAATATTTTGTATCTGCTCGTCAGAAAGCGGACGAATTAATTCGATAAACCAATCTCCAAGTTTTATTACAATACTCTTTGCTTTTTCATTGTCTGTATAACGATAAGCATCGATTAAACCCGCAAAAAGCTTATGAATATTGTACAGTGGAACCCAGGTATTGTTTAATCCAAAATTACTTCCGTCAATATCCCCGTTATGAATTCGATCCCAAAAAACTTTTCCCTGCGGAATTCCTCCCACATAACCATTGCCATTCTTTTCCTGACAAATGGCCAATTCTGAAATCATATAATCCAGTCGATTTTTAACTTCCTGGTTTCCGGCAGAAGCATACATCATCGCCAATGCAGAAAGATAATGTCCTGCAATATGCCCGTCAAGTCCTATGCTTTCCCAATTCCCATATCGTTCTGCTTTTACAGGCAAACCGGAAGCAATAAGGTACGGAGCTAAAAGTCTGTCGGGATTTAGTTCTAAAATGTATTTAAGATCAACATCCTGCGCATTTTTAAACGGGCCATCTTTTAACCTTATTTCTTTTAGATCAAACAATTGCATTTGAGCCGTTGCTGAAGAGGTTATCAATAAACCCAACAGGTAATACACGATTTTATATTTTCTCAAAAAAATTTTCATATCATTATTTAATTAAAAAACTATAGGTTTTGCCTTTTTCCGTTTTTATATCATATAAATACGTTGGACTAATATCCAAAGGTTCTATATTAGATGTCGCAGCTAAAACTGGCTTTTTAACCTCAGCTGTTTGATAAAAAGTATTTGAATTAATACCTGAAGCTTCTTTTAAATCCTTATTATCTTTTGTCTTCATTTGATTTGGAGTTCTTAATCGAAGGTTTCCTCCCAGATTTGACTGAATACTTACCGATATTAGTTTTCCGTCTTTCCATTTCAAGTCTTTAATTTCAAAACCTCCATGTGCTTTTAAACCTGAAATCTCACCATATTCTTTTAAGGCATCCGGCAAGGCGGGAAGCAAATGAATGGCATCATCTGAACTTTGCATTAACATTTCGGTTATTCCTGATGTGCATCCAAAATTTCCATCAATTTGAAATGGCGGATGTGCATCAAAAAGATTGTTATAAGTCCCGCCACCATCTTTGTTGACACCAAGCGGAGTCAGTTGATTTTGAATTAAACTGTAAGCATGATTTCCATCCTGCATTTTTGCCCACCAATTCACTTTCCAGCCCATGCTCCATCCCGTAGATATATCACCTCTTTGCAATAAAGTATTCTTTGCTGCTGCGAAAAGTTCCGGCGTTTTATATGCAGAAATCTGATTAGAAGGATATAATCCATACAAATGCGAAATATGACGGTGATTATCTTTAGGATCATCCACATCATCGAGCCATTCCTGAAGCTGATTGTATTTGCCAATTTGCATCGGTGGCAGCATATTTCGTAATGTTTTTAAGCTATCTGCATATTGTTTGTCTTTTCCTAATATTTCTGATGCTCTTATCACCGAGCTAAAAACATCAAATACAATCTGATTATCCATCGTTGAACCCGCTGTAACTGCTGAACCCTGATGTGCTGCAGGGGAATTTTCGGGCGAGTTTCCAGGTGCCACAACCAGCCAACCGTTTACGGGATCTTTTACTAAAAAATCAGCATAAAAATCAGCGGCTCCTTTAAGCGTTTCATATACAGATTCAAGATATTTTTTGTCACCTGTATAGAGATAATGCTCCCATAAATGCTGACTTAGCCATCCTCCGCCTGCGTTCCAGACTCCCCAGGTTGCTCCATCAACGGCTCCGTTAATTCTCCAAATATCCGTGTTGTGATGTGCCATCCAGCCACGAGCGCCATACATTACGCTTGCAGTTTCTTTTCCGGTTTGGGCTAATTCCTGAATCATTTTCAAAAGTGGCTCATGCATTTCTGATAAATTTGTTTTCTCAGCAGGCCAATAATTCATCTCTGTATTTATATTGATCGTGTACTTGCTATCCCACGGAGGTGTCATACTCTTATTCCAAATACCCTGAAGATTCGCGGGCTGACCTCCGGGTTGTGACGAAGAAATCAATAAATAACGACCGTATTGATAATATAAAGTAACAAAAGAAGGATCTGAAACATTTCTGAAATTGGCAAGTCTTTCATCTGTTGGTAATTTTGACGTTACTGTAGTTCCTAAATCCAGTTTAACTCTTGTGAAATATTTTTGATAATAGGCAATGTGAGCTTGCTTCATTTTATCATAATTCTTATCAGATGCTTTGTCCAAAAAAGACTTTGCTATTTCATTTTCATTACCACTAATATCATTATAATTAATAAAGTTTGAAGCAATAGAAACATAAATCAGGACCGAATCTGTGCCTTCAATTTTTATTGAATTCCCTACAGTTTTTATACTTCCGCCCTGAATTTTAAATTTTGCAAGTGCGTTAAATTTTACCTTTCCTTCTATTCCTTCATGATCACTTGTAGTGCCGGAAAGTGAAAGTTCATTATTCCCGTTAACGGTTATTTCCTGTTTTTTATGTTGTGAAGTAAAAGCTGCTGTAAATGACAATTTTCCTGCTTTACCGGCAGAAAGTTTTATAACTAAAACCCGATCAGGAAAAGACATAAAGGCCTCTCTTGTATAAGTAATTCCATCTACTTTATAACTGGTTTTTGTAACGGCTTTTTCGATATCAAGTTCTCGGTAATACTCTTTGAAATCCTGCTGATCTGAAAAACTCAATTCTAAATTTCCTACGGGCTGAAACATTTGTCCGTGTGATTTTTTAGTAATTATATTTTCATTGATTAATTTTTCGGCTTTTTTATATTCCTTCTCAAAAAGAAGTTTTCTTATTTCATTTAGGGCTTGTTTTGCATCAGGATTGTCATTTCTATTGGGACTTCCGCTCCAGACTGTTGCTTCGTTTAACTGAAAAATTTCTTTCTCGACATTTCCATAAACCATTGCACCCTGAAAGCCATTGCCTATTGGCAGGGCATTTTCCCAAACCGTACCGGCACCACTTTTATACCAAAGCTTTAAATCATCTTTCTGCTGTGCAGATAATGAAACTCCAAAAAATAGCAATATGTTAATTAAGTATATTTTCATTATAGTTGTTTAAAATTCTATTCTGCAATCATTTCACTTTCAGGCGCTCCCAGATAAGAAGGTTTTAATCCTCCGGTATTGATCAAAATCTTCTGAAGTACAATTCCGACATCTAAAATTCGATAACGAAGTATATGTTTTCCTGCTTTCGAAATTGTATGTTTAGTAGTCGAATGTATGAGGTGTTCTGCCTGCCATTTTCCTAGTTCACCACGGTATTGTCCGTTAAAATTTATTATTTGCGGTTTTTCTCCATCAAAAGAAATTTCATAACGAAGTCCTTTGTTGCTGTTAAAGTTAAGTGTAGGAGCCAAAAGCAGTTCTACATCAAATTCTCCTGTGGAAACAAAATCAATTTCATATTCAACAAAAATATTCTCGTTCTGACCGGGAGATTTATTTTGTGGAAAAGTGGTAATACCACTTTTGGTTTTCCCAAAATCAGGAATCACCTCCCAATGAATATTATTGGAGTTATTTAACTTAGAAAAATGTTCTGCTTCGATAGCAACATAACCTTCTTTTTCTGCGAATGCTTTTCTTATGATCTGCTCTTTTTCTGATACATAACTGATTTCCGGTAAAATGTTTTTAGGAGTATCATGCCAGCTTTTGTAGCCAATTCTCATCTGATCCATTATATGGGTCCATTTTCCGCCTGAAATTTCATTATTGTATTTATTTTGAAGAACAGAATCCCTTGCAAAATTGCTTTTCACCTGATCTGCAAAAGTATTGGCTAAAATGTTTTTTTCTGAAGCCAGTTTTCTGTTATTTGCCTGTGCAAAATACATTTCATAAAGATTGCTGCAGGCATCTATAGGATATAAAACCAATTGAAAATAGGCATCTTTATATTGCTCGGGAAGATCATTGTAAATTCGATAGGCATCAAGTGCCAGGTTCTTGTAATCATTGACTACAGTTTGAAATTCATTATAATTTTCAAGACTGTAGGTTTTGCTGTCCAGCATTTCGGGAGTAACTCTTCGGTTGAATTTTGGATATGTATTTAATAGTCTCGCAATCTCTTTGGCGTGTTTTGTTCCAAATTGATCCGTTGCCCATTTCTCAGTAAAATCAAATAGATTCTGCGAGTTGAATTTGTTGGGATTCCATGCCATTTCTAAAAAGAAACTAATAGGGAATTCCATTGGTTTTAGATCTCCCACATTGACAATCCAGATTTTATCGACACCATGTTCGTAGCTCAGATTCATCTGTTCCCAAACTCTTTGTATCGGACTTATATTTATCCATTTCGAATTTCTTGGACCTCCCACATAATCAAAGTGATAATACATTCCGTAACCGCCTTTGTGAAAAGGTTTTGAAAGGTCTGGAAGTTTACGGACATTTCCCCAATTGTCATCACAGAACAATAAAATAACATCATCAGGAACACGCATTCCCTGATCGTAATAATCCTGTACTTCTTTATACAAAGCCCAAACCTGAGGTGTTTTTTCGGCTTTTTTTTGTGTAACGTCAGCAATAATTTTACGTTGTTCTTTTACGATATTTTCCAACAAACTTATGTTGGTTCCTTCGCTCATTGCTTCATCACCGTCTCCACGCATTCCTACGGTTACGACTTTCTCCCAGTTTTTACTGCGTTCTATTCCGCCTTTCCAGAACTCATCCAAAACGGTTTTATTTTTAGAATAATCCCAAACATTAGGAAGACTATTTTTTTTAATATACCGATGCCAGTCTGTTTGCGCCAAAGCCATTGGTTCGTGATGTGAGGTACCGATAACAATTCCCATTTCATTCGCCAAAGGTCCGCTGGCCGAATCATCATCATAAAAAGCATTTCCCCACATCGCTGGCCAGATATAATTGGCTTTTAGCCGAAGCAGTAATTCAAAAACTTTTTCATAAAACTTACTGTTAAATCCTCCAAATGTTGCTTTTGCCCAGCCGCTTAATGCGGGAGCTTCGTCGTTGATAAAAATCCCTCTGTATTTGACCGCGGGTTCTCCATCACTATATATTCCTTTTACAAAATAAATACTCTCTTTTTTCGCTACAGGAACATCAGCCCAATAATACCAAGGCGAAACACCAATTTGTTTGGATAACTCGTAAATTCCATAAATAGTTCCGCGTTTGTCACTACCGGCAATAACAATGGCTTCTTCTACCCCTTTAAATGGATTCTTTATGTTTTGAATAATGAACTTTTCATTTTTGCCTTTAAGCAATTTTCCATCGATTTTATTTTCTTTAATTAAATCATCAATTACAGAATTGGTGCCGATTGTTCCAATGATAATCAACGGTGCCGATGCATTTGGTTTTTGATTAAAAATTGATGGCTTTTCTCCCGTTACTTTCTCAAAATCGGACTGTAAATTACCTATTGCCCGCAAAATACCTGCATCTGTACCATTACTAACAAAAAAGGAAAGGTGCGAAGATTTCTCTTTAAGTACCACAACATCTCCAACTTTTTGAGTCGTTATAAACGGTTGAGCTGCCTTTAAGTTATTAAAAATAAAAGTGATAAGAAATATTAGAATATATGTTGAAAATCTATTCATTGTACTTTATTTATTAATCAAAATCAATTAATTTAAGTTGCCCATTTAACAATTGAATAAATAAGCTAACTCTAAAAAGTTTAATCCCTACGGGATATTGCTACGGTGTGTCTTTCATTAATTCTACCAATATTTAACTCCTAACGGAGTAACAAAAAAATATCTCGGAGAGATTTATTACGGATTGGTTTGCTTAGGATTGTCCAAAATGGTATACGCTGAAAAAACCGACTGATCAACCGGTTTAAATAAAAACTGTGAAAACATATATAAACCGTTTTTCCATACTTTAAAATCGTGAATTCCGGGTTCGATGTAATAGATATGAGGCACATTGTTTTTAGACAAATAATCGTGAGTTCGCTTACTATTTTCGATAAGCCAGTCATTGTCTCCACAGGAAATCCATAGCAGTTTTAATTTCTTTTTTGCTGCTTCGGGATTGGGAAGCAGTTCTTCCGGCTTCTTAGTATTTGGAGCAGCAGAAAATGCGCCTACCCACGCAAATTTGTCTAAATTTCCTAATCCGAAATTTAAGGATTGTCCTCCGCCCATAGACAAACCTGCAATGGCGCGGTGTTCTCTATCTTTAAGAGTTGGATATTTTTTTTCGATAAAAGGGATCAGGTCATTTAATAAGTCTTTTTCGAAAACAGAAAATGCCTGTACTTTATCCGGTGCCATTATGTTTCCGGTTGCACTGTCATCTTTCATTGCTCTGCCGTTTGGCATCACTACAATCATGGGTTCAATTTTTCCTTCGGCATAAAGATTGTCTAATATAATCTGCGGACTTCCTCCGTTAAGCCATTCTTTTTCATCTCCGCCTATTCCGTGTAAAAGATATAATACTGGATACTTTTTCTTTTTATTGAATCCCGGAGGCGTATAAACGGTAACTTTTCTAGTTGTTCCCACTGTTTTAGATTCATAAGTGATACTTTCTATTTTTCCTGCTGGTATAGTAGTATTTATTTGATCAAAACCAAGTGGAGCCTGTACTATGAAAGGCGCTCTGCCTTCTGAGAATTTATATCCCAAAAGAGAAAGCATTTTTCCGGCATAACGTCTTCCTAATTCTCTGTAACCTGCAGCATTAAAATGTAAAAAGTCAGGTTCGGCGGTGCAGCCTTTGGATGAAATCACATATGAATTTTCTATTGTTTTTGGTAATGTGGCAATAATTTTATTCATGCTTCCACATTTACCGTTCTGGTCTTCGTTTACGGTTTCTCCGGAAAGTAAAGGGACTTTTTTAGGATCGAGATTCAGATCTTTCATCAAATTATCGTACACAATTTTTACCTTTTTTGTCCAAAGCGTATCACCTGTATTCGATTCTCCCTGATGCAATAGAATACCTTTAATAACTCCTTTCTTTTGTGCTATTTTTGCCAGCTCTACAAGTCGCTGATAAGGATTTCCGTCATATTCCTTAATCACCCCTTTCATCCAGTCTGGTGCTGTTGCAATATAATCTGCCGACTTATCTTTATCAAAAAGTTCAATTTTACAGCCTCCCACAGCTACATTTATAACGCCCACTTTTACATTTTTAGGAAGATTGGCAATCATGTTTCTTCCAAAATAATCCACTGGTGTTAGTCCGGTATTACAACGACACAAAGGCGGTATGGCGGTATACCAAGTTCCCTTTGTGCGTTTAAGTTCAGGACAATTGACTGCTTGTAAAACCTGAAATCTATCATCGACCCCCTCTTTATCCTGTGGTTCTATTTTAGCATATCCTTCCATATTCGATTGGCCAAGGCTCAAATAAACATGGAAATCAGCATCTTGAGAATACCCTTTTTGTACTATTAAAAAAAGAAAAGTAAATGCGAAAAACTTAATTATTGATTTCATTTTATCGTTATTTTTATTATCAAAAAAATCATTTAAAATCTGGATTGAAATAGGTAAGCAATTAAAAAAAGGCAAACTGTTATTTAAATAAATTAAGATCTACAGCCTCTCCCATTCTGAGGTAACCTGCTTCGTTTGGATGCAAAAAATCACCGTCATGCATGTTTCCCAAAATGGT
Source organism: Flavobacterium sp. ov086 (assembly GCF_900187965.1). Lineage (GTDB taxonomy): Bacteria > Bacteroidota > Bacteroidia > Flavobacteriales > Flavobacteriaceae > Flavobacterium. Next base: position 145,536 of record NZ_FZNL01000002.1, on the reverse strand, counting down.
TTTTGAACCTTCTTCTGAAACCATTGCTTTATCAAAATCAATTACAGCATCAAAGGCTTTACTGTTTCGAATCCATGCGTTTACAATATCACGGGCTTCTTGTTTATGAGGTGCATCATAAAATGATTTCTCAAAGGGTAAAATAGTACAACCGTACACTTTAATTCCTTTGGCATGTGCTTTATCGATCATGACTTTGTAAGCTTCAATAAGTTCCTGAGCTTTAGCAGGCGCATCTTCAGGATTTTTAATGCCTCCAATATCATTGATCCCTTCCAGAATTACGAGCCATTTTGTACCTTTTTGCGAAAGCGCATCTCTATCAAAACGATTCAATGCAGTAGGACCTAATCCTCCTTTAGTGACACAATTACCTCCAATTCCTAAATTCAAAACTCCTATGTGTTGCGTTTTTTTATTTGCCAATAATCTTGCGGATAAAATATCTGTCCATCGATTTTGTTTATTAGTACCTGATCCGCGGCCATCTGTAATGGAATTTCCTAAACAAACTATTGTCGCAGAAGTTTTATCAGCAATGACATCTAATCCCATAATCGAATACCAGTGATCTGTTTTTATGGCTCCATCAAAAGCTGCATTTTGAATATTATCTCCCTGAAGAATATATGAAGTGGTACGTGAGCCCGGATGTCCGGATGTTTTTACCGAAGCCGCTCCATAGTGAATGGTAATCGCCAGAAGCTGACCCGGTTGTAATTCAAAATCAAAAGCATCTGAAAATACTTCCTGTTCCGGATTTATTGTGATCTCAGAATTTCCATTAAAGCTAAGTGTCTTTTGAGTTTTTACATCAATAATTGGTGCGTTGACAACATTTGCAATGCTTACGGATTTCAAAACTGTTGGCTGATCACTGAATATATTAGAAAAGCGCAATTTCATGCGCTTTCCTCCTATAGAAACTCTAATAATTTGTCGCAGCGTATTTTCTGAAAGTCCGGGAGCAGGAGGCATATTGTTTGGTTCTACCTGCATCTGCGCACAAGCCCATGTACCAACCCAATTCTCATTGTTTGATTTGTTTTGTGCTATTAGGGGTGACTGATTAAATATACATCCCAAAAAGAAGAGGTATAAAAACAAGAGTCCTTTAAAATATTCCTTCTGCATGTTTAACTTTTTAATGATTATTGACTAGTTGGTACTTTTTTGCTACAGCTTATTTTTATTGTGGCTGAGCATCATTTGCAGCTGTTGCATACAATCCTACCAATGCTCCTGTAAAACCTCCTGCCATATTTGTTGAAAGGATATCTCCTGAAACACTTTCGCCTAAATTTATAAAATCAGCACCGTTTAGCGCATAACTAAATTCGTAGCTGTCTCCTGCTGCTTTTACCTGTAGACGCACTGGTTTTTTGATATCAATTTTAGCACTTGCAATGATTTTTGACTGTCCTTTTTCTGTTCTTTCCAACAGGATGTATGTATCTTTTCCTTTTTTTGTTATCCCAAAAACATAATTAAAACGCTCGTTTTGCAGGCATACAATTCCGGCCAGATCTTTTTCTGATTCGGGTTTGTAGTCTATTGTTGTGGCAAAAGAAAACGCGTTGTGCATTTGTCTGTAAAAAAGTGTCGAAGTGGGTTTAACTTCTTTAATATTTACTTCGAAAGGATTAATCTGAAGTCCTTTTTTAGTTACTGCAATAAAATTTTCTCTTGGTCCTCTAAGCCCTATCCATCTGTAATCTAATTTTTCAGACGTAAAATTTTCAGTAAACGTAAAATTACCATTTGGAAAAAATCCATCTTTACCCGTTTTGTTTTCACTAACTCCTTTTGGCATTTTTATTTTTGGTTCCAAAGGCACTAATCCGTTTTCAAATACCGGAAAAGTTCCTGACCAGTCTACAGGCAGCATAAAAGTTTCACGACCTGTATTTACTCTGTCTTTATCATTAGGACGGACACCCAGAAATACTCCGTAATATTTATTATCAGGTCCCTGAACTAAATCGGCATGCCCGGCCCAATCTACTTTATTGGTTCTGTTTTGAGGAAAATATCTTTGGGTAAGAATCGGATTATTTGATGCCGGTTTAAAAGGTCCTTTGGGATTGTCACTGATAAAAATAACTTCACTATGGTTTCCTCCCGTACCTCCTTCGGCACACATTAAATAATAATGACCGTCTTTTTTATATAAATGAGGCGCTTCTATCCAGATTGGTTTTTTAGAAAGATCGACGCCTCCATCTACTATAATTTTATCGGTACCCGGAATTACCTGGTCTTTTGCAAGATCATATTCCCAAATTTTAATGACACGATGTCCCTGATACAATTCTTTTCCTTTATCCGGAGCATCATTGTGAACTATATATCCTTTTCCGTTATCATCAAAAAATATACATGGATCTATTCCTTCAAAACCTAATTTTATTGGGCTTCCCCAGCCTTTCATCGGATCTTTTGTTTTTACTATAATATTACCCAAACCTCCTGAAAATGCTGTTACAATCATATAGAAAGTATCATTGTGAGGATTATAGGTTATACCTGGTGCGTAGACTCCGGCGCTAATTCCTGTATCATGCGGATTAAATTCGGAAACTTTATTTAACACCCCTCCAAGGTCTGTCCAATTCACTAAATCTTTAGAATGAAAAATAGGTACTCCCGGAAACATGGCAAATGAAGAACATACCATAAAATAATCGTCTCCTTTTCTGGTAATTGCAGGATCGGGATAACATCCCTGTAAAACCGGAGAATAAAACTCATCTGGTTTTAATGGATTATTTTTATAAATATTATCATCTCCCTGATAAACAACATTAGAAAAAACAGGTGCTTTTTGAGTTTGCCTTTTTATAAGGGTATCTTTAACCTGTGTTCCTTTAAACGAAAAAAGGATCAATAGTGGTAATAAAAAAAATAGTTGTCGATATTTCATTTGTACTAGCTCATTTATTATTAACATCTCTTTGAAAATGTTAGGTTATATTTTTAAATATTTAATTTGAAGTATATCTGATCTAATTTACAATACTCTTTTTTTATACATTATAAAAATAGTTATATCTCAGATACTTCCTTTTCAAAATTAAATTCCGAATTTAAAAGCCGAAGGAATTACCCCTCGGCTTCAAACTAAAGCAAATTTAAAAAAACCAACTTATAAGGCTACTCTGTAAAATCAACACTTATAATAGGATCAAATTTGCTTTGAAAAAAAATTAATAGCCCGGATTCTGGTAGGCTTTCTTATCTGCATCTGACATTTCCATACCATCTAATTGTCCTTGCGGAATAGGGCGCAGATAATGATGGGGTTCTATAGTTCTTGTAACCACCTGTGGTGTATGCTGTCCGTAATTTGATCCCCCAATTGTATATTTTCCGGCAAGCTCATTCCATTTTTGAGTTCTTACTAAATCATACCAGCGATAACCTTCTCCATAATATTCACGAGAACGTTCTGCCAGAATATAATTAATGTCAATTATAGCAGGAGTTGTACTTGTTAACAAAGCACTATTGTCTGCTGTTTTTGCCACTTTACCGTTATTATCCCAACGCCATTTTCCTGCTCTGGCTCTTATTACATTGATAAGATCTCTTGCTGATATAGCACCGGTTGCTCCTTTTACTGCAGCTTCTGCCGCAACAAAATAAAGTTCTGAAAATTTAGCCACCGGATATGGTCTTGTACTTCCTGCATTTGGCTGTCCTAATCCTCCGGCATTATCAGTACGGTATGGTCCTTGTTTCCATAAACCAGGATATACTATTCTGCTTATTCCCGATGGAGAAATTACATAATCAGATCTGCCTGGTAAAACTCCTGCACCAACACCATTATCCCCCGCTCCCGTAGGATATGTAATTGATGTTGCGGGTTCATCATTAAGAAAAGTTACAATAGCATCACCTGGTTTTATTGGTAATCCGTTGGCATTATACAATGTTGCTACGTCGGTTAATCCGGTTCCAAGTAAATTCCAATTTCCACGATATACAGTTGCAAATGTTCCGTCATATCTTGAATCGTTTGCTTTGTCTGCAAAAGTTTTCGTGAAGACTTCAATAGGCGGTACCATTCTTACCCACGGACGTCCTAAGAATTGATCAGCCGCACGCTGCACAGTAGAAACCGCAGCTCCAGAAGCATTTTTACTTCTTATAGCCGTATAATTCCATGTTCCCATCCAGCCTGCAAAGTTATCAGGTGATCCTCCGCTGCCGTATGTAAGACTTGCTCCATTATAATATTCGCTGGCTTCTGTATGATCTGCATAAAGCATTAATTCTTTATTACGATCATTAGATCCTAAGTTTACATCATAATAATAAGGCAATAATGCATACGATCCCGGATTATTAATTCCGTCTAAAGCTATATTATACGCCTGTTGAAAATACCATTGTGCATTGTGTCCGTCAGGATCTGTTCTTGGTGTATCAGGATATGTAGGGATATTGTTAGGATTTTCTAACCACCATGCATATGTCAGATAAGCTTTTGATAACATTAAACGGGCTAAAGTTTTAGTTGCCGTACCTGTTAATCTTGGAGTATTAGGCAATTCATTTACTGCTGCAACTAAATCCGGAAAAATAGCTTTTGTATATACTTCTGTTACCGTATTTCGTTTTGAAGATCTTGACGGTTTACTATTAAATTTTAGTTCTCCTGTTCCTAAATCTAAAGGAACACCTCCAAAATTCTGTACTAATAAAAAATAATCAAAAGCCCTGAAGAATTTAGATTCGGCAATTAAGCTACTTGCTACACCTACTGCTGCGCCATTTTCGATAATTCCGCTGGCGGTATTGATATCGTTATATGAATTGTTCCATACTACATCGGCTCTGCTCGAGGTGGCATTAATGACTCCAACTCCGGATAAATCATGATCTTTGAAATTTCCGTCGGCTTGTTGTCCATAAGTATTTTCATCTGTACCTGTCTGAACAGAATTGTAATAATAAGCCTGCCCGTATATCCAGCGTAAATGAGCATAATGCGAGGTTAACCCCTGTAAAACTCCCTGTTCTGTTTTAAAATATCCAGGTTCATAAAAATCATGTGGTTTTTCTTCTAAAATATCAGAGCAGCCTGCAAAGGAGAACAAAACTACTGATCCTATAATTAAATTTTTAAAAATATATCGTTTCATAGTTCTTCTTGATTAAAATGTTAAATTAAGTCCGAATAAAAAATTTCTGGTCGAAGGTGTATTTGTTCCAATAACCAAAAACCTGCGTTGATATGAATTTACTGCCTGATTTTCATCTCCAAAAGAATTTGTTTCAGGATCCATTCCAGACATTCTATGATAAGGAGAAAAGAATACAAAAGGATTTTGTGCCGTAAAATAAAGTCTTAGTTTTTCAATACCTAAACTTTTCATGAATTGCTGATCTAAAGTATATCCAAGTGTTAAGGCTCTGATTTTTACGTAAGATGCATCAAAATAGCCCATTGTTGACATGTATTTTGGGTTATCTCCGCTTCTGATACCTCGTGGATTAGGAAATTCAGCATCTCTGTTATCCGGTGTCCAATAATCTACATCGACATTACTTCTACGACCATTTAGAAGATTTAAGTAACTATTACCTCCATAAAGTGTACTGACTAATATCCCTCCGCTTTTGAATGCTCCAACAGCAGAAAAATCGAAACCTTTGTACGTTAAACTGGTATTAAAACCTCCTTGAAAGTCCGGATCAGTTTCTATTATTTGTCTGTCACTTGCATTAATGGCACGTGTTGGTGAACCATCCGGATTAAAACCTCCTGTATATTTAACCTTGATAGATCCTACTACTGTTCCTTGCTGGTTGATACCTGTTGGTCCAGGTTCATATGTAGACATGTATGGGTCACCTTCCTGCCAGATGCCTACTTTTTGATAATCATAAATAGAGTTGATATTGTAACCTACAAACCAAGAGTTGGCTTCATCTCTTTGAGATCCCGAGGCAAGTTTAACTAACTTATTTTGGTTAGCATATAAATTAACCCCAACTGTCCAGCTCAATCCTTTTGGATTATCGAGAATAACACCGTTCAAAGATATTTCGTAACCCTTATTTTCAGTCTCACCAACATTGGCAACATAACTGCTCACTCCTGATGTTGCCGGCAAGCCTACTCTTTGCAGTAAATCTTTTGTATTTGTTTTGTAATATTCAATTGTTCCTGATAAGCGATTATTTAGGAATGCAAAATCCAATCCGTAATTCCATGTTGTAGAATATTCCCATCCTAAATTAGGGTTAGGCAATGTTGTAACATATACACCTGTAGAATTTGTAGTTCCAAAATTATAAGGTCTTGTACTTAAAGCTCCCAAAGTTTGATACGGATCTACAGCCTGATTAGAAGTTTCTCCATATCCTGCACGTACTTTTAGTAAATTAACCCATGAAAGTTTTTTCATGAAAGATTCATTTGAAATTGTCCATCCCGCAGAAACAGCTGGATAGGTTACCCATTTATTTCCTTTGGCTAATCTTGATGAACCATCTGAACGAATTGTACCCGAAATAAAATATTTATTATCGTATGAATACATTGCTCTGGCCATATAAGAACTTAGACCCCATTGTGTATAATCTTGATTTGCAGGGTTTATAACTGCTTCTTCTTCACTCTGTCCTAAGTTATAAAATTGAAATGCATCCGAAGTAATTCCGTTTCTTGATATTTGCGAAGTATTTCCTGTAAACTGTTCATTTGAATATAATCCAACAAAATTTACAGTATGTTTTTCTGCAAAAGTTTTATCGTATGTTATCAGGTTTTCAATAAGCCATTGTGTTGATAATGTGTTACTAATAGATGCATTAGAGATCGTAGTAGGATTTACATCAAATACTCCTTGTCCTTCATAATAACCACTATTAGACAAACGCAAATTTAACCCGGTGTTCATGCGATATTTCAAACCTTGTACTCCTGGTATTTTCACCTCGGCAAAAATATTATTATACGAGCTAAAAGCTCTGGTTTGATTTACATAAGATTCTCCTAAATTATTAATGGATTCTCTAGTGTAAACCCAGTTCTCATCTGCTCCCATTCTAACGGTTCTTTTTAAAGATCCATCCGGATTATAAGGATTGGCTAATGGAGAGGTTCCCAGAATAGTCCCTGTACCTATGTTATCTCCATTGGTCACAGCGTAGTTACTATTTGTATTAAATCCTATACGAAAAGCGCCTCCCAACTGCTGATCTAAACCTGCTCTAATACTAAAGCGTTCGTATTTTTGCCCCGGCAGTACCGACTCTTCTTTGTAATAACCTAAACCCGCATTATAAGCTCCGTTCTCCGTTCCTCCGGAAACACTAACGTCATGACTAATCATTTCACCCGCTCCGTACAACGACTTCTGCCAGTCTGTATTTGTACCTCTTGATTCATCAATTCCATCTGTATATAAAGTGGTATAATCACGAAGTGCTGCAAACTTAGCACCATCCATCATATCGTATTTACCAAAAACTTGCTTGATACCACTGAATCCATTATAATTAAATGTAGCTTTTTGATTTTTACGTCCCTTATTACTTGTAATTAATATTACCCCATTTGCACCACGCGAACCATAAATAGCAGTTGCAGAAGCATCTTTTAAAACATCGACAGATTTGATATCAACAGGATTTATATCTCCTATAGAACCTGCAAACGGAACTCCATCCAAAACAATTAAAGGATCATTGCTTCCGGTTAAAGATCTGGTTCCGCGTATGCGTATCTGCATTGCTGCTCCCGGTTTTGTAGAAGTTTGTGTTAAATCTACACCGGCAAGTCTTCCTTGTAATGCCTGAGTTACGTTGGCAGCAGGTACTTCATTTAATTCCTTGCCTCCAATAGATGCTACAGATCCTGTTACGGCTTCTTTTCTTTGCGTTCCATACCCAATAACAACTACTTCTTTTAGAGTACCTGTATCTTCTTCGAGTTTTACATTAATTTGAGTTTGTCCGTTTATGGCTATTTCTTTGTTTTTTAAACCTATAAAGCTGAAAACAAGAACTCCATTAGAAGGCACATTCATAGAATAAGTACCGTCAAAACTTGTACTTACACCATTTTTTGTTCCTTTTAAATTTACGTTAGCTCCCGGAATTGGGCCATTGGCATCCGATACAGTTCCGGTAACTTTTGTCTGCGCACTAGAATGGAGTGATATCGCAAACATTAATATCAAAAAACAAAAGCATTTTAGATGCTTCGTTTTACTTGTAACAAAAAAGTTAGTCATAAAAATTAATGTTAGATAGTTAAAATTTAATTTTGGTTTAGTTAATAAGTGTATTTATAACAAATATAAAAAAAAGGAGTTAATACACAATCGGTTGTTTATTATTATTTTAAATATTTCACAAAAAAAAGTACTTTAAAAAATATTTTGCGTAATTAATAACTTAAAATAATAAACAATATCTATTAACTGAATTAGTTTTAATTGTAATTTTAATAATATTGAGGTATAATTTACATTTAATTAAAAAAAACATAAAAGTAAAACCGATTAGGCTGCCGTCCTAAAACAGTCTTTTTTTTAAAGTAAAAATATTGTTAAAAAAGAGATAAACAGGATAACAAAGCCTTATATATGCTATTAATAAGCATTTAACCTTGCTTTCTTTTGTAAAAAACAACCAAAAAAGCCATAAAAACAATCGGTTGTTATTAAAAACAGAAAAGCTTCTTTTAAATTGAATTTAAAAGAAGCTTTTGCAGTTATAAAAATGTTTTAAAAACCAGTAACCTTGATTTATTAAACTAATAATAAGAATATTATAGCTTCATTTTTTTGGCATCTTCAATAAATTGATTAAGCCCAATATCGGTTAATGGATGTTTTAGCAGCCCTTTAATTGCAGAAAGCGGTCCAGTCATAACATCTGAACCTACTTTTGCACAATTTACAATATGCATCGTATGTCTGATCGAAGCTGAGAGAATTTGGGTTTTGTATTCATAGTTATCATAAATTTCCCTAATCTCCTCAATTAGATGCATTCCGTCAGTTGAGATATCGTCTAGTCTTCCTAAAAAAGGAGAAACATAAGTTGCCCCTGCTTTGGCTGCCAGTAAGGCTTGCCCCGCCGAAAAAACCAATGTCACATTGGTTTTGATTCCTTTTGACGAAAAATATTTACAAGCCTTTACTCCATCTGCAATCATGGGTAACTTAACCACAATTTGCGGATGTAATGCAGCGAGTTCTTCCCCTTCTCTTACCATTCCTTCAAAATCTGTTGAAACAACTTCTGCCGAAACATCTCCGTCTACAATAGTACAAATATCCAGATAATGTTTCAAAATATTATCTTTTCCGGTAATACCTTCTTTTGCCATTAAGGATGGGTTTGTTGTTACACCATCTAAAACGCCTAATTCCTGTGCTTCTTTAATGTCTTGTAAATTGGCAGTATCTATAAAAAATTTCATGCTTTTGGGTTTTAATTTGGTTAATTATTGCGCACATCTTTGTCAAAGTTTAAAACTTTGACAAAGATTACACACAAAATGTTTATCAAATAGTTGTTTCAGAAATTAACTTTCTACAACTATCACATATCTATTATTAAATATACTGATTGATAATATTCTCAAACAATTCCTGTTTACCGCTTTGCAATGATAACTCCCCATTTTGGCTGGCAATATCATACAAATCTTTAAGGTTTAATTTCCCATCAGCAAAGTCTTTTCCTTTTCCTGCATCGAATGAACTGTATCTTTCTTTTCTTAATTTTTCATACGGAGAAGAAGTAATAATTTTATCTGCAGTCAATAATGCTCTTGCAAAAGTATCAGCACCACCAATGTGAGCCAGGAAAACATCTTCGATATCTGTAGAATTTCTTCTGATTTTAGCATCGAAGTTTACCCCTCCGCCTTGTAATCCGCCAGCTTTCAAGAAAACCAGCATCGCTTCTGTAGTTTCCTGAATGTTATTTGGGAATTGGTCTGTATCCCAACCGTTTTGATAATCTCCTCTGTTGGCATCAATACTTCCTAACATTCCGGCTTTTGCAGCCACTTCCAGTTCATGCTGAAAAGTATGTTGCGCCAATGTTGCGTGGTTTACTTCGATATTGATTTTGAAATCTTTATCCAAACCATATTCTTTTAAGAATCCAATTGCTGTTGCCGAATCAAAATCGTATTGATGTTTTGATGGTTCCATTGGTTTTGGCTCAATAAAAAAAGTTCCTTTAAAACCTTGCGATCTTGCATAATCTCTGGACATGGTTAAAAATTGTGCCATATGATCTAATTCTCTTCCCATATCTGTGTTCAATAAAGACATATAACCTTCACGCCCGCCCCAGAATACGTAATTTTCTCCATCTAAAGCGATCGTTGCGTCCAAAGCCAATTTTACCTGACCTCCGGCTCTTGCCACTACATTAAAATCAGGATTTGTAGCTGCACCGTTCATAAATCTTGGATTCGAAAAACAGTTTGATGTTCCCCAAAGCAATTTAATTCCAGAGGCTGCTTTTTTCTGTTTTAGATATTCCGTAATGGTTGCCAAACGTCTTTCCGATTCTGAAAACGTTGGTCCTTCGGCTACTAAATCATAATCGTGAAAACAGAAATAATCAAATCCCATTTTGCTGATAAACTCAAAAGCGGCATCGGCTTTATCTTTCGCTGCCTGAATTGGATCTGAAGATTGATCCCAGGCAAAATTTTGCGTTCCCGGACCAAACGGATCACTCCCTTGTCCGCAGAAAGTATGCCAGTATGCAATAGCAAATCTAAAATGCTCACGCATTGTTTTTCCGGCAACAACCTGATCCGGATTATAATATTTAAATGCTAATGGATTATCCGATTCTTTGCCTTCAAATTTAATTTGACCAATACCTTTGTAGTATTCTTTATTTCCTAAAACTATCATTTTTTTATTTTTTATGTGTTAATATAAATTCTAATTCTTGTTTCCATTTTTGATACGCCTTGTCATAAGGCTCTTTGTTTTTTAATGGTAAAAAAGTCATTACGTGATCGTTAGTTGTAATACTTGATCCAAATTTATTGTAATCACCATCTTTTAAACCAACTGCTCTTGCTGCGCCAACGGCTCCGGTTGTATTGTAAATTTCGATTTCATGACCAATTAATGTTGCCACTGTATTAGAGAAAATCTCAGAGCGGAATAAATTATCATTTCCGGCTCTAATTACATTTATTGTCGCATTGTCCTCTTTCAAACATTCCATTCCATACACAAACGAAAAAGCAATTCCTTCAAGAGAAGCCCTGAACAAATGCATACTATTGTGAATATTCAAGTTGAGATTTAAAAAGTGTGTTCCAATGTTTTTATTGTTAAACATACGCTCGGCACCATTTCCAAACGGAATCACCACCACTCCATCAGATCCAATGGCAATTTTAGATGCTTTTCGGTTCATTGATTCATAGGTTTCATCACCCATATTGTTTCGCAGCCAACGGTACTGAATTCCGGCTCCGTTAATATTTAATAATTTTCCAATTCTTGGTGTTTCCAATTCGTAATTAACGTGAACAAAATTGTTTACTCTATTTGTTTTATTACCCGTAGACATATCGCTTACCGCATAAAAAACTCCCGAAGTTCCGCCTGTAGCAGCAACTTCACCAGGATTCAATACATTTAATGACAAAGCATTATTAGGCTGATCTCCCGCTCTGTATACCACAGAAATACCTACAGGAAGTCCTGTTTCTTTTGCTGCTTTTTCGTTTAAAACGCCTTGATTGGTAAAATTCTCCACAATATCCGGCGTCAATGATTGATCGATTCCGTAATAATCCAACAGCCAGTCGGCCACTTTGTTTTCTTTATAATCCCAAAGCATTCCCTCGGACAAACCATTTTTTGTCGTTGTAATATCTCCCGTAAGTTTATATGCGATATAATCTCCCGGCAGCATATATTTATATACCTGATTATAAATTTCAGGTTCGTTTTCTTTTACCCATTTGAGTTTTGAAGCCGTAAAATTTCCCGGAGAGTTCAACAAGTGCTCTGAGCATTTTTCGGGTCCAATTTCGGCGAAAGCCGTATTGCCAATTTCAACGGCACGACTGTCGCACCAAATAATAGAATTTCTAAGTGCATTTCCGTCTTTATCCACAATAACCAATCCGTGCATTTGATAAGAAATACCAATTCCCTGAATTTTAGACGCTTCGATATTAGCTTCCCGAATCGCTCTTTTTGTTGCCACGCAAATGTGCTGCCACCAAATTTCAGGATCCTGTTCTGCCCAGTCCGGATGTAATGACACAATTTCCATTTCGTTTTGCGGTTCGTGCAAAACGATTATTTTTTTTCCTGTAGCAGCTTCAACCAAGGCAACCTTGACCGAAGAGCTCCCTATATCATATCCTATATAATACATAACTTATAATGATTTTCTTAAATTAAATTTGTGGGCAAATAACACCATATAATACAATTGAAACTGTAATAGATTTTAGATTGAAGATTAACGATTGCTGATTTTTGATTTAATGCGGGTACATACTAAAATTGCCGATTCCACACTGTTTCAGACATCTGAAATCAAAAATCGTTAATCAAATTTCATCAATCATTTTTTCAATTTTCTCTTAACTTAATGACATTACCTTCTATCCCCTCACGCAATCGTTACTATAAACCCAACAAAACACTATTTTTACAGAAGAATATCGCAATCATAAACAATACTTTAAAAATTAAAATTGAATTCATTGTACGATAATAATTCATGATTCTGCAAATTCAGACTGTAAAACCTTGCCGCTCTGTGCGAAACATCTTCTTCTTTTTCGTTTGAATCATGTACGATTCCTGTCTGCAAAAGCTTTCTTCTAAAATTTGATTTATTTATTTCGATTCCCAAAATCTCTTCATAAAGATTTATGACCTGTAGTAACGTAAATTTCTCCGGCAGTAAATTAAATCCTATGGCGCTTTTGCAAATACTTGCCCGCAATTCTTTTAAACTAAAATCTAATATTATTTTATGCTTGTCGTTTAAACCGATAATTTCATTAATACCAATCCACTTGACATCAGAATTATAGGAATCCTTGATCTGATTATCCTGTTTTACCAAGGCATAATAGGCAATCGAAATATCTTCTTGTAATGAAGGTGATGGCTTATAACTAAACGCTTTTAACTGCTCTAAGAAAAAATGATCACCGCCTGTATAATTCTTCAAAATATTATGAGCTGTACTCAATATTGTTTCCCCTTTTTTTATGTAATCACTGGTCAGTCCCCAAGTTACAACTCCTTCATTATCTTCCTGCTTTACTAATAAAACCTCAAGACTGTTATGATCAAAATTAAATATTACGCAATCAATTTCGATTTTTTTAGTACTATATTGTTTAGTGATTTTTTTAGCTCTTTCATCTCCCTTTTCCATAGAAAATAAATTTTAAACTATTATTGTTTTCAATTGACAAAGACCTTAGTCTATTGCTCTTCGTATTCCATAGGGATCTATGGTAACAATTTTTCCATCCTCGCAATAATCGATTTTGGTTACTTTCATACTCCTTAAATGAGTTATTCCTTTTGACAAACTCGAATCATGATAAAATAAATACCATTCATTATCCACTTTACAAATAGAATGATGCGAGGTCCAGCCTACAACAGGATTTAAGATTCTGCCCTGATAAGTAAACGGCCCATACGGACTATCTCCTGTTGCGTAACAGATAAAATGAGTGTCGCCCGTAGAATATGAAAAATAATATTTACCGTTATACTTATGTACCCACGAAGCCTCAAAAAAACGTTTGTCATTATTGCCAGCCAATAATACTTCACCATTTTCATCCAAAATTTTAATTTCTTTTGGTTCTTCGGCAAATTCCAACATATCCTGCGTTAATAACGCTACTATTGGGCCTAAAGCAGGCTCATTATCCGTTGGTTCTTCATAATTCTTATCATACTTATTGTTTCTGTATTTTTGAAGTTGTCCTCCCCAAATACCTCCAAAATAAATATAATGCTCTCCGTTATCGTCCTCAAAAACAGCAGGATCAATACTATAACTTCCTTTAATAGGCTCAGACTCCGGTAAAAAAGGGCCAATAGGTGAATCGCTGCTTGCGACACCAATCTGGAAAATTCCGTCAGCACGTTTCGCAGGAAAATACAAATAATATTTTCCGTTTTTACAAGCTGCGTCAGGTGCCCACATTTGTTTTTCTGCCCACGGCACATCGTTTACATGCAATGCCACACCATTGTCCAAAGTTTCTGAATTGATATTTTCCATTGAAAACACATGATAATCTTCCATACCAAAATGATCTCCATTATCATTAAAAGGAATACCGGCATCGATGTCGTGTGATGGGTAAATATAAATTTTACCATTAAATACATGTGCAGATGGATCTGCTGTATAAATATGGGATACTAAGGGTTGTGAAATGGCTTCTTTATTAATTTGCTCGAAATTAATTTCTTCAATACTATCTTCAGGCATAGTCTTTTTTTTGTTTTATATAAAATAATTAAGTTCTTCTTTCTTTTAAATCGGCCTCTATTTGTACTTCTGTTTTTTTATCAATTTTATAGAAAAATAACAGGGCAACACCAGTTAAAAAAGGTATTGCAGGAAAAACACTGACCAATAATTTGATTCCGTTTATAGCAAAATCTGTTTGGATTAGAGAATTTGGCACATAGTGAAAATATCCTAAAAACAAGGTTGTCAATGAACCGCCAATACTTAAACCCGCTTTTAAACCTACCATCATAGCCGAAAAAATAATGGCTGTAGCGCGACGATTATTCAGCCATTCTGAATAATCAGCAACATCTGCAATCATTGCCCACAGAAGCGGAATTGTGATTCCGTAGAAAAATCCGTGTAAAATCTGAGAGAAAAAGATAAAGCCAATGGCTCTTGGCGAAAAGAAATAAAAGGCGAGAATAAATAAGGTCGAAATGAATAAAAACAAACCGAATATATTTCTCTTGCCATATTTATCAGCCAGGTTTTTAGACAAAGTAATTCCGACAATCATAAAGATAATTCCGCCTGCATTAAACAATCCAAAACCTGCAGAAACGGGATCGTTTCCAAAATGATTTAATCCTATTTTCGACAGCACTTCTAAGATTGGCTGTATAAAAAGTGCCAACTGTTTTTTATCTACATAATTTTCAAAATAGTACACATAAGATCCTCCTTTCATTGCGAGAGTGATAAATACTAATGTTGTAAGACTTAGCATGATTACCCAAGGCTTGTTTTTCATTAAATCACTCAGGTCTTCACGAACACTGGATTTTTGCTCCGGTTTTGGAATAATACGTTCTTTTGTTGTTAAAAATGTGATGAGCAGCATAATTGTACCAATGATTGCTAAAACGGTCATTACTTTTTCGATACCAATTGCCTTGTCTCCGTTTCCGGCACTTTTGATAATTCCGAGCATGAAAACCTGAACAAAAAATTGGGCAAACATTACCGCTACAAAACGATAAGAAGACAAACTGTTTCTTTCTTTCATATCGCCCGTAATTACTCCGCTTAAAGCCGAATAGGGTAAATTGTTACTGGCATAAAAAAGCAGTAATAAAGTATAGGTTACAACGGCATAAATTACTTTTCCCTGATAAGAGAAATTTGGTGTTGTAAAAGCCAGTAATGCAATAACACCTAGTGGTATGGCTGTTATTAATATCCATGGTCTGAATTTTCCCCATTTTGTAATGGTCCGGTCTGCCAGTATACCAATAATAGGATTAAAAATGAAAGCTGCAATTAGTCCTACAACGAGCATAATAATAGAAGAATGCGTGGGAGACAATCCATAAATATCAGTATAGAAATAAGCCAGATAGGTCATCAAAGTCTGGAAAACTAAATTTGCAGCA
Source organism: Flavobacterium sp. ov086 (assembly GCF_900187965.1). Classification (GTDB taxonomy): domain Bacteria; phylum Bacteroidota; class Bacteroidia; order Flavobacteriales; family Flavobacteriaceae; genus Flavobacterium. The sequence goes on along the minus strand of NZ_FZNL01000002.1, from coordinate 129,634 downwards.
AGGTCTCCTAAACTATAGCCAATTTTTTCTTTAATGGATAATTTTTGTGAAATGTAATTCATTATTTATGTGGTTATTTTGGCTTGAAATTAGATTTTGTTTTTCTAAATTCGGAATAGATAATTAGTATTAAAAAATCGAATATTTGCTTAAACAATCGGTTGTGTAAAATTATACAAAAAATCAGAATAAACAACTGCGTTATAAACTATTAAATGAATATAATCAATTAACACATTCGGTTGTGTATTTATTAATAAAAAACGTTTTTAAGCATCATTTTTTATTATTTTATATCATTCTGCTTTATTACGTCGTAGTACGCTTTCTTGGGTTTCAGGTCTTTATCGAACAATAACGGATAATTTGTTCGCCCTTTTATAGGCCAGTCGTTTAACCATGATTGTCCATCATGAACTCCCCAAAATGTTACACGGCTAATTTTGTCTTTGTGTTTTAAAAATAATTTAAAGATTGAAGCATAACGTTCCGCTAGTTTAACCTGCACAGAATCCGGAAGTGTTTTAGGATAAGGGTTCATTTTAGTATCCCCTTCAAAATTCTGATTAACATCAGCGCCATTTAAATCTTTTGGATTTGGCAATACCGAAATATCAAGTTCCGTGAATGCAACTTTAACACCAAGCGCAGAATAAGCCAAAATACTTTTCTCAATTTCATCTAATGATGGATAATTCAATTTCCAATGTGCCTGAATACCTACTCCGTCAATTTTTCCTCCGCCTGCTTTAATCTTTTTGATCAAATTAATATTTCCTTCTCTTTTTGCCGGCTCTTCATTATTATAATCATTGTAATATAAATCAACTTTTGGATCTGCGGCAGCGGCTAATTTGAAAGCATCAACAAGGTATTTTTCTCCAAGTGTATTTAAAAAAATCGATTTTCTTAAAGTTCCGTCTTCATTTAAAGCCTCATTAACCACATCCCAGGAATCAACTCTGCCTTTGTATTTAGATACAATTGTGGTGATATGATCTTTCATAAAAGCTTTCATTTCGGTACTATCTTTAATTTTTCCCATCCAAGGTGCCAATTGACTGTGCCAGATCAAGGTGTGACCGTGAATAAACATTTTATTCTTCTCGCCGTAGGCTACAAACTTATCCGATAATGTAAAATCGTATTTGTCTTTTGCAGGATGTATAAACATCGATTTCATAATGTTTTCTGCCGTTATCGCATTAAACTCCTTTTTAATCAAAGAATCTTCTTTGGCATTTTTTTCTTCAATCTGATCTTTACTCAAAGCCGTTCCTATATAGAAATCATTTTTATAGCTGTCTTTTAAGGAAATCGATTTTACTTCTTTTTTTGCATTACAGCTGCTTAAAATTATGACAGACAGGAGCAATAGATGGTGATTAATTAATTTCATTTTTAGTGGTTTAGATTAGTAGTTAATATATTTTGTGCAATTATTTTCTTAACACATAGATTCTGTGTTGATTTCCAAATAAATTTTATTTTTTTATAATTTTATTATTAAAAGCTCCAGAGGAACGCAATATTTATAGCCAATATAACACGTTTATAGACGCAAAATCGCAAAGATTTTGTCATTTCGACGGAGGAGAAATCTTCGTAAGAAGCTCGACAAAGATTGGGTTTTCATTACGGAGTTACTCGCGGAGATTTCTCCTCCGTCGAAATGACAATATTATGTTTAAACTTTGCGTCTTAGCGCCTTTGCGAGATTAATTTTATTTATAGAGATTTACCTCAATTCTTTCAGTTTATAAGCTATACCCATTTCGAGACCTCTTAATTCGGCTAATCCTTTTAATCTTCCTACCAGAGAATAACCGGGATAAGTTTCTTTTGTTTCATCAACAGCATGCAAAAAACCATGATCGGGACGCATGGGCAAACTCACTTTTATTTTGTTCATTAAAAGAAGCAGTTTTTCTACAATAACTTCCATTTTGGCATCACCTTTTAAATGTTCCGATTCCCTGAAAACAGTTTCGCTTTCGCGGAAAGTATTTCGAAGATGCAAAAAGTGAATTCGGTCTCCATGATTATCTATAATTTTTTCCAGATTATTTTCAGGATTTGCGCCTAAAGAACCGGTACAATAACACAATCCATTTGAGTGTAAAGGAACTGCTTCAAAAATTGCTTTAATATCATTTTCCGTAGAAACAATTCTTGGTAATCCCAAAACCGAAAATGGAGGATCGTCAGGATGAATAGCTAATTTCGAACCTAATTCCTGCGCAACTGGAGCAACTTGGGATAAAAAGTAAATCAGGTTTTCTCTTAGTTTTTCATTATTTATGTCAGCATAATTATCTAATAACAAAAGAATTTGTTCTGTCGTAAAATTGATTTTACTTCCCGGAAGTCCCAATAGTACATTTTTAAAAAGCAGTTCTTTTTCGTCTTCAGAAAGTTTATTACCAAATTTCAATGCATTTTCTTTTTCTGTTTCCGAATAATCGTTTTCAGCATTTGGTCTTTTTAAAAGATAAACATCAAAGTAAGTAAACGCTTCCTGATTGTATAATAAAGCTTTACTTCCATCTTCATTTACAAAATCATGATCTGTTCGAACCCAGTCTAAAATGGGCATAAAATTATAGGTGATTACTTTAATGCCACAATCCGAAAGATTCTTTATACTGATTTTATAATTTTCGATGTATTGCAAATAGTTTCCGCTTGCTCTTTTAATCTCTTCGTGAACCGGTAAACTCTCTACAACTGTCCATTCTAAACCTGCCTTTTTAATGATTCCCTGTCTTTCTTTAATATCGGCAATTGTCCAAATAGCTCCAACCGGAATTTGATGCAAAGCCGTTACAATTCCGGTTGCTCCGGCTTGTTTAATATCTATTAATGTTACAGAATCCTGAGGACCAAACCAACGCATGGTTTGTTGCATTTTTATCATGATATGTATTCTTTTTGATTAAAAGCCAATGCTATTTCCGCCATCGACCGGCAAAATAGTTCCGGTTGTAAATTTAGATTCGCTTGACGCAAAATAAAAAACTGCATCTGCAATATCCGAAGGTTCTCCTAAAATTCCCATTGGAGTTCTCGACAACACTTTATTTTTTCGTTCCGGATCACTGTCTAAAGCTTTTGCCGACATTTTGGTTTTGATAAACCCCGGAGCCACACAATTAACACGAATACCAAACGGAGCCAATTCGACCGCCATCGCTCTTGTCATAGATTCGATTGCGCCTTTGCTTGCCGAATAAGCAATTACCTTCGGGATTCCGTATTGCGATGCCATTGAACTAATGTTGACAATATTTCCTCCATTATTTTCTTTCATGTTTTTTACTACAGCTTTACTCACAGCAAAAACGCTTAATAAATTAGTGTGAATTATAGATAGAAAATCTTCATCGGTTACATCCAAAAACTCTTTCTTTAAATTAATTCCAGCATTATTCACCAAAATATCGATTGGATTATTTTTTGTTATGCTTGTAATCATCGCAGGAATTCCCGCAATATCATTCAAATCAAATAAAACCGGAATTGCATTTGGACCAATTTCCGCACAAGCTTCTTCTGTTTTTTCTTTTGATCTTCCAATGATATATGTTGTGATTCCGTTATCACATAATTTCTTCGCTGTTGCAAAACCCAAACCTGAATTTCCTCCGGTTACAATTGCGGTTTTTGTATTCATATTGCTTTCTTTTATATAATTAATTTCCAGGTGCAAACGGAAATTTTAATGATTTGAAATACTCTAAAGTTTGTGTTGGTTTTTCTACTCCAACCGGTAATTCTTTACCCGAATATTGCTGAAAATATAGCAAACAGGCATCTCGCCACCATTTTGCTTCTTTATATTGAATTTCCAGTAACATTTGCACTTCTTTAAAACGTTCGCTATCAACATATTTTTCTGTTTTATTCCAAGTGTTTTGCATTTCCTGAACCTGATTTACACCTTCTTGGTATTTTAAAGCCAAACCGTTCCAAAGTGTCTGACCATTTTTTAATTTGTAATCCCAGGGAACATGATGAAACCATAATAAATCCTGTTCAGGGCACGTTTCGAGATTATCAAAAACCTTCTCTACTTCTGATGCATATTGACTTGTGGCATTTGTTCCTGTTTTTGATCTGTCAAAACCAATTCCGTTTTTATCAGCTTTGTGATAATAAGTTGGATTCCATTCTGGTCTTGATAAATTAGAAACCCACGGTCCCGGACCATAATGATGCCCAGTATCCATAATATGATGCAAACCAAGCGGTGCCATGTAATTTACAACCGCTTCTCTTGACTTCATCATTATTTCCTTGACCGGTTTAATGAAGTTTTCATTGTTCGAAAAAGTACATCGCAACCATTCATCAGCAATTACTTTCGAATTTAAATAAGGGTCCCATGCTAATCTCCCAAAGCCATACCAATTTGCCTGTGCAAAAGGATGTCCGGTCCAGTTGAGATCATTGCCTATATTCGAAACTCCTGCAATTCCGGTAAGCTTCTGCGGGCTTAAAGATCCGTCAATTACTTTGGCAACCGTTGAACCTTTTCCTTTTTGATAGGTATCCGATTCTAAAACTTCCTGAAATAGTTTTGGCAGAAAAACCAAGTGTGTACTAAAACCTAAATATTCCTGCGTGATTTGAAATTCCATCATTATTGGCGTTTTTGGCATTGCGCCAAATAAAGGATGAAAAGGTTCTCTGGGCTGAAAATCTATTGCGCCATTTTTTACCTGAACAATCACATTGTCTTTAAATTTTCCGTCATATGGCTGAAATTCGGCGTAAGCCTGTTTTGCCCTGTCATTTACATCATGTTCAGAATATACAAATGCTCTCCACATAATCACGCCTCCAAAAGGCGCTACGGCATCGGCTAGCATATTAGCTCCGTCGACATGATCTCTACCGTAATTTTGAGGTCCGGGTTGTCCTTCAGAATTTGCTTTTACCAGAAATCCTCCAAAATCCGGAATTCTTTTATAAATCTCTTTTGCTTTCTGTTTCCACCAATTGGCTACTTGGGTGTCTTTTGGATCGGCTGTTTTTAAACCGCCAATTTCAATAGGTGCCGAAAAACGGGCAGTTAAATATACTTTTATTCCATAAGGACGAAATGCATGAGCTAAAGCTTCTACCTTCTCTAAATATTGAGGAGTTAAGATCAACGCATTTGCATTTACGTTGGTCAAAACTGTTCCGTTAATCCCGATTGAGGCATTTGCTCTGGCATAATCTATATATCGCTGATCGATAAAATCTGGTAATTTTTGCCAATTCCATAACGAAAAACCGGCATAACCACGCTCAACAGTTCTGTCTAAATTATCCCAATGATTCAATATCCTGATATTTGTCTTTGGTGAATCGATAATATTCAAATTTGTGATCGATTTATTGGTTTGCATTAATCTCAGAAAACTGTAAACGCCGTATAAAACCCCAACATCACTTTTTCCGGTAATGATAATTTGCTTCTTGTTTTTTAAGGAAACTGATTTAATAATGAAACCTTCTTTATTTATCGAATCAAAACTCCCGATTTCTTTTTGAATTTCAGGACCAAGCGACTCTTTAGAACCAATAATAATATTGTGATCTCTCTCAATTATTGATTTGTTTTCAAATTTCTTTCCTAACATCTCACCCAAACCTAATTGTAATTCTGCGCAGGCAATTTTTATAGTCTCTGAATTTTCAAAAGAAGCAATTCCTTGAATATTAAAAAGATACTCTCCTGCTAAGTCTGCGTCAGTAATTTTATTGTATTGCAACCATAATTTATAGTCCTTTTGAGCCGAACCAGACCAACAAACTGCAAAAAGGAGTAAAATGGATTTGAAAAAAGTCTTTTTTATTGGTGTCATTTTATTAGCTGCGATTTTTAAATTTTATTTTTCAAATGCAAATTGTAGATTAAGCTAAAAATATTACTATTTAGTAAAAAAAATGCTAAAAAATTATACTATTAAGAATATTTGATCAATTGCAATCGGTTGTGCTAAAATACAAAAATATGCCAATAAAAAAATAAAAAACGATTTATTTTCATATTTCGCTCTTTCAATTCCGTCATTGAATTATCAACAGAGAATTCGATGACGGGATTTTACAGCAAAAAAATAACCTGTTAATAATAGATTAACAGGTTATAAAATAGTTTTAAATGAATCCTAAATCCGTTTAGAAGACTCTCGTATAAGGACTTGCGTATTTAAAAATGTTATTTCTTTAGCATCCACTTCTTCTTTAGCAGATTTTAGATTTTTAATAATTAATTCAGCAGCTGCTTTACCCATTTTCTCTGCAGGGTGCGTGATAGTAGAAATATTAGGCTCAATGATTTCTGAGATTGGATCATTGTTAAATCCTATTACTGCAAAATCTTCAGGTATTTTAATTCCTCTTTTTTTAGCCGTTTGAACTGCGCTTACAGCAAGAATATCTCCTGGTGCAAAAAGACCATCAGGGCGGGATTTTAAGTCAAATAATTTATTGCAAGCCTTTACCCCATCTTCATAAGTCATTTCTTTCAGACTTATAATCAGATCTTCGTCTACTAAAAGTTCATGCTCTAATAAGGCATCAATATATCCTCTTTTCCGTTCATTGTAAAGAGTTCCAAATTCTGATCCGGCAGTTAAGTGTGCGATTCTCCTGCATCCTTGCTCTATCAGGTGTTTTGTTGCCTTATAACCCGCCAGATAATTATTAATTACAACACGAAAAGTATCATAATCTCTTGGGACCCTGTCAACAAATACAAGGGGAATATTATTATTGGAAAATTGCTGAAAATGAGAAGTATCCTTCGTTTCCATTGCCAGAGAGCAGATAACTCCACTTACCCTGTTGCTATATAAGGATTTAGCCAAATCTACCTCTGTCTCGTATGAATCATGCGACTGCATAATAAGTACCGAATATTCAGATTTTTGAGCCGCAATTTCAATACCACTGATCAAAGAAGACAAAAAGGGCTGGGTTATCGTTGGGATTAAAACACCAATAGTTCTTGATTTATTACCGCGTAAACCTGCCGCCAAAGTGTTTGGAACAAACCCCATTTCCTTGGCTGTTTGCTTTACTTTTTTAATTGTCTTATCACTAATAGTATGGTGATCTTTTAAAGCTCTAGAAATTGTCGATGTTGCAAGATTAAGTCTCTCTGCAATATCATATATCGTTACGTGTTTATGTTCTTCCATTACTTACTGTAGTATATTAAGTAAATGTAATTATTTTAATTATATTACAATTGATTCTCTACGCATTTAGTATATCATAAAGATTTAATCTCTTCGAATAAGCCGATTACTTCTTTTTTTTTTTAAAACATCTATTAGAGGGTAAATTTTTATTAAAGATATTTTCTTACACAATCGGTTGTTCGAATTAGCTCTTTTACCTCAAAAAAATACAGCCTTTCAGATCTCTATTTGACAATTGGAAAAGAAACTATTTCTACAAGTAACAGAGGATTCTGAAATAAAAACATCTGGTATATACAATAAATTGTTTCAATTGTTATTTTTGAAGCTACTCTGAAGAAAAAACAGTCAGTGATTTATAAAAAATGATCATCCTCATTTTCTGAAATTTCAGCAATAAAAAAGGCCGGCTTACGCCAGCCTTAATCATTTAAAAGCAGTCATTCTTATTTAGCTAATCATATACTCAATGAGCAGGTCTCCTTTCTCCACCAGACTGTTTTCTGTAAGATGGATTTTTTTAATAACTCCTGCTTTTCCTAATACTGTGTTTTCCATCTTCATGGCTTCAATGGTAAACAAAGGTTGATCATGTTTCAGTACATCTCCCTGCTTCACCCATATTTTACTCAATAATCCTGGCAAAGGAGCACCAACATCTGCATCAGTGAGTGCTTTTCTGTTTTTTACTCCTTCGGTTTTTATGGATTCATCTTTGATCTCAATAGCTTTAGTCTGACCGTTTAGTTTGAAATAAACGGTGCGAATTCCATAAAGATCCGGCTCAGATTTGTATAAAAACTTTACAATAATAGATTTACCCTGAGAAATATTAACAATTACTTCTTCATTGGGTTTTAATCCATAGAAAAATACAGTGGTTGGAATAACGCTTACATCCCCATATTTCTCGCAGGTCTTAAAGTACTGTTCAAAAACTTTGGGATAAAACTTATAGGATAAAAAATCAGCCAGAGTGCAAGAGGTAGAAAACTTCTGCTGAAAAATTTCAAACTCCTGATCAAAGTCAATAGGCGTTAGATGTGCATTAGGAAGATCTACAAAGGGTTTTTCTCCCTTGAGTACCATTTTTTGAAAATCTTCCGGCCATCCTCCATCCGGCTGTCCAAGTTCACCTTTAAGCATTCCTTTGACAGAATCAGGAAAAGACATAGAATCTCCTTTGTCCAGAACATCCTGTTTGCTTAAATTACCACTGACCATAAACATGGCCAGATCACCCACCACTTTTGAAGAAGGGGTAACTTTTATGATATCGCCTAAAAGGCTGTTGGAATCCTCGTATGCCTGTTTAATCTCGGTCATTCTGCTCTCCAATCCCAATGAATATGCCTGAGGTTTTAAGTTGGAATACTGTCCCCCGGGAATCTCATGTTTGTAAACTTCTGCTGTGCTGGATTTTAAATCCGACTCAAAAGGATAATAATACTCTCTGACATCTTCCCAGTAATTGCTGTACTGATTTAATTTTTCAACATCAAAACCTCCATCATGGCTAGTTCCTTTTACTGCCTCTGCAAAAACATTGAAATTAGGCTGTGAGGTAAGTCCCGACATAGAGGCCAGTGCCACATCAATAATATCAACTCCTGCCTCTACAGCTTTAAGATAAGTTGCCGACTGAATACCGGCAGTATCATGGGTATGCAGATGAATTGGAATAGCAATAGACTTTTTGAGCTCGGTTATTAATTTCTCCGCCGCATAAGGCTTTAATAATCCTGCCATATCTTTAATACATAAAATATGAGCTCCGGTATCTTCAATTCTTTTAGCTAAATCTAAATAATAATTGAGGTTAAACTTGGGGCGCTCAGCATTGAGTATATCTCCTGAATATCCCATACATACCTCAGCAATAGAGTCTGTATCTCTGAGCACTGCATTTATACTGGTTTTCATATTGGCGATGCTGTTCAGCGAATCGAAAATCCTGAAAACATCGATTCCTTTCTGGGCAGAAACTTCTATGAATTTTTCAACCAGATTGTCCGGATAAGCTGTATATCCCACTCCATTAGAACCTCTAAGGAGCATTTGAAGCAGTACATTGGGCATTGCTTTTCTCATTTGTTCCAATCGGTCCCAGGGACTTTCATTCAAAAATCGCATCGCAACATCAAAAGTTGCTCCTCCCCAGACTTCCATCGAAAACATCTGTGGAAAATCTTTTGTGAATGATTCCCCGTAAGGCAGCATATCTATGGTACGCACACGGGTAGCCAGTAAAGACTGATGCGCATCACGCATAGTACAGTCCGTATATAAAACTTGATTTTGATCGGTGATCCACTGCGCAAAAGCTTTAGGTTTAAGCTTATCAAGCAGTTGTTTGGTTCCATCTACATGAACTGGACTGGAAGGCACAGGTAATTTTGGCGTCAGGAATGTTTTTTGGGGTAGAACAAATTTAACATCGGGATTTCCGTTTACAATCGTATTACCTATGTAGGCTAAACTTTTAGTTACATAATCCGATTTTCTCTTGATCTGCATCAGTGATGGATTATCCCCTATAAAATTCACAGTAATTGCTCCCGCCTGAAAATCAGGATGAACAATTAAATTTTCCAAAAAGGGAATATTGGTCTTAACCCCTTCAATGGTAAATTCCTTAAGTGTTCGTAAAAGGCGCTGACTGGTACCTTCTAATGTTCTGCCTCGGGCAGTAATCTTTACAAGCATTGAGTCAAAGAAAGGCGAAATTTTAACTCCCGAATACGAGCTTCCTTCATCTATCCTAATACCATACCCTCCTGCATTTCTATAAGCTACAATGGTCCCGTAATCCGGTGTAAAATCATTTGCAGGGTCCTCAGTGGTGATTCTGCATTGAATGGCAAATCCGCTGCATTTTAAACTTTCCTGACCTTGAATATAGATTCCGGGGCTGGAGAGTTCATGTCCGCAGGCAATAAGAATCTGGCTTCTTACAATATCAATTCCTGTTACCTCCTCTGTAATAGTATGTTCTACCTGAATTCGTGGATTAACTTCAATAAAGTATATATTTTCGGCTTGATCTACCAGAAACTCTACAGTCCCCGCATTATTATAATTAACCTTATTTGCAATGCTCAGGGCATATTGGTATAATTTATCTTTGGTCTGCTGTTTTAAATTTGGTGCAGGAGCAATTTCTACCACTTTTTGAAATCTTCTCTGAACACTACAGTCTCTTTCAAAAAGGTGCACAATATTCCCATGCTTATCCCCTAATATTTGGACTTCAATATGTTTTGGATTTTCAATAAATTTTTCCAGAAATACGGTATCATCTCCAAAAGCAGTTTTAGCTTCCCTTTTTGCTTCATGAAACAATGCTTCCAGCTGATCAGAATGTCTCACTACTCTCATTCCTCTTCCGCCACCGCCTGCAGCAGCTTTAAGCATCAATGGATATCCAATTCTGCTGGCTTCTTGTTGGGCATCAGTAAATGTTTCAAGATTAACATTACTATCTTCTATGAGCGGTACATTGGCCAAGAAAGCAATTTTTTTAGCGGCTACTTTATCGCCTAATTGCGCCATAATTTCGGGATCTGGCCCGATCCATAAAATGTTATTCTCCTGACATTTTGCAGCAAAAGATACATTTTCGGATAAAAATCCATAACCGGGATGAATGGCATCAACTCCCTGAATTTTGGCAATTCTGATAATTTCATCTATATCAAGATAGGGCTTCAACGGATCTGTGTCTTTGCCAATCTGATAAGCTTCATCTGCCTTGTATCGATGCAGTGAATAACGGTCTTCGTAGGTATACACACCAACCGTTTTAATTTTTAGTTCCGCCGCAGCGCGAAAAATACGTAGTGCAATCTCTCCTCTATTTGCAACTAGTAATTTTGAAATTGTTTTCATTTAAAAAAATTAAGTTAGATAATCAAAAAACAAAAAGCTTTCGCTAAATAACTAAAGAATCTTCTGGCTGCTCATTTATCTAATATACAACTTACCTTTTTCGGACTCACTACCTATAAGACAAATCGTAAATAAACGAACATTTCAAATTCCTAATTATTCCGCACAAAGCCATTTTTCTATAATACTATTTATAATCTGCTCACGCAGTATCTTTTTTAATCCCAAAACTACGAACCTCCAATATAACACTGTTCTTAATTTAAATTCTATTCTATTATTATTCCTTTCTATTTTTACTGTTTTACTTTATCATACTTAGTCTATAAGATTAGATATCTTATTTTAGGGAACGAAGATATACATTTCTACTATATCGTTTTCGTTTCTTTTTCCACAATTAAAAAACAGGCAATAAATATCCCTGATTTTACAATCAAACGAAACTTAAATAATATTTTTATCTATTTGAATATCTCCGCTATTTCACCTTATTTTTCAATTATTTTTTTCATTAGGTCTAATGTTGCATCCCAATTTTTATCTGAATGCTCATACATGGTTTCTGTTGCAAAGTTGCTGTGTGTCAATGTTAGAATTGTTTTGTTCTCATTTGCTGTTAACTCAAATAAGATAACAGAATAATTCTCCGGACTGTCCGGCAATCCTGAAAAGCCACTCCAATAATTATATTCAAAAACCTTTTCAGCTTCAAACTTCAAAATCACTCCTTTGTCTTCGTAGTCAGTTCCTTGCCAGCTTCCTGTAAATAGAATTGGCTCTCCAACTCTCCAGTTAGAGATAACTATTGTACCAAATAACCATTCTTTGATTTCGTCAGGGTTTGTCAAAACATTCCAGACTTCCGAAATCGGTGCATTAATACTGATTGTTTTGTTTAAAATTTTGTCCGTTGCCATATCATTTTGTCTGTTTATTTATTAAATAAATCATTGTCATAACTATGATTCTGAAGATCCATTTATACTTGCAATTATGCAAAGTAGTAAAGAGATTATTGTGGCAATAGTTCTAATATTATGCAGCACATTCCAGGGATTTTCAAACTTTTGTCTTACCATGCTTATCTCATCAGCAGCTGCAGTTTTTAAATCTACATTTGCCAGCATATCGTTTAATGGTACATTCCCAAATATTGTTACTCCAAAAGAGCCAATAGCATAAATAACGGAAGCCGCTAATAATAACAAAAATCTAGGCGATTGCATTGATGTGAAATTTAAATAGGTCGAAATTGGCAGTAAAAATAATGTTCCCATAAAGGATGCAAAAAACCATGGATTTTGGATCGCAACATTTATTGATTGCATTGCCGAAATATATTCTTTGTTTGAAAGTTTGTTTAAACCAATCGTAACAGATCAGGAATATCCATAGTATAATCCCGCTATTAATGCTGTTGCCAGAATTGTGATCCCTAAAATAATGTTTGATAAAGACATAGCTGTTTTCATTTAAAAGATTTATTTACGTAAAGTTTTTATATATAAAATAACAGATTTTATTTCTTCGATAGTTAGTTTTTTCTTCCGGGAAGGCATTGATCAGCTTACTCTAAACCTGAAAATCTCTTTAGTCTGAAAAAGAGAATAAATTTATCAGTTTTTTACAATAAAAAAGCTAATTTTAATCTGAATAGTCTTTAAGTTAATGCAATAAATTTATAAATTTTATAATAATAATAGCTTAACTTTAAAGGCTCTAAATTTGATTTCTAACAACCTTATTTCTTAACAAATGAAACAATTCTACCAAATTCGCCATCTCATGGCTTTTTTAAGTCTTTTTTGTTGCTTCTCAATGTCCTTGTTTGCTCAGGGAACATCTCCGACACCTCAAAATTTGCCTTATGTACAAGATTTTTCTTTATTAGAATCGACCTCAACCACATATCCTTCAGGGTTACAGGGTTGGACAGCAAGTACAGCTCCCGGGAGTTCATACAATACAAACGCCGTTTTAATAGGTGACAGAGCTCTAACTGCCAGCAGCACTGCTTCTACTACGAGTGGTAATATTCATAATTATAATGGAAAAATTGGCTTTTTAAACTCCGGTTCTTTAGACTTAACAATTGGCTTAGCAATTAACACATTGGCAAAGTCAGGCATTATAGTACAATATGATGCTATGGTAGTTCGCAATCCTTATGACGGAACTGCCAACACTCGTATCAATGAAATGGTTTTGCAATATCGAATAGGTGACTCTTCTATTTTTAATACTTTGCCTACAACCTCGTATTTAAGCAATACCATTAAACAAACGACTTCTGGAGTTACCTCTCCTTTAAATCCCATTACTATTACTGTAATTTTACCAGCTGAATGCGACAATAAGGAGGTTGTACAATTAAGATGGATTTCCAGACAAAATTCAGGAGCAGGCTCACGTCCTTCTTTTGCTATTGATAATATTAATATTCAAAATGACATTACGCCGCCTGCATACGCTGATGGATACCCTAAAATAGAAAATATCCTATCTAATGGTTTTGATTTTTCAATTCAATTGAACGAAACTGGAAAAACGTATTTTGTATTATTAGCCTCAGGAAGTTCAAAACCAAGTGCTTCTCAAATAAAATCAGGTTTGGATGCCAATGGAAATACCGCTTTACAATCCGGTATATTTGATGTTACAGACAAAACTTTAACTTATACTAAAAGTATTTCCAATTTAACTATTGATACTGATTATGTTGTTTACTCTATTTCGGAAGATTCTTATGGTAATATTCAAAACGACAGTAATCAGCTGAATGTTAAAACCTCTAATGTTTTAGTACCTTCAATATCAACAACAAAGACTGCATTGGATTTTGGCTTTTCAGAACAAAATTTTGCATCAAAAACAAGCAGTTATCAAATTCAGGCACAGCATCTTAATGATGTAGTCACTGTTACTGCTTCAAATAATTTTACAATTTCAAAAAATCCAAATGATAATTTCCAATCTTCTTTGGTCTTTAACGTGCAAGATTTTGATACTAATAACACTCCTACGGTTTATGTACGATTTACGCCTGATGCAACAGGTAATTTTTCAGGACAAATAGACCACCAAACTTCAGGAGCAAGTACTAAAACGATACTATTATCCGGTACGGGAATCAATCCTTATTCTCAAAATTTTAATGATGTAAATGTACTTACAAACAGTGGCTGGACTACTTATAGTGTAGCAGGTGATAAAATTAAATGGGCTAGTACAAGCAGCCGTTTTAATAGTTCACCAGCGGCAGTATCAATAAATGGCTACTCCGAAAACGGAGCAAGTAAAGATTGGTTAATTTCACCTAAATTACATTTAGACAGTTTCGATAAATTTCCATTATTATCATTTTATGCCCGTAAATTCTATTCGGGTCCAAACTTAAAATTAATGGTTTCTGTTAATTACGACGGAACAAGCAGCCCTGAAACTGCGACCTGGACAGAGCTTGAAGGTGATTTCCCTTCAACTACGGGAGTATTTAAGTCGTCTAAGTTTATCAATTTAAGCGCTTATAAATCCGACAATACTTATATCGCCTGGGTATATGAAACTACCGCTTCTGGTGGAGAAAATGCAGCCGAATGGACAATAGATGATGTAAGTATTACCAATGAGGCAACATTTTTAGCTTCTAATCCTAATTTAAATTTTAGCGAAACAAACCCAAATGCAACTTCAGATAGTCAATCCTTTATTTTCATGGCTGGAGGTTATGGTGATTTTACAATCTCAGCACCTTCCAATTTTCAAATAGCTCTTGATAATACTAATTTTCAATCAAGTCTTGTTGTTTCTGCAAACGATGCATTAGCAGGTAAAATTATTTATGCTCGTTTTGCCCCTTCAGTAAAAGCATTGAGTTTAGAAGGCTCATTAACGGTAACATCTACTGGATTAAACCAGCAAATAGGTCATTTTAGTGGTTCTTCTTTTCCAAAATCTGAAACCTTTGATATTGTAAGTTACAACTTAGAGTTTTTTGGAAGTAATGTAGTTGGAACAAGCGGAGAATTTGGTCCAATTGACGATGCTTTGCAAGTTGAGAATGTAGCCAAAGTAATGAATAAATTAAATGCCGATGTTTATGTAGTTCAGGAAGTATCTGATGAGGCTGCTTTGGAAACTTTGATTCAAAAAATAAGCATCAATGGTAAAACATTTGACAAAAGTATTTCTCCGGCATGGTCTTATTCATTTTCGCCACCAGATCCTCTTTTCCCTCCTCAAAAATTAGTGGTTATTTACAATACACAAACAACCAAAGTGAACAAAACCCGTGTTATGTTTAACGAGTTGTATGATAATATTCGTGCAGGGAATACCAGTTTGCCTAATTATCCGGGGGGTAACAGTTCTAGTTTCTTTGCCTCTGGACGTTTGCCTTATTTAGTGAATATTGAAACTAACATTAACGGGGTTAAAAAAGAAATGAACATTATTGATCTTCATGGTCGTGCCAATAGTGGAACTGATATTTCAAAATACAATATGCGTAAATACGATGCCGAAGTTTTAAAGGACAGTTTAGATGCAGAATATCCAAATGCAAATTTTATGATTCTGGGAGATTATAATGACGATGTTGATGTATCTGTTATTACTCCTAATCCTTCGTCGTATCAAAAAATAGTGGAAGACACTGATCGTTACAACGCTTTAACTTTAGAAATAAGTAAAGCAGGCGCCTATAGCTATTTAGCGTCTGGAGGTTTTTTAGATCACATTATTATTTCTAATGAACTGACAAACGAGTACATTCCTAATTCTGTTGCGGTTTATGATCCTCGTTTGGATATTGCAAATTATGTAAATACAACATCTGATCACGGACCTGTTATTGCACGTTTTGATCTTAAAAAAGCAGCACAAAGCATCAACTTCCCAACTATTACTATTACAGATGCTACATCTTATGATCTAAATGCTACTGCCACATCTGGTTTAGCGATTACTTATGTAAGTTCTAATGAAGCTATTGCAAAAATTATTAACGGGAAAATCCAAATATTTAGCGCAGGAACGGTAACAATTACAGCTTCTCAATCAGGAAACGAATATTATTTAGCTGCTGCTGATGTAAATCAGTCTCTAACCATAACTGACACAAAATTACCTGTTATTATCGCACCGGCAACAATAACGCAAAGTAATGATACAGGAATATGTGGAGCAAAAATTAACTATGTAGCCCCAGTAGGAACTGACAATTTTCCGGGAGCAGCTACTGTTCAGACGGCAGGATTAGCTTCAGGTACTGTATTCCCAGTTGGAACAACAACCAATACATTTAAAGTAACCGATGCGTCTGGCAATACAGCAACATGTTCATTTAATGTAATTGTAACTGACACTGAACTACCAATGCTAATTTGCCCCGAAAACATTATCCAGAAAAAAGAGGGTAGATTACATGGAGCGATAGTAACATATTCTACTCCTATAGGAACTGATAACTGCTCAGCTGTTACTGTTACACAAACATCAGGACTGGCATCAGGAAGTGTTTTCCCAATGGGTATTACTACCAATACTTTCAAAGTAGTTGATGCAGCAGGAAATACAACGAGTTGTTCTTTTACCGTAAACATTGTAAAAGCTTTACCGCCAGATCATGGAAACGGAGGATGTTCAATAAAAGCATATCCTAATCCTGCAACTGACTTTGTCAATTTTACCATAAAAATGGATAACCCAAAAAATATGACGTTAAAATTGTATGATCTCTTTGGCTTTTTAGTTACTGCACCTGTAGAAATAACAGGAAGCTCAACTGAAAACACCGTACAAGTAGATGTAAGTCGTCTTAGAAGAGGCATTTATGTTTACACCTTAAGTACTGGTAACAAAATCCTATTTATTAATAAAATAATCAAAAAATAAAACAACTTTTCTTATATCAAAAATGCCAGATTCCTTTACAAGAATCTGGCATTTTTTTTATTTAACAAATCAACAACAACCTATATTCTCCTTCATTTTCTATTGGTGCTCTATGAATACAAGGCAGTACTTGTTGTTTTGGATGATCCACGGCCAGTCGCCAAAGATGCCCTAATCCTAAACTAACAGGTTCTACATCAGCATATACCTGATAATGCAAATCAAAATAATTTTCCTTCAAAAAGTTTTCGAATTCTTCTGCTGGTCCATTATGCAGCTCTTTTAGCTTTGCCCGGATTTCTGGAATTAGAATTTTTTGTTCTGCTTGCGAATTAGAAATAATATCACTCGCAGCTCCATGATAGGTACACAAAAAAGTATCTGTTGCAATAGGTGAACGATCAACATGAAACGAATACACATCAGTGGATATGAAATCAAATTCATCATCACGCTCGTAACACTTCAATAAATTAAGAGAGGGCGAAGCTCCAAAATCAGTTAATAATTGTAAATCATTTAAGATTATTTCTCTTGCTATATTTCCCTTTTCGGATAGTTGAAGTGCGATTAAATCTTCAGGGTAAACTTCTGTTATATTTTCTTTTAAACCTAGTTGGGTTACAATCTCGTTAAAATTGCCATCCAAATTTCTGTACCAGCATAGTGCATTCATTTCACCCTTGAAATCATTATGCATGAGCTCAGAGAAAGTAGATACTATACCAATTTGATTATTGCCAGAAAATTTATTACTCATAGTACGATATTAAGAAACTAGTTACTTCGTGTATTACAAAAATATGCAATAGTAGTCAGATCCGCATTTTTATCATTTTAAACTTTAAAAACATTCAAGAATGCATACATATACAGCTTTTAAAAAAATATGATACGCATCAAATCAATACTGTTCTTTCTATTTGCCGGGCAGGGAAATATTTACTCTTAAAAAAGTTGAGTCTACCTGTTTTTAAGTTCAGTGGCTTAATTGAGGAGTTGGGTTAAATACATAAAAGATTAGCATTGAACTCCGGCTATCTTGCAGGCTTAATCCTAAAATTGATATTAATGAAAAAATTAAATACCGTAATTTTATTATTTTTCACAACGCTTTTAATGGCACAAAATGAAGCCAATTTATCAAAAAACTTCTCAATGGATTTTGGAGGTTCTTTTGGAGTCTTCTCTCCTTTTAAGAGTTCTAGCAAAGGTTTTCCTGACGACAAAAACCAACTTGGATCAAATGGGGTAACTTTTCTGCAGCTGAACTACAAAGAGCATTATTTTGCAAAACTACAGTTTGGCCAGACTACTGTCTCTTATAAATCAATTCAAAAATCCAATGGTTTTAATTCTATAATAGATTCTAAGGCAAACAGCACCACAATTGGGATAAATCTGGGGTACCAATACAAGATAAAAAACTGGCAGCCCTTTATAATGATAGGGTCAGGTACTTCCTTTATAGACTCTCCCAAAACAGTCTTAATAAACGAAAATACAATAAGTTACACTACTAAAACCGGTAATTACCTGTATCTCTCTGGAAGTCTGGGAGTAAATTATATTTTTAACCGGTATTTTATTGTTTCATTAGAAGGACAAGCCTCTACACTGCCAACAGTACCTTCAGGATCTGACACTCATCTGAGCGGTATGAGTCTTCAGATTGGATTAAAATCATATCTTTTTAGTTTCTAAATAGTTTCCCGAGCATGATAGTTTCAGTCTACAAAACAAATGTTAATACAAAAACTAAGTTAAGAAAAGTAAAACCTGTTCTTAATAGAATACTTTTGAACTCTAAATGGAATTTTGATTTAGAAGACAGTGATAAAATTCTAAGGGTAGAGAGTGCAAAATGCCCTTCGGGTCTTTTAATATCCGAGCTTTATAAAATTGGAATACACTGTGAGGAATTATTTTAAATTTGAGCAAATAGAGAATATTATGTTATTCTTTTTTATTATTAGTTTTATATGATGTACACAAGGCACTATAAATATTTACGCTTGTATGGATACCCGGTTTTTGCTGTTTTTCTCAATCTTATTCTAATTCTTTTAAATTCTGATGAGAGCAACACTAAAGACTGGAAATTTTATAATAATATAGATTTTGTAATTGAAGGATTGTTCTGCCTACTCTATACAGTTGCATTATTTGAAACAGGGCTATGGTTATCTAAAATGATAAATTCTACTTCTATGCTGAAAAAAAATGGAAGCCTGCGATTCTTTTTTAAGCTGCTCTTGCATATACTCATCATAAGTGTTCTTGTTATTTTATTCTATAGCATTGATTTTCCTCAAAAGTACGGATACAATGACCTTATTGCCCGGCGGACATTAATCATTGGTCTCATATTCTCCATATTAATAACTACAGGTTTCACTACTGAGGAACTTCTTATAAAATGGAACGAAAGCCAACTTGAAGTCATTGAAAACAAAAAACAGGCCTTACAGTCTGAACTCAATGCCCTGAAGCTTCAATTAGATCCGCACTTCCTTTTTAATAATCTTAGCACCCTTACTTCTTTAATTGAAGAAAACCAAGACACTGCTGTTCAGTACGTCACCAATCTTTCTGCGGTTTATCGTTATGTTTTGTCCAATAGAAACAAAAATATGATCGCTTTAAAAACCGAACTCGATTTTATCAAAGAATATTTATTTTTATACCAAATAAGATATGGCTCGTCTATTGTGATCAACATTACAGGTGAGAGTAAAAATCTAAATAAATTTATAGCGCCTCTGACCCTGCAGCTTTTAGTTGAAAATGCGATCAAGCATAATTCCTTCTCTGTTACCACGCCACTTATTATTAATATAAATTACCAGTATAACTGGATAATTGTTGACAATAACAAATCGGCTAAATTCACCAAAGAACCAGGAGAAGGAATTGGTCTTGCGCACATTTACCATAGTTACCAGCTCTTAGGGGATATAACTCCTGTTGTCCAGGATTTGGAAACTACTTTTGAAGTCAGGATTCCGTTATTAAACAATTAAAAATATTTTATGATAACCGTTTTAATCATTGAAGATGAAGCTACAAATGCTGCAAGGTTACAAAAAATGCTCCTGCAGTCACAAGAAGAAATTGTAATTACAGGAGTTCTACAAACAGTAAGAGACAGTATTTCATGGCTTGAGAAAGAGAACAGTCCCGATATTATATTTATGGATATACGGCTCACCGATGGACTGAGTTTTGAAATCTTTAATCAGGTAAACATTAAGTCCTATGTTATTTTTACAACGGCATACGATGAATATGCATTGCAGGCATTTGAAGTAAATGGTATCGACTATCTTCTAAAACCCATCGAACAAAAAAAACTGGATTCCAGCATAAAGAGAATCAAAAGTTTTATCACTCCCGTACTTGATACCGATGTTTTGGATATATTAAAAAAAATGCGTTTACAGAAAAACATATACAAAACACGATTCTTAATCCATTATAAAGATTTATTTATTACAATACCCAGTACTGATATTGCCTATTTTAGCTCTGAAAATAAAATAGTGCATCTCACCACGCATTCCAACCAAAGATATGTTATCAAACAGACACTCGATGAATTGATGCAGGAATTAAACCCTGATGATTTTTTTAAAGTGACCCGAAACTATATCATTTGCTTAAAAGCAATCCATAAACTATCCCAATCTTTCGATTACAAGCTTAAACTTGAACTGACTCCTGCTGTAAATGAAATTATACTAGTGAGCCGCGAACGGGGTATCTCTTTGAAAAATTGGCTTGACAGTAACTGAAAATTATTTCAGAGTGAATTTGACATTCCGTGCTTATGCTAATTGTATTGAGATTCTAATTGAAAATTTTCTTTTACTCAAACAATTGATACTTAGAATTTCGATTACCTTTCGACAAAAACACCCATTCACCGTCTGATGTTTGATCTCTGGTATGTAAAGAATAATTAGCAAATTTTGAAGAGGACAAAAAGAGTAAATAGTGCATGAAAAATTAACCGCAGATTACAATACATCTAGCGAAAAATATTTTCTAATACCAAAAAACAAAAGCAAATATTACTATTTGCTTTTGTTGGCAAAAAATGGAAGTTGGTAAAAATAAGTAAATATAAAGGAGCAGATATTTCTATTTGCTCTTTAAAAAAAATATCTTTTAAAATTAAAATCCTCAAAAGTAAGAGCTATAAATTTTTCTATTTCAGAACAGGAAATTTAAGCTTCAATATTTTTATCTATACTTTTTCTGAGATATTTATTTTATAAGTACACTTTTATATTTGGATATATTTTTTAGAACAATCCCTGTACCTCTAACCACCGCTCTTAAAGGATCTTCTGCAATGAATACCGGTAATTCTGTTTTCTGTGATATCCTTTTATCAAGACCACGCAAGAGCGCTCCTCCTCCTGCGAGATACAATCCCGCATTATAAATGTCGGCAGCAAGTTCTGGCGGCGTCAATGAAAGTGTAACCATAATAGCATCTTCAATCCTCTGTATTGATTTATCCAAAGCTTTTGCAATTTCACGATAGCTAACACATACCTCCTTAGGTTTTCCGGTAAGAAGATCCCTCCCACGAACCGTTATATCATCAGGAGCAGTTTCAAGTTCTTCCATAGCAGCTCCAACATCAATTTTTATTGCCTCCGCAGAGGCATCTCCAATATACAAATTATGGTGAGTTCTCATATAATACAAGATATCATTTGTAAAAACATCTCCAGCGATTTTTATAGATCTGTCACAAATTATACCCCCAAGAGCAATAACGGCAATTTCAGTAGTTCCTCCTCCAATATCTACTACGATGTTTCCTTGAGGAAGCATAACATCTAAACCCATTCCAATAGCAGCTGCCATGGGCTCATGAATTAAAAACACCTCTTTCCCATTTACTCGTTCGCAAGACTCCTTTACGGCTCTCATTTCCACTTCTGTTATACCACTAGGAATACACACAACCATTCGCAATGCAGGAGTAAAAAAGCTTTTCTTCAATTCTGGTATGTTTTTTATAAACCAGCTGATCATTTTCTCTGAGGCATCAAAATCTGCAATCACTCCATCTTTTAGTGGTCGGATTGTTTTAATATTTTCATGCGTTTTACCTTGCATTAAACTGGCTTCTTTACCTACAGCAATAATTTTTCCATTCCTAATATCTCTTGCCACAATTGATGGACTGTCTATTACGATTTTTCCGTCATAAATTATTAAAGTATTAGCAGTTCCTAAATCCATAGCTATTTCCACTATCATAAAATCAAATAAGCCCATAATTATAGTTTTGTTTAAGAACGCTATTATTACAGCTTTATTCTCTAAAAAGAAGAAAATTTCAATACGTTTTTTGCTCCCAGCCTGCTATTTTGATGAAAAAAGTAACCTCTACCAACCAGATATATTATTTTGTAAATGAAAATTCTTGCTCAATAAGTCTGAATTTTTCTTTATCAAGCGGTTTATTCAGAAAACGAAATACAGAAGGATTATTTTGTGCTCGTTTGAGATCATCAGGATGTATGGAGGTTGTAATCATCAGAATAATACAATTTGCTCTGATTACTTCAGCAAGCTTTGTGTATTCATCAAGGAATTCATACCCGTTCATTCCCGGCATATTAATATCTAAAAAGATAATTTGTGGAAGTAAATGAGGAACATTCTCTAATGATCGAATATATTCGAGAGCCTCAAGTGCCGATTCCTGTAAAATTATTTCTTCTGCAAAAAGATATTTTTCAGCCATTCGTTTTGCAATATAACGGTCTGTTGGATTGTCATCAATTACTAGAATTTTTTTAAAAGTCGGTTTTGCTATTTCTTGGTCCATGGTAATTTTGGTTTATTGATTAGGGATTTTAATTAAAAAAGTAGTTCCTATACCTATTTCAGATTGAACTTTTATATCGCCATTGAGTTTACTGACTGCCTCTTTTACAATGTACAACCCTAGTCCTGAACCTACTGATTCCTGTGACACACGATAGAACATGTCAAATATTTTTGCCTGTGATTCTTTATCGATACCTATACCATTGTCCTTAACTAAAATTATGGTTTCAGTGGGAAATGTCTCAATTTTAACACTTACAAAAGGGTTTGCAATTTTGGAATTTTGATAACGAATAGCATTTGATATCAGATTATTCAGGATGGTGAGGAGGCGATTTTTATCAGAATAAATAGAAGTTTCCTCGGGGATGTCTATTTTAATTTCAACCGTTCTTATATTACCTCCTATGAATTTTAAATTTTCCGTTACATCGCTAAGGAGTTCTTTGAAATTAATATGTTCATTATCAATTTTCATACGAGAGTTGCGTGAATAATCAAGAATGTCACATATAAAACCATCCAGTTTTTCTGCACTTCCTTTTAGCATTTTTAAATAATCAAGCATTTGTTCTTCAGTAGTATCGTCTTTTGCAATTTCAATCAAACCCATCATTGAGTTCAGTGGCGCGCGCAAATCATGAGATGTACTGTAAACAAACCGGTCAAGTTCATAATTGGCGGTTTTTAACTCTTGGTTTTCAATTTCCCGTTTATTAAAGATTAGTTTTATATGTGCTTCACTATATTTTTTAAACTGATACGCCCAAAGTCCGCAAACTGAAAAAATAGCACCCGCAAGGATCATATGAATAATAAATGTCTGCAGGGACATATAATCTAATTGAGAAAAATAAATTTTATCAAAACCCATATACTGAAAATAACCAAACAGTGCATGATGGATTGTCACAACTAGCATAAGCGGTATTTGCAGTTTCCAGTTCTGATAAGTAATAAGTATTGCACTGGAAATAAATGCAACAAAATGCATTTCGAACAAGCCGTGCATCTGGTAAATAAACTGGGCCATAAAAATCCCCAATACAACGCTAAGAACATATTGATATAAGTTTGATTTAGGCAAGGCTATTTTTGCAGAGTAATAAGCCAGAAGAAGTAAACTGCCAACTCCAATTCCAATCATCCAGGTATCATAATAAAAAGCAAGGAGCAAGCCGATAAAAAAAAAGCTTATAAGAAAATAATTCGTCAGGTGATCCGATTTTCGTTTTATTATAAAAAGAAAATCTTGAATATGCTTCGATTGTTCCGTATCATCAGTTTCCTGTTTCATATTACTATTTTTTTACAATTTGGGATTCTTACTTTGTTTCTCTTTTATCTGCAGGTTAAAAAAAATGGAGTATCACACTAGTATTTGGTAATATGTAAAAGCTTTTAATTTTAAGTTTGTTGAAAATTAGGTTCCCAAGAAAATCATTAAAAAAGCCTTACCAAATTATACAAAAAAAATGTAACGTCAAACTTTAATTAAGATAATTCGTATAAACAATTATAATTTGTATACTATTAAATTTTTAATTGCCTTGCCCCTTTCAAAATTTATACATTTTGCTGTCACAAAATGGTTTAAGTTGATTTGCATCATTAAAAAACAGGTAGAAAAACAACTAAAATTCCAATTCCTTAAAAGCAACTAAATCCTGCCTTATACAGTGCTATTTCAGCAGGCAGAAATCCAGAAATATTTTTTTTTTCAGCCTTTACAAATCAAACTCTTTAGAAAAATACCTGAATTATTTTTCATACAAATTAATAAGTCATTTTAATTAATCATCACCAAATAAATATAAAAACATCAGTAAATAAGTACCAATTTATACAATTTTAAGCTTTTGAAACCTTTTCCAATTTTTCTTAAACGAATTTTGGATTCAAATAATTCAAATTACTTTTATGAAAAAAAATTTATTACTAGCTGTTGTTACAGTTTTAGGATTTACAAATGTTAATGCCTAAAAAATTAAATTTGGTGCTAAAGGAAAGGTGGTTTAAACTTTGCATCTATCAGCGGAGATAACACTAAAGGTATTGATGTCTTAACATCGTTTAATTTTGGTGTTTTATCATAAATTCCCATTTCAGATAAACCTGAAGCTTTTTTACTTTAATTATTATTTAGATTCTAATTTCTTTTAAAATCTACTTTTGAAAAGATCAGGAGGATTGTTACTCCGTTAAATCGAGTTTTTGGTCACAAGTTTTGGAACAGTCCGGAGATCTGCCATAGTTATTATACCAGAACTACTAATATAACTTCAACTATTTATAGCATTAACACTAAATACAAACATATTATATTCAATTATTTACAACTAATATGCATTTTAGGCACGTTTCTTGTTTTATCTTAACATATTAATTATTAAAAGTAGAATTATGAAAACTATAAAATATTTTTTGATTGGAATATTATTCCTGTCTTTTAGTTATACACAGGCTCAGGTATCAGTAAATGTAAATATAGGAACTCCTCCTGCCTGGGGCCCTGTTGGTTATACAGATGTTCGTTATTATTATCTACCTGATCTTCAGACATACTACGATGTAAGTACATCAAATTATGTTTACCTAAATAATGGAAGATGGGTAAGAACCAGATCACTGCCATCTGTTTATAGAAATTATGACCTTTATAACGAATATAAAGTAGTTTTGACAGATTATAGAGGTGACAGACCTTATGACAATTTTAAAACTCATAAAGTAAAATATGGAAAAGGTTATAAAGGAAAACCTCAAAAAACAATTGGTCAAAGACCAGATAAAGATAATGGTCATCACGATAATGGAAACCATAATGGAAATGGGAATGGCAAAGGAAATGGCAAAGGGAAAGGAAAACATTAATACAATAAGAGGCTTTGAGGAGCCTCTTTTTTTTTATCTTATTTTCAAATATCGAGCAGCAATTGATATCATTAGTTGCAATAAATCTGTTCCTGTCTTTTAAAAGATAATTATACTTTTTTTTTCTTAGCAGGATTGAAGCAGAAATTCCCAATAGAAACCTCTTTATTTTATTGACATTGAAAATGTTTTATGCATCATTTGTTTTAGATAATGCTTCAAATATACTACTATCGTTACTACTGTAAAACTACATTTACAATCCTAAAATTGTACAGATTTAATACACCAAAACTTGCTGATCCTATTTGCAAAAAAAATCAGCAAAAAGGATACTGTTTTACATACCTGACTTTAATAACCTCTATAATAAAACTAAAACCACAATGATGAAAAAACAAATTAAGAAATATGCATTTTTTATGCTAATCGTTTTTGTAAACGGATATGCTCAAACAAAAAAACATCTCGATGCCAGTAAACCAATTGAAGATCGGATTTCACTTTTAATGAAAGAAATGACATTAGAAGAAAAAGTGGGACAAATGAATCAATACAATGGCTTTTGGGATGTGACGGGACCGGCTCCAAAAGGCGGAAGCGCTGAATTAAAATACGAGCATTTACGAAAAGGGCTGGTTGGATCAATGCTTACCGTAAGAGGTGTCAAAGAAGTTCGTGCCGTACAGAAAATCGCAGTAGAAGAAACTCGTTTGGGAATTCCGTTGATTATAGGTTTTGATGTTATTCACGGTTATAAAACGTTGAGTCCGATTCCGTTGGCAGAAGCGGCAAGTTGGGATCTGGAAGCTATTAAAAAATCGGCGGCAATTGCAGCAGATGAAGCTTCGGCATCCGGAATTAACTGGACTTTTGCACCCAATGTCGATGTTACAAATGATGCACGCTGGGGACGCGTAATGGAAGGTGCCGGTGAAGATCCTTATTTAGGAAGTAAAATAGGCTATGCAAGAGTAAAAGGTTTTCAGGGAGAAACAATTGCTGATTTGGCTAAAGTAAATACGATTGCAGCTTGTGCAAAACACTTTGCAGCATACGGTTTTGTTGAGGCTGGACTGGAATATAATAGTGTAGATATTAGTACTTCTAAATTATACAATTCGGTTTTACCATCTTTTGAAGCCACGGTACAAGCTGGAATTCGTACGTTTATGAATTCATTTAATACACTAAACGGCGTTCCTGCAACTGGAAATGCATTTTTACAAAGAGATATCTTAAAAGGAAAATGGAAATTTGATGGTTTTGTAGTTTCAGATTATGCTTCTATTCGCGAAATGATTGCGCACGGTTATGCGAAAGATGAAGCCGATGCAACAGCAAAAGCGGTGATTGCAGGTTCTGACATGGATATGGAATCGTATTTGTATGTGGCAAAATTAGTTGCACTTGTAAAAGAAGGAAAAGTAAAAGAATCATTAATTGATGATGCTGTTCGTAGAATTTTGCGTGTAAAATTTGAGTTAGGTTTATTTGATGATCCTTACAGATATTGCGACGAAAAGCGTGAAAAAGAAGTTGTGGGAAGCAAAGCCAATAATGACGGTGTTCTGGACATGGCAAAAAAATCAATTGTATTATTGAAAAATGCTTCTCCGCCGGGGCGCAATGAGAATTTGCTTCCGCTAAAGAAATCCGGACAAAAAATTGCTTTGATCGGCGCTTTAGCAAATGATAAAAATAGTCCGCTTGGAAGCTGGAGAATTGCAGCCGATGATAATACTGCAGTTTCAGTTCTTGAAGGAATGCAACAATACAAAGACAATCAGCTGACTTTTGAAAAAGGTGCAGATTTACTTTCGCAGAAAGCTACTTTCCTTACAGAAACTGTTTTCAATACAACAGATAAAACCGGTTTTGAAGCGGCAAAAACAGCTGCAAAAAATGCTGATGTTGTTGTGATGGTTTTAGGCGAATATGGTTTTCAAAGTGGAGAAGCCAGAAGCAGAACTGATCTAAATTTACCTGGAGTTCAACAAGAATTATTAGAGGAGATCTACAAAGTAAACCCTAATGTAGTTTTGGTTTTAAATAATGGCCGTCCGTTAAGTATTCCGTGGGCTGCCCAAAATATTCCGGCAATTGTAGAAGCATGGCAATTGGGAACTCAAACTGGAAATGCGGTTGCGCAGGTTTTATACGGAGATTACAATCCAAGTGGTAAATTGACAATTTCTTTTCCGAGAAACGTTGGACAAGTACCTATTTATTACAACAAATACAGCACAGGAAGACCAATTGATAGTGATAAAAATGTTTTTTGGTCACATTATATGGATGTAGAAAAAACACCTCAATTTCCTTTTGGTTTTGGATTGAGTTATACCAAGTTTGATTATAAAAATCTTAAAATAAATAAAACTGCCTTTTCTAAAGGAGAAAAAATTCAAGTAAGTGTCGAAGTTACCAATACAGGCAATTTTGACGGAAAAGAAGTAGTTCAATTGTACATAAATGATCCTGTTGCCAGTATAGTAAGACCTATTAAAGAACTAAAAGGTTTTGAACTTGTTGCTTTAAAAAAGGGAGAAACTAAAACAATTCAATTTATATTGACAGACAAAGAACTCGGTTTTTATGACAACGAAGGCAAATTTTTAGTAGAACCAGGTTTATTTAATATCATGGTTGGCTGGAATTCTAATGAAGGTCTTACAAGCAAATTTGAATTAAAATAAAAACTAAAAGATTTTAAAACAAAAACTATCCGGAATAGTATTTTTTTTTTTACAACTTTACAGCCTGAGTATGATTATCCCTTAAGGGTCAATAATCTTACTCAGGTTTTTTTGCAATAGGAGAAATTTAGATAAAAAAATAAGTGTCTTATTTACTTTTATTAATATTGCTTTATATATTATGCAGATCAAGAGTTGAAAGTTTACAATTTGTACCTAACGGCACATTTCAACTCTTAATTGGCATATATTCTTAAAAAAGAATCAATTGCCATTTTATTTTCAATCAAAGTTGATAAATAATAACATTAAAATGTAAATGAAAAATATTAAATATATTCTTGTATGCTACTTTATAGCTCTAAATTGCCTGTTTTCTCAAGATAAATTTGACAACTACCAATTTAGAAGTATACAGGAAACTACTTCAAAAAGAGCCATTTCTTCGATTATCCAGGATAAAAATGGTTTTATTTGGATAGGTACAAACGGCACGGGTTTGTATCGATATGATGGGGTAAATTACTTTGGATACGAATACAATAAAAAGCCAGGCTCACTAAACAGTAACTTTATTTACGCAACCTTTATTGATTCTAATAATAACTTATGGGTTGGTACTGATGACGGTTTATGCTTGTATAACAGAGATTTAAACAATTTTACCAAAATCAATATTGAAGATGTAATTACAAAAGGTTATGATGAACCCATTACTGTAAAAACAATTATTCAGGATAACAACGGCAATTTAATCTTAGGTACGTATGGCTTTGGATTATTCAAACTCAATATAAAAACTTTAAAAGCCTCTCTGATTTCGTCAAAGGTGCTGGACAAATTTAATTTTCTAATAAAATCTTCGGTAAAAAATAAGCACGGAATTATTTATTTAGGAACCAGTTATGGTCTTTTGGAGCTTGATTTAAACGGAAAACTCAAACAGGTTTATAAAGACAAGTTTAAAAGAGAACCTTTATTAGATGATATCGAAAATCTTGTTATAGATAAATTTGGATACATATGGCTGGGAACGACTGAAAGTGGCCTGATAAAAATTAAACCCGAAACTGATAATTACCAATTTGAAAATTATTCTATTACCAAAAACAAAATCTTATCGATTATAGAAAGCAGTCACGATCATATAATTTGCGGTACTGAAAATGACGGATTATTGGTTTTAAATTATAAAGGTCAAGTCCTCCAAAAATATTTACACAGTAAATACAATGACTCTAGCTTAAAATCCAATTCTGTTTGGTCACTATTCGAAGATAAAGAAAAGCGTCTTTGGCTGGGATATTTTAATAAAGGACTTGGTGTATTTGACAAACCCAATAACAAATTCAATTCACTTGAATCACAAGTAAACAACGATAATTCTTTACAAACCAGTTATGTAACTTCGGTTATAAAAGACAAAAAAGGAAACCTGTTAATCAGTAATGAAGGCGGAGGACTCGATATTTATAATCTTAATAATAAAAGTTACATTCACGTAAACAAAAACAATCAAAGCTATTATTCCGGTTTGGATGCTGCCGATATTCAGACCATTTTTATAGACAGTAAACAAAATATCTGGATAGGAAGCTGGGATCGCGGAATCTACTTTTTAAAAAATGGCACTACCCGATTCATAAACTACAATACAGCAAATACAGCAGGATTAAAATCGAATCGAATTTTTAGTTTTTCAGAAGATTCAAAAGGCCGAATCTGGATTGGAACTTTCATAAAGGGATTGCATTATTTTGATAATAAGAACAATACATTTATTCATTGTGACTCGAAATCATTTACAGAAAACGCTTTAGACAATGCTTTTATTCGTAAAGTTTTTGTAGACTCAGATAATGTTTTGTGGGTAGGAACAATTTTAGGATTGTATCAGGTAAGTTTAAAAGATGACTCTGATTTTAAAGTGACCAAAATGCGCGATGCCATGTTCAAGGACAAAACGAAGTACAATAGTATTCAGACTATTTTATCAATCTATGAGTCCAACGATAAAACAATATGGATAGGAACAGATGGCGAAGGATTATTCAACTATAATAAAAAAAACAAAACCTTTTCAAACTATAATAACTTTCCGGGTTTTAAAGAAAAATCGGTACGTGCTATAATTTCTGATAACAATGGTTCTTTATGGATTAGTGGCGGATCAGGATTAACAAAACTTGATTTTAAGAATAAAAAAAGCACCAATTTTACTAAAGATGATGGTCTTGTTGATAATGATTTCAACAACAATGCGGTCTTTAAGGATGGAAATGGAGAGTTGTATTTTGGCAGTTATGAAGGGGTGAATTATTTTAAACCTAACGAGATCAAAAAAACAGAGAAAGCACCAAAATTGTATTTCAGCGATTTCAAATTGTTTAATAAATCCGTAAAACCCAATGAAGATGCTTCGCCGTTAACCAAAGTAATTGCTCAGACTGAAGAAATTATTCTCAACTATACGCAATCTGTTTTTACGATTGAATATGTGGGAATTAACTATAATTATTCGAAGAAAAACCAATACGCGTATTATCTGCAAGGTTTTGAAAAAGATTGGAATTATGTGGGAAATAACAGAACCGCAACTTATACCAATCTTGCGCCGGGTGATTATGTTTTTAAAGTAAAATCGGCAAATGCAGATGGTTCCTGGAGCAATACTCCATTAGAATTAAAAATAAAAATCCTGCCGCCTTGGTGGAAAACCTTTTGGGCTTATTTATTGTACACTTCAATTCTAGTTTTCCTGATTATATATCTGAATAAAATTTATCAAAATCGTTTTAAAGCAAAACAAGCGATACTTTTAGAAAAAGAAAAAAACATTCAATCAGAGAAATTAAACAATAAGAAACTACAATTCTTTACGAATATTTCGCACGAATTCAGGACACCATTAACATTGATTATAAATCCTTTGGAAGACATTTTAAGAAGTAAAAATGTATCTCCCGAAATACATAATAAATTAAAAATTGTACATAAAAGTTCGGATAGGCTTTCGAGACTAATCAATGAGCTTATGGATTTTAATAAATTAGAGTTTAACCAAATTTCTATTCAAGCCAAAAAAATTGAAGTTGTAGCGTTTACGCAAGGCATTATAGGTTATTTTGATGAGGAAGCGGCAGCCCGAAATATTACTATTAATTTTGAGCCATCACTTGACGAACTTGAAGACTGGCTAGATCCTAAAATGCTGGAGAAAATATTGTTTAATATTATTTCAAACGCATTTAAATTTACACCGGACAATGGTTCTATTACCGTTTCTATAGCCAAATCAGATATTGATAATTCACTGCTAATCGATGGCAATAAAGTTCCTTCTTTTTCAATAACAATTACAGATACAGGTTCCGGAATTCACAAGAAAGATTTAAAAAGAATATTTGACCGCTTTTATCAGGTCAATAATGTAAATAAAGATTACTACGGAAGTACCGGAATTGGATTAGAGGTGGTAAAAGAATTTGTTGAGCTTCATAAAGGAAGAATTGATGTTGAAAGTCAGGTAGGACAAGGCACAAAATTTACGGTAACATTCCCCTTAGGGAAATCTTTGTATAAAAAAAATGAAGTAGTCAACGAGATTTTTAAAGTAGACAAAAATAAAAACCAATTTCTAAATCAATCTGCTAATCATTCCTCTGATGACGATGATGACACGGATCAAACAGTCGAAAATGCTGTTGCAGAAACTGCAAAACCATACACTGTTTTAATTGTTGAAGATAATCCTGAATTAAGAAATTATCTCAAACATGAACTAAGCAAATTATATAAGGTTATTGCAGCCGAAAATGGTCAGAAAGGCTACGAACTTGCCGTTCAGAAATTACCGGATTTAATAATTACAGACGTTATAATGCCTGTAATGGATGGGTTACAATTGTGTAAAAACGTAAAAGGCGATTTAAAAACAAGCCATATTCCGTTATTAATGCTCTCGGCAAAAGCAATGGTAAAAGACCGACTAGAAGGTATAGACTCCGGTGCTGACATGTATTTGAGTAAACCATTTGAGTTGGATATCTTAAAATCGAGTTTGGCACAGCTTATTACAAGCAGGCAAATCATGTTTAAAAAGTTTTATAGCGGAATAACCAAAGATGGTAAAGAAAAAACGACGTCGCTTGATAATGATTTCATTCAAAAGATTCTGCACTTTATCAACGAAAATATTAGTGAACCTGAGTTAACCGTAGAACTTTTGTCTTCTAAAATTTTCCTGAGCAGAAGTCAGTTGTATCGAAAAATAAAAACATTAACAGGCGTTTCCGTTAATGAGTTTATCAGAAACGTACGATTAGAAAAAGCAAAACAACTGATCGAAAAAGGAAATAACAATATCAACGAAATTAGCTATAAAGTGGGATTCACTTCTCCCTCCTATTTCACCAAATGTTATAAAATTAAATATGGACATTTGCCTACACAAGAAAAAAAGACAAAAGAATAAGTGTTAAAAATATCCCTTTAAATACAAAATGCAATCAAAAAAGGAGCTTCGATATAAAAATTGGAGCTCTTTTTTTTGTAAGTCATTTTTTTCAAAAAGCATCCTGATTAATTCGAAACAAAAATTAAGATATATAAAATATTGTTTTGTTTTTTTATACAAACAATACTTTTTAAGCAATTTTTATAGCAATATCTCAGTATCTCTTTTAATGCCTCAATTGTCTCTTTTTAGTAATAATAGCGCATTAAGTCCTTTTTTTGCATCATTTGTTGCACAATATGCTTCATCTGTTCTATAATAGCACCCCACTAGATTTTACTTTCGTTAAGAAATATTTAAGAAAAAGTTTTCTTCTTGTGACTCTAATTTACGAGCATGCAAAAAGAACCTTCAATTAGGTATTTTACAATAAAAAACTAAACTAACTTAATCGACCAATTTTTATGCAGAAAAGAACATTAAAAAAACTATTGTGTTTAATAGTATGTATGTGGGGAAACTTTTTCTTTGCTCAAACTGTTAAAGGAAAAGTAACATCAGGAGGACTCGGCTTGCCTGGTGTTGGTGTAATAGTACAAGGAACAAAAAATGCAACTACCACAGATTTTGACGGAGGTTTTATCTTAAACAATGTAGATCCAAAAAGTACATTGATCTTTAGTTATATCGGTTACAAAAATGTGTCTATGCCTGCTGACACAAAATCAGTGATGAAAGTCAATATGGTTAATGACCTTGAAAAATTAAATGAAGTAGTCGTGATTGGTTACGGAACTTCAAAAAGAAAAGATGTAAATGGTGCCATTTCTTCCATCAAAGCTTCCGAGATTCAGGACAAACCTTTTACTTCTATCGATCAGGCTCTTGTGGGTAAAGCTGCGGGTGTAAATGTTACTCAAAATTCCGGTACACCGGGAGGAGGAATTTCGGTTCAAATTCGAGGAATTACTTCTATTAACGGAAATGAACCTTTGTATGTTATTGACGGAACTCCGGTTTTTGCGGATAAAAACAACGATTCATTTTCATTTAGTGCTTTAGGCGGAGGAAACGGACAAACCAAAAACTCGGCTTTATCGGGATTAAATATTTCGGATATAGAAACTATTGATATTCTAAAAGATGCATCATCAACAGCGATATATGGTGCAAATGGTGCGAATGGTGTTGTTTTGATTACAACTAAAAAAGGAAAAAAAGGAAAATCGACTTTTACATATGAAACGTATATAGGGACTCAGCAAGTAACAAACTCAGTTGATGTTTTGAACTTGCCTCAATATGCAGCTTATCAGGCTAAAATTTTCAAACTAAATGGCGAGCCAGTTCCCTATCAATATCAAAGACCTGATTTATTAGGAAATGGAACAAACTGGCAGAACGAACTTTTTAGAACTGCTACGATGTACAACCATCAAATATCATTTTCGGGTGAAAAAGAAGGAACAAGATATTATACTTCTTTGAATTATTTTGATCAGGAAGGAATTGTTCTAAATTCAGATTTCAACAGAATGTCTATGCGATTAAACATAGATTCAACCGTAAAATCATGGTTGAAGATTGGTAACAATATGTCGATCAGTAAATCATCTCAACAAGTAGTTCGAAACGACGACAGAGGTGGTTTAGTAATGAATACGTTAAGACAATCTCCGGAATTACCGGTTAGATATGCTGATGGTTCTTTTGCAGGCCCAACAAGTGGTTTAGGTTCTTCGGCAAATGAGGCAACCAATCCAATTGCTTTATCAGAATACAATAACGCAAAAACAGACCGCTATAAAGTCAATGGAAATGTATTTGCCGATTTCACTCTTACCAAAGGTTTGGTTTTTAGAACGGAATTAGGATATGATTTAAATTTTGCAAAAAGCAGCTCTTTTGCGCCTGCCTATACTTTAGGAAATGTGTCTGAACTTTTGAACAAATCATTCAAACAGCAGGATCAAAGCTTTTATTGGAGTTTAAAAAACTATTTAACTTATAATAAAACCTTTAACGAAAAACACAATTTCACCTTTTTGTTAGGTCAGGAAGCACAAGAAAGTCAATACGAATATTTAAGCGGTTACAGATCGGGTGATTTCTTAAGTAGAGATTTTACCAACTTAAATATAGGCGACATCGATACTGCCGTTAACGGAAATGGTTCTGGAAGATGGTCTATGACTTCTTATATTTCGAGATTAAACTATAGCTTTTCTGATCGTTATTCATTTTCGGCTTCTTTAAGAGCAGATGCTTCTTCGAACTTTGGTCCAAATAATAAATGGGGTTATTTCCCATCATTTGCTGCAGGCTGGACTGTTAGTAACGAAAGTTTTTTTGAGCCATTATCTTCAACAGTGAATTATTTAAAATTTAGAGCGGGTTACGGTTCTGTTGGAAATCAAAATATTCCGGCAAACAGATACCAAACGATTCTTTCATTGACTGCATCTCCATTTGGAGGCGTATCTCCAACTATTGATAACTTAGGTAACCCAAATGTTAGATGGGAATCACTTAAATCTTTTGATGTTGGTTTTGAATTAGGAATGCTTAACAACAGAGTAAAATTAGACTTTGATTATTATGTTAAACATTCTTCTAATTTCCTAACCAAACAAATCAATGATGAGTCAAATCAAAGTGCGCTTAATTATTATTTAAATACGGGTGAAATTGAAACTAAAGGAGTTGAACTTACCTTGAATACCAGAAATATTATTACCGAAAATTTTACATGG
Organism: Flavobacterium sp. ov086; assembly: GCF_900187965.1. GTDB lineage: Bacteria > Bacteroidota > Bacteroidia > Flavobacteriales > Flavobacteriaceae > Flavobacterium. The sequence goes on along the minus strand of NZ_FZNL01000002.1, from coordinate 94,011 downwards.
GACAGTACAATTATCTTTTCAAAATACAATAATGAATTAACTAGTTTTCAAGGTGCTGGTAAATCTTTATTAGGAAAGGTACAATTCGATTTATACAACGTTACAAAAACTACAGAAGGACAGCCAGTTGGGCAGTTCTATGGATATGTTACGGACGGATTATTTAAAAATGCTGCAGAATTAGCCGCAGGACCAACTCAGGAAACAGGGACAGGAATTGGTGATATTCGTTTTAAGGACCTTAATGGTGACGGAAAAATTGATGCTAAAGACCAAAAAGCTATAGGAAGCGCAATTCCTGATTTTACCTATTCATTTACCAATAATTTTAAGTATAAAAACTTTAGTTTATCTGTTGTTTTAACTGGAAGTCAAGGGAATGAAATCTACAATTTTACACGTCATTATACTGATGGTATTTATCCTGGATTTGGAGATCGATTTGCAAACGTAAGTACAAGAGCTTTAAATGCTTTTGAACCGGGAGTAAACGAAAACACAAATGAACCAAGAATTACCCTTAATGATCCAAATGCGAATGGCAGAATCTCTAACAGATTTGTTGAAGATGGTTCTTATTTAAGAATTCAGAATGTTTCTTTAGGCTATGATTTACCAAGTCAAATATTCAAAAATTCTATTATATCGAAAGTTAGATTGTATGTCAATGTCCAAAACTTATATACATGGACAAAATACTCCGGTTTTGATCCTGCTTTAGGAAATTTAGATCAAAATATAACACTTAGCGGTATTGATCTGGGACGATATCCAGTGCCAAGAACTACTTCTATGGGTTTAAATTTAGAATTCTAAAATTGATAAAAACAAAATTAACTTAATGATTCATAGTCGTTAAAATAAAAAATAATAGTTATGAAAAAACTTTTTAAACTTTTTATGATGGGAATGCTAATACCATTGCTGTCTTTGTTTTCCTGTTCTGATGATTTTTTGGATGCACCATCTGAAAATCAATTAACGCCAGCTGATTTACCGGAAGGAGTTACCGCTTTTGACGGAATCGCTGAGAGTTTATATTTTAAACCCTGGTTTACTTTTAATGATAAATTCCTGATTGCAGTTGGAGATATGTATGCCGGCAACGCTTTTACATATGATGGTGCTTATGCACAATTTAAAGATGCTCAGGTAACCTCACAAAATCCAATCCTGACAGAAGGATACGTTTCGTTATTTTCGGTTATCGATCAATCTAATAATTTAATGCGTTTAGTCGAAGACAGAAAGAGCGAATTGCCTGAAGCATCTTATAAAAATGCCATTGCAATTTCAAGATTTATGAGAGCCAATGCCTATTTTTATTTGGTAAGAAGCTTTGGAGCCGTGCCTATTATTAACAAAGCAGGAACGGCAGCTCAGCCAAAAAGAAATCTTGTTGCAGATGTTTATAAATTCATAAAACAAGATTTGGAATATGCTATCGAAAACTTGCCTGCAACTTCAGTAAAAAAAGGATATGTTACCAAATTTGCAGCAATGGGAATTCTTGCAAAAGTGCATTTAACATTAAACGAATATTCTGAATGTGCTGCATTAACCCAGAAAATTATCGGAAATCAATATACTTTGATTTCCGATTACGGAAACTTATTCAGCAGCCCCGAGAATAACAATAGCGCCGAAAGTATGTTTGCCCTGCAATGGAAAGCAATTGCTACAGAATGGGGAACACAAAATACAAATCAGGCTTATATAGTTCCTGGAAGTACCGGAATTACTGGTGGTGGAGACGGCTGGGGAGTTTACCTGCCTTCTATTTCATTGCAAAATGGCTTTGAGCCAAATGATATCAGAAAAAAGAGCACAATCATGACAGATGGCGACTTTTATCCTGAGTTATTAAAAAATCAGGGAGGTTTCAGATATAAAAAAATCTACTCATCGACTGCAGCCAATTTCAGAAAGTATATTGTAGGTTCTGCTGCTGAAAGAAATGATGTGTTTTTTATGAAAACTTCACAAAACACGATTATACTTAGATATTCTGATGTTTTACTAATGAATTCTGAGGCACTTTTGGCAGGAGCCGCTTCAACAACTTCTGCAGCTGCTTTAAGCTCATTCAATGAAGTAAGAGCCAGAGCCGGATTACCAGCCAAAACAGTACTTACAAGAGATGATTTATTTAATGAAAGAAGAATTGAATTTGCACTTGAAGGACAATATTTCTTTGATTTAAAACGTCGAGGTCTGGCAGAAGCAACAGCAATTATTTCGCAGCAAGAAGTTGGTTTTTATTCTGACGATGCCAGAACAGACTTGATTTCCAGAAAGATCACTCCGGGAAGCAATTATTTTGAATTGCCATTACCGCAATCTGCTATTGATACTAATCCATCATTATTAGAGCCTCCGGTTCCTTTTAACTTTAACTAACTTTTATTATGATTAAGAAAATAACATATAGAATTATAATTCTTTTGGCATTAGCTTCTTTTACAGCTTGTCAAAATGATGATGCAACTACTGCAAGTATAGATGCAATGGTTGCTGAACCTGGAGATCTATTGAATCAGGCTTTTCCATTGAATAAAGTCAGAGTTGAAGGTGAAGGTTTAAAAGGATTAAAAAAAATTACGCTGGATAACAAAATTGATATCAGTTTCAATCCAAACTATAATTCTGATAAAGCATTCATTTTTACCATTCCTTTTGATGATAAACTAGGAAGCAGATTTGGGGTACAGCCTATTACATTTATAACAGGAACTGGATCAGTAACTAAAAATATTGAGATTTTACAGCCTGTTCCAACTATTACAAAGACAATTCCGGCGGTAGCAACTCCGGGATTTCCACTGGAAATTGAAGGTACTTGGTTTTATAATATTTCATCGATAACCTTAGCAGGTAAGGAACTGAGTTATACTCGAAAATCATCCTCTTCAATTATTATTGGTGTACCGGCAGATGCAGTCTTTGGCTCGGAGTTAGTAATTATTACGCCGGGAGGTATAGCAAAAAAAGTAATACAGATTCCACCTCCTGTTACTCCGGAAATTATTGTTATAGTGTCTGATTTTGACGGAAACGGTACAAGAACGAGTTGGAATGCTTATGGTGATGTCGATAGTTTTAACGCAAATACTACAGGTGGCCCAACAGGCAATTATGCAACACTTGCATGGACTGGCTCAACAACAAATGGTTACAATGGCAGCAGTGCAGGCGGTGGAGCTAGTTTCCTAAGCGCCTCTAATAATGATGCTTCAAAAACATTTATTGATATTGATGTAAGTGCGAATGTCGTGGGCGCTCAATTTGCCATTCAATTGAATACTATTGATAATAAAAACTATGGTTATAATTTTAAAATAACGGATGTTAACTGGACTACTAAGACAATAACTTTGGCTGATTTTAAAGATAATTATGGCTTTGGACAACCTGCCACTACCCTGGACGCTTCTAAAGTTAATGAAATCAAAGTAGGAATAGTTCAATCAGAGACACCTAATCCAAGCATAATAAAATACGATAATATTAAAGTTCGTTACAAATAATTAGTGCTATTTAAGCTCTAAAGAAAAAGAGGCTGTGATCAAAAAACAGCCTCTTTTACAACTAATAAAACAGAAATTATAAATAAGAGTATTCAAAATCACAAAAGGATATTCTATAATAAAATACAGTATGAAAATTAAATTTTTATTAATGCTGACTTGTATCTTCTTCTCTTTGAATTCTTGTTCAAAAGATGACAATATAGCGGATACTACTTTAGAAGCGCCGGTTGCAAACGCACCAAAAGACGCAAACGACACTGGTTTTAGAGCAAAATGGAATTATGTTTCCCATGCAAAAAGCTATCTTCTGGATGTTTCGACAAGCGAGAATTTCTCCGCTTTTGTTCCAAATTACAATGCAAAAGAAGTTACTGATTTAAACGAAGTTGTAGTAGGTTTAAGCGCAGGTACACAATATTATTACCGAGTTAGAGCAAAAAATGCAACAGAGACTTCGGGTTACTCCAATGTTATTAGTGTTGTAACGACAGGTTCAAGCAACATTCCTGAAGATCCTACATTCTTAAAAGTAAAAGCAAATAAATTAGCACATCCGTTTTTTATAGGTATGGCGATAAAAGCTTCGCAATTAACTACTGGAAGTCCATATGATATTATTTTGAAAAATGAATTCAGCAGTATTTCTGCCGAATATGAAATGAAAATGGATCAAATTTCTACTGCAAGTGGTGTTTACAACTGGACTGTAGCCGACAAAATTGTTGCTTATGGAAATTCAAATGGAATTAATGTTCACGGTCATGCTTTGGTTTGGCATAATTCAGTGCCACAATGGTTAAAAGATTTCTCCGGTACTGATGCCGAATTTAAAGCAGAAGTAAAAAAATACATTACCGATGTTGTAACACATTATGCAGGAAAAGTAAAATCCTGGGATGTTGTTAATGAATCAGTAGATGACAATGGCGGTGCAATGAGAAATACTATTTTTCTTCAACGAATGGGTGCTAACTACGTAAAAGATTGTTTTCAATGGGCAAGAGATGCAGCAAAAGCAGCCGGAGACAACTCTTTATTATTGTTTTATAATGATTATGCAACCTCAACTAATATTCCAAAGCAAAACAAAGTTTATAGCATTATTGATGATTTAAAAGCGAGTAATCTTATTGATGGTATTGGTTTTCAAATGCATAACACGTATTTAACCCCAACAAAAGCTCAAATAGAAACTGATCTTAACAAAGCGGTAGCAAAAGGTCTGAAAATTCATGTTTCGGAATTAGACATACAAGTAAATCAGTCTAATGACATCTCAACTTTTACAAATGAAAGAAGGTTGGCTCAAAAAGAAAAATACAAAGAGATCGTGAAACTCTATAATGGGCTTCCGGCAGCAAATAAATACGCCTTAACAATTTGGGGAATGAAGGATAATGAATCCTGGATTCCGTTTAGTACAGAACTTAACCACCCAGGAAATGACTGGCCTTTATTGTACGATTCAAATTTTGCAATAAAAAGCTCTCACACTGGATTTCTGGAAGGCTTAGATTAATTTTTTTAAAACATAATACTTTACTTCAACTATTAATTAACCAAAAAATTAAATTATGAAAAAATTAAATTTGTTAGCATTAACAGTGACATGTGTATTAAGTTTAGGATTTGCATCCTGCGGAGATGACGTAAGTTCAACAGCAAAAGACCAATCAGTAAGTGCAAGTACAAAAACCAGTACAGGCAAAGTAGCCGGCGCGCCATGGGTCAAACAATTTGAAGATACATTTGATGTAGGTTCAAATCTGTCACAATGGACAAAAGAACAGCGCGCGGATTATAACTCGTGGTATTGTGACTATGCCAGTTCAGTACCAACCACGCAATGGAGAGACGGAAAACAATGTTTGGAAATCAAGACTACAAAATTGAGCACGTACAAATATCAATCCGGGTTCATTTCTTCTAATTATCAATACAAACCAGAAAACAATACAGAGTATATGCTTTCTGCAAATATTAAACTACTAGCTATGGATGGCACTACTTACAAGTCTTTTACAGAAACTTACGGTGCCTGGCCTGCTTTCTGGTCTGTGCAGCAAAATGGCTGGCCAACCAAAGGAGAAATTGATATTATGGAAGGTTACTCTTTTGCTCCTAATGCAAGTCGTTTTACTTCAAATCTTTTTTATGGAACTTCTACAGGAACCAACTTATTAGGAAACTCTGGAGAAAGAAACTATCCTGGTAATTTTAATGTAAACGGAAATAATGGATGGCATTTATACGAATCCTTTTGGAAAATGAAAGACAATGTTGTAACAGTAACTATAAAGGTTGATAATGTAACGGTCTCAACGTATACCAATAGTAGTGCAGCTAATCTTAATTTAAATAATTTCGGACCACATTCAATTATACTAAATCTAAATGTTGGATCGAAAGATTCCAATTTTATAGACCCTAATAAAATCAACCTATTTTCGACTGTAATGATGTGGGTAGATGATGTAACGGTTTACAAAAGACCAATCTAACTTATAATATTAAAACTAAGTTTAAAAGTTTTAAACTTAGTTTTAATCAGATTACATTTATAGATATTTCCGTTATCGGCAAAAACAAAATATTTTTTAGATAAAATTTTGTTATATACTTGCTGATAACGGAATTTTATATAATATAAAATATCAAAGCACAATTTGCAATTATTGTGCTTCAGGGAAATTAAAAAGAGCATTCCTTAAGCGGAAAACCTAGGATATTCCAGAAGATGCTCTAGCGTTTTTAGACGTTTTCCTACTTAGAAAACACACTTACCACACTCTATTTGCTATTAATTTATAATTTTGAAATAAAATAAAACAGGACATTTACCACTACAATTTAATCGAAATTGGGTTTGTAATAGTCATTACGTCATCATTATAAATAAGTTAGACAAAATTCTTTCCAGTTTGGGAAAGAAAAATTCCAGCAACCTTGGTAAAGATGAATATGATTGGAAAAAGAGAAAAGAGCACTAATAAAATTTTCTCCTTTCAAAGTTTAAATGAGAATCTGTTGTAATAACAGATAATAATAGTTGCCTGGGAAACTTTAATGATTAAGCCAGTTCTATAAAAATTAGTATTCAATAAACTTTCTTTTTATTTTGGATCATGCCAGCAAGAAAAGCCTAAGCTATATTCTTGTTGGCATGTTCTTTTTTTTCTAACTACAGTTCTAATCTTTGGTAAACAAAATTATCTCTTAATTGATCTTTCACTTATACACATTATACGCAAAATCCAACTATTATTTCTTTTGACAACTACGGTTCTCATGCCGTTGATTTCAGTTATATTGAAATCCATTAGTTATGTATTTATCATTAATAAAATCTCTGAAAATGAATAATACATTCATAAAATCACGAAATATCGTAAGCTAAAACTACATCTTTAAAACATAAAACACTGATTTTACAACACTTACAACTCAAGGCATCTTATTTGCTTAATTAGTTTGGCATCCATTAAATAAATAAAATACACGATTAAGCTTTTTCTTAATCTAGATTAATCGACAAACTTTTGCATCCTCTGTAAGTTTGTAAAAGAAATTTAACAACAAATAATATTAATAAAATTTATTAATCTAAAACCAAAAAAAGATGAGCACATTTACAGTAAAAGACGGAACAGAGATTTATTACAAAGATTGGGGAAATGGTCAGCCAATTGTTTTTCACCACGGATGGCCCTTATCAAGCGATGATTGGGATGCACAAATGATGTTTTTCCTAAAACAAGGATACAGAGTTATTGCACATGATCGTCGCGGACACGGACGTTCAGGTCAGAGTTCTGAAGGAAACAACATGGAAACTTACGCATCAGACATTGCTGAATTAACAGCTGCACTTGATTTAAAAAACGCTATTCACGTAGGTCACTCAACTGGTGGTGGTGAAGTAATTCGCTATGCTGCAAAATACGGAAAATTACGTGTTGCAAAAGCAATAATAATTAGTGCGGTAACACCAATAATGATTCAAAACGAAGCAAATCCTGAAGGTGTGCCATTATCTGTTTTTGATGAAATAAGACAAGGTACAGGATTTAACAGAGCACAGTATTTTTATGATTTCCCTATTCCTTTTTACGGATGGAACCGTGAAGGACAAACCGTTCAGGAAGGCATTAAACACAACTGGTGGCGTCAGGGAATGATGGGTTCTGTATTGGCACATTATGAAGGAATAAAAGCTTTCTCTGAATCAGATTTTACAGAAGATCTTAAAAGTTTAGATATTCCTGTTCTTGTATTGCATGGAGAAGATGATCAGATTGTACCTTACAATCAGGCACCTAAAGCTGCAGCTCTTTTGAAAAACGGAAAACTAATTTCTTATCCTGGCTTTCCTCACGGCATGCCAACGACAGAAGCAGATACAATCAATAAAGATATTTTAGATTTTATTAAATCATAAGTAGACGTTATTTAAATTAATCAAAACTGCCTGTAATTGATTATGGGCAGTTAAATATCTCCAAATTATGAATCCATTTCAACAACCCGCTTTTGATACGGTTACCGAAGCTTTACAATGGCTCAATCTACAAGGTTTTACAGAAAATTTTAATCTTGACGAAAACTGTATTCGTTACAATAACAACACTCAAACCATGTCACCGGAAGAATTCAAAATAGAATATCTATTTCGTTTTGAAGGAGATACAGATCCAGGCGATGAAGATATTGTTTACGGAATTATATCTGAGATTTATAATATAAAAGGTGTTTTAACCAGCGCTTTTGGTATCTATGCTGATTCAGTTTCTGCCGAAATGATCAAAAAACTTTCCACCCACTAAAATTAATTTTATGAAAGCAGATCTAATTTTATTCAATGGCAAAATTCATAGTTTCAATGCCGAAACTCCAAATATAACTGCAGTAGCAATCAAAGACGGAAAGTTTATTACTGTTGGAAATGATAGCAATGTAATGGAATTTGCATCTGAAGAAACTAAAATAATCGACCTTCAGAACAGAAGAGTTGTTCCCGGAATTAACGATTCACACATTCATCTTATTCGTGGCGGTTTAAACTATAATTTAGAGTTGCGCTGGGATGGAGTTCCTTCTTTAGCAGATGCCCTTAGAATGCTAAAAGAACAAGTCGATCGCACACCAAATCCGCAATGGGTTCGCGTTGTGGGCGGTTGGTCTGAGTTTCAATTTGCAGAACGCAGAATGCCAACTCTGGAAGAAATCAATGCAATTGCACCCGAAACTCCTGTTTTTATTCTGCATTTGTACGACAGAGCGATTATGAACAGAGCCGCGCTAAAAGCCGTTGGTTATACCAAGAACACGCCGGCACCTCCCGGAGGACAAATTGAAAGAGATTCTAAAGGAGAACCAACCGGACTTATTATTGCGACGCCAAACGCCATGATTTTGTACTCGACTTTAGCAAAAGGACCAACACTTTCTTATGAACATCAGGTCAATTCGACACGTCATTTTATGAAAGAACTGAACCGTTTTGGAATTACAAGTGTTATAGATGCCGGAGGAGGTTTTCAGAATTTCCCGGACGATTATAAAGTCGTAAATGAACTAAATGAGAAAAAACAATTAACGGTAAGAATTGCGTACAATCTTTTTACTCAAAAACCAAAACACGAATTTGAAGATTTTGAAGATTGGATAGATACCGTAAAATTATATCAGGGAGACGATATGTACCGTCATAATGGTGCGGGTGAAATGTTAGTTTTTTCTGCTGCCGATTTTGAAGATTTCCTTCAGCCAAGACCTGATCTTCCTGAAACGATGGAAGCAGAACTGGAAAAAGTAGTGCGCCTTTTGGTCGAAAACCGCTGGCCGTTTAGACTTCATGCAACATATAACGAAAGCATTACAAGGTTCTTAAATGTATTTGAAAAGATCAATCAGGAAATTCCGTTTAATGGATTACCGTGGATATTTGATCATGCCGAAACCATTGACGAACGTAATATCGAACGTGTCAAAAATTTAGGAGGCGGAATCGCAGTACAAAGCAGAATGGCCTATCAGGGTGAATATTTCACAGACCGATACGGAGCAAAAGCAGCCGAAAATACTCCGCCAATTAAAAAAATGCTCGAAATGGAAGTTCCCGTTGGCGGAGGTTCTGATGCAACCAGAGTAAGCAGTTACAATCCGTGGGTTTCAATGTATTGGATGACAGCTGGAAAAACTGTTGGTGGTTTACAATTGTATAATGAAAGCAGATTGAGCCGTGAAACTGCATTAGAATTATACACGAGAGGAAGCGCCTGGTTTTCGCAGGAACAAGCTAAAAAAGGAGATATTAGAACTGGAATGTTTGCCGATTTAGTGGTTTTGGATAGTGATTATTTTACTATTGATGACGAAGACATTAAAAAAATTGAAGCTGATTTGACTATTGTCGATGGAAAAATTGTGTATGCAAATGGTGATTTTTCATCCTTCTCACCACCACATATTCCAATTTTACCAGACTGGTCACCAACCAATATTTACAACGGATATCCAAGTAAAAGTAACTTGCAGAGCGCTATCGAAAAGAATGTAAAAGCAGATGCTAAACCAAGTTTGACTTCGCAAATACACAGTTGTAGCGGAAGCTGCGATGTTCATGCTCACAGCCACGATATTGCCAGAATGAGCAATGTACCGGTAAATAATTATAACGCATTCTGGGGAGCACTTGGCTGTTCTTGCTTTGCCTTTTAAATTTAAAGAAATGACTGAAATTATAAAACAAATCCTTTATTCCGATTTAGGAACATCCTTCAATAATGCTGCATTTTTAGTTTTTAGAATATTACTTGCAGTAGAACTTTTCAGAGTGCATGGAATGAAGAAATTCAGAGTTGAAAACGGACAAAAAGAACATGTCCCAAATCCATTGCATTTACCAGAAAAATTAAATGGCTTAGTAGCCACTTTTTCTGATACCGTAGTTCCGTTTTTAATTATTCTGGGCATCGGAACCCGACTTGCCGTTTTGCCTACAATTGGTGTGACAGCCGTAGGGTATTTTGTAGTGCATAGAAAAGATTCACTCGAAGTACGCGACGTTCCTTATATGTATACCTTATCCTTACTATTAATTCTGGCACTTGGAGCAGGAAAATATTCACTGGATTATTACTTACTAAACCAAATTTAAAAATGCTTCATATTCACCTCAACTAAAAAACTATGGAAATTCAAAAAAACATTTGGTACGTTACTTTGCTTCTCACAATGATTGCCGGGTATTGTGATACCGTAACTTTTGTCGCTGCCGATTCGATATTTTCGGCACACGTTACAGGTAACTTTATTGTCTTTGCTTATCAAATCATCAAAGGTTCAGATTTGCATGCCTGGGTAAAACTACTCACCTTCCCTGTTTTTATTCTAGCCGTAATTGTTGGAGGAAGAATTGCATTAAAAGCAACAAATCGGTATTCTATTTTATTTTGGGAAGGCATTATACTGGTTTTAAGCGGTATTGCTTGTTATGTTTTTGGCTATTTAGGAATTGTTTCACAATGGACGATTTACACTATTGCAATGACAACCGTATTTGCAATGGGACTCCAGAATGCTTTCGGGAAATTATATGCTAAAGAAACCCATGGTCCAACAACCATGATGACAGGAAATGTTACACAGGCTTCTCTTGATTTAGGAAATCTATTAAAAAACGGTTTAAAAGACGTTGATGTACTTTTAAGTTTCAAGAAACAATTAGTGACTATAATCGGGTTTCTTGTGGGCTGTTTTTTAGGAGCCGTTGCCGGGAAGTATTTCGGATTAGGAACTTTAATTTTCCCCGGAGCGGCAATGATAATTTGTTATCTCTACCATTGCGAAAACTAGCCAAACACAAATTTAAAATTGCAGATTTCTGAGAATATAGTATCTTTAAGATAGTAATATTGGTTCTCTTTTATCTGCTAAAAAAACAATAATATAAAATATATGGAAACTATAAAACTGGAATTAAACGAGAAAAAACATGGCGCTTTTAATCTTTATGTTGATGATAAAAAATTAGGCGAAATGACCGCAAGTATCAAAGACGATTTATTAACCGTTTATCATACAGGAGTTGAACCGGAAGCCGAAGGAAAGGGTTATGCAAAAAAACTTTTGGACGAAATGGTTTCTTATGTACGTGCCAACAATTTGATGGTTTTACCACTTTGTCCCTATGTACACGCACAATTCAAAAGACATCCCGATGAATATCAGGATATCTGGAAAAAATAATTAATTCTTTATTACCAAAGTCTGTCATTTCAATTTCTATATTTTTAGGAGCTAATCCCGCACCCGAGCCTGAAAGTGCGAACTGGCGAAGCAATCCGTTTCAATCTTTTATGGCTCCCGAAGCCTCGGGACTATCGGGGCTAGGGCAATCATTTTCATAAGAATATTTTTGTCTACTTTGTCATTTTGAGAAACGAGAAATCCTCGCAAGTAGCTCTACAAAGATTGGCGATTTTGATTGTGGAGTTTCTTGCGAGGATTTCTCCTCCGTCGAAATTGACATGATTGTTTAATCACTTTTGCCTCTCCCGACAACTATCGGGATAAAAGATTAAAAAAAATCTGCCAGATCTGCTAAATCTGCGTGAAAAATCAACATTACCAAAAACATTAATAAAAAAATAAAATTCATGAATACAGAAATTATAACCGACGGTGTACCTTTAGATAAAGCGAAAAAAGCATTAATTATGATTCACGGGCGTGGCGCAAGTGCTCATGATATTCTTTCGGTTGCAAGACATCTTAAGGTCGATGATTTTGCATTGGTGGCACCTCAGGCAGAAAACAGAACCTGGTATCCGTATTCGTTTTTAGTACCAATTGAGGAAAATGAACCTTCGTTTTCAAAATCATTAGATGCTATTCATCAGGTTGTTGTCGCCGTGCAGCAAAACGGAGTCGAAAAAGAGAATATCTATTTTCTCGGGTTTTCGCAAGGGGCTTGTCTTGCTTTGGAATTTACGGCCAGAAATGCTGCCAAATATGGCGGCGTTGTCGCTTTTACAGGCGGACTTATTGGCGATAAAGTTTATGAAAATCATTATGCCGGAAACTTCGAAAATACACCTATTTTCATTGGAACAAGTGACCCTGATTTTCACGTTCCTGTTGAAAGAGTGAATGAAACTGAAGCACTTCTTAAAAAACTAGGCGCATCGGTTACTAAAAAAATCTACCAAAATATGGGACATACCATAAGTCAGGACGAAATAGATTTGGCTAACCAACTTGTTTTTACAAAAAAATAATGATCCTAATTACCCGAATATACAGCGATACCAATGGCGAAAGTCATTTTGAAGACTTTGACGTTCCGTTGAAAAACAATGGCGATATCGGATTTTTATCGGATGATGAACCTGTAAAGTCGATTGTTTTTAGAGAAGTTCTCCCTACTTATGATTATGATTTTCATAATGCACCAGACCGTCAATATATTGTTTTACTGGAAGGCGGCGTAGAAATCGAAACCTCCTTAGGAGAAAAAAGAATATTTAATACAGGATCAATTCTATTAGTGGAAGACACCACAGGAAAAGGACACAAAACAAAAAATATTGAACCAAAACTTCGAAAATCAATATTTATAAAAACCGGTTTGGTTTAAATACTGTTGCGTAATAATTAGAAAAAACATTCTGTAAAGTCTAAATCTAACAACTCAACTCACTGGCTATTATTTAGTTATTAATTGAAAATTGAACGGTTTTTTATTTCTTAATCTAGGTTAATCGATGCAGAAGTATAACGGACGTAAATTTGTATAAGAAAATCAATAACAACTTAATACATAAAAAACCATGGAAAATAAAATTTTAGGCTTACACCATATTACTGCAATTGCTGGTGATGCTAAACGTAATTTCAACTTTTACTCTAACATATTAGGATTAAGATTCATTAAAAAAACAGTGAATTTTGATGATCCCGGAACCTACCATTTTTACTTTGGTGACGAAGTAGGAAGTGCCGGAACAATCTTAACATTTTTCCCTTGGGGAGAAGGAATACAACAAGGAAGAAAAGGTTCTGGAATGGCAACTGAAATTGGATATTCAGTTCCGAAAGGAAGTCTTGATTTCTGGCAAAAACGTTTTGAGCAATACAATGTTATTTACAACAAACCGGCTGAAAAATTCGGCGAAAAATATCTTACTTTCTTAGATCCCGATGGTTTAAAATTAGAATTAATCGAATCTAAAACAGACGATAACAGAAAGCCTTGGGAAACAGATGAAGTAAAAGCAGATGTGGCAACAAGAGGTTTCCATAACATCACGCTAACTTTGAACAGCATAAAAGCAACTGCTGCAATCTTAACCGAAATATTTGGTTATAAATTGATCGCCCAAGATGTAAATCGTTACCGTTATGCAACAGATGCTGTAGAAAATGCTGCAATTGTTGACTTAGTAGAATTGGCTGATGAAAAACGTGGTCATGTAGCAAACGGATCTGTTCATCACGTAGCTTTCCGTGTAGAAAATGACGAGATTTTAATGCACTTCCGTGAAAAAATCGAAGATTACGGATTATCAATTACGCCACAAATTGACAGACAATATTTCCATTCTCTGTATTTTAGAGAACCAGGTGGGGTTTTGTTTGAAATTGCTACAGAAAACCCTGGTTTTACTATTGATGAAAGTCTGGAAGAATTAGGTAAAAACCTTAAACTTCCTGCACAATACGAATCAGACAGAGCCAGAATCGAAGAGCATTTGGTTAAGATTAATTAATTTCGAAACACATATTAATGGGATTGAAATAAATCACGTAAAAGTGAAACATCAAAAACCTGCGAATCATTAAATTCACAGGTTTTTTTTATAATATTATCTTATAATACCTTTTTATCCATCGCTAGAATAATTAGTTTTTTTTGTATATTTATCCTCCCCAAATTGACAATAGAATCCTCAAATCCAAATCGAAATGGGAAAATTTGTAACTACCAAAAAACCTTGCGGGAAATATCAGGTTATTCTAAAATCTAAAGCTGGCAATATCCTTTTATTAAGTTCCGAGTATACAGCAAAAATTAGCTGTAAGAAGACCATTGAACTTTTAAGAATCTATTCACAGGATGCAGATAAATACCAAAAAAAAACAACTGTTGACTGGGAATTTTATTTTTATCTTAAATCTAAGAACGGACAGACTATCGGTACAAGTCCAAAGTACCTTAGCACTTTTTCCAGAGAACAAGTAATTGAAAGAATAAAAAAAACAGCACCACTCGCAGACGTAGAAGATCTGTCTTAAAAACACTGATAATTACACAATTATCAGTGTTTATTTTATAAGCATGTTTTTCATTTTAAAGTTAATTTTGAATTAAAGCTTTTTTTGCAACAATTCTTATTCTGTCAATTTACTCTAAAGAGGCTGCCATTTAATAAAATAGAGGCTGCTTCACAAATTATGTGAAACAGCCTCTTATATTTTGTAAAGAGAGCCCTAATTCAATTTTTAATATAAATAATTAAGAGCTGTAATATCGTTAGAATTGAACGCTCCAGTCTCATTTGAACCGAAACATGCTCTCATATACGAAGTTGCATCATATCCAGAAGGTGTTCCCGGGATAAGGATTGCTCCAACACCCGCTGTTCCTTCGTTTGAATTTTGTCCACAGCTTTGACGGCTGAACCAGTCTGTATGACGTAAACCAATACAGTGACCAATTTCGTGTGCAGATACGTGTGCATTTACACCTGTCGAATAAGAATCTAATCCGGAATATAATGTAACTGAATTATAAGGCGCTCCTCCTGAAGGGAAACCTGCTACTCCACCGGCAGATCCATTTTGTCTCCGGACAACAATGTCTGCTCCTGATGTACTTGAACTAAAGGTCAGTGTAAAATTAACAGACAATCCTAGATTATTATATCTATTTACTGCCGCTTGTAATCCAGCACGCATGTTTGTACTTAGAGCTGATACACCGCTCCCTGATAATCCAACAACTTTAATAGTTCTTGGAGCAGATACTAAATTAGTAGTGCGGTATTGTTCTGTAGTAATACCTCCGTGAAGATCCATTTTATTTAATTGATCCTGAGTAACGACAATATCCCCTTCTACCAGGAATGCATCCTCAGTAGTACCATCTAATTTAGTGTTTTTAATCACTTGAACATCTGTAGAATTTAGAGAAAGTGCTCTAAGTTTACTTAACACTTCTGGTGTTACTTTAAGAGATTCTTGGTTTGATTGATCTGCCTGATCTTCTTTATTACAGGACAAAATCGTTAGCGCTATAAATGACAGGGCTAAAATTGATTTAAATTTTTTCATAAATAATAAATAGGTTATTTGGGTTTTTAAAATAAGTTGGTAAGCAGGGGTCTTTACAAAATATTGTAATATTTGTTATCAAATTTATATATTTTTTAATCTTAAAATACCTATAAAACAACTATTTAACAATTTTAACATTTTTTGTTATATTATTTTATAGTTATTTTTAATAATAATTATCTGATTATTCCTGCGAGCCCAGTAAAATCAATAACTAAATACAAATCAACTTGTTAAGTAAGTTTTTGACTATTCACTATTTTATTTTGTGCAGCATGTGTTAAAAAATGATTTTACGATTTTATAAACCATTTAAAATAGAAATTGGGTTCTAAAAAGAGAATATTACAGGTATCGATTTGAAGATTGTGCCGGAAATAAAAACTAATCTTTTTTTTACAAATATTTTAATAACTTTGACTTACCTACAACGGATAAATATTTCAAATAGAAATCCTTAAGTACCAATTTAAGCTTTGCTTTATCACCATTAAAAAATGATAAACAGCAACAATAGTCCATTTTGTACATTGATAAGAATATTTGTAATTGCCCTAACCTCTACAGTAAATGAAGAAACAAATTACTTTTCTCCTTTTTATGATAACAACAATCAGTCTCTCCCAAAATTCTGAAAAATGGAACCAATACATAAAAAAAGAAAAATCAGGAAAATTTGAGAAATATTATCTAACATCTTTACAAAATGCGCATCACAACAAATATAAGGTTGTAAAAAAACTGGACAGTACTGATTGTATTGTTGAAAATGAAAATTTAAGATCTAATAGACTTTTAAAAAATACCATCCCCATTAATAGTTTATGGAAATTACCATCAAATTTTTCAAATCATACTGAAGAGAAATCCTATGTAATAGCAACTGATAGTATCAAAGCATTACTTACTGATTTGAAATCAAGAAATATTTCTGACATCAAAATACTGGACAATAATCTTGTACTGGTAAAAAGTGATTCAAAAAAAATCATCAATGAGATTATAGCCATAAGTAGTATAACTTCTATTTCGCAGGAATCATTACAGCCCAAAGTTGAATCTAAAATAACCGATCAAAATTTTAGTATTAATTATATAAATAAAGCCAATATTAATTTTCCTCTTGCAACTGGTGAAAATCAAATTGTAGGGATCAAAGATGATTTTTTTGATATAAATGATATTGATTTATTAAACAAGCACATTTCTTCCACAACACAATCGGCTATTGTATCGAGTCATGCAACCGCTATGGCAACTATAGTTTCCGGATTAGGAAATAGTTCAGCATTAGGAAAAGGAGTTGCTCAAAAGGCAAAGATACAATCGTCTGACTTTTTGAATATTTATCCTGATGAAGTAGCAACTTTACAAGGAGCCGCCACTCAAAATCATTCCTACGGTACAGAGATTGAGAATTTTTATGGTTCGCTTGCAAATGCTTATGATTCTCAATTGTTCTCAAATCCTGATTTGACTCATTGTTTTTCTTCCGGTAATAAGGGACTTGAAGGTTACAAATCTATTACGGGTAATTTCAAGCAATCCAAAAATAGTATTGCATTGGGCTGTATTGATCAAAACGAAGTAATTATGTCGTTTTCGTCAAAAGGTCCAGCTTATGATGGTCGGATAAAACCTGAGTTAGTAGCCTTTAGTACACAAGGAACTTCAAATTCTACAGCATTAGCCACAGGAATTATTACGCTTATGAAACAATATTATAAAACTATAAACAATACCACTTTGACTAATGCCCTTACAAAAGCAATTTTAATTAATAGTGCCAAAGATTTAGGCAACACAGGTCCGGATTTTACCTATGGTTATGGAAATATCAATGCCGATAAATGTTTAAAAACCATTAATGAAAACAGAATTATATCTGGTAGTTTGGCATCTGGTCAGACCAATTCACATATCATTATGCTTCCGGCAAATGCAAAAAACTTAAAAATCACATTAGTCTGGAATGATTTACCTGCTGAAATAAACAGTAATATCAGTTTGGTAAACGATTTGGACATAGAAGTTATTTCGCCTGACGCTACCACTTATTTACCCTGGATTCTAAATCCCGATGCTCCTGAGCAACAAGCTGTAAGAGGAAAAGATAAAATTAATAACACAGAGCAGGTCACTGTAGAAAATCCCACATCAGGATCTTATACAATCAATATCATGGGTTCATATGTATCGAATACGTCTCAGAAATACAGCATTGTTTACGAATATGAATTGGAAAATCAATTTGAATGGAATTACCCTGTCAATAATGATAATTTCCCTTATGACGGAAAAACTATTTCGCCTTTCAAATGGAATTCTTCTTTTTCTGGCCTTACCGGACAATTGTCTATCAGTTACAATAATGGGCAAACTTGGGAAATTATCGCAAATGCTATAAATCTCAATAATGAGCAATTTACTTATACCCCTCCGGAAAAAAAATTTTCGAAAGCTAAGTTAAAAATGACCATTGATAATACCGATTATATCTCTGATAGCTTTACTGTTTCTTATGATTTAAATATCAGTACAAGCTTAGTTTGTGATGGCACAACAGAAATTAATTGGGACAAACCTGCCGATGTTGCCTCATTCAATATTTATAAACTAACAGGTGATCATTTAGAATTTAAAGAACAAACCACAAATGCCACTTATGCTTATAAAGATGGAGAAATCTACACGGTTATTCCCGTATTTGACAATAGCGAAGGAATAAAAAGTGAGTCAACATTAAAGTATGTTCAAAACTCAAATTGTTATTTTGAGTTGGCTTTCGCCGAAGTTTTTGAAGAGAACAAAGTAAAAATTAATGCCAGTCTTTTCAGCTTGTACAATATCAAAAAAATTGACTTAGTAAAAATAATTAATAATGCAGAAAGTGTCGTTAGCACAATGAATGATATCAATTCAAAAACATTCTCTTTTTTGGATACTGTTCCTGTAAAAGGCACTAATAAATATAAAATAAACATAATCTTAGAAAACAATAATGTAGTAAGTTCCCTAATTGTCGATGCCAATTATTTAGGCAATGATTTGTTTTTTGTCCATCCTACGCTATTAAGCAAAAATGAAGAACTAAACATTGAAGCTAAAAAAGAGGGAAGCGCTACGTTCTATTTGTATGATATTAGCGGGCAAAATACAATTACTTCCCCATTACTTTCTAAAACCAATACCGTCAATCTAAAAAATACCGCATCAGGAATTTATATCTATAAAATAATCACAAGCTTGGGCGAAATAAAAACAGGGAAAATTGCAGTTTTTTAAACTATTGCCGGCTATTCTCAGAATTAGATTCAGATCTCTTCCAAACAAAAAAAGTGTTCAATAACGGAACACTTTTTTGTTTTTTAATTCAACCACTTTTTGCGTTTAAACCATATCAACGGTCCAATAAAGCAGGCAACTATTAAGGTGATAGCAAAAGCATATCCATATTTCCAATTCAGTTCAGGCATATTGTCAAAATTCATCCCATAAATTCCTGCAACAAGCATTGGTAACGAAATACACATTGTTATAATAGTCAGCGTTTTAAATATCTTATTTTGCTGTAAATCTATTCTTGTTGATACATAATCTTTCAGATCTTCTAAACGCTCAAAGTTGTTTTGAACGTATTCATTTATTACCGTTAAATCTGTTAGTTCCAGCAAAATTGCCTCTTTAACCTCTGGCTTTAGCTTATCACTTTTTCTTAGTAAATGTAAAATTCGTCTAAATTCATTCAGAGATTCTTTTACAATAAAATTATTAAACTTTAAAGCTGTTATTTCATTCAATCCCTGCTCTGAAAAATCATTCTCCTTTTGCAATTTCAAATAGATCGTTTTAATATTCTTTGAGATAATTTCCGTCAAGTCTGCAAAATAATCGGGTACAATTCCAATCATCATCTGAAGAAATGAATCTATCGTAAAAGGAAGGTTTTTTGTTTTATCAAAATGTTCTTGTTTTTTATTTTCGGGAATAAACTTTTCAAAATTAATATCCATAAAAGAAAGCATGATTTTCTCCTTAAGAATAAAAGAAACAATCACTTCTTCAATTTTATTGTGAGAAGAAAAATAAGGAAACGAAAAATTAAATGCCAGCTGATTTTCTTTTTCCAGATAATGAGAACTTATTTCTATATCCTCACTGTTATTGAGTATAGCAGTATCAATATCAAAAAGTTTTTCAAAAGCCGGAATATCTTTCTTGGCATAATTTATAATCTGCACACTATTTATACCCTTTAGATCTTTAGGTATTTCATCAATGCTTTTTACTTTAGTAATATTTCTGTCTGTATCTAAAAGTTCGATGGTCATGATGAAAGTTTTTCTCCAGTTTATTTTGACAAAACTTTGCCTCTGTGTTTCGAACTAAGTTAACTCCAATATTCGGATCTGCCAAAAAACAAATAAATTATGTTCCTATAAAAATATAAAACTAAACTCTAAAGATCTGATTGCAGAACTTAACTAATTAACTCAAGTTGCTAGTTAATACAGTGTAGTCCCTACTGGCAATGTCATTAAGTTAAGGGTAAATCTATAAAATCACTTTACAGTTTAATCCAGAAAGTAATTAGAAAAACCGTTTTTATCAGCGTTTTCGCTTTAGCGAATCAGTAAAATCAGCGTCTAATTTTGACGCGGATAAAACAGATTTACTTCGTAAAAACGCGGATAAAAACGGATTTGATTTGTAATATTTTTATTTTCCAAAAGCTTAACTTAATGACATTGCCCTACGGGACAAAAATTGACATGATTAAATTAATTTCTACCAAATATATAATCTCTCTGAGATATTTTTTGTTACTCCATTAGGAGTTAAATATTAATATTGGTAATAAAATCTACCAGAAAAAATATCCCGTAGGGATTAAACTTTTTTAAAGCCAATTTATTTATTGAATTGTTAAACCAGCAATCTGAATTAATTAAATATCCTGCCGAATGTATCATTGAAATCTTTTGATAAATTCCATCATGTCGCCAATTGTTTGTATGTCTCCTTTTTGGGTATTACCAAGGGCTTTTGTCTTTTCAATGTGCAACAAACTGGTTAACATGGCTTTTTGTAAGCCATTTAATGGATCGCCGCTTGTGTCGGGCTCAGGAAGTAGTTCCCTCAGGCTCATTTCTGACGGAATATCAGGCCAATCTGCTCTTTTTTGATTAGAAAAAACTTCTGTAAATGGTAAAATTGCAGGATCTTCATCCCTCTCAGTTAGCGGATTCAAGCCCCATTTCTGGCAAACTGTTTTTATGAATGATGTATGCTCAAACTGTCCGTTGATTATCGTCTTGGGCTGAATATAGGAAGATATCATTATCATAGGAACACGAACACCAAGACGGTCAAACGTGAAATCACATTCTCCTATCATACCAGCAACAGGCGGTACCGTTTTTGGCGGAGCAACATGATCATAACAGCCACCATGTTCATCATGAGTGATAATAAAAAGTATTTTATCTCTTTTTGGACTGTTCTTAATAGCGTTATACACTTCTCGAATTAGTTCATCTCCTAATTTTACTGTACCAGTAGCCAATTTGTGATTCACTGCTGACGGATGCTGATCGTTGTGCTTATGAAGAAATTGAGGTTCTACAAACGAATATTTGGGCAGTGTTCCAAATTCTAAATCGAAGAAAAAATCAAGATGCCCATGCGTATTGTCTGTTCCTTCTCCTGTGCCGTTAACAATATAAGTCAGACTCAGAGGCGCAATAGGTGAATAGACTTTCCACGAAACATTATTATCGTTCATGCGATCAAAAATAGTTGGCAGTGACCAAACCTCTTTTATCCACAAATCCATACCACTCAAATCACCATCAATGCCGGGAAGACCGGTTCCATCTTCACCAAGCGGATTAATCACTTTACCTCCTGAACTTGCCGCATGCCAAAACGCCCGATTACAATAAGTCTGACTTGGCACTGAACAATACCAGTGATCAAAAACCGCAAATTCTTTTGCTAAAGTCGCCATTGCAGGAATCTGGTCTGGCTGAAAACATTGCATGATTACCTCATACTGCTCGTGTGTGGGTTGATCGATATTGTAGGTTGACCTGAGATTATTTTCATAATCGTTGACAAAACCATTCATACCAGGTATAGATGCTGAAGAGGGCAAATTGTAAGGAGCTTTCATCCTATGATCAAGCTTACCAACATTGGTGTCAGGGATAATTTTGTTAAAAAGTTGTGTATTAACATGTGGATATTCCTCACCCGGATCTGGATATGGCACCGAGTAATCAACCGCACGCGAAGGAGAAATACTCGTTTTACCCGGATCTTTAGCAGCTCTTTTGGGAATAGGATTTGCATAATCAACTTCCGGATTGTAAAGTCCATCAAAAGACTTATTTTGCGGTACTTCATCGTTCTCGTAGAGATAACCTAACAGATTGTCGAAAGAACGGTTTTCAAGCATAAGAACTACGATATGATCGAAAGTTTCCAGACCGTCAAATTGGTTTTGGTTTTCCATTTTTAACTGTTTTTACATTACAATATATAAGTAAATTACGACAATTAAAACCAAAATTATACACGTAATTCTACGTGTTTTATGAAAAACATATCAAAAATTAAATTAGGAACCAATCAGCAAATTGCATTTAGTGAAATACAAAACCTTGCTTTTCTAATCACTTATCCTCTACTTTTTGTTTTTAAACCAGAAGTTTCTTTTCATTGGTGGCAACCAAAAAAGTATACAACAACTCTAAGAACAGCTGCTTAAAATCATTTCTATTAAATCGTTATTTTTCATAAAAAAAAGCCCAACATCACAGAGATATTGGGCTTAACTTCAAAAAACATAATTATTCAAACCAATCGAATAATATGAATCGTTTATTTCAGGAACAAAGACTAAACTTTAATTCCCAATATTAAATTTTCAATTTTAGAATGTGAAATTTCCGGGTTTGCTCCCGGAGCTTCGGCTACTAATGCTCCAACTGCGCAAGCAAAATCAATTGCTTTTTGCGGTTCTTTTCCCGTAAGTAATGAACTTATTAAAGCTGCTAAAAATGAATCTCCTGCGCCTACTGTATCGGCAACTTCAACAGGATACCCTGCATTTTCGAAGATTTGACCATTCCACATTAGTAAAGCTCCATGTTTGCCTCTGGTAACGCACATTGCAGTTACTTTGGTTCTTTCTGCAATAAAATGCATATTGTCTTCTAAACTGGCAAACGGTGACTTCATCTCTGCAGTAATCTCTAATAATTCTTCATCATTGAACTTAATAAAATCCGAAGAGTGCATTAATTGCTCCAGCATTTCATAAGAATAATGCGGTTTTCTTAAATTAACATCAAAGACCTTATAGGCTTTTGTTTGCAGCAATTCTTCCAAAGATTTCCTTGAAACCTCATCTCTGCAAACCAGACTTCCATAAATTAAAACATCGGCATCCAATGCGGTTTTCTTTGCAAAATCATTTAATACAATCTTATCCCAAGCCGATGGATAACTGATTTCATAACTTGCCGAACCACGTTCGTTTACGGTTACATTTACCAAACCAGTTGGAAATTCTTCTGATTTAATAATGGCAGCTGTTTCAAGACCTAAACTTTTTACCTGATTTATAATTGCCTTTCCATTTTCATCATTTCCTACACAGCTAATCATGGCTACTTCGCAGCCTAATGTTTTCATACGCAGTGCTACATTGAGCGGTGCGCCACCAATCTTTTTTTCATTGGCAAAAACATCCCAAAGCACTTCTCCGTAGGCCACTGCCTTAAGGTTTTTTCCGTTATTCATTCTAAAATTATTTTATATTAATGTTATTCTGGTCTCGTGATCTGAAGATTAGAAAAAGTACTGTTTTGTCCTTCAGCAATTAATCCCCATTTGTTTTGATCTCTTCCGTAAATACGATTTGTTAAAGCTATTTTTCCGTTAATGTAAAGTACTAAAACGCTTCCTTCAGTAATTATTTCAATATTATATTTGGTACCTGTCTGAAATTGAAAGGGCATTCTCGTTACTTCCTGTGAGGCTGAATTATAGCCTAGAACTTTACCTTTTACTATATCAAAAACAATCTTATAATAACTTCCGGCATCATTGGTATGAAAAATAAATCCTGTAGTTCCTGCATCATTAGAGAATGTAACTTCTGCTTTTATTTTGGCTTTTTTACCTAAAGCCTTAAAAGTTGTCATTGCTTTTTCTGTTGTACCTGCTAAAGTATAACTTCCATTATTTATCGTCACATTTGCTGTCATTGCATCAACTTCAACATTACCGCTTTTTTTAGAAAATAAATCTTTAACAGATTGTGGTGCCTGAGTTCCTAATGTTCCATCGGTATTTTGAATTAATTCATGAATAACCATATTCCCTGCCCAATCTTTATTTCCTAAATCATTTTCAGGTGTTTTTCTGGCATTCCATCCAAAAACATATCTTTTATTTCCATCAGAAGCTGTTTTACCGGCATAAAAATATTCTCCGTCAATCATGTCATTTTCAGGTTTAATCCATGGTCCGTTAATAGAAGTTGCCATTCTGTAATGCGTTCCTTTATTAGTACTCCAGTCTTCAGAAAAAATCAGATACCAATAATTCCCCATTTTAAAGATATCGGCACATTCCATCATCAAATAATTATCTTGCGGTGTTGTCGTATAAATTGGCGTTTGAACATCCCATTTTCCTGAGGCAGGGTCAGCAGTCGTAAAATGCAGTAAAACCGCTTTTCTGCCTGGCTCTGTCTGTGTACTAACCAACATCGAGTACTTTTTTAGCTCATCATTATAAAAAACATGCGGATCTCTGAAATCATAATTATAATATCCTGCCGGCGCTGTAATTTTAAAAGCTGGCATTTTAGTCCAATTTTTCAAATCAGAACTTGTAGCACACAAAATACTTTCTCTGGCATTAGATTGTACAAAAGCCGGAGTTTCATTATGTCCCGTATAATAAAAGTAATACAAAGAACCCACTTTTACAACTGATCCTGTGCCAATGGCAAAATCAGGATCATTCGTTTTTCCGTATGGAATCATTTGCCCTTCGTAGGTAAAATGGGCCAAATCTGTACTTAAATATTCATGAATATCATGAAAACCTTTTCCTGCCGATTTATTCTGCGCATCATGAAGAAAATAGATATGGAATTTTCCATTGTCGAAAAAAGGCATGATATCTCCTGTATAACCCTGACTGTAATATGGATCATTTGCGCCCATCCATTGTGAAGGCGGAACAGGGAAAACACTTGATATCTCAGAATTTCCTCCTGAAATAGAACCTCCAATATACTTATCGTCCTGACTGCAGGAAACAAGCGAAAAGAAAGCGGAAGCTATTGTTATTATATTTCTATATTTCATTTTTATTGATCTCAAGATAGATTAATTTTTAGCCAAATATTTGATACTGTTTTGTGTCAGAAGCTTGATATTACCAATAAACTCATTTGCCTGACTTGGATCACCGCTGCTATTGGTTTCGTTATACCAATCATAGGCTCCCATTGAAATCACGATTACATTTTTATTAGTTCCAGTACTTGGGAATTCCGCAATGGTAACTCTTCCATCAAGACTATTATCCCATGCTTCACTCGCTAAGTTGGTTCCGCCAGTTTGGTTTCTCCAGCCTTCTCCGTTAACATATCCGCCCCAATCCGGTACAAACCACCATGCGGTATGATTTAGTCTGAAAGTTCCGCTTTGTAATAAATTTGCTTTTCCAGTTTCATACGTTGTCAGTCCTTCAAAAATTGGATGATTCTCGTGACCTACAAAAGACATTCCCCAAGAGTTTCCATCAACAAATCCATTAGGAGGAAAATCTCCAAAAACATTATTCGGTCCTTTTCCTGAAGGAACAATTCCTAAAGCATCTACATATTGTGAAGCAAAAGATGTTAAAAGTAAATTCCCTCCGTTAGCTCTAAAACTCTTT
Organism: Flavobacterium sp. ov086; assembly: GCF_900187965.1. GTDB lineage: Bacteria > Bacteroidota > Bacteroidia > Flavobacteriales > Flavobacteriaceae > Flavobacterium. The sequence continues at coordinate 68,176 of NZ_FZNL01000002.1, read as the reverse complement.
AAAGCGGTAGTAACGGCAGGTTTATAGGCAATTGCCGGTAAATTTGCTGCGGAATCAAAATGCCACCAAATTACATCAACGTCACTTAAATCAGCACCATTTTGAATACTCTCAAACGAAATGTATTTCGCTCTGGTAAAAGTGGAAAAGAACCAATCAGCGGCAGTAATTTCATCCAGATTTGTAATTTCGGCTCTCGTTGCGGCAGTTCCTAAAAAAGCAACAGCTAAACCTGTTACCGGAACTCCAACGTTAGCAGTATAATTCACGCTTTTTCCATTAGATGTTATTACAAATGTCACTGCGTTTGTAAAATCAATTGTCGCACCGGAAGCAGGCGAAATAGTAACACCTTCTGTTGCTTCTATAACTGGTTTTAAAGCGGTTAAATTAGTGCCTTCCTGCAAGGTTATAGTAATGGTTTTATTAGCATCGTTTACGGTTGCTGCAACTCCATTAATGGTAAAACTCTTAATTGGACTTAAAACTACTGTCGTAACGGTGTAGTCTTTGTACAAATTGCCATTTGTAACTCTAAACTTTACAAGATTTGTAAAATTAGCAGGTACTGTTACATCCAGATTTGATGTTGCGCCTTGTGCGAGTATCATCTCAGGCTTTACTGCTGTGATGTCAGATCCATAAGGCATCGTGATATTAATCTTTCCTGTTTTTTGGTCAATTTGACCAGCTACTCCGTTTATTTTAAAAGAAGTAACATTAGACGGTGAATTCACATCAAAACCGCCATTTTCGAAGCTGTTCTCGCAGGCAGTAATCATAAAAAATACTGCCAGTATCAAAGACACTTTGGTCCAATTTTTATATATAAATTTTCTCATGTTGATGTTCTTAAATTAGATTAATAACCAGGATTTTGTTTGTATAATCCCTGACTGAAATTAATTTGTTTCAACGGAATTGGACAATATTCTTCTTTATGCGCATCAAAAAAGGCATCCTGATAATAAGTTCGTTTTGATTTTTCCCCTGCATAAAAATCATTCATGACCTGATCTGTAACACCCCAACGAACTAAATCAAAGAAACGGTTTCCTTCCATCGCCAACTCTAAACGACGCTCCCAACGCAAAGCTTTACGGGCAAAATCCTGTGTCCAATTGCAATTAACTCCATCAACATAAGTATTGATTTTAAAATTATTTACATACGGAAGTCTTCCTGTACTTTGTGCTGCTCTTTCTCTAATTTGATTGATTAATGGCAAAGCTTCTGCTTGTCTTCCTAATTCAATCAAGGCTTCGGCACGCATCAAAATCACATCAGCATAACGAATCTGGATTCTGTTTTTTGAATTTCCGTAAAACGGATCAATATTTACTACGCAACTGCAGTTTGGCGCCACATTCTCTTTTAATGAAGCAAAATAACCGTAAGTTCCCGGAGATCGTACCCATGCTTCAACGTACAAAAATTCAGGATCATATTTATAAGGCAATCCCGGCATTGCAACGGTGTGATACAATCTTGGATCAACTGTATTGGCGTCTATATTTTTATAATCGAAATCCTCATCGTTATAAGTATCAAATTCCGGTAAACCATTTGTACCTGTTTTAAAAGCATTTACTAAATTTTGACTTGGCTTATGAAAATCACAGCATCCTAAACCTTGTGGAGTTGACAATACATCAGAAAAATTTAATCTTCCGTATAAAGTTCCATCGTTGTCAGAGAATTGAATCGAGAAAATAGATTCGGCTCCGTTTTCATAAGTTCCCGGTAAAAAGTTATTTGCAAAATCAGGCTCCAAACTTGCTTTTCCAATTACTTTGTCTGTCGCTGCAATTACTTCCTGCAAATGCTGCTGATTGATTCCTGTAACTTTATAAGTTTCATCTTGCGTATAAGCCTGATATAAACGAGTTTTTGCCAGATAAGCATACGCCGCTTTTTTTGTCGCGCGGCCAACTTGTCCCTGAGCTTCCGGCAAACCATCGGCTGCAGCCTGAAAATCTTCTGCAATTTTGTTCCAAAGATCTTCGTTTGAAAGCACTTTATTGGAGATGGTTTTATAATTTTCTACGAGAATATCTTCTGTGATGTAAGGAACATTTCTGAACATAATTTTCAGCATAAAATAAAAATGTCCTCTTAAAAAACGCATTTCAGCCATACGTGTTTTCTTTAATGGATAATCTGCTTCTGAGATTTGTTCTAATGCTTTCAAAGCTTTATTGGCTCTCGAAACGCCCACATAACTGATGTACCAAAAAGAATCTAATTCGCCAAAATCCGATCTGATATTATTCGAAACTTCAAAAAAGTGAAAATCCTGAATATCGTTAGTTCCGCTTCCGCCTTTGTAAGCATCATCAGAACGCACATTACCAAATGGCCACAAGCTATACGGCGAATCATAATGGTCGTTCCCTAATTGTGCGTAAGCCGCATTCATAAATCCTTCTACTGTTTGCGGTGTAACAATATCTTCTTCTGAAAGTACTCCACGAGGATCATTTTCCAGAAAATCTGAGCAGGAACCCAAGATTCCAAGTGCTAAAAAACCGGTTATATATAGTAATTTTTTCATGTTTTTTTGATTTAATCTTTTATTATAAAGTAAAATTAAGACCTGCCGTAAAAGTCGTTGGCTGCGGATATCCAAACCCTGCATTCTCAGGATCTACACCTGTGAAACTTTTAGCATCAATGATCAATAAATTTTGTCCGCTTATGTAGAATCTAAAGCTGTCAAAATTCATTTTTTTCAATAAATCTTTTGGTAAACTGTATCCAAATTGCAAAACACGCAGTTTAAGATAATCTCCTTTTTCTACATAATAAGTTGAAAATCTTGATTCGGCATTTCTATCAACCGTTGTTAAAGCCGGAATAGTAGAATTTGGATTATCCAATGACCATGCATTAAGCAAACGTGTTCCTTTATTAGACCCTACATCGTCAACACTCCAGAAATCAGTTTGATATTTGGTCTTATTGATTACATCAACATCACTTGCTCCTTCCCAGAAAGTGGTAAAATCCCAATTTTTATATCCTAAACTTAGATTAATTCCATAGGTTAATCCCGGATTTGGATTTCCTATCCACGTACGATCTTTGTCTGTTATGGTTCCATCTCCGTTTAAATCTTTGTAACGAATTCTACCAAGGCCTTTTCCTTCCTGAATAGCCGAGTTATTTACTTCGTCCTGACTTTTGAACAATCCGTCCGTAACATAACCGTACATAGAGTTAAATGGACGTCCCAGAATATTATCATTTAATCCGTCTCCTCCATAATTATTTTTTACCTCATCCGGTAATTGTGTAATCTTATTTTTGTTTGCCGAAATATTTCCTGAGATATCATATTTCAGTCCAAATGATGTTTCATCGTGGTATCCTAAAGAAAATTCCCATCCTTTATTTTCCATTGAAGCTCCATTTACCCAGCGATCTCCACCCTCTCCAATTACTGCTAAATAAGCCGGTAAAACCAGAATATCTTCTGCTTTCTTAATGTAATAATCAATAGATCCGCTTAATTTTTGTTTAAATAAACCAAAATCTAAGCCTATGTTGGTTTGAGTTGTAGTTTCCCATTTTAAATCATCATTTCTGGATTGCGTTTTTATAAAACCAGAAGGAAGCAAACCGTTTCCGTTTCCTGCAATATCATAAGCGGTACCGTAAGACGTTGCCCAAGTTGGACTTCCTCCAGCATAACTTGCTAAGTACAAACTGTAAACAGCTGTATTGCTAATTTCCTGATTTCCGGTTTGTCCCCATCCTGCACGAAGTTTTAAATCAGAAAAAACAGGTGCATTGTTTTTGATGAAATTTTCATTAGAAATTCTCCATCCTGCAGAAACTGCCGGAAAGGTTCCGAATTGATTGTTTTTACCAAAACGAGAAGAACCATCACGGCGAATTGTAGCCGAGAATAAGTAACGGTTATCAAACTCATAATCTACTTTTCCAAAATAAGAAAGCAATGAATATAGTGTTGAAGTTCCGCTTGTAAACGATTCTCCTGTTCCTGCATCAGGATACATATAATCTGGAGTTTCGATCAAGAAATCATTTTTACGCAAGGTGTTTGTATCAAAAACATCTTTATACATCTCGGTTCCTGCCATTAAATTCAAATTGCTTTTCCCTAAATTCAAACTATATATTGCCGTATTGGTCCACGTCCACTTATCACTTACAGATTGGTCAATAGTAACAGATGTCTGATCGTTTTTCAGATATCCGGACTTGTAACTTCTTTGCAGCGTACGTTTTTTATAAAATCCGTAATCGATACCAAAACTACTCTTAATATGAAGGTTTTTGATAATCTCTAAATCCGCATACATATTTCCAAAAAGACGTAAATAATCATATTTATTGTCTTTGTTATATTCTAAAAGACGAACCGGATTTTGTCTGTCATTCATTCCGCCAACTGGTCCTCCCCATCCTTTTCCATCAACTGTATGTACCGGAATAATTGGCAAAGCACGAAGCGCAGGATCCAGAACTCCAGGATCTGTAACTTCATTGGTACGGGTCATTGAGAAGTTTTCTCCAATAACCAATTTCCCGTCAAAATATTTATAAGAACCGTTCATTCTTGCAGAAATTCTCTCGAAATCAGTTGTTTTTACAACTCCTTCATTTCCATAATATCCCAAAGAAAAAAGGTAGCTTCCTTTGTCTGATGCATTAGAAACCGATAAATCATAAGATTTTGCTATTCCTGTTTGCGAAATTGCATCGTACCAATCTGTATTAGATGATTTCAAAGTTTGAGCTGCATCTAAATATTCCGGAACTAAGACTTTGTTTAACTGTGGTTTGTTATTCTTTACAGTCCAGTCAAATTGATAGCTCACGTTATTATTATTCGGGTTTAACCCATCGTTAATATTTGCCTGCCATAAAGCCTGACCAAATTGATCCGCATTTAGCACTTTCTGTTTTCTGGAATAATCAGAAATCGAAGTATAAGTACTGAAATTGATTCTCATTTTACCTTCTTTTCCTTTTTTGGTAGTAATGATAATTACTCCGTTTGAAGCGCGAGAACCATAAATACTTGCCGAAGATGCATCTTTTAAAACCTGAATGGTTTCAATATCATTCGGATTTAGTTCGTGCATTCCTGATTTAGTAGGCATTCCGTCAATTACATAAAGAGGATCTGTATTGTTTAAAGTTCCTATTCCACGAATTACCACTTTAGTATTAGCTCCACTTGGAGATCCATCAGAAGAAACTTTCACCCCTGCTACCCTTCCTTGCAGCGCTTTAATTGGATTTGGTTCCGTTTGTTTCATGACTTCCTTCATGTTTACAACAGCAACTGCTCCGGTAATATCTGTTTTCTTTTGTTTTGAATATCCTGTTACTACAACTTCATTAAGTTGATTGTTATCAACTTTTAAAGTTACATTTAATGTTTTTTGCCCTTTTACCGAAATAGATTGTGGTGCATATCCGATAAAAGAAACAACAATTACAGCATCTGATTTTATATTCCCGAAAGAAAAATTACCATCAAAATCTGTTACTGTACTGGTATTTGTACCCGAAATAAGTACGGTTGCTCCCGGAAGCGGCATTCCGTCGTCTGACGAAATTACTGTTCCTTTAATCCCGCTTTCCTGAGCTGTCATCACCAGCATTGGAAAGAAGAAAAATAGAAAATAAATAATTTTACTTTTCATGAGGTTAGTGGTTTTTAGTTAGTTTATATTTAATTGGTTAATTACGAGGTTGCTCAGTTCAACTCCTTCGTTTGAAGAAACTGATAGAGAAGTAAATGGCTGGTTTGTGAAAAAGATTTCTGTTATTACTTTTTCGCCATTATTGTAAAATATTTCAATAGATGTTTTGTCTAAAATGATTTTAAAAACACCTTCTTTTTGATTTCCGTCTAAAATTGCTTTGGTAGTTGTTGAAGCAAATTTTTCAGAGAAATCATTTTTTCCTGCTTTCGAGCGATCTGTAAATAAATAGTGCTCTGAATTATTGATCCCAAAAGTCAAAGATTCTCCAATTGCGTTTGAAAGTGTAAAAGTGTACGTATCCTGTTTTAAGTTTTTTAAATTAAAATTGACAATTGCCTGAGTCAAATCGATTTTTCCTGCTCCAAGAATTGAAAGTTTTCCTTTTCCTTTCAGACTCTTTTCTTTGATTGTTTTAGAAACATATTTGTTGATTTCTTTTACAGGATTACTGATTAGACTATAATCATTTCCTTTTTTTATCAACTGAATTTCGCGGGCAATTGTCGTGCTGCTTCTCCATGCAAATGTTGGAACATCTTGCGCATACTCCCAGTTAGACATCCACCCGATAAATAATCGACGTCCGTCGGTACTTGGAACATTATTCCAGGTTACTCCTGCATAATTATCTTTTCCGTAATCGATCCAAACCGCTTTTTCCTGTTCTACTCTTTTGGCAAAATTTGAATCTAATGTAAAAGTTGTTCCATCAAAATCTCCAATAAAATATTGCGTTCCGGAACCTCCGTTAGCTCCACCCGGATTTAAACTCTGAATCAAAACCCATTTGGTTTCATTGGTTCCTTTAACTTTTATCTGAAAGAAATCCGGACATTCCCAAACACCTCCGTGAGCTCCGATATTTTTTCCGAAATCAGATAAATATTCCCAGTTTTTAAGATCTTTTGATTTGTAAAACTGAGATCGGTCCTGAGCTGCCAAAACCAAGATCCATTGTTTATGCGTTTCATCCCAAGTCGCTTTTGGATCACGAAAATCACGAATTCCAGGGTTTTTCACGACAGGATTTCCTTCCTTAAATTTCTGCCATGTAAAACCATTGTCGTTCGAATATGCAATATCCTGCTGCTCAACATCGATTTTGTTTTCTTTTTCTTTTGTCATATCATGCAGCGTATAAATCGCCACAATCGGAGCTGTTTTTCCTGTACCTAAACCCGATGTATTGTGAGTATCAACAACAGCACTTCCCGAAAAAATATATTTGTCGTTGTCCGGATAAATCGCAATAGGCTGTTCTTCCCATTTAACTAAGTCTTTACTAATTGCATGTCCCCAGTGCATTGGTCCCCATTTATTTCCGTCAGGATAATACTGAAAGAACAAATGATAATATCCGTTCGCATAAAACATTCCATTTGGATCATTCATCCAGCCTTTTTTTGGCGTAAAATGAAAGTTAGGACGGTACATTTTTTCTTCAGTTGATGTTGAAACTGTAACTTCTGTTTTTTGAGCCACAGCCAGATATGGTTTACAACCTGCTATTAAAAGTACGAGTGCACTATAAAATGTCAGCGATAGATGTTTCTTTGATTTCATGTTTTTTGATATTTTTTTTGGTTAGATTTTCACTTAATACTTCTAAGGATATTCCCTTAGTTTCCGGCATTATAAAAATTACAAACAGTAATTGTAACACCATCATAAGCGTAAAAATTAAGAAAACAACATCAGGCCCAATTTCTGAGAATAACATTGGAATTAAAGATGGAATAATTGCTGCCAAAACCCAATGTACTGAACTTCCAAAAGCTTGTCCCGATGCACGAATGTGATTTGGAAAAATTTCTGAAATAAAAACCCAGATTACAGCTCCCTGACCAATGGCGTGAGAAGCAATAAATAAGAAAAGGAAAATAGGTACAGATAATCCTCCCCAATTGAAATAAAACGAAGCCGAAACTAATCCTAAAGAAATAATATATCCGATAGAACCAATGTACATTAACAACTTTCTTCCTAATTTGTCAATTAATGCAACTCCGATTAAAGTAAATATAAGATTGGTTATCCCGATTCCGATACTACTCAATAAAGCTGTGTTTTGTCCTAAACCTGCCTCTTCAAAAATTCTTGGCGCATAATACAAGAAGGCATTGATTCCTGAAAACTGATTAAAAAATGCTATTAAAAAAGCCAGCATTAAAGGGAAACGGTATTTTTTCATGAAGATATTTTCATGTTTGGTGATTCCGTTTTCTCTTGAATCATCCATAATATCCTTAAGATCTGCACTTGGATCGATTTTAAACAATACTTCACGCGCCTCTTCGTCTCTATTTTTAGACAATAACCATCTTGGACTTTCTGGGATTGTAAGTATAAAAAGAATATAAATAAAAGATGGAATTGCCTGAACTCCAATCATCCAACGCCAGGCATTTTCGCCAATATCTTTCAAGAAGTAATTGGATATAAAGGCAATTAAAATTCCCAATACAATATTAAATTGATACAAAGCTACTAAGCGTCCGCGTTTGTCAGCCGGAGCAATTTCAGAAACATAAGCCGGAGCAGCAATAGTTGAAGCGCCTACACCTAAACCTCCAATAAATCTAAAGACAGCAAAAACATAAGGATCGTTTGCAAAAGATGCACCTATAGCTGAAATAAAATATAAAATCCCGATCCAGAATAGTGTTTTTTTACGACCTATTTTATTGGTTGGAATTCCTCCAAAAATAGCACCTACAACTGTTCCCCAAAGTGCCATTGCCATAACAACGGATCCATGAAAAGCATCAGATGAATGCCAAAGAAGCTGCAATTGTTTATCAGCTCCAGAAATAACTACGGTATCAAAACCGAATAGAAAACCTGCCAGTGCAGCAGTAACAGACCAAATCAATATCTTGTTCATTGTAGATGTATTAAAAACTTATCGCTAAGATATCCGCAAAAAAAACAACTTATTTTTAATGATGTTACAATTTAATTCTATAAATACTGATAGTTTGATATTTAAACAACAAAAGCTTTATTTACAAGGCTTTAGACAATTTAAAATTTATTTACGAAAACCGTGTAGTTTCGATTTTGTTACATTAGGTTTAAAATTGATACCTCATTTGTATCAATTTTAAACTAATATTAATTAGACGATTTGTATTCCTTTGGTGAAATTCCAAATTTATTCTTAAAAGCTGTAGAAAAATAGTTTGGAGAAGAGAATCCTAGTGAGTATGCAATTTCTGAAATATTCATATTATTGGACTTCAAAAGCTCTGCTGCTTTCTCCAATTTTACATTATTAATATGATCACTGATATTAATTCCGATAATAGCTTTTACCTTTCGATACAACTGAACTCTTGAAACTCCAAGTTTATCTGCTAAATCCTCGACAGAGAATTTAGGATTTTCAACATTCATCTTAATAATATCATTCATTTTAGTAATAAACGACTGTTCCTGATTGCCAAATTTAGATTCCGGTTCAATACGATAAATGTTGTTGGTATAATAATAACGCAGCTTTTCTCTGTTGAAAAGCAAGCTGGAAATAGATTGTTTTAAAATAGAAAGACTAAAGGGTTTTGTCAGATATTGATCAACACCGCTCTGTAACCCTTTTAAAACCGATTCTTTGTTACTTTGAGCCGTTAAAATAATAATAGGGATATGTGACGAACGCAAATCCTTTTTCAATTCTTTGCTAATTTCATATCCGTCTTTGTCAACCAGATTAATGTCGCAAATGATGATATCCGGAATAATTTCCATTACTTTTTCAATAGCATCACTCCCGTCAGAAGTATAAACTACGTATTCACTGGATAATTTGGCTTTTAAAAATATGACTAAATCTATATTGTCTTCTATTACTAAAAGTGTATGTTTTTCTGATTCAGAGATTACATTGCCTTGATTTAAATCCGACTCTATATCTAAATTATCCAATATTAGATTTGGAGTACTATTTAGATTTTCGGCTTTATTTACAATTTCAGAAGGTTGTAAATGACTGTTTCCTTTTAATAAGGTAATTACAAATTCACTTCCTTGTTTTGATTTTAATTCGATTGTTCCCTGATGCAAAAGCACAAATTCTTTGGAGAGATGAAGTCCTATTCCTGAGCTGTTTTTATTATTATTTGATGCTCTGAAAAAAGGATTAAATACATTCGACAATTCATTTTCAGGTATTCCAATTCCGGAATCTTTAAAACTAATTCGAACTGTATTGTCCTGATTTTCTACAATCGAAATACTAATTTTACCGTTATCCGGCGTAAATTTAAAAGCATTTGAAAGCAAATTGAAATATACTTTATCCATTAATCCCCTATCAATAAATAATTCCAGATTTTTGTTTTTGCAAATAAGCTGAAAATCAATATTTCTGCGGGCAGCTTCACCTTTAAAGTTGGTCATTACTTCGTTTGTAAAATCATAAATTTTAGTATTTGAAGCTCTTAAGGTAAATTTCTGCTCTTCAATTTTTCTAAAATCCAGCAATTGATTTATTAATCTGAGTAATCGATTTGAATTTTTATGAATTAGTTTTACTTCATCAATAAGCGCCGTTCCTTTAATTTTTTCATTTTCAATCAACGATTCCACATAACTCATAATAAGCGTTATGGGTGTTTTAAATTCATGTGATAGTCCGGTAAAGAAATTCAATTTTGCTTCGTTGCTTCTTTGGGCAATTTGAGCCATTTCCTGAATTTCATTATTCTGATCAATTACCGTTTGATTGATTCTTTCGAGTTGTTTTTTCTTTCTTGAAATAGAAATAGTCGAATAAATACTGTAAACGGTCAAACTCAAAATAATCACAAGGAAAAAACTCAATAAGCGAACCAGATTATTCTGTGAGGCATATTCTCTTTCCTGAACTTTTATTGCTCCTTGCTGTGACTCAATAACGACTTGCTGCTGATCTACTTTATCCATTTGGTTTTCGATAATTTCGGCGTTATTTTGATCGATAACTATCGTATTTAGGATATTATTTTTAGAAATGGGTTCTTTATTATACATTTTCAGAGCCAGTTTCAATGCTTCGTTTCCTCCTGTTGGATACAAAATAGTTCCATTTAAAACACCACTTTTTACTAATTCTATACCACCATTCACAGAATTCAATCCGTCAACTCCTAAAAACTTAATTTTCTTTTCTAACCCTAAGGTTTTCGCAGTTTCCCACGCGCTTAAAGCCATACGGTCATTATGGGCAAAAATATATTCAATGTCTGGGTTTTGTAAAAGAATTGCTTTTAATGGTGCTTTAACTGATTCTCCCTCCCAATCGCCATGAATAGTGTTCTCTACTTTGAAACGTTTGTTTTCATTGATGATCTGATCAAATCCAAGGCTTCTTTCATAAGCAGGTGAAGAGCCGTTTGCTCCGGTAATTTCAATAATTTTACCGGAACCTTTGCTGTGCGAAATAATATAACGAGCTGCAATTCTCCCAATTTCAATATTATCAGCACCTAAATAAGCAGTATAATTTTCGCCTTCAATTTTTCGATCCACAACAAGAACAGGAATTCCGGCTTTAATCGATTTTTCGACCACCGCCGTTAAAGGTTTAGATTGAATTGGAGATACAATAATAACGTCTACTTTATTAGAAATAAATCTTTCGATGTCTTCTATTTGCTTCTCGATATTATTGTTCGCATCCTTAATAGTCAAATCAACTTCTGGTCTTAAGGAAGCTTCAATTTTTATAGAACTGTTCATTTGCTTGCGCCAATCGTCAGTCGTCATAGCCTGCGAAAATCCGACTTTAATTTTATCTCCCTGTTTTTGTTTACAAGAACTTAAACTTAATGATACTAAAATAAGCAGCAAAAAATATTTTACAAATTTGTACATGAAATAGCAAATTTAAATAAATGAAAATGAGTTTAGAAAACGCCTTCCCGAACCGAGTAACTTGCCAAAATAATTAGGAAGGATTATTTTGTAATGACAAGCAAAAAGAAGGATATATAATTGTAAAGATAAAATTAAACTTTTATTTTCAAGAATTTTTACATTGAAAATAAGGCGTTTTTTAGAATTTTAAATGTGTAAACATAATTAAGCCTTAAAACCTCTAAAGCCTTACCAGGATTTAAAAAATTTATAAGCCCTTTTCTCCGCATAAGAATATGTTGAATTACGCAATGGAAAAGCACAATGTCCTCCATATCGCGGAGTTTCAAGATAAACATATTCGCTGTCTTGTGCTATAGCTCTGGGATAACACCTTTCGCCTAAAAAAGGATCATCAAGAGAATTAATAATCAAAACAGGAGTGGTAATGTCTTTAAGTGAAAATTCAGGAGAAACACGCTGGTAGTAGTCATCTCTACTCGCAAATCCGTGTAACGGTGCGGTAAAATAATGATCAACTTCATCAAAAGAAGTAATTTTATCAATCTGATCACTATTTATAAAATCAGGAAACTGTGCTGCTTTGTGTTTCAGCTTTCTTTTAATATCGATTGTAAAATTCTTTAAATAAACTCTGTTAAAGCCCTGTTTTAATACTTCTGCACTTGTAGCAATATGAGTTGGTGCCGAAATCGAGACAGCTGCCTTTATACGTTTATCGATTTTTGTCCATCCTAAATAATTCAAAAGCTGAACACCTCCCATTGAATATCCAATTAAATAAACATCTTCGAATCCTTTTTTTAAAGCAAACTGCACTACTTCATCCAGATCATCAACTGCACCATGATGATAAAGTCTGGGAAGACGGTTCATTTCGCCTCCACAAGTACGATTGTTCCATGCAAAAACCGAAAAACCTTTCTGCTGAAAATAAGCCGCGCAGCTATTATTGTATGTTCTGCGGGAATCTCCTTCTAAACCATGACATAGAATGACTGCTTTTTTGGAGTCGTTTAGAATAAAATCGACATTGATAAAATCTCCGTCACTTAACTCAATTTTTTCTCTTGTGTATCCAGGAGCATCAAACCTTTTAAACAAAGCAGCGTAAATCGTAGAAACATGCCTGTTGCGATAAATAATAGAAGGGAAATCATATTCTGATTGTTCAATTATAGGCATGATAAAAAGGTTTTTGGTGCGTATACAAATTTAAGAAATCAATCAATAAGTAATTTTAAAACTATCTTTTTTATTTCATTTTTATGAATCATTACTAAAAAGAAGTTTACCACAAAGCTTAAGTCATTATAATCGGCATTATTTTGCCTTTTACTAAAATAACAGAAACAAAAAAATCCAAATCCCAATCGTGAAATTGGAATTTGGATTTTTTAATATTGAAATTTATCGGGTATTTAGTCTAAAATAAAACTAACACTTACGTTTGCTGTAACTTCGATTTCACCAATTGCTAAAGTTTCGTTTGAAGCTCCTGCTGAATCCATTGCCATAGATTTCATAGCAGCATACATTGGTTGTGGGTGATAAACCTGAGTATTATCAGAAATTGTATAAGCTTTACCAACTTTTTGTCCCAAAACCGAAACGTAATCTTCTGCTTTTAATTTAGCATCTTTAATAGCCAATTTACGAGCTTCTGTTTCAAGTTGCGCTAATTTAGAAGTTTCAAAAGAAACTCTATCGATACGATTGATTCCTTGTTGAACCAAACCTTCCATTAATTCATCGTACTTAGTTAAATCTTTTAATACAATTTCTACAGTTTGAGTAGCATTGTAACTGGTTTTCTTTTTTTCGTAATCGTATTGTGGATTAAGAGCAACTTGTTTCGTTTTAAAATCTGCTGTTGGAACATTCATTTTTTTAATGAATTTTAAAACAGCATCCATTTTTTCGTCATTTTGCTTTTTGACATCTTTAGCATTATTCCCTTTTGTTTCAACAGTTGCTGAAATACAAACCTGATCAGGTGCTACTTTTACTTTTCCTTCACCATTTACATTGATTTGAGGAATTTGTTTGGTTTCTTGAGCGTAAGACATAGTCATAAACATGATTGTTAAAAATAATACTACTTTCTTCATTTTTGTTATATTTAAGTTATTTGATAATGACTTTTCAAAAGTTGTGCCATTATTTAGAGCTTTCCCAATTTTGCCATTACAAAAAGTATAAAAATAGGAATAGCTAAAAGAATAACCATTAAAGTATGATCAACAAATAATGAAGGTTCTTTTAACAATGTTATCAAATAACCGCCCATAGCACCTCCAAAATGTGCTGTATGTCCAATATTATCATTTTTGGCACGCATTCCGTAAATCGAATATAATAAATATAAAATTCCAAATAAATATGCCGGTATTGGTATCACAAAGAAAATTCCTAGCATCATATCCGGCTGAAGCAATATTGCAGAGTATAAAACTCCTGTAACAGCTCCCGAAGCTCCAACGGCACGATAGCTATAATCATTTTTATGAAATAGCATTGTTAACAGACTTCCAAAGATTAAACTTCCAAAATAAACCAGAACGAAAGAGAAAGTTCCAAGCCATTGTATTACAACCGGCGCAAAAAACCAAAGCGTCATCATATTAAAGATCAAATGTATCATATCTACATGCAAAAACCCCGAAGAAAGCATTCTGATTTGTTCTCCTGAGCGGATACTTCCTACATGAAATTCGTATTTTCTAAAAAAAGAAAGATCGTTAAAACCTTTGTAACTTATCAAAACATTGGCAACTATAATTCCAATTAAAATGGTATTCATAAAAAACATTTATTGTGAATTGTAAATATAGTCATTCTTAAACATATGTTAGCGTCCATCCAAAATATCAGTGGTTATCCATTTTTAATTTATATTTGTAAAAAAAAATTACATGCAATTTCTCGTTTATATACTAGCCTATCCACTTCTATGGCTTATCTCTATACTTCCGTTTCGATTGTTTTATTGGTTTTCTGATTTCGTATATTTTCTAATTTACCGAGTTGTAGGCTACCGCAAAAAAGTGGTTCGCGAAAACTTAACCCTTACTTTACCACATTTAAGCGATGCTGAACGAAAAGAGATCGAAAAGAAATTCTACAAACATATGTGCGATATGTTTCTGGAAATGATTAAAACTATGAGCATGTCGCCTCAGGAAATGGAAAAAAGATTTAAAGTCACCAATCTTGATCTTATAAACGAATATGCCAAAAAAGGGAAAAGTGTTATTCTGGTAGCTTCTCACTATGCGAGTTATGAATGGCTTTTGACTATTAATACGAAAATTGATTTTCAGGGAATTGCTGTTTACAAAAAAGTTGCCAATCCATACTTTGATAAGTTGGTTCGAAAAATTCGTTCAAAATATGATACGGAATTAGTTGAAACTAGAAAAGCAATTCCGACAATGGCTCAAAATCAGCGTGACGGAATTTTAAGCATGTATGGTTTAGCAAGTGATCAATCACCAAAACTAGACCGAATTTTTCATTCGATGAAATTCATGGGAATCGAAGTTCCCGTACATACCGGTGCCGAAATGCTAGCTAAAAAATATGATTTAAGTGTAGTTTTTGTAAAAGTCAAAAAAGTAAGCCGCGGTTACTACGAAGCCACAATTATACCAATTGCAGACAATCCTAAAGAATACGAAAATTTTGACATTACCGAAAAGTATTTAAGAGAAGTTGAAAAACAAATTTACGAAGCTCCTGAATTTTATTTATGGACGCATAAAAGATGGAAACATCGTATTCAATAATAACTCAACTGCAAAAAATAAAGTCCAAAAAAGCAACATTCTTTTTTGGACTTTTTATTTATATTTGGAATAAATTTAGCGTGCCATAGGTACGTAATAGTTACCTTTTTGTTGCATACCTACAGCACGTCAATGAATTTTGAACCTATAATGACTACCTATATTTAGTGTCTAAAGGCACAAATTGCAGACTTTCAACCTTGGATTGCATTTATAATAAAAAACCTCTTCCATTAATTTGAAAGAGGTTCTTTATGTTTGAATTGCTAAAAATTAAATTCCTGCAATTGCTTTTATTTCATCAATAATTCGAAGAGCCAAAACATCTGCTTTTTCCTGAGAAGGAGCTTCAGTATAGATTCGGATAATTGGTTCTGTGTTCGATTTTCTTAAATGTACCCATTCTGTAGCAAAATCAATTTTCACACCGTCAATAGTTGTAATATCTTCGTTTTTATACTTTTCAGTCATTGCTACTAAAATTGCATCAACATCAATTTGTGGTGTTAATTCAATTTTGTTTTTGCTCATATAATATTCAGGATACGAAGCTCTCAATGCCGAAACTGACATTTTTTTATTTGCTAAATGCGTCAAAAATAAAGCAACTCCTACCAAACTATCTCTTCCATAATGAGATTCCGGATAAATAATTCCTCCGTTACCTTCACCACCAATAATAGCGTTGTTTTTTTTCATTAATTCAACAACATTCACTTCTCCAACTGCACTGGCTTCATATTTCCCACCGTGAGCAACAGTTACATCACGCAAAGCACGAGACGATGACATGTTTGAAACTGTGTTTCCTGGAGTTTTACTCAAAACATAATCGGCGCAAGCCACCAAAGTATACTCTTCACCAAACATTTCTCCGTCTTCGCAAATAAAAGCCAAACGATCAACATCCGGATCAACAACAACTCCAAGGTGCGCTTTTTCTTTAACAACCAATTCAGAGATGTCTGTTAAATGTTCTTTTAAAGGTTCTGGATTGTGAGGGAAATGTCCGTTTGGTTCACAATATAATTTTACTACTTCAACGCCCATTAATTCTAATAATCTTGGAATAATAATTCCTCCAGAAGAATTTACACCATCCACAACAACTTTAAATTTCGCCGCCTTTACAGCTTCAACATCTACTAAAGGTAAATTTAAAACCTCGTCGATATGAATATCCATATATGCATCATTTATCGTGATTTCGCCCAAACTATCCACATCTGAGAAATCAAAAGCTTCAGCATCAGCAATTTCAAGGATTTTTGCACCTTCTGCCCCGCTTAAAAACTCTCCTTTTTCATTTAGCAATTTCAAAGCATTCCATTGCTTTGGATTGTGAGAAGCAGTCAAAATAATTCCGCCATCAGCTTTTTCCAAAGGCACAGCAACTTCAACAGTTGGTGTAGTAGAAAGCCCTAGATCAATTACATTAATTCCTAAACCTACTAAAGTATTTACGACAAGATTGTGAATCATTGGTCCTGAGATTCTGGCGTCACGACCAATTACAACAGTTAATTTTTCTTTTGAAGTATTGTTTTTCAGAAAAGTACCATATGCCGATGCAAATTTTACAGCATCAACTGGAGTCAGGTTATCTCCTACTTTTCCACCGATTGTTCCTCGTATACCTGAAATTGATTTTATTAAAGTCATTTTTGTGAGTTATAGTTACCAGTTACAAATATAAAAAAGTTACTGAGGTTCTAAGTTGCTAAGTTGCTAAGAATTTTTAAAAAAGTTGCTGAGTCACTAAGTTACTATCCCGAGGCTTCGGGACTAAGATTCTATAATGTCTTATAAACAAGTGGTTAAGTGGCTAAAAGACTAAGCTCATGGGATTTAATAACATTAACTTTAGAAGCCATATCATTCAATAAAACGATATGAAAAAGTTTTCATACTTTTACAAGAGAGAACTTAGTCCCGAAGCCTCGGGGTAGTCCCAAAGCTTAGGCATAATAACTAAAAAACTTAACAACATAGTATCTCAGATACTTAGCACCTCTAAAAAAAGAACCCTAGAACCTCACAAAAAATGAACTTCCTAGCCCATATATATCTTTCTGGTGAAAATGATCTGATTAAAATTGGCAATTTTATGGCCGATGGAATTCGGGGAAAACAATTTGAGCATTTTCCTGAGGATGTCCAAAAAGGAATCATTCTTCATCGTTTTATTGATACTTATACAGATTCACATGATGTTTTTAGACAAAGTACCAAGCGTTTACATGACAAATACCATCATTATGCCGGTGTAATTGTAGATATTCTCTACGATCACTTTTTAGCCAAAAACTGGGAAAAATATTCTGATGAAAAACTGGATCGTTTCGTTAACCGATTTTACAGAGCTTTGCATGAAAATTATCCAATTCTAACAGAAAGAACACAGGATTTAATGCCAACTATGATTCGCGAAAACTGGCTTTGGAGTTATCATAGTGTAGACGGCATTCAGCATATTTTAACTCAAATGGACCGAAGATCAAAAAATCAATCCAAAATGCAGTTTGCAACTCAGGAACTCAAAGAGTTTTATTCGGAATTTGAAAGTGAGTTTGGTCTTTTCTTTGAAGATATAAAACAGCAAGCCAATCAAAAATTACTTTCTCTATAAAATCTGTAAGATTCTATACCTTAAAATACCACATTACTTTTTATGAAAAAAATCACCCTTTTATTCAGCTTTATTTCTCTTTATTGTTCTGCTCAGGAAGTTGTTAAACCAACAGGTTTAGTCGCAACAAAAGCGATGGTCGTTTCTGCACGTCAGGAAGCTTCAAAAATTGGCGCTGACATTATGAAGAAAGGCGGAAATGCTTTTGACGCTATGGTTGCCACCGAATTGGCTTTGGCAGTTGCTTATCCGTATGCCGGAAATATTGGCGGCGGCGGATTTATGGTCTACCGAAAAGCAAATGGCGAAGTTGGTTCATTAGATTATCGCGAAAAAGCTCCATTGGCAGCAACAAAAGATATGTTTCTGGATAAAGACGGAAATGTAATAAAAGGAAAAAGCACCGAAACTGCGTTAGCAATTGGTATTCCCGGAACTGTAGCCGGAGTTTTTGCGGTTCATAAAAAATTAGGTTCCTTACCAATGTCCGAAATTTTGAAACCTGTTATCGCTCTTGCCGAAAGAGGTGTAATTGTAACTCAAAAACAACAAAAACAACTCGAAAATTATTATGATGCTATTGTCAAAGCAAATGGGCCAAACACGCTTATGGCGGGGAAATTCAAGGAAAATGACACGATTAAATATCCCGCTTTGGCAAGCACTTTGAAACGCATTCTAAAAAACGGAAAAGATGAATTCTATAAGGGTAAAACGGCTAAAATTTTAGTTGATTATCTGCAAAAAAGAGGTGGAATTATCACGCTTAAAGATTTAGCAACTTATGAAGCGAAATGGAGAAAACCGCTACAATTTAATTATAAAGATTTAAAAATAACTTCAATGTCGCCTCCAAGCAGCGGTGGAATCTGTCTGGCACAAATCATGAAAATGATTGCTCCTTATGATTTATCAAAAATGGGACATAATTCTGAAGAATCGATCCAGGTAATTGTTGAAGCAGAAAGAAGAGCTTATGCCGACAGAAGTCAGTTTCTAGGTGATCCTGATTTTGTAAAAATTCCGATCAACGCTCTATTAACCGATTCCTATTTAAAAGACAGAATGTCAAGTTTTGATGTAAACAAAGCCAGTTTATCATCGGATATAAAAGAAGGAAAAGTAACGTATAACGAAAGCACCGAAACTACACATTATTCGATTGTAGATGCACAAGGAAATGCTGTTGCGGCAACAACGACAATAAATGACGGTTTTGGGTCTAAATATTATTGTGATGAATTGGGTTTCTTTTTAAACAACGAAATGGATGATTTTAGTGCAAAACCAGGATCTCCAAATATGTTTGGTTTAGTAGGAAATGAGGCTAACAGTATTGCTCCAAAAAAGAGAATGTTAAGTTCAATGACTCCAACGATTGTAGAGAAAAACGGAAATCTGTTTATGGTTGTTGGTTCTCCCGGAGGTTCTACTATTATTACTTCTGTTTTACAGGCAATTCTAAATGTTTACGAGTACAATTTAAGCATGCAGGAAGCCGTAAATGCACCACGTTTTCACCATCAATGGCTCCCGGATTTAATTACTTTTGAGCCAAATGCTTTTGACACTACTACTATTGATAAACTAAAAGCAAAAGGATATTTAATCAACGAAAAAACAACTCCTGTAATTGGAAAATTGGATTGTATTTTGGTTTTACCAAACAAAAGTCTTGAAGGTGGCGCCGATTTTCGCGGAGACGATACAGCAGTTGGTTTTTAAATTAAAAACAGATTTTTCTGTAAAAACAACACAAAATTAAATGCTATGAGCTAAATTTGTAGTTTCCCTAACTCTTTACAAACAGAATGCTAAAAAAATATTTTAGAAAACTAGAAAGCATCATCGCTTTAGGACAGTCATTGATGACGCCAAAGCAATTTATTTTTTTATCAAGTGTTTTAATTGGTATTTCTTGTTCTTTGGCAGTAATCGTTTTAAAAACTTTTGCCCATAGTGTTTTCTCTTTTGCGACGTACATCAACGGAATCTTAAAATTAAGTTTCATCAACAGTATTTTGCCAATTATTGGTATTGTACTTACTGTTTTTGTTGTAAAAAGGGTCCTAAACGGAACTATAGAAAAAGGAACTTCACAAATTCTTTATGCCGTTGCTAAAAAAGCAAGTATCATCCCGAAAAAACAAATGTACGCGCAAATCGTAACGAGTTCCTTAACCGTTGGCCTGGGAGGTTCTGCAGGTCTTGAAAGCCCTATTGTAGTTACAGGAGCCGCTTTTGGATCCAATTTTGCTCAAAATTATAAATTACCATATAAAGACAGAACTTTGTTGATTGGCTGTGGTGTTGCAGCAGGAATTTCAGCCGCTTTTAACGCTCCAATTGCCGGAGTTCTATTTGCTATTGAAGTTTTGTTGGTCGATGTAAGTATCTCGGCATTTACTCCAATCATGATTTCAGCAGCAACCGGAGCTTTGGTTTCTGCAATTGTTCTGGATGAAACGATTTTATTATCCTTCAAAAAACAAGAAGCTTTTAATTATCATAACATTCCATTTTATGTTCTTCTGGGAATTTTGACCGGATTTATAGCCGTATATTATGCAAGAAACTTTCAAAGAGTTGAGCATTATTTTGCTAATCTGAAAATGGGAGCCTACAAAAAAGCCTTAATTGGTTCTTCATTATTAGCATTGCTGATTTTCATTTTTCCAACGCTTTTTGGGGAAGGTTACGAAAGCATCAAAACACTATCTGAATCAGATCCGGGAAAAATCTTAGACAATACTTTGTTTGGAGATTTCAGAAACAATCAATGGGTTTTATTACTCTTTGTGGGTTGTACTATGATGGTAAAAGTATTTGCTTCGGGGCTAACTATCGGAAGTGGCGGAAACGGAGGTAACTTTGCTCCTTCCCTATTTTTAGGATCTTATTTGGGATACTTCTTCTCGAAATTTATCACACTAATTGGTTTAGCAAAATTGCCCATAAGTAACTTTACAATGGTAGGAATGGCTGGAATTTTGAGCGGATTATTTCACGCGCCGCTAACAGCAATCTTCTTAATTGCCGAAATCACTGGCGGTTACAGTTTGATGATTCCGCTTATGATTGTATCTTCAATAAGTTTTGCGATTTCTAAACGTTTCGAAAAATATTCTCTGGATGTAAAAGGTCTGGCTAAAAAAGGACATGCTTTTACAAGCAATAAAGATTCAAACATTCTGTCTACATTAGATATTGATACTATCATTCAATGCGATTATTTAACGGTACACCCTGATGATAATTTAAGCAAATTAGTTGATTTGATTTCACATTCTAATCAAGTCGTTTTTGCGGTTGTAAACAACGAAAAAGAACTGGTTGGTATCGTTCATTTTAATGATATCCGCGAAATTATTTTCAACTCTTATCGTGTAAAATATACTATAATCAAAGATGTCATGAAAGCTCCGGCTGCCACTATTTCTTCTTTTGACAGTATGGAAATTGTAATGAGCAAATTCGAAAAATCAAAAACGGCTTTTCTTCCGGTTATCCGAAATGATAAATATTACGGTTTCATTTCCAAATCTATAGCACTTGAAGCCTATAGAACCAAACTGCGTTCTATGACAATTGAGTAAGCTTAATATCGGATAAGTTAAAAATTAGAGTTATCCGATATTAAGAAGTATCTTTGTGGGATTATGTGGAATATAGACCTAACATACAGAGAAGAATTTCAATCGACATTTGATCGATTGTACCAAAAAAGGCTTGATTTGCAAAATAGCAGACCATTGCCCAATATCGCTTTACACAAAATTCGCGAGAGCTTATCTTTAGAATGGACCTACAATTCAAACAGTATCGAAGGAAATACCATGAGTTTACGTGAAACCCAAATGGTTATTCAGGAAGGAATTACGATTAAAGGAAAATCGCTTCGGGAACATTTTGAAACGCACAATCACGACAAAGCAATTGATTATTTGTATTCGATTGTTGATACTAATTATAGCCTGAGAAGTATCGATATTTTATCGATTCACGGATTGGTTTTACGTTCTATCGAAGATGATTTTGCAGGACGTTTACGAAACGGTGGCGTACGTATTTCAGGCGCTAATTTTATGCCTCCAAATGCCAATAAAGTTTCAGATTATCTCGATGAATTAATTGAGTTTATCAATACAAATCCGTTAGGTTTAAACGATATTGAACTGGCAACAATTTACCATCATAAACTAGTTTGGATTCATCCTTTTTTTGACGGAAACGGTCGTACGGTTCGTTTAAGCATGAATTTAATTTTGATGCGTTGTGGTTTTCCTCCGGCTATAATCCTTAAAAATGATAGAAAAAAGTATTATGAAGCACTCAATCAGGCTAATAATGGTAATTATCAAAAGTTAACGCTTTTGATGTGTCAGGCTTTAGAACGAACGCTCAATATTTACTTAAATGCAATGCCGGGAAGCAGTTATGATTTCCAACCTATTATAGATATTGTAAGTGAACCTAGTGCTCCATACGGTCAGGAATATGTTAGTTTACTTGCCAGAACAGGTAAAATAGACGCTTATAAAGAAGGTCGAAACTGGTATACAACCAAAGAAGCAATTGAAGAATATATGGCAACAAGAAAAAGAAAACGCTAACTTAGGTTAGCGTTTTTTGTTACTATTTGTAACATAAAGTTTTGTTCTCTAGTACTAAAAGAACAAATCAAAGTGGTAACTTTGCGTTTTGCTCAAATTATGTTAGAAAAAGACAATACTATTGAAGTTCTTGGTGCAAGGGTTCATAATCTGAAAAATATCGATATTTCCATTCCTCGTGAAAAACTGGTTGTAATTACCGGTCTTTCGGGTTCGGGGAAATCATCTTTGGCGTTTGATACCATTTATGCCGAAGGACAGCGTCGTTATGTGGAAACTTTCTCTGCTTATGCGAGACAGTTTCTTGGCGGTTTAGAACGTCCTGATGTCGACAAAATTGACGGACTTTCGCCTGTTATCGCAATTGAACAAAAAACAACCAGTAAAAGTCCGCGTTCTACCGTTGGGACTATTACTGAAATATATGATTTCCTAAGACTTCTTTACGCTCGTGGTGCCGATGCTTACAGTTACAACACCGGCGAGAAAATGGTTTCTTATTCTGATGATCAGATTAAAGATTTGATCATACAGGATTTTAACGGAAAACGAATCAATATTCTCGCTCCGATTATTAGAGCCAGAAAAGGTCATTATGCCGAGTTATTCCAACAAATTACCAAGCAAGGTTTCCTGAAAGTTCGTGTAAATGGCGAAGTTCAGGATTTGGTTTCGGGAATGAAACTCGATCGTTACAAAACTCACGACATCGAAATTGTAGTTGACCGAATGCTGATTGAAAATACCGAAGACAATCAAAAACGATTGGCAGAAAGTATTAATACAGCAATGCATCATGGCGAAAATGTCTTGATGATTTTAGATCAGGATACCAATGAAGTACGTTATTTCAGTAGAAATTTAATGTGTCCTACAACCGGAATTTCATATCAAAATCCGGAACCTAATTTATTCTCTTTCAACTCCCCAAAAGGAGCTTGCCCGCATTGTAATGGATTAGGAACAGTTCACGAAATCAATGTCAAAAAGATCATTCCGAATCCCAAATTATCGATTAAAGCCGGAGGTTTTGCTCCGCTTGGTGAATATAAATCGTCTTGGATTTTTAAACAATTAGAAGTTATTGGAGAAAAATTCAGTTTCAAACTGACAGATCCAATCGAGAAGATTCCGGAAGAAGCCATGAACATGATTTTGCATGGCGGAAAAGAAAAATTCACCGTAAACTCAAAAGATTTAGGCGTTACGCGCGATTATAAAATTGATTTTGAAGGAATTTCGCATTTCATCAAAAATCAATATGACGAAAGTGCATCAACAACTATAAAACGTTGGGCAAAAGACTTCATGGACGAAATTAATTGTCCGGTTTGTGAAGGTTCTCGTTTGAAAAAAGAAGCGCAGTTTTTTAGAGTTAATGGAAAAAATATCACTGAATTGTGTGATATGGATATTTCAGATCTAACGACTTGGTTTCAGGATTTAAATGCACATTTAACAGACAAACAACTTTTGATTGCATCAGAAGTCGTAAAAGAAATAAAAGACCGTTTGAACTTCCTGATGAATGTTGGTTTGAATTATTTGGCTTTAAGCCGAAGTTCAAAATCACTTTCGGGAGGTGAAGCACAGCGTATTCGATTGGCAACCCAAATAGGTTCACAATTGGTGGGTGTTTTATATATCCTTGATGAACCAAGTATTGGTTTGCACCAAAGAGATAACGAAAAACTGATTCATTCTTTGGAACAATTACGTGATATAGGGAACTCGGTTATCGTGGTAGAACATGATAAAGATATGATCGAGCGTGCCGATTATGTTATTGATATTGGTCCGAAAGCAGGTAAATATGGCGGAGAAATCATTAGTATTGGAACTCCGGCAGAAACTCTAAAATCGAACACCATTACCGCTCAATATTTGAATGGTACAATGAAATTAGAGATTCCGAAAGAGCGTCGTAAAGGAAACGGAAAGTTCTTAAAGCTGTCTGGAGCAACTGGAAACAACTTAAAAAATGTTTCGATCGAATTGCCTTTAGGACAATTGATTTGCGTTACGGGAGTTTCAGGAAGTGGAAAATCGACTTTGATCAACGAAACCCTCTATCCTATTTTGAACGCTTATTATTTTAATGGCGTAAAAAAACCACAGCCTTATAAAAAGATTGAAGGTCTGGAACATATTGACAAAGTAATTGATATCGACCAAAGCCCGATTGGAAGAACGCCACGTTCGAATCCAGCAACTTATACAGAAGTTTTTACCGAAATAAGAAACTTGTTTACGATGACTTCTGAAAGTATGATTCGTGGTTACAAAGCAGGACGTTTTAGCTTCAATGTAAAAGGCGGACGTTGCGAAACCTGTGAAGGTTCTGGTGTTAGAACTATCGAAATGAACTTTTTACCGGATGTTTATGTTGAATGCGAAACGTGTCAGGGAAAACGTTTTAACAGAGAAACTTTAGAGATTCGTTACAAAGGAAAATCAATTTCGGATGTATTGAATATGACGGTTGATGAAGCGGTTCCGTTTTTTGAAATGATTCCGAAGATTTATAGAAAAGTAAAAACGATTCAGGATGTTGGCTTAGGATATATCACACTTGGGCAGCAAAGTACAACGCTTTCCGGTGGTGAAGCGCAACGTATAAAACTTGCCGGAGAATTATCTAAAAAAGATACCGGAAATACGTTTTATATCTTAGATGAACCTACAACCGGATTGCATTTTGAAGACATTCGTGTTTTAATGGATGTGATTAATAAATTGGTAGATAAAGGAAATACAATCCTGGTTATCGAACATAATATGGACGTGATTAAACTAGCTGATTATATTATAGATATTGGTCCCGAAGGCGGAAAAGGCGGCGGACAATTAATCGCCAAAGGAACTCCTGAAGAAGTAGCTAAAAATAAAAAAAGCTATACAGCGAAGTTTTTGAAAAAAGAATTAGAGAATTAGAATCATGATATCTTTGCCAAAGTTTTAAAACTTTGACAAAGATTTACTTAATTTCTAAGTAGTCAAATATCCATGTTTGATTAAATCATTTTTCTCATTAATCTTAATTTTTATACCATCTTTTATTAAGAAAATTTTGTCTGCAATTTCCATCGCATCTTGATAATAATGATCCGTCAGAATTATTCCTTTTGCATCTTTTAAAGTATTTAAAAAATCTTTAATTATTTCTACAAATAATGGCTCAACCATTGAGAAAGGTTCATCTAATAATAAAAACTTGTGATTTAAATTGCCTAGTAAAATAATTTCTAGATACCTTCTTTCACCCATAGACAAATGCCCAATTTTTCGATTCTGAATGGAGTTTATTCGAGGAGCATAAAATACTTTATCTTGTTTATTAGCATCGCTAAAATACATCAAGATTATTTCTGAAACTTTAAGATTCTTGGGTAAAAAATTATTTTGCGGCAAGTACCCAATTCTATTATCTAAAATAACATTATTATCTTTAATTAATTCTCCATCAATTCTAACTTCAATGCTGTCGGGAATTATAGTTCCATAAATAAGTTTTAGAAAAGTTGATTTACCACTCCCGTTTCTTCCAAAAATAACATTTATCTCACCTGTACTAATTTCTAAAGACAAATCTTTCAGAATTTGCTTTCCTCTAAAAGATTTATTTAAATTTTTAATTTCTAAAAAGCTCATGTTATTTCACTAAATAATAAATTGCAAAAACAAAAATTGATATAAAAACATTAAAAAATAAAACCGTCATATTCAATCTTAGCTCAGTAAATCCTAAATTATGATAGAAATAATATTCATTGCTATAAAAATATTTAAAACTTAAAATCCCAAAAAAAGTACCAATAGTTGCAAAAATAAAAGGTATATAGATATAATTAAAAAATAAAATACCTAAAACGAAAGAGTAAATAAAATTGAATAAATTAACATCCCAAAAATATTTAAATATAACTTTCAGCATTTATTTTACTCTATTAAAAATATACAATTGACTTTGCGAATTGCTAATCAAGGAAAAAGAACTCGGATGCTCCTTTAAGTTCCCATAGAAAAGCTCCATCTTTATTTTATCAGAATTAATAAAATCTAGTAATCCTAAGATCTTTACTTCATGACCATTTTTAACAACTGTCATATCAATCCATACAGGTTGTTTATTAAAATCTGTAATAAAACTAAACGTTGGAGAAGCGTTAGCATTTTGAAACATTACTGCCAAATTATCTTCACTAAATTCTATAGAATTAATACTAGCAAACTCTTCACTATTTATCCATCGTCCTACCAATTTTATTTCTTGTGAATAGATATAGCAATCACAAAATACGAAGATCATACTTAAAAAGAAAATTTCCTTTATTTTAATTTTCATAATAACTCATTTTATAACAGAAGCACAACTATAAATAAATCTATAGTTGTGCTAAATTACTTTTTACAAATTAAATCGGTTGACAGCGCATGCTAAACAACCAACAAACAAACCCGGCAAAATCACTGTCCACATTACTAGGGCCAACAGCAGATTCTAAATCTATAGTTTCACTTTTATCAAAAGCAATTAATTCAGTCTGAACTGTTTTACTTTCTTCAGAAACAAGATATTGAACATTTTCTTTAGTATTTGCATTTGATACACTTACAAATGCCATCAATGCAATAGCAGAATAAATTATTTTTTTCATTTTGGATTATTTAAAGATTAATAATTAAAAACTACATAAAATATCACGACAATTTTAACGTAAGACAAATATTACTTATTTTCTTGAAATTAAAAATGTGAATATAAAGCACATTATGTGTTTTTGCGAATATTAACAAAATAAAACTTATATTTATTTAAATTTAATGCAATCATAAAAGCCTAAAATATATCATGATAAAACTAAAATTAAAAGCCAAACGAAAGGAAAAAAAATTATCTCAAGAAGAATTTGCTGAACTATTATTTATGGATCAATCACAATATAATAGGAGAGAAAACGGACAAATTAAAATATCAGATGACGAATGGAAAAGAATGGCAATTATATTAAACGTTAAGATCGATCAAATTTTTGAATCCGATAATACGACATATAGCAATAATCACGAACACAAGGAAAAAGATAATTCTAAAGCTACTACATTGAAAATCAAAATTAAAATAAATCCAAATCAAGTAAATGAGATCTCTAATAAATTGAATCAATTATTAAAACTTTTTGAAAAAAAAGGCACATAAAATTATCTAGTATTAATATGCAATGATTTTGCAACAGTTGATTGACTATTAATAAAAATATAAATTTCTTGAAAAGTCAAGCTTTAATAATTGACTTAGTGAATTTCTAGAAAATACCGTTAGTCATTCCAATTTACCAATCTCCTGATAATGAATCTCAAACCAAAAACATCGCTAAAGAAATGTTACATTTAAATTAATAAATCCTCATTTCGGTAACAATTCTCAAAAAAAGCAGTAATTTAGTACGCCCTTTTTGTCAAAGTTTTTGATTTTGACAAATTTTTCAGGGGATAAAAACAAAAGTTCAATTGAAAACTGGTACCTAGCCCTGAAGTGTCGGGAAACATCATTTTGTGGCGGTCCCGAGGCTTCGGAAGCAAAAAATATAGCGGACAGCAGGACACGAGCGATAGCGAACTGACGAAGTAAATAGCTCCTTCAACTACGCTCAGGATTACAATAATAAAAACGACACAGCTAGAAATAAAAATATAAATAATTAAAATACCTAAAATGAGATTAGAAGATTTTGATAATGATGAGGACAAAGTAATTCAGGACCGTTTGAAACAAAAAACGTGGAATGAAATTAGAACAAATGACAGCTGGGCGATTTTTAAAATCATGGCTGAATTTGTAAATGGATATGAAAGCATGGGACGTATTGGTCCGTGTGTATCGATTTTTGGTTCGGCGAGAACAAAACCAGATGATAAATATTATTTATTAGCTGAAAAAATTGCCTATAAAATCAGTAAGGCAGGTTACGGTGTAATCACAGGAGGTGGTCCCGGAATTATGGAAGCTGGAAATAAAGGTGCACATTTAGGCGGCGGAACTTCGGTTGGATTAAATATCGAATTGCCATTTGAACAACATTTTAACCCTTATATTGATCACGATAAAAACCTGAATTTCGATTATTTCTTTGTGAGAAAAGTAATGTTCGTTAAGTATTCGCAAGGTTTTGTGGTTATGCCTGGAGGTTTTGGAACCTTAGATGAAATGTTTGAGGCAATTACTTTGATTCAGACTAAGAAAATTGGGAAATTCCCAATTATTCTGGTTGGTGTTGAATTTTGGTCTGGATTAATTGACTGGGTAAAAACGGTTTTGGTTGAAAAAATGCACACGGTAAGCCCTGAAGATTTGAACTTATTTAAAATAGTAGACACTGAAGATGAAGTAGTTGACGTTCTAGATAAATTCTATAAAAAATACGATTTAAGTCCAAATTTCTAACTTTTAAGTTATATCGTAATTTAAGTTAATGTAACTTTAATAAAAAGGAAAATAATTGCTTAAATGAATAAATAACGTTAAGTATCACAAAAATTGAAAGCTGTTTTTTAAAACAGCTTTTTTTATGCTATTTTTACATAAAACCAAAACAATTATATGCTCGTAATTTAAGTTATATTCACAAATATCCGAACTATCCTTGAAACCAATTTATAGAATTACATTATTTGTTTTAGTTTTATTAAGCCCGATAAAACAGTACGCACAACACCAGTCTAAGATGGAGGTGGCGGTTAATCTCGAACTTAAAACGCTGAATGTAAAACAGGATATTACGTATTACAATACTTCAAACGATACCTTGAGTTCGATCGTTCTAAACGATTGGAATAATGCTTTCTCAGACAAAAACACACCGCTTGCAAAACGCTTTTCGGATGAATTTTACAGGGGTTTTCATCTGGCTAAACCCGCAGAAAGAGGAAATACTACGATTATAAATCTGATGGATGCCGATAATATGGCACTCGAATGGGAAAGAACTACAAAAAATCCTGATTTTATCGTGGTGAAACTAAGTCATAAATTGCGTCCGGGCGAAAAAATAGATTTACACATTACCTATATTTCTAAAATTCCGAGTAATAAATTCACCCGTTATGGCTTTGATCAAAATGGCGGAATGAATTTAAAAAACTGGTTTTTAAGTCCTGCGAGATTTGAAAACCATAGTTTTATAAAAAACAACAATTTCAATTTAGAGGATATTGCCAATGCAGCTACTAATTATGAGGTCGAAGTAAAAATTCCAACAAATTATTCTATTACAACCGATTTAAATTCGGTTTCAAAAGATACTTCGAATACTACTTTTAGCTCTTATCTCTTTACCGGAAACAACAGAACAGATTTTAACTTTTTTATCGAAAAACAAAACAGTTTCAGAAGTTATACTAATGGCATTGTAGAAGTCCTTTCGGATTTAAAAACAAAAAAACTCGACGAGATTCAAAGAGCACTTATCATTAATAGAGTTTCTAATTTTGCAGATGAGTTTATTGGGAAATATCCTCACGAGAGAATAATGGTTTCTCAGGCTGATTATGACAGGAATCCTTTTTATGGATTAAACCAATTACCGTCGTTTATAAGTCCGTTTTCTGATGATTTTATATTCGAGATTACTTTTTTGAAAACATATCTGAACAATTATCTAAAGAATAGTTTGCGTCTTGATCCCCGAAAAGACAATTGGGTTTATGACGGAATCCAGATTTATGCCATGATGAAATACATGGAAGAAAATCATTTGGATCAAAAGATGCTTGGTCGTCTTTCTGAGATGAAACTCTTTGACAGTTATAACATTACAAATCTGACTTTTAACGAGCAATACAGCTATTACTATATGTTAATGGCGAGAAAAAATCTGGATCAACCGCTTGGTGATCCAAAAAATACTTTAATAAAATTCAACGAACAAATTGCAAGTAAATATCGCGCAGGTTTAAGTTTAAGCTATCTGGACGATTATTTAAATCATAATATAGTTCCTAAAAGTGTGCAGGAATTCTATAATCTGAACAAAAATGAGCAAACGAATCGATATGACTTTGAAAAAATATTAACCAAAAATAGCGCAAAAGACATTAGTTGGTTTTTTAATACGATTATAGATTCTCGCGATATTATCGATTATAAATTTACGAATGTCTCGAGAACTAAAGACAGCGTACAGTTTAAGATAAAAAATAAAACAGATAATTTTGTTCCGATACCGATTTATGGACTTAAAAAAAATGATGTTGTATTTAAAAAATGGATTGAACCTAAAAACAATGATTCGATTTATGAATTTGATCGAAAAAATGCAGATAAAATAGTTATAAACTACGATAATGAAGTTCCGGAATACAACCAGAGAAACAACTGGAAATCATTGAAAAGCTTAGTCATAACGAATCGTCCGATAAAATTTAATTTTGCCAAAGATTTAGAAGATCCATATTACAATCAGATTTTATACATTCCTACGCTTACTTATAACTTATACGATGGTTTGACGCCTGGGGTTCGTTTTCATAATAAAACGATTCTGGACAAACCGTTTACATTTGATATAAATCCGGCTTATTCTATAAATGCGGGAACATTTTCTGGTTCTTCGGCATTTTCGTGGAGTGAATATTATAGAAATAGCACCTTGTATAATGTGAGATATTCGATAAGTCAAAATTATTTTCACTACGCACCAGATGCTACTTATTTGAGATTAAACCCAATGGTTCAGTTTCGAATTCGTGAAGAAAACTTTAGAGACAATAGAAAACAGTTGATTATGTTTCGTCAGGTTATTGTAAATCGTGAAGCGAGTAAATATATAACGGATAATTCTAAACCAAATTATTCTATTTTCAATGCACGTTATTCTAATACAAAAACCGAATTAATTAATCATTTTAGTTTTATGACAGACTTTCAGTTTGCCGGAGATTTTGGGAAACTGGCCGGCGAAATTGAATACCGAAGATTATTCGAAAACAATCATAAATTAAATTTAAGATTCTACGCCGGAAGCTTTTTATACAATACGACGAACTCAGATTATTTTAGTTTTGGTTTAGACAGACCAACAGATTATTTATTTGATTATAATTTTTATGGAAGATCTGAAAGTACTGGTTTCTTTAGTCAGCAATTTGTGATGGCTGAAGGTGGTTTTAAGTCAAAAATTGTTCCCGGATATGCCGATCAATGGATGACAACTTTGAATGCCAGTTATTCGATCTGGAATTGGATTGAATTGTATGGCGATATAGGTTTTATGAAAAATAAACATCAAAGCGAGCGCTTTGTTTATGATAGCGGCTTACGTTTAAATCTGGTTCCTGACTACTTTGAACTCTATTTTCCGGTTTATTCGAATAACGGTTGGGAGATTTCGCAAAAAAATTACGACGAAAAAATACGGTTTGTGATCACTTTATCACCAAAAACATTAGTCAATCTTTTCACCAGAAAATGGTTCTAATCAAATGAATTTTAAATAAAAACCTGCATAATTATCATTAAAAACAATTTATACATAAAAATATCTCAAAAAAAGTACGTAGTTTTTTGATTTTAAATACAGATAATTAAATTATATTTATTTTAAAGAATTATGATTATTGATTGTTTTTAAGTAATTTCGCAGTCTAAACATGACCCTCCAAGATTATGATAAAAGAAAAAAGCAATACTACATTAACATTTGAAGATTTCAAAACTGAGGTATTGAGCGATTACAGAATTGCAGTAACCAGCCGCGAATGTAGTCTATTAGGTCGTAAAGAAGTATTAACCGGAAAAGCCAAGTTTGGAATATTTGGAGACGGAAAAGAGGTGCCACAGCTTGCTATGGCAAAGGCCTTTAAAAACGGAGATTTCCGTTCCGGATACTATCGCGATCAAACTTTTATGATGGCAATTGGCGAATTGACTCCAAAGCAATTTTTCGCAGGTTTATACGGTCATACTGATTTAGATTTTGATCCAATGTCTGCCGGAAGACAAATGGGCGGGCACTTTGTAACGCACAGTTTAAACGAAGACGGGTCTTGGAAAGACTTAACAAAACAAAAAAATTCAAGCGCAGATATATCTCCAACAGCAGGACAAATGCCAAGATTATTGGGATTGGCTCAGGCTTCAAAAATTTACAGAAATGTTGATGGTATTACAACCAAAGACAAATTTACTGTAAACGGAAATGAGGTTGCCTGGGGAACTATAGGAAACGCAAGTACCTCTGAAGGCTTGTTTTTTGAAACTATAAATGCTGCCGGAGTTTTACAAGTTCCGATGGTAATGAGTGTTTGGGATGATGAATACGGAATTTCGGTTCACGCTAAACATCAAACTACCAAAGAAAATATCTCTGAAATTCTAAAAGGGTACCAACGCGACGAAGACGCTAAAGGTTACGATATTTTTAGAGTTAAAGGCTGGGATTATGCTGAGCTGGTTTCTACTTATGAAAGAGCCGGTGCAATCGCGCGTGAAGAACATATTCCTGTTTTAATTCACGTAAACGAATTAACACAACCACAAGGACACTCAACATCAGGTTCTCACGAACGTTACAAAAATGCAGAAAGACTTGCTTGGGAAAAAGATTTCGACTGTATTCGTCAGATGCGTTTATGGATGATCGCCATCAATATTGCATCGCCTGAGGAATTAGCTGAAATTGATTTTGAATTGAAAAAAGAAGTTCTTGAAGCTAAAAAAGAAGCGTGGAACTCGTTCATAGACCCAATTATCGAAGATCAAAAAAATCTTTTAGTATTATTGGAGCAAATTGCTGCGGCAAGTATCAATCATAAAGAAAGAATCCAAAAATATATTTCGGAATTAAGCGCTATAAAATCACCTCTAAAAAAGGAAATGCTTGTTATCGCAAGAAAAATTTTACGCTTTATCGAAGTTCCAAATAGTAAAGTTTTATTATCAAACTGGATTACCAATTATATTGGAATTACACAAGGAAGATTCAGCAGTAACTTATACTCCGATTCTGACAAAAATGTATTCTCTGTACAAAAAGTACTTCCTCAATATGCTGAAAATGCAAAACCGGATTCAGACGGACGTATGATTCTACGTGACAATTTTGACGCTTTGTTTACCAAATATCCAGAAACTTTAATTTTTGGTGAAGACGTAGGAAATATTGGTGACGTAAACCAAGGCCTTGAAGGTATGCAGGAAAAATACGGTGAACTTCGTGTTGCCGATGTTGGTATTCGTGAAGCAACTATTCTTGGACAAGGTATTGGGATGGCTTTAAGAGGTTTACGCCCAATTGCTGAGATTCAGTATTTAGATTATTTATTGTACGCGATTCAAATCATGAGTGATGATTTGGCTACACTTCAATATAGAACTGTTGGAAAACAAAAAGCACCATTAATTATCAGAACCCGTGGTCACCGTCTTGAAGGTATCTGGCATTCTGGTTCTCCAATGGGAATGATTATTAACGCTATTCGCGGAATTCACGTTCTGGTTCCTAGAAACATGACGCAAGCTGCAGGATTCTACAATGCTCTTTTAGAGACTGATGAACCAGCTTTAGTAATCGAATGTTTGAATGGATACCGTTTAAAAGAAAAAACACCACTTAATTTTGGAGAATTCAAAACACCAATTGGTGTAGTTGAAACCCTAAAAGAAGGTTCAGATATTACTTTAGTTTCTTACGGATCGACTTTAAGATTAGTAGAACAAGCTGCAATTGAATTATTGGATTTAGGAATTGATTGCGAAGTAATCGATATTCAGTCCCTACTTCCATTTGATGTTAATAAAGATATTGTAAAAAGTATCGCCAAAACAAATCGTCTTTTAGTAATCGACGAAGATGTTCCCGGAGGAGCTTCAGCATTTATTTTGCAACAAATTCTGGAAGAGCAAAACGCTTATAATTATTTAGATAGCAAACCACAAACTCTTGCTGCAAAAGAACACAGACCAGCTTATGGAACTGATGGAGACTATTTTTCTAAACCTTCTGCCGAAGATATTTTCGAGAAAGTTTATTCAATGATGCATGAAGTTAATCCATCTAAATACCCAAGTTTATACTAAGAATTTAGTTCGGTTTCAATATAAAAAAAGCTCCAAATTATAATAATCTGGAGCTTTTCATTTATACTTGTAAAATCTTTTTTATTTCTTCATAATTAAGCTTCTCTTTAAAAAAAGTAAATGGAGCTCTTCCGGCAGGCAAAGTATTAATCAATATTTTTTCTTTTGCAACTTTAATTATTGTGACCTTTTGACCATCAGAAAATAGAGAAGAATTTGTATAAAAACTCAAAGTTCCATCTCCTTGATCAGTCAAAATCCATTTATTTCTTTGCAACAATTTTCCAATTTCATTTGTAGACAAATCTTTTGTTATAATTAATTCCTTAAATCTACGTTCGGATTCAATTCTAAAAACGATATAAATCAAGAAAATCATTCCAACTGATATCAAAAACGGTCCGTCATTATCTCTTTCGTAATTAGTTATACCAGCATAAATCAATAATAAAGGCATAAATAAAACAAAATAATTTCCAACATAATCAAAATAACCAATAGGCCATTTCAATTTTTGAATTACATATTCTTTAGTTTTTCTATCCATAATATAATCCGTGTTTTCGCATTAGTAAATCTGTATCATCCGCATGCCATCACGCAATCTAAGATTTCCCTCAGTCTGATAAAAATAAGCATAAAAAAAACGCTTAAAATCCGCGTCTTCGCGATAGCGAATCCGTGTCATCCGCGTACCATTCCCCACAAACTAAGACTTCAAAATAGCCCTAGCCTTCTCTAAATCCTCAACAGTATCAATTCCGATTCCTACATGAGTTGTTTCGACCATTTTAATACGTTTCCCGAATTCTAAATAACGTAGTTGCTCCAACTTCTCCGAAGCTTCCAAAGACTTCATTGGTAAGCTATAAAAGTCTAACAAAGCCTGTTTTCTAAAAGCATAGATTCCGATATGCTGAAAATAACGCACACCAACATCCTTATCTCTAGGATATGGAATTACTGAACGAGAAAAATATAAAGCAAACTGTGATTGATCAACCACCACTTTTACATTATTAGGATTGTTGATTTCGTCTTCATTCGTGATTTCACGCATTAACGAAGCCAAATCAATCTTGCGATCTTCATCATTTTTAAAAACAGATAAAACCTGTTCTAAAGGTCCAGCTTCTGTAAAAGGTTCATCGCCTTGCACATTTACAACAATATCAACATCTAAATTTGCAATAGCTTCAGCAATTCTATCACTTCCTGATTCGTGTTCTTTGATGCTCATAATGGCTTTTCCGCCGTGATTTACAATTTCATCAAATATTAAATCAGAATCAGTTACCACAAAAACATCATCAAATAGTTTTGTTGCAACAGTTGCTTCATAAGTTCTTAAAATCACGGTTTTTCCACTCAAATCCTGCATCAATTTAGCAGGAAAACGTGTTGATGCATATCTCGCCGGAATTACAGCTATTATTTTCATTTTTAATTATTTTTTCAATTTGAATTTATCAGATAAAACTAAACTTTTTTATCCTGTATTTTTTGAATATCATTTTCTATTAATTGTACCGTCTTTTTAGAAAACCCTCCAGTAGAATATTCATCTGTATAATGAACGTCAGTATAATACAGCTCTCCACCTTTATAACTGGTATCTCTAAACGAAAAAAAATAATGTTTACCACTTCTATAAGATGTTCTGGAAGTAATTTTAAAATGATATCGATTCAATAAGTAAACTTTTGTTTCCAATAAATTACCAAGAAAATTTGTTTTTTCTATAGTTACAAGCTTCTTATTTGAATCAATTGTAATTTTTAAAGTTCCCGACACCAGAAACGCAATTGTTCCGATAATTGCAATACCTCCAAACCAAATGAGAATTATTTCTACAGATGCAAGAGTGGCAGCAAGAATTATTATCAATAACCCCCAAAGGGCCAATGGTTTTAAAAAAACTTTTCCAGATGTTTTATAAACTTTAATTTGCTTCTCTACTATTTCCATATTAAACAAATATACCAATTCATGATCAAGTTAAAAAAAGATATTTATAACATATTTTTTAAACAACTAAAGTCTAATGCATTACAAAATAATTATATTTATAAGAAAAAACATCATGAAAAAACCGTCGATTCTGATACTGCTTTTATTGAATTTATTTTTTCTTAATTCTGCTTTAAGCCAAAAAAATAATCCTAAAATAATTAATGCATTTTCGAATCCCATTTTTGATGGAAAAGGATATCAGCCACTTGGCGACTTAAAGTGGAAATTTAAAACCGATGGTAAAATTTTTGCTTCGCCACTGGTAAAAAACGGCGTAGTTTATATTGGCAGTGAAGACGGATTTCTTTATGCTATTGATGAAAAATCAGGAGAAACAAAATGGAAATTCAAAACTGACGGAGCGATTCACAGTTCGTTAAGTACTTTTGAAAACATCCTTTATTTTAGCAGTTTCGACGGAAATTATTACGCCATAAATACTGAAAACGGAAAATTAATCTGGAAATTCAAAACCGGTGGAGAACACTGGCTTGGCGCAACCGGTATAGACGGAATGAAACCAGAAACACAATATATGGATGATCTATGGGATTTTTACTTATCATCTCCTGTTGTGTATGAAAAAGGAAAATCAGCAGTAGTTTTATTCGGAAGCAGTGATGGAAATGTTTATTCAGTTGATGCCAAAACAGGCGCTTTAAAATGGAAATTCAAAACCAACGGACCAATTCACGGAACTCCTGTAATCGATCAGGATAAAGTTTATATTGGAGGTTGGGATGCAACATTATATGCTTTGAACATTGAAACAGGTAAAGAACTATGGAATTTCCCAACAGGAACAAAAACGGGTTTTAAAGGCATTCAATCGTCTGTAGCGGTTTCTGATGGAAAAGTTTATTTTGGAGCCAGAGAACCGTTCTTTTTTGCTTTAGATGCCAAAACCGGAAAACTAATCTGGAAATATGACGCTCAAAGTTCCTGGATATTAAGTTCTGCAGTTATTAAGGATAATACGGTTTATGTAGGAACATCAGATACTTATGCTTTATTGGCGCTGGATGCCAAAACCGGAGCCGAAAAATACCGTTTCAAAGCCAATGGTTATGTTTATACTTCTCCAGCAATTGCAGGGAACACGATATATTTTGGTGATTTTACAGGTAATTTCTTCTCTTTGGATTTACGTTCTAATGGCAAAAAATCTAATTTTATAAGTACTGATAATCGCAAGCAATTTGCTTCTTCTACATTAAAAAATGATTTTTTAGATTTTGGATATACAGGACAAAACGAAGATCTTTCGCTATATGATAACAACAAAAAAGTAATGGATCAATTTTACCAATTAGGATCAATTGTTTCATCGCCCTTTATAAACAACAACACGATCTTTTTTGGAAGTGCTGACGGATATTTATATGCTTATAATCTAGAGAATGGCAAATAAAAAAACGTCGTGAATCTTTGTGAAACCTTTACCGCAAAGCACGCAAAGTTTTTTCATCTGCAAGGTTTAAAAAAACACAAAGTTCGCAAAGCTTTGTGGATAACCTTACTTTGCGAACTTTGTGTTTTATCAACCTAATACGAGATCAAATCTTAGCGTGCTTTGCGGTAGAATTTTTAAGCAAAGTTGCACAAAGATTCGCGAAGTTATATTACATGATTTTTACTGATGTCATACTCAAAGAACCGGCTAGTAATTTATCGTTGAACAAAGTCAAATCTTCTGATTTTTCTTTTAAACCTAAAGTGTACAGCAAAGGCAAATAGTGATCCGGAGTTGGAATCGCCAATTGAATCGCTTTATTCATTTTTTCAAAATCTATTAGAGGCTGAAAATTTTCGTCTAATATATAATTATTGATCGTTTCTCGTGCTTCAATTGCCCAATCAAAACCGTAATTATCTTTATCGAAATTTCTGAAGTCAACCAAACGTAAGTTGTGAACGATATTTCCGCTTCCGATAATTAAAACTCCTTTGTGACGCAGCGATTGTAACTTCTGAGCCAGCTCAAAATGATATTGTCCTGATTTGGTATAATCAATACTCAACTGAATTACCGGAACATTTGCTTCCGGATATAAATGCTTGATCACACTCCAGGCGCCGTGGTCTAGACCCCAATGCTCGTCTAAATCAACGTGAACAGGTTCTAATATTTTTTTAGTTACTGCGGCCAATTCCGGACTTCCTTTTGCGGGATATTGAACATCAAATAATGCTTGCGGAAATCCTCCAAAATCATGAATAGTTCTTGGCATTTGCATTGCAGTAACTTTGGTTCCATTCGTAAACCAATGCGCCGAAATACACAAAATAGCATTCGGCTGTGGCAATGTTTTAGCCAGATTTCGGAAACCAGCCACAAACTGATTTTCTTCAATCGCGTTCATCGGGCTTCCGTGTCCTAAAAACAGAACCGGCATTTTATCTGTATTCGAAAACGTAGACGAAATCGAATGTAAATCGTTTAGTGTTGTCATTATATTTAGATTTTTTTGCCACGAATTTCACTAATTTTCACTAATTAATTCTCTGTGGCAATTTTTCTAGTTATGCATATTTATTAAAAGTAATTCAATGAATATAATTCATATTACTTTAAAAAAAAATTCGTGCTCATTCGTGAAATTCGTGGCAAAAAAACTATTCTATAAAACTCTCGTCTTTAAATCCTATCAAATATAACTTATTTTTGGCACGTGTCATAGCGGTATAAAGCCAGCGTATGTAATCGCGATCGATTCCGTTTGGTAAATACGGCTGTTCAATAAAAACCGTGTTCCACTGCCCTCCTTGCGATTTGTGACACGTAATTGCATAAGAGAATTTTACTTGTAAACCATTAAAATACTCGTTCTCTTTTACCTTCTGGAACTTCTTATATTTTGTAGTTTCATTTTCATAATCCTTCATTACTTCCTCATACAAACGATTTGATTCTTCGTAGGTTAATGATGGAGATTCACTTTTTATGGTATCCAAAAGTAAAACGGTTTCAAAAGGCTTTTGCTCCGGATAATCGACCATTCTGATTTTTACTTTCGCAAAATTAAAACCGTATAATTCTTTGATTCCGAATAATTCTAAAACTTCAATAATATCACCATTGGCAATAAATCCGGCTTCGTCAGTTTCTTTTAACCAGAAATAATTATTCTTAACCACCATCAGAAAATCGCCCACAGAAAGTTCACTTTCTTTAAACAAAATCCTCGTTCTGATTTGCTCATTATATTGATTTGCTCTTTTATTCGAACGCACTATAAACGCTGTATCTTCAATACTATAATTGCTGTATGCCGAATTAATCGCATCCTGAATATCGTAACCATCCGTTAAACGAACAATGTCTTTGAACTTTTTGACATTGAATTTAAACTCGGTAATAAAACTTTCTTTTAGTAATTCACGAAGTTCGGTCGCGTTAAACAAAATCCCCGAACTTTCCTCCTGACGCATTACTTCATCAAGTTCTATATGCTCGATTTCTTTGTTATAATGAATTGCTAAAGTCTGTGTATCAAGCGCTGGACTAATATCTAAATTTACTGGAGGCAACTGTGCAG
Organism: Flavobacterium sp. ov086; assembly: GCF_900187965.1. Classification (GTDB taxonomy): domain Bacteria; phylum Bacteroidota; class Bacteroidia; order Flavobacteriales; family Flavobacteriaceae; genus Flavobacterium. Next base: position 27,918 of record NZ_FZNL01000002.1, on the reverse strand, counting down.
TATCTCCCAAAAGAATCATTTTGCAATTGGTTCCGGAATATACATACTGAATCAAATCATCGAGAAGTGATCCGTTATCATACAATTTAGAGTCCGAATTACTATCTGAAATCATCGATGCCTCATCGACGATAAAAATGGTGTTTTTATGTTTGTTCAATTGCTTGGTAAAAGCTACGCCTCCGCCAGCCGATTTTTTAGGGAAATATATTTTTTTATGGATCGTAAAAGCTGGCGTATTCGAATAATTGGCAATTACTTTTGCCGCACGTCCGGTTGGTGCCAGCAAAACAAATTTTTTATTGATATCTCCCAAATTATTTACGATAGTCGAAATCACGGTTGTTTTTCCCGTTCCCGCATATCCTTTTAATACAAAAATGGTATCGTTATGTGTATCCGTTAAGAAAATAGCGATTTTCTGAAAAAAAATATCCTGTTTGTAAGTTGGTGCAAATGGAAACTTTTTTTGTAAAACGCCGTAAAACAGTGATGAATTCATAAGGTAAAATTGAAATACAAAGTACGGGCTTTTAAACATCAATATCAATTTATAAAATTCCAATTTTTTAATCCCGAAGCCCAATGTCATTAAGTTAAGCTTTTAAAAAATACAATTATTGCAAAGCAAATCCGTTTTTATCCGCATTTTTACGAAGTAAATCAGTTTTATCTGCGTCAAAATTAGACGCTGATTTTACTGATTCGCTAAAGCGAATCCGTTTAATTCACATCAATTTAAAGAACTTATACTACTTATATGGTAAAAGAACAGGTCCTAAACTTTTTCTTAACTCTATTTTAAAGCCTAATTAAAATTGTTTTTCGAAATTGCAATTATAATTGTTGCTTTTTAATTTGTAAGTTTGTGGTCGCCTTAAATTCATTCTTGTAAAACAGGTAACGAATTGTAAATCAATATGTCATTGCAAAATACTAATATTACTTCAAAAAAATACAAAAAGCTTTCTATCCAGGTTTCCCTGACCGGATTGTCATTTTGTTGTTTTGATACTTTAAATAATACAATAACTTCTCTAAAAGAAATTCAGTTTGATCCTTTTCATAAAGCGACCAAAATTGAAGAGCTTTTTGGCGATGCTTTCAAAAATAATCCGGAGTTAAAAGATACGTACGACGAAGTTTTGGTCATTCACAACAATAATCTTTCGACATTTGTACCAACGCCTTTGTTTGACGAAGACTATCTTGGAAGTTACCTACAATACAACACAAAGGTTTTTGAAACTGATTTTTTTGCATACGATCAGATTTCAAATTATCATATGAATTCGGTTTATATTCCGTACGTGAATATTAACAACTTTTTTATTGATCAGTTTGGTACTTTCGATTACAAACATGCTAATAGTATTTTGGTCGAAAAAATATTAGACGCTTCGCGAAACCATGATGAGAAAAAAATGGTTATTAATTTCAATCCTGGCCATTTTGAAATTATCATAGTACAAAATCAGAAATTACTGTTATTCAATTCGTTTGAATATCAAACACCCGAGGATTTTATCTATTATATTCTATTTACTGCCGAGCAATTGAACTTAAATCCAGAAATTTTCCCTCTTGAGTTATTAGGTACAATAGACGAGAACGACCCATTTTATGCCATTGCGTATAAGTACATTCGCTATATATCATTTATGAATGTCGACACTTTACAGCAAAGAAATAGCTTTTCAACTGCACAAAATCAAAAACATTATATCTTATTTCAATCATGAGAATCATTTCAGGAAAATACAAAGGACGCCGAATTTTCCCGCCAAAAAACCTTCCTGTAAGACCAACGACTGACATGAGTAAAGAAGCATTATTTAATGTTTTGAATAATCATTTTAGTTTTGAAGGCTTAAAGGTTTTAGACTTATTTGCAGGAACGGGTAATATCAGTTACGAATTCGCTTCACGCGGAAGTGCGCCAATTACCTCTGTTGACGGAGATTTTGGATGCGTAAAATTTGTCAAACAAGTAGCTTCAGAATATGACTTTAATATTGCTGCTACAAAAAGTGATGTGTACAAGTTTCTTGAAAACTGTAAAACATCATACGATATTATTTTTGCCGATCCTCCTTACGGATTAGATCAGAATGCTTTTGAAAAAATTGTTCTAACGGTTTTCGAAAGAGAATTACTTCACGAAGACGGAATGATGATCATCGAGCATTCAAAATATACTAAAATGGAGCATTTAAGTAATTTTTCTTTCCAGAAAAACTACGGTGGATCTTTCTTTAGTTTCTTCGAATTGAACTCAACAGATGACGATGAAGAACTTCCGGATAATTCTATAAAAGTAACAGAAGAAGACGAAGGATAATTTCGTTTTTAAACATAAAAAAAATCCCTTGAAAATTTCAAGGGATTTTTTGTTTTATCTAATTAATTCAAGTTGGTATTTTAATCCAGATTATAAATTAAAGATTTTAGAAAAACACAACAAATTGATTTTAAAATGTTTTTGTTCCATCGGAACATTTCGTTGGTAACCCAATAAATACGGCTTTTTTTACGTTCCGTAGGAACGTTTGATTCGTAAACAATCGACATACAATATCTCAAACATCCCTACGGAATGATATAAAATCGCAAACATTTTTTTCTACCAATGAAATGTTCCGATGGAACAAAAAAACAAAAAACAATTACTTGTTTTTGGTAAATCTCTAATTCGTAATCTGATTAAAATACCAACTTGATTTAATTAACCCTATTTTGATTTTCATCGTTATTTTTCTCTTTAAATTCGGTTTCTTTTACCTTTCCAAAAGAGTATTTTATGGCAATTGAAATCAAATGATTATCGACAACATATCTCGCTTTAGAATTTACATTATTGATTGTGAATTTTTCGGTTTCAATATTATTTTTAAAAATATTATTGCAGCTTAAAGTACAATTCCAATTCTTCAAGAAAGTTTTTGAAACCGCCGCATCAACAATAAATCTGGGATTTGTCTCAAAAACCCCAGTATATTGTTTTGTTAATCCCCAAAAATTTAAAACAAATGAATATTCTTTTGGAAGCTTAAAATCGTTATTTGAACTATAATAAGAATAAGGTTTTGAGGCCAGAAATTCTGCAGATTTATCTTCAACTTTTTCTAAAATAAAAATCAAAGAATTTGTCGTAGTCCAAAATTTATAAGTAAACGGCAGCGTAAAATCAACTGAAAACCCAGAACTTTTATCAAAATTGATATCTTTAAAAGTCATTATATTAGTTTGATCATCAAAAGAAAAACTATTGTAAACAGGATCTTTAGTTTCGTAATAACTAAATTTAACTGACTTGTCATGATATTGAAAAGCGGTAGCAATTTCGTTGTTAAATGTTGGACCTAAATTAATATTTCGGGCATATAAAAAATAAGGATTTATATACGTTGCACCCTGACTTAATGAGGAATAATTAGGTCTTGAAATACTTCTTGCATAATTTACAGAAATACTTTTTGTACTATCTATTGGAAATGTAAACTGTGCTTTTGGGAAAAAATTGGTGTAATTTATTTCGAGCAATGGTACGGCATCAGTTCTAAACTTCCCAATTATGTTTGAGTTCTCAACTCTGAAACCAAGTGAAAAATCGACTTTTTTAATCTTGCCTGACAATTGCGAATATCCGGATAAATTCTCCTCTTTAAAATCATAATTGCTTAATTCATCTTGACCAGTTTCGGTATAAAAAATAGCCACATCAGATTTAGAATTTGCAGCTGAATATAATCCTCCAAACTCAAATTTCATTTCATTCTTAAACTTTTTCTCTACATCAATTCTTCCTGAAAAATAATTGATTTTAAATTTTTGATCTCTGATTTGTGCTTGTTCAAATTGGGTATCATTAAAATTATTATTTACATCGGTATACAATGACTGATCAAAATTAGAATATTGTAAGCCTGCAAAAACCTGTGCGTCAATTGGTTTTATTTTCTTCTGATAATTTAAAAAGGAGTTTACAAAATTCTTTTTACTATCATTATCTGTAAAAGTCACCACATTATTAACAACATCTTTATTCTTATTATTTGTTATTGTATTAATCGGAAAAGTATCCGATTGCAATTTACTATTGACACTAAACGAAAAATAATCGTCTTCATTTATTTTGTAAAACAAACCTGCACCAAAAACATATTGATTTCGTGTGGTTTCGGCCGAGACATCATATTTAGACGCAATGTCAGCCGTTGGAATTTGATAATCGATACTATGACTTTCCCACGGATTCAGTCGATTGTAATTAAAATTAGCTTTCAATTCCAGTTTATTCTTCTTGAAAGTAGAATTAAATCCCAGATAATTATTATAGTTCTTTTTGAATGAACCCACCTCAGAAATCTCGGTTTTGAAACTATCTTTTTTACTAAATTTTCTTGTAATTAAAATTACAGAACGTCCTTCGGCTTCATATTTAGAAGAAGGATTCTGAATGATTTCGATGGTTTTAATATCGGCAACAGCCAAAGCATTCAAATCATTCATTCCTACTTTTTGATTGTCGATATAAATCAACGGACTTCCTTTTCCAACAACTGTAATACTTTCTTTGTCTGAGCTTATTTGAACCGTTGGTAATTTTGCCAATAAATCAACTGAATTAGGGATTGAACTGTAAATAGAATTGGCAACATCTACTTTTATATTTCCGTTTGTATTGGTAAAAGTTTTTTTATTCTGAGAGATTACAACTTCATTCAATTTATTGGAAATACTGTCTTTCGGAGTTTCCGTTTGAGCATTTCCAATAAGAGAAAAACAAAATAAGAGTACAATTAGAATAAGTTTTAAAGGCAAATAAACATTCATTTTTTGATTGATTTTAGATTGAAACACTGCAAAAGTGCTTCGAAAAAAGAGTTCTGTAGGTTAATTGAAGGTTAATGCGGAGTTAACGTGCTTTTTGTTCTATAAAAGCATTATTTTTGACTTGAAAATTTGCCCACGGATTTTACGGATTAAAAGGATTTGCACAGATTCAATTATTGTAGAAATCTGCAAAGTCTCTTAATCCTGCCTAGCATAAAATTCCATGTAAACCCGTTTAATCCGCGTCATCCGCGAGCCATAAAAAGTAATGAAACAAAGAATCAATTTATTAATCGCATTTTCTGTCATCGCTTTGATCGTTCTTTCAACGGTTCAATGTTATTTGGTAAAAACAACTTACGATTATAAAGTGGCACAGTTTCATACCGAAATCAAAAATGAAATCGCTCAGATCTCAAATAATTACAGCGATATCGACTCGGTAATTGTTTCTAAAAAAGAAGCTCTTTATAAAAGTTTATCTGAGAATTATATCAAAGGAAAAAAGACCAAACTTGATATTAAAAACGGTATTCTTGGCAATGAATTTCAGGATGTATTGACACAGAAAATCAAACGCAAATTTGAAAGAGACTTACCTAATCTTAACATTGATTTTGCCATAGTACTGAATAAATTTATTCTGTATCAAAACACAAAAAAAGCAGACACTATTTTCTCTGAAAAGCCTTTTATCCAAAACAAGTTATACGGAAATCTGGTTTCTTTAAATCATGCTTTTCTAGTTCGAAGTTACGTTGGAACCACAAACGGAACCTTTGAAAATCAGGATTATAAATTATTGACAGAAGATTCGATGTATGTTTCTGTAATCGACTGGGAAATGATTATTCTAAGACGAATGATGTTTGTTTTGATTTTGTCTTTATTATCGATTTTAACGCTTATAACGCTTTTTGTAATTGCGATTAAAGCTTTAATCAAACAGAAAAAAGTAAGCGATGTAAAAACCGATTTCATCAATAATATTACACATGAACTTAAAACGCCTTTGGCAACTTTAGGAATTTCAACCAAAATTCTGGAGCAAAAAAATATTCGTGATAATGATGATAATTTCAATTCGATTGTCAATACAATTTCACGTCAGAACAATCGTTTACAGCATTTAATCGATCAGGTTATGGCAAATTCGCTTGCAGAAAACGAAATTGAATTGCAAAAAGAAAGAATAGAAACCGAAGATTTTCTGCTTTCGATTATAAATGATTTTAAAATTACATTTCCAAAAATCAATCTTAAAACTGATTTTCAAACACAGAAAACAATTTTAGTTTTAGATAAATTCCATTTGACAACGGCTTTTTTAAATGTTTTGGAAAATGCTGTAAAATATGGTTCAAATACGATTACGATAAAAACAAGAATAGTCCAAAATCAATTTTCAATTAGTATTGAGGATGATGGAATTGGAATCGAAAAGAACAAACAATCCCTTCTTTTTGAAAAATTCTATCGCGTAGAACAAGGAAATCTTCATAACACAAAAGGACTAGGTTTAGGGTTGTATTATGTCAATCAAATTATAAAAGCGCATCAGGGTTCTGTTAGCGTTGTGAGTGATTTGGGAAAAGGAACTCAGTTTACTATTTTATTAAAAGTTTAATTACCATATTTTGAAAAAACTACTTTTAGCCGAAGACGATTTTGATTTTGCTGCCATTTTAAAACAGTATTTAGAACTGCATCAATTTGAAGTAATCTGGGCAGAAAATGGAGAAATAGCTTTAGACTATTTTAAAAACCAAACTTTTGATATTTGTATTTTTGACGTCATGATGCCAAAAATGGACGGATTTTCATTGGCCGAAAAAATAATTACAATCAATCCTGAGATTCCTTTTATTTTTCTAACGGCAAGAAAGTTAAAAGAAGACAAAATCATTGGCTTAAAACTAGGTGCAGACGACTATATCATAAAACCCTTTGAAGTTGACGAACTGGTTCTGCGGTTGCAAAATATTCTAAAGAGAATTGAACAAAAGAGAACTCTCAACGGAAATAATATAATCGAAATTGGTTCTTATATCTTTGATAATGAAAGATTAACTCTCAATAATAAAAATCATGTCCAGCAGCTCACAGAAATGGAAGCTTCTCTTATTGAGTATTTATATCTGAACCATAATCAGTTATTAAAAAGGGACCAAATTTTAATGTCTATCTGGAAAAAAGATGATTATTTCTCCGGACGAAGTATGGATGTTTTTATCAGCAGGCTTAGAAAATATTTTAATTCAGATCCTAAAATCAAAATTGAAAGTGTTCGTAATATTGGCTTAGAATTTAAAATAGAAAAACCTTCATCTTAACTCTATTTAGAACGTTTTAGACCAAAATAATATTTAAATTCTAATCCATAAACACCAACATTATCAGTTTTTCCTGTATCTGGATTTAATTGATTAAAAGGTTCGGATACGTTAATTGTATTGTAACATAAATTAATTGCCAAAGAATTTGAATACCAAGAATCAAAATTAACCACAAGCCCAATACCCAATCCAAAATTTTGTTTCCATACTGATAAAGTTCTTTCAGTTATAGATGAACCTAATGTATTATTGCCTTTAGTTTCTGTAACATCAATTAATGAAACCATATATTTAGGAAGTATTTGCAGATAAATACAAGAAGATGATTGCTCACAGCCTCCCAAAAGTATCTTAGGAGTAAAACTAAAATTTACAGTCGAAAAAGATCTATCAGAAGTATTTGTGCTATTTGTTATTTTATTTGAATCGATCCTATCTTTAAAGTTACCAAACATATAATTGACCTCTATTTCTGGCGATAAAAAACTAGTCGCTCTATATTCTGAACCTGTAGAAAAACTAATAGCTGGTGATGATTGTAAATCTTTTTCAAACGAATACAAATGCATAAAAGCCCCAGCTCCCACAAAAGGGCGAATTTTTTGTGCATTACTATTTGAAGCTGTAATCAAAATAAAAAGAACGAATAATTTTTTTAATCTCCTGTATAGTTGTGGCATAAATATTAAGTTGACTTTATTTTATCAAACTTACTTAAAATTTAAATCAAGACAGCTTTTTTGTAATAGCTTTTGCTTTACAATATAGTACTGCAAATCATATAAATCTCATAAACAATTGTATAACAGCTAAAAATGTTTATCTAATACATTTGTAATGAACATTAAAAACTAGAAATCATGAACCTAAAAAGATTTTTTGGAGGCTTGTTAACCATTCTTGGTATAGTTGGTCTTATTTACACCGCTGTAATATTCGCTGGCACATCCGGAGAAACAAGAGATATTAAATCACTGATTATTTACGGCATTCTTGGTATCGTATTCTTTATGTCCGGAATCAGTTTAGTACGTACCACAAAAGATGAGTCATAATTTATTCTGACAACAAAACACTTGCAATCTTTTTATAAAAAGGTGTTTCAACATTGTATTTAGCACCTTCTTTTACCACAAATTGTGTCAACGAAATTGCCTCTGTATTTTTACCCGCCAATAAGTCTCTGTGCATAGACGAAGTCGCTTCTTTTGGCGATTTTTCTAATTTTAAAATGGTTTGCGCTACAATATCATCTGGCAATTTCAGCCCTTTAGCTTTCGCAACAGCGGCAATTTCATGCAGTAATTTGGCATAAAGTTTTTTAGAAGCTTTGTTACTCAAAATCTCGCCAATATTCTCATTCAAATAAGAAGTTGCAGATGCCAATGCCGAAATAAAAATGAATTTCTCCCAAACCGTTTCTTCAATATTTTCAACACAATAACTTTCAATTTTTGCTTTTTGAAAGATACTTTGCAATTCTTCTAATTTTGATTTTGAAGCGGTTTTAGAACCAAAAAACAACTTTTCAAAAAATCCTATTTTCCGAATCGTTCCAGGCGAAAAAATCATCGAAACAATATAAACACAACCTTCCAAAACTACATTTTCAGGAAATAATTTCTGAATACGTTCCGGTGCATCAACGCCATTATATAGTGGAAGAATAACCGTTTTAGGAACAATGCTTTTTTTTAGCGAAAGAAGGCTTTCTTCAATATCATAAGTTTTCGTGGCACAGATTAAATAGTCTAATTCACCAATTTCATCCGGATTATTCGAAACCAATTTTGGACGAACAATAATTTCACTTTCATCTGTAACGATTTTTAATCCGTCCTGAGCAATCACCTTTTGAGTTTCTCCACGCGCAATAAAAACAATTTCAACCGCATCCGATTCTAAATAAGCTTTTGCCAAAAGTCCGCCAAAATAACCCCCAACTCCGCCAAGTCCTAAAATTCCTATTCTTGTTTTCATAAATTCCAAATTTTAAATTCCAATAAATTGCGGAGCTACTTGCGTTCCTTCGACTTCGTTCAGGATGACAAAAATGAGAATAAAAAAATCCGCCTAAATCCGTGCTTTAGCGAAAGCGAATCCGTGTCACCCGCATGCCATCACGCAAACCAAATTATTCCTCCAAAACAGGTTCCAGATTCAACTCTGTAAAATCACGTTCTGATTTCGAAATTATAATTGTCGCGACTGTATTTCCTATCAAATTTGTTATGGCTCGGGCTTCACTCATAAATTTATCAACGCCCAGTAAAAAGGCCAAACCTTCGACCGGAATTTTATGCAAAGCCGTCAAAGTCGACGCCAGAACTATAAATCCGCTTCCGGTAACACCCGCAGCACCTTTTGAAGTCACCATCAGGATTCCGATTACGCTCAGTATTTCGAAAAAACTCAAATGTACATCATACAATTGCGCCAAAAATATCACCGACATTGACAAGTAAATCGAAGTTCCGTCGAGATTAAATGAATAACCTGTTGGAATCACCAAACCTACCACAGATTTACTGCAGCCCATTTGTTCTAATTTCACCATAATACTTGGCAAAGCGGCTTCAGAAGATGAAGTTCCAAGAACCAATAAAAGTTCTTCCTTAATGTATTTTAAAATCGAAAGAATACTAATTTTATAATATCTCAAGATACTTCCTAAAACTAAAAACACAAACAGCGCCATCGTCAGGTAAACACATAACATCAATTTTCCAAGCGGAATCAACGTTTGTAACCCAAATTTACCAATCGTAAAAGCCATTCCGCCAAAAGCACCAATTGGAGCGAGATACATGACATATTTCAAACCTGTGAAAACGACTTTAGAGAAGCGTTCTAAAACCAGAATTGTCTGTTCTCTCTTTTTATAAAAATTTAATGCAATACCACAAACAATTGCAGCCAAAAGAACTTGTAATGTAAAATTTGAAAAGAAAAACTGAAGCCACGAAAAATGTTCTGCCGCACCTTTTGTATATTGACTGGCATCTCCAAGAGTCAATGCCGATTTATCAATTTTTCCGGGTTTAAAAAGATAAGCAACGCCAACACCAATTGCCAACGCTACTGTCGAAACTACTTCAAAATATCCAAGTGCTTTTACACCAATTCGGCCTACTTTTTTAAGATTTCCCATTCCCGAAATTCCCAAAACAATGGTCAGAAAAATAATTGGTCCGATAAAAAGTTTGATCAGTGCAATAAATTTTGCTCCTAAGATTTCCATTTTCACACCATTTTCAGGTGAAAAATGTCCGAGTAATATCCCGGCAATAATAGCAATTAAAACCCAAAAAGTAAGGTTTGTAATTACAGTTTTAAAAAGACTTTGCTTGGTTTTCCCAACAGAATCAGGAGTAGTTATATTCATGAAAATAGATTAGAGACTATCACAAATATATAAAAAATGCAGACCTATAAGCCGGATTCTGTCTCTGATAAATCAGAGCCTTATCATTTATCTAGATCCCGCATTACTACGGGACTCAAGCTACCTACCCTTCAACAACGGACGAGAAGCCCTTAAATGCTGATATACTTGGTATTTCACCGCATAGAGTTTACCTGGTTTCACTACAGCATTACCTGTACATACTTTCTGTTGCACTTGTCCTTGTCCCGATGAATCGGGACCGACGGGCGTTACCCGCTATGCTTCTCTCTGGTGTCCGGACTTTCCTCCCCCCAACGAATTGAGCGACGATAAGGCGGTCTGCGGCGCAAAAGTAACGATTTATCAACTAAGAATAATGATTTTAAATTTTAGATTTTACCCTCATTTTCATAACTTTTTAATTTTAAATTAGTTATCTTTAAAATCCATAATTTTAAAATTCAATTATTATGATTAGAATGTATCATTACGCAACTGTTTCAAAAGCTTTAGATCAATTGAATGAAAAAGGATTTACATGTGATTTTAATCTAAACTCGGATCTGATTAAAAAAAATCCTGAAAAATTTGAAATTGTTCATGTGTATCGATACGAGGGGGATTCGGACCCAGGCGATGAGGCAGTTGTATACGGAATTAAATCGAGTTCAGGCAAAAAGGGCGTTTATGTAGCAGGTTTCTCCGCCGACTCTGATCAGGAAACCGCAAAATTTTTATTCGATCTGAGTATAAAGGGCAGGTGATTTTTAAGTAGCTATTCCTGCTCCCGAAGCTTCGGGACGCTTCAATCTTTTATGGCTCCCGAAGCCTCGGGACCGCCATAAAAGGATTTTCGCTTCTATCAGGGCTAGGGCTTTAAGTTTCATTAGAAAATTATGCTTTCAAAGTAATTAACCACAATCTAAGTCATTGTGAGGAACAAAGCAACCTCACTATTACATACACTAAGTGATTCAGCAAATAAGATTGCTTCGTTCCTCGCAATGACATAAAAAACCGGCGAAAACCCCTTTAAATCTACGTCATCCGTGCACCAATCCCAAACCAAGACAAAAAAGTCCATCATAAAATGACAGACTTTTAAAAACAGTACATAAACTAAATTATGCTGTTGGTATTTTTAACTTCCAACCCGGTTGAATCAAGTCAGGGTTTTTAATAATATCTTTATTGGCTTCAAAAATTGCCTGCCATGAAACCCCGTGTGCTTTTCCTATTTTTGATAGAGAATCACCACCTACAACAGTATAATCTACCGTTGTACCCTCGGCAACTGCAATATTCATTACTACATCAGCAGCTCTAAATTCAGGATCAATCTTTCCGTAAGCATCCCAAAGTCTCTCTTTATCCTCTGCCGATTTTGCTGTACCATCAACATATAGCACATTATCCTGCTCTCTTACCTGCAAATTAGCCGTTCCTAAATTAGTAGCTAAATCTGTCAACTCTTTGTATTTATCCAGTAAACTCATAACATTCTTATTTTATAGTTAACTTATTTTCAACTTTTTTAGGTTTCAATTCCTGTACGCTTTTGATCAAATTTGGCAATTGCTCTTTTTTAATCGTTCCTGTAAGTGTCACAACACCATTTGCAACTGCAACAGTTACGCCGCTGTAAGTTTTTACGACTTCATTTACCGAAGTAGTTAAAACAGCATCAGGGTTAATTTCAACTGGAGCCGGAGTAGCAGCCACAGGTTCCGGAGCAGCAATCTCGCAATTATTCACTACAGACTTTACACCTTTAATTCCTTTAGCAATACTCTCACAGCTTTCTTTGCAAGCAGCATCTTTACAAACACCAGAGATAGTTGCAACACCATCTTTTACAGTAACTTCCATTCCGGGCATATCACCCATTTTTGCAGCGATTTCTTTTTGAATATCTGCATCTTTAGGACCACAGGCTACTAATGAAAAAGCAAGACACAGACCTAATAAAATTGATTTAACTTTCATAATGATATTTTTTAAATTAATTAATCTTCTAAGTTAACGAATAAATCAATAAAATATTACAAAATAATCCTACAATTTTAAATCTTGTTAATTTCTTAAAATTAGCACATAAAAAAAGTCCTGAATTTTATTATTCAGGACTTTTATATTTTTATTAATTATAAGATATTATTTATCAAAACATTATCTTTAATCTAAATAATTTTCAGAGTAAAGTTTCTGTCCGTATTTTTTAAAAATATTGTCTATATTTTCTTTTTTCTCCGTTTCAGAATTTAGCGAACTATTTTCTAAATAATTTGCCATTTCCTCAAATAAATCATCAAGTCCGGCTGGAGTTACTGTACATAAAAGTTTAGCAGGTTTATCACTCAGATTTTTAAAACCGTGAACGATTCCGCCTTTCGGAATATTGACAAAAGAATTTTTCTTAGCTACATAACTTCCTAATTCCGATTTAAAAGAAACTTCGCCTTCTAAAACAAAAAAAGTCTCGGCAAAATCAGGATGCTCATGCGGATTTGGTCCCGCTCCCGGAGGAACTGACATTTCGATCACAGCATATTCTCCATCAGTTTGTTTTCCCGAAATTATGATTCGGTAATTACCTCCGGCTATTTTTAATTTATGACCTTCGGTTTCGTTTACAGTTGTTATTGGAATTTTCATTTTTAGATTGCTTTATTACCAGATAATCTATTAATATTTACTATTGCTAAAACATGAATTTCATAATCGTGCCAATGTGAACCACCAGCATGATTGCTCTTTTCGACAATTGCTAAAAAATCTAATATTTTTTCAATTCCAACAATACTATCTTCCTCGCTTTCAATTATACTATTTATAATTTTTGAAGTCTCAAACTCTATAACATACAAATCATCATATTTTGATTTTTCTTCAAAATATCTGCACATCATTTGCATATTTTCAAAATGTTGAATCGAATGTATCTCCATATAACTTAATTTTGGTTTATGTTTTAGGGATTGAAATTTTATTTTGAAATTATCTTATTGAATTTTATTTGCATCGCTTTCAAAGTATCAAATTGTTTGTTTTCATTAATATGGAACAAAACTTTATCATTCTTAATCAGCATCTTTCCGGAATTGATGTATTTTTCCATCTCATCTCTTTCTTCTTTAACTTCATTGGGTTCCTTTTTAATTATAATCGTATCGCCTGAAATATAATATTGCCTAAAAACCAAATGATCAACTCCATGATCTCCAACATAAAGCATGATATTGGTATTGTCTCTCAAAGTAATTTCACACACTTCAGTTGCACTAAAATACCTTGCCGACAAAAGTTCTCTTTTCCTTGCCTCTACATTTCTTTTTACTGTTTCCGGATCCTTATGACCTACGAAATCAAGATTCATAAAGTAGATTGTAATAGCTCCGAAAAAGAGAACAAAAATTCCAATCAGGATTGCCGCTGCAACCATTGTTTTTTTCATTATAATTAAATTTATTTTTGATTTAGATACTACATACAAACTGGATTTGCATTTACTCTAATCATCATTATATTAAAATTTTGACTTTATTTTATTCCAAAAAGATTTATTGGCTTTTATCTGTTTATTCTCATTTTCATCATCCTCTTTGGTCAGGTCGAAACTTAATGATACTACTTCTCCATCAATATATTCGACATGATCTGCCATTTCAGCTCCTGCATTCAAAAACTCCTGTGTGAGGTTTTCAGATGATTCTCTTAATCCTTCCCAATGCTCAGAATCAAAAACTAAATCTTTGGCTTCTGATAAATCTATATTTAGGTTTCTGTTCAAAAAAAGAATTGTTTCGATTGGAGAACATCCTAATGTTTTTAAGTCATTCATAAGATTTGAAGTATCAGAATGATCCAATTTTAATGTTCCTTCTATAATTTTGTCTTTGAGGTATTTTTTAGAAGTTTCTTCCGCTTTATTTCTTGCTGTTTTGCCTCCAACACATCTTTCTTCATATTCATTTGAGCTGTCAATTTGTTTTTCTTCATCCAGCATATCATAAACACACCACCACCAATTGCCTTCTTCGTCTATCAACTCGGTACGAAGCATTAATCCGGCCCATCTCGCAAGACAATCATCATCTAAATCATCTTCCCAGATAATAGGTGCATGAAAATTTCTTTCTTGTAAATATGATTTCATAGACTTTTAATAAATTATTACGTTTGAGTTCTACTTTATTGTTTCACCATTTACAGGTTCTAGAATCCATAGTAATTCTTCTAATACTGAAACAGGAATTTTTACAACAGATTCCAATTCGGATACTCCATCACTAATAACCAATACGCCCTCATTGTCTTCTTCATAACCAACAGATTTAAATGAATATTTTGGAACTGCTATTGCAATTTCCTTTTTGCCATCTTTAAACCAGCCATAATTTGCTTCGTAAATAACTTTGTTCTTTAATATTTCAATGTTTTCTTCTCCATAAGTATTCCATAATGAAACTCGCATAAGATAAAATCCCATCAGCCCAAATATTCCAATTCCTATTAAATAGCCAAACTGCATTCCTCCTCCAGTTAAAATACCTACAATAGTGCCGAGCACCGGAAAAATAAAAAAAGCAAAGGCAAAAAAGAACATTACAATCCTAACTACGAATGGCGATTTTTTAACTTTTAGATTTAAGATGTTATTTTTAAAGTTGAATTGTTGCATAGATTAAAGTAATTATTTTTTAGTTTATTAAAATTCAACAGAAGGCGCCTTATTTTCACCATGAATTTCGAATATCAATTCTTTTTTATTTTGTTTTACACAAGATTGATTGTGTTTTTTAATTGCCGCCAAAATTTGAATTTCACTATTCGATAACTGGTCGTATAACGACATAACTGAGTCATCATTCGTGAGTTTAAAATCAGATTCTAAACCAACTAGTATCCTTACCAAATGAGTATTTAACTCATTATTCTTTTTTCTAATTTCACTGACTGTTGCCTGATTAAGTATCTTATTTTCTAATACTTTTTTTAACTCGGTATTATAAATCTCCGTTTGCTTTAATTCCGATTGATCTATGATTTTTGATTTTTTTACTTTACCTGTAAATTTCAAGATCACTTCAGTTTTAAGTTCTAACTGAGTTTTAACATTAGACCAATTTTGATTAATTTCACGATCTTCCTGTGAAAATACATTTAGACTTTGAAAAAGAAAAAGGATTGTTATTGTAATTATTTTTCTCATATTTATAGAATTCTGATAGCTTTAAAAGAAATCACTACTCTTCCATAATTATTTACTTTAACAATGCTAAAGTAAACTTTTTCGCTATAAAATAACAATGTAAAATATTTATCAATTTGGTGAATAATCAACTTTTGCCAAAACCCGATCTTCGACATTTCCAACTACATCGCCATATTTTGCGGTATATTGTTTTTTAATTTCGATCCATTCTTTATCAGCTTTAAAATCTGCCCAGGCTTTTTTCATTACAGTTTCATTTGGCCATTCTAAAAAATAAACAAATTCTGTTTTCTTATCTGATTTCGATTCATAAATAGACATTATTTTGAAATTGTATTTCTCCATAATACGCATCGCATGATCACGAAATCGTTCATGAAATATTTTTTTGTTGTTTTCGAAAATTTCATAAATACGCAACTGATAAACTGGGCTTGTTTGTGTGGTATTTTGCGATTTTACAATTGAAGTTGTGATTAATAATAAAGTCAAGAAAAATAGTTTCATATAGGATGGCTAATTAAGGTTTTTTAATCTTTTTTTTTGTTTATCACTTGACAACAAAAGGTTTACATTCTAACAAAAATATAAATTAAAATTATAGGTTTTTAACGGAAATCATACAGAACATTTATTTTTTCTACAAACAGTCAGATAAAGCATTACTCACAATCTTGTCATTTCTAACCGAAGAGAGAAATCACACATACAGCTCGACAAAGCTTTTCTATTTCTTTGCGTCCCGAAGCTTCGGGATCGGGACGCTCAGGAAGACAATACAAAGAAAAAAATCCGTTAAAATCCGTGTTTTCGCTTTAGCGAATCTGTTTTATCAGCGTATAATTTCAGAAAGCGAATACTAAAATTGTTAATTAAATCGTCTTACTTTCTCATATTCAAACCACTCGAAAAACTCTTGATTTTTTATGAATTTCAGATTTGTGATTTGGCAATTTTCAGACTATATTTGCTATCGAATAAAATAGTATATGGAACAATTTGTAGTATCGGCTCGTAAGTATCGCCCGCAGACCTTTAAGGATGTTGTGGGACAAAAAGCCATTACCAACACTTTGCTGAATGCCATTGACAGCAATCACCTTGCTTCTGCCCTTTTATTTACAGGACCTCGTGGAGTTGGAAAAACAACTTGTGCGCGTATTTTGGCTCGAAAAATAAATCAGCCCGGATATGACGATCCTAACGAAGATTTTGCTTTTAACGTTTTTGAGTTAGATGCGGCTTCAAACAACTCGGTTGATGATATCCGTAACCTTATTGATCAGGTTCGAATCCCGCCACAAACCGGACAATACAAAGTGTATATTATTGACGAGGTTCATATGTTGTCTTCGGCTGCTTTTAATGCTTTTTTGAAAACATTAGAAGAACCGCCAAAACATGCTATTTTTATTTTAGCAACAACAGAGAAACACAAAATTATTCCAACGATTTTATCTCGTTGTCAGATATTTGATTTCAAAAGAATTACGGTAAAAGATGCTAAAGAACATTTAGCAGAAGTTGCAACAAGTCAGGGAATCAACTTTGAAGACGATGCATTGCACATTATTGCTCAAAAGGCTGACGGCGCAATGCGTGACGCTTTATCTATTTTTGACCGTGTCGTTTCGTATTGCGGAACTAATTTAACACGTCAGGCTGTAACCGAAAACTTAAACGTTTTAGATTACGAAACTTATATTAGCATTACTGATTTACTTCTGGAAAATAAGATTCCGGATCTTTTATTGGCATACAATGATATTCTTGCAAAAGGTTTTGACGGACATCATTTTATTGCTGGTCTGGCTTCGCATTTTAGGGATTTATTGGTAAGTAAAACTCCTGCCACAATTGCTTTACTTGAAGTTGGAGAACAAGCGCAGCAAATGTATGGTGTGCAAGCTCAAAAATGTTCGCAGGACTTTTTATTAAAAGGAATCGATATTGCAAATGACTGTGATTTGAAATACAAACTAAGTCAAAACCAACGCCTTTTAGTCGAATTATGCTTGATGCAGTTGGCCTCTATCAACTTTGATGGAGAAAAAAAAAAGTTGAGCAATTCATAATTCCGCCTACTTATTATAAAAATGGCGGTTATTCTATAGTTGAAGTTCAAAATCCAAAATCTCAGACCCAAAGTGCTGAAACCGCAAATCCAACTTCTAAAGTTGAAAACGCAGTAAGTTCAACAGAAACTGCAAAAACTTCAAAAGAAGAAACTCCTCAAGCTCCAAAACCTGAAACAAGTAACGAACCTAAAATTTCGGCTTTTTCTTTATCCAGTATTCGCAAGAAAAAAGAACTGGAAGCGAACACTAAAGCTTATGTAAAACCCACTTCTGTATTACCTACGGAAGAATTTACAGAGACTGAAATGTTAGTGCAATGGAATAAATATGCACAACGTTTGGGCGATAAAGGTTTCAAAATTATGGAGGCGTTGTTACTAATTAACGACCCAACTCTTAACGGAACTACCATTACTCTTGAATTACCTAATGAAGGTTCTAAATTAGATTTTGAAAGTCAGATTCATGGTCTTTTAGGGCATTTAAAAGGACATTTACACAATCACGATATCACAATTCAAGTTAATGTAAATGAAGCGGTCGAAATCAAACGAAGCCTAAACGATCAGGATCGATACAATCGTTTAATGGAAATCAACCCAAATCTAGACCTTTTGCGTTCTACATTTGGATTGGATTTAACTTCATAAAATATTTTTTTTTTGCCACGAATTTCACTAATTTTCACTAATTAGTATGTAAAACATTGTACATAAAAAATTCGTGTAGATTCGGGAAATTCGTGGCTGAACTTTTCTATTTGTTTTTCAATCCAAATTCATAGACTTTCTGTAGCCATTTTTTTCTTTGAGAATCATCCGAAGTTTTTATAATTCCAATATAGGTGACTTTTACGGGTTTTACTCCGCAAAATCCTAAAGTAGATTTCGTTAATTGATTAACGCTTGGCCGCCCATAGAATAATCTGTAATACCAGCCTGGCTGATCTAAAGTTGTAATAATATGAGCCGTTTTTCCTATTAGTAATTTATCCCACCAAACCGAATTTTCACGATATTGAAATGCCATTCCAGGCAAAAACAAACGATCTATAAATCCTTTTGTGATTGCAGGAAGTCCGCCCCACCAAACGGGATGAATCCAAACGAGATGATCTGCTTTTTTAATTTTCTCCCACGATTCTAATAAATCAGGTTCTAATTCAGTTCGTTTTTGATAACCAAATTGCAAATTGGGATTAAACTTTAAATCGGCAATCGTTATTGTATCTACTTCTGCTCCGGAAGCAATTGCTCCTTTTAAGTAAGAATCGGCTATTCCAAAATTAAAGCTTAACGGATTTGGGTGCCCGTTTATAATCAGTATTTTCTTCATCTTCAACTAGTTTCTTTTAATATTAATTGTATGATAACTTTCTAATGCTTCGTAAACTTCCTGAGATGAATGCATTTGATGACTAAAATAAATTCCACCTAACACTGTTTTACTTAACATTTTCTCTATATGCAAAACTGTCGATAATGCTGTTAATTCGGCTTGACCTTTCACACTTTGCAAACTAATTTTCTTTGTTTTTTGCTGAGTTTTAATAACAATTTCAAAAATGGTCTGATCACCATTTCCACTTGAACCAAACAATAGCTGCCTTTCTTTTAAAGACATGATATTAAAAATTTTAAAGGATTGAAAATACCCCATTAAACGGGTAACAAATTTAGAATTATAAGTCATTTTAACCCAAACGGTTGGTATTTTCTCCACCTGGTTTAAAATGAATAAATCCGGAACATCTAAATTATAAACTTGTCTCTTTCCTATTCCGAACGAAAAATCAAATTTTTCTGAATTCAAAAAATGCTTGACATTTTTAGCTTTATTATTCTCATAAACAATAAAAGGTTTACATATATTTTGTGCCAAAAAATTTGCTGAGCTTTTCCCTGCCAAATCTTTTACCGAATAATAAATATAAAGATTTATTTCCTGAATTTTAGACTTATCACTTTCTACGAAATCAACCAAACTACCAACAATGCCACCCATCCAGCCAGAACTAAAAACAATTCGGCTATTAATATTTTGTTTATGCGCTTTAGCCAAATCATATGCAACAGTCAAATCGGGAGTTGGTTTTGTAATATCAACATAGTCAATATTATTTTGTATTGCAAATTGCAGAATTTCATTGGTATCATCTTTTGTAGACATTACAATCAAACCGATTTCATTTTCTAAGATAGCATTAAAAGTCTTAGGATTAGCAACATCAACAACCAAACTATTTCTTTGATTACTTAACTTACGACTCCCAACAAATAAGTTATAATCAGGATTTCTTTCCTTAAGAATACGCAATATGACTTTACCGACTAATCCTGTTCCTCCAATTATTAAAATATTTTTTCTCATTATTGTAATATTATTTTCAGCAAAAATAATGAGCAAATATTTCTCAGAAACCAGACAAATGTCCTATAAAATTGCTTTTCTGATTCGGCTTAAATGCCTTGGTGTAACACCTAAATAGGATGCCAAGTATTGAAGCGGGATTAATTGAAGGTATTTTTTATGATTTTGATAAAGCTCTTCATAACGCTGTGTTCCGGATAGTTTCTGAAAAGAAATCATTCGTTTTTGAAGTGTTACATATTCCATTTCAGTTAATTTACGTCCGATTTCCTGCCAATGATTTCCTAAGGTATACAGTTTCTCCAAACTTTCCCGACTTAAAACCTGTAGTTCTGTATCGGCTAAAGCCTGAATATTTTCTTCGGCAGCATTTTGAGTTATAAAACTGGAAAAGGACGCCATAAATTCATTTTCGAATGCAAAACAATTCGTGATTTCATCGCCTTGATGATTGAAAAAATAGGATCTTAAAATTCCTTTTTTGATAAAATAGATTTCATTGCAAACCTGATTTTCCATCAATAAAGGTTCGCCTTTTTTGAGTTTTCGAACAGTAATTAATGCATCTAATTGCTCTAATTCTTCCTGAGGTAAAACTTGAATAGATTGAAAAACGGTTTTCATTAAGGAACAAAATTATTTATTATATTATATTATATTATATTATTATATCCCTTTGGCTGGGATCTGATCTTCTTTTATAAAAATATAATGCTCCGTTGGAGCTTTTAATAATAGAGAAACTAAACCATTAAAATGAAATTAATTTTTAGAGGCAAAAGCGCGTTCTATTCTTTTATCTGGAATTAGCCATAATAAAGCCACTATAAAGTAAGCTGCGCCGGCAATCCATTCATTGTAAAACGAAGAAATTATTCCGATTACATACAAAATAGAAGATGCTTTTCCTTTTACATCTTTGCCAATTGCTTTTGCTAATATGGAGTTTTCTCCTTCGTTCTTAATGACAATTTTCTGCAAAATGAAATAAGCTACTGAAGATAAAAACAACACTCCGCCATACAATGCCATTGAAGCTTTGGCGAAATTGTGTTCTCCCATCCAACCCGTTGAAACGGGGATTAATGACAGCCAGAAAAGTAAATGTAAATTGCTCCACAATACTTTTCCGTTTACTTTTGATAATCCGTGAAATAAATAATGGTGATTGTTCCAGTAAATTCCAACATAAATAAAACTCAAAATATAACTTAGAAACTTAGGAATCAGCGGTTTTAAATCTGCGAATTCGTGTCCTTCCGGCACTTTAATTTCTAAAATCATAATGGTTATAATAATGGCTAATACACCATCACTAAAGGCTTCGAGTCTTGTTTTGTTCATTTATTTTATAAGATATTATATATTTTTTAGAGCAGTAAATATTAAAAAAAGTTCGCCACGACCCAACCGAAGGGAACAGGCGAAGCAATTTCACAAATTTTCACTAATTGTTTGTGCTCAATGTGTAAATATTAATTCGCGAAAGTTCGTGATATTTGTGGCGAAAAATCTTCCTTCTTGCATCTTTTATCTAACTCTTATATTTTACCGTAATACATTGCTTTTACGATTCCGTCAGAAAGTCCTATTTTAGGAACGTAAATCTGGCGTGCTCCACTCCATTTCATGGCATTCAGATAAATTCTGGTTGCGTGGATAATTACATCGGCACGGTCAGAATTCAAACCTAATTCAGCAATTCTTTGTTCGTAACTCAATGAATTTAAAAAAGCATATTGCGAATTGATATAAATGTATGAAAGCGGTTTTTCCTGCTGTTTTCCAGACATTTTAAACAATTTATTGATATTTCCTCCAGAACCAATCAAGGTTACTTCTTCATAATCTGCGGTATTGGCTTTTATCCATTTTTCGATTTCATCCCAAACTACATCATGAACCATGTTGTTTAACAAACGAACGGTTCCGGCTTTGAAAGATCTTGAATTAATCATTTTTCCGTCAGAGAACAAAGTAAATTCTGTACTTCCTCCACCAACATCGACAAAAAGATAGGTTTCGTCAGATTTTATTAAATGATGCAAATCTGTTGAGGCAATAATGGCAGCCTCTTTTTTACCGTCAATGATTTCGATTTTAATGTCGGCTTTTTTCTTAATCAAAGCGACAACTTCTTTGGCATTATACGCTTCACGCATTGCCGAAGTGGCAAAAGCCATGTAACGCTCTACTTTATGCACTTTCATCAAGAGATTAAATGCTTTCATAGCATCAACCATTCGATCTATATTTTCTTCAGAAATCTCTCCTACAGTAAAGGCATCTTGTCCCAAACGGATTGGCACACGAACAAGTGAACTTTTATTAAATTGCGGTTCTTTGCCATCTTGTTCTACAACATTTGATATCAGTAGCCTCATGGCATTTGAACCAATATCTATTGCTGCATATTTCCTTATATTAATCATGCTCACTTTATGATTTTGAAATTTTGTTATTTATATTAATTTGTTCGCTGCACAACTTCCTCGATTACCTCGATTTTATTTTGATAATACTTGTAGGTTTCAAGCTGCGCTCTAAATGGGGCATGATGATTACGTGGCTTATATTTATTATCTAGTTTATAGGAATGATATCTCACTTTTACATTCCCTTTCCATGCTATATTGAAATTATCAATTAGTTCTTTTTTAATTTCAAGATCATAAATTGGACAAGTTACTTCAACTCTTCCGTCAAGGTTTCTGGTCATGAAATCGGCTGATGAGATGTAAACTTCGGTTAAACCGGCATTTCCAAAAATATAAACCCTTGAATGTTCCAGATAATTATCTACAATACTAATGGCTTCAATGTTTTCGCTCATTCCGGGAATTCCGGGAATCAGTGAGCAAATTCCTCTTACCTGAAGCTGTATTTTTACTCCTGCATTACTGGCTTCGTATAGTTTATCGATCATTTTAAAATCAGACAAACTATTCATTTTTAACTTAATATGTGTTTTTCTACCTGCTAATGCATGCAAAATTTCACGATCTATTAATTTAATAAATTTTGTTCGTGTATAATGTGGCGATACTATTAAATGCTTGTACCTGTGCACTCTATAATTGATATCGAAAAATTCGAATATTTTTGAGATGTCTTTCAAAATTCCCTGATGACAGGTAAAAAGCGTAACATCTGTATAAATCTTAGCGGTTGATTCGTTGAAATTTCCGGTTGAAATAAATCCGTAACGACGTGTTTTTCCATCTTCGATTCTTTCAATTACACATATTTTGCTGTGAACTTTTAAACCTTTTATTCCAAAAATAAGATCAATTCCTTCGGTTTGCATTTGCTCTGCGTAGGATATATTTGAAGCTTCATCAAAACGTGCCTGAAGCTCGATTTGAACCGTTACTTTTTTTCCGTTTTTTGCAGCATTAATCAAAGAACTAATAATTTGTGAGTTCTTCGCCAAACGATATAAAGTAATTTTTATACTTGTCACTTTTGGATCTAAAGCCGCTTCACGCAAAAACTTTGTCAAATATGAGAATGACTGATATGGAGCGTGTAATAAATAATCTTTTTTACTGATTTTTTCCAGAATACTTCCGCCTAAACTCAAACCCGGAATTGGTAATGGCTCATTTGGTTTATACAGCAAATCATATCTTCCCAGATTTGGAAAACTCATATAATCACGACGATTGTGATATCTTCCGCCGGGAATTATACTGTCTGTTTCTACGATTTTCATTTTATCCAGGAAAAAATGAAGGGTATCTTCTTCTATTAAATTATCATAAATAAAACGAACAGGCTCTCCTATTCTTCGATCTTTTACTGATGTTGCAATTTTTTCGAGCATACTTTTGCTCAAATCACTATCGATATCTAACTGTGCATCACGTGTGATCTTGATCATGTGTGCAGAGACACTTTTATAGTCAAAAATATTGAAAATATTCCCCAGATTATAACGTATTACATCATCTATAAGGATAACATATTGTTTTTCATCATTTGATGGAAGAACTACAAATCTGTTTATTGTTTTAGGAATTTCGATAACGGCATAACGAATTTCATTGTTCACATTCATTTCTAAACGAACTGCCAAATATCCCAATGTATCTTTAAGAACCGGAAATTCGGCTAAATCATTCAAAATAATGGTCACCAATTCGGGACTTAGTTTTTGAACGAAAAAGTCTTTTAAATAACTTTCCTGATCTTTTGTAATTTGATCTTCGTTTATGATAAATATATTTTCGGCTTCAAGTTCTGCTTCGATATTACTCAAAATACGTAAACTTTCTGATTGCTGCTGAATAACAATCTCTGTAATATCTTTGATTAATTGATGGGCAGAAACTCCTCCTAAATATTTTTCGCCAGAAATTCCGGAGAGACTTAATCTTCTGATTGCAGCATAACGAACTCTAAAAAATTCATCTAAATTATTGGAAAAAATTCCAACAAAACGCAACCTGTCTAAAAGCGGAACTGTATTATCTGCAGCTTCCTGAAGTACTCTTGCATTAAACGCTAACCAACTTTTTTCTCTATCGATATATTTCTGTTCGTACACTGGTATTTTATTTTAAATCTTTGGGGAAAATTGTTTTATGGGTTTTACCTTTATTGATGTTGTCCCAACTTTCTGCATCGAATTGTAACGATACAAAACCTGAAGTAGGAACGTTTTCTATAAAAACATCCCCAAATTTATTAACAAAATTTGTAATAGCCTCGTTATGTCCAAAAAGAATAACGCTATCGAAACTATTATCACATGATTTAATAACCTTCTCAAGTTGTCTTTCATCAAAGGTATAAAGGTCGTCTTTATAAACGATACTTTCAATAGGATATGAAATATTTTGAGCAAAAATAAGAGCTGTTTCTGTGGCACGAGCGGCAGTACTGCTCCATATTATATATGTCTTTGGCAGAAATTTCGAAATAGTCGCTGATACATCATGTGCATCTAAAATACCTTTTTTCATTAATGGTCTGTCAAAATCTTTTAAAGGAGCTTCCCAACTTGATTTTGCATGCCGTATTAAAATTAAATTTTTCATAAGCCGAAGGTTTAGAAACCTCTTCAAGGAGGTTAATCTTTTATTTAAGTTCTAATTTACAAAAGAAATTCTAATACTACTTCATTTTTTATTTCTGTTAACATTAATGAGAAATTTTAACAAGAATATAGAATCCTCAAAATTTTAACAATACCAAAATTCTACTTCTAACTTTTAATCAAAAGTGTACTTCATCTGCGAAAACAAACAGTTCATCGATATTATTCATATCACTAAAAAATTAACTAAATAATTGATTATTAGATATTTATACTATTTTAAAAATCGACTTTTTCATCAAAAATTAAAAAAAATACACTAGTTTTTTTCCAAAAAAATGACACAAAAATTACTTTTTAGAGGTATATTTTAACAAAAAAAGAACATTTCAACGAGTTTTTAGGTTAGTTACAGACAAAAAATATCAAAGTTAAACAGACTATATAACTTTGATTATGTTAATTTTTTAAAAATTCAACAAATCTAAACCTTAAGTTATGAAAACTAAATCTACTCTTGAAAAGGCAGTAAAATTTGTTAGCAATTGTAAGTTTATTTTTTCGTTCAAAAAAAATATCTTCAAAAAAAACATTTTTTCTATACTGTTTTGTTTGATTAAAATTATTTCATCTCAACAAGCCTGGGCTCTCAATCTTAATCTAAAGATTGATCGCAGCAGAAATAATTTTTCTCCCTTAGAGGTCAACAGCAATTCAAATACTCCAAACATTGTATTTATCCCACCTTATACAGATTCTTTTAAAAATCGTGTAATAGGACTTAATCTTGCTTATGAGTATAAAATGAATCATCCTTTTAAATCAAAAAATCGCATCAATACTTAATCATTTACTTAAAAGTATTTAAAGGAATAGCTCCAATCTAAAACAGGAAAATCTATTAAAATATTAATTTCTTGTTATTACCGATCGATAATTTTTAATCAAAACAAAACTGATTAAAAAAAATATAAGTCTCACAATAAAAGTATTAAAGTTTAAAAATTAGAGATTATGAAAAACATTACTTCTTCTTTTAAAAATATTAATATTAAAAGCGTTTTGATAGCGTTACTTTTAATATTTATTACAAATAGCTATTCTCAAAATACATATGATGGAGATTACTGCCCAGGACCCGGTGCAGTTGGTGATGAATATGCAACTGAAACTGTTTATAGCAAACTATTATTAGCTAGTCCTTCTTCAACTTGTCAAATTGGAACGATTCACGCTAAAGTTGATACTCAAAATCAAGTATTAAGATTAGGTATGGACATTGGTAATGGTGGTTCGGCACTCTTTAGATTGTACTTAGATACCAATAATGATCCTTTAACCGGATTAACATCGGATTCATTTGGAGGTACCATTAGTGTAGCTGGTGCTGAATATATCTTAGAAATTAATTCTAACGGAAGTGGTTTTACTTTATATACAGGAAATGGAAGTGTTAAAACACAAACTAACGTTATCCCTCCCGGTCTTGCCGCACAATCTGGTAATGCAAATTGTAATTCTGGTAGTTCATTCTTAGAGTTTAATATTCCTTTTGGAAGTTTGGGAATTAACATTTGTGATCCAAATAACCCTGGTATAATCAATATTACAAAATTAGCTTCTGTTAGTGGTAACTCACCTAATTCAAGTCAATGTATTAATACCCCGCTTACTTTTGGAATTCCACTAAAAGGAACAGTTGGACCAAGCTCGACTATTTGTTCAGGGGCTAGTACTATTTTAACAGTAAGTGGCCTTACTGGTAGTTCTACAGTTACTAAATGGCAATCAACTGTTGCTCCTTTCACTACATGGGTAGATATACCTAGCACTGCTGGTCTAACCACTTATACCACAACTAATTTAACGCAAACCACAAAATTTAGAGTAATATTTTCAAATTCAGGTTTATGCTCTGGAAATGATATTGCTACAACTGAAGCAACCGTAACGGTAAATCCCTCTCCGAATTGTTTAATTACTGGTACATCCGGTCCTGTATGTTTGTCTTCTTCTAATGTTTATACGGCTTCAGCCAATATGACTACTTATACGTGGTCTTTGCCTGCAGCAACTGCAAATGGCGCCACAATAACATCTGCTTCAAATGCACAAAGCGTAACTGTTTTAGCTGGTTCTACTTGTAATACAACGTTTAAATTATTATTAACTACTACTTTAAATGAATGCAGTTCTACTTGTGAAAAAATAGTTACTGTTAACGACACAACGGCACCAATCTGGACAACTCAAGAAGGAACACTTAATACAACTTTGCAATGTAGTGATACTGCCGGTCTGGCAACTGCTCAAGCTAATGCTCCTGTGGCAACCGATAATTGTAGCGGAACAGTAACGTATACTAAAGTAAGTGGAACTTTTGCGCAAGGCAACTGTGTGAACTCTGGAACTTATACCAATACCTGGACTGTAAAAGACGATTGTGGAAATACTTCTGAAACTTTCACGCAAGTAATTACAATCGAAGATACTACAGCGCCAACCTGGTCTACTGAAGTTAATTCGCTTAACGCAAAAATAGAATGTAGCAATCTGGAAGCTTTAGCAACAGCACAAGCCTTATTCCCTGTTGCAACTGATGCTTGTGATACTGATGTTTCGAATATCGTAAAAGTATCCGGTCAGTTTGTAGC
>NZ_FZNL01000008.1 GCF_900187965.1 Flavobacterium sp. ov086 | reverse complement strand
TTCGCGGAATCTTCGAGAATACAAAAGACAAAATCATAGGCTTTGCCAAACTAGCCAAATGGCATAAAAAAGTAAATCAATCTGGATTTAAATCTTTTGGTACAATATCCCGAACAATTATAAATCACTATCAAACGATATTGAATTATTTTGACAACAGAAGCACTAATGCGTCTGCAGAATCTTTCAATGCTAAAATAAAAGCATTTAGATCAAAATTCAGAGGTGTTAGAAATGTAGAATTCTTCCTTTTTAGATTAACCAATATTTATGCTTAATTTTTGCTGCTCCACAGGTTTTCGTGTTGATCCCTAAATTTAACTTGGATCTCATCCATTGTATAGTTTCGGAGAAAATGATAAAAAAAAAACTCCTTAATTTCTTAAGGAGTTTTTTGGTGGGCGATGAGGGGTTCGAACCCCCGACCCCCTCGGTGTAAACGAGGTGCTCTGAACCAGCTGAGCTAATCGCCCTATTTTACTAGGTTGCTATCATTTCGTGATTGCGAGTGCAAATATACGCTAGTTTTCGAGTTCTGCAAAGAAAATAGAATAAAAAATTAAACTTTTTTCTGCGTGTCTTATTATCTTGCTGGTGCTGAATTTATTATAGAAGTATTTTTTTTAACTTTTTTAAAGAATTTCAGCTTTGGTTACTGCAAAGGCAATTCGGCAACGACAAAAGTGCTTCCGCCAACGTAAATAAAATCATTTTTGGAGGCATTTTTCTTTGCTTCCGCGAAAGCGATTGCAACCGACTCGTATTTTTCGCCTAATAAATCATGTTTTTCTGCCGCTTCTTTCAGAACTTCGGTAGGTAAACCACGTGACGAATCGGGCTTGCAGAAATAATATTGTGCTTTTTTAGGGAAAAGAGGCAAAATCGAATCCAGATCTTTATCATTTACAACTCCTAAAACAATATGTAGATTCTCAAAAGTTTCATTTTTAATCTGGTTCATCACAACTGCAAGTCCGTGTTTGTTGTGTGCGGTGTCGCAAATAATTTTTGGATTTTCTCCCAATTGTTGCCATCTTCCTTGTAAACCAGTATTTTTTACCACTTTTGATAAACCAGCTTTTAGATTTTCGTCCGAAACTTTAAATTCATTCTGAGAATTCAAAACAGCAATAGTTTGCTGAACCGTTTTCTTATTGTGAAATTGGTAATCACCAATTAAATCAGATGGAAAAACTTCTGAAATTAAATCGGAAGCAAAGTAAATTGGAGCTTTATTTTCTTCGGCTTTAGCCAAAAATACAGGTTGAGTTTCGGCGGTATATTCACCAATAACAACAGGGACAGTTGGTTTTATAATTCCGGCTTTTTCGCCTGCAATTGCTGCTGGAGTATTTCCTAAAAACTGGGTGTGATCTAAATCAATGTTTGTAATTACAGAAACTAGCGGCGTTATAATATTAGTTGCATCAAGTCTTCCACCAAGGCCAACTTCGATAATAGCAATATTTACTTTTTCTGAAGCGAAATAATCAAAGGCTAAACCAACTGACATTTCGAAGAAACTCATATCATTGGCTTCGAAGAAATCTTTGTGTTTGGCGATAAATTCACAAACAAAATCTTCTGAAATTTCTTTACCGTTGATTTTTATCCTTTCTCTAAAATCTTTTAGATGAGGTGACGTGTACAATCCAACTTTATATCCCGCTTCCTGCAAAACCGAAGACAACATATGCGAAGTCGATCCTTTGCCGTTGGTTCCCGCAACGTGAATACATTTTAGACCATTTTGAGGATTATCAAGATGTGCTGCCAACAACTTAATATTGGTCAAATCTTCTTTGTATGCCGAAGCGCCTTGAAGTTGGTACATTGGTAGTTGATTAAACATCCAATTGGTAGTTTCCTGATAGTTCATTGATTTTGGTTAAAAGTGTTGTTGATTGAAATAATTTTCGTTTTTTTTAGTTTTATATAACAGCGAAAATTATCTTTATTGCAAATTTCAAATATTTTTTAGAATTAATTATTAAAAACCAGAATTAATGTATGTTTAGTTTTATTCAATTACAAACAGATACCATTGCAAACGCCGCTTCTAACGTAGTTATCGAAAAAATTGCTCCAAATACCGAAATCTCAGTTTTAGGATTTATCTTAAAAGGAGGTTTTTTCCTGATTCCAATCGCCATCTTATTATTCTATACTTTTTATGTCATCATAGAAAGGTATTTATACATTAGTAAAGCTTCAAGAATTGATTCAAGATTGATGCAGGATGTCGGTGATAAACTGAATTCCGGTAATATCGAACTGGCAAGAACAATTGTAGAAAGAAGTAATACTGCTGCGGGAAATATTTTGAAAGAGGGAGTTCTGGTGATCGGAAGACCAATTGCCGAAATCGAATCAAATATGGATCGTGCTGCTGATATCGAAATTGGAGAAATGGAAAGACGTTTAGGTCACCTTGGATTAATTGCCGGTATTGCGCCAACACTTGGTTTTATTGGAACTATTTCTGGGGTTATCAAGATTTTCTACAGCATCTCAGTTACAGAGAATATTAGTATCGGAAATATTTCCGGAGGTTTATACGAGAAAATGATTAGTTCCGGTTCCGGATTAATTGTAGGGATTATTGCCTATAGCGCTTACCACTTATTAAACGGAAAAATTGATGATTTTGCTTTAAAAATTCAGAAACAAATACTGGAATTTGTAAACATAATTCAAAGATCGTAAGGTATGTCTATTAAGAGAAAGAGAAGATTTCATGCCGAAGTAGCGACTTCGTCATTAAGTGATATTATGTTTTTCCTGCTGTTGTTTTTTCTTATTATCTCAACACTTGCAAATCCTAATGTTATCAAAATGACTTTGCCGAAAGCGAAATCAAATGAAAAAACAAATAAGCAGCTGATAAGTTTATCAGTTACCGAAGATAAAAAATTCTATATCGATAAAGAACCCGTAGAATTTGACGCTCTCGAAACGACTTTAATGTCTAAAATTGGAGCCGACAAACAACAAACAGTTGTCGTTAGAATTCCGTTTAATTTACAAGTTCAGGACTTAGTAGATGTGTTACAAATAGGAGTGAAGAACAACTTGAAGTTTGTAATTGCTACTAGCCCGAAGTAAAATTATAATTAGGGTGTGACCACAATAAAAAAATGGGCCAATCAGCATAATGTTGATTCGCCCATTTTTTTATTCGGGTCGGGCTATCCGCTCCGCCGCGAAGGACAGCTTCTATCCCTCACGCAAAAACACACAATCTTTACGCAGCAATTTGTCTTTGCGAGGAACGAAGCAATCTCACGACAAAAAGCAAATTATGCGTGAAATTGGTTATTTTTGTCTTTACGATTGAAAAGAAATCATATACGCAAGTATGCGAATTAATCTGCAGAATTTTATAATCAAAGACTTAATTTATGAAGAATTTACTTTTACTGACTCTTTTTTGTTTTTTTATGATTAGTTGCGCTTCAAAAGATAAAATGACTGGTACTTATAAAACAAATTTCAATAAAGACAATGATTATATTTTTGATATGGATAATCAATCTTATACGAGTGTATATAAAAGTGGTTCTATCGCAAAGGGAAAGTTTAAAGTGGTTCGCTTAAGTTCAGAAAGAATCTTACTTGTCTGTAATGATATGATTCTTAAAAATGGGCATGACTATATAAAAGATATAAATGAAAAAGAAGATTCTGTATATATTGGAGTTAAACATTGGTATAAAAACTTAGGTTCAACTGTCTTCGAGATAAATAAGACAGATACAGAAAACTTGAAATACAGAAAGACTTACGGGAACCAAATCGAAAAAACTGAAGAAACGGGTGTTTTAATTCATATTAATTAACAGCTAAATAAAAGAATATATCCTGCAGTGCCAGAAAGATAGAGTAATATAAAAAATAAATTGCCTTATAATGCGAAGACTAAATAAAAAAGGCTTTCTGAAATATTTCAGAAAGCCTTTTTCTATTCGTGTAAATTAGTGAAATTCGTGTTTTTAATCCAAACTAAAATTATAAATAATCTTACCAACTTGTTTTGCGGGAGCATTACTATCAGCATCCCATTTGGTATTCATTGCTGCGATTTTTGCCTGATCAAGCAAACATCTTGCGGTATTAGTTGTTCCTTTTATTCCCGGAGTTGCACTTATGGTTTTTCCGCTTTGATCTACAGTAACCTCGACAACAACTTTTCCGGCTTCATTACAAGTATATTTTGGTGCAGGTTTAGACAATGCTTTTCTTCCATTTAAAGAATAACCTGATCCGCCACCAGAACCACCGCCGCTTCCGGCTCCGTAACCACTTCCGGTACCAATACCATTTCCAGTTCCGTTTCCTCCGCCAGTTCCGCCACCGGAACCTCCAGAACCATAATATCCGTTAGAATTTAAACTTCCGTTACCTTTTCCTTTATTTCCGGCAACTTTATCATCGCCATCACCGCCTTTGTTTGATCCTTTTAAAATGCTCGATAAAGCATCGTTTGTAGAATTAGAAACTTTAGGTTTTTCAGGAACAGGTTTTGTTTCCGGTTTTACAACAGGAGTCGGTTTTTTAGGTTTTTCTTTTGTCGGAATAACTACGTCATTATCGTCAGCTGTATTTTCTTGTGTAATAATAGCTTCATCAGGAGTTGCTTTTGCGGGAGCCTGTTTGGCTTCGTTTTTTACTTCCAGAACTTTACTTTTATAATTTGCTCCCGAACCTAAATCACTGTCTCCAAAATTTACCGTTACGCCGCCACCGCCACCGCCGCCATCTGCAAGAGCAACATTGTTCTCCGGATTATAAGGAGGCCAGAAACGTATAAAAAATAAAAGCAACAGTAAAGCAGCATAAATTGCTGTAGATATTAATAGAGATTTCTTTTTATCTGAAGAATCCGTAGAAGTCATTTTGATTCTGAGTTTTGTAATAGTATTAAATAAAAACGTTTAAAAGTACTAAAAATTGTTTAGAATGAAAGTGCTGGGCTTAATTTAACCGCAAAGCTCGCTAAGGTTTACGCAGAGTTCGCAAAGTTTTGTTGAGTTGCTTTAAATTAAGTTTATTAAGTTCACAAAGAAGTTAATCTGTTTTAATTAGTGTAAATCTGTGGTAAAAAATTAACTACAAAGAACGCTAGATTATTTCTCGCAAAGTCGCGAAGGCGCAAAGTTTTTCATTTTTTAAAGTTTTCCTTTGCGACTCTGCGTCTTTGCGAGATTAAAAACAAACAGCTTTGCGAACTTAGCTTGAGAATCAACTCAAACTAGACTTTGTGAACTTTGCGAAAAAACTTTGTGGACTCTGCGGTAAAAAAAAACGGACCAAATAAAAGTATTTGATCCGTTTAGAATGAAAGTATAAAAATTATACTAATTGTTTCAATGCAATTTCGAAAGCAGTTGCACTAATATTTGTTTTTGATGGATTTAAAGCATGGGCTTTTACAATCGCATTTTTTATAATTTCTGAAGTATCATTAAAGATCGCCTCATCAGTCATTTGAACTTTCTTCTCCATGAAATAAGCGAAAACTCTCGCCATTCCGCAGTTCGAAATAAAGTCAGGAATCAAACTTACTTTGCGATCCACTTCTTCCATAATAGACCCAAAGAAAATTTCTTTATCAGCAAAAGGAACATTCGCACCACAAGAAATTACTTCTAATCCGTTTGCAATTAAGCTATCAATTTGAGATTGTTGTACCAATCTTGAAGCGGCACATGGCGTAAAAATTTCAGCACCAATCGTCCAGATTTTAGAGTTGATTTCTTCAAACGGAATCATATTGTCGGCAACTAATTTGTTTCCGTCTTTGTTTAAGAATAAAGTTCTGATTTCTTCAAAAGAAAAACCATCTTCTTTAATTAATCCACCATCGCGATCAATGATTCCAATAACTTTTGCACCCATTTCAGCCAAATAAAAAGCAGCAGCAGAACCTACATTTCCAAAACCTTGTACGATTGCTTTTTTACCCTTAATGTCTCCGCCATAAGTAGCATAAAAATGACGAACAGCTTCAGCAACTCCGTAACCTGTAATCATGTCGGCAACAGTATATTTTCTGGTAACATCTGGTGAGAATTTTGGGTTTTCGATAACCTTGATAACACCTTGACGTAATTGTCCAATTCTATTAATTTTGTCAGCTTCTGTAGGTTTAAAGTGTCCGTTAAAAACACCTTCCTGCGGATGCCAAACACCACATTCTTCTGTCATCGGGATTACTTCGTGAATTTCATCTACGTTCAAATCACCACCAGTTCCGTAATAACTTTTTAATAAAGGCGAAACAGCTTTGTACCAACGTTGCAAAACTCCTTTTTTGCGAGGATCATTTGGGTCAAAGTTTATTCCGGATTTAGCGCCTCCAATTGCAGGTCCCGAAACCGAAAATTTAACCTCCATAGTTTTGGCCAATGATAAAACTTCATTCATATCTAAGCCTTTTCTCATTCTTGTTCCTCCACCTGCAGCTCCTCCACGTAGTGAATTAATAACGGTCCATCCTTCAGCCTCTGTTTCAGAATCTTTCCAGTTAAAAACAATTTCAGGTGCTTTATTTTCAAATTGCTGTAATAAATCTTTCATTTTGTTGAGATATGTTTAGTTTGCGTAAAAGTATAAAATAGAATAATGCGAATAATGTATTTTGTGCCAAATTTATCAAACATAAAAAAGAAAGCCGAAAACAATAC
Source organism: Flavobacterium sp. ov086 (assembly GCF_900187965.1). GTDB lineage: Bacteria > Bacteroidota > Bacteroidia > Flavobacteriales > Flavobacteriaceae > Flavobacterium. The sequence continues at coordinate 204,462 of NZ_FZNL01000008.1, read as the reverse complement.
GCTTTCGGCTTAAGAATTTTATAAAAATTTGGGATAATTATTATTGCCCTAATAAATGTTTCTTTAATGTTTCGTCAACTGGTTTGTCAGATAACCAGATTCCGAATAATGCTTTTTTGAAATCAAATCCAGGGATTTTTCCTTTTGGGACTTCATTTTTAATTACACTTACAGTTTGGTCTAACGGATTGTACCATAAAATAAAAACATCTTTTTCTGTAATAGCATCGCTTAATAAGTTTTTGAAATCCTCAATTCTTGGACGTAATTCTTCAAAATTACTTCCCGCAGATTTTTCAAAACCAGCATTCATTGCTTTTGTCAATTTGTTTGAAGAAACCATAGATGAGGTAATTTCAATTCTAATTGCCATTTCTGTATCACTATCAATGATGAATTTTGGATCCTGGCTTAATTGCGATAAGTACAAGGCCTGCACATAAACTTCCAACCACATTTTTGATCTTCCGCCAGCGCCATTAAGTTGCATTGTTTTATTTTGAACTTCAATTTTTCTTGGAACAGTAACACCATTTACTTCAAGTTGAGTTTGGGCAGAAACCGTCGAAAATTGTAAGCTTAAAAGTAAAGTAAGTAATAGTAAAATCTTTTTCATATTCTGTCGATAATTTTGTTTTTGGGCAAAAATAATGCTAATTTATTAATTTTAAGTTGTTATTGCAGATGTTTTTTTATTTCGATTTTTTATTTTTTTTAATGTATATGATTAAAAATCAATTTAGTAAGAGTTGTTTTACGTACATTTGCGCGTTTTAAGGTTTGTTTAATCTTTTTGAGTCGAAAGTTGGCTTAATTTTTTTGGTTTTGTAAAATTTAAACGGCAATTATATTCTTAAATTTTAGAGAAAACGTTGCAAAGTTTATGTCAGTTGCGCTAAATTTCGCTATTATTACGAAAACGTTATCGTAATTGTTGCTGATCTATTAAATTTATATGCGCGCATTGTTAATTTAAGTTTTAAAAATTATCTTTGGAAGCCGTTTAAAAAAGCAAAAACAATTAAAACACAAAACCAAATTATTTCTATAAACGAAGTTTTTTAAATTTTGGTTTTCAAAAACAATAAAACTACAAAGACTATGGATTTCAATCTAACCGAAGAACATTTAATGATTCAACAAGCCGCTAGAGATTTTGCTCAAAACGAATTGTTACCAGGTGTTATTGAACGTGACGAAAAACAAATTTTTCCGACAGAACAAATTAAAAAAATGGGACAATTAGGATTCATGGGAATGATGGTTGATCCTAAATATGGTGGAAGCGGACTTGATGCAATTTCGTATGTAATTGCTATGGAAGAAATTTCTAAAGTTGACGCTTCAGCTTCTGTAGTAATGTCTGTAAACAACTCATTAGTTTGCTGGGGATTACAAGAATTTGGAACTGAAGAGCAAAAACAAAAATATTTACCGGGTTTAGCTTCAGGTGAAATTCACGGAGCTTTTTGCTTGAGTGAGCCAGAAGCCGGAAGTGATGCAACTTCTCAAAAAACGTCTGCCATTGATATGGGAGATTACTATTTAGTAAACGGAACAAAAAACTGGATTACTAACGGAAATACAGCATCTGTTTATTTGGTAATTGCGCAAACGCATTCGGAGAAAAAACACAAAGGAATCAATGCTTTGATTATGACCAAAGATATGCCTGGTTTTTCTATTGGACCAAAAGAACAAAAAATGGGGATCCGTGGTTCTGATACACACTCTTTAATGTTTAGTGATGTAAAAGTTCCTAAAGAAAACAGAATTGGAGAAGATGGTTTCGGATTCAAATTTGCGATGAAAACACTTGCCGGAGGTCGTATTGGTATTGCTTCTCAAGCTTTAGGTATCGCTTCAGGAGCTTATGAATTGGCTTTGAAATATTCTAAAGAGCGTAAAGCTTTTGGAACTGAAATTTGCAATCATCAGGCAATTGCTTTCAAATTAGCAGATATGGCGGTTAATATCGAGGCAGCTCGTCATTTATGTATGAAAGCAGCTTGGGATAAAGACCAACATAAAAACTATGATGTAAGTGGTGCAATGGCAAAATTATTTGCTTCGCAAGTGGCAATGGACACAGCTGTAGAAGCGGTTCAGATTCACGGAGGAAATGGTTATGTAAAAGAGTACCATGTAGAGCGTTTTATGCGTGATGCAAAAATTACTCAAATCTATGAAGGAACTTCAGAGATCCAGAAAATTGTAATTTCAAGAGCGGTTATTGCAGGGTAATTTTCTTATAAATATTATAAAGTAAAACCCTTTCAGGCGCTTGTGTCTGAAAGGGTTTTTGTTTGGTTTTTAAATTGGTTATCTTTACATAAAGAAACTTTTTTATGTACGAAGATTTAAAATATTGGTATTTAAGAGATCATAAATTGTTTAGAACTTTGAGTTATTCACAAATCAAACAATTGTGTATTATTACAGGTTTTAAAAAAGCTTCAAAAGGAGAAATTATTTATTTCTCTACTTCAGATTTGCCACGTATTTTTTTACTTAAAAAAGGAAATATCAAAATTGTTGCTGTTGACGACGATGGCAATGAAACCATAAAAGACATTATTCAAAAAGGAGATTTGTTTGGCGAATTAACTTTAGAAACCGATTCAAAAAATGAAGAGTACGCAAAAGTCCTTTCAGACGATGTTGCGATTTGTAGTTTTTTAATGTCTGATTTTGAAGATTTATTGCTTAAAAATCCAACCTTGGCACTTTCATATACCAAATTTGTTGGTTTGAAAATGAAACGCATCAAGAACAGTTATGCGAATTTAATTTCTAAAGATGCAAAAACCAGATTGTATCACTTCCTAAAGGATTGGGCTGAGAAAGAAGGTATAAGAGAAGGAAATATGGTGGCAATTGATAATTATCTTACTCAAAGTGATATAGCTCAAATCATTTGCACTTCAAGGCAAACCGCGACACAATTATTGAATGAAATGGAATCTAATAATCTTTTAGCTTACAATAGAAAAGAAATTATCATTCCGGACATTACCAAAATATAATTATTTTAGGCTAAGTGTAAATTAGCCGACATTTTCCTTTTTCATAGCAAAGTAATTTTACATCATCAAAAAGATGTAAAACCAAAAAACTATGAAAAAATTACTTTTTATTGTTTTAGCAACCTTAAGTTCGATTGCTAATGCACAGAACACAATTCCCAAATCTGCGACAGATATTGCTCCTTTATTAATAGGAGAGAAAATTCCGGACATTACTTTAAAAACATCTGAAAATGCAGATGTTCAACTTTCTGATTTATTTAAAAAGAAAAAAACAGTTTTAGTTTTTTATCGTGGCGGTTGGTGCCCTTATTGCAATTCACATTTGCAGGCATTGGCCGAAGCCGAAAAACAAATTCTTGATTTAGGCTACCAAATTATAGCCGTTAGTCCAGATGCGCCCGAAAATTTAAAAATTACAGAAGAAAAAGACAAAGTAAAATACACCTTGCTTTCTGATTCAAAGGGAGAACTTATTAAAGCAGTTGGAATTATTTATGATGCTCCCGAAAACTATAAAGCAGTAATTTACGTACATTCTAAAGGAGCAAATACCAATTTCTTACCAGTTCCGTCCATTTTTGTTCTAAACACGGAATCTGATATCTTATTCGAATATATTTCTCCGGATTTTAAGCATCGCATCACGACCGATTTACTTGTTTCAGTATTAACAAATATCAAATAAAATAAGATGAAAAAGCTAATATTATTTGTGTTGATTTTGGTTTCGGGTATTTCATTTGCTCAAAACGATGCGAAACGAATTAATCAATACAACTTAGAAAACAAAGTGGCTATTCAGGGTTATGATCCTGTTGGATATTTTAATCAGGGAAAAGCAGTCAAAGGAAAAAAAGAAATCTCAACCTATTATCAAGGTGTGATTTATAAATTTTCATCAAGTGAAAATAAAGAAACGTTCTTAAAAAATCCATCAAAATATGAACCTCAATATGGCGGATGGTGCGCTTATGCAATGGGAAGTGTAGGTGAAAAAGTCGAAATAAATCCTGAAACTTTCAAGATTATCGATGGTAAACTCTATTTATTTTACAACGCTTATTTTAATAATACATTAAAAAGCTGGAATAAAGATGAGGCAAATCTAAAGGCACAAGCTGATAATAACTGGAAAAAAATATATAAATAATAACGATCATGAAAACAGAAAAAATAATCTGGATTTTAAGAATCGTGGCAGCAGGAATCTTGTTGCAAACCTTATTTTTTAAATTCAGCGGAGCAGCAGAAAGTATTTATATTTTTTCGACTTTGGGAGTAGAACCTTACGGGAGAATTGGCTCAGGAATTGCCGAATTGGTTGTGGCAATTTTAATTCTGATTCCTAAAACCACCCATATTGGTGCTTTGGGCGGATGCGGGATAATGACCGGAGCAATTTTGTCGCATTTATTTGTCTTGGGAATAGTGGTAGAAAACGACGGAGGATTTCTGTTTTCATTAGCTGTTATTACCTTGATATGTTGTTTAGGATTGCTTTACTTCAATAAAAATAAATTGTTTAATCTTCTAAAACTAAAATAGCCATGTTACTAAAATCAATACGCCACAGTTTAGATGAATTAATTTCTTTATTAGATCAATTATCTGATAAAGATTATGCAAAATCTTGCGAAGCTTTAAGTAACGCAACGATTGGAGAACATGTAAGACATATTGTCGAGATGTATAAATGTCTTGAAGATGGTTATGAGTCGGGAATTTTAAACTATGATAATCGCGAAAGAAATATCCGTATTCAAACTGAAACCGAATTTGCAAAACAATTTATAACAGAAATAAAAACCGGGCTGAAAAGCGAAAACAAAATCATCTATTTAGAGCAGGTAATTGACGGTCTTGCGATCAGGATTCAAAGCAATTATTATAGAGAATTGCTTTATAATCTGGAACATTGCATTCACCATCAGGCTTTAATAAAAGTAGTCGTTTTGCAGCTTGAAGATATTTCGGTTAATGAAAATTTTGGTGTAGCGCGCTCGACCATAGAATATAGAAAACAATGTGTACAGTAAGTTTTGTAAATAATAACGGAGTTGTCGTAATAACTTCAAATCGAGATGAAAAAGTAATTCGTCCGGGAGCTCTTGCGCCAAGAAATTATTGTTTGAATGGTAAAAACGTAATGTATCCAAAAGATCCAAAAGCAGGAGGAACGTGGTTTGCAGTGGATGAAAGCGGAACTGTATTAGTGCTTTTGAATGGTGGAATTAAAAAACACAATCCTGTATTTCTTTATAGAAAAAGCCGGGGATTAATTGCTTTGGATATGATTTCTAGTTTATCACCAAAGGATTTTTGGAACGAAATAAATCTCGAAGATATCGAGCCGTTTACCTTGGTTTTATATCAGAGTGAAGAGTTATATGAACTGATTTGGGATGGTTTTGCAAAATGGAAGACGCCGTTAGACCAGACCAGAAATCATATTTGGTCTTCGGTCACTTTATATTCTGACGAAATTAGAAAAAGGCGTTCAGACTGGTTTTTTGATTTTTTGAAAGATAAGAACGAAATATCAGCTTTAGGTATGCTGGATTTTCATAGAAATACTCAAAGTGATGATTCTGAAAACGGTTTGATTATTAATCGGGAAAACACTTTAAAAACACTAAGTGTGACACAGGTTGTCATTAAGCAGAATAAAGGTACGATGAAGTACTATGATTTGATTAAAACAGAAGATTTTTCAACCTCATTTATGAGCATTTAAAAACAAATAAAGATGAAACTATTTTTCCATAAAATAAGCAATTGGGAATATTGGCCATTTCAGGTTTTGTATGCTCCTATTTATTTTCTTTGGGCATATTATGCGATCAAAGCCAGATCCGTTTTCTTTTTTAATGCCTCTAATCCAAAAATTAAAAATGGAGGATTTATAATGGAAAGCAAAAAACAAATTTATGATTTGCTTCCTAAGAATTTCTATCCAAAAACGATTTTAATTAAGGAAAAGACAGATTTAAAAAAGATTGTAAGCACGATAGTTGATAACAGGGTTTACTTTCCTTTAATCGCTAAACCAGATATTGGTTTACGCGGTTCCGGAGTAAAAAAAATCAGAAATGTTTATGAATTAAGCGAATATGCCAGAAAAGCGAATTTCGATTTTTTGATACAAGATTTAATTCCGTTTAAAAATGAAGTTGGTGTTTTTTATGTGCGTCATCCGCATCAAAAAGAAGGGAAAATTACGGGAATTGTGTCCAAAGAATTTTTAATTGTTACCGGTGACGGAAGTTCTACAATCGAAGATTTAATTTGTAAAACACCAAGATTTAAATTTCAACTCGATGCCTTGCAGGAAGAATATGGAAGCCAGTTGCATCGGGTTTTGCAAAATGGTGAAATGGTAAATTTAGTTCCGTTTGGGAATCACTCACGCGGTGCAAAATTTCTTGACGGAAGTAATTTGATTACGCCAAAATTAATCGCAATGATTAACGAAATCGCAACTCAAATTCCGGAATTCTATTTTGGACGTTTTGATATCATGTACAATACTTTTGAAGAACTGGAACGAGGCGAAAATTTTCAAATCGTAGAGCTTAACGGTGCCGCAAGCGAGCCAACACATATTTATGATCCTAAACATTCCGTTTGGTTTGCCTGGAAAGAATTGGCGCGACATATTACGTACATGTATGAAATCAGCGCTGAGAATCATAAGATGGGAGTTCCGTATTTAAATTATAAAGTTGGAATCCGTGAATACAGATTGCATTTGGCACAGAATAGTAAGATCATGCATTTTTGAATATGAAAGAACTGAAGAATATCTCAATTGGATTTCTGGTGAGTTTCATCGGTTCGATTCCGTTGGGATATTTAAATTTAGTAGGTTTAGAAATCTACTCAAAATCAGGGCTTCATAATTTAATTTTTTTTTTGTTTGGAGTTGTGTTTGTCGAAACCTTTGTCATTTATTTTACATTGCTTTTTGCAAAACAACTCATTAGAAATAAAAGATTAATGAAGGTAATTGATTTTTTTGCTGTCGGATTCATGTTTGTTTTGGCCTATTTCTTTTATTCTAATTTTAATTCGACTACAACTTTAAATGATAATTTATTGGGATATTTGATGTATTCGCCATTTGTAATTGGTGTGGTTTTAAATTGCTTTAATTTTTTGCAATTGCCATTTTGGACGAGTTGGAATCTTTATTTACTTAACGGAAAGTATATTACAATTGAAAGAAAGTTAAAATATTATTATATTGCAGGAACTTTGATTGGAATTTTTTTAGGAATGTTGAGTTTGATTGTAATTTTGCAAACGCTTTTTCAGAAAACAAGTCAATTTTCAAAGTATATAATGCCTGTTTTAATTCCGCTGTTTTTTATTGTTTTAGGAAGTATTCAGGTGTTTAAAGTGTATAAGAAATATTTTAAACCAGTTGTTTTAGAAAATTAAATTCTAAGGTAAAACCAAATCTTTCATTTATGAAAAAGTTGTACTTTCTTCTTCCATTTGTTTTTTTTGCCTGTAAATCAAATCCATCCACAGTAAGCGAAAACACTTCAAAACCCATTGAAGTTACTTATAAAGTAAGTGAAACCGAAGTCTCAGAATTTTTAAAATATCTTTCTTCAGATGAATTAGAAGGACGCGAAACCGGAACAAAAGGTATAGACAAAGCAGCATTCTTTCTGGAAGATTTTTTCAAAAAGAACAATGTAAAACCATATTTTACAACTTATCGAGATACACTTACCAATTTTGATAAACCGGCATATAATATTGTGGGAGTTTTAGAAGGAACAGATCCTAAACTAAAAAAAGAGTTTGTGGTTTTGAGTGCGCATTATGATCATATTGGACTGGAGACTAAACAACAAGCAGATATGATTAATAACGGTGCGAATGATGATGCATCCGGAGTTACGGCTGTTGCACAAATGGCTAAATATTTTAGTAAAACCAAATCGAATAAACGCAGTATTCTTTTTGTGTTTTTTGCCGGCGAAGAAAAAGGTTTGCTTGGTTCTAAAAGTTTAGCACAGAAACTGAAAAAACAGAATTTTAATTTATATGCACAACTAAATATTGAAATGATTGGTGTGCCAATGAAACGAGAGTATCTGGCTTATATCACAGGTTTTGATAAATCGAATATGGCAGAAAAAATAAATGAATATACGGGTAAAAAGACAATTGGATTTCTACCAAAAGAAGCCGAATATAAATTGTTCTACAGATCAGATAATTATTCTTTTTATGATGTTTTTAAAAAACCATGTCAATCTATAAGTACTTTTGATTTTGAGAATTTTGAATTTTATCACCATGTTTCAGATGAATTTAAGGTTATGGATATTCCGCATATGACTTCTTTTATTCAGGAGTTTTTGCCAGCAGTGACTAGAATTGCGATAACACCAACAGAAGAAATTACGATGAATAAATAACCGGTCATTTTACCGGATTTGCTTATTTTTGCTTTATGAAAAATATTATTGTTACCGGAACCAGTCGAGGAATTGGTTACGAACTTGCGCTACAATTTGCTAATGCTGGTCATCAGGTTTTAGCTATTTCAAGAAAAATACCTCAAACACTTTTAGAACATCAAAATGTTACTTGCCTTTCGGTTGATTTGGCAAATGAAGCTGCTTTGGAAGAAGTGAGTAACTTTCTTTCGTCAACCTGGAAAAAAGTAGATGCAGTTGTGCACAATGCGGGAGCTTTGTTATTAAAACCTTTTGCAGAAACAACTCAGGCTGATTTTGAAAGTATTTACAAAGTGAATGTTTTTGGCGTTGCAAATCTTACCAGAATTTGCTTACCATATCTTCAAAAAGGAAGTCACGTTGTCACAATTAGTTCAATTGGTGGTGTGCGTGGAAGTCTTAAATTTGCTGGATTGGCTGCATATAGTTCAAGTAAAGGAGCTGTAATTACTTTGTCAGAATTACTTGCCGAAGAATATAAAGAACAAGGAATTTCATTCAACGTTCTGGCTCTTGGATCAGTTCAGACAGAAATGTTAAACGAAGCTTTCCCAGGATATCAGGCTCCAATTTCAGCCGAAGGAATGGCAACTTATATTTATGATTTTACTCTTAACGGAAATAAATATTTTAATGGAAAGGTATTGGAGGTCTCGTCAACAAATCCCTAGTTAATTATAAATTATTTAATTGTCAGGCTGAGCGAAGTCGAAGCCATTTTGTTATTTCATTTGATAAAAAAAACATACTTCATAACTCATAATTATTTTGAACGAAACTCTTGCAAGATATATACCGGAACATGCTGTAAAGCCTATATTTGATTTGATTGTTGCCAATCAGGTTCATCTGAAAATCGTAAACGAACGTCAAACACGTCACGGAGATTACAGAAGGGGACCGAGCGGTAAACATGAAATCACGGTAAATGCAAGTTTAAATAAGTATCGTTTTTTGATTACGCTAATTCATGAAATTTCCCATTTGGTAGCGTTTGAAAAGTTTGGACGAAATATAAAACCGCATGGGAATGAATGGAAGCATACTTTCCAGAGAATGATGGTTCCTTTTATCCGTCCGGAGATCTTTCCGGGTGGTTTATTGCCGTTATTAGCGAGGCATTTTAAAAACCCATCTGCAAGTAGTGATACGGATACAACGTTGTCTCTGGCATTAAAACAATACGATGCACACAACGATAAAAACTATGTTTTTGAAATTCCGTTTGGAAGTGTGTTCAGAATTAAAAATGGTAAAATCTTCAAGAAATTAGCGGTTAGAACCAAACGTTTCGAATGTATCGAAATCAGTTCGGGAAGAACTTATCTTTTTAATCCAAATGCTGAGGTTGAACTTTTGCCTATAAAAAACTAAAAAGACAATGAATAAAATTATATTAAATTCTAATTTTGAATTTAAACAAAAAGCGATTCTATTGGTACCGACTGCTTTTCTTCTGTTTCTTTCTTATTCATGTTGGGACATATTATTGAATACTAATGTGGAGAACTTAAACGGAGTCTTTTTTGTTTTTCTATTTATGTTTACCGTTTTAGGACTTTTTTTATTTTGTCTGACTTTTTCTAAAGCCGGATTTAAAAGTAATAACAATGTGCTTTATAAAACAGTATCATTTTTGAATGTTGAGTTTTATGCAAAAAAGATAAACCCAAAAGACAAGAAGATATTTTCTATTTTATATAAAAAGGTATCTCAAAGAAATGATTATCTCAGTGCAGGAGGGGCAGATTTAGGTTATAAATTTGCGATTCAGGATTTTGTTTTATTGAGTGAGAAACATTTAGATAAAGAATCTATAATAAGATTAGAATCTCAAAAATATTCAGATGAGTTAAAAATATTTTTAGAAGAATTTGGAGAGTTGAAGTTTGAAATTTACTCTCCGCAATTTTAAAACAAACACAAGGATGTTTTAATATTAAAAAGTCCCAAATTCCAATTTTGATAAGTTTAGAATTTGGGACTTTTTATTTACATTTTAAAAATTGATATAAACTTAATTATGATTAAAAAACTACTAAGAGTCTTATTTGTTTTTGTTGTTTCAAACTCAATGTTTGCACAGCAAACAGATGATAAAATACCGTCTGAAAAAAAGAATCCAATTATTTTTGCTGAAGCGTTTGGAGGTCCTTCAGCGATGCAACATGCTGGTTTTGCAGGAGGTTTCGAATTAAATTATCAATATAAAAAAAGCCTCTTTAGTATTCGGTATATTCATGCGACCGGATATAAAAAAAGAGATAGTGTTTTCTCTTTTTATAATGTAGAAGATAACGATGAGTTTGCTTTATTATATGGGAAGAGATGGTCAACAGCCAATCGTTCTTTTAGTGTTTCTACCGGAATAAGCCATAATAATTTAATATTAACTAAAAGAGATGAAGATTTTAATAGGCATTTAAGTTATGATACATTTTATGGAGTGCCTTTTGAAGCTAGTTTTAAATGGTTTTATCCTAAAAAAAGATCTCACCTTATTTATAATACGCTTATCCCAAGTATAGGAATGAAACTTTTTGGAAATATATCGAAAAGAAGTTATGTTGGAATAGGGTTTTCCTTTGGGTTTGGACTTAGTAAAGAATATTGATTTCTTAAATCCCAATGAAAAAATCCCAAATTCCAATCTAAGTAAAATTGGAATTTGGGATTTTTTTCATTGGAATTTGAAAAGGTTTTAACCTTTTAAATACGCTTCTCTAACTTTCTTGAATAAATTCGAAGAGTAAACAAATTTTACAATGTCTTTATTATCAGTTCTAAAGATTTCTTCTTTAGTTCCCTGCCACGCTTTTAATCCTTTTTTTAAGAATACGATGTTTTCGCCAATTTCCATTACCGAGTTCATATCGTGCGTATTGATTACCGTTGTAATGTTGTATTCTTCGGTGATCTCTTTAATCAGGTTGTCAATCAGCGTAGATGTATTTGGATCCAGACCTGAGTTAGGTTCGTCACAAAACAAATACTTTGGATTGTTTACAATTGCACGGGCAATCGCCACACGTTTTTGCATACCTCCTGAGATCTCCGACGGTAATTTTTTATGAGCATCAATTAGATTTACTCTTTCTAAAACAAAATCAACACGCTCCTGTATTTTAGCTTTGTTGTCGTTTGTGAACATTTTTAATGGAAAAGCAACATTCTCTTCAACAGTCATTGAATCAAATAAAGCGCTTCCTTGAAAAACCATTCCAATTTCAGTTCTTAATTCTCTTTTTTCATCCGGATCTAATTCTGAATAAACACGTCCGTCGAACTCAATTGTACCAGAATCTGGTGTATGAATTCCTAATAAGGTTTTTAATAAAACAGTTTTTCCGGATCCACTTTGTCCAATAATTAAGTTGGTTTTTCCCGTTTCAAAAACGGTAGAAACACCTTTTAAAACCTTACTGTCGCCAAATGATTTTTCTATGTTTTTTACTTCGATCATTATCCTAATAATAATTGAGTTAATATATAATTAAAAAGAATAATACAAACAGATGTCCAAACAAATGATACTGTACTTGCTTTACCAACTTCAAGTGCGCCACCTTTCATGTAATACCCGTGAAAAGATGGAATTGTAGCTAATAACATTGCAAAAATTAAAGTTTTAATAAAAGCATATGTTATATGAAAAGGAATAAATTCCATTTGAGCACCTTGAATAAAATCCTGACTAGTCGAAAATCCGCCATATGCGCAAGCAAGCCATCCTCCAAAAATACCCAGAAACATACTGATTCCAATTACGAAAGGATACATCAATAGGGCTACTATTTTTGGAAAAACAAGATAGTTTAAGGAGTTAACACCCATAACTTCTAGTGCATCAATTTGTTCTGTAACGCGCATTGTACCAATACTTGACGTGATGTAAGATCCCATTTTTCCGGCCATAATAACCGAAATAAAAGTAGGAGCAAACTCTAAAATCACAGATTGACGTGTAGCAAAACCAATTAAATATTTTGGAATTAACGGATTAGTAAGGTTTAAAGCAGTCTGAATGGCAACAACTCCTCCTATAAAAAAAGAGATAAAGCAAACGATACCAAGAGAGTCAATTATTAAATCATCAATTTCTTTGAAAATCAATTTTTTCATAACAGGCCATTTAGTCTGTTTGTTAAAAATTTCTTTCAGCATTAAAAAATATCTTCCTATTTGAGATAGATAACGAATTAGCATCATAGTTTTACAAATATTGGCTAAGGTAAAAAGAAGTTATGAGTTTTGGGTTATGAGTTAAAGTTTTTCGGTAGTTTTCCGAATCAAATTAACTTTTGTTTCATTTTTTCAAAACGATAATTTCTAATAAATTTAGCTTGTTCAGGGGTAACTAATAAAGGAGTTTTTGCTTTTTTGGCTTTCCAAAACCCTTTAATATAATCAAAAAATAGTAGAGGTTTTTTCTTCATCATTGCCAATTTTGCCGATGCAATTGCAGTAATCCAAAACCCGTATCCTAAGGTATAAAAAGCTTCACCTTGTTTATAACGTGCTGTTTTATTGTAATTAGCACCAGTTGGTTTTAGATGTTTTACGTGTAAAGAAGAATCTGTAACGATTTTCCAATCATAGTATTTACAAAGTAATTCGTCTACCGTATCCCAACCCATTGCTGGTTTTAAACCTCCAATTTGCTGGAAAGTTGCTGCACGATACGCTTTCAATGCACCACGAATATGGTCTTTATCGGTTAGATTTTCTAAAATCCAATCTCCATTTTTTTCGATATAACAAAATCCGCCGACCATTCCAATTTTTGGATCCGATTGAAAGTGATTGATAATAGTTTCGAAATAGTTTGAAGGAAAAATTAAATCACCGTCTATTTTTACAATAATATCATATTCCGAATCCAAAGTTTCATAACCTTTCTGAAAAGCCTGAATCACTTTACTTCCCGGCATATGTATCGCATCAGAAGTTTTGTTTACAACAGAAATAAACGGATTTTCCTTTGCAAAACCTAAAACAATTTCTTCTGTTTTGTCTGTTGAATTGTCATTTACAACAACAACTTTTGAAGGTAAAACAGTTTGAGAAACCAAAGATTGTAAAGTCAAGCCAATTAGATCTTGCTCGTTGTGCGCGGGAATAACGATGTAATATCTCATAAATTTTAAATTAAATCCCAATTTTTTTAAATTCCAAATCCTAACTTTTACCTATTAGTGGTTTAAATTGGAATTTGGAATTTAAATATTGGAATTTGTTTATGCTTTCACTTTTTCTGCAACAACAATATAATATCTTGGAGTGAAATATCTTAGTAGTGGTCTGAAACCGATTTTTTTTACCGGATGTGTGAATTTTTGGCGATCGGTTATTTTCCAGCCTGTTTTTTCTAGAAGCCAGTCCAGTTGCCAATCTTCAAATTCATGGTAATGTCTGTCCCACATATCTGTTTTAGAGCGATATGCTGGAGAAAACCATAGACGTAACGGAATTGAAATTAACAATTTATCACATTTTACATTTTCCAGAATTGTGTACGGATTTAATAAATGTTCGAAAATTTCAAATGCAGTAAAAACAGTATATTCTTCTGTTTGTAAAGCAGTTTGATCGTTGTCTAAATCTTCACCTTTTGTGTTTTTTACGGTATAACCATTTTCTTCCATTATTTTAGAGAACGGATTTGGAACACCAAAGTCAAAAATGGTTTCTGATGTTTTAACGTGTTTTTGCAAAAACTCCAGGGTAAGTTTAAATCTTTTATTCGGAAACGTTTTTTCGTACATGCGATTGGTTTTTAACCATTAAATTATTTTTGAGTTTGCAAATATAAAGATTCTGCTTCTTAAATAATTTGTTATTTCAAATTTGTCCACTAATAATTCAGCTATAAAAAATTATTTGCTAAATTTTTAAAGGTCTGATATCAAGCCCACGTTGAGATTGTTTAAAATTAACATAAAATTAACAATCTCACTTATTTTTTGTAAGATAAAATTCTGTTAATTTGTTTAAAAGTAAGTTAAAAACTATAAATAATATAGTAAGATTAAGATAATACGTATGTTTTACGTAACTAATTGGCATTATAATGAAAGTAAGTAAAATTAGATTATTTAAACTTTTATAGACGTTGGCAAGTTTTTTCAATTATTTATAAAAGTATGATAAAAATGGGTAAAGTATATTTAATAGTACTTTTTTTAATTATTTTTTTTCCGAATGAGATTTTCTCACAACTAAAAATAAGTGGGCAGATTAGAAATCAAAACGATAAGCCAATAGAATTAGTAGAAATTCAATTTCAAGATAAAGATTCTGTCATTGTAAAGAGTGAGTTGACAGATGCAAACGGAGATTTTAAAACTACAATTGATAAAGGAGAATATCTAATACTGATAAAGGGATTTGGAAAAATGTTGCAAAAACAAAAAGTAAAGGCAGATCAGGATTTAAATATGGGAGTAATTAGAATATTCGAAAATCAGCAGCAACTTCAGGAAGTAACCGTTCTCTCTAAAAAGAAACTTATAGAAAGAAAGGTTGACAGATTGGTTTTTAATGTCGAAAATTCTATCTCGGCTATTGGAGGTGATGCAACAGATGCTTTAAAAGTGACTCCGGGGATAAGAATAGAAGAGGATCAAATCTCTATGATTGGTAAAAGCGGAATGTCAGTAATGATTGATGATAAGCTGATAAAGCTTTCAGGAGATGATTTGATAAGTTTTCTTAAAGGAATTCCTTCGGGAAACATCAAAAGTATTGAAGTAATTTCTAATCCGCCTGCAAAATATGATGCTGAAGGAAATAGTGGAATTGTAAATATAAAATTGAAGAAGGCAAAAAAAAATAGTATAAGCGGTAATTTAAAAACATCGTATTCACAGGCTAAGTATCCCTTAGGGACGTTGGGTGGCGGGTTAAATTATCAAAAGGATAAATTGACAGTTACGTCAAATATTAATTATAATAACGGAAGTACTGCACCATATCAGGAGTATACAATATATTATCCCAAATATACTTGGTTTGAAACCAACAAGGTTAGAAGTTTTCAAAATAATTTAAGTGGTGGAGCTACTTTAGATTACCAAATCAATTCAAAGACAACTATGGGATTACAATATTCGGGAGCTTCAAATAAACCTATTCGTAAGGGATTAAATACTTCAAGTATTACAAACAATAATTTTGTTTTGGATTCTTTGATTGTTACTCCTTCTCGTCTGGAAATAGATAGAAAAACACATTCGCTAAACTTTCATGTAATAACAAAGATCGATAGTACTGGCAGGCAAGTCTCTGTTGATGTAGATTATTTTAATTACTCTTCTCATTTGAATAATAACTTTAGTACCAATACTTTTTTACCTGATGGTGCTGATGTTCCTAACAGATATACATCTGCAAACAACCTGAGTAATCAGGATATTGATATCTACTCTGCCAAAGTTGATTATGAGTTGCCGTTGAAATGGGTAAATCTTTCTTTGGGAGGAAAAGTTTCTTTTATTGATAATAGCAGTACTGTTTCCTATTATAACACAACAAATTTATTTCCAACTTTTGAGCCTTCAAAAAGTAATATTTTTGATTATAATGAGAACACTCAAGCTCTTTATGTGTCTGGAAGTAAAACCTTGTCAAAAAAATGGGACTTACAGTTGGGTTTAAGGGCAGAAAATACACAAACAAAAGGTTTCTCTGAAACACTTAACCAGACAAACGTAAATAAGTATTTAAAACTTTTTCCTACTTTATATTTAACATACAAATTGTCTGAAAACAGCACTTTCGGGTTTAATTATAATAGAAGGATCGACAGACCGGCTTTTTCAAAGTTAAATCCATTTAGATTCTATACTTCCTCATTTAATTATACAGAGGGAAACCCTTTTTTACAACCTTATTTTACGGATAATATTGAATTGTCGCATACCTATAAAAATCTTTATAGTTCTGTTTATGCTTATTATTTAAAAAATGGTTTTGATGAGGTAGCTTTTGTTTCGGCAGGTTCCATTACTCAAATTGTAAGACCTATTAATTTTTTTACAGAAAAAAGTATTGGATGGGTCGAGAGTTACACTTTTAATAAATGGAAGTGGTGGGAAAGCAATAATCAATTAAATGTTTACTATTCCCAAACGACTTCAGATATTACAAATGTCCTTCCTAATATTGATAGTTGGACTTATTCTTTTAATTCGACGAATGTTTTTACTTTAAACAAAGCTAAAACCATTAAGTCAGAATTGAACTTTACCGGTAAATCCCCTTCAATTGCGGGAAGTTATAGAATATCTGGTTTTTATTATTTTGATATGGGCTTCACATTTTTATTTCTTAAAAATAAGCTTCAGACATCTGTCAATTTTTTGGATGTATTTAGAACTCAAAAGAAAACCTTTACTCAATCCGTGAATGGTATAAGACAGGAAAATTATGATTATCGCGACTCGCAAAAAGTCAGAGTATCGCTGGTTTGGAATTTTGGAAAATCAATAAAAGCTCAAAAGAAAAAATTAAGCAATGAGGAAGAGAAGAAGAGAACCAATTAATACGATCAATTTAAACATGAAGTAGTTTGTGCCAGGTTGTGCAAAAGAAAAATGTCAAAAATATACTTGCAAGGATACACCAACTCGGATCTAATGTGTTAAAACTTTGATTAACTAAAACCATTAAACAATTTTTATCATGAAAAAGACAAAATTTTCAAAAAAAGACCAAGAAGTACTTACTAAATCTTTATCGTTATTTCAAAATAACAGATTAAAAGATATCGTGGATTTATCAGGAGCGAAATCCGTGCCTTCATTCTCTAGATCTACTTGGGAAAGATCAGTAGAAAATTAATTCTTTGGAGGGAGTTAATTTAGGTTAACTCCCTCCTTCCCAAATAAAAAAAATATGCCAAAAAATACTGATAATCTAAAATGTCGTTTTGCAGTAGTAAAAGTTGCAAGTAGATGTAATTTGAATTGTACATATTGCTATGTTTACAATCAAGGAGATAAAACATATCTGACTCAGCCAAAAGTTATGAGTTCTGAGGTTGTTGAATCTCTTATATACAGAATAAAAGAGCATTGTTTAGAACATGATATTAAAAGTTTTACCTTTATAATTCATGGGGGAGAACCGTTGTTGGCACCAAAAAGTTTTTACGAAAACCTAGTTGCAACATCAAAACAAATCCTTGAAGACACTGATATTAAGTTGAGATTTACTATGCAAACTAACGGTGTTCTTCTTACGGAAGAATGGTGTGAGTTATTTAATAGATTAAGAATTTCTATTGGAATCAGTATTGACGGTCCCGAATTATACAATGATATGTATCGCATATATCATTCCGGAAAAGGATCTTATCATGATATCGTTAAAGGAATTAAACTTGCCAATGAACATTCAAATGTACCGGTAGGAGTACTTTCGGTTATTAATATAGATATTGAGCCGGAAATGCTTTATGATATGTATCTCTCTCTAAATATATCTTCTGTTGATATTTTATTATCAGATGGGAACTATGAGAATATACCTGAAAAATTGGCATTAGATTTACAGAACAATACAACTCTGCATGCCGATTGGATGATAAAAATCTTTGATTTATGGTTCAACGATACTACAAATAATTTGAAAATTGGCTATTTCGAAAGAATAATGCTAAGTGTTTTAGGTTATGATGTATCAGCGGATAGTATGGGTAATAAAAATACTGATGTTCTTGTAATCGAAACAAACGGAGATATAGAATCATTGGATGTTTTAAAAATATGTGGAGACGGCTTTACAAAAGGAAATTCAAATGTAAAAGTTACAAGCTTTGATGACGCTTTACAAACTCCTTTGGCAAAGACATATCAGTTGAGTCATAAGAATTTGTCTCCTAAATGTGAAAAATGCAATGTTAAGGAAATATGTGGTGGAGGATATTTACCTCACCGTTATTCTCATGATAAAAGTTTTGACAATCCTAGTATTTACTGCTCCAACCTTATGAAATTAATCGTTCATATACAAAACAGTATTGTGTCAAATTTACCTGAGGAAGTCATACGAGATACTATGATTACAAAATTAGATTACGGAAAAGAAACAGAAAGTATAAGCTAAACAGAAAGTACAAGCTAATTAATATGGAAGATCAATCACTAAATATATCTCTTGCACGTCATGCGTTACTATTTTCAGATGAAAGTTGTGATATTTTTACAACTGTAGAAAATAAATTTAATCATTTTGTAAAAGATCTTTTTTCTAAATTTATTAAAGAAAATAATTTAGAAGAAGAGTATAGTAAGCTAAATGCTAAACAGAAAAAACATTTATTACAAACTCCTGAGGTTATAAATAAGCTGTTATGGAAAAATGATTACGAGCTTGACCAATTAAAAGTGTTTTTTGCTTATGCGATGGAGATGGAAGCTGCAAAGTTAAAGAAGAAATTTGACTACGCAGAGTATTCTGATAGTTCTTGGGCGTTAGACGGATCGTTCTTTATCAGCCATGCTGGAGATGATAATTTTGATACTTTTTCAACCCCATATTTGTCAGATACAAAAATTCCTGTCGATTGTTTCAGTGTATATAATAGAATTGATGAAGAACATATGCCTAAAGAATGGTTATCGACAACATATGATTATTCTGAAGCGGAAGAATTAACCGATAATTTAAGTGAGATATATGATCGTTTTGATCCCATTGTAAAATGTTTGATTCGAAAAAATATCTACACAATACTATTAAGAAAAATTCCTGCAAAAGAAACCCTTTTTACATCCGGATCAGATGGCGGTTTTATTGGACGAATTGTTATTTGCAATGGGCATACTGTCGAAGAAAGTGTGATTGTAGATGCATTAGTTCATGAAGCAATTCATGGATTATTATATATGATTGATGAGCTTAATGTTTGGCAGCCTGGTAGAGAATTATCTAATGAAATAGGAAGAACCGTAGTTTCTCCCTGGTCAAATAATTTTATAACAATAAGAAATCTTGTTCAGGCAATTTATGTTTGGTACGGTTTGTATAATTTTTGGGAAAAGTATGGGCATTCAATATCTGAAACTTATAGAGCGGATAGATTAAAATTAATCAGTAAAGGTTTCTTGCTTCTTGATCTTAATCCTTATAAAGAAATTTTAAATGAAAAAACATTTACAGAATTATGTTTAATAAAAAATGGTTTCGCTTAAAAAGATTTCCCTTTTATTATCAACTCTCAAGTACAGATTGTGGATTCGCTTGTATGCGAATGATTAGTGATTATTATGGTAAAGCATATAATGATGAAAATTATAGTGATGATCTTCAATACAATGGAATATCACTAAGTAAGCTAGAACTTTTTGCATCGTCTTTGGGTTTTAGTACTTTGATTGCCAAAACAGATTATAATTCTTTGGTGAATAATGCTCCTGTTCCTTTTATCGCATATTGGAATCAAAATCATTTTATAGTAGTATATAACATTACTGATGATAAAGTTCATGTTGCAGATCCTGAATTTGGTAAAGCTATTTATACAAAGGATGAATTCATAAAAGGCTGGTCACAAAATCAAGAAGAAGGTGTGGCCCTATTACTGGAGTCTACAGATAATAATGAAAATACAAGCAATTCCGGAAAACAAACACGAGGCAATTTACAGTATGTAACCCAATATTTAAAGAAACATAAAAGACAATTGTTCTTAATTGCTCTTACACTACTTGTGTCTTCTTGTATTGAGCTTGTTTTTCCGTTTTTCACCCAAAAAATTATAGATAAAGGTGTAGGTCAAAAAAACATCTCTTTTATTTATTTAATTTTATTCGCTCAAATTACCTTATTTATTAGTAGAGTCAGTTTAGAATTTTATCGATCATGGCTGTTTATTCATATTAGCAGCAGGATAAGTTTATCTATAATTTCTGATTTCCTTATTAAATTAATGAAGTTGCCGCTTAAATTTTTCAATAGCAAAAATATTGGAGATTTAACGCAACGAATTAATGATCACAAAAGGATTGAAGGTTTTTTGTCAAAAGACCTTATTCAAACTGTTTTTTCCATTTTTACCATCATAATTTATTCCTTCGTATTACTATATTTTAATTTAAATATTTTTCTAATTATCTGTATTTGTACCACATTAGAGCTATTATGGATATTTAGTTTTTTAAAGAAAATTAAAATTTTAGACAAAAAAACCTTTTCATTAGACGCTAAAGATCAAAATAAGATTTACGAGCTAATTAATTCAATGCATGAAATCAAATTAAATAATTTGGAAGAAAGCAAACGTAATGAATGGCAGAAAATACAAACAAATATCTATTTAAATAATATTGATAAACTTAAAATTAATCAGCGATACGAGAGTTATAGGTTTATCAGTTTTCTTCAAAACATATTAGTCGTATTTGTTTCTGCAATTGCTGTAATGAACGGAACTCTGACTATTGGTAGTATGTTGGCAATTATGTATATAATAGGCGGATTAAACGTTCCTATTAGTCAATTGATAAATTTTGTGATGCAGTATCAATTGGTAAAAGTAAGTTTTGAAAGATTAAATGAGATTCATAATAAACCAGATGAAGAGAATAAAAGCCGAGTTTTAGAATTAAATGAAATACAAGATATCAATATAGAAAATCTGGGTTTTTCTTATGATAACTCCAATTATATTTTAAAAAACATAACGCTAAAAATTCCACAAGGAAAAACCACAGCAATTGTTGGCGTAAGTGGCAGCGGAAAGACTACACTTTTAAAACTGCTCCTTAAATTTTATAAACCACAAGAAGGTAATTTACTTTTAAACGAAACTGCTTTAGAGGAAATTGACAATAAATTATGGAGGAATAAATGTGGCGTAATCTTACAGGATAGTTTTGTGTTTTCAGATACTATTTCATATAATATTTCCTTAGAAGAAAATGCAAATCAAGAAAAATTGCTCAACGCAGTTAAACTTTCAAATATTGGTGATTTTATAGAAAAATTACCACTTAAATTAAATACGCTCATTGGCACAGAAGGCATTGGTATAAGTCATGGACAACGTCAGCGAATATTAATCGCAAGAGCTATTTATAAAAATCCGGATTATTTGTTTTTTGATGAAGCCACAAATTCATTAGATGCAAAAAATGAAAGAATTATTGTTGAAAATATCGATAGGTTTTTTAAAAATAAAACAATGATTGTAGTGGCTCATAGATTATCTACAGTAAAAAATGCCGATCAAATAGTGGTATTAGATAATGGAGAAATTATTGAAATAGGAAATCACAATGAATTAATAAAAAATAAAGGAAAATATTTTGAGTTGATTCAGAATCAGTTAGAACTAGGAGAATGATGAAAAAAAATGAGGACGATATTTTTGGAAAAATACCAAATAAGTTAACTTTTATTGGAATAGTGATATGTATATTAAGTATAGTGTCGCTACTCTTCGCTATTGATGTTTTGTTTTATTGATGAAAATTAATAATGTAAGAACATCAATTTGATAGCATAACTTGATACTGTTTATAAGAAAACCCGTTTAGCCAATTAAAGCTAAACGGGTTTTGTTTATAATAAAATATTTAGATCGATTTAATATCTATAGACAAATGCATTAACATTCATTCCCGCTCCAACCGAAGCAAAAATTACAACATCTCCTTTATTGATTTCGTGGTTTTCAAGTTTTCCCTGAATCAATAAATCATAAAGAGTGGGTACAGTTGCAACGCTTGAGTTTCCTAAATCGTGAATACTCATTGGCATAATATTTTCGGGTGCAGTTTTGTCGTAAAGTTTGTAGAAACGGGCAATAATTGCCTCGTCCATTTTTTCGTTAGCCTGATGAATAAGGATTTTCTTTACGTCGTCAATTGCAATTCCACTTTTGTCTAAACAGCTTTTCATTGCACATGGAACCTGGCTTAAAGCAAATTCGTAGATTTTACGTCCATACATTTTAATGTATTTAATGTCTGGATCTAAATCTGGGTTGTATGATTTTCCGAAGTATAAAAAGTTGGCTTCTTCATTTGCAAAAGTGGCACTTTCGTAAGATAACAAACCAGCTTCATCATCAGAAGCTTCAAGAATTGAAACACCTGCACCATCAGAATAAATCATAGAATCACGATCATGATGATCTACAACTCTTGATAAGGTTTCGGCGCCAATTACCATAACGCGTTTTGCCATTCCTGATTTAATGAATGCATTTGCCTGCAAAACACCTTCAATCCAGCCCGGACATCCAAAAAGAATATCGTAAGCAACACATTTAGGATTTTTGATGTCTAGTTTATTTTTAACACGTGTTGCTAAACTTGGCAAAATATCAGATTGATTTGTTCCTGTTTTTACGTCACCAAAATTATGTGCAAAAATGATGTAATCTAGAGTTTCACGATCTATTTTGGCGTTTTCAAGAGCTCTTTCGGCTGCAAAATATGCTAAATCAGATGAGGTATGTTGGTCTTCGGCATAACGACGATTTTCGATCCCGGTAATACCTTTAAATTTTTTTATTACAACTTCATTTGGGTAACCAAAAGGAGTCCCGTCTTCATTCAAAAAAACATGATCGCCAAAGTCAGTATTGCTTACTTCTTTATTTGGAATATAACTTCCTATACCTATTATTTTTATTTTCATTATTCCTCGATTATCCGGTAAATTTATTGCTAAAGTATAAATAAAATCATGATAACTGTCATAAAATATACTATGCACGCATATAATTATGAAATAATAATTATTTACAGGATATATTGTTAATTTTTTAATGATTTTTTGGTTTTACCGAGATTTCAAACGTTTGAAATCAATGGTGCCAGAAATTTTTTTTTGACATTTTTTGGGGTTATGGTAAAAAAATACCCGACGAGTTTTTAAAACCAGTCGGGTATAAATATATCTTTAGGAAAAACTATTCTTCCATATAAGCTTCAATAGGAGCACAGCTACAGATTAGGTTTCTATCTCCAAAAGCATCATCAGCTCTTCTAACTGAAGGCCAGAATTTGTTTTCGGCAATATATTCTAATGGGAAAGCAGCTTGTTCTCTTGTATATGGAAATTCCCAAGTTTCAGAAGTTAGCATTGCTAAAGTATGAGGAGAATTTTTCAATACGTTGTTACTGTCTTCGATTGTAGCAGCTTCAATTTCTTTTCTGATAGAAATCATAGCCTCACAAAAACGATCTAATTCTTCTAAGTTTTCACTTTCAGTAGGTTCGATCATTAAAGTTCCTGCAACCGGGAAAGAAACTGTTGGCGCGTGGAAACCGTAATCCATTAAACGTTTTGCGATATCCGTTACTTCGATTCCTTTTTGTTTGAAAGGACGACATTCTAAGATCATTTCGTGAGCTGCACGACCCATTTCTCCAGAATATAAAGTATCGTAGTGTCCGTTTAATTTTTCTTTAATGTAGTTTGCATTAAGGATTGCATGCTCTGTAGCGCTTTTTAATCCATCAGCACCAAGCATCGAAATGTATCCGTAAGAAATTAAACATACTAAAGCAGATCCCCAAGGAGCGGCAGAAATAGCTGTAATTGCAGTTTCTCCTCCTGTTGGAATAACTGGATTTCCTGGTAAGAAAGGAACCAATTGTGGCGCTACGCAAATAGGACCAACACCTGGACCTCCACCACCGTGAGGAATCGCGAATGTTTTGTGTAAGTTCAAGTGACAAACGTCAGCTCCAATTGTAGCAGGATTTGTTAATCCAACCTGAGCGTTCATGTTTGCACCATCCATATAAACTTGTCCACCATTATCGTGGATAATTTTTGTAATTTCTTGAATAGCACTTTCAAAAACTCCGTGAGTAGATGGATAAGTTACCATCAAACAGGAAAGGTTATCTTTATGAAGAATTGCTTTTTCGCGTAAATCTTCAACGTCGATATTTCCGTTTTCAAGAGTTTTAGTAACCACAACTTTCATTCCCGCCATAGCAGCAGAAGCCGGGTTTGTACCGTGCGCAGATGAAGGAATCAAAGCAATGTTTCTATGATCGTCTCCACGAGATTGGTGGTACGCACGAATTACCATAAGTCCTGCATATTCTCCTTGTGCACCTGAGTTAGGTTGCAAAGTCGTTCCTGCAAAACCAGTAATTACATTTAATTGCTGCTCTAATTTTTTCAACATTTCCTGATATCCTTGTGCCTGATCAAGCGGAGCAAATGGGTGAATGTTATTCCAGTTTGGGTTACTTAACGGAAGCATTTCTGCAGCAGCGTTCAATTTCATTGTACAAGAACCTAACGAAATCATCGAGTGATTTAACGCTAAATCTTTACGTTCTAACATTTTGATATAACGCATCAAAGCTGTTTCCGAATGGTATTTGTTGAAAACATCATGCTCTAAGAAAGCAGAAGTTCTGTTTAAAGTTTCTGGGTAATGATTTGTTTCTGTCAATTCAGAAACTGTAGTAGCTTTTAAAGAAAGTGCTGTAGCAAAAATATTGATAATGTCATTTACATCAGAAACGCTAGTAGTTTCGTTTAATGAAATTGAGATTGTATTTTCGTCAGCATAGTAAAAGTTTACTTCGTTTGCTTCTGCAACCTCTTTTACTTTTTTGGCATCAGCTTTAACTAAGATAGTGTCAAAGAAAGCTGAGTTAACTTGCTCTAAACCTAAGTTTTTCAATTCATTTGCCAAAGTTGCAGCCGCAGCATGAACTTTATTAGCAATATATTGTAAACCTTTTGGCCCGTGATAAACCGCATACATACCAGCCATTACAGATAATAAAACCTGAGCCGTACAAATGTTTGAAGTCGCTTTATCACGTTTGATGTGTTGTTCACGAGTTTGCAAAGCCATACGTAAAGCACGGTTTCCGTTAGTATCAATAGTAACACCAATGATACGTCCTGGCATGCTTCGTTTGTATTCTTCTTTAGTTGCAAAATAGGCAGCGTGAGGACCACCGTAACCTAACGGAATTCCGAAACGTTGTGTAGTTCCAACTACAACTGCAGCACCCATTTCTCCCGGAGGGGTTAATTTAGCTAAGCTTAAGATATCAGCCGCAACTGCTACTTTAATTTCGCTTGCAGCCGCTTTTTCAATAAAAGCAGTATAATCGTAAACTTGTCCATATTTTCCAGGGTATTGTAAAATAGCTCCGAAGAATTCTGTAGAGAAGTCAAAAGTTTCATGGTTTCCAATTACTAATTCAACGCCAATTGGTGTTGCACGAGTTTGTAAAACTGAAAGTGTTTGAGGTAAAATTTCTTCAGAAACGAAAAATTTATTTACGTTATTTTTCTTTTGATCGCGGGAACGAACGTCAAGCAACAAAGCCATAGCTTCTGCAGCAGCAGTTCCTTCATCTAATAGAGAAGCATTTGCAATCTCCATTCCTGTTAACTCGATAACAGTAGTTTGGAAATTTAAAATCGCTTCAAGACGACCTTGTGCAATTTCAGCCTGATATGGGGTATAAGCTGTGTACCATCCTGGATTTTCAAAAACATTACGTTGAATTACAGCAGGAACGATTGCCTGATTGTAACCTAGACCAATATATGTTTTAAAAAGTTTATTTTTGTTTCCTAATTGCAGAATATGGTTTGAAAACTCATACTCAGTCATCGCTGGATCTAAGTTTAAAGGTGCTTTTAAACGAATGTCATCTGGAAGGGTTTCATAAACAAGTTGTTCGATCGATTCAACTCCAATGGTTTGTAACATGTGTTGAAGATCTGTTTCTCTTGGACCAATGTGTCTTAAAGCAAAAGCATCTGTTTTCATATAGTTGTAATAGTGTTGTTTTTTTGTCGCGCAAAATTAAGTATTATTAATAATTTAATTGGCATTTTTAACTTCATTTTTTATGAAATTTACAACTAAAGAGTTGATTTGTTAATAATTGATTAGATTTGAGGTATGATAGTATCAAAACGGATATTAGATTTTTACCTGAATAGCAGTATTCATGTGGCTTTATCGTGTTACGCACTCGTGCGAATTACGTTTCATGTGTTTCATATTCAGTATGATGAGCCAATGGCGTTATTTGTTTTTTTTGGAACAATTGTGGGGTATAATTTTGTTAAATACGATGCTTTAGTTCGCGTAAAGAAAAAAACAATAGGAATTCAGCTGAAAATTATTGCCGTTTTGAGTTTTATTTCACTGGTTTTAGTTGGCTATTATTTTTTCCATTTAAAACAAATTACCCAAATTGTCTCTGTCGGAATATTTGCTATAACGGCACTTTATACACTTCCGTTTTTTCCAAATAGAAGAAATGCCCGAAATTGGGCAGGCGTAAAAATTTACATTGTAGCAATTTGTTGGGTAGGAGCAACGCTGGTTTTACCTATAATAAATGCCGAAATTCCTTTTACTCCCAATTTTTTTGTAAAATGTATTCAGCGTTTTGTGTTGGTTTTTGTCTTGATTTTAGTTTTCGAGATAATAGATTTAGCAAATGATGACCCGCATTTACAAACCGTTCCGCAGACTATTGGCGTTAAGCGAACTAAAATCTTAGGTTTTGCATTGATGGTTCCGTTTTGGGTGGTTGGAATTTTGACATTTGATCTTCATGATCTTCTCATCAATTTAATAATGGTAATCACTTTGATGCTTTTTATTGCCTTTGCAAACCCAAATCGCTCTAAATATTATACTTCTTTCTGGGTCGAAAGTGTTCCGATATTTTGGTGGCTTATGATTGTTTTTTTGTAGATAAGCTTCATTCTTCGGGCGTGTTCGCCCCGGGCTATCCGCTTCTATTTCTCACGCAAATCGTAAAAATAAGAAATAAGGTTTTCAAAAGAGAATTATTAATTTTGAATTTCCTCCAGCTTTAGCTCTAGGAATGAAATATAAAATTAGTGGGTTTAGCCAAACCTGATGTTTTTGGCTAAACCCACTTTGAAATGAATTTTAACTTCTAGCTAAAGCTGGAGGCAATTGAAATGAATCTAACTCATTTATAAAATCCGTTAAATCTGTAAAATCTGCGAGAAAAAACTAAATAATCTATTTCGTTTTTTGTTCCGCCAAAGCTTTATTCAAGTCAGCCTTAGCTTCGTCTAATTTCTTTCTTTTCTTGTCGATTTTTTCTTTGCTTTCGTTATCCTTAATAGCTTTGTTCAAATCGTTAGTTCTTTCCGTAACTTTTTGTTGTTTTTCTTTTACTTTTTTGTCAAGATCAGTAGCAACTGTTTTTGTGGTACAGTTCTTTTTAGTTTGAGCTATAGCATTTTCAACTCCTTTTATTTGATTTTGATTGCCGGCTTTTTTAGCAGAAGTTAGTTTGATATTTAATTCACATAATTTTCTTTCGCAGCCTTTAAGATCTTTACAATTACTTTGTGAAAATCCGATAAAAGAAATGGCGAAAAATGCTATCGATAAAATTTTAGTCTTTATTGTCATAATTTTAATTTTTAATAATTTCGGATATATTTTTCGAAAATAGGGATAATTTCTGACTTTTTAATCCTTCTTCAATCGATTTAAGTTCAGTTTAACTTTTGAGATAATATCTTTTATTCTGATAATTATTAAAACTATATTTGAAAATAAATATACCACATGGAAAAACAAGTTTCTTTTTTTGGATTCAAATTCACGAACTTACAGTTCATTATATTCTTTTTTTGCTGGATGTTTTTCCTGGGTTTTGTTTGGCCGCTAATTATAGGATCTTACCTTTTTATGTCCATTTTTGTTTGTGGATTTTCCGTTATTTTCGCTGGTATTTTCAACAGATTAGTGGCATTGGTGATTTTGGCATTGGCTTTTATAAATGGATCACTTGTCCGATTCTATCAGAAATTCATGTTGGTTGTTATAGCTATTTTTGCCACATTGATTTATAATATCTGGATTCCCATGAATTTCTGGATTTATATGGCACATCTTACAATTAATATTTTTTCTATCTTTTTAATGTATAGAATGTTTTATAAAAGAAACAGTCAGGATGCATTAGATGAAGTTATTATTTTTGACGATCAGGATAATGATTGAGTTTTAAACTAAAGTAAATCTGTTTCTGAAACTCTTTTCAAAACCTTATTTGTTTCCTCCAAAATTTCACGACTTGTTTTATTTGTGTTATGACATGAAACTTGCTTTTTGTGGCATTTCTTTTAAGCAATTTTGATGTTTAATCTAGTTTTGATATATAAAAATACATATATCATGAATGAAAATTTAAAATTTAGTCCTGAAACTATCGATGTTCTTTTTGTAATAAATGCTGAATATATTAAGAAAAATTATCCTCGAAATACAGATCCTAATAAAGCTCAAAAAGTAGATCACAATGGCAACCATTTGATTGTTTATAATCCAAGAGAAATTATCTCAGTGCAGGGAACAGCAGATGTAAGTCTAAAAACAAAAATTGCAGATGATTTTTATTTTAGGGCTACCACAATTCAACAAAATTGTGAGGAATCCAAAATGCTAATGTACAAAGTTGAGCATGGAGGTGGAAACATAATCTTTACACCATTTGGACAGTATTTTACCAAAATTAAAGCTGCACATCCTAATCCAGATTCATATAATTATTTGCCTCCAGTTTTTAAAGAAGAGAATTCAGCTTGCTATAGTACTAAAATAAGGTACGAAGGAACAGAAGATGTTTTTGTGTATTTTGCACTTTATATTCTTAATGATAAATTCGATTCTCATGAGTTATATGGTTATTATTATTGGGATCCAAAATTCACAGTTGAGTTTATTAAGTAGAGAACCCAAATCAGGAAATTGCGATATTCATTGATACTTCTTTCAAAACTTTATTTCGTTCCAGAAGAAAGTTGGTAAGATGTTTTTCTAAAAATAAAATGTCAAAAAGTTCCCCGAAGATTCCACACGGAGTTTCATATTGCAATTTGTCTTTCATAATTGTGATGCCGTTCTCTTCTTCAAAAAAATGTTCGTGTTTGAACGATTTGAATTTTCCTTTTTCCATTTCATCTACAAAATAATCGTAGAAATCCATTGCGGTAATTCTGCTTTTATGAGTGAGATAAAAACCAAAATGTTTGCCACGCCAGGTTACCGTTTCGTTTAAATTGATCAAACCTGATTTTACGCCTGCAATTGCTTTTTCTTTTGAAGGACTTGCAGATTGCTGATGAATATCAATATTTCTTGAAGCATCAAAGACGATTTGTTTTGGTGCTTTTATTTTTGTTGTGAGGTGAATAGTTGTCATGATTCGGTTTCATTTTTAAAATACATTGTAAAAAATATTCCTGCTATAATCGATGAAATTGAATAAGATATGGCAAGGTCAAACCACACAATTCCATTGATGAGCGCTGTTGTTATAAAAACGCCAATTATTACAATTGTGACTAGAATTATTCTTTCATAAATCATTTTTATGTTTTTAAAAAGGAGAAAAATCAACATATAAAAAATATAAGTTGGCAATGAAAAAAGCAATCCTAGTATTATTGCAAATGGATAGAGTTGAAAAAAGCCATAAAAATTGTTTGCACTCCAATTAGATGTAAATCCATTTATTATAGCGAAAATAATTGGTCCGCATAATAATGTGAATATCCAATGTCTTAACATCAAAATCGTATTCATTTATTTAATAATTTTTTAAAAGCCTCGTCAATGTTTCCAAACTTAAATTTAAATCCATTTTCTAAAAGTCGTTTCGGAATCACATTTCTGCTTTTCAAAACCAATTCGGGTTCTGTTCGAATGAAAAAAGATCCAATTTTCAATAAGAAAGTATTCATCGGAATACCAAAAGGAAAACCAATTGCTTTTCGGAGTTTTTGCATGAAATCAACATTAGAAACAGGTTTAGGAGAAACAATATTTATAACGCCGGTTATTTCTTTTTGAACGATAAAGTCAATTGCATTTGCAAAATCTTCTTCATGAATCCAACTTACAAACTGATTTCCTTTTCCTTGTTTTCCTCCAAAACCAATTTTTGCCAAAGTTTTAAGCGGAATAAAAGCGCCGCCTTTTTTGCCAAGAACAATTGAAGTTCTTAAAGCAGTTTTTAATGTATTTGGAGTTTCGGTTTTAAAGAATGCTTTTTCCCAAGATAGCGCGACGTTTATAGAAAAATCATTTCCAATTTCGCCATTAACTTCGTCCATTTCTTTATCCAAAGAAAAACGATAAATAGTAGAAGTTGACGAATTCAGCCAATGTTTTGGAGGATTTTTGCAGTTTAAGACGGCTTGGTTTAAAACCTTTGTACTTTCAATTCGGGATAATAGAATTTCTTTTTTGTTTTCTTTGGTATAACGGCAATCAACAGATTTTCCTGCGAGATTAATTAAAACCGTTGCGTTTTCTAATTCCTTTTCCCAACCCGAAAAAGTCTTTGCATTCCAGTTTACATATTTAATTCCGTCAATAGTTTGAGATTTTCCTCGAGTTAGAATTACAATTTCTTCAAATTTATTTTTGAAATGATTGACCAAAACTTGTCCTAGAAAACCAGTTCCGGCTGCGATTATGAGTTTTTTCATTGTGTTTTTTTTTAGCCACGAATTACGCGAATTACGCGAATTTTTAAATGTGTAAAATCTGCTTCAAATATTAATTCGTGATAATTCGTGCAATTCGTGGCAAAACTTTTAAGTAAATTATGCTTTAAAAACTAATCTTTCTTCTTGTTGCGCTTCTTTAGCTTTTCTTTTTCCTCTGAAGAAGAAATATAAATTGAAGAATAACATTATACCAAGATAAATTGAAAATCCACCAATTTTATAGCTTAATCTTTCAATTAATTGCTGATAGCTGTCCTGGCTTAACTGAAGTTCTAAGATCATTAAGGCAAAGCCAATATTTAAAAGATAGAATCCCGTTTCAAAAAGTTTATTGGTTGCTTCTGCAATTTCTTCTCGTCCTTTGAAGATGTCCAGCATAAAGATTTTTCCGTTTTTGAAAAGCGTTTTAGAAACGTAATATGTAAGAAATAAAGCGATTGGTAAATAGATTCCGTAACCAATTAAGATTTTTGTAGTTTCCATGATATTTAAATTTAAAGTGTTATTTGATTAATTTTTGAATGTACTTGGTTAATATAATTATGTTGAGGTAATGTAATATTGAAATGATAAAAATGATAATTGCCGTTTTTATTCCGATAGTTTCGACAAGATTGGCGAACGATTGTATTTTTTGCCAGGAAATTAAAGTCATCGCGCAATAACCAATATTTAGAAGATAATAGGCTAAAAGCAAAACCTGATTAATTTTCTGGCAGATATCAGCGTGATTGGGAATCAATTCCAGAACATAAATGTTTCCGTTTCTGTAGCATATTTTTCCAACTTTTAAAATGATGAAAATCGTAATGCCGAGATAAATAAAATATCCAATGATGTTGAGATTCATGATTAAAGTAGTTTATAATGTCCAATTAAGTTATAAAGAAACAATGCTGAATTTACGGTTGCAAACAATACAAATAGTGTATTCATAAAGTAACTTCCTACTTTGAAAATTAATTTTTGAGGAATTTGATACATCGGATAATAAGCAATTTGAGTCGCAACTTTTCCAACCCAATACAAAGCAATTAATCCAGTTAATGCAACCGCTAAAGCTGATTGTTCTTTTAACTCGTTTGTAAATAGAATTGCGATTAATCCAAAACAAAAGTTTAATCCCTGAATGTATCTTCCATAGGTTTTTGCGATTTCCTGATTAAGTGGTTTAAGTTGTTTTACATCATTATACCAATCAAAAACCTGATGACGAATGTATGGATAGATAAGAGCTGTAAATATTTGGCCTATTCCACTTAGAATTATTAACCAATTTGGTATAGCTGCATTCATGATTTTTGCGTTTTATAAATTAATAACTATTAATTGTAGCGGTAAGATTCTCTTGAATTTGTATTTCTGCCAATTTGCATTTGTTCTTTACTTCAATTGCAGATCCTTTTGCAAGGAAAATTGAAGTTGGAATAGTAGTTTCTAAAAACTCAAAGTCGTTACCATAATTTCCCAGAAAATCAACATCAATTTTATGATTTAGAACTTTAAATTGTTCCCATCTCGGATGTTGAACTTCATACTCAAAAGTGTTTTCTTCGTCAATTTTGGTATAACCAAAATAATGTTCTGTTATGAATTCAGCTTCAGAATCTACTTCAATTTCTGTTGGTTTTTTCTCCGTTTCTAACTCAATTGTATTCCACTGTTCCTTGTTTTTCCATTGATAAACAAAAGTTTGTGTGGTACCATCTTCAATAATTTTATGGTTCATTTTCTGAGTTTCATAATGTTCCTGATATAAAGTGTTGGCAATAAAAGTGATTGCTTTTTTTGGAACAATTTCTTTGATGAAAACTACGCCACGTTTCCATTCTCCGTTTTCAAAACGTTTTACGTAGAACCTTAAATTGACTTCTTCAAAATTTACATGAAACGGAATTTTTACTCCCAAAACTTTTGTGTTTTTAAACATGAAACCAACCAGACTTACATAACATTTGTTGTTCCACAAATCTATTTCAGTACCAACGGGAATATATTTTTCTAAAATTTTAGCATCAACTTCATAATTGAAAAGTGCTAAGTTTCTCCATTCTGCATTTAGAAATGAATCAGAAGTAATATTTGCTGTTAGAAAATAAAAGTAAGTTGCTATTAACATTGGAAAAAGAAAAATAATAAGAAAATTTCCTAAAACATTTTCTAGCGTATAACTGCATAGAATTAAGATAAAAGCTGTAAAAACTAAAAGCCAATAAAGTAGAATTTTTCTCTTTTTTTCTTTGCTGAGTTCTTTCATTTTTGTAAGCAAAATAATTCCTATCGTTATTTGTACAATTCCTAAAACGATTTGAAATAACATTCCAAAGTATACCAAAAGGTAAAGCCCGAGAGTTGTGAAGTAAAATATTTTGTTGATTTTATGTAAGGTTGTAAAGGTCATGATTTAGTTATTTTTAAACTTTCAGTAATAAAAAAAGGAAAGTTTTGATTGAATTTTATTTTGATGAAATAATTGCTGCTAATTTTTTTTATTCTGCTTTTAAGAAGTTGATAATTTCGCTTTTTGATGGTATATAATTATGGTTAGGAAAAATATTAGATAAATAGGAATTACGAATAGCCAGCCAAAGCCACCATCCCAAAACGAAAAAAAGAGAATTACTAAAGCAAAATAGATATAAATTAATTTGTTTTTTGGGAAGATTAAAACAAATAAAATTGCTGCCAAAACTTGTAAACCGCCAGTAAAAGGTAAACCGTAACCGCCAAATAATACAAACATAAGTGCCGCTATATTTATGATCTCGATTATTTTGAATATTGTTTTCATGTTTATTGATTGTTTTAAACTTTCAGAAAAAAATGAAAGTTTTAATTAAATTTTTTTATTTCATGATTTTTAGAACCAAACGTCCCAACCAGTTTTCATTGAATTCTGTCATTTTATCTAACATATTATCAGCTTTTAAAACAAAGTCATACAATTTAGTAGTTTGATCTACAAAGTGTTTTTCTTCAGCAGAATCTTTTGCTTCTATAGTCGAAACTTCTTTTAAAATTTTAAGAGCAGGTTTAATTTCTCTTTTACTTCTTTCTCTTGCAATTTTAGAAGCCAATTCGTCAAGATCTTTTTCGGCAGTAAAAAACTCTCTTCTTTCTCCCGCCTTATATTCTTTATAGACAATTCCCCAATCCATTAGAGCTCTAAGATTCATGCTGGCATTTCCGCGCGAAATTTGCAATTCGTCCATAATGTCTTCCATAGAAACAGCTTCGTTTGAGACCATTAATAAAGCATGGATTTGCGCCATGGTTTTATTAATTCCCCATTGAGAACCTAATGCTCCCCAGGTTTGTACAAACTTATTTTTTGCTTCTTTGAATTCCATGAAACAAATGTAAGTAAAAGTTTTTAAACTTTCAAAAATAAATGAAAGTTTATTTAATGAGTTTTTTTTAAGAATTATCTTATGTCATGTTTTTAGTGTCTTATGACAGATAATTCTCATCTTATTACATTTTTTTTCTTACATCTTCCTATCTAAAATAGCTTTGATATAGAAAATTAAAGAAAAATTAGTTTTCTAAATCGCTCATTATCAAGTGATGAGTAAAAAATGAAAGAGTGGAGCAGAACCCACTGAAAAAACGAACTGTTTCGCACAGTTAAAGGCGAAGGCGGATCTGAAAAGCCTCATGAGTAGGACCAAAAATTAATTATCATGCAAGCAATACCAGTAAAAGTAAAAAATGTAAATGTGTATCCGTATATCGATTGGAATGGTGGGGGCGTTGGACCCGTTATTCTTCCGGTTGTGGAAGGAGCCAGCGGAACCTACGCTGTTGGTACACTTATCAGGTCAGTATTCTACAATCTAGATTTACAGACTAAAAATTCTAAACTTGGCATACACCAGAAGTATGTAGCAATTGGAGAGACAGAAGATGGTACTCCATTTACAACTCCGTGGATGTATAGTACAAATGTAACTAACGAAGCAGAGTTTGGCAGAACTATAACACTTAATCAGCCAAATTCAGAAGCGATTAGCGCAGTAAGTGTACCGCCTTATATCACACTTGGCCCTCTAACTGATATTACTGTTTCTCAGCTATTTCCTGCACCGGCAATAGGAGAGAGACTGTTAATTGAAAATGGTTCAGGTAATGTTATTGCAACCAGAACAGGTACGCCTCACGAAATGGGAGTTGAGGTAATCAGCGGTAATCGTTCAGGAAAATTAGTGGTTGGGATGAAAAATATCATCATTTCAGGAAAAAACAAAGAAGGAAAAACAGTCACTTTTGGGCATTTAACTTGTTTGAATCCAAATGAGCCTGCGATTTTTCTGCATCAATTTGGTTCGAATGAGTAAAGAAAGAGGGATATCTCTTGTATAGAAAAGCATTTTTTATAAAAGAGATATCCTTTTTACAAATAAGTAATAACCGCTAAAAACAACAACTATGGGAGTAATTATGCCTTATGGTGTCGCTATCAGAGAAGCTATAGCTTCAAACGATCTGACTAAAATGCAGGCTATTGCCGAGCAAGCCAAAAAAACAATAAAAGACCAGGGAGATCTGGGTGGTGCTTTGTTAGAATTGCTGGATGCGATAGACGCTCTAAAAAATAAAAAATAATAGAGCCCTCTAAAAACAAACTGACTTGTACAGTAAAACAAGGGTGTAGCTGAAAAACCTTAAGAGTAGGACTAAAAAACAAAAAACAAACTATTATGGGAGTAACAATGCTTTACGCAGCAGGAATCAGAGAGGCGATCGCTTCGAATGATTTAGAAAAAATGAAGGCAGTAGCCGAACAGGCGAAACAAACTGTAAGAGAACAAAAAGATTTACACGCAGCGTTGTTAGAATTGCTAGAAGCAATCGACACTTTTAGAAAGTAATCTTTACAAAAGACGGTTTATCAAGTTTTACTTCTTAAACCGTCTTTTAATTAATTGTCAAACCGTAAACAAAACTAAGATGGATACTATTAAGACCTCAACACGATACAGAGTAAGAGATGATTACAAAACTGCCACCCCCGTTCATGTAGTATGGGAAATAACATTAGCCTGTAATCTGAAATGCTCGCATTGCGGATCCAGAGCCGGAAAGGTAAGGCCGGGTGAATTAACGACGGAACAATGTTTTGGTGTTATTGATAGTCTTAAACGTCTTGGCACCAGAGAAATTACTATTATTGGAGGAGAAGCTTTTTTAAGAAAAGACTGGCTCGAAATTATTGAAAGAATACACCAAAGCGGAATCGAATGCTCGATGCAGTCCGGTGCTTACAATTTAACCGAAGAGCGAATTGTTGATGCGAAAAAAGCAGGAATACGAAATATTGGTGTTTCTATCGACGGAATGCCGGAAACTCACAATAAAATACGAGGAAGAAGAGATTCTTTCGAACACGTAATAAATTGTCTGCAACTGCTTAAAAAACACAATATACCATCTAGTGTGAATACTGTAATTACTAAAAGGAGTAAAAATGAGCTGAATGAATTACTGGATGTTTTAATTGAAAATGGAGTGAAAAACTGGCAAATACAGCTTGCTGTTGCCATGGGAAATGCCGTTGACAATTCGGAAGAATTGATAGTGCAGCCTTATGAATTAAATGATTTTTATGACAATCTCATTGTCATTTATCGTAAAGCCTTAGTGAATAATGTGTTGATACAGGCAGGAAATAACATTGGTTATTTTGGGCCGTACGAACATATCTGGAGACAGGGTAATGAAAAATATTATACAGGATGTTCCGCAGGACATACAGGACTAGGAATTGAAGCCGACGGAAAAATTAAAGGCTGTCCGTCATTACCAACGAGTGTGTACACAGGAGGTAATGTAAAAGACATGAAGCTAGAGGATATCTGGAAATACAGCGAAGAGATGGTTTTCTCCAGATATAGAAATAAAGAAGAGTTATGGGGAGGCTGCAAAGGCTGCTATTACGAATCTTCTTGTCTGGCAGGCTGTACCTGGACAAGTCACGTGTTGTTTGGTAAAAGAGGGAACAATCCTTTTTGCCACCATCGCGCTCTCGAGTTAAAAAAGAAAGGACTTAGAGAAAGAATAAGAAAAACACAAGAAGCACCGGGTCTCTCTTTTGATATTGGGCTTTTTGAAATCATAGTTGAAAATGAAAAAGGAGAAATTGTAGAAATACAATCCCCTAACGATACTCCTGTAATTCCACCATCAGACCATACAGACAGAGTTCCGAGAATACCAAAAGCACTGAAGTTATGCAATGGCTGTGACAATTACGTCTATGAAGAAGAACATACTTGTACTTTTTGCAATGCTGACATTGAAAAGGTAAATAACGAATATGCTGTTAAGATGGAAAAAGCAAAACGCTCATTGGAAAAATTAGAACTGTTAATGATGAAATAATATGGAGCAGTTAAAAAATATTCAATCTGAAATTGATCAGCATTCACATCATATTGAAGAAGGTTTAAGCCTTTCGGATATTACCATTAAGTACGGTCTGAATTCTTACCGGTATGGATCTTCCAGTTTTTTGGATGATCTTTTTGATCCTATTCCAATCACAGACAAAACAGTGTTTTATGATTTAGGCTCAGGCTATGGAAATATCATTTTATATGGAGCTGTAAAATATCCGGATGCTCAGTTTATAGGAATTGAAATTCTCGAAGAACGAAACAAAGTTTGTGTTGATTTAATCGAAAAAGAAGGAATCACAAATGGTAGGGCAATTTCAGGCGATATCTTAAAGACTGATGTTTCCGATGGGAATGTTTTTTATCTGTACAATCCTCTTTACGATTTTCAATATGCGGCTTTATTGGATAAACTATATCAGATCTCTTTAAACAAGACGATTATTGTAATTGCCGAGTCCCGCTGCATCTTTTTTGATGAGGCCCAATGGTTAGAACAATATCATTTTAAAGACATTGATGTGATCCGGAAAATTAAATATTACCGCTCTAAATCTGCTAAATAAATCAAAATCAATAAATAATCTAAAATTAAAAAGTTATGGCTAGTTTAAGTTCAATTATTCTTCCGGTTCTTGAAGGAATGGAAGAATCACATTTAAAAGATCAATTATTAAAATTCCTTCCAAATCAGGAAGAGGCATTTTCAAAAATTGAAAAAAGTTTCAATCAATTGACCTCGAAAGTTCAGGATAAAGAGCGTTTACAGCGTTTTTTTCACAGTTGGAGCCAAACTAATAACAGTGCAATGACCGTTTCCGGAATTAGCAACCGCATGACCATGCTGGTTCATAAAAACCAATCTATTGCAGACGAAAAAGCACTATTGCAGTCCATCACCAGTTTAAACCGAATTGTTGATGAAGATCTGGCGGTTGTTGGGAGAATTTTGCATTCGCAGTTATTTTATACTATGGCAACTACGATTTGTACAAATGATGACTGGCTTTCACGCCGATATTTAAATCAAAGTGCTTGTGATTTTAAAGCTTGGAAAGATCAAAACTCGCTTCGAAATAAAGACATCATGATCGCTTTATTGACCACTTTGATACATGAAATTTATACGCATGGCGAAGTGGAATTGATATTGCCAAAATTCCAATCCTGGCTGGCAAACGATTATGGTTTCACTGAAGAAGAAAGTGATAAAACACTGGCCTGGATAAGCGTTCATTGTGGTCCAACAGAGAAAAACCATTTCTTCTTTGCCGTTAATTCTATTTTCCACTATGCAAAAGCAATGAATGTTGACCTTGAAGCGTATGATTTAGAATCAATTGTTAACGACTA
This sequence comes from Flavobacterium sp. ov086, assembly GCF_900187965.1. Classification (GTDB taxonomy): domain Bacteria; phylum Bacteroidota; class Bacteroidia; order Flavobacteriales; family Flavobacteriaceae; genus Flavobacterium. The sequence continues at coordinate 165,687 of NZ_FZNL01000008.1, read as the reverse complement.
TTTAGCTAAGAAATCGGCTGTTATGGTGGATCTTATGGAAGTGGAAGAATTGAGTTTTTAAATCCATATACCAACAATAATTATTACAAAGAAATAAACTTCTACGCAGTATGTCAAAAATTAAATTGCAACAAAACCAGACTGATAAACAAGAAAAGTGGGATCAGTTGTTTTTTCAATATTTTAAGAAAGGTACAGTATTAGGCAGAGATTCTTTTGCTAATTCTTCTGTAATTCTGTCTGCGGAATATAGCGGGCAAATGAATCGCTTATGTACTGTTTTAAACAAAGCCTGTAAAGCAATTGTTTTGAATTATTTTGAAGACGACAGAATTCGGAACTATTATCAACTGGATAATGACCTTGAAGCTTTATTGAGAAAAAGTAATAGCCAAATATACAATCAGGGTTTTTACCGCCCTGATTTTTTATATGACAAAAATGATCAGCCAAAAATCTGCGAAATAGGAGCTCGATATCCGTTAAACGGCTGGATGATTAGTTATTATGCGCAATTGATGAACAATCAGACCAATACTTCTGAAGGCAGTTTAAATACCAGAGATACGGCTTTAGAAAATCTTGTTAACGATATATACCATCAGTTTGCTCCACATAAAAAAGTAGCACTTATTCATGATGATGAAAAGGGAAGCGATATTTTCAATCTTCAAAGGGAATTAGCAAAACTAAAAATTGAACTAATTTCTGCAAGACCTCAGGATCTAATCGTTTCAGATAATTCAATACAGGTAAACGGAATACCAGTTTTGCAATTTATACTGGAAATGGATCGCGAAGAACTGAAAAAAATAAGTCCGGATGTGTTGGATAAGCTAATCGAAGAAAACTGCTATTTCAATGATATTCGAACTTTAATTTTAATCCATGATAAAAGGGTTTTGGCGGTAATGTACGATGCACAAATCATGCTCGATTATTTGAGTGAAGAGGATTATGGCTTTTTGCAGGATTATCTCATCCCAAGTTTTGTGATTACTGATCCTGCCGGTTGTGATGCCTTTATCAATTCTGAAGAGAATTTGATCTTAAAATTAAACAGCGGAGGACGAGGAATTGGAGCCTATGTGAAAAATGATTGCACAACCGAAGACTGGAATACTATTATCAAAGAAAATTGGAATAAATACATGATTCAGCATTTTGTAGACCAAAAAGAATTTAACGATGTCCAGAATAATCGTCAGATTTATTTAGTGGGGATGTTGTTGTGTAAACATGACAAAACGTATGGATCCGGGATATTTCGAGGCTCAGATGAGTCTGTTGTAAATGTACACCAGGGAAGAGCTTTGATTTATCCAATAGTAGCACAATAAAAAATATGAAACATACAGTTGTTATACCTCTTTATAATAAGGAAGCCTACATCTTTGATACGATTAAGTCCTTGGCTTTTCAGGAAAAAAAAGCGGCGCAAATTATTATTGTAGATGATTTTAGTTCAGACCAGAGCCTGATTAATTTAAAAGATTCCTTGTCCTTTTTTGCCCCACAGTTTTTACAAACAGACATTCAGATCATTGAATTAAAAGAAAACAAAGGTCCGGGCAATGCGAGAAACACGGGGATAGAACTGGCAACTGGAGATATTATAAGTTTTTTGGATGCAGACGATTGTTACATTTCTTCTTGTTTAAGCGATGTTAATGCTATTATGGAGCAGGAGAAAATAGACGTTTTGATTCTTGGAATTGTATTGATTCCTTCCAATTATTATTTGCCCAAGATCAAATCGTTTGAAAAAGAATTGATTTCCCTTTCTAATGATCTGTTTTTAATACCGGATCCGTTGCACACCGTTAGTGCTCCGGATTTTATTATGGGAGTCGGCAGTAATGTGGTAATTCGAAAAAAATACCTGAAAAACATTCGCTATGAGACTGATGTTTCCTTAAATGAAGGAATTGATTTTTGGTATCGTGTTTTAAAAAATATACCTCCACAGTCCCGTGTTGGATTATTGAATAAAGCTTCCATCGAAGTAAGAGAGGTTGAAGGCAGTTTGTCCCGCATTAGCTATTCGAATTGGAAAGAATTGGAGATTCCTGTTTCAATAAAAAGATATTATAAAAGTACAAATCGGTACGATCAGCAATTAATGGGAATGTTGTCGCAGCGATGGCTGTCACACGCAATGAAGCGATTACCGTCGTGGAAGGAAAAGGCTCTGTTTCTTTTCAAGCATCACAGACTCTTAGTTAAAAACAGTTACTATTTAAAAAAACGAAGTAAATAAAAACGCCCTGTCATGTATCCAGTTTGTATCCCCGCAAAAATAGACCACTCCGAATTTCAAAATTATTTTGAATTAGCAAAACAAAATCCTTTGTATGTCGAATTCTATAAAGGAAATGATTTTGCAGCCGGAGCTCCCATGTTAAGCAAAAAAGAATTAATGCCAATTTTAGATACAAAGTTTAAACTTCAGAATGAAAAAACGGGTGTGTATTTGGTGCGCTCCGGCGGAAGTACCCAAAAGCCTTTGGTTTTTCCGGTAGACATTCAGGAAAATCATAATCAGCGGCTAGCACTGGCAGAGGAACTCACCCGAAGCCATTTTTTTACTTCCAAAACAATTGCCCTGAACATTTTTGGTTATTCCGATATGTATCGCACGGCAGCTATTATGGATGATATTTTAGAAAAATGCCAGGCCACGACTTTAGCATTAAGTTCGCATGCCAGTTATACCGACATGCAACAAGCAACCAAACATTTTAAACCGGATTTTATATTTGGCACTCCTTCAAAATTATTATGTTTTGCAAAGTTCTTAGAAGAGAACAATACTAAAGTAGAAATAGAAAATTTATTTTATGCGGGCGAGTTTTTAAGACCTAAAACACAAGAATTTTTACAAAAAACATTCGGTTCTCAAAATGTTTATTCCATGTATGGCTCTGCCGAAACCGGAATCTGGGCCTGGTCAAATTGCAGTAAAAATCCATCCTTGTTTTCCGTGATTAAAGGCATTATAGTCGAAATCATGAATCCAGATGAAAACGGATATGGTACCATTGCAGTTACCAATACTTATCGTAAAAGATTTCCAGTTTTTAGATATGCAATAGGCGACTTGGGCCGATGGGTCGATTTTGATGGGAAATCTTTTCTGGAATTAAAATCCAGAGAGTCGAAGTCTTTTATTACCTGTGAACTACACCACGATTTAGATAAGTTTTTTTCTTTAGCAAGTGAAGCTGACGCTTTTCAGATTCAATTGTCGACTAATGAATTTTTTAAGGATGTGGTTCGATTTTTAATGGTACAAAATGTGGCTGAAGATAAAAGGCAGGAATTCATTAAGGAAAAATGTGCCGAGCTGAAAAGACTATTGAATGACGCAGAAGATTGTGTAGAAGCCGATGTTTTGCTGGTTACAGCTGCTGAATTGTATATCGATCCCAATACGACTAAGACACCTTTACTGTTAGATTTGAGATAATGGTTTTTTAGAAAGCGATATTCTTATTCGGTTCTAAAAAAAAGTTTTATTTCATTGATTATCCGTCTTATGGGTGAAAATGTCAGCCTCGTGACATTTTTTTACCGAAGACCTTATCTGCATTGTAATTTTAATCAGGAAAATAAAAAGAATGGTTACTAAAGGCTATTCAAACTAAATCAAAAGGACAAAGTTTTTTTGATTTAATAAGCCAATAAAAAAAGAAACCAGACAATCAAAAAAAGTTAACCCCAAAAACTTAACCCATGAAAGATTTATCTACTTCTCCGGCAGCATGTGTGGATCCTATATCAGATTCAAGATACCCAGTTTTAGAGCCTTTTACAGGTCCTCAGCCCAAACTTCCACAATATTGGAAATGTACCTGTTTACTTCATCCATTTAGTCCCATTCAAAGTAACAGTACACCCGCAGATAAAGCGAGTCCGTTTTTTGAAATTTGTACCGCAACTGTTTATTATGCAGAAGGGATTGGATTAAATGCTTTGCTTGTAGGTAGTAGTGGCAAAAAATGGTTCTATAAAGTGACTTCATCGGGAACGACAGTTTCTATAGATGGAGGTAGTTTTAATCCTATAAATATAGGCTGGAGTATTCCTACAACAAATTGGTTTGGAAATGAAAGCAGTAAAGCAAAATGTGCAGGAACGAGTTATCTAAACTGGATGAAGGCACAAAAAGTAGACTGGTGGAAAATTCCGGTTGGCAATGCAAGCCCTCCACCTGCTACCTGGATGTGGTTTGACCATAATACTAATTTTCCGGTACGTCTTATGTTCGGACAAGGCCCTGTTGCTTCTCCTTCTATGGGAGATGTCAATCAACTGGCGCTTTTTCAAATGTTTTCCTTTACCTATTTTCCTTCTTTTGAGAAACTAACGAGTAATCCTTTAAATTCACCTATGGTAGCTCCGGCTATTGACGGTTTTTCGTTTGGTAATCCTAACAACTATGAATTATTTACATGGAATACGAATTTTGGAATGACTGTTTTTATGACCCCGGTCAACGAAGAGTTCAACCCGTTGCCAACAAGGGTTTTATATAATTATAGAGACGATGCACAGTATCGGGTTTCTTCGGATAGGAGTCAGAGTACTTTGATGAAATTCACCTACAACCCTGTAAATCCATATACTTCTCAAGAGGCACTTCTTACAGGAACTGCTCCAAGCGGAATAACACCACCGGCAAACAGTGGTGCCGGTTTTCTAATTGATTATTTAGGCGATAAAATAACGAAAGCCATTGGTTTCGGAAAATTTCAATTTCCTCAACAACGACCAAATTGGGTTCAAACTCCAGCTGTACAAGCTCGTATTCAGGCAACTATTGTTGGTAATCCTGTACTTTGTCCAAATGTTAGGGTTACAGTTGTAGGCGTACTTTTTCCACCTTCATCACCTAATTATCCGGATTCTACTTATTTATGGACTTGGTACAGCCCTTTAAGCGGCGATGGAAGAAGAAGCCGACCAGTAACATTTATGCAATCACAATCAGGTGTAGGCGTAGGAACAAGTCTTGCTTTGGCAGATTATTTTGATTACGAAGAATTTGCAGCCCCTATACCACCTTGCAATTTCGCAGTTCCACCTTGTGATTTTACAATTGAGGCAAAACCAACTCCAGGTACTGATGAAAATCCTAAACCTGCTTATCCTTGGCTTGATACAGGTATCAAAATGAATGCTAAAACAGTTGCAATCATTAAATATATAGATGGTTTATGGACCGCGAATCCAAATATCAACAACGGTAAGTTATACAATGCTGCCGGAAATCCAACTTTTATTAACGCTAAACCAGGTTATGCTTTGCCAAATGCAAATGAAGGAGCTCTTGTAGGGAGAATTGGGCAGACTGTTTTCTTAATCGGGCTGGGAGCCACAACTCCTGCAGGACTGGTTGGAAAACTAGAATTGTGCATCAACGATGATTTGAAAGGAATATATGGCGCTGGTTTGACAGACAATAAAGGTTCTGTACATGTACATATTAGTGTTGAGAATAAATTTTAATAGAAACATATAAGTTTAAAAATAAAAGGTGGAGCAGAACCCACTTAAAAAAACGAGGCGGTACCGAAAAGCCTTACGAGTAGGAAAACCTAAATCAAAAAATTATGTCAGATTTATTATTAGGTGCTTATTTAGCAAAAGGCACAATCGGAAATGTTGGAATGCCAGGTGCTCCAATCGCATCATTCAGTTTAGTAGTTGTACCATCACAACATTCTGTGACAGGTACAGTAGTAATCACTCAGGCTATAAAAGGTCCTGATAGTCATATTGTTGTTCATGTAAAAGGAAAAATCTATGCAACTGGATTTGGTAAAGTTACACAAGTGGTGAGTCTTCATGGAGAATATGTTCACTCGGTTCCTCCACCCGCAATTGGTTCTTTCTTGGCACAGTTTGATGCTCACTTAGCAATCGATGGTGCATGGAATGGAACAGGAGGTTTCTCATATTATAACCATAATATTGAAAATGTACCAGTGGCGTCAGCAAAAATCTTAAAAGAAGAATTAGTTTAGAAATAAATTTTCCCCAAACAAATTCAACAGGATAACAAAAACTTCCTGACTCAATTTGAGTTTTGATTTAAAAGATCGCCTGGCTTGGGCGGTCTTTTTTGTTAAGAGAATCCTGTTTCTGAATAATTACTAAACCAATGAAAAAATGAAAAGAAAACCCATTATTATAATCGTATTAGCTGTCTTTGTAATAGCAGCTATTTCAATACTTTTTCTGAACAAGGAAAAAATAATGAAAAAAGTTGGCAGTTCTTCAGGATATGCCACAACTGCAAAAGCAGCTCAATCATGTGAATGTGAGACAAGTTGGTTTCCGCATGAGCAAACACCTGCACCAGCAGAAGGTGACGGAAGTCCGTTTGATAGTGAAAGTACAACAAATTGTGATTTTCATCAATGGTCGTGGCAAAAGTTTTTGTGGGTTACAAAACCGTTGCCGGGCGGGAATCCGTTTTTCTTGGATTCTCTGGATTTAGTTACTCCGCAAATGGAGCCTGTTGTGCCACAGTTGGGTATGAAATTAACACTGAGCTCTATTAACCAGGCAGGTTTTAGTGCTGTTTTACGTTCTAATCCTAAATATAATAATGCTACAGATACTGTGTATTATTCTATTCACGTTAATGCTCTGCTAAAAGACAAAGCAGTTACAATGGCTGCTTTAATCAATAGCGGGAAATTACCGGTTTCTAATTTAGAGACATTTCCTGTTGGGGCTTTAGAATTAAAAGTTTCCTGGATTAATATAGATGCTATTGCAAAAGCGCAACAACAGAATTATTTTACAACTAAGGCTGCGGTGCAAAATAGTAAAGGGCAATATGTTAAAAAAACGGTGGCTTTGTTAGGTATGCACGTAGTTGGAGTTGTAAAAAATCATCCTGAATTTATCTGGGCAACTTTCGAACACAAAGATATGGCGCCGGTTTACGATAAGAAAAACAATTCGGTAACTGCTGCAAACGAAATGTTATTTTACGAAAAAGGAACAAGTACAGGTATAGATGGGATTAGATGGATTAATGGTGCAACTTCTCCTGTCGTTCCTAATAAAGCTTTTATTCTTTATGAATATGGTGTGCCAAAGGATTTAAACACTGGTGCTTTTATGGCGACAAGTCAAAAAGAACCTGCTAATTTTAATAATATCGAGGATATCAATAAGTGTGTAGCGTCTAATTTGAAAGATGTTTTTAGAAACTATTTCTACAATGGTTCTCTTTGGTTAAATTTTGACGGAGTTTCTTCTGAAAATCAAAAGAAAGCAATTGTAACAAAAAATCTCGCAAGCGCGCTTCCGGATTCGTTAGCCAGAGGTTCAGTTAATTTGGCAAACATTACGATGGAAACCTACACACAGACTTTTCAAGATGATATTCATAAAATTAACAATAGCAATTTAGCAAACTGCTTTTCTTGTCATAAATCTGCAAACTTTGATAAAAAGAGGCCAGGAAAATCTCCTTTGTTTTTAAGTCATTTATTTGGAGATTATTTACTATTTACCAAACCTCAAGTAGCTTCTTCAGGTAAGAATGCAAATAATTTAGATAATTCACGTGCGAAACGTATTAAGGAAATAGAAGCATTGAAAACACAACAACTTCTAGATTTTATCAATGCAGAAAAGCAAAAAAAATAAACTCTAAGTATTTAGTAAGTAATGTAAAGCGCAACCCGAAAAGCTTATGAGTAGGGATAAGTAAACAGATTTATAAATTATGTTAAATATAGATGCATTAAATTCGGTAACCAATTATACTATTTATTTGAAAAATGAAAGTAGTGATTATAAAAATTTCTGGTGTTTTTTAGAAAAACCTGCCGGCTTACCATATAGCGGAGTCTTTGCAAATTCATCTGTTTGCCTAAATGTATTGCCAAATTATGGAGGAATAAATAAGTTCGTTATTCCGACTCAATATTCTTTGGGAGCAGGTGCATCAAACCAAGCAGTAGGTTTGGGCGTTCAAATTGATTCGAGTATTATTAGAAACTCTCAATTAAAGCAAACCTGGGAAGCTCAATATGCTACTATACCTCCTTATCAAGGACCAAATGTCAATCTTGTGCAAGGAGAGAGAAGCCCGGATAATACTATTGGTTTACTATCTAATTCATTTGATAGAGTTAGAAATGAAAATGGAAAGTGGTACAGTAACGCGAGTTTTGGTATTCAGACACAAAATGGATTTTTGGGAGTTACGTGGTCCCCATCTCCAAATGATCAGAACACAATTACTCCAAAATTTTCATTTTATATCGCTACTGGTTCTTTTACAAGTTATGAACTTGCTGATCTTGCAACAATTTCCAGAGGCTCTGCAAAAGTTGAATTAAGCGATTTTAAAAATTTAGAGGTTACTGTTATCTTGACTGCTACAGGAGAATGGTTAGTGCAGTCGGGACGAGTATAGAAAAATTTAGGAAGGCATATATAACGTAGTCCTTTATAAATAAAATCAAAACACACTCATACATTGATTGTTGTTATGATTAAATTCATAAAAAAATCCGAAGTAAATTTTACTTCGGATTTTTCTTTATCGTTTATCTTCTTTAGAATAATTTGAAGCTCCATTAATATCAATTGGATTTCCTAGAAAGCGTGGTTCCCGATTTCTCAAAACATCAAAAAAAGATTTAAATCTGGAAAGATATTCTCTAAAGCAAACATATTTGTAACCGTGATATTCTCCATTATTAGCTGAATAACCAACAGATTTTATGCCTAATTTTTGTCCGATATAAATTGCTCTGTTTAAATGGTATTCCTGCGAAATTAAAGTTGCTTTTTTGATTTTAAAAATATGTTTGGCGCGATACATCGTTGAGTAAGTATCGAATCCGGCATAATCAACAAAAATTTTGGTAGTATCAACTCCATTTCTAAAACAGTAATTTTTCATCACCGTTAGTTCGTCGTATTCATCACGGCCATTATCTCCCGAAAGCAGAATTTTATTGATACGTTTTGCTTTGTATAAAGAAATTCCGGCGTCAAGTCGATCTTTTAAATATTTACTTGGCTGATCTCCATTAATTCCCGCACCAAAAATAATCCCGACATCATTTTTCGGAAACTTTTTAAGGGAATAATTAATGTATTTTTTAGTCGAAGACGTTACATAATAATTTACGGAGAGAACTGCAACTAATCCAATAATTACAAGGCAAAGGAGAATTTTAAAATATTTTTTCAAGTCGAAATTTGTATTTAATCTTTAATATCAACAGCATTTATGGTCTGAATCCTTCCATCAGCATAAACAACAATCTTTCCGTTGATTTTCTTTTTGTTTTCAATCATTTTTTTTGATGAAACTTTAAGACCCTCAACAATTTTACTTTGTAACTCTTTGATTTTATCTTTAGTCATACTGTAAATTATTTATTTTGTCAAATAAGATTTTATCTATAATTATTGCTTCCTCATTAATTTCTTTTTCTAGTACAAGGATTGGTGATCTATTAGAGTTGTCAAATAGCATCACATTATCACAGGTATTTAAATAAATCTTGAAAAAGTTTTTAATTCCTCTAGTATACCTGCGTTCAATAATATCTTCAGGAATATTGTGACCTCCTTAGCTTACTCTAAGTATAACCCTCTGCTTTGCAAGTTCAATAGAGTTTAACCAAAAGAAAAGTAGTGTTACAAAATAACCCTGTTCTCGGGCTTTTTTTACGATTGAAATATAACTTTTTGCAGAAAGAGTTGTTTCAAACGCAAAATCAGTCTCCTTTTGTAATAATTCGTCAATGCGATGAAGCATTATTCTTCCAGCTTCAAAACTTACTTTTTCAGGTTAGAAAGGAGACAGCCCTTTGGCAATTTCATCAGCATTCACAAATTCTTTACAATTTAGAATTTCAGGCAAAATTGTGTATGAAGCGGTTGTTTTTCCAGCTCCATTACAACCAGCGATAATATATAGATTTTTATCTTTCAATAGTTTTTAATATTAAACAAAGATATCAAATAATTACAGCAATCCCGCTCTCTTCAATAAAGCTTCTGGTTTTGGTTCCTGACCTCTAAAACGTTTGTACAAAATCATAGGATGTTCAGTTCCTCCTTTTGAAAGCACATTGTCTTTGAATTTTGTAGCAATTTCATGATTGAAAATGCCATTTTCCTGAAAATATTCAAAAGCATCAGCGTCCAGAACTTCAGCCCATTTGTAACTGTAATAGCCGGAAGAATATCCACCTTGAAAAATATGCGAAAAAGCAGTACTCATCGCGTTTTCTTTTACATCAGGATACAATTGTGTGTTGGCAAATTGTTCCGTTTCAAAAGTTTTCAAATCCGTAATATTAGTTGGGTCTTGTCCGTGCCAAGCCATATCTAAAAGTCCAAAACTCAACTGACGTAAAGTTGCCAATCCTTCCTGGAAACTGGCACTTTCTTTAATTTTCTGAACATATTCAATTGGAATAATTTCTCCAGTTTCGTAGTGATTCGCAAACAAAGCCAAAGCTTCCGGTTCGTAACACCAGTTTTCCATAATCTGACTTGGCAATTCTACAAAATCCCAAAATACAGAAGTTCCGGATAAGCTTGGATAAGTTGTGTTTGCTAACATTCCGTGTAAACCGTGACCAAATTCATGGAACAAAGTTGTAACCTCATTAAAAGTCAATAATGAAGGTTTCGTTTCTGTTGGTTTTGTAAAATTACAAACGTTCGAAATATGTGGTCTTTCGTTTACGCCGTCTTTTATAGATTGTGATTTAAATGAAGTCATCCATGCACCATTTCGTTTTCCTTTTCTTGGGAAAAAATCAGCGTAGAAAATAGAAACTAATTTACCATCAGTATCTGTTACTTCATAAGTTGTAACTTCTTCGTGGTATTTATCAATATCAAAAACTTCGGTAAAGTTTAATCCGTATAGTTTTTTGGCAACTGTAAAAGCTCCGTTTAATACTTTTTCTAATTGAAAATAAGGTTTTAGTTTTTCATCATCTAAATTAAAAAGTTGTTGTTTTAATTTTTCAGAATAATAAGCGCCGTCCCATTTCTCTAATTGTTCGATTCCGTCTAAATCTTTGGCGAAAGCCGTTAATTCAGCAAACTCTTTTTGAGCTGCAGGTTTCGCTTTTGCTAATAAATCATTTAGGAAAGAGAAAACTTTCTCCGGACTTTCGGCCATTCTTTCTTCCAGAACAAAATTTGCGTGTGTTTTATAGCCTAATAAATTAGCTCTTTCGAAACGTAATTTGGCAATTTTCAATACATTTTCCTGATTGTCAAATTCGTTATTCTGAAAAGCCTTTGCACCAAAAGCAATCGCCATTTTTTTACGCAATTCACGATTATCGGCGTAAGTCAAAAACGGAACGTAACTTGGATGGTCTAAAGTGAAAATCCAACCTTCTTTTTCCTGGCTTTTTGCTAATAATCTCGCAGCTTCAATTGTTCCTTCCGGTAAACCTGCTAAATCAGTTTCGTTTGTTAAATGCAATTCGAAAGCATTCGTTTCTGCCAAAACATTTTCGCCAAATTGTAAACTTAACTTCGATAATTCTTTGTCGATTTCTCTAAGTTTATCTTTTTTATCTTCCGGCAAATTCGCTCCGTTTCGAGAAAAGCTTTTGTACTTTTTATCTAATAAAGTTGTTTGCTCTGGATTTAGATTTAATGTTTCCTTTTGATCGTAAACCGCTTTTATTTTAGCAAATAAAGCAGCGTTCAAAGTAATGTCATTTCCGAATTCTGAAAGTAAAGGAGAAACTTCCTGAGCAATTTTTTGCATTTCGTCACTTGTTTCAGCCGAATTCAAATTGAAGAAAACACTTGAAAGACGATCTAAAATATCTCCTGAGAAATCCATTGCTACAACGGTGTTTTCAAAAGTTGGAGCTTCAGGATTGTTTACGATTGCATCAATTTCAGCTTTAGCCAAAGTAATTCCCTCTTGAAAAGCAGGAAAATAATCTTCGATTTTAATTTGTGAGAAAGGTGCTGTATTATGTTTGGTTGTGAATTTTGAAAGTAAAACGTTCATTATGATATAATTATTTTTATTAATTGAAGTCGAAATTTTTGAATTCCAAAGATAGCAATTTAAAGAAATCAAGCTACCATAACAAGATTGATTCTTGGTGTAAAAGACTTGTTAAAGTGTGTTATATATATGTTATTTATTTCTGTAAGGGTTTTAAAAATCTTAAATTGTGAAAAATTAGGATTAGAATACTAAAATGCTAATCAGAAATAAATACAAAATAAAGAACGATGAATTATCAAATTGTAATAAAGAGAATCGATACTGTTAATGAAGTAGAAGGATATTGGTCAGATGAAGATTTTGTTCAGTTATTAGAAAAATTCAATTATCCGGATGGAGCAACTGCAGACAAAGCCAGTTTGCCGGAATTGTTAGAAATGGCTATTTCAGATTATGAACCCAACGAAGCTGCCGAAATCGTCTTGAAATATAAATTTCCTGATAGATTAAGCGACGGACAAATTGAGCAAATATCGCACAACATGTTAATTGATAAAGTTTGTGAGGAATATCCTGAAATCGACATGCAGGGAACGTTGTTTCATATTAATCAATTACTTTTTAAAGCCTACAACGGAAAATTTCCAAATGCTAAAGCTTCTGTTGTTCATTTTTCATTAACACCAATTGATGGAGAAGTACAAAAGTTGACAGCTGAGAATGTATTGAAATTATTGAATGGAGGTTTGTCTGATAGAAATCTTATTAAAAGATTGTTCGAAAATCAAATGTCTCAAAATATTCCGTTTCCTGAAGCTGAAAATATTATTTGGGAATTGACGACACAAGATAATATCAATTATGATTTGGTTACTTCAGAGAATTGGATAAATAAAGAAGATATTATTGAATATGAATTTGAAGCTGTTCTGGAAGATATTGAAGAGGAAGCCTAATTTCAGATTATAAATAAGTTTTTGTTTCACAAAGACTCGCAAAGAAAAGACGCAGAGATTGACAAAGTTTTTCTTCACTAAAATGAGAAAAAGCTCGGTGAATCTCTGCGTCTTTTCTTTGTGTATCTCTGCGGAATAATCTTATTTTTTCAAGCCTTCAGCAGCTTTATTAACCGCAGCTTTTAGTTCTTCTTTGTAAGCAATAATCGTATCAAGCACTTTTTTATCATGACTTCCGATGATTTGAGCAGCAAGAATTCCGGCATTTTTTGCTCCATTCAAAGCTACAGTTGCAACAGGAACTCCGCCCGGCATTTGAAGAATCGATAAAACCGAATCCCAACCATCAATAGAATTGCTTGATTTTACCGGAACTCCAATTACTGGAAGCGGTGACATTGAAGCAACCATTCCCGGTAAATGTGCAGCGCCTCCGGCTCCGGCAATAATTACCGAGATTCCGCGAGTGTGTGCATTTTTACTAAAATCGAATAATTTTTCCGGCGTTCTGTGTGCCGAAACGATATCAACTTCAGTTTCAATATTAAATTGTTTTAATATGTCGATGGCATCCTGCATGACTGGCATGTCAGAGATACTTCCCATTATGATGGCTACTTTGCTCATGTGGTTTTTGTTATTTATTGTTTCAGGTTTCAAGTTTCAAGTTTTTGTTGAAACTGAGAACTAAGAGTGTTTATTTTGTTTTATTTCAGGTTTTAGGTTTTCACTGTGACTGAAAACTGCGACCGAGACTGAAAACTATATACTAATAACTTTAATAGTGTTTTTAACGTCTTCAGCAATTCGTCTTGCTTCCTGCATATTTTCATTTACGATTGTTACGTGTCCCATTTTTCTGAAAGGACGAGTTTGTTTTTTACCGTAAATATGTGGTGTAACGCCATTCCAACCTAAGATAGTTTCGATATTTTCATAAACTACATCTCCGGAGAAACCTTCGGCTCCTACTAAATTTACCATAATTCCGGCAACTTTGCTATCTGTATTTCCTAACGGAAGATCCAGAATCGCACGTAAATGATTTTCGAATTGTGATGTATAACTTGCTTCGATAGAATAATGACCTGAATTGTGTGGGCGAGGAGCAACCTCATTTACTAAGATTTCATCGTCATGGGTTTGGAACATTTCAACTGCCAAAAGTCCAACATGATTAAATTTCTCCGAAACATTCAAAGCAATTGCTCTGGCATTTTCAGCAACTTTATCATCAATTCTCGCAGGACAAATTACATATTCTACCTGATTGGCTTCCGGATGAAATTCCATTTCAACAACTGGATATGTTTTAATTTCTCCAGATGGATTTCTGCAAACAATAACCGCCAATTCATTTTTAAACGGAATCATTGTTTCTGCAATACATTCTACATTTGGCAAGGTATCTAAATCTGAAACCTGACGAATTACTTTTACACCATTTCCGTCGTAACCAAATTCAGTACATTTCCATACGAAAGGTAAATTGATTGTAGATTGTTGATTAAAGATTTCTGATTTTAGATTTTCGAGACTCTCAAATCGTTTAAAAGGTGCGGTTGGGATATTATTCTCTGCGTAAAATTGTTTTTGGATTCCTTTATTCTGAATTCCTTTTAGGGTTTTTGGCGAAGGATATATTTTTAAACCTTCATTCTCTAATTGCGTTAATGCTTCAAGATTAACCAATTCGATTTCAAAAGTCAGAACATCAACTTGTTTTCCAAAATTATAAACCGTTTCATAATCCATTAAATCGCCCTGAAAGAATTTATTGCAGGCAATTTTACTCGGAGCTTCGTCACTCGGATCTAAAACATAAGTCTGTATATCAAATTTTCTGGTGTCGAATAAAAGCATTTTACCCAATTGTCCTCCACCTAATATTCCTAATTTAAAATCAGAAGAAAAATAATTCATTGTAGTTGTGTTTTTGCAAAGATACTTTTTAATCTTTTTTTTGCCACGAATTTCATGAATTTCATGATTTTTTTAGTGTTTGGATTTTAAGGAACGACTGTTTATGGTTTTTTCGCCACGAATTGCACGAATTAACGCAAATTTTTTATGCTCGAATTTTAAAGAAATATAATTCGTGAAAATTTGTGAAATTTGTGGCAGACTTAAAAAAAATCATTTTTAATCCTTTAATCTGTGGCAAAAATATTAACCGCAAAGTTCGCAAAGTTTTAATCTTTATTTTTTTAAAGGATGCAAAGTTCGCAAAGCAATATGTTAAGATTTTGCAGATTAAAAATTCGCGCTAATTCGTGGCAAACTTTTAAAAAATCACTTTTCTATCTTCTTTAAAACTTCTCTGGCAACTGCTTTATAAGCTGCCGAATGATCTGCGTAATCTTTGTTTAAAATAATTTGCAATTCGGGATGGATCCAATCGTAATGGTTTCCTAAAACATATAAAGTTCTTATCGAATAGGCTTTTGTGGCAACTTTTACGTCATTAATCAGCCAATCAAAAGAAGCTTCGATACAATCTTGCAGATTAGCTTCGGAAAGTGAAATATGATTTTTGTCTTTTTTATAATGTGATTTGACTAATAGCTGAACAATTTTTGCAATTGGGCGAATGGAACTTTCATCTTTCAAAATCTTCAAATTCGAGCAGAAAAAATCAAGATGAGGTTGTAGCCAAATCAATTCTTCGTAAGATACAAACTCTAAAATCCAACACGCTTTATGATTGTTTTTATCTGATGGAGAAAAACAAATCGAAATCAATTCTTTAAATAAAGAAGGATTTTCTAAAACATCTTGTGCGACTTTTAGACGGTTTTCTCTGTAAGCTTTTAGGTAATCAAGTTTTGATTGTAATTCCGAAGACATTTTTATGAATTTAATACAAGTCTAAAATAAGTAATTTATCGAAACATTTCCGTAATAATTCGTCGGAAGACCAGGGTAATAATATCTTGGAGTTGAGTTTCCGACTGCTACAGCATTTGGCAAAATTAGCGAAGTATATTTTTCATCAGTAAGATTATTTACGCCAAAGGCTAATTGTGCATTAAGATTTGGAAGAATCTCAAAACGATAACCTGTTTTTAAATTGATGATCATATAAGAATCGGAGTAAACCGAATTGGCATCATTTAAAGGGATTTTGTCTACAAACTGAAAATCTGATGAAAGATAAAGTCCTAAATTCGTATTCAGCATTATTCCGGCATTTACTTTATTGGCGGCAACTCCGGTTAATTTATTTCCCGAATAATCATTTCCGTTATCGACAAAATCTTTAAATTCATATTTCCCTAAAGAAGCACCGATATAAGAGTTTAAAGAGAAAAACCGATTAATAGACCAGTTGTGTTTTACTGAAATTTCGATTCCTTCATGAAATGTTTTGCCAGCATTTACACCTTCATATTGATCATCTCCAATTCTTTTGGCAACCAATAAATCTTTTATTTCCATTCGGTAAACGGCAAATTCAGTATAAAGATTTTTGCCGAAAAAGTAGAATTTTCCACCAACTTCAAAATTATAACCACTTTCAGGTTTTATATCCGGATTTATGTTTCCTGTACTTGTAAGCGTTTCTTCGGTTGCGGGCAATGAAAATCCACGGCTTGCAGAGAAATATAGTGTTTGTTCCTGATTTGGCTTAAATAGAAAAGACAATTGTGGCGAAAGGATTCCGTCATAACTATATTTTTCAGTGGAAGTTTTTTGAGGAAGAAAGTTTGTGAGTTCAAAATGAGTTTCATTGTAATTTAATCCGGCTTGTAGCTCGAATTTTTCAGAAAGTAAAGCTCTGATTTGAGAGAAGATATTATAAAAATGCCTTTTCTGATCTGTTTCGGTCAATTCTTTTCCTTGTAAACTTCCCTGACCGTTGTTGGTTTTGTATAAATTTTCAAAAGTATTTCCGTTATAATTGTCTGTAAAATATTCAATTCCGGCAATAAATTGATTTTCTGTTTTTCCAATTTTAAACTTTCCTGAAAACTGCGTTCTTCCACCAGTACCAAAAGTATATTGACGCAAGATATCAAAAGGGCGAGGTTCATTACTGTCTTTATAATTGACAAATATCGAAGTTGAATTACTCAGATTTTCATTGATTTTAAACTCATAAGCCAATCCCGCCAAAGTCGATTTGTATTCTTTAAATCCTTTCGAAGCAACCCAAGTTGGCGCACCCAATTGCGGATTATTATCGTAAACTTGTTTACTGATCGAACTCGGAATAAAAGCTTTTAGATAAGTATAATTTGTAAAATAAGTAAGTTTACTGTTTTGTTTTTTGAACAATTCTCCCGCAAGGGTTATTCCTTCCCGATTATAAGCACTGTTTTCGCGCCATCCGTCAGTTTTTAGTTTGTGATAACTGATGTTTAAACTAGACTTTTTTTCCGTTAGACTATAGTTTATGCTGTTTTTAAACAAACCATAAGAACCAAAAACGCTGCTTATACCTGCATTTTCTCCTTTTGTTTTTGAAAGTTGAGGCGAAATTAAAATTGCACCGCCTAAACCTGCACCATAAATACTCGAAAGCGGACCTTTTATAACTTCAATCTGACCGATGTTTTCGAGATCAATATCGTCAATCACAGTTTCGCTGTTTCCAGAAGTCAGCGGAATACTGCCGTAAAAGGCTCTGATTTTATTGGTTCCGTAAGTTGTTCTTGCGCCAATACCACGAATTGAAATTCGGGTTGTAGTAAAATTCGAAGATTGCATAAATACTCCAGGAATCATGTTGATTACGGTACTTATATCTGTGGCGTTATTTTGCAGAAGGTCTTTTTTTGATAAAATCCCTATCGAAGCCGGCGCATTTTGTAAACTATCATTAATATGTAGCGAACTAATAGCAATTTCTTCTAATTTTTCTGTTTGAACAGAATCAATAGATTTACTTTTCTGTTCTTGCGCAAAAGTGTTTTGAAAAACAAAAGTGACAAAAACAAGAAAGAAATATTTTTTTAGAATCATAAAAGGGTTTTGATCAGTTTCTATGCTTAATTATTTAAGGAATATAGAAGGCGAAAATTTTTTACCGCAAAGTCCGCTAAGATTTATCTCTTATGTTCGCTTTAGCAAACACAAAGTTCGCAAAGCTGGTTCCATACAAAGCTTTGCGAACTTTGCATTTTTATAAAAACAACAGAAATAAATCTTAGCGGACTTTGCGGTAAAAAAATACGTTTTTAAATTTCTCCTAAAGTTTAATCTTATTTATTCGCAGTAACTTTCCAAATTGTGTTTCCGCTATCATCGTTTACAAGAAGCGATCCGTCTTTCATAACAGTTACAGCAACCGGACGTCCATAAACTTCGGCGGTATCGGCATTGGCAACAAAACCAGTTAAGAAATCTTCAGGTTTTCCCGAAGGTTTTCCATTCGCAAACGGAACAAAAAGAACTTTATAACCTGATATTATCGAGCGATTCCAGGAACCGTGTTGTCCTACGAAAGCGCCGTTTTTATATTTTGCCGGAAAAGCATCTTTAGTATAAAAAGCCAATCCTAAAGAAGCAGTATGAGAACCCACCGGAACGTCAGGAACAATAGCTTTGGCGGCAAGATCTTTACGTTCACCTTTCATTCTTGGATCAAGGTTATTTCCAAAATACGAATAAGGCCATCCATAAAAACCATTCAATTTTACACTTGTAATATAATCAGGAACCAAATCGTCACCCAATTCATCACGCTCATTAACAGCTGTCCAAAGTTCTTTGTTTACAGGATTCCAATCCATTCCCATTGGATTTCTAAGTCCGTCAGCATAAATTTTTTCGCCAGTTCCATCAGGATTAATTTCTAAAATTGCGGCACGGCGCACTTCTTTATCCATTCCGTTTTCTCCAACGTTACTTCCGGAACCAACGGCGATGTAAATTTTTGTTCCCTCAGGATTCGAGATTATATTTCTAGTCCAGTGATTGTTATATCCTCCGGCAGGAAGTTCGACAATTTTTACTCCCTGTGTATTTAGTTTCAATGGAGCATTTTTATAAGGATAGCGGTATAATCCGTCAGTATTAGCAATGTAAAAAAAGTCTTTTAGAATCAGCATTCCAAAAGGTCTGTTCAGGTCTTTTATAAAAACTTCACGCGTTTCAAATTTTCCGTCCTTATCTGTATCGCGAAGCACTATAATTTGATTTTTACTGGTTCTTGTTCCGCTTTCCACAACAAAAATGTCATTATTAGGGCCAATATAACTCCAACGCGGATTATCAAAACCATCAGCAAATTTTGTCACCGTAAAGCCTTCAGGTGCTTTTGGTGTTTTGCCTTCAGGCCATCCAATGACTTTACTGTTCTTTGTTTTCGATTCGGTGGCATAAGGTGCAGGCAAAGTAAGATCGCCAATAGCAGTTTTTACAACAATCGAGGGTTGTTTAGAGAGTGTTTCCTTCTCTTGTTTTGATTGTCCATTGCAGGCTGTCAGTACAACAAGAAAGGATATAGATAATATTTGCGAAACAGTTTTCATAGTGGTTTGGGGTTAAGAGTTTAAAGGACAACAATTTAATCAAATATTAAACATTTCAAAGAAAAAAAATGCAAATGTTTAGTGATATTTAACAATCTTAAAAAAATATGTTCACGGCATATTTTGATACTTACAGTTTGGTTGTAATTCTGTATCTTTGCGCATTATTTTAAACACAAAAATAATGATACAACTTCACGATAAACAATTTGTTCCGTTTATTTCGGCTAAAGAAATTGATTTTGCTTTGACCAAAATAGTAGCACAAGTACATGATGATTTTGGAGATGATACCCCAATTTTTATTGGCGTTTTGAATGGTGCATTTATGGTCGTTGCCGATTTCCTAAAAAAATATAAAGGTCATTGTGAGGTTTCATTTATCAAAATGTCATCTTACGAAGGAACCGAAAGTACCAATACTGTAAAAGAATTAATTGGTATCAATCAGGATTTATCCGGCAGAACCGTAATTCTTATCGAAGATATTATCGACACCGGAAATACGATAGAAGAATTAAAACACCTGTTTAAACAACAAAATGTAAAGCATTTTAAAATTGCGACTTTGTTTTTTAAACCGGAAGCTTATAAAAAAGATATTAAAATAGATTATATCGGAATCAGAATTCCAAACAAATTCATCGTTGGCTACGGATTAGACTACGACGGTTTAGGAAGAAATCTTGCTGAGGTCTATAAATTGGCCGAATAATTAACACACACAACTATATATTCATTTAAAACTTCTTATAAAAAACAGAAGTAACAACACTCATTCATATTATGATTAATATTGTTTTATTTGGAAAACCAGGAGCAGGAAAAGGAACTCAGGCTGAATTTTTAAAAGAAAAATACAAATTGACACACCTTTCAACTGGAGATATTTTTCGTTTCAATTTAAAAAATGACACAGATTTAGGTAAAAAAGCAAGAGTTTTTATGGACAATGGAGAATTGGTTCCTTGCGAAGTTACTACAGCAATGTTAATTGACGAAGTAAACAAACATCCTGATACAGCTGGTTTTTTATTTGACGGTTATCCAAGAACTTTAGATCAGGCAGAAGCTTTAGATAAATTTTTACCAACAATAGGATCAAGCGTTACAGCAACAATCGCATTAGAGGCCGATGATGAAATTCTAGTAGCACGTTTACTAGAAAGAGGAAAAACAAGTGGAAGAGTTGATGATCAGGACGAAGAAAAAATTCGTGTAAGATATCAGGAATATAACGAAAAAACAGCTCCATTAATTGGATATTATAAAGCACAAAATAAGTTTCACGCCGTAAATGGTATCGGAACAATCGAAGAAATTACACAACGATTAACGTCAGTTATAGATAATTTGTAGAAGCTATTCCAGCTGTACGTGAAATCCCGATAGCTATCGGGACGCTAAAAAAAACTATTTTTCTATACCATAAAACGAGCTTATCCCGATGCTTCGGGAGTAGACTGTTTTCTGGCAAGAAAAATTAGTTTTTTTAGCTCCGGGCTTTTCACTCCTCCCGATAGCTATCGGGAGGGCTATGAAATATTGAAATTGCAAATTACATTAACGAACTATTAAATAACGAATAATCCACAAATTGGAAATACTAATAATATTTTTTCTAATACTATTAAACGGCGTTTTCTCTATGTCCGAAATTGCACTTATTTCGGCAAGAAAAAATAGACTCGAAACTGCCGCAAAAAAAGGAAATAAAAGTGCCAAAATTGCGCTCGATTTAGCCAATTCGCCAAACAAGTTTTTGTCTACAGTACAAATCGGAATAACCTTAATCGGAATTTTGACAGGTATCTATAGTGGTGATAAAATCACGATAGATGTAGAAACATTCGTTAGCGGATTTGCCGTTTTAAAACCATACGCACATTCAGTTGCAGTTGGGATTGTCGTAGTTGTATTAACATTTTTCTCATTAGTTTTAGGAGAGTTATTACCAAAAAGAATTGGTTTGAATTATCCTGAATCAATTGCAAAAATGGTAGCATTACCAATGAAAATTGTTTCGATTATTACAGCACCTTTTATTTGGCTGTTAACTACTTCGACTGACTTTTTATTGAATGTTTTACAAATAAAACCTTCAGCTGACGGAAAAGTAACCGAAGAGGAAATTAAAGCTATTATTAAAGAAGGAACCGAAGGAGGAGAAGTTCAGGAAATCGAACAAGATATCGTGGAGCGTGTTTTTCATATTGGTGACAGAAAAGTAAATTCGTTAATGACGCATCGTAAATCTGTAGACATGTTACCTTTTAGCGCTGACAAAGCAAAAATAAAGGAATTAGTTCTTCAGGATTTACATACTGTTTATCCGATTTATAGAGACAATTACGATGACATTGTTGGAATCGTAACCTTAAAAAATATATTTGCCAACATCGAAAGTGATCATTTCGATTTGAACGCAATAATGATAGATGCTCCTTATTTAATGGAGCAAACAACAGCTTACAAAGCGTTGGAAAATTTCAAAAAAACAGGTGTGCATTACGCTTTAGTTTCTGATGAATATGGTGTTTTTCAAGGGATAATTACCTTAAATGACATTCTTGAAGCTTTAGTTGGAGATGCATCTGATTTTTATAAAGACGAATTCCAATTAATCGAACGAGAAGATGGTTCGTGGTTGGTTGACGGACATTATTCATTACATGATTTCTTAACTTATTTTGAGTTAGACGAATTGACAAATGATTACGAAGTAAATACCGTAAGCGGAATGATTATGACGGAGCTTTCTCATATTCCAAAAGAAGGCGAAAAATTAATCTGGCAAAAATTTGTACTGGAAGTCATCGATATGGATGGTGTAAAGATTGATAAAGTGTTGGTAAAAGCACTTAAAGAGTAAATAGAATTTGTTTCAAGTTTTATTATGTTCAAATTTCAAGTTAAGTGCGTTGCGCTAACCTGAAACTTGAAACCTGAAACTTGAAACTATATATAAACAAGGAAAAATGACAGAAGGAAATTTTGTAGATTATGTTAAGATATATGTTTCATCCGGAAAGGGAGGAAAAGGATCTACACATTTACATAGAGAGAAATTTATTGAAAAAGGAGGCCCTGACGGAGGTGATGGTGGTCGAGGAGGACACGTGTATTTAGTTGGAAATAAAGGACTTTGGACACTGTTTCATTTGAAATTTGCCCGACATATCAAAGCCGGTCACGGTGGAGATGGAGGAGGAGACCGTAGTACTGGTGCTGATGGAGATGATAAATTTATCGAAGTACCTTTAGGAACTGTTGTAAAAGACAAAGAAACCGGAGAAACCTTATTCGAAATTACCGAAGATGGTGAAAAACGAATTCTTTCTAAAGGAGGAAAAGGAGGTTTAGGAAACTGGCATTTTAGAAGTTCAACCAATCAAACACCACGATACGCACAGCCTGGTTTACCGGGAGTAGAAATGGATGTGATTCTCGAACTTAAAGTTTTGGCAGATGTTGGATTAGTAGGTTTCCCAAATGCAGGAAAATCAACTTTACTTTCTGTATTGACTTCTGCAAAACCAAAAATCGCCGATTATCCTTTTACAACTCTAAAACCAAACTTAGGAATTGTAGCTTACAGAGATTATCAATCGTTTGTAATTGCTGATATTCCCGGGATTATTGAAGGTGCTGCCGAAGGAAAAGGTTTAGGACATTATTTCTTGCGTCACATCGAGCGTAATTCAACATTGTTGTTTTTAGTTCCTGTTGATACGCCGGATATAAAAGGTGAATATGATATTTTGGTTAATGAGTTAACGAAATACAATCCTGAAATGTTAGATAAAGAACGTCTTCTTGTAATCTCAAAATGTGATATGCTGGATGATGAACTTAAAGCAGAATTGAAAGTAGAACTTGATGTTGCTTTCAAAGATGTTCCTTATATGTTTATTTCTTCTGTTGCTCAACAAGGTTTGACTGACTTAAAAGATAAACTTTGGAAAATGTTAAACGAGTAAACGTTATATTTTAAAAATTCAAACCCGACAACTCAAATTGTCGGGTTTTTTGTTTCAAACGAAAAAAACAAATTTATTTCAGATGAGTTTTAGTTAGAACTAAAGTCCGAAATTTTTAGAGATTCCAACATTGAAATTCTTTCCAAAGTCAAAACCAATACGTTCTTGTCTCGGAATTCCTTTTCCGGAAAGGTTATCGTAGTTTATTCCTCCAATAGAGAAATTTAAACCAAAACCTTTTTTCATGTTGATGAACAATGCCGGTGTTAAACTTGCGTACATTCCTTTAGCATCATTTAATGTTGTGTCTTGATAACCAACTCCCAAATCTGTATAGAAAGAGAACAACTCAGAAAGAGGTGTTGAGTAACGTGCGAAAGCTCCAATTTTGTATGCTTCTTGTCTCACTGAACCTGTTTCTTTGTAGTTCTTGATTGAACCTTCAACTCCTGCAGTCCAATGGTCAGTAAACTGATATCCTACTTTTGGAGAAAATTCAAATCCTTCAAATTTATCGTCACCAATTTTTTCTGATGCAAATCCAACATTTCCGCCTAACAAGATTGACCCTTTTTGAGCATTTGTGATTGTTGCAATTAATAACGCAACAGCTAATAATAATTTCTTCATTTTATTTTGATTAAATAGTTGATGACAAACTTATGGAATTAAAATTTGTAAGAAATAATTTATTTTATGTTTTTACATACGAAAGTAAATTTTTACAATTAAGACATTAAATTAGCAAGCTTTAACTGTTTTTATTTTAAGTTTTAAGAGTTTCTTGGAAGAAGAAGTGAAAGAAAAGATGATATTTTTCTCTTTTTGAAATTGTGAATTTCGTAAAATTGTCTTAAAATTAATCCAGTATCTTTTGGTTTTGTTGATATGTGCTATTTTTTGTTGCGAAAATGAGTTATATTCGCATTACTTAAACAAAATAACATGAAAAAAATAGTTTTATTCTTGACCATGTGCCTAATGGCTTTTCCGGTAAAAGCAGATGAAGGAATGTGGTTCTTGATGTTTATCGAAAGATTGAACCATAGAGATATGGAAAAAATGGGCTTGCAATTAACAGCCGAAGAAATTTATAGTATTAATCATCATAGTTTGAAAGATGCTGTTGTACAGTTTAATGGAGGATGTACTGCAGAAATCGTTTCTAAAAACGGATTGGTTTTGACAAATCACCACTGTGGATATAATGCAATCGCTGAACTTTCGACAGCTGAACAAAATTATTTGAAAGATGGTTTTTGGGCAAAAGAAAGAAGTGCCGAAATGAAACCAAAATCTTTATACGTTCGTTTCTTTGTTCGTATGGATGACGTTTCTAAAAGAATTTTATCAAAAGTAAATGATAAAATGACAGAAACAGAAAGAAATAAAGTGATTCAGCAAGAAATTGCTTTGATCGAAAAAGAGAACAATGAAGGTGGAAAATACACTGTTTCTGTTCGTCCTTTCTTTCAGGGTAATGAATATTACTATTTCGTTTACCAAGATTATACAGACGTTCGTTTAGTTGGAACGCCACCGGAAAGTGTTGGTAAATTTGGTGGAGACACTGATAACTGGGAGTGGCCTCGTCAAACAGGAGATTTCTCTATGTTTAGAGTTTATGCTGATAAAGACGGGAATCCTGCAGCTTACTCTAAAGACAATGTGCCTTTGCAGCCTAAACATTACTTACCAATAAGCATTAAAGGTGTAAAAGAGAATGATTTTGCTATGATTTTAGGATATCCAGGAAGAACAAACCGTTGGATGCCTGCTGGTGGAATTGAGCAAAACGTTAAGTTTGCTTATCCTGCTTGGGTTGAAGGTGCTAAAACCGGAATGGACCAAATGAAAAAGTATATGGATAAAGATGCGACAGTTCGTTTGCAATATGCATCTAAATATGCTTCGACAGCAAACTACTGGAAAAACCGTCAGGGTATGATCGATGCTTTAACAAAAGCAGGAACTGCAGCTACAAAAAGTGAACAAGAAGATAAGTTCTACGAGTGGGCAGCTAAACCGGCTAATAAAGAAAAGTACGAAAATGTAATTCCAACTATTAATGATTATTACAGAGAAACAAACTTAAAAGCTACTCATGATAATTACTTAACGCAACTTTTGCGTACTTCAAGTTATGCAACAGGACCTGCAAATTTAGGAAACGCATTGATCGCTTATTATAATGAGAATGATGCTAAAAAAGCTGAAATGTTACCTAAGATTAATACAATGATCGATAACATTTATGGTGAATTTTATGCACCGCTTGAAAAAGATGTGTTAACGGCTCAATTGAATTTATACGCTTCTAAAGCTGCTGAATATGGTTTAGCTCCACAAATTGCTAAAATGAAATCAGAGAATAATGGTGATTTCACTACTGACGTTGCAAAAGCAATTGAAATAAGTTACTTTACTTCTAAAGAAAAAGTAGTTGCATTTATGGCTGATCCAAAACCATTGGCAATTGTACACGATCCTTTGTACATCATTTCTAATGATTTGTTGACAAAGTACCGTGCTAAAACAGATGATCAGGCAAAAGCTGATGATGGTTTTGCAATTGCTTACCGCAAACTTGTTGAAGGTTTAAGAGTATCAAAATTGAATGCAATTCAATATCCGGATGCTAACTCTACTTTGAGATTAACTTACGGAAAAGTTCGAGCCTTGCCTGCAGATCCACGTAATGATGCTAAAATAAATAACTATACGACCATGGAAAGTATGGTTAAAAAGTATAAAGCAGGAGATCAGGAATTTGATTTGCCAAAACGTTTATTAGAATTAAACAAAGCAAAAGATTTTGGTCAATATGCTGATAAAGCAGGTTACATGCCAGTGAACTTCTTAACTGATAATGATATTACTGGAGGAAATTCTGGTTCTCCGGTTTTAAACGGAAAAGGTGAATTAATTGGAATTGCTTTTGACGGAAACATCGAAGCAATGGCTGGAGACGTTATTTTTGATCCTAAATTACAAAGAACAATCAACGTAGATATTCGTTATGTACTTTGGATTATTGACAAATACGCCGGAGCTAAAAATATTATTGATGAAATGACGATTATCAAATAATCTCAATTTATTTATTTATAAAAGTAAACCCGACAAGTTTCAATAACTTGTCGGGTTTTTTTTATGGTATTTTTTTTCGCCACGAATTCACGAATTAATTAAAATAAAAATTCGTGAATTCGTGGCGATTTTTTTGGAATTTTAATTCACTTTTACTCGAATTCCCTTGGTGTGACTTGCAAACTCCGGAGCATACATGCTTTCAATTGTGGTAATTCCGTTGGAGAATTCTCCACTGTTGTTTACGCGAATATCATATTCCAAAACATAAGTTCCTTTATTGATTCGGTCAAAAAAGAAATGTGTTGCAGCATCTTTTGTGCTCCTATAATATCCTAAACGATCTTTATATTGATATTCCGAAAGTACATTTACGGGTTCAAAACACGAAGCTCTCATATCTTTTAGATGAACAAATTCCATGTCTTCTTTAGATTTGATAATCAATCTTACTGTAACTAAATCTCCAGTTTTTAATGGATTTTTAGTTGTAATTTTTTCTAATTGATCTCCTTTTAATGAGTTCTTCTTCAGATATAATTCTTTAGAAACCGATAAAACTGCTCCTGAATTGGTTTTGATTTTATCTAAATCTTCAAAATACTGCCAATAAACACCTCCAAAACCTGGAACTTTAGATTTGTTTTGAATGCTTATTGAAGCCATTTCTTTTTTAACTTCATTGGCTTTCCAGTTGAGTTTGATATATCCGGTTTCAGCTTCTTTTTCGTTTTCGGATAATTTTTTCGTCAGGATTTTTTCGTCTCCAATTTTAATGACAGTATTGTCTTTTACAGATAGCCAATCGGTTCCTTGCATTAATAAAGCATAAATTGCTTCAGTAGTTGCTTTTGTTGTTGGCCAGTTTTTAGTTTGTTTATTTTTTAATAACCAAACTTTCATGGCATCTACAGATTTGGTGTCTTGATTTATTTCGGCGAAAGCCTCGATCAATAAAGCCTGAGTTTCTATAGGCGCCTGATACCAATACCAACCTGCTTTGTTGGCAATCCAGTACATTCCCCAATCTTCATTGTTTGATGAAGTTTCTTTTAGACTTTCGATGATTTTCTTGGCTGTTTCACTTTCACCAAAACGGTTTAAAGTCAAAGCAGCTAATCCTTTTTCATAAATAGAATAATTTAACCAATCTTTTTTGGCTGTTTGCAAATACAATTTTGTTGCTTTTTTCAGCGTATCAGAAAGGGGATATTTGTCTAAATAAAAACTTCTGGTATATAAATAATGCAAATCAGAATAAGGATTGATCCAGATTATTTTATCAGTTGCTTTTAAGTTTTTTGTTCGACCTTTATAATATTCCAGGAATTTATTGTCCAGAAACGGAATTCCGTTTTTGGCGATAGCATCAATTTTTTCATCACTCTCTTTCGTTTTATTTAGTTTAGCCAAATGACCTAAACCAGCCAGAATATGTCTGGTAATATATTCGCTTTCGTCATTTCCGTCAAACCATGAAAATCCTCCTGATGGTTTTTGCTTTTGTTTTAATTTTTCGAAAGTAGCTTCTTGAGAAGTTTTCATTTTCTCTAAATCAAATAAAAGTGCAAGATTCTTTTTCTTTTCGTCTTCGCTTTGTGCATCATTTAGCCAAGGCGTTTCTGCCAGAATGATCGATTTTAATTCTTCGTTTTCTTCTAATTTCGAATTCAGTTTTCCATTTTTTCTCCAATCTTCAAAAACAGTTGCAATCTTCGGATTACTCGAAATAATTTCTGAAGCCAAAGCATTGGCATAAAAACGAGCAAAAGTTTGTTCTGCACATTCGTGTTCATATTCCATTAAATAAGGCAAAGACTGAATCGCAATCCACGAAGGATTCGAAGTATATTCAAATGTAAGCTGGTGATTTTTTAAAGTCCTTGAATTGTTGTTTTTTAAATTCTCAAACGTATATTCTTTAGTCGAATTCTCACGAACCCAAACCGGAATGCTTTCTGTAACCAACATATTGTTTGTTAGAACCGGAAGTATATTTTCTTCTCCATCTGAGAAATCACCGGATTTGGCTAAGATTTTATATTGCACGCCTTGCAAACCTTCTGGAATCGAAATTGTCCAAGTTGCCGTTGTGTTCCCGAAAGCACCAACAGTAAAATTTCTCACATTTTTTGCATTCAGCATTTTTGCATCAATTGGTTGCATTGTTGTGGCATCAAAAAACTGCAAAATGGCAATTCCTGTTTTGGCTTTATCTGTAACATTCGAAATTTTAGCCGAGATTACAATCGTATCTTTTTCTCTAAAGAAACGTGGAAAATTTGGCAAAAGCATTAACTCTTTTTGAGTCACAACACTTTTCTCTAACAAAACTGAAACAGCATCTTTATTATGTGCGAATAAACGAAGTTTCCAAGCCGTTAAAGCTTCTGGTGAAGTAAAGTTGAAACTTATTTTTCCGCTTGCATCCGTTCTTAGATTTGGTAAAAAGAAAGCAGTTTCTGAAAGATTTTTCCTTGCTTTTACTTGGGTTAAGGCTTCTAGGGCTTTTTTTGTTGTTATGATTATAACGCCGTTTGCACCTCTGCTTCCGTAAAGTGCTGTTGCTTTATTGCCAGTTAAAAATTCTATGTCCAGAAGCTCATCAGGGTTTATTTTTTTGAAATTATTTTCTGAAGAAATTTCTCCATCAATTATATATAATGTAGATCCATCAACTACCATTGAAGTTAAACCGCGTATGATTTTTTTTCCAGGTATAAATTTAAGCTTGCTAGTTTGAAAGTAATATTCTGGATTGTTTAAAGTATCACTAGTCTTCATATAAGCAGGTTTTACAAATTGTACACTATCATCATTTGCTGACATTGATTCTTCGAGAACAGCTGCAGTTCCTGAGCCAACAGGTTCGTCAACTGTTAAAACTGCATCAGGATCTCCTTTGATAGTTTCACTGCCTACTTTTTTGTCTTTGATATCTACTATTGTCAAACCTAATGAATCTCCGTATCGACTATTGTCGAAGTCAAAACCAAACCATTTTAATTTTGTTTCTTCTTTATAGAATTCATCTATTGACGGATCTTCGTCGAGGTTTTCTAATGTAGCATTTATACTTTCGAAACCTAAACCAGATTTAAAATTCGAGGAGTTGTAACGGTAATTAGTTATGTTTAAAATATTCCAATCTCTTTTTGTAAACTGATCTAAAGAACTATCATACATAGATGCTAAAACTTCTGCTTCGGTTTTTGCATTGGTTGACTTTAATTTAAATGACCATTTTTCAGCACTTCCGGGTTCGATTTTATTTCTAAAACTTTCGACAATAAATTCTAGGTTAGTTTCCTCTGTTTTTAATGGAACGTTTATTTCATCATCAAAAATTTCATTCTCAAAAATGCTTTGAAAACTCAAACGCATTGAATTTTCAAATTCATTTTTTAACGGAATTTTGATTGTAACCTCATTGTTTTGTAAATGATATGTGTTTTCAAAATAGGTTTGATTGCCATAATTTCCGGTTGCAATGATATATAGATCTGGAATTACAGACGAAAGTTTGACTTCGACAAAACCATCTTTTTTAGGATCACTATTAATTTGTTCTGCTGTAAATAATTTACTCGGATTAAACTTGTCTTTACTTTGTTTGATTTCAAAAGTCGAAACGGATTCTATAGGATTATTGAAAGTATCTTTTGCCGAAAAAACAATTTTATAATTTCCGGATTTATAATTTGAAATAAAATCCAGCGCTATTTTTTTGTCTTTTTCAGTATCTATTTTCTTTGAGAATAATAAAGTTTCGCTGGTTTTGTCATTTTTAATATCGCGAATTTCATACGGAAACAATCTTTCAAAATCAGATGCTGAAATGGTTTCGATTTCTGGTTTTGGCCAAACTTGTTCTTTGAATTTATTAGAAAAGGGACTTACGAAATACAATTTAATTTCGCCTTTTGCTGCTAAAAATTCTCCGTTTAAATTGGTACTTGTAAGGATGATTTCATTTTTGTTTTTAGTTTCAATACGACCTGGAATACCTGCGTTGATAATCAAATCATGATAACCTACTTTTATGATGGTTTCTGAAGTGTGAGTTTCGCCATTAATATCTGTAATATCAGCCGTTATTCTATAGTTAAAGACGGGTAATTGTTCTTTGATTGCATTTTTTGAAGGTTCGGCTTTAAATTCAATTACAAATTTACCAGAAGCATCTGTTTTGGTTTCGCCAGTTGCTATAGTTTCGTTTTGTTCCTGACCGTAATAATTTCTAAAATAACTTGTAAATCGATTTACAGTATAAGTCACTTTTGCATCAGAAATATTGCTTCCTGCAAATGCTTTTGCTGTTCCGTTTACTTTAATGGACTGATTTACCTGAAAACTTTCTTTTTTAGGATCAAAATCAACTTTAAACTTTGGACGTTTGTATTCTTCAACTCTAAAATTAATTCCTGCGCTTTCAAGTATTACCGTTTTCCAGAAAGATTCATTTGGTTTGGTTTTTAGATCAAAGTTTCCGTTTGTAGAATCTTCGGGTCTTACTGCATAAATATTATAATTACCAGTTAAACCGCTTTTTGGTAAAACAAATTCTCCTGAAAATGAACCAAATTCATTTGTGGTAACTTCAAATTCTTTATAATTTTGATAGTTGGCATCTTTAACCATAATTTTAAAAGAAGTATTGGCAACAATTCTCGTTTTGTTTTCTTGCTTTTGAATTGCAATTCCTTTGTAATATACAGTTTGCCCGGGACGGTAAATAGCACGATCCAAATAAAACTCGACTTTAGCGTTTAAAGTTTTGTATTCATTGGTATTATACGGCTGGATATATCGAATATAATTTTGCATTGGAAAAATAGTATCATTATCTAATGAAAATTCAATGTGATCATAATAAGAATGATTGTTAAGTCCATTATAAGAGGCCAATCCGTTTGAATCTGTTTTAAGGGTATAATAGGATGATTTTATGGATACATTTTCAAGAGGTTTTCCTGTTTTTCGATCCAGAACCTGAAAGTTTTGTTTACTGTCTTCTTTAGATGCGAGAATACTTAAGTTTGAAACAGTCATCGTTTCAAATGCAGAAGCTTTTTTGTCTTTTAATCCAGAATCACTTTCGAAATAAACTAGATAACTTCCTGTTTCTAATTGTGGCAACAGGACTTCTGTTGTATACTCAAAATAGTCTTTTTTGTTTTGAAGCTGATATCCTTTAGACACAATTGCATTTTGGGTTTTTATAATGACTTCAGTTAAACTATCTTGTTTGTAGTATATTTCAGAGTCTGAAAACTTTTTGAGCTTTTTTTGATCTATTTTGTAAAAAGATATTTTTAAGTTGTCGATATTTTTATAGTTGATAAAAGCTCTGGTATTCTCTTTTGTATAACTGTATTTTTTAAGTCGAATATCCAATGATTTGGAAACAACGTTTTGTTTTTGCTGTAAAGCGGTTTGAGCTGCATTAGACTTATCGTTGATTTTTATAATATCATCATACATTTTGACAGCTTCAATTTTATAATCCGGATGTAATTCTTTTGAAGCTTGAGCAAGTAGAAGTTCAGCCTTTTTTAGCAGAATTTTTTGAGTTAGAATCTTATCGTTCGTCTGTTGTTGAAGATCATTTAAATACTTCGTTAGATCATCCGTAGGTTCCGGTATGAAATCACTGCAGAATATAATTCGGTTAAATTGATTTTCTAAAGAAGGATTACTTAATTCTAACTTTTGATATAAAGCAATAACTTTTCTTAGATTTTCATCTTTTATAAAACTTAAGTCAAGTTTCAAAAATGCTTCTGAATTTCCTAAAAGTTCGTTTTTATGCACTGCTATTTCACTATTTTGAATTTGCCAGTTCTGTATCTTTTCGGTAAAAAATTCGATGTTTTCTTTAAGTAGATAATCATATAAATTTTCTGTTTTTAATTTTTCTAAAGACAAAAAATCAAAAATAGTCTGATAATTGGTGAGTGGAGTAGCTTTTAGAATAGACTCGTTTTCTAATGTTTTTTCGAGAACTGCAATGACTTCTTTTTCGGTTGTAAATTCAATATTTGCATCACTTGGTTGAGAAATTGCTATACCGTCAACAGCAGACGTATCTATCGTTGCAGCAGCAGAATCTATTAATGCTGTTGCTTCGTCTACAACTGCCGCTGCACTGTCAACAACCACGACTGCGTAATCATAATTAGAATAATTATTTAAACATTTCGCATAAACTAAATTCAAAATTGCTTTTGATGGTATTGAAACCTTGTTAATATCGGTTTTAAGATTGCTTAAGATTTTAGCTTTTGCATTTTCGTCCAGGACTTGAAGATATTTAGAATGATAAAAAAAACATTTTATCATTTGAACTTCATCTTTTTTTGAGACAGCTTTCTTGTAGATTTGATCAACAATTTTGCTTGCAGATTTTATTTTACCTTCATTTTCGTAAGAGGTAACTTTAGTCCATTTTTTATCATTTTGTTGCGCAAATAAAGCTGTTGTGAACAAAAGGAGAACAAATAAGATATTTTTCATAAGGTGGTTTTGGTATATAGAGTGCGGTTTTGGAATAAAGGTTGGGAACGTTGTAAAATAATTTCGTACAAATTACTAATTTATCTCTAAAAGCAAATGATACATTTTATATTTCCTTATTTTTGAACCATGAAAAAACTGCTATTCTTTTTTGTTTTGATGCCCATTTTTGGATGGTCGCAATCGAATTTTGAAAAAGGAGAGAAGTTGTTTCAAGCTAAAAAATATGCTGAAGCACAAATTATTTTTGAAGGGATTCTAAAAACAAAACCTTTAGATATAAAAACTCTCGAATATTTAGGAGAGATTGAAGCGCATCAAAAATCATGGGTAAAAGGAGCGGAGTATTTCAAGAAATTGAAAGAATTGAAACCTACGGAAGCCGATTACTTTTTTAAATATGGTGGTTGTTTGGCTATGAGAGCAGCGGAAGTTAATAAAATAAAGGCTTTTACGATGGTTGACGATATGAAGGAAGCATTTGAAAAAGCGATTGCTTTAAATCCAAAACACGTTCAGGCGAGATGGGCATTGATCGAAATATACTTGCAATTACCCGGAATTTTGGGAGGTAGTGAATCGAAAGCAATTTCTTATTCGAATGAATTGTCGCAATTTTCGCCTGTGGATGGGTATTTGTCGAGAGGAAGAATTGATGAATATTTCAAAAGATATATATCAGCAGAAAAAAATTATATGAAAGCAAATGAAATTGGTAAATCAAAAGTTACATTTCAAAAATTATATAATTTATATTTGAATAAATTAAAAGACCCTAAAAAGGCACAGGAATTAAAAAGAAAGTTTGAAGCGTAATATCGGTTTCAAAATTGGATTCCAACAAAAACTGGAATTTGGAATTTTAAAAAATTGGAATTTAAATGAGAACACATTTCATCGCAATAGGCGGGAGCGCTATGCACAACTTAGCATTGGCATTACATAACAAAGGATATCAGGTTACAGGTAGTGATGATGCTATTTTTGAGCCATCAAAATCAAGATTAGAGAAAAAAGGAATTTTACCTGCTGAGTTAGGTTGGTTTCCTGAAAAAATCACTGCCGATATTGATGCGATAATTCTTGGAATGCATGCTAAAGCAGATAATCCGGAGTTGTTGAAAGCGCAGGAATTGGGATTGAAAATATATTCGTATCCTGAATTTTTACACGAACAATCTAAAAATAAAACGCGTGTTGTAATTGGTGGTTCTCACGGAAAAACAACGATTACTTCGATGATTTTGCACGTTATGCATTATCATAATATCGAAGTTGATTATATGGTAGGAGCACAGCTTGAAGGTTTTGATACGATGGTGCATCTTACTGAAGAAAATGATTTTATGGTTTTGGAAGGTGATGAATATTTATCTTCTCCTATCGACAGACGTCCAAAATTCCATTTATATCAGCCAAACATTGCTTTGATTTCTGGAATTGCATGGGATCATATTAATGTTTTTCCAACGTATGAAAATTATGTAGAGCAATTTGAGATTTTTATTGCAAAAATTACAAATGGTGGAATCTTAGTTTATAACGAAAATGATCCGGAAGTAAAACGTGTTGCTGAAGCGGCTACAAACCCAATTCGTAAATTAGCGTATCATACACCGGAATATACAGTTAGTGACGGAGTAACATTATTAAAAACTCCGGAAGGGGATATGCCAATCGAAGTATTTGGTGCGCATAATTTAAATAATTTGGCTGGAGCCAAATGGATTTGCCAAAACATGGGTGTTGACGAAGCTGATTTTTACGAAGCTATTGCAAGTTTTAAAGGAGCTTCTAAACGACTTGAGAAAATTGCTGAAGGAAAAGGAAAAGTTGCTTATAAAGATTTTGCGCATTCACCAAGTAAAGTGGCTGCAACTACAAAAGCGGTAAAAGAACAATATCCAAACAGAACTTTAGTAGCATGTTTAGAATTGCATACCTATAGTAGTTTGAATGCCGAATTCTTGAAAGAATACGAAGGAGCACTTGAATATGCAGATGTAGCGGTAGTATTTTATTCACCTGATGCAGTAAAAATTAAACAACTCGAAGAAGTGACTTATGAGCAAATTGCGGCGGCTTTTAATCGTGAAGATTTAATTATTTATACGAATCCTGCCGAATTCAAAGAATATTTATTCAACTTGAATCTTGAAAACTCTGCTTTATTATTGATGAGTTCAGGAAATTACGGAGGATTGAATTTTGATGAAGTAAAAGGGTTGATTAATTAGAAAATTTGATAATGTGCCAATGCAGTTTTGTATTTGGCACTTTTTTTTGAGTTTAAATTGGAATTTGGAATTTTTCTATTGGAATTTTATTTTGATTTTATTTCCAATATTTATAATGTCCTACAATAGTATATTTGAATAAACAATCTTCGAGAACTTGTCCGTTGCCAACGTTGTGGACGATTAGATTTCGTTTTCTGTCTGTTGTTTTTTTGTTTGTAATAATTCCGATATGAGGTAGTTTATCGTTAATTAGCCAGGTTACAATTTCTCCGGTTTTGTAATCGTTTGGATTTTGGGTTATTGGTAATTTTTCTCCCTTTCTTTCAAAGAAAATTTCTAAATTAGGAACTCTTCTATGATCGATATTAGTATCGGTTTTTGTCATTCCCCATTTTTGTAAATTCGGGTATGCTGAAAAATTTGCTATCATATCTTCATGAACTTCTTTTTGTAAATCGATACCTAATATTCGATAGGTACGAATAACAACATCGGTGCAAACTCCTTTATTTTTAGGAATATCTCCATTAGGATATTCTATCGAAAAATAAGCAGGATCATAATCTATCGAAGAATCAATTATAGATAATGCTGCATTTGACAATTTATCTGCAAAAGTGTTTGCTATTGCCGAAGAATTTTCGGTTAGAATTGTTGCTTTTTCTTTTTGATTACAAGAAAAAAATAAGAATACAACGATTAAAGTGTATATAGATTTCATTACAATAAATATAGAAGTTTGTTTGATAGCTATTTGCCTTTAAAATTAATTAATTTTGAAATAGTAATTTGTTATTTATGAGTGATTTTTCTTATTTTTCAATATATTCGCCTTTTAAGATTTTAATAAAATGAATTCAAGAATAGAGGTTGTGAGAACAACAAGTGAGAATCCGGATTTTGTAAGATTGATCAAAATATTTGACGCTTTTTTATGGGAACGTTATCCCGAATTAAAGAAGGATTATTGGGGAAATAATTTGATTGAGTTTAATGACAATGTTATCCTTATTTATTTAGACGGAAAAGCTATTGCAAGTGGCTGTTTTAAGAAATACAATGAGAAAACGGTTGAGCTGAAACGCATGTTTGTTTCACCTGAAGCAAGAGGTTTAGGTTTGGCACAATTAGTTATTAAAGAACTTGAAAAGGAGGCAAAGAATCAGGGTTTTGAAACCATGATTTTAGAAACTTTATACAAACAAATTGAGGCCATAAGTTTATATCAAAAAGTTGGATTTAAAATTGTAGAAAACTACGAGCCATATGTGGGTTTAACAAATAGTATTTGCATGAGTAAATCAATTAATGTTTTGCAGTAGATGGACATAACTTATTTGCCGATTTCGAATTGGTCAGAAGAAGATCGTCCACGCGAAAAATTAATGCTTAAAGGTAAAGAAGCTTTAAGCAATGCAGAATTACTTGCTATTTTAATTGGTTCAGGAAGTCGTAATGAATCTGCCGTTGATTTAAGCAGGCGCATTTTGGCGAGCGTAGGCACTTTGAATTCTTTAGCAAAATTATCAATTGCTCAGTTAATGAAATTTAAAGGTATAGGCGAGGCAAAGGCAATTACTATTGTTGCTGCTTTAGAGTTATGTCGTCGTAGAAAGGAGGAAGTTGTATCTATATTAGAGAAAGTTACTTCGAGTAAAATGGTTTTCCAAATGATGCAGCCTATTATAGGTGAACTTTCTCATGAGGAATTTTGGGTGCTTTTTCTTAATAATTCTAATAAGATAATTTCTAAAGTGCAATTAAGTAAAGGAGGAATAACGGGAACTATTGTTGATACGCGTATGGTTTTTAAATTAGCTTTTGAAAATAGAGCTACAGGCTTGATTTTATGTCATAATCATCCTTCGGGTTCGTTAATCCCAAGTGAAGCGGATAAGCAAATTACGAAGAAGTTAAAATTAGCTGGGGATGTTTTAGATGTTAAAGTTTTAGATCATTTGATTATTACTGAAACAAAATATTATAGTTTTGTAGATGAAGGAATTTTATAAGTTATGAATACCACTATTACCGACATTTTTTTTGATTTAGATCATACGCTTTGGGATTTTGATAAAAATTCAGAAATGGCTTTTGATCGTATTTTTAAAAACAGATTTCCAGATATTAAGATCGAGGATTTTATAACCCATTATGCTCCTATAAATCAGGCTTGCTGGAAATTATATCAAAACGACGAAATTACGCATGTCGAATTGCGCTACAATAGATTGAAACTTTCTTTTGATGCTTTAAATTATGAAATATCAGATGAAGACATCAATCAGGTTGCAAATGATTATATCGAATATTTAACCGATAATAATTATCTTTTTGATGGAGCAATCGAAGTTTTGGATTATTTAAAACCTAAATACAAACTGCATATTATCACAAATGGTTTTGCTGCTGTTCAGGATAAAAAGTTAAATAATGCCGCTCTTGGTGGTTACTTTGATACTATAACAAATTCTGAGTTAGCTGGTGTTAAAAAACCAAATAGTATTATCTTTGATTATGCTGTCAATTTGGCTCAGGCCTCAAAAGAAAATAGTATTATGATTGGCGATTGTCTTGATGCAGATGTTAATGGTGCATTGAATGCCGGTTTGGATGCTATTTTTTTTAATGATAAAAAAGTTGAAGCTCCTGAAAATATTAAACAAATAAATCATTTATTAGAACTTAAAAAATATTTATAATTATGAGAATAAAATTTTTGTTGATTGCACTTCTTACCACGTTTATTGGGTTTGCTCAATCTATTAATGATTACAAAGCAGTGATTGTACCCTTGAAATATGATTTTCTTAAAACTGAAAATCAATACAGAATGTCTACAATGACAAAATCGAATTTAAACAAAGCTGGTTTTCAGGCTTTTTATGTTAATGAAGAACTTCCGACAGGATATGGTGATCGTTGTGATCTTTTGTATGTAGATGTAAAAAGAGATAATGGATTTTTAATAACAAAACTTTATGTTGAGTTTAAAGATTGTTATGGAAAAGTAATTTACACTTCTGAAGTTGGGAAAAGCAAAGAAAAAGATTACGAAGTAGCTTATAGAGAGTGTCTGGATTTAGCATTTGTATCTATAACGGGATTACATTATAAATATAGCGGGAAATCTGCTGTTTCAACCGTAAGAGCGACGCCTGTTACTCCAGCAGCTGCAGCAGTTACAACTTCGGCGGCAGTTACAACGTCAGCAGCAGTTGCTGTTGCTCCTTCACCAGATTTGAAAGATCCTAGTTTGTTGTATGCGCAACCTACAGAATCAGGTTATCAGTTAATTGATAAAACACCAAAAGTGGTTATGAAATTGCTTAAAACTTCGCAATCAAATGTGTTTATTGCAATAAAAGATAATGTACAAGGTTCTCTAATTTTGAAAGAAGACGGTCAATGGTATTTCGAATCTTATCAAAATGATAAATTAGTTTCAGAAAAAATTGTCGTTAAATTCTAAATATAAAATAGGGTTCTAGTAACCATATTTATCTTTCCAACGGTTCTTTAAAAATTCACGGTTGCTGTTCTCTCTAGAATTGCTTCCTGGATTGTAAAGAACCGTTTCTTTTACAGCATCAGGCAAAAATTCCTGCTCGGCAAAATTATTGGCATAATCATGCGAATATTTATAATCATCACCATATCCCAACTCTTTCATAAGTTTGGTT
The DNA here is from genome assembly GCF_900187965.1 of Flavobacterium sp. ov086. GTDB lineage: Bacteria > Bacteroidota > Bacteroidia > Flavobacteriales > Flavobacteriaceae > Flavobacterium. Next base: position 126,760 of record NZ_FZNL01000008.1, on the reverse strand, counting down.
GGAGCGTTTCTTAAATGTATTGGTACCGGTAAATCACCAGTTTGTTTAACCAGTTGTTGCGCGTTTCCAATTGCCATATACGACGCATTACTTTTAGGAGAAGTAGCCAGATAAATTGCACATTGACTTAATATAATTCTACTTTCAGGATAACCAATTGTTGTTACGGCCTGAAACGTATTGTTTGCCATAATAAAAGCCGTCGGGTTTGCATTTCCAATATCTTCGCTTGATAAAATGAGCATTCTTCTGGCGATAAACTTTACATCTTCGCCACCTTCAATCATTCTTGCCAGCCAGTAAACAGCTCCGTTTGGATCACTGCCGCGAATTGATTTTATAAATGCCGAAACGATATCATAATGTTGTTCACCACTTTTGTCATACAAAACAGTATTTTGCTGGACTAATTCAAAAACGCGATCATTGGTAATAATAATTTCGTCGCCAGCCGAAGCGTTTATAACAAGTTCAAAAATATTTAAAAGCTTTCTTCCATCTCCGCCAGAAAGTCGGAGTAGAGCTTCGGTTTCTTTTAATTGAATGTTTTTGGTTGATAAATAAGTATCCGTTTTCATTGCGCGATGCAATAAAGACTCTAAATCGGCTTTTGTAAAAGCATTTAGTACATAGACTTGACAACGTGACAATAATGCAGGAATAACTTCAAAACTTGGGTTTTCGGTCGTTGCGCCAATAAGTGTAATCCAGCCTTTTTCGACCGCAGCCAAAAGCGAGTCTTGTTGCGATTTACTAAAACGGTGAATCTCATCAATAAACAGAATAGGATTTTTAGCCGTAAATAACCCGCCACTTTGTTTTGCTTTTTCAATTACATCACGAATATCTTTAACACCTGAATTTATTGCGCTCAAGATGTAAAACGGACGTTTTGATTCTTGTGCTATAATTTGTGCCAAAGTCGTTTTTCCTGTTCCCGGAGGTCCCCAAAATATTAATGACGGAATAATTCCTTTTGATATTTGTTGTGTTAACGAACCATTTGGACCAACCAAATGACTTTGACTTATGTAGTCTTCTAATTGCTGTGGGCGAATACGCTCGGCTAAAGGTGCTTCCATTTTGTAAAATTACTATTTTCAATTTTAATTTTATAGTATTAAAGGGTTACAAATCATAACAAAGACTGAGGAGGCTTTAGCTGACAAATTATCAGTATATTGTATTTGGATAGTTTTTTGATATTGCCAATACAACATATTTAATAATCATGAACGATAACCACTTTAAATTTACGACTGCTGTTATTGGTCTTCCAGTTTTTTTTGTCCTTTTTCTGTGGATTGTTTATTGGATGCAAATCCGCTTCGATTTTGATTTTTATCAACATGGTATTTATCCACGAGATTTTTCAGGTTTACAAGGAGTTTTGTTTAGTCCTTTTATTCATGAAAATTTAGGTCATTTATATAACAACTCGATTCCGCTTTTGGTCTTGCTGGCAGCATTGCAATTTTTTTATCCTAAACAATCTTTAAGTGTTATTGTTTATGGTATTTTATTTTCGGGATTAATCACCTGGATTATAGGTCGGGAAAATTTCCATATTGGAGCAAGCGGTTTGATCTATGTATTAGTAAGTTTTATTTTTTTCAAAGGAATTCAAACACGTTATTATCGTTTAGTGGCGCTTTCGTTGTCTGTCATTTTACTTTATGGTGGAATGATTTGGTATGTATTTCCGGATGTAGACAAGTCAATTTCATGGGAAGGGCATTTGGCAGGTTTTATTACCGGTTTTGCAATGTCTTTACTTTATAAAACACCTGAATATGCAAAACCAATTGTTTATGATTGGCAAAAACCAGATTTTAATCCTGAAGAGGATGCTTTTATGAGGCATTTTGATGAAAATGGAAATTTTGTTAATACCGAAATTCCAGAAGAAGATTCAGAGGATGTTTTTACTTATTATAATTCGAGTTTTCCAGTAAGTTATACTGTAACGAAAAGAGAATCAGAGGATAAAATGTAAGCGAGGATATTTGTTTTGATTATAATTGATTATTTTTGTTAAAGACATTCTAATTTCATTCTCCCTTTTTATGAAAAAGATAAGCTTTATAATTGGGTTATTAGTGCTTTTAAGCGGATCAAGTATAATGGCACAATGCGACGTAAAAAACAAAGTTCTTGCTGACGGAACAATGATGTACTATTTTGAACCGGCTAATTTTTATGTAACAAAATCAAAATCATTAAAGATTAATATCGTAACCGATAAGGAACATTATTTTGTGTCACTCCAGCCTTCACCATTTCCTGCTAAAAGTGAAGGAAAAAAAATAAAAGATGATTTAATTATTCATTTGGCCGATAATAAACAATACAAGTTGGCACATTATGATACTCAATATAGGAATAATGATTCAATTATGCAGGTTCTTTACTTGATTGATGATAAGGATATTGAGGCATTCTCTAACTTTGAGGCAATAGTGGCCGAAATTAACATGAAAGGAACAGAGTTTGTTCGTAGTTATAATTTCAAATTACACAAAGATGCTATTAAAGAGCAATTAAATTGCTTTTTAAAGAAGGATGAAAAGTAGATATTAATCGTCAGTTTTTGTGTTATCATTATTATGAGATAATTTTTTCTTGATGGTCTCAAAAAGATTATTAAATGTAACTGTTAAAGATGCAGCATTTACAATCTGATTTTCATTATCTCTGGGTAGATATTCGTTTGCATAAGTTAATTCTACCTGAATGTCATCTGTGAATAAATAACCTCCACCTATAATAAACCTGTTTCGATCAAAGAAACTTAAACCGGTGACTTTTGCACCTGATTTAAAATAGAGTTCATCTGAGGCAACAGCATAAACAACACCTTGTCTTAAAACTTTGCTATTAATAGGTTTTATGTATTTTATTTGCTGGCGATACCTTAAAACATTTTCGTAATCGTCTTCGCCATTTCTGATATGCCGAAGTTCCATTCTCATTCGGGTACTTAAAGTATATCCTGTTTTGTGAAAATAGTAGGTTCCCTGGAGGGCAAATCTCCATTCCGGAGATTTGAACTGACCTATTTCGGGTACGTCTTTATTGTCGTAATAGGCAACAAAGGTTGAGAGTTTCCATCTGGGAGTTAAATAGTAATGTCCCCATCCTCGGAAGGATTTTTGAATGTTTTGCTGAAAAATATTCGAAGAAGTTGCAGTACTGCTATAAGAGGAGCCGAGGTCAAATTCAGTAGACCATTTTTCGTTTATGGTCCGATTGAACTGAACTTCATTCCAGGATTGTCCGTAAGTAGTGGTTTGTCCGTAGCTTAAGTTTGTAATTAACAAAACTACAAACCAGCAACAGATTTTATGAAAGAATATGTTAAGAATAGATTTTGAAGACATTCATACTAGATTTACTTGTCATCTTAATTCTCAATACTATTTAACTTCTTTGGCGGACAGCTTCGTATAAAAATGCTCCACAAGCTACAGAAACATTTAGAGATCCTATTGATCCAAACATTGGTAATTTTGCTTTTTCATCTACAATTTTAAGTACAGATGGGTTTATTCCTCTGTCTTCAGATCCCATGATAATTGCTACAGGTTCGTTTAGTGCAATATCGTATATATTTTGATCTGTTTTTTCGGTTGCAGCAACGGTTTTTATTCCTGAACCCTGAAGGTAAAATATAGCATCTTTAATATGTTCTACTTTACAAATAGGCACATTGAAAACCGCACCTGCTGATGTTTTTACCGTATCACCATTTACAGGTGCCGAACCAGCTTTTTGGACAATAATTCCGTTTACTCCTGTACATTCAGCAGTTCTGATTATAGCTCCAAAGTTTCTGGCATCAGAAATTTGATCTAATATTAAAAACAAAGGTTTAGTTCCTGATTCAATTGTTGATTCAACTAAATGTTCTAATTCGATAAAACCAATAGGAGAGATTGTTGCAACAGCTCCTTGGTGATTGTTTGGTGTTAGGCGATTTAGTTTTTCTACAGGTACATAGGAGAAATTTATGTTGGCACGTTTCATGACCTTCATTAAATCTTTCATTAATTCTCCGGAAATTTCTTTTTGTATAAATACTTTATCAACTTCTTTTCCTGCTTGAATTGCTTCTATAATGGCTCTAATTCCAAATATTTGATGTTCTTTTTCCATAGGGCAAATATAGGTATAATGTTTATATAAAAAAAAAACCACTCTGAATGAACAGAGTGGTTTAATATGTAATTTAAGCGCTATTTAAATTATAGTGGGCTTTGTACAATTAATGGATTTGCATCAATTTCCGCTTGTGGAACCTGGAAGATGAATTTATTGTCTCCTGCAGGAATATTGAATTTTCCGAAAGATGGGTGGTTAGATCCAACATAATCTCTATTAAGAGCAACTCCTAAACGTTTCATGTCAAACCATGCGTATCCTTCTCCCCATAGTTCAATTCTTTTTTGAAGTACGATCTCATTGATTAAAGCAGTACCAGTTTTTGTAGATAATACATAAGCAGGATCTCTTGTAATTGTAATATCATATAAAACTTGCTTTGCTGTACCTTCATTTCCTGATCTCGCAAGAGCTTCAGCTTCGATATAATACAATGATGCTGATCTTATATAGATGTAATCTCCAGAATCAATAGTTGGATCTCTAAATTTGGTATTAGCATATGCAGGTAATGAAGGATAAGTTGTACTTCCCGCTGGTGGTACAAATGCTTTTTTTCTATAGTCAGTGTTAGAGATACTCTCGTACATATTTTTATCTATGTTTTTGTATATCCCTAAACCTCCAGCATATCCTGAATCGTTTGTATTGTCAAAATGACTGAAAAAACTTGCTACGAAAGTACTTTGTGCAGAAGTTATTGTAGCTCCCCACATTGTTTCATTACCAGTAGTTATATCATAGAATCCAGTGTTCCAATCTGCTTGAGTAAGTAAAGTGTAGTTTTGTCTAGCTTTATGAGCAAAATCAGCAGCTTCAGGATATTTCCCCATTTCTAAGTAAACATCAGCTAAAAAAGCTTGTGCTACAGATTGATCTAATCCGTCTTTGTTTGCACGTGTGAAACCTTCTAGCTCTGTAATAGCTAGTTTTAAGTCGCTCTCTATTACTTTGTATACTTCTTGAACTGTAGCTCTTGGTTTGGCGTCCACAGTAGGTTCTGTAAATAATGGAACACATAGTTTTGTTTCATTGCCAACATAAGTAGGTCCATACATACGTGCTAACATAAAGTAAAAGTAACCTCTTAAAGCCAATGCTTGACCTCTAATGGCTTTAAGCTCCGGAGTTGGTGCGTCAGCAGGAATAGCTTGTATTAGCTTGTTTGTTGTTCTTATCTGTGGATAATAAATTGTCCAAGCTAATTTTGATCTACTGTTTGTCTGCTGTCTTCCTAAATAATTGTAAAAAGAACCATACCAGCTTGATTTAGTCATTAACATATCGTTTGACATTAGATCAGTAGCAGCAAGGATAGATTTATGACCATAATCTTCGTGACTACCAGCGACAGATAAGCCGTAGGATCTTAAAGCGGAATAAATTCCAGCTAAAATTGATTTACTCGCAGTAGGTGATGTTGCAAGTTGTTCGTCGTTAATTGTTGATTCTGGTTGTGCATCAAGAAAATCTTTTGAACAACCTGTGAGTATCAACAGGGACATTGATAATATTAATATTTTTTTCATTTTCTTAAAAATTTACTGTTAAACCAAATGAGATAGTTCTCATTACTCCGTACACATTTAAAGACTGACCGTTATTGCTTTGAGTACCTAAATTGTTTAATCTTGGGTCCATTCCTTTTCTTTTTGACCATAATCCTAAATTAGATCCCATTAAACTAAATTTAGTAGATGAAATTCCAAGATCGGTAAGTTTACTGTTTTTGAAGTCATAAGCTATAGAAGCATCTTGTAAACTTATATAATCTGATTTTATTAAGAAATAATCAGAAGTCGCCATTTGAAAAGTTGAAACGTGATCAATTCTTGGGATATTAGAATTTGGATTATCAACAGTCCATGCTTTGTTTACATCTTGGTGATAGTTTTGTCCAATATTGTCAGATCCTGAATACATTGCGCTTTGATAAACTCCATCAAACATGTATCCTCCTACTTGGTATGCAAAACTAGCTTGGAATGTTAAATTTTTGTAACGTACAACAGTTCCAAAACCTCCGTAAACATCAGGATTTGCATTCTTGTCGCTTAAGTATTGAGTTGCAGTTCCGTATACATTAGTTGTTGTTTTGCCTGTAACCTTGCCAGAAGCATCCTTTTGATCCACATACCATAAAGCGTCTCCATTAGTTTTATCAACGCCAGCAAATTCTCTCATGTAGTATGAGTAAGCAGGAGCTCCAACTTCAAAACGGAAAATTCCGTTTGTGAATGGTGTTGGTAATGAAGTTATTTCATTTTTGTAATGTGTTCCATTTGCCCAAATATTAAAGTCAACGTCTTCAGTTTTGATTACATCAACACCAAGATTGATCTCTACTCCTTTATTGGCCATATCTCCAATGTTTGTACTTACGAAACTAACTCCTGTTGAAGATGGTTTAGGAAGGTTGTAGATCAAATCACTAACTTTTCTTTCGAAATATTCGGCTTCGATGTTTACTCTGTTGAATAATTCGATTTCAAATCCAACGTTCATATTTTTTGATTTTTCCCACTTGATTTCTTTGTTTCCTGTATATACTGGTAAAATAGTTGCATTTCCGTCAGCATCTGGAACAATATCGTATTGGTCTTGATCAGCATGGTAGTTTCTTCCATATCCGAAATAGCTTCGATGATTGATTGATGTACTTGCAGGATAGAAAATATTATCGTTTCCTTGTTCTCCATAACTTCCTTTAACTCTTAAGTCTGTAATTACTTTAGATTTAGGGAAGAATGATTCTTTCATTACAGACCATGCTGCTCCAAATCCATAGAAGTTACCCCATCTGTTTTCAGGTGCGAATACTGAAGATCCGTCTCTTCTGAAACTTCCATTCACAAAGTATTTCTCTTTGTAGTTGTATGTTAATCGTGAGAAATAACCTTCAACTTTGTATAGGTCATTATAACCATCTACATAATTGTATTTAGTAGCGTTACTTAATATTGGTAAGCCAGGTATAACAACTCCACTTTTTTGTCCTGCTAACATTTTTGATGTAAAATCTGATGATTCATGACCAACAAGAATATCCAAATTGTGATTTCCGAATGATTTTTTCCAAGACAATAATTGTTGGTTAGTGATGGTGTAATCATTAGTAGAAGCGGTACCAATTCTACCATTTACTCCCATGTCATCACCACCTTCTCCTGTTGTACTGTTTAAATAATATCCAGATAATAAGTCATATCCTAGATTATATCTGAAATTGAAGTTTTTCAAGAAATCAATAGAAACATATCCTCTTGCGCCAAATTTATTTTCTTGATTTAAATTTGTGTTCAATAAGGTGGTCGCGTATGGATTTAGATTTCCTCCATAAGGGCGATCTCCAGTTTTGTTAAACTCGTAAACTCTGCTTCCGTCAGGATTAGTAGCGAAGTTACCAGCTGCATCTCTTTGCCAAATAGTGTAAATAGGAGCTATGTTTCTAGCCCAGCTAAATAAGTTACTATAAGTTGCAGAACCAACTTGAGAAATTGGTGCATTTTGATCTGTGTTAGCATAGTTCAAGTTCGCTCCAACTTTAATTTTGCTATTTACAGTATAATCTACATTTGCTCTAACTGTAGCACGTTTAAAGTCTGAGTTAATTGTGTAACCATTATCTTTAAGGTATCCAACAGATAAATAAGAACTTAGGTTGTCAGTGCTGCTTGATAAACTTAAAAAGTGCTCTGTTCTAGTAGCATCTCTAAATAATTCTTTTGACCAATCATCGTGATACAATAATTTTGCATTAGCGTTTATTTGTCCTGTAGCTGGATTGATAACCTGATCATTAGGAACATTGTAATTGTTGTATCCTAAAGAGTATGTGTCTCCAGTAATTAAGTTCTGAGCTGCTGTGTTTGAAGCGGCAGCAGGAGTTGCTCCTTGAAAAATTAAACCAGTTTTGATTCTGTTATAAACAGTTTGGTAGTATTGTCCCGGATCTTTAATCATGTCGTACTCAGGAACTGCTCTAGAGTTAACACCGATTTTAGTTTCGTAAGTTACTTTTAATTGTCCTTTTTTACCTTTTTTAGTTGTAACAATGATTACACCATTTGCTCCTCTACTACCATATAAGGCATTTGAAGATGCATCTTTCAAAAATGAAATAGACTCAATATCTTGTGTTGCAATAGCATTGATATCACCGTTGTAAGGAATACCATCAACAACATACAAAGGCGCATTTGAAGATGAAATTGATCCCAAACCTCTAAAACGTACTTGAGGTGGATCTCCTGGTTGTCCTGAGTTAGCACTAATCTGTACACCGGCAACTTTACCAGTTAAAGATTGAATTGCATTTGAAGCTTGAGCGTTTTCTAGTGCTTTTGCGTCTATTTTTGTAACTGCTCCAGTAATCTCAGATTTTTTCTGAGTTCCAAAAGCAACTACTACAACTCCTTCAAGTTCTAGTGCGTCTCCTGCTAGTTTAGCGTTAACAGTTGTAGACGTTGCTGGCTCTTCTTTTGCCTTCATTCCAATGTAAGTAAAGACCAAAATTTGGCTTGGAGAAGCTTTAATAGAGTATTTTCCATCAAAATCTGTTTGTGTTCCTGTCTTTGTTCCTTTTACAAATACACTAACACCTGGTATAGGCATTCCCGTATTGTCAGAAACAATTCCTGAAACAACTCTTTCTTGCGCAAAAGTTAATTGCGCCACTAGTACCAAAAGAAGTACTAAGAATCCATTGAACTTTAGTTTCATTTTTAATTATTTTGAATTAGTTCGACAAAAATCTTAATAATTTGTTAATCTACCTAATATAAAAAGCTTTTTTTTTAGTTAAATTATGATTTTACTATAAGATATTGTTTTTTTATAGTTAAAAAAGAGGTATAAATTGTAAATTCGTAATTTTTAACTTGAAATATGACAATAATGAAAAACATTGCTATACTGTGAAATGTTAAATTTTAGAATATTAGTATGGTTTTTCTTTTTTTTATAACTTTTGCAAAAAAAAAGCCACCCTTTTTGAGGGTGGCTTTATGTTAAATTATGTTATATTATAGGTCTTTTAATGGAGGTTGTTTAACATCCCAGAAAATTTTAGTTGTTAAAAGGTCTCCGCCAATTGCTGCAGATGCAGCTTGCCAGTTTGTGCCATTAACTGTTTGTTCAGCATTTGGATAAAACCATCTAACAGGTACTTGTCCTCTTGCGATAGATAAAGAAGTTGAACTAGTTATTAAGATTGGGAAATCTAATCTTCTAAAAGCAGTCCATGATTGGAAACTTCTGTTGTATAAAGCAATCCACTCTTGGTAACCAATTTTTTCTTGCCATGTTCCAGTTCCAGTTCCTGGGAATCCTGCAATTGGAGTAGTAGCAGCAGTTGCATAAGCTACTGTTGGTTGAGCTAAATATGCATTAGTTTCTTCAGGTGTAACTCCCCAAAAATTACATGACAAAGTTATTGCTTTATTGTAATAGTATTCTGGAGTGTTTCCTACTGATAATCCTCTTGCAGCAGCTTCAGCCAAGTAGAAGTTAACTTCGAATGCTTCTAATAAAACACCTGGTGCAGCTGGCTTTTTAATTGCATCACCAACATGTGAATAAGATGTTTCGTAAGGATTTGCATTACGTGATCCTGGATTTCCCCCTTTGTAAGTTCCGTCAGCCATTGGCGTGAAGAAAATAGGTCTTCTTGGGTCAGATAATGCGTTCATTCGATTAATTATAGTAGTTGTAGGAACGTTATCATTTCTTTGACTTGCAACCAAATTATCGAAAATTGGGTTGTAGTTAGGAGCAAATGATGCATATGTAAATAAAGCATTTTTAGGGTTGTCTAATATTACACCTGCAGTATAAGCTTCTTCAATAGTTGTTTTAGCTAAAGCAGCGAATTCTGTGCTCTCAGCAATATTTATTCCTATTTTTAGTTTTAGCGAATTTGCAAATAACTTCCAGTCAGCAACATTTCCTTTGTAGACAAGGTCTCCTTTGTCAAAACTTTTTCCACTTGTGTCTAGTTTTGCAATTGCAGCATTTAAACGAGTAATTAATAATGGATAAATTGCAGCATCATTGTCATACTTAGGTAAGATAATTTTTGGATTCTGTAGTGACTCTGAATAAGGAATATCACCAAACGTATCAACCAGTATTTGGTAAGTATAAACTCTTAAGATTTCAAGTATTGCAACTTTGTTTTGTTGTTGCTTTTTCCAATCACTATCTGTTACGTCACCAGGTTTTACTTGCTTCAATAATACTTGCTCTGATGTTTGTAAGTTACCTAAAACATTTTGATATAAGTTTGTCCAATGTGTATCAGGGATAGCTCTTTGTGTTAAGTTATATCTTGATTCGGTAGCATATAATGTAGCGGCCCAATATTGAACGTAATAGCGTAATGGATTGTTGTTTACACTAGGTGTTGTTAATTGGTCAGTTAATTCTTTTTGTGCATTTGTTAATAATGATTCTGCAGAAACGTCATAAGACTTTTTTTCATCATCATTAAAATTGTCATTGTCGCTAACACAACTCGAAAGAGTTAAAACGGTTAACGTTACTATTGATAATAATATCTTTTTCATTTTGTCTAGAAGTTAAGTTTTACATTAAATGAGTATACTTTTGTTGCTGGCATAACTCCTGATTGAAATCCTTGAATGTTTCCTGCTGACGAACCTGCTTCAGGGTCAGAATATGGAAGATTTTTTTGGATAATCCATAGATTGTTTCCTATTACGCTAAAAGATAATCCTTTAAGTTTTAGTTTGTCTAAAATTTGTGATGGTACGCTGTAAGTAAAACCTACTTCTCTTAATTTTACAAATGAACCGTCGTATACGTAAGCTTTTGTTGGGTTTGTGTCAGAGCTAAAAGCGGTTCCTCCAGATGTTGATGCATCAATTCTTGTAGTGTTTGCTGTTCCGTCTGCGTGAACTCCAGGCAAGATTACACCTCCGCTATCATTACCGCTTGTTAGTGGGCTTCTAACTGAGTTTCCAAGATCATTTACTCCTAAGTCATAGATACCAGTTTCTCTTCCGTAAGCTTGATCTAAAGAGAAAATATCTCCACCTTTTTTAATGTCAATTAAGAAGTTAAGAGAAACATTTTTATAAGAGAATTTGTTAGATATACCGCCTAGCCATTTTGCTTGAGTGTTACCAATAACTTGGTTTTTATTTAGTACATAGAAACCATCAGCATCAACTATTCTGTTTCCATTTGCATCATAAGTGTAATCTGTACCTCTTAATGTTCCGTATGATTGTCCAACAGTTGCATTTAAAGAAGCTCCTCCTTGAAAAGTTGCTAATAATAAATTGTCTCTTCCTTGGTTTAAAGAAACTACAGTGTTTTTGTTAGTAGACCAGTTAACTCCAAGATCCCAAGTGAAATCTTGTGTTTTGATTACTTTTCCAGATAAAGATAACTCGATACCTTTGTTTTCGATTTCTCCGGCATTAACTGTTGCGAAGTTTACTCCAGTTGAAGTAGATTGTGGTACGTTGAAAATTTGATCTTCTGTATTTGTTTTGTATAAAGATAAATCAAAATTTAGTCTGTTTTTAAACATTGACATCTCTAGACCTGCTTCCCAAGCTTTTTGAGTTTCTGGTTTTAGGTTAGCAAAATTTAAATATGTTGGGCTGTTTCCAAAAAGAGGATTTCCGTCGATACCATAGTTGTTAACTTTAGCACCAAGTCTTCCTGCAGCAGGATCATTACCAACTTGTGCGTAATTAATTCTTACTTTTCCTAAAGATAGCCAGTCTGCTTGTACTAATTCAGAAAAGATTAAACTTGAACCAATTGAGTAATAGTTATAGTTGCTGTTTTCTCCTGGTAAAGCTGTACTCTTATCGCTTCTGAATGATCCTTCTAAGAATAAGAATTTGTTGTAGTCTAATGATAACTGAGCATACAATCCTGATTTTTCGTAACTAATTTGAGATTCTCTTGCTGGTAAAAATACGTTAGAATTTTCTAAGCTATATAATCCAGGAGATGCTAGACCACCTGTAGTAGATGATTGAATCGAATAAGCATCTGATCTTAAGTATGTGTAACCACCTAATGCTTTAGCTCCAATATTTTCGCTTAAGTGAAAATTGTAAGTAGCAATAAAGTCATAAGTTTGTTGCATGAAATCTCTTTTGTATAAAGAATATCCTGAACCGTCGTTAGCTCCACTGATACCAAATGTTTCAGCGTGACTTCCAACTGCTTTTCTTAGTTCTTGTTGGTCGTTAGAGTAGTCGACAGTTGCACGTCCTAAAAGTACGAAGTCTGGAGTGATTTTATAGGATAAACTTGTTCCAGCCAAGAATCTTGTTCTTGAATCTTGTTCGTAATTTTGGTATCTGTCAAAATATGGATTGTTCCAGAATGCAGGTGCTAAATTGCCACTGGTTGGGTCAGTTTGATTCCAAGTAGTGTTTTGTCCTGTTCTGTTGTATTCTCTTTCTAATTCTTTAATGTCAACGTTTGTTGCCCACCATTGTCTGAATCCTCCAATGAAGTTGTCTCCGTATCCTGTGTTATTTCTACCTGTCGTATTTTGGTCAGTAAAAGTAAAGAATGCTGTAGAAGTTAATTTGTCTGATAAATCTCTAGAGAAGTTACCGTTAAGAGAGTTTTTGTTCAGTAAACTGTTTGGTAAAACACCGGTGTTATTGATGTTTGTGAATCCTAAATTGTAAGCTCCTTTTTCATCACCACCACTTAAATTTACGTTGTTTGTGTACGTAGTTGATTTTTGAAAAAATGATTTAGGGTCGTTTTTAGCTGCTACCCATGGAGTTGCTTTTCCATAGTTAGGATTTCCTAATACGAATGCATTCCATTGGTATACCATAATGTTAGGGTCAAATTTATTTCCGTACGAAGCATCATCTCCAGTAGAAGCTACAAGTCCGTTTGGATTGCCAAATACGTCAGCAGTATAGCTACTATCTTCTCCGCCATATCCTTCTCCGTATTGAGTTTGGTATCTTGGCATAGTACTTTTGTCTATTGCTCCAACAGAAACAGTTGAACTAACAGATACTCCTAAAGCAGAATTCTTTTTACCTTTTTTAGTTGTAATCATGATTGCTCCATTTGAAGCTTGACTACCATAAAGAGCTGTTGCAGCAGCACCTTTTAAAACGTTGATTGATTCGATGTTGTTTGGGTCAATATCAGATGCAGCATTACCAAAGTCAAATCCTTGTCTTCCGTTTTGTGAATCTGTGTCATTTAAATTTGCATTACTAACTGCAACTCCATCTACAACAATTAAAGCTTGGTTGTTACCAGTGATACTCTTGATACCTCTAAGTACAATGTTAGTAGATCCTCCAAAGTTAGAGTTTGCTTTGATCTCTAAACCGGCAACTTTTCCAGATAAATTGTTTAGGAAGTTGTTTGTTGGTGAGCTGTTAACCTGCTCAGCAGTTACTAATTGAGAAGAATAACCTAAAGATTTTTTCTCTCTTTTTACACCTAAGGCAGTTGTTACAACCACGCCTTCAAGTTCTTGTGCTGCGTCACCTAGTTTTACATTAACTACTGATGAGCTCGCTGCTATTTCTTGGGTTTTCATCCCAATGTAGCTAAATACCAATACTTGGCTTGTTGATGCTTTGATAGAGAACTTTCCGTCAAAATCAGTTTGTGTTCCAGATTTAGTTCCTTTTACTAATACGCTCACACCTGGCAAAGGCATTCCTGCATTATCGGAAACTGTACCTGAAACGGTTCTTTCTTGCGCAAAACTTAACTGCGCCATTAGCACTAGTAGTAGTACTAAGAATCCATTGAACTTTAGTTTCATTTTTAAATATTTTGAATTAGTGTTGCAAAACTCTTAATAATTTGTTAACTTTCCTAATGATAGTTTAAAGTTTTTTTGAGTTAGGTCAAAATTTAACATTATAACATATGCTGACCATAGTGTTAAATAATTGTATTTCCTTAACGCTTTGCCCTCCATTTGTGAGATTAAGCCTTAATAAACCGCCGGATGTTTGGATTGTTGTCCCAATTCCGATTCCTGTTAAATTGTTAATTTTTTTAGGATTTATGTTTCTTGTTAAGTCTTGATATATTGCGTAATCGATAATTGAATTGATGTATAAATTGTCTGAGACAACGTATCTGTATTCTGTAAGAAGCATGGAGGTGAAATTGGCTTGAAGGCTATTCTCTGAAAAACCGCGTATTGAGTTTATTCCGCCAAATCTAAATAATTCGTTTGTGATGTAGTTTTTGCTTTTTAAATAGAAAAATTGCGGATTTATATAGATGTAATTTTTTTTGTTTATTTTGAAATTGTAAGAAAGGTTTGAAGATGTGTAGAATTGAGGGCTAGAGGTAGCTGTTTCAGGGTCGTTGTTTGTGTTTCTTTTTCCGTATCCAATGATGAAATTTACAGATGCTTTTTTTGGGAAAAGTATATTTTCAATATCGTTTTCTCTGTGTTCAAAAGTCGAAGTTATATAGGAGTTTTTGTAATCAGTAATGCTTGAATTATTTGTATTTTGAATATCGCTTGACTCTGTAGATTGGTAGCCTATGTATATTTTTGTATTGTAGTTTAAAAGATATCCAAGGTCTATTGATGTTTTGGTATTTTGAAAGGTGCTATCTTGTTTGAAAATGTTTAATTGTGCTTTTAGTCCCAGTGAGGATTGGAATATGTATGGAATTTCTATTTTTGTGTTGAATGTTTTTTGTTGATTCCCATCGCTTTTCCAATATAGTGAAAATTGTTCGCCGGCATGGAGCGTGTTTAATAATGCTATATCTAGATATCCGTTAAGTGTTGTTTTTTTGTTTTCATTGTTTGAAAAACCTATATAGCCATCAAAAGTATTTGCTTTTCTTTTTTCGATATAAGTGTAGATTTTGGTAGAGTCACTTGTGAATAATATTTGAGGGTATTTTGTTTGAGTGATAAATTCGTAACTGTTAATGTCGTTGTAGAGTTCTTTTACGGTTTCTTGATTGAAAGTTTTATTGAGGTATTTTTTGTTTAGTTGTTTTAGGTGTCCTTTTGGGAAATAATTTTTATTTTGGTTATTTTCTTGATTGAGAATAATGGAATTTACGGTTCGTTTTTTTTCGGATTTAAAATTTAAATCGGCATAAATTATTAAATTCTTCCTTTGAATATTTACAAGTTTTATTTTGCTTAGGGCAAAACCTCTTTTTTCTGCATCAATTATTTTTTGATTTAAGAAATTTTCGATCTCTTCGTATGGGATGATTATGGTGTCTTTTTTTGTTTCGAATACATCAAAAAAGGATTTATTTGTACCTATATATATATGTATGTATTTTGTTTTTTTATTTAGATCGATTATTGTTGTGTAAGTGGTGTCATTTGTTTTGTTGGTTTCTAGTATTTGATTGTCTATGTATCCTTTTTTAGATAGTTTCTCGGATGTGTTTTTGATTTCATCAAACAATGATTTTAGATTAGTGTGTTTTGTTATATAGTTTACAGAATCAATTATTTGGGATTGAATTTGATTAGATCCATTTATTTTTAAATGGAAATTTTGTGCGTAACAAGAAATGCCGACGCAAAAAAATATTAGGTTTAAAAAAGGTTTTAAAAGCAATTTTTTCATTTATTAAAAGTATTGCAAATATCTATTGTTTGTTTGTAAAATCATAAGCTTAAATAATGTTGTTGAAAATTAATGAATTAACGTTTGTATAGTGAAAAATATTTTATACATTTGCAACCCCGTAAAAAGCGGGAATTTAATATACATAATAAATTTTTAGTATTAATTATGCCAACAATTCAACAATTAGTAAGAACAGGAAGAACTCAGATAACTAAGAAGAGTAAATCGGTTGCTTTAGATTCTTGTCCTCAAAGAAGAGGGGTTTGTACGCGTGTTTACACTACTACACCAAAAAAACCAAACTCTGCAATGCGTAAAGTTGCGCGTGTACGTTTGACAAATGGTAATGAGGTGAATGCTTACATCCCTGGAGAAGGACACAATTTACAAGAGCACTCGATAGTATTAGTTAGAGGTGGAAGGGTAAAAGATTTACCAGGTGTTAGATATCATATCGTTCGTGGAGCGCTTGACACGTCAGGAGTTGCAGGAAGAACGCAAAGAAGATCTAAGTACGGTGCTAAACGCCCAAAAGAAGCAAAAAAGTAATTTAAAACGTTAAGAGTTGGAGGTTAGGAGTTAAGGGTTGGGGATCGAAACATTAGTAGAAATCTGTAACGCATAACATTTAACGGATAACCTATAACTTTTTATTAAAAAAAAGACATGAGAAAAAGAGCGGCAAAGAAAAGACCACTTTTACCAGATCCAAGGTTTAATGACCAATTGGTAACGCGTTTTGTGAACAACTTAATGTGGGATGGTAAGAAATCTACAGCTTTCAAAGTATTTTATGATGCAATTGACATCATTGAGTCTAAAAAGCAAGATTCAGAAAAATCTTCATTAGAAATTTGGAAAGATGCGTTAACAAACGTTATGCCTCACGTAGAAGTACGTAGTCGTAGAGTTGGTGGAGCTACATTTCAAATTCCAATGCAAATTAGACCAGACAGAAAAATTTCTATGGCAATGAAGTGGTTAATACTTTATTCTAGAAGAAGAAATGAAAAATCTATGGCACAACGTTTAGCGTCAGAATGTTTAGCTGCTGCTAAAGAAGAAGGTGCTGCGGTTAAGAAAAGAATGGATACTCACAAGATGGCAGAAGCTAACAAAGCTTTCTCTCACTTTAGATTTTAATTCGTAAGAAATGGCTAGAGATTTAAAATATACAAGAAATATTGGAATTGCTGCTCACATTGATGCTGGTAAAACAACAACAACTGAGCGTATTCTTTTTTATACTGGAAAGTCACATAAAATTGGTGAAGTACATGATGGTGCTGCAACAATGGACTGGATGGCTCAAGAGCAAGAAAGAGGTATTACAATTACTTCAGCTGCAACAACTTGTGAGTGGAACTTTCCAACTGAGCAAGGTAAGATTTTGCCTGAGTCTTTGCCATACCACTTTAATATTATTGATACTCCTGGACACGTTGACTTTACTGTAGAGGTAAACCGTTCTTTACGTGTACTTGATGGATTGGTTTTCTTGTTTAGTGCTGTTGATGGTGTTGAGCCTCAGTCAGAAACTAACTGGAGACTTGCTGATCAATATAGAGTTCCGCGTATGGGATTCGTAAATAAAATGGATCGTCAAGGATCTAACTTTTTGGCAGTTTGTCAACAAGTTCGTGATATGTTGAAATCAAATGCTGTTGCGATCACTTTGCCAATTGGTGAAGAAAATGATTTCAAAGGTGTTGTGGATTTAGTAAAAAATCAAGCTATCATTTGGCATGATGCAACTCAAGGGGCAACTTTTGATATTGTTGAAATTCCTGCTGATATGGTTGCAGAGGTTAAAGAATACAGATCTATTCTTATTGAGGCAGTTGCTGATTACGATGAAAATCTTTTAGAGAAATTCATGGAAGATGAAAACTCTATTACAGAGGAAGAAATCAACAAAGCTTTAAGAGCTGCTACTATGGATATGGCTATCATTCCGATGATTGCTGGTTCTTCTTTCAAAAACAAAGGAGTTCAATTCATGTTAGATGCAGTTTGTAAATATTTACCTTCTCCAATGGATAAGGAAGGTATCGAAGGGATTCACCCTGATGATGCTGAATTATTAGAAGAAGATCAAACTAAAATCTTACGTCGTCCAGATGTAAAAGAGCCGTTCGCTGCTTTGGCATTTAAAATTGCTACTGACCCATTCGTAGGTCGTTTAGCTTTCTTTCGTGCTTACTCTGGTCGTTTAGATGCTGGTTCTTACGTTTTGAACACTCGTTCAGGAAATAAAGAAAGAATTTCTCGTATCTACCAAATGCATGCTAACAAACAAAATCCAATCGAATATATTGAGGCTGGAGATATTGGAGCTGCTGTTGGATTTAAGGATATCAAAACTGGAGATACATTGTGTGATGAAAAACACCCAATCATTCTTGAGTCTATGAAATTCCCTGCACCGGTAATTGGTATTGCAATTGAACCTAAAACTAAAGCTGACGTTGATAAAATGGGTATGGCTTTGGCTAAATTAGCTGAAGAAGATCCAACGTTTACAGTTAGAACAGATGAGGCTTCAGGGCAAACTATTATCTCTGGTATGGGTGAGCTTCACTTGGATATCTTAGTAGATCGTATGAAACGTGAATTTAAAGTTGAAGTAAACCAAGGTGAGCCTCAAGTTGAATATAAAGAGGCGTTTACAAGAACTGCTACACACAGAGAAACTTATAAGAAACAATCAGGAGGTCGTGGTAAATTCGGTGATATCGTATTTACACTTGAGCCAGCTGACGAAGTTGATGGTAAAGTTCCTGTTGGATTACAGTTTATTAATGCAGTAAAAGGTGGTAACGTTCCTAAAGAATATATCCCTTCTGTAGAAAAAGGTTTCCGTGAAGCTATGAAAACTGGTCCGTTGGCAGGTTATCAAGTGGATAGTTTAAAAGTAACTTTGACGGACGGATCTTTCCACCCTGTCGATTCTGATGCACTTTCTTTTGAGTTAGCTGCTAGAATGGGTTATAGAGAAGTAGCTAAAGCTGCTGGTGCGATTATTTTGGAGCCAATCATGAAAATGGAGGTTATTACTCCTGAAGAAAACATGGGGGATATCGTTGGTGATATCAACCGTCGTAGAGGTCAGGTAAATGACATGGGTGACAGAAACGGTGCTAAAACTATTAAAGCTGATGTGCCTTTATCAGAAATGTTTGGATATGTAACAACATTAAGAACATTATCTTCTGGTAGAGCAACTTCAACAATGGAGTTTTCTCACTATGCAGAAACACCTTCTAATATTTCGGAAGCTGTAATTAAAAAAGCAAAAGGTAACGCTTAATTCTTAAGAAAATGAGTCAAAAAATCAGAATAAAACTAAAATCTTACGATCACATGTTGGTGGATAAATCTGCTGAAAAGATCGTAAAAACAGTAAAAACTACTGGAGCAGTTGTAACAGGTCCAATTCCGTTACCAACTCACAAAAAACTTTTCACTGTGTTACGTTCTCCGCACGTTAACAAAAAAGCGAGAGAGCAATTTGAAGTAATGTCATACAAGAGATTGATTGATATTTATTCATCTTCATCTAAAACTATTGATGCATTAATGAAACTTGAATTGCCAAGTGGAGTTGAAGTAGAAATAAAAGTATAATTTTTTTATTATATTTTGCATATAAAAAGCGAGTCAGAAATGTCTCGCTTTTTTTTGTTGTAAAAAATTTTGATGAGTAAATTTTTAAGATATTCATTTTGATAAAATATTTCTATTTTTTGTTGAAATGTCTTTGATTTAGGCTGTTAACAAAGTTTTACCTTTTGAAGATTATGTAATTGTTAAGGGAAATGATATTGAGAGTTAAAATGAGAAAAATTAATTTTTTGAAGAAATAGAATGTCAAAGTTGGTGAGGTTGGTGCTTTGATTTTGATTATGAGCTATTTAATTTTTACAACCGTTTGGTATATTCAATTTTAATGTATACTTTTGCACTCCCTGTTTGGAAATTTCTGTTATTTTCAAATTGAAGGGAATTTTAGTAATTAATAATTAATATTTATGTCTGGGTTAATTGGTAAAAAAATCGGCATGACTAGTATTTTCGACGAAAACGGGAAAAACATTCCTTGTACAGTAATCGAGGCTGGGCCGTGTGTTGTTACCCAAGTCAGAACCAAAGGTGTTGACGGGTACGAAGCGTTGCAACTAGGTTTCGATGACAAAAACGAGAAACATTCTACTAAAGCGGCTTTAGGTCACTTTAAAAAAGCTGGAACTGTTGCTAAGAAAAAAGTCGTTGAATTCCAAGATTTCGCAACTGAACAAAAATTAGGAGATCTTATCGATGTTTCTATTTTTGCTGAAGGAGAATTTGTAGATGTACAAGGTGTCTCTAAAGGTAAAGGTTTTCAAGGGGTTGTAAAACGTCACGGATTTGGTGGTGTTGGTCAAGCAACTCATGGTCAACATAACCGTTTAAGAGCGCCAGGTTCTGTGGGAGCTTCTTCTTATCCATCTAGAGTATTCAAAGGAATGCGTATGGCTGGAAGAATGGGAGGAGATAATGTAAAAGTACAAAACCTTAGAGTTTTAAAAGTAGTTGCTGAAAAGAACCTACTTGTTATTAAAGGATGCGTTCCTGGACATAAAAACTCTTATGTAATCATTCAGAAGTAATGGAAGTAAAAGTATTAGATTTCAACGGAAAAGATACTGGAAGAAAAGTTCAACTTTCTGATTCAGTATTCGCAATTGAACCAAACAATCACGCTGTATACCTTGATGTTAAGCAATATCTTGCTAATCAAAGACAGGGAACTCACAAGGCTAAAGAAAGAGCTGAAGTGACAGGAAGTACACGTAAGATTAAAAAGCAAAAAGGAACAGGTACTGCTCGTGCGGGAAGTATTAAGAATCCATTGTTTAAAGGTGGTGGAACAGTTTTCGGACCAAGGCCAAGAAGTTATTCATTCAAATTGAATAAATCTTTGAAAAGATTGGCTAGAAAATCTGCTTTCTCAATCAAAGCAAAAGAGTCAAATATTATCGTTCTTGAGGACTTTAATTTTGAAACTCCAAACACTAAAAATTTCATTAACGTTTTGAAAGCTTTAGGGTTAGATAATAAAAAATCTCTATTTGTGTTGGGAGAGTCAAATAAAAATGTATATTTGTCGTCACGCAATTTAAAGGCTTCGAATGTCGTAACTAGCTCAGAATTAAGCACTTACGCTATTTTAAACACTAATAATTTAGTGCTTTTAGAAGGTTCTTTGGAGTTAATTGAAGAAAATTTAAGTAAATAATAGGAGTATGAGTATCATAATTAGACCTATAGTAACAGAAAAAGTAACCAAAGAAAGTGAAGTTTTAAACCGCTTCGGATTCGTTGTTGACAAAAAAGCAAACAAAGTTCAGATTAAGAAAGCTGTTGAAGCTGCTTATGGAGTAACTATCGTTTCAGTTAACACGATGAACGTAAGACCGGATAGAACTACAAAATACACTAAAAGTGGTTTAATCAGTGGAAAGACAAATGCAATTAAGAAAGCGATTGTTCAAGTACAAGAAGGAGAAACAATTGATTTTTACAACAATATCTAAGATAGAAAAATGTCAGTAAGAAAATTAAAACCTATTACCCCAGGTCAGCGATTTAGAGTTGTGAATGGTTATGACGCCATTACAACTGATAAGCCGGAACGCTCTTTGATAGCACCGATAAAAAACTCTGGAGGTAGAAATAGTCAAGGAAAGATGACCATGCGTTATACGGGTGGTGGTCACAAGCAGAGATATCGTATTATTGATTTCAAAAGAACTAAAGACGGAATTCCGGCTACAGTGAAATCAATCGAATACGATCCAAATCGTACTGCATTTATCGCTTTATTAGCTTATGCTGATGGAGAGAAAACTTATGTAATTGCTCAAAACGGATTGAAAGTTGGTCAGAAATTAGTTTCTGGTCCAGAATCTCAACCTGAAATTGGTAATACATTGCCTTTAAGCAGAATTCCTTTAGGAACTGTTATCTCTTGTATTGAGTTACGTCCAGGTCAAGGTGCGGTAATCGCTCGTTCAGCTGGAACATTTGCTCAATTAATGGCAAGAGATGGAAAATATGCTACAATTAAAATGCCGTCAGGAGAAACAAGATTGATCTTGTTAACTTGTTCAGCTACAATTGGAGCAGTTTCTAATTCAGACCACCAATTAGTTGTATCTGGTAAAGCAGGTAGAACAAGATGGTTAGGAAGAAGACCTAGAACAAGACCTGTTGCAATGAACCCTGTTGATCACCCAATGGGTGGTGGAGAAGGACGTTCTTCTGGTGGACATCCACGTTCAAGAAATGGAATACCAGCAAAAGGTTATAGAACTCGTTCTAAGAAAAACCCGAGTAACAAGTATATCGTAGAACGTAGAAAGAAATAATAAGATATGGCACGTTCATTAAAAAAAGGACCTTTCGTTCATTATAAGTTAGACAAGAAAGTTCAAGAAAACATTGAAAACGGAAATAAAGGAGTGGTAAAGACTTGGTCTAGAGCTTCTATGATTACTCCAGACTTTGTTGGGCAGACTATCGCAGTTCATAACGGTCGTCAATTTGTACCAGTTTACGTAACAGAAAACATGGTAGGTCACAAATTAGGAGAGTTTTCACCAACTAGATCTTTTAGAGGTCATGCTGGAGCAAAAAATAAAGGTAAAAAATAAGAAGCAATGGGAGTTCGTAAAAGAGAAACAGCAGATGCGAGAAAAGAGGCTAATAAGTCTATTGCTTTCGCAAAATTGAATAACTGCCCTACTTCACCTAGAAAAATGCGCTTAGTAGCGGACTTGGTAAGAGGTCAGAAGGTAGAAAGAGCACTTAACATCTTAAGATTCAGTTCTAAAGAAGCTTCAAGAAAATTAGAAAAACTATTATTATCTGCAATCAACAACTGGGAGCAAAAAAATAGTGAAGGTAATTTAGAAGAAGCTGGATTATTTGTTAAAGAGATCAGAGTAGATGGTGGAATGATGTTGAAAAGACTTCGTCCAGCTCCACAAGGTCGTGCACACAGAATAAGAAAACGTTCTAACCACGTAACAATCGTGCTTGGAGCTATCAATAACACACAAAGCAATTCTTAAGCAGCATGGGACAAAAGACAAATCCAATTGGAAATAGACTTGGTATCATCAGAGGGTGGGACTCAAACTGGTATGGTGGAAATGATTACGGTGATAAACTTGCCGAAGATCACAAAATCAGAAAGTATATCCACGCTCGTTTATCAAAAGCTAGTGTATCAAAAGTAATCATTGAGAGAACTTTGAAGCTTGTAACCGTTACTATCACTACTGCTAGACCTGGTATCATTATCGGAAAAGGTGGACAAGAGGTAGACAAGTTGAAAGAAGAACTTAAGAAAGTTACTGACAAAGAGGTTCAAATTAACATCTTTGAAATTAAAAGACCTGAGTTAGATGCTTATCTTGTGGCGACAAGCATCGCTCGTCAAATCGAAAGCCGTATTTCTTACAGACGTGCAATCAAAATGGCTATTGCTGCTTCTATGCGTATGAACGCTGAAGGTATCAAAGTTTTGATTTCTGGTCGTTTGAATGGTGCTGAGATGGCGCGTTCAGAAGGTTTCAAAGAAGGTAGAATTCCTCTATCAACTTTCAGAGCTGATATTGATTATGCTTTGGCTGAAGCTCACACTACTTATGGTAGAATGGGTATCAAAGTATGGATCATGAAAGGTGAAGTTTATGGAAAGAGAGATCTTTCTCCACTTGCAGGAATGGATAAAAAACAATCTGGAACTGGTGGTGGTAAAGGTGGTGATTCTCCGAGAGGAGACAGAAAACCCTTTAATAAAGGTGGAAAACCAGACGCTCGTAAAAGAAAGTAAATTTTTAAACTAAAGAAAAATGTTACAGCCTAAAAGAACAAAATACCGTAAGGTACAGAAAGGTAAAATGAAAGGTAACTCTCAAAGAGGGCATGAACTTTCTAATGGAATGTTTGGTATTAAATCTGTACATGAAGATGGAATGTTCTTAACGTCTCGTCAAATCGAAGCTGCGCGTATTGCTGCAACTCGTTTCATGAAGAGAGAAGGACAATTATGGATCAAAATATTTCCAGACAAACCAATTACTAAGAAGCCTCTTGAGGTACGTATGGGTAAAGGTAAAGGTGCCGTTGAATATTGGGCTGCCGTTGTTAAACCCGGAAGAATTATGTTTGAAGTTGGAGGAGTTCCTTTATCAGTTGCAAAAGAGGCTTTGCGCCTTGCAGCTCAAAAGCTTCCAGTAAAAACTAAATTCGTCGTTGCTAGAGATTTCGAAGCATAATTAAATTTATATTATGAAACAATCAGAAATAAAAGATCTTTCTGCAGCGGAGTTGCAAGAAAAACTTAGTCAAACTAAGAAAATATATGCTGACCTAAAAATGGCTCACGCTATTTCTCCAATTGAGAACCCGCTTCAAATTAGAAGTGTGAGAAGAACAGTTGCAAGATTGGCTACAGAGTTAACTAAAAGAGAGTTACAATAATTGTATTCTGCTGAAAGATGGAAGAAAAAAGAAATTTAAGAAAAGAAAGAATAGGTGTTGTTACTTCAAATAAAATGGATAAGTCTATTGTTATTGCTGAAGTAAGAAAAGTAAAACACCCATTATACGGTAAGTTCGTGTTGAAAACAAAGAAATATGTTGCACACGACGAAACAAACGACTGTAACATTGGAGATACTGTAAGAATTAGCGAAACGCGTCCTTTAAGTAAAACAAAATGTTGGAGATTAGTTGAAATCTTAGAAAGAGCTAAATAATTATGGTACAACAGGAATCAAGACTAAAAGTAGCAGATAACACGGGAGCAAAAGAAGTTTTAACTATCCGTGTTTTAGGAGGTACCAAAAGAAGGTATGCCTCTGTTGGTGACAAGATTGTAGTATCTATTAAAGATGCAACTCCTAACGGTAACGTTAAAAAAGGAGCTGTTTCAACTGCAGTTGTTGTACGTACCAAAAAAGAAGTGAGAAGAGCTGATGGTTCTTATATCCGTTTCGATGATAATGCATGTGTTCTTTTGAACGCTGCAGGGGAAATGAGAGGAACACGTGTTTTTGGTCCGGTAGCAAGAGAACTTCGTGAAAAACAATTCATGAAAATTGTATCATTAGCACCAGAAGTGCTTTAATTCGTTTTAAGATGATAAAGCTAAAAATAAAATCAGGAGATATCGTAAGAGTTATTGCTGGAGACCATAAAGGTGCTGAAGGTAAAGTTTTACGTGTTTACCGTGAGAAAAATAAAGCGATAGTTGAAGGTGTAAACATGGTTTCGAAACATACAAAACCAAGTGCTAAAAACCCTCAAGGTGGTATCGTTAAGAAAGAAGCTTCTATACAAATATCTAACATTTCACTAATTGATCCTAAAACTAAGGAAACAACTAGAGTTGGTATTAGAGTAGAAGGAGATAAGAAAGTAAGATTTTCAAAAAAATCTAATCAAGTACTATAGTAATGGCATATACACCTAGACTAAAAGAAGAATATAAGAGTAGAGTAATCTCTGCTCTTAAAGAGGAATTCGGATATACAAACGTGATGCAAGTTCCAAAACTTGAAAAAATCGTTTTGAGCCGTGGAGTTGGTGCAGCTGTATCTGATAAAAAACTTATTGACTATGCAGTTGATGAGTTAACAAAGATCACTGGACAAAAAGCAGTATCTACAATTTCAAAGAAAGACGTTGCGTCATTCAAATTGAGAAAAGGGATGCCTATTGGAGCGAAAGTTACTTTACGTGGTGAGAGAATGTATGAGTTTTTAGATAGACTTGTAACTTCTGCTTTGCCACGCGTTAGAGATTTTAGTGGTATCAAAGCTACTGGTTTCGACGGAAGAGGTAATTACAATCTTGGAGTTTTAGAGCAAATCATTTTCCCTGAAATTGATATTGACAAAGTAAACAAAATTTCAGGAATGGATATTACATTTGTTACTACTGCAAAAACAGACAAGGAAGCAAAGTCATTATTGGCTGAATTAGGATTACCTTTTAAAAAGAATTAAGACATGGCTAAAGAATCAATGAAAGCCCGCGAGGTTAAGAGAGAAAAAACGGTAGCAAAGTATGCTGAGAAAAGAAAAGCTTTGAAAGAAGCTGGAGATTTTGAAGGTTTACAAAAATTACCTAAAAATGCTTCACCAGTTCGTTTGCACAATCGTTGTAAATTAACAGGTAGACCAAGAGGGTATATCCGTCAATTCGGTATTTCACGAGTAACTTTCCGTGAAATGGCTAACAATGGGTTAATTCCTGGAGTTAAAAAGGCATCTTGGTAATCTCGTAAAAAGTTATTACTTTTGCAAACCAAAAAATAATTTTAATTGATTAAAGGTTCGGGAGACGGGTGTCTCCCGAAAACCATAATCGCAATCAAATACATATGTATACAGATCCTATTGCAGATTATTTGACTAGAGTTCGTAACGCTGTGGCTGCAAACCACAAAGTTGTTGAAATTCCAGCTTCTAATCTAAAAAAAGAAATAACTAAGATCTTATTTGATCAAGGTTATATCTTGAGTTACAAATTTGAAGACAACTCTGTTCAGGGTTCAATCAAAATCGCTTTAAAGTATGATAAAGATACTAAAGAGCCTGTAATTAAAGATATCCAAAGAATTAGTAAACCTGGTTTACGTAAATATGCAGGTGCTGCCAAATTACCAAGAATCCTTAATGGATTAGGAATTGCAATTGTTTCAACTTCAAAAGGTCTTATGACTGGAAAACAAGCGAAACAATTAAATGTAGGTGGTGAAGTAATTTGTTACGTATACTAATTTTAAAGACTAAATAAGATGTCAAGAATAGGTAAAAGCCCAATTGTAATCGCTGCTGGAGTAACTGTAGAAGTTAAAGACGGTATCGTTACAGTAAAAGGAAAAAAAGGTCAACTAACTCAGGAGTTTTCGGACATTACTGTAAAAGTTGAAGGCGATCAAGTTTTATTAGAAAGATCGTCTGATCATAAAGACCAAAGAGCAAAACACGGATTATACAGATCATTAATCAATAACATGATAATTGGTGTATCTGAAGGTTTTACAAAAGAACTTGAATTAGTTGGAGTTGGTTATAGAGCTTCAAACCAAGGTCAAAAGTTAGATTTAGCTCTTGGATATTCTCACAATATTGTTTTGGAAATTGCTCCGGAAGTAGCTTTAGAGACAATATCTGAAAAAGGTAAAAACCCTATCGTAAAATTAACATCATTTGATAAACAACTTTTAGGTCAGGTTGCTGCGAAAATCAGAGGTTTCCGTAAGCCAGAGCCGTACAAAGGAAAAGGTGTTAAATTTGTGGGTGAAGTATTAAGAAGAAAAGCAGGTAAATCAGCTTAAAAAATAAGATTATGTCATTAACAAAATCTGATAGAAGACAGAGAATTAGATTCAGAATTAGAAAATCGATTAGTGGTACTGCTACTAACCCAAGACTATCTGTATTTAGAAGTAACAAAGAAATTTATGCTCAACTTATTGATGACGTAAATGGAGTTACTTTATTAGCTGCATCTTCAAGAGAAAAAGAAATAGGAAAAGGTACTAACGTTGAAATCGCTGCTGCTGTTGGAAAACTAGTTGCAGAGAAAGCGTTAAAAGCTGGGATTGATACCATCACTTTTGACAGAGGTGGATATTTATATCACGGTCGTATTAAATCATTAGCAGAAGGCGCAAGAGCGGCTGGACTTAAATTCTAATATATTATGTCTAAATACAAAAATGTAGAATTGGTAAAACCAAGTGGTCTTGAACTTAAAGATCGTCTGGTAAGTGTTAATCGTGTTACTAAAGTTACAAAAGGTGGTAGAGCTTTCGGTTTTTCTGCTATTGTAGTTGTAGGTGATGAAAACGGAGTAGTTGGTCATGGATTAGGAAAATCTAAAGACGTTTCTGAAGCAATTGCGAAAGCAGTAGAAGATGCTAAGAAAAATTTAGTAAAAATTCCTTTGAATGGACAATCTGTTCCTCACGAACAAAAAGGTAAATTTGGTGGTGCACGTGTATTCTTAATTCCTGCTTCTCATGGTACAGGAGTTATTGCTGGTGGAGCTGTTCGTTCAGTTCTTGAATCAGTAGGTATTCACGATGTATTATCTAAATCTCAAGGATCATCAAATCCTCATAACGTAGTGAAAGCAACTTTTGATGCTTTATTACAAATGAGAAGCGCTCACACTGTTGCAAAACAAAGAGGTGTTTCTTTAGAAAAAGTTTTTAAAGGTTAATTCAAGGAAATTATGGCTAAATTATTAGTAAAACAAGTAAGAAGCAAAATCAACTGCCCTCTTTCTCAAAAAAGAGGTTTGGAAGCTTTAGGTCTACGTAAAATGGGACAAGTTGTAGAGCATGATTCAAATCCTGCAATCCTTGGGATGATAAACAAAGTTAAACACTTAGTTTCTGTCGAAGAAGCTAAATAACAAATACTGTTATGAATTTAAGTAACTTACAACCAGCTGAAGGGTCAACACACAATCAAAATAAAAGATTAGGTAGAGGAGAAGGTTCTGGAAAAGGTGGTACTTCTGCAAGAGGTCACAAAGGAGCAAAATCTCGTTCTGGTTATTCTAAAAAGATTGGTTTTGAGGGAGGGCAAATGCCACTTCAAAGACGTGTGCCTAAGTTTGGTTTCACAAACATCAATCGTAAAGAATACGAAGGTGTTAATTTAGATACGCTTCAATTATTAGTAGACAATGGTGTGATTACTGATTCTGTTTCTATGACAGATTTCGTTGCAAACCGTCTAGCTACCAAAAATGAAATCGTTAAGATTTTAGGTAGAGGAGAATTGAAAGCAAAATTAAAAGTAACTGCCCACAAATTTACTGCTACTGCAAAAGCTGCTATTGAAGCTGCTGGTGGAGAGGCTGTAACTATATAACTTATCTATTAAGATGAAGAAATTTATTGAATCAATAAGTAATGTTTGGAAAATCGAAGAACTGAAAAATAGAATCTTAATTACATTAGGATTACTTTTAGTATATCGTTTTGGTGCACACGTTACGCTTCCTGGAATTGACGCAACTCAATTAACAGGTTTAGCGGGACAAACTAAAAATGGTTTAGGATCAATCCTAGACATGTTTACAGGGGGTGCTTTCTCTAAAGCTTCAGTTTTTGCTTTAGGTATTATGCCTTATATTTCTGCATCTATTGTTGTTCAGTTAATGGGAATTGCGATTCCTTATTTACAAAAGCTTCAAAACGATGGAGAGAGTGGTAGAAAAAAGATTAATCAAATCACTCGTTGGTTGACTATAGCTATTACACTGGTTCAAGGTCCAACTTATATCTATAATTTATACAGAACGTTACCTGGAAGTGCATTCTTACTAGGCTTTAATTCACCTGAATTTTTGTTTTCGTCTGTTATCATCTTAGTTACTGGTACTATTTTTGCTATGTGGCTTGGAGAAAAAATTACGGATAAAGGTATTGGAAATGGAATTTCATTATTGATTATGGTTGGTATTTTGGCTAGACTACCTCAAGCATTCATGCAAGAGTTTTCTTCTAGAGTAACAAACAACAATGGTGGTCCAATGTTATTAGTTATTGAAATTATTGTGTGGTTATTGGTAATCATTTCTTGTGTATTGCTTACAATGGCAGTACGTAAAATTCCGGTTCAATACGCTCGTCGTACAACAACTGGAGATTACGAGCAAGATTTGGCTGGTGGTAATAGACAATGGATTCCTCTAAAGCTTAATGCTTCTGGAGTTATGCCAATCATTTTTGCTCAGGCAATTATGTTTATACCTGCAGCTGTAGCTGGATTGTCTAAATCAGATACATCACAATCTATTGTTGGTGCGTTTAGTAATATGTTTGGTTTTTGGTATAATTTTGTATTTGCAACTTTAATTATTGTGTTTACATTCTTTTATACTGCTATCACTGTTCCTACTAACAAAATGGCCGATGATTTAAAAAGAAGTGGTGGTTTTATTCCTGGAGTTCGTCCAGGTGCTGAAACTTCAGACTTCTTAGATAAAGTGATGTCTTTAATAACTTTCCCAGGATCTTTATTCCTTGCTTTGATTGCTGTGTTCCCAGCCATTGTTGTAAGTATTATGGATGTACAACAATCTTGGGCAATGTTTTTTGGAGGTACCTCATTAATAATTATGGTTGGTGTTGCAATAGATACTATTCAACAAATCAATTCATACTTGTTAAACAAACATTATGATGGTTTAATGAAGACTGGTAAAAATAGAAAAGCGGTAGCTTAATATATTTATGGCAAAACAATCAGCAATAGAACAAGACGGATCAATCATCGAAGCATTATCAAATGCGATGTTCCGTGTAGAGTTAGAAAATGGACATATCGTAATTGCTCATATTTCTGGAAAAATGCGTATGCATTACATCAAGTTATTACCTGGTGATAAAGTGAAACTAGAAATGAGTCCTTATGATTTGTCAAAAGCAAGAATTACTTATCGATATTAAAGGATATTCACTATGAAAGTTAGAGCATCAGTAAAAAAGAGAAGTCCCGAGTGCATCATTGTGCGTAGAAAAGGGAGATTGTACGTAATAAACAAAAAGAATCCTAGATTTAAACAAAGACAAGGATAATTATGGCAAGAATAGCAGGGGTAGATATCCCAAAAAATAAAAGAGGTGTTATAGCACTTACCTATATCTTTGGATTAGGAAGAAGTAGAGCTATTGAGATTTTAGAGAAAGCTCAAGTTAGCCAAGATAAAAAAGTTCAAGATTGGAATGATGACGAGATCGGAGCAATTCGTGAAGCTGTTGGTGCATTTAAAATTGAAGGAGAATTACGTTCTGAAGTTTCTTTGAACATCAAACGTTTAATGGATATTGGTTGTTACAGAGGGATCCGTCATAGATCTGGTCTTCCGTTAAGAGGACAAAGAACTAAAAACAACTCTAGAACAAGAAAAGGTAAAAGAAAAACTGTTGCTAACAAGAAAAAAGCAACTAAATAATAAGTAATATGGCTAAAGCAACTGCAAAAAAACGTAAAGTTATCGTTGAATCAACGGGAGAAGCTCATATTTCTGCTACCTTCAATAACATCATCATTTCTTTGACTAACAAAAAAGGTGAAGTTATTTCTTGGTCTTCAGCTGGTAAAATGGGTTTTAGAGGTTCTAAAAAGAACACTCCATACGCAGCCCAAATGGCAGCAGAAGATTGTAGTAAAGTAGCTCTTGAAGCTGGACTTAAAAAAGTAAAAGTTTATGTAAAAGGACCAGGAAACGGACGTGAGTCTGCTATCCGTTCTATTCATAACGGTGGAATTGAAGTTACAGAGATTATCGATGTTACTCCAATGCCTCACAACGGATGTCGTCCTCCAAAAAGACGTAGAGTTTAATTTTATTTATTCATAGTATAAACAAGGTAGAATATAGATTATCGAAGGATTTGACCTGAATTCATAATCTCTACCTTAAATTTAATTTTTTAGAAATGGCAAGATATACTGGTCCAAAAACTAGAATTGCTCGTAAATTTGGCGAGGCAATCTTCGGAGATGATAAATCTTTCGAAAAAAGAAATTACCCACCTGGACAACACGGGATGGCTAAAAAAAGAGGTAAAAAATCTGAGTACGCTGTTCAGTTAATGGAAAAGCAAAAAGCTAAATATTCTTATGGAATTTTAGAAAAACAATTCAGAAATTTATTCAAAAAAGCATCAGCTACTAAAGGTGTTACTGGTGAAGTTCTTTTACAATTATGTGAAGCAAGATTAGATAACGTTGTTTTTAGAATGGGTATCGCTCCTTCTAGAAGAGGTGCTAGACAATTAGTTTCTCACAGACACGTTACTGTAAATGGTGAAGTTGTAAATATTGCTTCTTACCACCTTAAACCTGGTGATAAAGTTGCAGTTCGTGAAAAATCTAAATCTTTAGAAGCTATCGAACGTTCTTTATCAAATTCAAGTCATGTTTATGAATGGATTACTTGGAATAATGATCTTAAAGAGGGAACTTTTGTTTCTGTACCTGCAAGACTTCAAATTCCAGAAAACATTAAAGAACAATTAATCGTAGAGTTGTACAACAAATAATAATTGACTTAGTCGAAATTTATGGCAATATTTAATTTTCAAAAGCCCGATAAAGTTATCATGATCGATTCAACCGATTTTGAAGGTAAATTCGAATTTAGACCTTTAGAACCTGGTTATGGATTGACAGTTGGTAATGCACTTAGAAGAGTTTTGCTTTCAGCATTAGAAGGTTATGCAATTACATCTGTTCGTATCGAAGGTGTAGATCATGAGTTTTCTACTATTTCAGGTGTTGTTGAAGATGTTACCGAAATTATCCTTAATCTAAAGCAAGTACGTTTCAAACGTCAAATTGAAGATATCGATAATGAAGCAGTTACAATTTCTGTTTCTGGTAAAGATCAACTAACAGCAGGTGATTTTCAAAAATTTATTTCAGGTTTCCAAGTTTTGAATCCAGACCTTGTTATCTGTAATTTAGATTCTAAAATCAAATTGAACTTCGATTTAACAATCGAAAAAGGTAGAGGATATGTTCCTGCTGAGGAGAACAAAAAACAGAACGCTGCAATTGGTACTATTTTTACAGACTCTATTTTTACTCCGGTAAAAAATGTAAAATACGCAATTGAAAACTTCCGTGTTGAGCAAAAAACAGATTACGAAAAATTAGTTTTTGAAATTAAAACTGATGGTTCTATTAATCCAAAAGATGCTCTTACTGAAGCTGCTAAAGTTTTAATTCACCACTTCATGTTATTTTCTGACGAAAGAATTACACTCGAGGCTGACGAAATTGCACAAACAGAATCGTATGATGAAGAGTCATTGCATATGAGACAATTGCTTAAAACTAAGCTTGTTGATATGGATTTATCTGTGAGAGCATTAAATTGCTTGAAAGCGGCTGAAGTTGATACACTTGGTGATTTAGTATCGTTCAATAAAAATGACCTAATGAAATTCCGTAATTTTGGTAAAAAATCTTTAACTGAGCTTGATGAACTTGTTGCAGTTAAAAATTTAACTTTCGGAATGGACTTAGCTAAATACAAATTAGATAAAGAATAATTCAATCCGCCACGGCGGATTAAATTTAAAATAGCAATGAGACACGGAAAAAAATTCAATCACTTAAGCAGACAGACTGGACATAGAAAAGCTATGTTAGCTAATATGGCTTGTTCTCTTATTGAGCACAAACGTATTAACACTACTGTTGCTAAGGCTAAAGCGCTTAAACAATTCGTTGAGCCTTTAATCACAAAATCAAAAGAAGATACGACTCACAATCGTCGTATTGTTTTTGCTTACTTACGTAGTAAATATGCGGTAACTGACTTGTTCAGAGACGTAGCTGCTAAAGTTGGTGACCGTCCAGGTGGATACACTCGTATCATTAAAGTTGGAAATCGTTTGGGAGATAATGCTGATATGGCAATGATCGAACTTGTAGATTTCAATGAGCTTTACAATGGAGGTAAAAAAGAAGTTAAAAAAGCAAAAAGCCGTCGTGGTGGTAAAGCAAAAAAAGCTGAGGAAACTACTGAAGCTCCAGCTGCTGAGTCTGATACGACTACTGAAGCTTCTGAATAATTATGAAAGTAATGATTCTATAGAAATCAAGGATAAACTAATTTTTAGTTTATCCTTTTTTTTTGATTTTTTTTAAAATAGTTTAAAATGTAACTTATTTCGAAATTTAGGTTTTAATTTTATTAATGAAATTTTTAAAAAATCTTGGAAGCACTCTTTTAAAGGAGTAAATTTGCAAAATATCTAATTACAAATGAAAGACGTCTGACGGATTTCATGACACAATTAAAAAAAACAATACACAATTAAAGAATGAAATACACTACACGACAAAGCGCCATTTTATTACTAAGTGATGGAACTATTTTTCACGGAAAATCTATCGGTATTAGCGGTAAAACTTTTGGTGAAGTTTGTTTTAATACTGGAATGACCGGTTATCAAGAGATTTTTACTGACCCATCTTACTTTGGACAGATAATGGTGGCTACTAATGCTCACATTGGAAACTACGGTGTCAATGATTTAGAAATTGAATCTGATAGCATTAAAATTGCTGGTTTAGTTTGTAAAAACTTCAGTTTTAATTATTCAAGAGAAGATGCTTCAGGAAGTTTAGAAGATTATTTTACAAAACAAAATTTAATCTGTATTTCTGATGTTGATACGCGTGCACTTGTAAGTTATATTCGTGATAATGGAGCTATGAATGCAGTTATTTGCACTGATGGTACTTCTGTTGAAGAATTAAAAAAAGAATTGGCAAATGTGCCAAACATGGAAGGTTTAGAGTTGGCATCAAAAGTATCAACAACTAAGCCTTATTTTTTTGGTGATGAAAATGCAACTTATAAGATTTCAGCTTTAGATTTAGGAATTAAAAAGAATATCTTAAGAAACCTTGCGAAAAGAGATTGTTATATCAAAGTTTTTCCATACAACTCTACTTATAAAGATCTGGCTGAATTTAATCCGGATGGATACTTCTTGTCAAATGGACCTGGAGATCCGGATCCTCTTTTTGGAGCTATCGAGGTTGCAAAAGAAATTTTGGCAAATGATAATCCTTTATTTGGAATTTGTTTAGGACATCAGGTAATTGCTTTGGCAAACGGAGTTCAAACGTATAAAATGTTTAATGGTCACAGAGGAATTAACCACCCGGTTAAAAATCTAATTACTGGTAAAGGAGAAATTACTTCTCAAAACCATGGTTTTGCTGTAAATAAAGAAGCTTTAGATAATCATCCAGATTTAGAGATAACGCATTTGCATTTAAATGATGGAACGGTTGCAGGTATGCGTATGAAAAGTAAGAATTGTTTTTCAGTACAATACCATCCTGAAGCAAGTCCTGGACCACATGATTCATCTTATTTGTTCGATCAATTTGTTGAGAATATAAAAGTAGCTACTGCTAAAACGATATAGTTAATAAATAAAGGTGTTTAATGGTAAGAATGCATTTTTTCTATTAAATATTTTTATAATTTCGAAAAAAATATAATTTATTAATAAAAAACAAAAATAATGAGTATTATAATTAAAGTTCACGCAAGACAAATTTTTGATTCTAGAGGTAATCCTACTATTGAAGTTGATGTAGTAACTGAAAATGGAGTTTTAGGTAGAGCGGCTGTTCCATCTGGAGCATCAACTGGAGAACATGAGGCTGTTGAATTACGTGATGGAGGAAAAGCGTTCTTAGGAAAAGGAGTTTTGAATGCAGTGAATAATGTAAATACTGTTATTGCTGAAGAATTAGTTGGAACTTCTGTTTTTGAACAAAACACAATTGATCAATTGATGATCGATTTAGACGGAACACCAAACAAATCTAAATTAGGAGCAAATGCTATTTTAGGAGTTTCTTTGGCTGCTGCAAAAGCTGCTGCAAACGAACTTGGATTACCATTATACAGATATGTTGGTGGAGTTTCTGCAAACACATTACCGGTTCCAATGATGAATATCATCAATGGTGGTTCTCACTCTGATGCACCTATCGCATTTCAAGAATTTATGATTTTCCCTGTAAAAGCTACTTCTTTTACACATGCTATGCAAATGGGAACTGAAATTTTCCATAGCTTGAAAAAAGTATTGCATGACAGAGGTTTAAGTACAGCTGTAGGTGATGAGGGTGGTTTTGCGCCAAATTTAGCTGGTGGTACTGAAGATGCTTTAGATACTATCAAATTAGCGGTTGAAAAAGCTGGATATACTTTTGGTGACGAAATTATGATTGCTCTTGACTGTGCTGCTTCTGAATTTTATGTAAACGGTAAATATGATTATACTAAATTTGAAGGTGAAACTGGAAAAATCAGAACTTCTGAAGAACAAGCTGATTATTTAGCTGAACTTGCTGCTAAATATCCAATTATTTCAATCGAAGATGGTATGTATGAAGATGACTGGAATGGGTGGAAATACTTAACTGAAAAAATTGGACATAAAGTACAATTAGTAGGTGATGATTTGTTCGTTACTAATGTTGAGCGTTTATCAACTGGAATTGAAAAAGGAATCGCAAATTCAATTTTAGTAAAAGTTAACCAAATTGGAACTTTAACAGAAACTATTGCAGCTGTAAATATGGCTAAAAATGCAGGATATACTTCAGTAATGTCTCACCGTTCAGGAGAAACAGAAGATAATACTATTGCTGATTTAGCTGTAGCTTTAAACTGTGGTCAAATTAAGACTGGTTCTGCTTCTCGTTCTGATCGTATGGCAAAATACAATCAATTATTGAGAATCGAAGAAGAGTTAGGAAGTACTGCTTATTTCCCTGGATTAAACGCTTTCAAGATTAAATAATTGTAAGAGTTATATATAGATTTAAACCATCCATTTCTTAATGGGTGGTTTTTTTTTGGAGTTTTAACAAATTCATAGCAGTATTCTTTTTTTAATTAGTCTTAAATTCCTTAGATTTGATAAATTATTATTTTAAAGAATTATTTCCGATATATTATGTCAAAAATAGCTACATTAGAAGTAGATGGTCAAAAAATTGAACTTCCGGTAATCACAGGAAGCGAAAATGAATCAGCTATCGATATTAACAAATTACGTGATTTAACTGGTTTTATTACAATCGACCCTGGATATAAGAATTCTGGATCTTGTACAAGCGAAATCACTTTCTTAGACGGAGAATTAGGGATTTTACGTTACAGAGGATATTCAATTGAAGATTTAGCCGAAAAAGCTAACTTCTTAGAAGTGTCTTATCTTTTAATTTTTGGAGAATTGCCAAGTGCTAAAGAATTGGAACAGTTTGAAAATGGTATTAAAAAACATACTTTGGTTAACGAAGAGATGAAAAATATCATTGATGGTTTTCCAAAGACAGCACATCCAATGGGTGTTTTATCTGCTTTGACAAGTGCTTTGACAGCATTTAATCCAAAAGCAGTAAATGTTGAAAATGAAAAAGAAATGTACGAAGCCATTTGCAAAACAATGGGTAAATTTCTTGTAATTGCAACATGGACTTATAGAAAATCTATGGGGTATCCGTTGAACTATTACGACAATACACAAGGATATGTAGAGAACTTTATGCAATTAATGTTTAAATTGCCTACAGGACCTTATGCTGCAAATCCGATTATCGTGGATGCATTAGATAAATTGTTTATTCTTCATGCAGATCACGAGCAAAACTGTTCTACTTCTACAGTAAGAATGGTTGGTTCTTCTCATGCTGGTTTATTTGCTTCAATTTCTGCTGGAGTTTCTGCACTATGGGGACCACTTCACGGAGGTGCCAATCAAGCTGTACTAGAAATGCTTGAAGAGATTAATAAAGACGGAGGAGATACTGATAAGTTTTTGGCTAAAGCAAAAGATAAAAATGATCCTTTCCGTTTAATGGGATTTGGTCATAGAGTTTATAAAAACTTTGATCCAAGAGCAAGAATTATTAAAAAAGCTGCTAAAGAAGTATTGGAAACTTTAGGTGTTGAAGATCCTATTTTAGAAATTGCTAAAAAATTAGAATCAGCTGCTTTAGAAGACGAATATTTCAAATCAAGAAACTTGTATCCAAATGTTGATTTCTACTCTGGAATTATTTACAGAGCATTAGGAATTCCAACAGATATGTTTACAGTAATGTTTGCTATTGGTAGATTGCCAGGTTGGATCGCCCAATGGAAAGAAATGCGTGAAAACAAAGAACCAATTGGAAGACCAAGACAAATTTATACGGGGCATCCCTTGAGAGACTTTAAGTCTAACAAATAAATAACTTTAAAAGCTTCACTTAACTGTGAAGCTTTTTTTATATTTGCCCAAAATCTAATACTATTATGTTGCAATTAAATATAAAGAACGAAACGTCAAGATTACGGGCAGTAGTTTTGGGTTCAGCTGTTCATAATGGGCCAACTCCATCTTTAGAAGAGGCTTATGATCCTAAATCATTGGAGCATATTAAGGCAGGAACTTATCCAATCGAAGAAGATATGGTTGTTGAAATGGAGGCTTTTAATACTGTTTTTAAAAAATATGATGTAAAGGTTTATCGACCAGAAATGATCGAAAATTACAATCAGATTTTTGCGAGAGATATTGGATTCGTAATTGATGATACGTTTGTAAAATCGAATATTTTACCGGATAGAGAACGTGAATTAGATGCAATTCAATATGTAATTGATCAAATGGATTCCTTAAAAGTGGTTCGTCCACCAGAAGAAGTTCATATTGAAGGTGGAGATGTTATGTTGTGGAATGATCATATTTTTATTGGAACTTATAAAGGAAGTGATTACAAAGATTACATTACAGCGCGTACAAATATGCAAGGTGTAAATTATATCAAAGAATTGTTTCCTAATAAAATTGTCAAAGAATTTGATTTAGTGAAATCTAAATTAGAAGCTCGCGACAATGCTTTGCACTTAGATTGTTGTTTTCAACCTGTAGGAAAAGATAAAGGAATTATTTATAAAAGAGGTTTCCGTGAAGAAGCTGATTACTTGTACTTAGTTAACCTTTTTGGAATGGAAAATTTATTTCATATCGAAAGAAACGAAATGTATAATATGTTTTCTAATGTTTTTTCGATTGACGAAAATGTTGTTGTTTCAGAAAAAAACTTTACGAGATTAAACAATTGGTTACGTGCAAACGGATTTACAGTAGAAGAAATTCCGTATGCAGAAATTGCAAAGCAGGAAGGATTATTAAGATGTTCGACGCTTCCATTAATTAGAGACTAAAAAAGATTTTAAGGTTTCGGTAACTTGAAACATGAAACCTGAAACAAAAATATTCAGAATATGAGACAAACAACAAATGCGATCGTAATGATTCGGCCAGTTGCTTTCAGAATGAATGAGCAAACTGCTGTAAATAATTATTACCAAAAAGTATTAGACGGACTTTTGCCAAGTACGGTTAATACTAAGGCACAACAAGAATTTGATACTTTTGTTGAAAAACTGAGAGCGGTAGGAGTTGATGTTACAGTAATAGATGATACTTTAGAAACGGACACCCCTGATAGTATATTTCCAAATAATTGGGTTTCTTTTCATGAAAATGGAGATGTGGCATTGTATCCAATGTTTGCAGAGAATCGTCGTCAGGAACGTCGTGAAGATATTTTAGACACGCTTGAAGATAAAGGTTTTGAAATTAGCAATATAATGGATTACACATCAGCCGAAGAAGATGGTTTTTTTCTTGAAGGAACCGGAAGTCTGCTTTTAGATCGTGCTAATGCAAAAGCTTATTGCGCTTTGTCGCCTCGTGCCGATGAAGAATTATTTATAGAATTCTGTGAAGATTTTGATTATGCTCCAGTAATTTTCGAAGCTTTTCAAACTGTTGATGGCGAACGTAAACTAATATATCATACAAATGTTATGATGTGTTTAGGCGAAACTTTTGCGGTTATCTGTGCAGATTGCATTGATGACAAAAAAGAACGTAAAATGGTTCTTGAAAATCTAAAAGCTGATAAAAAAGAAATCATTCTAATTACAGAAGCTCAGGTAAATAATTTTGCAGGTAATATGTTAGAAGTTCGAGGAACGAATGATAAAAAATATATTGTGATGAGCGCATCGGCACATCAGAGTTTGACTCCTAAACAAATTTCACAATTAGAAAATCACGCTGAAATTTTAAGTTCAAGTCTTGATACTATCGAAGCTTGCGGAGGAGGAAGTGCAAGATGTATGATGGCAGAAGTGTTTTTGCCAAGAAGTTAAGTTTGTTTATAACTAATAAAATTTGATATAAAAAAGGCTCAACCATCTGGTTGAGCCTTTTTTATTATGAATAAGAGCTTCTTATTTATTGATTAATTTTTCAAGTCTGGTCATCATTTCATCTTTCTCTTTCAGCATTCGTTCATACAAAGCTATCTTTTCTTCATGAAGTGAAATCAATTTTTCAATTGGATTATTATTGAAAGTTGGGTTGTAATTTATCAAGCCTTGAGTATCATGAAAAGTATTTGAAATAATATTTATAGCCTGCTCTTCATCAAAATTCTGAAAAGCTTCCACGGGAATTTTTAATATATGTGAGATTTGATCAAGTATATCATCTTCAATTACATCTTTTTGCTCCAGCATAGAAATTTTCTTCTGATTCCAGTCATTTCCGAGATCAAAAGCCAATGACTCTTGTTTGATGCCAAGCATTTCTCTAAAACGTTTTACGTTTCTTCCTTGATGTATTTTCTGTTCCATTAATGAATATAAATTTTCTGCAGGCTTAGAAGTAAAGCCATTTGGATTAAAAATTATGATTTCAAAGATAAAAAAATATAATGTAAATATTCCTTTTGTGAGGTATTACATTAAATTCCCTTTCACGATATTAATGATTGAACTCACTATATATTGAATTCCGATAGAAATCACAATAAATCCAACAATTCTGGATATCGCGACAATTCCCGAAGCACCGAGTATTCTTGCCAGATAATGAGCACTTTTTAGAATTGCGAAAATAGCAACAGCAATTGCTAGAATTGCCAAAGAAGAAATGATGATTTCTTCCATTGAATGATGTTCTTGATAAAATGCTATCAATAAAGACATTGATCCAGGACCTGCAAGCATTGGTATTGCTAACGGAGTTAGAGCAATGTCGTTTCGCTGTTGTGCCTCATTTTCTATCTTTTTATTGATTCCGCGTTTTTTGTTGAATTTCCCTGAAAGAAGTGAAAATCCTGAGTTTACAATTACAATTCCGCCAGCAATACGAAGTGCATCAATGCTTATTCCAAAAAATGACAGAACATATTGTCCTATAAAAAAGGAAACCATCAAAATGATGAAAACGTTTATAGCGGTCCAAAGTGAAATTCGGGAACGTTCTTTTTTAGAGTC
Source organism: Flavobacterium sp. ov086 (assembly GCF_900187965.1). Lineage (GTDB taxonomy): Bacteria > Bacteroidota > Bacteroidia > Flavobacteriales > Flavobacteriaceae > Flavobacterium. The sequence continues at coordinate 86,024 of NZ_FZNL01000008.1, read as the reverse complement.
ATGTTGTGTTAATCCAACAAAAATTGGAACAGTTCCAATTGGGTTTAACACTGAAAAAAGAGCGGCAAATAAATAAATGAATAAATCCATAGAGTTTTGGTTAGTGAAGTAAAAATACTCTTTTTTTGATATATGAAAGCAAATTCGTATTAAGATATTGTCTTTATTATTGTTATTTCTAAATCAATAACCTAAACTAAGCTCATTCTTTTTGATTACTTTTGTAGAATATTTAAAAATGATGAAAAATAAAAAAACTTTAGTTCTGGGTGCAACCACAAAACCAGATCGTTATGCTTTTAGAGCAATAAATATGTTAGTTGAAAAAGGACATACTGTTTTAGCAATTGGTCAAAATACGGGTGAAGTTGCCGGTGTTAAAATTTATACTAAAGCAATTCCTGTAAAAAATATAGACACAGTTACCTTATATCTGAACCCTGCACGTCAACGCGATTATTATAATTACATTATCGAAGCACAGCCTAAAAGAGTTGTTTTTAATCCAGGAGCAGAAAATCCAGAGTTCTATCAGTTGTTAGAACTAAATAATATCAAAGCCGAAGTTGCATGCACTTTGGTCTTATTGGCTACAAATCAATATTAAATTTTTAAGGAGCTATTTCTCCCGAAGTTTCGGGATCTGCTATATCTTTTGTGGCTCCCGAAGTTTCGGGGCCGCACAAAAGGATGTTGTTTCCATCTGGGCTAGAACGAACTCTTGAAATTCAATTGACATTTTTGGTTACCATTGAATTTGGTTGCCCCAAAGCCTACTAAATCATTAAAAGTATTACTTTTGTCTTCATGGAATTTTCATCAAAATTAATAGAAAAAGCAGTCAACGAAATGTCGCAATTGCCAGGAATTGGTAAGAGAACGGCATTGCGATTGGTTCTTCATTTATTAAAACAACCTAAAGAACAAACAAGCTTTTTGTCGCAGGCATTATTAAATATGAGAGCTGATATTAAGTTTTGTGAAAGTTGTAATAATATCTCTGATACAAAAGTTTGCGAAATTTGTGCAAATTCATCCAGAAATCATCAAACGATTTGTGTAGTCGAAGACATTCGCGATGTTATGGCTATAGAAAATACTGGACAGTATAAAGGAATTTACCATGTTCTTGGTGGCAAAATTTCCCCAATTGAAGGAGTTGGGCCAAGTCAGTTAAACATTTCAAGTTTAGTTGAAAAAGTAAAAGCTGGAAAAGTAGTCGAGATTATTTTTGCATTAAGTTCGACTATGGAAGGTGATACAACGAATTTTTACATTTATAAACAAATCGCCGAATCAGAAATTATAATTTCTACAATAGCAAGAGGTATTTCTGTGGGTGATGAATTAGAATATGCAGACGAAATTACACTCGGAAGAAGTATTTTGCATCGGGTTCCGTTCGAAAAAACTTTCAAAAACAATTAATTAAGCCTCAAATAAAGTATAGATTTCCTGAAGATTAAAGTAAAAGCTATATTTGCGATAAAATCCCCAATAATGACTAAAAAAAGCTTTTTTATATTTCTATTAATTAGTACACTATTTACATCTTGTATTCCTATAAAAGACTTAGTGTACTTGCAAGATAAAAACAATTCAGTAGAACAAAATACCAATACCATTTCGGCAGTTGAGTCTAAGCCTTATAGACTTCAGGTGAATGATGTTTTGAGTATTAGTATAAAAGCTATTGATCCTAAATTAGTTTCAATTTTTAATACAACAGCATCGACGACAGGAAAAACTGAATCGGCTTTGTATTTTGATGGATTCACCGTAGATGATCATGGTAATATTAGAATGCCAGTTTTAGGAGAGATAAATGTTATTGGGTATACACTTGATGAAGTTAGAATTCGTATTGAAAAAAAATTGCTTGAGGAATATTTTAAAAGTGAAGCTGATATTTTCGTTACAGTAAAATTAGCAGGTTTTAGATACACTATAAATGGTGAGGTAGGAAGTACCGGAACAAAAACATTGTTTCAGGAACATGTAAATATTATGGAGGCGATCGCAAATGCAGGCGATATTAATACTGTTGGAGATCGAAAAACGGTAACCGTAATTCGACAAACACCAACAGGAGTTCAAATGAATAATATAGATCTTACCGATGTCAATGTTATGAAATCACCTTATTATTATTTGCAGCCTAACGATTATATTTATGTAAAGCCATTGAGACAAAAAACTTGGGGAACTGGTCAGACAGGTATACAATCTATAGGAACAATTATTACGTTGTTGTCACTGGCAACAACAGTTTATTTGATTATCAAAAATTAAAACTAAATTCAAAAGATGTTAGATATAAAAGATTTTTCCATTTTTGAGAATCATTCAAGTTTTGATTTTAAAGGATTTTTGTTGAAAATTGCCAGTTATTGGAAATGGTTTTTAGTTAGCTTATTAATAGCTTTTACTATTGCATATCAAGTAAATGTTCGTAAAGAGAAGATTTACGCAATGCAGACGATGATTTCCATTAAAGAAGAAAGCAATCCATTTTTTACCTCTAATACCAGTTTAGTTTTCAATTGGGGTGGAATCTCAGATCAGGTAAACGGGATTTCAACAATATTGCAATCGCGTTCTCATAATGAATTAGTGGTTGATAAATTGCAGTATTACATCGATTATTTGGAACAGGGAAAATATAATTTTGTTGATTCTTATGGTGCGACTCCTTTTTATGTAAATATAGATAAGTCAAGGCCTCAGCTTGCTAATACTTTAATTAGTATTAAGTTTTTAAGTGAAAGTGAATACCAAATTAAAATTCCTTTTGAGAATAATTCAGTTTCTTTAATTACTTATTCTACTAATGCATATAGCAAAACTTCCGTTCAGCCTGCGGTATTTGTAAAAAGATACAAAGTTGGAGAACAAGTTTCATTACCATTTTTGAATTGGAAATTACAAATAAATGATAACCCCGGTTTTTATAAAGGAAAAGAATATTTTGTAAAATTTAATGATTTTGATGGGACAGTTTCCCGATATAGAGGGGTTAATGTTGAAGGAGATAAAGGCGGAGGTTCACTGTTAACGCTTAGTATGCAGGGGACAAATAAAGCCAGAATGGTAGAATATTTGAATGCAACTGTAAGAATGCTGATCAAAATTCAACTGGACGGTAAAAACCAGTTTGCCACAAATACTATTAGATTTATTGATAGCACTCTAGTTGCTATGGAATCGCAATTAAAACAAACAGGTAATGAATTAAAGATTTTTAGAAAGGATAAGAATATTTATGAAATTCAGGGTGGTGGAGAAAAGGTTTCGAATAAAATCATGGATTTTGATGTTGAACGTGATCAAGTTTCAAGAAAAATTGCATATTATAATTCATTAAAAGCATATTTAAATAATAGTGTAGATTATTCAAGATTACCGGCGCCATCTGTTGCGGGAATTGAAGATCCGAATATTGTAACCAATGTGTCAAAGCTTATAGCGCTTTCTACGCAAAGATCAGAAATGGCTTATGCGGTAAAAAGTGATAAGATTTTTAAGGATTTTGATAATCAGATGCGAGCTGTAAAAGATGTTTTGTTAGAAAATATAACAACAGCAAAAACTTCATTGTTGTATGATTTATCTCTTGTTAATTCAAAAATTGGTGAAGCCGAAAGTACCGTAAAAAGACTTCCCGAAGAGCAGCAGGAATTGTTAAAGATTCAAAGGAAGTATGACCTAAATGATAATATTTATAATGAATTTCTTAAAAAAAGAAACGAAGCTGAGATTGTAAAAGCATCTAATTTGTCAGATATTCATTTTATTGATTCGGCAAAAGATATTGGAGGAGGATTAATTGGGCCTAAAACTTCTGCTAATTATGTACTAGCATTATTTTTAGGAATATTAGTGCCGTTGTTATTCGTTTTTGCATTGTTTTTTATCAACAATTCGATTCAGAATACAGATGACATTAGTAAATTAACTGATATACCTTTAATTGGAGTTATTGGAGTTAATAAAGATGCTGTTAATCTTGCTGTTTTTGATAAACCAAAATCTGCACTTTCTGAAGCTTTTAGAGGAATTCGCTCGTCATTACAGTTTTTATATAAAAAACAACAAGTCAGTGGTTCAAAAACGCTGATGATAACTTCTTCTATAAGTGGGGAAGGAAAGACATTTTGTTCTATAAATATTGCTACTGTTTTTGCTCTGAGTGAAAAGAAAACTGTCGTTGTTGGACTAGATTTAAGAAAGCCAAGATTAGCGGACGAATTTGGTTTAATAAATCAGTTGGGTGTAGTTAATTATTTAATTAAACAAAATAGTGTGGATGAAATTGTAAATAAAACGCAAATCCCAAATCTTGATGTTATTCTTTCGGGACCAATTCCGCCAAATCCATCTGAATTAATTCTGAGTGATGCTATGAAAGAAATGATAGATGAACTAAAGCAGAAATATGATTATGTTATTTTAGATACTCCGCCGGTTGGTCTTGTGTCAGATGCATTAGAATTGGTTCAATATGCAGATGTAACCCTTTATATAGTAAGGCAAAATTATACTAAAAAAGAGATGATCACATTGTTGAATACCAGAGTAAAAAGAGGTGAATTGAATAATGCTAGTATTGTTTTGAATGGTTACGAAAATAAAGCAAAATATGGTTCATCATATGGCTACGGATATGGTTATGGAGCTTATTCAAACGGATATCACGATGAAGTGGTTGAATTAAGTTTATGGAAGACTATTTTAAAAAAGTTCAATAAAAAGTAATTTGAATTAAATGAAAGTATCAACACAATATAGAATTTTAATTACTGGTGGAGCTGGTTTTATTGGGTCAAATTTATGTGAGTACTTCTTAGGATTAGGTCATGAAGTAATTTGTCTAGATAATTTTTCGACAGGACATCGTTATAATTTGAAAGATTTTATCGAGAATCCTAATTTTAAATTAATTGAAGGCGATATTCGAAATATTGATGATTGTGCTTTAGCTGTTGAAGGAGTTGATTATGTTTTACACCAAGCCGCTTTAGGTTCAGTTCCAAGATCTATAAATGATCCAATTACAACAAACGATGTAAATGTATCGGGGTTTTTAAATATGTTAGTTGCTTCCCGTGATGCTAAAATAAAGCGTTTTGTATATGCAGCAAGTTCTTCAACTTATGGAGATTCTCAAGGATTACCAAAAGTAGAAGATGTTATTGGAAAACCATTGTCACCATATGCGATTACAAAATATGTAAATGAATTATATGCTGAAATTTTTAGCCGAACTTATGGACTAGAAACTATCGGTTTGCGATATTTTAATGTTTTTGGGAGAAAACAAGATCCTAATGGAGCTTATGCTGCAGTGATTCCTAAATTTGTAATGCAATTAATGAAGCACGAAAGCCCTGTAATTAATGGTGACGGAAATTATTCTCGTGATTTTACCTATATAGATAATGTAATTCAAATGAATGAGTTGGCTATAACAAGTCAAAACCCGAATGCAATTAATACAGTTTATAATACTGCTTTTGGTGATCGAAATACATTAAATGATTTGGTAGCATATTTAAAAAAGTATTTAACAGAGTTTGATTCTGAAATTGCTGCTGTCAAAATTGTTTATGGAGAAAATAGAGTGGGAGATATTCCGCATTCACTAGCAAGTATAGATAAAGCCAAAACGGTATTAGGGTATAATCCAAAATATTCATTGCAAGATGGATTGAAAGAAGCAGTGAGTTGGTATTGGAACAATTTGAAATAAAACTAAGGATTAAGATAATAGTAAATTAAATGAAAATTACAAAAATTTGTTGCATTGGTGCAGGTTATGTTGGAGGACCAACAATGGCAGTAATTGCTCAAAAATGCCCAAATATTCAAGTGACTGTTGTCGATTTGAACGAACAAAGAATAAAAGACTGGAATGATCCTGATACTAATAATATTCCAATTTATGAACCAGGACTTTCAGAAATAGTAGCTGAAGCCAGGGGACGAAACCTTTTCTTTTCGACAGAAGTTGAAAAAGCAATTGATGAAGCTCAGGTGATTTTTATTTCAGTTAATACCCCAACTAAAACTTACGGTAAAGGAAAAGGTATGGCTGCAGACTTAAAATACATCGAGCTTTGTGCCAGACAAATTGCAAAGGTAGCTAAGGAGAATAAAATTGTTGTTGAGAAATCAACACTTCCGGTAAGAACTGCCGAGGCAATAAAAAGCATTTTAGATAATACAGGAAACGGTGTTCAGTTCCAGATTTTGTCAAATCCTGAATTTTTGGCAGAAGGAACTGCTGTCACAGATTTATTAAATCCTGATAGAATTTTAATTGGCGGAGATTCTACACCAGAAGGTGAAGAGGCAATTAATGCGTTGGTTGATGTTTATGCAAATTGGGTAAGCAGAGATAAAATTTTGACGACAAATGTTTGGTCTTCAGAATTGTCTAAACTTACTGCTAATGCGTTTTTAGCACAACGTATTTCGTCTATAAATGCAATGTCAGAATTATGTGAAAAAACAGGTGCTGATGTAAGTGAAGTTGCTAAAGCAATTGGAATGGATAGCCGAATTGGATCTAAATTTCTAAAAGCTTCAGTTGGTTTTGGAGGTTCTTGTTTCCAAAAAGATATCCTGAATTTAGTTTATATCGCAAAATCATACGGATTAACTGAAGTAGCTGATTATTGGGAACAGGTTATTATTATGAATGATTATCAGAAAAGAAGATTTTCAAATAAAATCGTTCAAACATTATACAATACAGTGGCCGATAAGAAAATAACATTTTTAGGTTGGGCTTTCAAGAAAGATACTAATGATACTCGCGAATCGGCTGCAATATATGTAGCGGATGATTTGATTAATGAACAGGCAACTATTGCTGTTTTTGATCCGAAAGTTTCAAGAGATAAAATGTTAAATGATTTGAATTATTTGCAAACAAGATCTGTTGAGGATAATAATTCTAAAGTTGTAGCGTTTAATGATGCTTATGATGCCTGTAAAGGAGCTCATGCAGTTGCAATTCTAACAGAATGGGATGAGTTTACAGCTTATGATTGGCAAGAAATTTATGATTCAATGCATAAACCGGCATTTCTTTTTGATGGAAGAAATATATTGAATTCAAAAGAAATGGAATCAATTGGTTTTATATATAAAGGGATAGGTTCTTAAAAGGAAGTTTTGTTGAAATAAGATTTGATCTGAAAGGATTATGAACGAGATAGATTTAAAAGTTTTATTTCAATTTAAAGAGAAAAGATGAATTGGTATGTAGTTTATACGAAACCTAGGTGGGAGAAGAAAGTTGCCGATAAACTGAATCAAATAGGTATTGAGTGTTATTGTCCATTAATAACCCAGGTAAAACAATGGTCAGATCGCAAAAAGAAAATTGAAGTGCCTCTTTTTAATTCATATGTATTCGTTCAATTGGCAGACACTGATCGTAATTCTGTTTTTCAAGTAGCAGGTGTAGTACGTTATTTATTTTGGCTGGGTAAACCAGCGATTGTTCGGGATGAAGAAATTAATAGTATAAAAGCAAGTCTTGAAGTTCCCAATATAATTGATATATCGGTAACTTCAATTCAGGTTGGGGATCGTATAAAAATAGAAGCAGGAGCTTTTAGTAATCAGGACGCTATAGTTCAGGAAGTATCAAATACTCATTATATATTGGTTTTGGAATCTTTAGGCTGTGTGCTTAAAATAAAATATAAATAAAGTAGTTATAGCTTAACTCTTTCTAATCATAAACAGAAGACGAAATTCTTTAATTTGAGAATTTATTTTCTGTTTTTTTTATAATGTATTTTTTTACAGACTGATTGATAGAAGTTTGGTGAAGTTAGTTTTTTTAATTGGTCCTTTTTAGCAGTATTACTAGAAACCGTATTGAATAAATTGACTTAATGTGTTATATTTGCCGAAAATGTTTTTTAGGCATCTGAGTCAAATTTTGTGATTCAGAAGGGCGAAGCCGTGAATTAAATTGACTGAATCGAGTAAAAAAGAATATAAATTGGATAGAAATATTAAAATAGCAGTTATTGGTTTAGGTTATGTTGGCTTGCCTTTAGCCAGGCTATTTGCGACTAAGTATCCCGTTGTTGGATTTGATATAAATCAGTCACGAGTAGCATCTTTAAAATCCGGTACAGATACAACACTAGAGGTCGATGACGAAACTTTACAAAAAGTTTTAGTCGATAACCCTAATACAGAAATCGGATTATATTGCACAACTTCTTTGAATGATATTGCTGATTGTACTTATTTTATAATTACAGTTCCAACTCCCGTAGATAAAAATAATCGTCCAGATCTCAGTCCACTTTATAAGTCAAGTGAGACAGTTGGTGCAATTTTGAAAAAAGGGGATATAGTAATTTACGAATCTACTGTATATCCAGGAGTAACAGAAGAGCAATGCGTTCCTGTTTTAGAGAGAGTTTCAGGACTGAAATTTAATGAAGACTTCTTTGCAGGTTACTCACCTGAAAGAATAAATCCGGGAGATAAAGAGCACACGGTCGAAAAAATTCTGAAAGTAACTTCAGGATCAACACCAGAAATTGGATTAAAAGTAGATAGCTTATATAAATCTGTAATTACCGCAGGAACACATTTAGCACCAACAATAAAAGTTGCTGAAGCGGCTAAAGTGATTGAAAATTCACAACGAGATATCAATATTGCTTTTGTTAATGAGTTAGCTAAAATATTCAATTTAATGAATATTGATACTCAGGAAGTATTAACGGCAGCAGCTACAAAATGGAATTTTTTACCCTTTAAACCTGGTTTGGTTGGTGGACATTGCATTGGAGTAGATCCTTATTACTTAGCACAACGTGCACAAGAATTTGGATACCATCCTGAAATAATTTTAGCAGGTCGACGTTTAAATGACAGTATGGGAGAATATGTGGCTTCTCAAGTAGTTAAACTGATGATTAAAAAAGGGATTTCAGTTAATGGAGCTAATCTTTTGATGCTGGGAATTACCTTCAAAGAAAATTGCCCTGACGTAAGAAATACAAAAATTGTTGATGTTATAAGATCACTAAAAGAATACGGGATAGCTGTTACACTATACGATCCTTTGGCTAATATTGATGAAGTTAAAAAAGAATACAAATTAGAAACTATAAATTCTGTCCCAAAAGAAAAGTTTGATGCGATTGTGCTAGGAGTAGCTCATAATGAATTTTTAAGCTTGGATTTTTCAGAATTACAGAAGGAAAATAGTTTATTATATGATGTAAAAGGAGTTTTAGGTGCTATAGCTGATAATAGACTGTAGTAAATAAAGACTCTTTTTTTTATTTAGAAAAAAATGGAAGCAAATAATTCAATCATACACGTAATCTTGACAGGTGGAGTAGGCAGTCGATTGTGGCCACTTTCGCGTAGAAGTCAGCCTAAACAATATTTGGAAATGTTTGACGGCAAATCCTTGTTCGAAATGACAGTTGATCGTAATAGCCATTTGGCTGATAAAGTCATGGTTGTTGGGAATGTTGATAATCATAATCTTAGTGGGAGAGTAATGGATAAGTCTAAAACGACTTACACCAATATTGTAGAAGCTACTCCACGAAATACTGCTGCTGCAATTGCTTTTGCCGCATTTGCCTCTAATCCGGAAGATATCTTAATTGTAACTCCTTCGGATCACATCATTGAAAAAATGGAGGATTACAATATAGCCATAAATGAAGCTATTTTAAAAGCCAAAGAGGGTTTTATTGTAACTTTTGGTATTATTCCAACTAAACCGGAAACGGGATATGGTTATATAGAGTCAAAAGGAGATAAAGTTGTATCATTTCGTGAAAAACCAAATGAAACTACAGCTAAAAATTTCATTGCAAGAGGTAATTTTTTATGGAATAGCGGAATGTTTTGTTTTAAAGCAGGAGTTCTTCTTGATGAATTAAAACAATTTGAACCGGATGTATATGAAAAATCTAAATCAGTGTGGGAGGCAAGTAAAGAAGGGTTTCTTAATTTAGAATTATCATTAGAAATTCCATCAATTAGTGTTGATTATGCTGTTATGGAACGTAGTAAAAAAATAAAAGTAGTTCCAGCTGCATTTTCTTGGTCGGATTTAGGTTCGTTTGAGTCCGTTTATGATTATTTGGTATCAAAAGGACACTCCATTGACAATAATGGGAATATGGTTATTGGTACTGAAAAATATACTGCGTTTCTAGGATTAAAAAACACTATTTTTATTTATACAGATACTGCAAATTTAATTTTGCAAAAAGAAAATTCACAAGATGTAAAAGATTTATATGGTGAATTAGAAAGACAAAACTCAGAATTATTAAATTAGTATGAAAATGAAAAAAATTCTTATAACAGGAGGTGCAGGTTTTATTGGTTCACATGTCGTAAGACGATTTGTAAATAAGTATCCGGAATATCAAATCTATAATTTAGATGCGTTAACATATGCAGGAAATCTTGAAAACATTAAAGATATTGAGAATCAAGCTAACTATACATTTGTAAAAGGTGATATCGTAGATGAAACTTTTATAAATGATTTTTTTTTGCTTCACAATTTTGATGGAGTTTTACATTTAGCTGCAGAATCTCATGTTGATCGTTCTATTGAAGATCCATTATCATTTGTTAAGACAAATGTTATCGGAACAATGAATTTATTGAACGCAGCTAAAAATCAATGGAAAGATAATTTTGAAGGTAAGCGTTTTTATCATATAAGTACCGATGAAGTGTATGGTTCGTTAGGTGCAGAAGGGCTTTTTACAGAAACGACATCTTACGATCCGAATTCTCCATATTCTGCTTCAAAAGCGAGCTCTGATCATTTTGTAAGGGCTTATGGTGAAACTTATGGTTTGCCTTATGTTTTGACAAATTGTTCTAATAACTATGGTTCTTATCATTTTCCTGAAAAATTAATTCCACTTTTTATTAATAATATTATTAATAATAAACCATTGCCTGTTTATGGAGATGGTAATTATACTCGTGATTGGTTATTTGTCGAGGACCACGCAATTGCAATTGATTTAGTTTTTCATGAGGGAAAAAATCATGAAACTTATAACATTGGAGGTTTCAATGAATGGAAAAACATTGATTTAGTAAAATTACTATGTAATATTATGGATCAAAAACTGGGAAGAACAGAAGGTAAATCCCAAGAGTTGATTACTTATGTGAAAGATCGACCAGGGCATGATTTACGATATGCAATTGACGCGTCAAAAATTAATAGAGAGTTAGGATGGAAACCATCAGTAACTTTTGAAGAGGGTTTAGAAAAAACTATTAATTGGTATCTTAATAACGAAGAATGGCTACAAAATGTGACATCAGGTATTTATAAAGAATATTATCAAAAACAATATTCATAAAATATCTAAATGTCTGTTTTAAGTCTTTTTTAGGTTAAAATTATAATTCATATGAAAAATATAACTTACGTTCTTATACTGTTTTTTGGTCTATTAACGTCTTTAACTGTTAATGCCCAAGGCATACTTCAATCTAAAGATCTAAGTACTATTAAAGTCGATTATTTGTCTCAAGATGATCTTGTTAATATTGCAGCACAATTAAATAGTAATAATATGACTATTGATGAAGCTGAGCCAATAGCACTTTCTAAAGGAATGAGTCAGGAAGAGTTTGATAAACTTAAGTTTAAGTTGAAAGATCTGGTGAGTACATCTGGAAAAAATAATAATCTTAATCAGACAAAAAATACTAAAACAGAATTTGGGAGAAATCAAGAAAAAATCACCAATAATAAAGTTAAAGATTCCGTTAATGTTTTGATTTTTGGTTCCGAATTATTTGATAACCCCACCTTAAATTTCGAACCAGATCTAAAGTTAGCAACTCCTGTTAATTACATTCTGGGGCCAGGTGATGAATTGCAAGTTAGTGTGTATGGAGTTCAGGAGTACAACGCAAGTATTCCGGTAAGTGTCGAAGGAAAAATAACAATTCAATATGTTGGACAAATCGCAGTTTCGGGAATTACCGTTGAAGCTGCCACTCAAAAGATTAGAACAGCAATTGCTAAAGTTTACAGTACAGTTAGATCCGGACAATCTCAAGTAAGTGTAAGTTTGAGCGGTATACGCACAATAAAAGTTACGGTTGTTGGAGGTAAACAACCAGGCAATTATTCTATTTCATCTTTAGCTACCGTTTACAATGCTTTACATTTGGCGGGAGGCCCTGGTAAAAATGGCAGTTATAGAAATATTGAATTAATTAGAAATAATAAAGTTTATAAAAATATTGATATTTATCGTTTTTTAGTAAAAGGAGATCAATCTGATAATGTTAGTTTAAAAGAAAATGATGTTATTAGAATTCCGGCTTATAGTCAACGAGTAACTCTGAATGGAGAAGTAAAACGTCCCGGGATTTTTGAAATGAAAAAAGGGGAGAGTTTTACTGATTTGCTAAATTTTGCATCAGGATTTAATGAATTTGCTTACACAGCTTCTGTAGGTGTAATGCAAAAAACTGGAAAAGAATTTAAAGTTCATGATATAAATGAAAGCGAGTATAATTCTTATTTGCCACAATCCGGAGATGTTTTTAGAGTGACTAAAATTTTAAATAGATTCGAAAATCGTATTAAAATCGAGGGAGCTGTTTTTAGACCAGACTATTATTCTTATAGTGAGGGGATGAGAATTTCAGATCTTATTACTAGAGCCGAAGGACTTAAAGAGGATGCTTATACAAAAAGGGCAAGAATAATTCGCCTAAAATCTGATTTAACAACAGAAATTGTAAATGTAAATTTAAGTGAAGCTTTGTCAGGAAATTTAAATGCCGATGTGGAGTTAAAAAGGGAGGATATTATTACTATTTATTCTATCTTAGATTTTAGAGAAGAATACAAGGTAACAATTGATGGCGAAGTAAAAAAACCAGGAGTTTATGACTATTTCGAAAATCTTACTTTGAATGATTTAATTGTTCAGGTTGGAGGGTTAACAGGTTCAGCTTCTAAAAGAGTTGAAATTGCCAGAATGATAAAATCTGATGTAATAGATGATAATGATCCCAAACGTATAGAATTGCTTGAATTTGAAATTACAGCTGAAAACAATGAACAAATTAAAAATTTTATTTTAAAACCTTTCGATGTAATTAATATTCGAAGAATTGCTGTTTATGAAAAGCCAGAAATGGTTGCAGTCAGTGGAGCTGTTGCTTATCCTGGTAAATATGTTTTAGCAAATAAAAAAGAAACTGTTTATAACATTGTAATGCGCGCAGGTGGAGTAACATCAATTGCTAATATTGATGGGGTGAAAATTAAAAGACCAATTAAGCAAGATCAAATTGATCAGATTGAAAGCGTAGATTTAAATTTAACTAAATCTAAAAATGACTCAATTGGTTCAAACGACAAATTAGCAAAAAAGCTAAAAGAAGATTTAAAATTTGCAACTATACCTGTTAATTGGGAAAAAATTGTTAAAGATAAAAATCATTATTCGAATGTTACTTTGTTTCCTGGAGATGAAATTATTGTTGCAACTTTTAATGAAGGTGTAAAAGTAACGGGTAATGTTTTGCTTACATCAGAGATACCTTATAGAAGCGGAAAGGGATTCAAGTATTATATAAACTCCGTTGGAGGTGTAGATAATAAAGGATGGAAGAAAAAAGCATATATTATTTATCCAAATGGTAAAGCTTCAGTGACAGGTTCTTTTTTATTTTTTAGATCTTATCCTACAGTTGAGCCAGGTTCTCAGATTGTTGTTCCGGAAAAGCCTGAAACTAAAAAAATGAGTACAGGAGAATGGGTAAGTATAGGAAGTGTATTGACAAGTTTAGCATTATTGATCGTAACTGCATTTAGATAAATTATTTTGATGGAAAGTACACCTATTGTAAATGAAGAAATTTCGTTAAAAGATTTGTTAGTAATGACCAAAAAATGGTGCATTTACTTGCTTTCGAGATGGAGAATAATTGTTTTGGCGGGTATTATTGGTTCAGTTTTAGGGCTAACATACTCGTTTATTAAAAAACCAGTTTATACTGCAACTTTATCTTTCGCTTTAGAAGATGATCAATCAGGAGGAGGTCTAGGTGGAGCTTTAGGTTTGGTGGGGTCATTAGGTCTGGATTTAGGCGGTAATGCAGGAGGAATTTTTACAGGCTCTAATTTGACAGAACTTTTTAAGTCAAGATCTATGGTTGAGCAAACGTTGCTAACACCTGTGATAGTAAATGGAAAAGAAATTTCGTTGGCCGAAATGTTTATTCAAAATAATGAATGGAGAAAACGATGGGATGAAAGTCCTAAACTTAAAAACATTCAGTTTTTGCCAAATAAGCAACGTCAAGGTTTTACCAGAGTTCATGATAGTATCTTAGGATCTATTTATGAAAAACTATCCAAAGGTGGGTTAGAAGTAGGTCAAAAGGACAAGAAAGTTGCTATCACAACGGTAGAGGTGTCTTCTACAAATGAATTATTTGCAAAATATTTTTGTGAAGCACTTGCTAAACAAGTAGGTAAATTTTATGTGGACACTAAAAGTAAAAAAGCCCGAATGAATATGGATATATTGGAGCGTCAGACAGATTCTATTAGAGGAGAGCTTAATGGTGCTATTACTGGTGTAGCTGTAGCGAATGACAATACTTTTAATCTAAATCCTGCATTAAACATAAGAAGAGCCCCATCAGCACGAAGACAAGTAGATGTCCAAGCAAATACTGCCATATTAACAGAGCTTGTAAAGCAGACTGAAATGGCAAAGGTCACTTTAAGAAGAGAAACACCATTAATACAAGTTGTGGATCGACCTATTTTACCATTATTTAAAGAACGTTTTGGAAAAATAAAAGGCATAATTCTTGGAGGATTTCTTGCGGGATTTTTGACGGTTTTGTTTTTAATTTTCAAAAAGATTTTGAATAATCTTTAGATTTATTAGGCCTATTGTTTTAGAATGATTTAAGTTTAAATGATTAAAAATGATTAAAAAAAATGAGATTTCGATAGGGATAGTCATACAAGCAAGAACTGGCTCTAGTAGACTTCCAAATAAAATTCTAATGGACTTTTGTGATGGTAAATCGATATTAGACATATCAATTGAAAAGTTAAAATTAAAATTTTGTAACTATCAAATTATTCTAGCCAGCTCAATCAATAGTAAAGATAATGTTTTATCTGAGATCGCCTTAAAACATGGGATTGCTTTCTATCAAGGAAGTGAAGAAAATGTATTGAGTCGATTTATTGATGTTGGTGTAAATGAAAAGTTTACTCATTTGTTGCGTATTTGTTCTGATAATCCTTTTTTAAATATGAATTCAATTAGCTCATTAATAGGAGAGCTAGATGATACAAACTGGGATTATATAAGTTACTGTAATTATTTGGGAATTCCTGTTATCAAAACCCATATTGGATTATTTGCAGAAATAGTATCTGTGCGTGCTTTGCTAAAAGCTGCTGATCTTCAGAATGACTCAATTTACCAAGAGCATGTAACAAATTTTATATATATGAATCCCCAAATTTTCAATATAAAATTATTAAAAAGCCCCTCTGAAGTTTATTCTAGAGAAGATATAAGATTAACATTAGATGATAAAGAAGATTTTGATAATTTAGCATCACTTTTTAAGAGCACATTAGGAAATCAGGATAACATTAGTTTTTTAGTTGATTTTATAGATTCTAACGAAGAGTATAAAGTTAAAATGATTAATAACATAAAAAAATATTCAAAATGACATATATTATTGGAGAAATTGGTCAAAACCATAATGGATCAGTTGACATCGCAAAATTAATTATTGATGTAGTATCAAGACCAGTTGTAGACAAACTTTTTGGTAAAAAACTAAAAGGTATGGACGCTGTTAAACTTACTAAACGTGATTTGACACAAGAACTTTCAGCTTCTCAGATGGCTAAATCATATGATACGCCACATTCGTTTGGAAAAACTTATGGAGAGCATAGGGAGTTTTTAGAATTAGATGATCAAGAACACCTGGAAATTTACAATTATGCAAAAAGTTATGGATTAGATTTCGTAGAAACTCTCTGTGCAGTAGGTTGTTTAAGTTTACTCAAATTATTTACACCGGATAAGCTGAAAGTTGCTTCAAGAGATCTAACTAATTTACCACTTTTGAATGCAATGGCAGAAACAAAAATTCCGATAATTTTATCTACAGGAATGGGTGGAGCCAAAGAAATTGATAATGCATTAGATGTCATTACAAAGCATCATAGTAATATTGGTATTCTTCACTGTGTATCAGAGTATCCAACAAGATATGAAAATGTTAATTTGAATACTATAAAATATCTTCAAAAAAATTATTCAGATTTTGTTATCGGATATTCGGATCATACGATCGGAATTGCGACACCAATAGCGGCGGTTGCAATGGGATCTGAAATAATTGAAAAACATATTACATTAGACAGATTAATGAAAGGTACTGACCAGGCTGGATCTTTGGCTGTAGAAGGAATCGAAAGAATGGTTAGAGATATCAGAAATCTGGAACTTTCTATGGGTAAGGAAGAGATTTTTATAGCAGATTCTGTTCAATCAGCGAGAGTTAAATTGGAAAGATCAATAGCAAGCTTAAAAGATTTAAAAAGCGGTCATATTATTTCAGAAGGAGACTTACATTTATTAAGTCCAGGTGATGGTTTGAAGTGGGATGAAAGGGCAAAATTGATTGGACAAGTTATAAAACAGGATATTGCTGCCAATGAAATAATATATACAGATTTTATAAAATAAGATTATGATTCTCCCGAAACTTATTCTTACTGACATTGATGGTGTTTGGACCGATGGCGGTATGTATTATGATAATACTGGTAATGAATTCAAAAAATTCAATACTTCTGATAGTGCTGGAGTCCTCTTTTGTCGATTGCTTAATATATCAGTTGGAATTATTACGGGAGAAAAAAATAACATTGTACAAAATAGAGCCAATAAATTAGGTATAGATATTTTGTTCATGGGTATTAAAAATAAATTGCAAATTGTTGAAGAACTTTGTGTAAAACTTAATATATCAATTAAGGAGATTGCTTATATTGGTGACGATATTAATGATATACAAGTACTGAAAAAGGTAGGGATAAGTGGATGTCCTTCTGATGCTCCAAATTATGTCAAAAAACACTGTAATTTAATTTTAGATAAACAAGGCGGTGAAGGTGTTTTTAGAGAATTTGTAGAAAAAATAATTGGAGAAAATAACATTGAAATAGCATTAAATTCGTATTTCGATTCTTTGGAAGGCTTTAAACAATAAGGTTTTAAATTCTATTTTTGTCTAATAAAAGTAAAACACTATAGGCTAATGAAAAAAAAAATACTACTGATTTTATTTATAATTTCAGCAATTTCCTGTTCGTCACAAGATATTTCATCTGATAATAAAGGTGTTAAAGTGAATTCTTTAGTCCCGTATGATGATAATGCTTCTTATAATTTTACAGATTTAGTATATTTTAAAAAGAGATGGTTTTTAATCTTTAGAGAATCTGATAGTCATGCTTATGGGAAAGATGGAATTATTAACTTATACACACGGCTAGATAATGAGAATTGGACATTAGTTAAAACTTTTCAAGTAGATGGAATTGATTTAAGAGATCCAAAGTTTTCAGTAAATGGTAATCAGTTAATGGTATATATCCATGGTTCTAAATATAATAATGAAGAACTTTTAAGTTTTTCAGATTATAGATCTGTATATTTAGACGGGACCTATTTTGGAGAGTTAGAAAATGTTCATCTTGATAATTTAAAGAAAATTACTTCGAAAGTCACTGGAAACGAGGCCTGGCCTTGGAGAATTACATGGTATAAAGAGAGGGCATACTCATTTGGCTACACTTTTACAGCAGGAAGCTCAGTGTTTGATATGTATGAAAGTACAGATGGTTTAGACTTTAAGGGTACGAATTTAATAGAAAACACTTTTCCTTTTAGAGGGGAAACAACAATTCGTGTAGATGACAAAGGTCAGTTTTATGCAATTATAAGAAGTAGAGATTTAATTTTAGGAAAAATAGTAAACGAGGCTAATAAGAAGAGTTTTCAGATCATTAATAAGATTCCGGTCTTATCGTTAGGAGGCCCAAATTTTATTTTTTATAAAAACAAAATGCTAATTACAGGACGAGATTCTGAAGCTATGAAAGTGGTTCTTTATAGTTATGATTTGGACGATAATACCTATAAGAAATTGTTTGTATATCCTAGCGGAGGTGATTGTGGTTATGCAGGAATGGTAATAAAGGATGGAGAATTATGGGTTAGTTATTACTCCTCGCATGATAGGTATAAGGCAAAGCACTCAGATGTTTATATCCAAAATATTAAATTAAGTGCCCTTGGTCTGTAGAGTAAGATATTCAAAAGTAAAACTTAATAACTTTTTAAATTTGAGCCACAGAATATAATTTATGCAGGAAGAGGAACAAGAGTTTAATCAAAATGTTTTTTTTGAATTTGAAGAAAAATACAATTTATTTAGTAATGAATCAAAGGGTATATTTTATTGGGATTTAATACGTTTTGAATTGTTTTATCATTTGTTATGGAATCATAAATCAAATGTAAAAAATGAGCAGGCAGTAATTTCTAAGAAGCAAATATTTAAAGAAATTAAGTCTTTTATTACTTTTCTTTTTTCTAAAAAAGTTGATTTTTTATTTTTTACAGCTTCAAGAAATAAAATTTCAAATAGTAAGGCTTTTGATCAAAATTTAGCAGATATCTTAAACGCAGTTCCACGAAGAAGTTACTATGCCTTTGAAAGTTTTGAAAGAAGTAAAGAAAAATGGTTTTACGAAAACACCTTATTTAATCCCATATCTATCTTTAGAAGAATTGCAAAGATATTCTATAAAAAGAATGAAGATTATTCAGAGTTAATTTCTCTGATTAAAAAGGAATTTTCAAATTCATCCTTTACAAATGAGGATATTAATAGGGTGATTGTAGATTTTAAAATTGATTTTTTTTACTATTCAATAATTTTTAAAATTAAAAAACCTAAGGCAATTTTTATTACTCAAAATGGTATTCAAAAAGGACTTTTTCAGGCTGGTAAAAAAAGAAATATTCCAATTATTGAAATGCAACATGGGATTATTGATAGTGCACATTTAGCTTACAGCTATTCTAGATTGATTGATTATAAACAGAATCAGATTTATTTACCTACTTATTTTTTTTCATTTTCTGATTTTTGGATGAAAGGATTAAATTTTCCAATACAAAAAAATATTTCAATCGGAAATTCTTATTTTTTTAATAGTCAAGACAATAGCCAAGATCTCAAAGAAATAGAAAATAATGCAACTGGCTTGTTGGTTGCAAGTTCTGATGTGTTTGGTGAAAATTTGAAAAATTTGGCAATAGATTTTGCTTCTATTAATAAAGATATCCCAGTGTATTTTAAATTACATCCCAATCAGTTTTTCGAAAAACAATATTATATAGATCAATTTAAAAACTTTAAAAATATAAGCGTTTATTCAAATGAGAGTAGTGTTTATGAATTGCTGGAAATTTCAAAAGCAATATTAGTTATACAATCGACAGCTCTTTACGAAGCTTATCATTTGAAAAAAAATGCATTCATATATAAAAAACAAACCTATCAGCGACACGAACATGTTTTTGATTTGCCAAATATAAACCTTATAAATAATGCTGGTGAAATCTCAGAAGCGTTTGATAAAGAATTTATTGAGGATGAGAACACTGAAAATTTGTTCTTTAAAAATTTTGATTCCCATAAGTTTAATCAATTTGTAAATTCTTTGAGTTAATAAATTGAATGGCTTATTATACGCTTTAAATCATTTTTTGAATGTCTGAAAAACTCGTAAAAACTACGATATATTATTCAATAGGAGAAATTGTTCCCAGAATTATATCATTTCTTTTATTACCCATTTTAACAAAATATCTTTCGGCAGATGAATATGGGATAGTAAGCTATACCAATTCAGTAATGACATTTGTATTTGTAATTGCTACATTGTCATTAAACACTTTTGTTTTACGTCATTATTACAGCTCAAAAGATGAAAAATCCAGAAGAGAACTTATTGGTAGCGTCTTTCTGTTTATATTTGGTTTTAATTGTATCTTGATTCTTTTTCAAATGCTTTTTTTTCCAATGCTAATTGATTTTTTTAATGTTAATATTCCATTTAAGCCATATTTTCAATTAGCAATTTTAAATAACTTCTTTGATGTCATTTCTATTATACCTTTAGTTTTATACAGGGTCAAAGAAAATGCCAAAGGATTTTTAATGTTGAGCCTTTCAAGAACATTACTGCAGTTTTTGATGGTTTACATTTTAGTGGTTGTTTACAATCAAGGTCTTTTAGGTAGTTATTATGCGCGTCTGGTTGTAAATATTCCTTTTATGTTTATCTATTTTTATATGATTTATAAAAATAGTATTTTCAGGATAAATTTTAAGTTGATCAAAGAAGCATTACATTTTACATTGCCTATTTTGCCCGGCAGTTTGGCTTTTTTATTTGTGTCTTTGAGTGACAGGGTTATTCTGGAAAGATATATTTCATTAGATCAACTAGGGATATTTTCTGTTGCCATCACTTTAGCAACAGTTTTAAATATTGTAATCCAGGCCCTATATAAAACATTTGAGCCCATATTATTTAAAGAGTATTTTAATGAAAATTTTCAAGAAACTAACTTAAAATTATACAAAATTTATTTAGTAGCAATTTTCATTGGAGCTTTTGGGGCTTCTATTTTTAGTAAAGAATTTTTTATTATTGCAACTTCAGGTGCTTTTAGGGAAGGATATAAATTAGTTCCACTTTTTATTGTGTCTGTTGTTATTGCGGGAATTAATACATATTTGAATGTTTTGATGATAGCTAATAAAAAACAAAAAATGGTTTCAGTAGTTTCTATAATTTCTGCTATTATTTCAGTGGTTCTTAATTTGATTTTTATTCCTTTTTATGGCTGTTATGGTGCTATAATAGCTTCAGCGGTTTCATTTTTGTTTTCTAATGTTATCTTTCAATATAATACAGTTATTAAAAAAAAATATATTATTACTCAATTTTTATTAATGCTGCTTGTGGTTATTGTACCAATTATATATGATTCATTATTTGATTTTAAAGTTTTGCCTAACATCGCTATAAAAACTTTTATTTCTTTATTGTTTGTTGCTCTTAGTTTTAAAATTTTAAACATCGACCTCAATTTTATTAAAACTAAATTTTTTAATAAAAAGATAAACCAGATATAATTATGGATAGAATTTTTAATTTCTTGGTAAGAAGATTTTGGTATTTTAATAATAAAGGAAAGTTTAGGAAGTTAGGTAATAATGTGTTTATAAAGAATTCAATGATCATAACTCCAAAGTATATCTCTGTTGGTGATAATGTTTTTGTTCAGCCGAATTCTAGAATAGAAGCAGTAACAAGTTATGAAGGAGTAAAGTATTCTCCTCATATTGTTATAAGTGATAATTGTACAATTCAGCAAAATTTACATTTAACATGCGCAGTAAGTATTTTTTTGGGAAAGAACACCGCTATTGCGGCAAATGTTACAATTACGGATATTGATCATCCATATGAAAATATTAATTTACCAGTTGAAAGACAGTCACTGAGAGTTAATCCGGTAAGCATTGGGGAGGATTGTAAAATTTATAACAATGCGGTCATTCTACCTGGTACGCAGATTGGTAAACATTGTGTAGTAGGAGCAAATAGTGTTGTCTTTGGGACTTTTGGAGACTATTGTATTTTAGTTGGTTCTCCTGCTAAAATAATTAAACGTTATTGTTTTGATTCTTCTGCTTGGAGAAAAACGGATGATAAAGGAAATTTCGTAGCTTAAGTATATTATAATGACTAAAAAAAGAGTTTTATTTATTGGTATTGGGTTTTATGATTACGAAGATGCTATTGTCAAGGAATTTAAGAAGCAAAATTATGAGGTAGACTATTTTTCAGAAACGCCTCCTAATACATTATTATATCGATTTTATTCTCGACTCAAAAAACAGGAGAAAATTGAAGCGATCAAAGCAAAACATAGCTCTTGGATAGTTGAAAATTCGAATAAAAATTATGATTTAATTTTTATTATAAAAGGAGAATGTTTCGCAAAGAGTGCAATACAACTTTTGAAAAACCTAAATAGCAATGCTAAATTTGTTTTGTACTTGTGGGACTCAGTGCGTAGGATCAAAGATATTGAAGATAAGTTACATCTTTTTGATAAGGTATATTCTTTTGATAGATTAGACTGTACTAATAATGATAAATTTACTTTTAATCCTTTGTTTTTTAGAAATGAATATTTAAATCAAAAGGATGATTATGTTCAAAATAACGATATTTATCATTTAGGATGGTATCATTCAGATAGATTGATTTTAATAAAAAAAATAGCAGAATATTGCGGAAAAAATAATTTAAAGTTTCAATTTATATTATTTACGGGCTATTTTAGTTATTTTATTCAAAGTATTTTAGGAGGACAATTAAAAAACAACAAAAGGTTTTTGATATTTAAGCCTATTTCTGCAGCAACAAATTTCGCGAATATTCTTAATTCAAAAGTTGTTTTAGATATTGCTCATCCTTTTCAAACAGGATTAACAATGAGGACGATAGAACTAGTTGGAGCTCAAAGAAAAATTATTACAACAAATCAGGATATTAAAGCCTATGATTTCTATAATCCGAATAATATTTTTATAATTGATCGCAATGATCCAGTTTTAGAAAAATCTTTTTTTCAATCTGAATACATTCCAGTTCCATCAGAAATTAGGTCTAGCTATAGCATTGAGCATTGGTTAAAAAGAATGATAGAATAATATGAAGTTTGTTGAAGAGATATTTATTGTTATTGTCCTTTATAAGACAAATTTAGAAGATTCAAGAACTATTAAAACATTGGAAATTTCTTTAGATAAAGAAATTAAACTGTTTGTATATGACAATAGTCCAGAGAAACAATATCAGGAGGAAAGTTTTACTCATAAAAAATTTAAAGTCACATATTTTCATGATAATAGTAACTCGGGGCTTAGTAAAGCATATAATCATGCACTAAAATTAGCTGTAGACAAAAAAAGCTCATGGTTACTATTATTAGATCAAGATACCTGTTTTTCAAAGAAGTATATTGAGGCGATCGAAATTTTAAAAAAAGATCAATTAGAAGATAAAACGGTTGCTATTATTCCCAGAGTTATCTCACTAACAAATAATATGCAAATTTCTCCTGCAAAAATGTTAGTAGGAGGTGTTTGTAGACCTCTTCAACATCCTGGAGGTATAATTAACTCTAAAATAAGCGGTATTAATTCAGGCACACTTTTAAAGGTTGATTATCTTAAGTCAATTAATGGATTTAATGATAGGTACACTTTAGATATGTTGGATCATTGGTATTTTAGAAAAATATTTGAAGACGGAAACAATATTTTTCTACTAAATGCGATAATTAATCAAGATTTATCTGTTCATGAAAATTTTGAAGAAAGTGTATCTATTCAGAGATATCGACAGATGTTGGAGGCAGAATGTTTCTTTATAAAGAAAGAAAATTTGTTAAGTTTTTTTGTTTTTAAATTGAGATTAATTGTTAGGCTCTTAAAACAACTAAAACTTCAAAATAAAAATTACTATAAATTTACTTTAAAAAAGATTTTAAATGTTTAAAAAAGTAAATTTTGATCTGTTGTTTTTTTTAAAGTTGCTATTTGTACCTATTCTATATGAATTAGTAATTGGTGGTGGTGGTCGTTATCTCGAACTTGGGCCATTATCTTTTAGAATGGTTTTGTTTGGGATTGCTCTTGCAGTATCTTTTATATATTTTTTAAATAAAAAAGTTGTAAAAAAAGATATAATAGTTTTAGTAGTTTTTTTTACTATTTTAACGACATTTAGCAGTATAGTTGGATATTTTAATTATGCTCCTGTCGAATTTATTCTAGGGGATTTAAAACCTTTATTTTTCTTTTACATAATATTATTTTTTTCTTTGGTTATTAAGAAAATTGAAGATATTGACAGAATTGGAAGTATTATAAAAAAAGGATCAATAATATTAGCCGTAATATATATAATAGTTATTTTGTTGTTATTATATGGAATAATTGATTTTTCTTCTTTTTATGAAAAACAGAATGACATTGGAGAAATAATGTTCAGAAATGATTCCTTATTCATATATAAAGGATTTTTGTATTTATGTATAGGTTTTTTTTTCTTTCTTTTCTCAAATAAATGGTATAGCAAGTGGATGCTGTTTTTTTTGTTTTTTTCAATAGTACTAACATTAACCAGAGGTTTCATATTATTTACAACATTGATAGGAATATATTATGTCTTTTTTATTAATAAAAATGTTCTTTTAAAGATTTGTACATCTCTTGTTATGGTAATGGTATTAGTTGGCTTATCATTTCTTATGGAGTCTTTAGGTGATAAATCAGGATCAGATAGTGCAAGATTTGTTCAAATAGATCAGGTTTTATCAAATGTAAATCCCATTAGTTTTTTCATAGGACATGGTTTTGGGATCGGTGTTCCAATTAGGCCCAGAGGTATGGAGCTTTCTTTGTTAGAAATTTTTCATAAACAAGGATTACTGGGATTAAGTTTCTGGTTTGGGATGTTTATTTATATATTTTTAATGTATACTAATATAAAAAATAAAGAATATAAAAAAAAAGCGCTTCCTTTTTTGTTAAGTGTGATTTTTATTATTTTACAATCAGGAACAAACCCATATATGAATAATCCAATAGGATTATCTATGATACTAATTACTTTGGTAGTTTTTTCAAGATTATTAGAATTACAAAAACAGTTATAATAAAATGGTTTCAGTGTGTATAGCCACATATAATGGCGAAAAGTATATTAAAGAGCAAATAAATTCTATTCTTGTACAGCTAAAGCTAGAGGATGAAATTGTTGTTTCGGATGATGGTTCGAGCGATAATACTTTAAAAATTATTAAGGAATTTGAAGATCCACGAATTTTGATTGTAAAGAATTATTCCAAAAAAGGAGTTAATCATAACTTTCAAAATGCTTTAAAGAATGCTAAAGGTGATTATGTTTTTCTTGCAGATCAAGATGATGTTTGGTTGCCAAATAAAGTTGAAACTTGTGTTAATGAATTAAAAACATATGATTTAGTTGTTTCTAATTGTATAGTAACTGACGATTCTAATAATATTGTTCAAAATTCTTATTTTCAAGTGGCGAAATCTGGAAAAGGATTTTTCAAAAATTTTTATAGAAGTAGCTATCTGGGATGCTGTTTGGCATTTAGAAAAGAAATTTTAAAAGAAATTCTTCCAATGCCAGAAAATTTGTTATTGTTTCATGACTGGTGGTTTGGTTTTATTTCTGAACTATGTTATAAGGTTAAATTTATTGAAACGCCCTGCATGTACTATAGAAGGCACAATGAAACTAATTCAAATACTTTGTCTCAATCGCATTTATCTTTATATCAAAAACTCGAGTATAGATTTCAACTACTTTACTACGGATTGATTCGAGTTTTAATTATTAAAACACAAAAATGATTTACAAATTTTTTTGGGCGCTAAGAGCTTTTCTATATGCCCCTTTTTTTGGAAAAATTCAATTCCCTACATATATTGGGAAACCAGTAATTATAAAAGGAAGCAGGAAAATTTTCATTGGCAAATATGTTAGGATTTATCCTCAAGTAAGAATGGAAACTCATGGAGAAAATGGAGTAATAAAAATTCAGGATGATGTTTCTATTGGACAAAATGTTCACATTACGTCATCTTCAAATTTAGTTATTGGAAAATCCACAACTATTCTGGCAAATGTTTTTATAACTAACATTGATCATGATTATGAGGAAATTGGAGTCCATATATTAAAGCAGAAATATATAATTAAAGAAACTCAAATTGGTGAAAATTGTTTTATTGGCATCGGAGCTTGTATCCAAGCTGGAACAATTTTAGGAAAGCAATGTGTGGTTGGAGCAAACAGTGTTGTAAAGGGAGCTTTTCCAGATTATTCTGTTATAGTGGGATCACCAGCAAGAATTGTCAAAAGATATAATATTAGCAATCAAAATTGGGATAGAACACATCCCGATGGTACATTTTTAGATAAATAGAAGAAAAATCATGAAAAACATTTTAATTACTGGAGGAGCTGGTTTCATCGGAAGCAATTTGGCCCTTAAACTTATAGAAAAAGGACATAAAATTACAGTTTTGGATAATCTTTCAAAACAAATACACGGTGAAAATCCAGAAGTTACTTCTCCACTTTTTAAGAGTATAAAAGATAAAGTTACTTTTATTGAGGGAACTGTTACTTCTAGAGAAGATTGGACAAAAGCACTTGAAAATCAAAATGTAGTAGTGCATTTTGCTGCCGAAACAGGAACTGGTCAATCAATGTATTGTATTGAAAAATATACAGAAGTGAACATTCAAGGAACAGCTATAATGCTTGATATACTTGCGAATAGTGATAATTCTGTTGAAAAAATCGTTATTGCTTCTTCTCGTTCTATATACGGCGAAGGGAAATACAAACATCCAGAATTAGGAATTGTATATCCGATCCATAGAAAAGAAAAAGATATGTTGGCTGGGAATTTTGAACTTACATTTTTTGATGACCAAGAGCTTGAATTGTTGGCAACTGACGAAGATTCTAAAATCCATCCATCATCTGTTTATGGAATTACAAAGCAAAATCAAGAGCAAATGATTATGACAGTTTGCCCAACAATAGGAATTGCTCCTGTTGGCTTTAGATATCAAAATGTTTACGGACCTGGTCAATCATTGTCGAATCCATATACTGGAATTTTATCTATTTTTTCTACGCAGATTAGAAATAATAATCCAATTCAAATTTTTGAAGATGGAAAAGAAACAAGAGATTTTGTTTTTATAGATGATGTTGTAGCGGCAACAATTCTTGGAATTGAAAAAGAAGAAGCAAACGGACAAGTATTTAATGTTGGTACAGGTGTAGCAACTGATGTTCTTGAAGTTGCAAACTCATTGATAAAAGCTTATGATATAAATGTTCCGGTAACTGTAACAGGTAGATTTAGATTAGGTGACATTCGTCATAATTATGCTGATTTGACTAAGATTAAAAAACTTTTAGGATTTGAGCCTTCAGTCTATTTTAAAGAAGGAATCGAGAAATTCTCTGCTTGGGTATTACAACAAGAAATCCAGGAGGATAAATTAAGTAAGTCACTAGAAGAAATGAAGAAGAAAGGTCTTTTAAAATGATAATTGAAGAAGCTCTTAATAATAAAAATATATTATTCTTTTCTGTTCAAACTTTTAATCTCGAAAAAGAAATTATTAAAAAGTTAGAGTTTTTAGGTGCCAACGTCGACTATTACGATGAGCGACCTTCAAATAGTAACTTTACAAAAGGGATTATTAGACTTAAAAGGAGTTTACTTCAATTACAGATAAATAAGTATTATAACAAAATATTAAGCGACATAAGCGATAAAAAGTATGATTTTTTATTCGTAAATAAGGGAGAGGTTGTTCCGGAGTTCTTTTTAGAAAAAATTCAAAAAGCTCAACCTCAATGCGAGTTTATTTTTTATACTTGGGACTCTTTTGCGAATAATAAAAATGCTTTGAACATTTTAAAATATTTTCATAAGAAATTTTCATTTGATTCTGATGATGCTGTAAAGTATGGATTAGGATTTAGGCCACTTTTTTATTTAGATTTTTATAAGGATATAGATCTTATTTCGAATGTAGAAATAAAAAACGACTTGCTTTTTTTGGGAACAGCACATTCTGATAGATATAAAATAAGCAATAGTATCGCAGATTGGTGTGAAAAAACTCACTTGAAGTCATATTGTTATTACTTTATGCAGGGAAGATTAGTTTATTTTTATAAAAAGTTATTTGATCGCACATTTAAAGAATTCGATTATAAAAAGTTAAGCTTTACAAGCTTAAAGGGAGAAGATTTATTTAAGCTGTATCAAAAATCAAAAGTTGTTTTGGACATAAATCATCCGGGACAAAAAGGATTAACAATGCGTACTTTTGAGACAATAGGTGCAAAAAGAAAAATGATTACTACAAACGCTGAAGTTAAAAAGTATAAATTCTATAATCCTAATAACATATTGATTATTGATCGTGAGAACATAAAGCTAAATAAAGAGTTTTTTGAATCTGACTACAGCGAAGTTGATATAGATTTATATGAAAGAATGTCCTTAAAAGGATGGCTTTCATGTTTGTTTGTTAATAGTGAACCAAACATTTGGATCCAAGGAATTAATTAAATACATGGAATATACAATATTAGGAATCTTTCTAATGATTTTAATGCTGCTTTATTTTAAAGTTGCTAATCATTTTAATATTATTGATAAACCCAATCAAAGAAGTTCACACACTGAAGTGACTTTAAGAGGAGGTGGAATCATTTTTTGGTTTTCGGCATTACTTTATTTTGTACAGCACATTCAAAATAATTATTTTTTCTTTACCGGAATTACATTAGTGAGTTTAGTTAGTTTTTGGGATGATATTCAAAGTTTGTCAAATAAAATTAGAATCTCAATTCATTTTCTTGCAATAACATTAATATTTTATGATCTGAATATTTTCAATTCTATTAATATTTTTGGAATTGCAGCGGCATATATTTTAGCAATTGGCTTAATAAATGCTTATAACTTTATGGATGGTATAAACGGCATAACGGGTTTGTACACTTTAGTAGTTATGAGTTCGTTATTGTATGTAAATAAAAATATACAGTTTTTTATCGATGCAAATTTTATAAAATATGCAATGATGGCGAGTTTGGTTTTTCTTTTTTTTAATTTTAGAAGAAAGGCTAAATGTTTTGCAGGTGATGTTGGAAGTATTGCAATTGCTTTTTGGGTTATTTATTTAATATTAAAACTTGTTTTAGCAACAAATTCCTTAATCTGGTTATTATTTCTTGCCGTTTATGGAGTTGATGCAGTTTGTACAATTATTCATCGTTTGTATTTGAAGCAAAATATCTTCGAAGCACATCGATTGCATTTATATCAGGTTTTAAGTAATGAATATAAAATACAACACAGATTAGTATCGCTGTACTATGCTGTAGTACAACTTGCTATTTCTGTTTTGGTAGTTTTTTTATACCAAAAGATTAATGATGTAGTATTGTTTGTAATTATTGTTTTCCCCCTGATTTTGATTTATACAGTGAAGTTCTATTTGTTAAACAAGAACAAGTTAAAACTAAATAAATCTGAGGCATTCAAGATTTAAGAAATAAACTAAATTCGAATGGATCCTAAAATAATACAAGGAGGAAATTTTTCAGATGACCGTGGAAGTATTTCCTATGTAAATGATTTTACTTTTGGAAATATTGAAAGGTTCTATGTTATTAGTAATTCTGAAGAGAAACCAATTCGCGCATGGCAAGGGCATAAACTTGACGCTAAAAACTTTTATTGCATATGTGGGTCTTTCAAAATCCATTTTGTTAAAATTGATAATTGGGAAAAACCGTCATCAAATTTAAAAATAGAAACTATCACAGTTTCGGCTTTAGATAGTAAAATTGTTCATATTCCTGCTGGTTATGCCAATGCAATTCAATCATTAGAAAAAGATTCTAAGCTACTTTCATTTTCAACTTTACCACTCGTAGATGTTAAAGACGACGATGTTAGGTATAGTTTTGATTATTGGAAAATAGATGGATAAAAAAAAAATTTTCTTATCTCTATCAGATCAAAGCGGTTTTGAACAAAAATATGTTCAAAACGCAATTGATTTAAATCAGATTACATCTGGAGGATCAAATGTTGATAGTTTTGAAAAAAAGTTGGAAAATTACCTGGAAAATACAGTTAATGTAGCGGCATTAAATTCGGGAACTTCAGCGATTCACTTGGCATTAGTTCTCTTAGGAATAAAAGCTGGGGATGAAGTTATTTGTCAAAGTTTTACATTTTCGGCATCCGCAAACCCAATATTATATCAAGGTGCAATTCCTGTTTTTGTAGATAGCGAGCTAGAAACCTGGAATATTTGTCCCAGAAATCTTGAAATTGCTATTGTAGATAGAATTAGTAAAGGTAAAAAACCTAAGGCAATTATAGCTGTTCATTTGTATGGAACACCTTATAAAATTGACGAAATTCATTCAATTGCAGATCGATATGAAATTCCTATTATTGAAGATAGTGCCGAAGCCCTTGGCAGTAAATATAAAGGCAAAAAATGTGGGACATTTGGAACCTATGGCATTTTTTCTTTTAACGGTAACAAAATGATTACTACTTCTAGTGGAGGGGCTTTGATTACAAATTCTAAACACTCTAAGGAGAAAATTATTTTTTACGCAACTCAGTCAAAAGATAAAGCAGTTCATTACCAACATAGCGAAATTGGTTATAATTATAGAATGAGCAATATTTGTGCAGGCATAGGATTAGGGCAAATGAAAATTCTAGATAAAAATGTGGCTTTGAGACGTGAAAATCATTTGTTTTATCGAGATATTTTTCAAAATATTGATAGCATTAGTTTATTTGAGATTTTGAGCAATGATTTTTTTCCCAATTATTGGCTTAGCACGGTTTTAATTGAAGCAAATGTTGAAAATAATATAAGTAAAGAGAATTTGAGAAATGCTTTCGAAAGTGAAAATATCGAATGCCGACCACTATGGAAACCGTTGCATTTGCAACCAGTTTTTGAGAAATACCCTTTTTACGGTGCTAAAGTTGCTGAGGAACTATTTGAAAAAGGGTTGTGTTTGCCATCTGGTTCAAATCTAACGATAGACGATAAGTATAGAATTGAAAAAGTGATTAAAACATTTTTTAATAAAAAATAAGAACAATAAAGAATTATATTTTAATATGAAAGTAGAAGAAACATTTATACAAGATTTAGTAATAATTGAGCCAACTGTTTTTGGAGACGAACGAGGCTTTTTTTTTGAAGCTTATAGCAAGACAAAATTTAATGATTTTGGTATTAATATCGAGTTTGTTCAGGATAATCAATCCTACTCTAAAAAAGGAACATTACGAGGTTTACATTACCAAAATCCACCTTTTGCACAAACAAAATTAGTACGTGTTTTAGAAGGAGAAATTATTGATGTTGCTGTAGATTTAAGAAAAGATTCACCAACTTACGGAAAATCTTTTAGTGTTTTACTTTCAGCTGAGAATAAAAAACAATTACTTGTTCCACAAGGTTTTGCTCACGGGTTTTCAGTTCTAAGCGATACAGCATCTGTTATGTACAAATGTGACCAATTTTATAATAAAGCCTCTGAAGGCGGAATTAAATTTGATGATCCATCATTGAGTATTGATTGGGGAATTAGTTTAGAAGAAGCTATCGTTTCTGAAAAAGATCAAATTTTGCCTTTTATTGAAAATTGTAATAGTTTATTTTAATGAAAAAAATTCTTGTAACAGGAGCCAACGGGCAATTAGGTAGTGAACTTACAGTTTTATCTTCAAAATATCCTCAATTTGAGTGGGTTTTCGCAAATAGAACAATAGTTACTTTAGATAATTTAGTATTGCTGAAAGAACAATTAAATGAGATTGATCCTGATATAATATTGAATTGCGGTGCCTATACTGCTGTAGATAAAGCAGAAGCAGACAAAGAAATAGCTTTTGGGGTTAATCATTTAGCTGTCGAGTTAATAGCTAAATATGCCGCGGAGAATGAAGTGAAATTGATTCATGTTTCTACTGATTATGTTTTTGACGGATCTTCTTCGACCGCATTGAATGAAGATGCTGAAACAAATCCGATAAATGTATACGGAGCGAGTAAGAGAGCTGGTGAAATATCTTGTTTGAATGAGAATCCGAATTCAATCATTATCAGAACGTCATGGGTCTACAGTAAATTTGGAAATAACTTTGTTAAGACAATGCAACGTTTAATGCAGGAAAGAGATGAAATCAATGTGGTAAATGACCAAGTTGGTTCTCCAACTTATGCCGCTGATTTGGCACAAGCAATGATGGAAATTATTGAATCTCCAAATTGGATTCCTGGAATTTACAACTATTCAAACGAAGGTGAAATAAGCTGGTACGAATTTGCGTTGAATATAAAAGAACTTGGAGGATATCATTGTAAAATCGGAGGAATTCCTTCAGCATCTTATCCAACTCCTGCAAAGCGCCCAGAATTCTCGTTGTTAGATAAGAAAAAAATTAAAGAGATTTATAATTTAAATATACCGGATTACAAGGAGAGTTTAAGAAAAATGTTTGTATAAATAAAGATGATTTAGCTTTCAAATCTTAAGATTTGAAAGCTATGGAATGATATCTAATAAAATATAGAGTAAAAAATCAGAATATATGAAAGGAATTATTTTAGCTGGGGGTTCAGGTACAAGATTGCATCCTTTAACTCTTGCAATGAGCAAGCAAATGATGCCGGTTTACGATAAACCAATGATTTATTATCCATTATCAACTTTGATGATGGCTGGTATTAATGAAATATTAATTATTTCTACGCCTCATGATTTACCAAATTTCAAAAAATTACTAGGAGACGGATCAAGTTTAGGCTGCAAATTTAGTTATGCTGAGCAGGCTATTCCAAACGGTTTGGCACAGGCTTTTGTAATTGGTGAAGAGTTTATTGGTAATGATGATGTAGCTTTAATTTTGGGAGATAATATATTTTTTGGGTCCAATATGCAGGAACTCTTGAAGTCAAATACAAAACCAAATGGAGGAGTTGTCTTTGCATACCATGTTTCAGATCCTGAGCGTTATGGAGTTGTAGAGTTTGATGAAAATTTAAAAGCAATTTCTATTGAAGAAAAGCCAGAAGAACCAAAATCTAGTTTTGCAGTTCCAGGATTGTATTTTTATGATAATTCAGTTGTCGAAATTGCAAAAAACATAAAACCTAGCGCTCGTGGCGAATATGAAATTACTGATGTGAATAAGGTATATTTAGAACGAGAAGCATTAAAAGTTGGTATTTTAAGCAGAGGAACAGCTTGGTTAGATACCGGAACGTTTAATAGTTTAATGCAAGCGGGACAATTTGTTCAGGTTCTTGAAGAGAGACAAGGTTTGAAAGTGGGCTGTATCGAGGAAATTGCTTGGAGACAGGGTTTTATTAATGATGCTCAACTTGAAGAATTGGCACTACCTTTAGTCAAATCTGGATATGGATCTTACTTAATAGAATTTTTGAGACAAAAGAACAAAGGTGTTAAATTGTAATTTGCACTAATAAATGATTTTTTAAAACTTTTATTTGTATTTTTGTAAGTCTTACAAAGCTTATACAATTAAACTGAACCAAATTGGATACAGATAAATCAAACCAAATAGCCTCTTTATTACTTAATTCTTTCTCACCAAGAAATTTGAGGGCAAGTATTAATAACCTTAGTTATTTGCCAAGGTGGATTATTATTGCCATAGATGTTATGGTACTCATTTTTTCATTTACTTTTACTTATATGTTGTTTGAAGGAACAGCATTGGGTTACATTATTACTTCGCATCATTTTTACTTTGTTGCAAGTTTAATTGTTGTAAATGTTTTTTTCTTTTGGCTTTTTAGGACTTATTCGGGAATTATTAGGCATTCTGGCTATATCGATGCTATAAAATTGTTGTTTTCTCAAACTTCAGTTTTGGTATTTTTCTTGTTTTTTAATTTGGTCTTTGAATTATATACAGGACATAAAGCATTTTTAAATACTGCGCTTTTTATTAATTTAGTTTTATCATTTTGTGGTTTGTTTTTATATCGTGTTGTAGTAAAACAAACTTTCGAACTTTATTTTTCAGAGAAAACAAATTCTAAATTAATCAGAACTGTAATTTATGGAACAGATGCCAATGCAATTTCAGTAGCAAATGCATTGAAGTTTGAAACCCCGTCTCGTTTTAAAATTGTTGGTTTTGTAGATAAAAACAATCAAAATGCGTCTAAGCGAATGTTAGATTTGCCAATTTTGATTTTAAGAAAAAAATTACCAGCCCTGATGCGTTCTGTAGCTGCAGAAGGTGTTATTATAGCTGATAAAAGTTTATCTAAGGAAGAGCAATTAATTATTGTTGATCAATGCTTAGAGTTCAACTACAGAGTTTATACAGTTCCACTTATTTCGGATTGGGAAAATCAAAAAGAGATTTCTCAAAAAGTAAAAAACATTCAAATTGAAGATTTACTAGAAAGAAAGCCTATTGTCTTAGACAGCAGATCAATTTCAAAACAATTAAAAGATAAAACTGTTTTAATTACAGGAGCTGCCGGATCAATTGGTAGTGAAATAGTAAGACAGGTATTAGGCTTTAATCCTAAAGTGGTTATTATTTTAGATCATGCCGAAACACCGCTTCATAATTTATGTCTGGAGACTTTAGCAATAGGATCTGAATCAAAAATTGTTGCCGTAATTGCTGATGTAAGAAGTAAAAAAGCACTAGAGAAAGTTTTTAAAACTTATAGCCCCCATGTTGTTTTTCATGCGGCGGCATATAAGCATGTTCCTTTAATGGAAGAAAATCCTTCGCAGGCTATCTTAACAAATATAAAGGGAACTAAAAACCTGGCAGATTTATCTTGTAAATATCGCGTTAGAAAATTTGTTATGGTTTCAACAGATAAAGCTGTTAATCCAAGTAATGTGATGGGAGCGAGTAAGCGTATTGCTGAAAAATATGTACAGTCTTTATATTTAAAAAACCAAAAAGAAAATACCGAAGTTGTAACTAAGTTTATTACAACCCGTTTCGGAAATGTTTTAGGATCAAACGGATCAGTTGTTCCGTTGTTTACAAAGCAAATTGCCGAAGGTGGACCAGTTACCATAACGCATCAGGATATTATTCGCTATTTCATGACTATTCCGGAGGCTTGCCAGTTGGTTTTGGAGGCAGGAGCTATGGGTAATGGAGGCGAGATTTATATTTTTGACATGGGTAAACCAGTTCGTATTATTGATTTGGCGAAAAAAATGATCAAATTGGCTGGATTTATTCCAGAAAAAGAAATCAAGATAAAAATCGTTGGTTTAAGACCTGGGGAAAAACTTTATGAAGAATTATTAAATGATACTTCTAAAACGTTACCAACCTATCATAATAAAATCATGATTGCGCAGGAAATTCAGGATGAATATGAAAATCTTCATATTGAAATTGACGAGCTAATAGGTATTGCAGATTTTTATGATAATGATGATATTGTTGCTAAAATGAAAAAAATTGTTCCTGAATTTAAAAGCATGAACTCGGCTTTTGAAGTTTTAGATAAATAAATTTATAAAACAGAATTAGATAATTCAAATATAGAAAAGAAAAAAGGTGTTTTTTAAAAACGCCTTTTTGTTTTTTTAGTATTTTATATCCGCATAAAAATCCTGTTAATTTAAGAGGTGGGGTTTGTTTTGTAAGTTAAGTTATAGAATTAGAATAAATGTTTTTTGTAAAATAAAGAAATTCCTGAAGCAGTAATTGTTAGGAAATAAATAAAAAATGAATACTACAAATAATACCAATCAATGGCTGTTTGAAATAACGCCAAAAAACAAGTTCTTCTCCTTAAATCTTAGAGAAGTTTGGCAATATAGAGATTTACTGTTTCTTTTCGTTAAACGCGATGTTATTACAGTTTATAAGCAAACGGTTTTAGGACCACTCTGGTATTTAATTCAGCCTTTATTTACTTCTGTAACATTTACTATAATATTTAATAATGTTGCAGGAATTAACACGGGAACAGTTCCTCCATTTTTATTTAATTTAGCAGGTATTACAGTTTGGAATTATTTTACAGCTTGTCTTAATGGTACTTCAGATACATTTAAAGCTAATGCAGGAATATTCGGAAAAGTCTATTTTCCAAGAATTATTACACCCATATCAGTTGTAATTTCTACTCTAATAAAATTTGGAATCCAATTTTTAATTTTTATAATCTTTTATATTTTCTATTATTTTAATGGAGCTAATTTATCAGTAAATATTTCCATTTTGTTTTTTCCTGTCTTAATCATAATCATGGGAGTTTTAGGTTTAGGACTTGGAATGTTAATTTCTTCAATGGTAACAAAATACAGGGATTTTAGTAATCTAATTGGTTTTGGTATACAATTGCTTATGTATTTATCTGCAGTGATGTATCCTATGGAATTAATAAAAGAAAAAATACCAAAGTACGGTTGGATTGTTGATTACAATCCTTTGGCATATGTAATCGAAACTAGTAGATATATGCTTTTAAATGTAGGTCATATATCGATTTTGGGATTAGTCTATACTTTAGGAATAACAATTGTCATATTCTTTATAGGTCTTTTAGTTTTTAATAAAACAGAAAAAAGCTTTATAGACACTGTCTAGTTAACTTTTTAGACAGTAAGTACGATTCAAAATTCATAATTTACACTTTAGTAATTGAAAAAAGATATTATTTTAAAAGCCGAAAACATTTCTAAACAATATCGTTTAGGGCAAGTAGGTACGGGTACATTGAGCCATGATTTAAACCGTTGGTGGCACCAAATACGAGGGAAAGAAAATCCATACTTAAAAATTGGAGATGTAAATGATCGCTCTATAAAGGGGGCTTCTGATTACGTTTGGGCGCTACAAGACATCAATTTTGAAGTTGAACGTGGGGAAGTCCTGGGAATTATTGGTAAAAATGGAGCAGGAAAATCAACACTTTTAAAAATATTGTCTAAAGTGACAGCTCCAACTACAGGAAGTATAAAATCACGAGGAAGAATCGCATCTTTATTAGAAGTTGGTACCGGTTTTAATGGGGAAATGACAGGAAGAGAAAATATTTTCTTAAACGGAGCAATTCTTGGAATGACAAAAAAAGAAATTACTTCAAAACTTGATGAGATCATTGAGTTCTCGGGTTGTGAGCGTTATATCGATACGCCAGTAAAGAGGTATAGCAGCGGAATGACAGTTCGTTTGGCTTTTGCAGTAGCAGCTTTTTTAGAACCGGAGATTTTAGTTATAGATGAGGTTTTGGCTGTGGGAGATGCTGAATTTCAGAAAAAAGCGATCGGTAAAATGCAGGATATTTCGAAAGGACAGGGACGTACAGTTTTGTTTGTAAGCCATAATATGGCGGCGGTGAAGAGTTTATGTACACGAGGAATTGTTATGGAGCATGGGAAATTAGTTTTGGATAAAGATATTGATACGGCAGTTTCTTATTATTTAGGTGGATCTAGTTCTGAAAGATCAAATAGCAAAAAATTTGACAATTTTGAGAATAAAATATTTAAATTAAATGAAATTGGACTTCAAAATGTTGGAGAGAGCTATGATGATCCATTAATAGAGAATAAAGAAATTGAGCTAGTAACTAGCATATTTTTAAAAGTTAATGATGCGGAAAGATATCACATAACATATCATCTTTATAATGACATGGGAGAATCGTTATTCTCTTTTTCTAATAGTAGTTCTGAAGAGATATTAAGAAAAGGCGAAAATATTTTAACTTGTACTTTTCCTGTAAATTTCTTTCAATCGGGGAGTTTTAGCTTAACACTTTTTATTGTTGAAGATAAAAGGCAATCAATTTTTAAATCGAGTGATATCATTCATTTTACAGTAATCGATGGAGGTCGAGAGCTGGGAGTATATATGGGCAGAGAACCGGGTAATATTAGGCCTATTTTTGAGTGGAATAATCAATAGCTTACAAATTATAGAGAATTAGCTAACAAAAATAATTAAGTTGATTAACTTTTAAATGAACTTGCAGAATAACAGTAAAGTAATTCATGTTTTTGATGATGATAAATTCGTTGATCCAGCAATAAATTTATTTGAATCAGTCTATCCTGGAATTTCAGAATATTGGATTATTAAAAAACAAGACGATGTTTATCAATATGTAACATCTACAATAGTTAAGGCTTTTGATGCTTCTGATAAAGAAAGTTTTGAAAATTTTATTGGAAGAATAAATGCAATTGAAGATTCATATCCAATTGTTTTTTTCCACGCTTTAGATCAAATCAAACAAAATATTGTATTGAAACTTTCTTGTAAGGTTATTAAAGTATGGTTTATTTGGGGATATGATTTGTATGGTAACTGGCCGTTATTAAAGGATACAATATTTGAAAAAAACACGAAATCATACATTTATAAAGATAAAAAACTAAAGATAAAAAATAAATTAATTTTTAGTAATTCTAGTTTTTGGCTATTTAAAAATTTAAGTTCTTTAAAATACGTTTTACCATCAAAGATAATAAATATTTTAGATAAGAATTTTAATACGGTTTTTTACAAAGCTGCTAGAAGCATTGATATTGTAGTCCCAGTTATTTTTGAAGAGTTTAAAATTATAAAAAAAATTGGTATTAAAGCGATTTATGCACCGTTTGCTTATGGAAGTATAGAAGGATCGTTAGGAAATAAAATTTCTAGTAATGTTTTAGGAAAGAGTAATATTTTAGTTGGTAATTCAGCAGATCCTTCGAATAATCATTTCGATATTTTTCTTAAACTATCACAAATAAATTTGAATAGTAAAAAGGTGTATGTTCCTCTAAGCTATGGAGGAAGTAAAGATTACAAAGAATTTATAATGCGAAAAGGTAAGGAACTACTGGGATCAAATTTTGTTCCACTTACTCATTTCATTACTTTGCAAGAATATAATGAGATTTTATTGAGTTGTGGAGTTGTTATTTTTAATCATATTCGTCAACAAGGAGTTGGTAATATTGTTACAATGGGATATTTTGGTGCAAGGATTTTTGTGAATTCTAAAAGTCCAGTTTATGAATCGTTTAAAGATCAAGGAATTAAGATTTTTGATTTTAAAAAAATAGAAGAAAAAGATTTAGTTTCCTTAGATAAAAATGAATATGAATTAAATAAAGAAAAGTTATTCAATTTATATTCAGAAGAAACTGTTAAAAAGAAAACGGTAAAATTATTTGATATTGTTTGGAAAGTAACAAATAAAAAAAAGTTAAATTAAAAGACATTCAAATATTCAATCTGTAATGTTTTATGTGTAAAGTTTTATTTGAATGGTATACATGAATTCTAAAGACACAGTTATGTTATTTTCAATTTTAATAGCTAATTACAATAACGGCCATTTTTTTAAAGATTGTTACATAAGCATTCTTAATCAAGCTTACCAAAATTGGGAAGTAATTATTGTAGATGATTGTTCTACTGATGATTCAGTTGAAGTTATTAAAGATTGTATTAAAAATGATGTTAGATTTAAATTGTTTACCAATCCCTTAAATAAAGGTTGTGGTTATACTAAAAACAGGTGTGCAGAATTAGCTAGGGGAGCGATTATTGGATTTTTAGATCCTGATGACACGATTACAACTGATGCTTTGCAAATAATGGTTGAAGAACATAAAAACAATCCTGAAGTTGCGATTATTACTTCTAAATATGATTTAGTAGATTTAAATTTGAATTTTAAAAATTTAGGTTCACATGGTTCTAGTATCCCATTGGGTAAATCTTATTTAACTTTTGGAGAAGGTGCACTCACTGCTTTTGCCAGTTTTAAAAAAGAGTTTTACGTAAAAACTGCGAACATAGATTATAAAATGAAAAGAGCTGTTGACCAAGATCTATACTATAAATTAGAAGAACAAGGAGAACATTTATTTATAGATAAAGTTTTGTATAATTATCGGATTCATGAAAATAGTATTTCGGCAAATGAAAACCTCTTTAAAGCAAAATATTGGCATTTTTATGCAATGATAAATGCCTACGAAAGAAGAATGAAATTTAATCTCGTAATAGATAATTTTACAACATTGCAAATTAAAAAGCTTAAGTCAAATTATTATTACTCAAGATTTGAAAGATCTAAAACAAGGAATCAATTTTGTGTAAAATATTATTTCTTTTTTAAAAGCATAATCGCTTTTCCCAGATACAAAATTAGATATAAGCTGAAATCACTTTTCAGATAAGGACCAATCCTTTATTCCAGAAATCGCTTCATGTTATAGTTGAATAGAATATTCAGTGAATATACGTAATTTGTTTTAGTATAAACTTTTGATAATTGATGCACTGATCACGCAGATCATATTGCTTAAAATTTGGTAATAAATAAAGTTTCAAATATTTTTTTTATTAATGATAACGATAATATATCCTTTTAAAAACAGAGAATTACAAAGAATCAAAAAATCTTTAGATTCTTTGGTTAATCAATATAATAAGGATTTTTCTGTTGTTTTTGTTGATTATGGATCTGATTTTGAAACAGCAGCTTCGGTTAAAGAATTGTTGAAACAATACGAATTTGTAAAGTATATTTATTCTTTTCATAATAATCAACCTTGGTCTCGTGCTAAAGCTATTAATATTGGATTAAGATTTGTCGAAACAGAATATGTTTTTATTGCAGATATAGATATTATTTTTAACGAAAGATTTGTTGATGTTCTATTTGGATTGAAAGATAAAAATGATAATGTTTATTTTCAGGTAGGTTATTTAGATAAATATGAAAGTGCTGAGGTTAAGTGTTTTGACTTTTATACTGTTGAGTCTACAAGTATACCTGAAGGGCAAGGTTTATCATTATTCAAATTGGATTCATTATTGATGATTGGAGGATTTGATGAGTTTTTTCATTTTTGGGGAGCTGAAGATGAAGATATACACTTAAGACTTCAAAATGCAGGTTTTTCTTCAAGATTTTATGATGATGAAATTTTATTATTACATCAATGGCATGAAATTTTTGAAAAGTTGGATAATAATAAGTTAACAATTGAGCCTATATTATCAAATGTATTTAGTCTTAACAAACAAAAATTAAGGTTCAATCAAAAAAATAACATTGTAAAACCTAACACCGAAAATTGGGGGAAATTAATTACGGAAAAAGAGTTTGAACTTTTAAATTCAAATCAGGAATCTGTTGTTTTATTGAATAAAAAACATGTGATCGAAAATTTTCTGGATATTGTTTTATCAAAGACTAATTCTGAAATTCTTAATGTTACTTTTCAGGAAGCGCCTTATCAACTAACATTAAATTATAAAATAAAGAAAATTTTTCACCTTAAAACAGAGGAATATTATTCTTTAAAAGAAATTAATGACATGCTTCTAAAAGCCCTTTTGATTTATTATCAAGATTATTTGTTTAATTACAATATAAGTTCTGATTTGAAAAGTATCCAATTAAAAATTAAAAAATAATCAATTTGATGTCTGACCTGATCTCAATAATAATCCCTACCTATAATAGAGGTCAACTTATAAGAGAAACTCTTGATAGTATTTTAATGCAAACCTATAAAAATTGGGAATGTATTGTTGTTGATGATGGTTCAACAGATGATACTGCAGATATTTTGGCTAAATATATAGAAAGAGATAATAGATTTCAATATCATCAAAGACCAGAAGAAAGGCTTAAAGGTCCCAATTCGTGCAGAAATTACGGTTTTGAATTGAGTAAAGGTGAATATGTTAAGTGGTTTGATAGTGACGATCTTTTAACCTTAAATGCCTTTGAGGGTTCAAGTATGTTTTTTTCAAAATTACCGGATTTGATTGTGTCATCACTAGAATTTATAGATTTTAATAAAAACAAAATAGAAAAAAAACATTTTTTTCTTTCAGAAAATATAATTCAAGACTATTTAACAGGTAAAATAAAATTCTATACTTTTACTCCAACATGGAAAAAAAGTTTTTTAAAAAATCAACCTTATTTATTTGATGAAGCGATCACAAATATGGATGATTGGGATTTTAATCTTCGAATGTTGTATCTGGAACCTTCAATAATTTATATAGATCAACCACTAATTCAATATCGTATACATGAAAATTCTTTATCTCAAGAAATTAGTAAACTTAATTTTCATGAGATACAATCAGAATTTAAAGCAATCAGGAAACATCTATCTTTAATTGAACAAAATCAAAAAGCAAATCCACAAGTATTAAAAGTACATTTCAAGAACAGACTTAAATTTATATTTAGAGCTGCTTTGGTGGAAAATAATGAACATAAATTTTTTTATTTGAAACAGCTTTTAATTTTAGAACTTCAACTTTTTCAATTTTTAGAAATAATTAAAACAATAGTTGGATTTACTTTCTATAGTCTTTTTAAAAAAGGTTATAAATTCTTATCATAGTTTTAAATAATCTATTCGAAGGAATGCCCTTTTATAAATTTAAACTTTAAGTAAATCTTTTGAAATTTGCATGTTCAATGTGAAATGTTAGGGATGGTTTCAAATACATTTTTTCATTTTATAAAGTTTTAATGTTTTGAATTTAGAAGTTTATTAATAACACAGAAGTACTAGAGTACTGTTGTGAAAATGAATTTAATATAAGTTTGAATCTCGAAGTAAATTCATTTATTTAAAAATAAAATATGTAAATACAAGCAAAGTAATCAATAAAACATTCATTTAAACTATTTAGAAATTGAACGATTTAATTTCCGTTGTTATCCCAACATACAATAGATCTCATATAATTATTGAAACCCTTGATAGCGTAGCTGCACAAACTCATACTAATTGGGAATGTATTATTGTAGATGATGGTTCCACAGACAATACAGCTGAGGTTTTAGAACAGTATTGTAAAAATGATTCGAGATTTCAATATCATCAAAGGCCATTGAACAAAAACAAAGGAGCTAACCCTTGTAGAAATTATGGATTTGAATTAAGTAAAGGCAATTATGTAAAGTGGTTTGATAGTGATGACATAATGCATCCGGATTTTTTAGAAAAACAATTGCTGGTGTTGGTAAGCGATTTTAAATTAGATTTTTGCGCTGGTTTTTCAAAGACATTTGATGGGAGAATTGAAAATATTGTTGGTTTTAACAATCCGGTGATCTATGAAGATAATCAGAATTCATTATTTAATTACATCACAGGAAAGTTAATTTTTTTGACGCCATCTCCTTTATGGAGAAAAGATTTTTTAAAAGGTAAAAATCTTTTTGATGAAACATTATTTAATGCTCATGAAACTGATTTTAACTTTTCAAGACTCATTGAAGGGGCGAGATTTAAATATCTAAATGAAACACTGTTTTTTGTCAGACGTGGTCATGAAAGTATTGATGGAAAATCAGGGAGAGATATTAATAGTTACTTATCCATGTTTAAGTATTACCAAAAAGTATTTTTATACTTAACAATTAACTCTTTTATTTTAGAAAAAGAAGAAGGTAAAATGTTGTCCAAATTTATTCTGTACAAGCAGCTAATGGTTATGCACAATGTAAGGCAAGTTTTTCCTATAAGTTGTTTTTTAAAAGAATTGAAAATAGTTACGGGTAATATATTTAAGATAAAATTGGACTTTAAAATCCGTATTAAAATTTTAATAGGGATCGTTATGTTAGTTTTCCTTAAAAAAGGATATCGTTTTTTTGATTTAAAAGAATTGAAAACCGCAAAGTATTATAAATAACCCCTGAATTCTTGAAAATAATTTAATCTATGTATGAAGAATAATTTTACGGATATAAAAATTACTTATGATAATCTCGAGAGCTTTATCATAAGGAAAGAAATATTAAAAGCAGTTGAAAATGTAATTCCACAGCTAAGTGGAAAAATTCTGGATTCTGGATGTGGTTCAATGCCATATAAAGAAATTATTCTTTCGAACAAGAAAGTGCAAAGTTATGTGGGTTTAGATATTGAAACAGGGTTGAAT
Source organism: Flavobacterium sp. ov086 (assembly GCF_900187965.1). Taxonomy (GTDB): domain Bacteria; phylum Bacteroidota; class Bacteroidia; order Flavobacteriales; family Flavobacteriaceae; genus Flavobacterium. The sequence goes on along the minus strand of NZ_FZNL01000008.1, from coordinate 42,162 downwards.
TATGAAGATATTAAACCTGATTTTTTTTGGGATGGTAAAGTTATGCCTTTTGAAGATGCAAGTTTTGATGTTGTAATTTCTACTGAAGTTTTAGAACATGTATTAAATCCGGACGCATATTTAATGGAAGTAAAACGAGTTTTAAAACCAGGAGGGCTATTCTTTTTTACAGTACCTTTTTTAATGTCTTTGCATGAAGTTCCACATGATTATTATAGATATACACCTTATTCTCTTGAAATGATCTTTACACGCATAGGATTTACATCAATTAAAATCAGTCCAAGTGGAGGATATAATGCTGCAGTTGGTCAAATGCTGGGATTATGGGTCAATATGCATTTATGGGGTAAGAAAAAGAAATTAATGAGAGTTGTTTTAAAGCCTGTTATAAAATTTTTATACAAACACGACAAAGCGCCACTAAATTTCAGTAAATCAACAATGATTGTAGGATTGTCAGGAACTGTTATAAAACCAATTTTATAATAATGAAAATACTTTTGGTTTCCATGCCGTCTGTTCATGTTATTCGTTGGATAGAAAATCTAAAAGATACGTCATATCAACTATATTGGTTTGATGTTCTGGGAAGAGGAAAGTTAGAAACTTTAGATTCAGTTCAACAATTTACGGGATGGAAAAAAAGAAAATTACCACATATTAAGGGAGAATTTTTTTTAAGCAGAAAATTACCGGCTCTATATGAAAAGATGAGCCCACATCTTGAAGTAAGAGTAAGTGAAGCATTAGAAAATATCATTCTTGAAATCAAACCAGATATTATTCATAGTTTTGAAATGCAAAGCTGTTCATATCCCATATTAGAAACAATGCAAAAATATCCAAAGATAAAATGGCTGTATTCTTGTTGGGGAAATGATCTGTATTACTATCAGAAGTTTTCTGCACATTTAAAAAAAATAAAACAAGTTTTACAAAGAGTTGATTTTTTGCACACAGATTGTCAACGCGATTTTGGTTTGGCTAAGGAATTAGGTTTCAAAGGAGTGCATTTAGGAGTTATTCCTGGCGGAACTGGTTATAAATTAGAGGAATTTCAAGCTCTCAAATTACCCGTTACTGAACGAAAAATAATACTCGTAAAAGGTTATGAACATCATCTTGGTAGAGGATTGAATATTTTAAAGGCACTACATACTATTCAAGATCAAATTCAGGAATATCAAATTATTATTTTTGGAGCACATGAAAAGGTAAATGATTATGTAAAATCAAACCATTTAAATTTTAAGGTTTACGACAGACATGAACTTTCACATATTGAATTAATGCAGTTAATGGGGAAGTCATTACTGTATATAGGCAATAGTATTTCAGACGGAATGCCAAATACACTTTTAGAAGCTATAGTAATGGGAGCTTTTCCAATTCAGTCAAACCCTGGAGGAGCAACCGAAGAAATAATTAAAGATGGAGTAAATGGGGTATTAATTAAAAATCCGGAATCGATCTCTGAAATTAAAGAGCTTGTTTTAAATATTATTTTTGATTTTGAAATATTAGAAAAAGCAACAATTAAAAATAATGATATAGCCCTTGAAAGATTAGATTATTCAAGTAATAAAGAAAAAGTTATTGACCTTTATAAAAATATTTTAAAATGCGAGTAGGATTTAATCCGCATAAGGACAAAACTCAAGATGCATCTGATTATTCCCATCAGGTTATTATTCCTGTTTATGTACCCAATCTGGATGGTTATTTTCAAAATGGTTTTGAGATTTTGAAACTATGTTTAAATTCACTTTTTACCACAAGTCATGATAAAACATTTGTTACAATTGTAAATAATGGTAGCTGTCAAATGATTGTGGATTATTTGAACGACTTGTTTGAACAAAATAAAATACAGGAAATAATTCATACAACCAATATCGGAAAACTTAATGCTGTTTTAAAAGGTATTTCAGGTAACAATTTTTCTTTAATTACGATTTCAGACTCAGATGTTTTGTTTTTAACCAATTGGCAAAAAGCAACCTATGAGGTTTTTGAAAATTTTTCTAAAGCAGGAGCCGTATGTTCAACGCCATCTTCGAGGTCATTACGAACATATACATCAAATATATATTGGGATTTGTTTTTTTCAAAAAAAATAAAATTTATTAATGTGTTGAATCCAGATGCATTAAAGAAATTTGCTCATAGTGTAGGAAATATTGATTTCTACAATTCGATACAATTAAAAAAATATCTGATAATAACCAATAATGATAAAAAGGCAGTTGTGGGAGCTGGACATTTTATAACAACTTATAGAGCTTCAGTTTTTGATGGTTTAGACAGCCGATATACAAATTATAAGCTTGGCGGTGACAGTGAATTAAAGTTTTTGGATATCCCGATTGTAAAAAAAGGATTTTGGAGATTATCTACAACTGATAATTTTACGTATCATATGGGAAATATTGTCGAAGATTGGATGTTTGATGAAGTTTCTAAACTAGAACAAAATAAGGAAGAAAGCAGTTTTCAATTAAAGCTTGTTAACCCAAGTTCTAAATGGAGTTACTACATTAAAAGTAAATTTTTTGCCAAGTTTATGCTGAACAAAAAAATCATGAAGTACTATTTAATCTGGAAAGGACTTTCAAAAGAAGAAGCTAATAATTATTTGAGAGGATAGATAAAATGCAAAATAATATTAAAATAGCCTATCTAATAACTGCTTATCATAATTTCGATCATCTTAAAAAATTAATTGAGGCACTCAACGATAGTAATGTCTTTTTTTATTTACACATAGATAAAAACTCTTTACTGCCAACTAATCTAAATGAATTTGATAACGTTCAGTTCATTAAAAGAAGCAAAGTTTGGTGGGCAGGATGGTCACATCAAAAAGCAATACTTAATTTAATGTTAGAAGCTGTTAAAGCTAACTATGATTATTATGCTTTAATAAGCGGAAGTGATTATCCAATTAAAAATAATGATTATTTATATTCACAATTAAAGCAAGGAGGAGAGTTCATTAGTATAAAAGAAGGTTTTCCTTCTGAAATGAAGAAAGGGTGGGTAACAAATTTTTACTTTGATTTGTTTTATAGAAGAAAACCAAACAAGCCAATTTGGATAAAAGTATTATTAAAATTGGAAAAAAAAATCAGTTTATATTTTCCCAAAAAGAAGTTTCCGTTCAAAAAAGTTTTTTTTGGACCAACATGGTGGGTTTTGAGTCATTCGAGCATAGTTTATATATTAGATTTCCTTGATTCTAATCCAAAATATGAAAAGTTCTTTAAAAATTCGTACTGTTCTGAAGAGATTTTGATACCAACTATTATAGGAAATTCTAACATTAGTAATTTAAAAGGTAATTTAACTTATGTAGATTGGTCGGTTCATCCGGGACCAGCTTATATATCTGAAAGGCATCTTGAAGTTTTTAAAAGCAATTATGTTAGTAACGAAATAGGAGATAATCAAGCTTTTTTCGCCCGAAAATTCAAAAATGATTCCCCTGAACTTTTGCAGCAAATTGATAATTTAAGAAGCCAGGTTCCATGATAACTATACTTTACCCTTATCGCAATAGAGAAACAGAACGTGTTAAGCGTTCCTTAGATTCTTTGACAGAGCAAACCAATCTTAATTTTAAAGTAGTTTTGGTAGATTATGGCTCCAATATTTCTTCGGCTTCTAGTATTAAAGAATTAGTTTCCGGTTATTCATTTGCAACTTATGTTTACAATTTTTCAGAATTTCAGCCTTGGTCAAGAGCCAAAGCCATAAATGTAGGATTAAGAAATATTACAACCGATTATGTTTTTACAGCTGATGTGGACATGATTTTTAGCCCCAATTTTATCGAAAAATTGCAGGAGTTAAAAAATCCTTTAAAAGCGTATTACTTTAAGGTTGGTTTTTTGAATGAACAAGAATCAAAGACCGTAAAAATATTTGATAATTATTCTATTGATTTTGGCAGTGAAGTTGGTGCTCAGGGATTATCATTATTTTTTCTGGAATCGGTAAAATCGATTAATGGATATGATGAGTTTTTGCATTTTTGGGGAGCCGAGGATATTGATATTCATAATCGATTAGAAAGAACAGGAAGCGAAAGTATTTTTTATAATAATGAAATTTTAATGCTTCATCAATGGCATAAAAGTTATAGACGAGAAGAAAAAAAAGTTCTCACACAAGATCTCCAATTAACTAATATTGTTCAAATAAATCACCAGCAATTACTGCAAAATGATCGATCTGCAAAGACACAGGTAAACAAAACAGAATGGGGAAATGGAGTTTCTATCTCTGACTTTAATGAATTAAAACAAAGTACAGGCGAAAATTTAATACTTAATAAAGTTGAGGTCATAACACATTTTTTGTTTAGTGAATTACCAACTTTTAGCAATGGAATCATAAATGTTCGTTTTGTAAAAGATAAATTTCAAGGGTCAACAAAATATAGAATAAAGAAGTTACTTGGAAAAAAAGTTCCAAAATATTATTCATTAAAAGAAATTAATGATATGCTTTTACAGCATATTATTTCATTTTATCATACTTATCCTTACTCTTATGAGATAAGTAATGATCTAAAAAGTATTTCTTTTAAAATAAAAAAATAAGAAAGATTTAAATTTTATTATTTTTACCCAAATCCTACTACAATGCCTCAAGTAATTCTGATTTCTCAAGTTCCGTTACCATATTCCAAAATTGGGAGCTGGACTACTTTATATGATAATTATTTGAGTAATCATCATGAGATAGATCATATTATTTGCCCGAAACCTGAGAGACTTTATTCAGGAATTCAATACCAATTTGTCGCAAATTCATTTTCTATGAAATTTCAAAAGCGAATTTCAAAAAATCCATATTTGGGTTATTTAAAAGCGCTTGAAAAAATTCTTGAAAAAGAAGATAAATTCATTATTCAAATTATTGATAATTTTGGAATCGTTAAACCTATTATTGATTTTTTAGAAAGAAAAGGAAAAAGAAGTCAATGTTACATCCAGTTTTTTTATCATGGATTTTCACCTTTTTATGAAAATTTTCTTGGAAGATGGTTTTTTGAAAATATAAATGAAATGGTCGTATTGACCAATGATTCGTATCAGGCACATAAAAACTATTATACAGTTTTACCAATAAAATTTTCGGTATTGCATAATGGTGTTGATACTTCTAAATTTCATAAAATACCTGATTCAGAAAAGATAGCTTTAAAAAAAGAATTAAAAATTAGTAATAAAAAAGTATTTGTCTGGTGTTCTCAAGACCGTCCTAAAAAGGGATTAGACCTTATTTTAGAAGTTTGGAAAAGAATATATAATCACGAAAAAGATATTATTTTGCTTATAATAGGAGCAGATCGTGAAATTAAAATAGATGGAGTTTCTTTTCTTGGAAAAATTCCCAATAATGATTTGCCAAAATATTACCAAATTGCAGACTGTTATTTATTTCCCACACTTTGGCAAGAAGGGTTTGGATTGAGTTTAATAGAAGCCCTAAATTGCGGATGCTATTGCATTGCTTCTGCTAACGGCGGAGTTTCTGAAGTTTTGCAATATGGAAAATTAGGAAAACTTATTGAAAATCCAAATTTCGTGCAAGAATGGATTGATGCAATAGAGTTATTTCTGAATCAAAATGCGACTAACAATTTCGCTGTACCACAAGATTTATATTCTATGCAAAATTGGAATGTCGGAATGAATACAATAATCCAAAATGCTAAAAAGAGTTTGAGTTAATGAAAACGATCGCAATAATTCCAGCTAGAGGAGGTTCAAAACGTATTCCTGAAAAAAATATTCAAGTTTTTGCAGGACTGCCATTATTAGCACATTCTATTTTGTATGCTAAACAGAATGAAGCAATAATAGACGAGATATACGTTTCGACAGATAATGATGAAATAAAGAAAATTGCTTTACAATTTGGAGCAAAAGTTATAGATAGGCCAGCATCCATTTCAGGAGATTTGGAACCTACCATTACTGCATTAAAGCATGTTTTAGAATCTGTTGGCATTAAAGATGTTGAAAACATAGTTTTGTTGCAGCCAACAAATCCATTACGACCACAAGATTTATTGAATGATGCTTTTAAGATATATGAGGAAGCAAATTACGATAGTCTATTTACAGTTTCGAGAAATCACCAGAAATTCGGAAAAATTAAAGACAATAAATTCTATCCCTTTAATTATAAAATAGGACAGAGAAGTCAGGATTTAGAACCACTTTTTTTTGAAAATGGATTGTTATATATAGCTAAAGCATCTTTAGTCTTAAATGATATCTTGATTTCAGAAAAAGCTTTTCCATTAGAAGTTGATCATATTTTTGCAAAAGTTGATATCGATACTTTAGAAGATTTAGAATATGCAAATTTTATAAATACTATGATGAATAGCAAAAAGTAGTATTCAGGTTTCAAATATTAAAATCATAAGATTTATTACCACTATAATAAATATTCCTCCAATTACATTGAAATGAGGTAATTAAAAAGAGAGCTACAAGTTTAAAGAATAATAAGTTTTAAAATACATTTATTAAGGAATGAAGAATCCATATATAGAAATTGCAGGTCGAAAAATTGGACCAGATTATCCACCTTTGGTAATTGCTGAAATTGGAATTAATCACGAAGGATCATTAAAAGTCGCCAAAGAAATGGTTGATGCAGCAAAAAGAGCGGGTGTTGAGATCGTAAAACACCAAACTCATATTGTGGCAGATGAAATGAGTGGAGCTGCAAAAAAAGTAATTCCGGGAAATGCAGATGTTTCTATTTATGAAATTATGGAACGCTGTTCTTTAAACGAAGAAGATGAATTAGAACTTAAGAATTATGTTGAAAGTCAAGGTATGATTTTTATTTCAACTCCTTTTTCTCGTGCCGCGGCTGAAAGGCTCAAAAAATTCGATATTCCAGCTTATAAAATTGGCTCGGGTGAGTGTAATAATTATCCTTTATTAGAACATATTGCTTCATTTGGAAAACCAGTAATTTTAAGTACTGGAATGAATACCATCGAAAGCGTTCAAAAAGCAGTTGACGTTTTTGATAAACACAACATTCCTGTTGCTCTGTTGCATACAACCAATTTATATCCAACACCAATTCACCTCGTAAGATTTGGTGCGATGATACAATTGCATGAAGCATTTCCTGATAAAGTTTTTGGATTAAGTGATCATACTTTAAATAATAATGCTTGTTTAGGAGCAGTTGCTCTTGGAGCAAGTATTCTTGAGCGTCATTTTACAGATCATATGCAACGTACAGGTCCGGATATTGTTTGTAGTATGGACGAAAAAGCATGTGAAGATTTAATTATTGGTTCAGCCGAAATTGCTCAAATGCGTGGTGGAACTAAAGTACCGGCACAAGAAGAACAAGTTACAATTGATTTTGCATTTGCTACGGTTTGTGCAATTTCATCCATTAAAAAAGGAGAGGTTTTTACAAAAGAAAATATTTGGGTAAAACGTCCGGGAACCGGTAAAATTTTGGCAGAACATTTTAATGATTTAATTGGTAAAATTGCGACACGTGATATTGAGAATGACGAACAATTAATTTGGGAGGATATTCAGTAAAATAGAAATGAAGAAAATCCTTTTTTTAACCGGGACCCGAGCTGATTTTGGAAAAATCAAATCACTAATTTCAATTCTTGAACAACAACAGGAATTTGAGGTTTTTGTATTTGTAACCGGTATGCATTTACAAGAAGAGTATGGTTACACCTTGATCGAAATTGAGCGTTGCAATTTTAAAAATATACATACTTTCGAAAATCATACCCATGAAACTACAATGGACTTGACTCTTGCTAAAACCATTGAAGGGTTATCAAATTATTGTAAAAACATTAATCCAGATATGATAGTGGTTCATGGTGATCGCGTCGAAACACTTGCCGGTGCTATTGTTGGCTCCCTAAATAATATTCTGGTTACCCATATTGAAGGAGGAGAAATTTCAGGAACTGTCGATGAATTAATTAGACATAGTGTTAGTAAACTAAGTCACATTCATTTTGTTTCTAATGCTGAAGCAAGAAAAAGACTGTTGCAAATGGGCGAGATTCCACAATCTGTTTTTGAAATAGGTTCTCCCGATATTGACATCATGTTTTCAGATCAATTGCCCGAACTTGAGGTGGTAAAAAAATATTATGAGATTGATTTTGATCAATATGCTATTGTCATGTTTCATCCGGTTACAACCGAGTTTCAGCATATGAAAAAATATGCCAATGATTTTGTAAGTTCGTTACTTAATGATAATCATAATTATATTATAATTTATCCAAATAATGATCTGGGAAGTCAGTTTATTATTGATGCTTATAATACAATAAAAAATAATTCAAGATTTAGAATATTTCCATCGTTGCGATTTGAGTATTTTCTGACTTTATTAAAAAACAGTCAATTTATAATTGGTAACAGCAGTGCCGGAATTAGAGAAGCTCCATATTACGGAATCCCAATTATTAATATTGGTACTCGTCAGCAAAATAGGGCTGTTCATGCCGATATTGTCAATACAGATTATTCTCAAAAGAGAATCGAAGAAGCGTTGAAAATTATAGATTCACATGAAATTCAGCATGCAGATCATGATTTTGGTAACGGAAATAGTACTGATTTGTTTTTGGAATGTCTGCAAAAATCGGATATTTGGCAGCTCAATCACCAAAAACAATTTAGAGACAGTTAATGAAAAATAATAAAATTTTTATTTTTTTACCTGATGGGGTCGGCCTTAGGAATTTTGCTTTTTCGAAATTTAACCAGCTAGGACTGGATGAGAATTTTGAAATTAAATATTGGAACAATACTCCTTTTAAATTAACTGATTTAGGGTTTAAAGAGATAAAAATAAACAAAGCAAAATCGCATCCGTTAGCCGATAGTTATAAAAATGCCCGAAAACATATTGAACTTGATTTAAATATAAAAAGAGAAAATGATAATGTGTACAATGATTATCGCTTTCCCTTTTCATATAAATCAATAAAACCAGCAGTTAAAAATTTATTAGCTCAGTTTTTAATTACTATGAATTCTTCTCCAAAAGGACTAGAACGAATTCGCCAAAAAATTAAAAAATTAGAGTGTAAAACAGCTTACTTTCAAGACTGTTTAAAAACACTTAAAGAAGAAAAACCTGCTATAGTTTTCTGTACTAATCAACGTCCGGTTTTGGCAATTGCGCCTCTTTTAGCTGCACAGGAGTTAGGAATACCAACAGCAACTTTCATTTTTTCATGGGATAATTTGCCAAAAGCAACAATGGTTGTTGAAACGGATTTTTATTTTGTATGGAGTGAACATATGAAAAAAGAATTACTGCATTATTATCCGTACATAAAAGAAAATCAAATATTTGTTACAGGAACTCCGCAGTTTGAAGCACATTTTGAGATTGATAATATAGTCTCGAGAGAAACTTTCTTTGAGCAAAATAAATTAGATCTAAACAAAAAATACATTTGTTACTCTGGTGATGATCTTGTAACCTGTCCTGATGATCCACAATATTTATCGGATATAGGAAATGCTGTTCGAAACCTGAATAAAAACGGATATTCGTTAGGCGTTATTTTTAGACGATGCCCCGTAGATTTTTCAAATCGTTATGATAAAGTGCTCGAAGATTATAAAGACGTTATAAATCCAATTGAACCACTTTGGGAGAAAAATGGGGAACAATGGAATACCGTTTTGCCAACAAAAGCAGATCTGGTTTTACAGACTAATACTATTATGCATACAGAGATGGTTGTAAATCTGGGATCTTCAATGGTATTTGATTATGCAAGTCATGAAAAACCATGTGCTTTTATTAATTATGATGTGGTCGACAAAAATGATGAAAACTGGTCTGTAGATAAAATTTATAATTACGTGCATTTCAGGTCTATGCCAAATAAAGAAGCGGTAATATGGGTAAACAATTCAGATGAAATTGCTGAAAAAATAAAATTTGGTTTAGAAAATCAAAAGCATATAGTTGTAAATGCCAAAGAATGGTTTGAGAAAATTAATCAACATTCACCACAATATGCATCTCAACGTATCTTTCAAGCTATAAAAAAAATAGTAGCATAGTTTTGTAAAACATCTTCGCAAGTAAAATACTTGTGTTATTTAAATATTGATATAATTTTATGTTTTTTAATTCTCTGGCTTTTGCCATTTTTTTGCCAATCGTATTTTTCTTGTATTGGTTTGTTTTTAATAAAACTAAAAGTACCCAGAATGCTTTATTAATAGTTGCCAGTTATTACTTTTATTCTTGTTGGGATTGGAGATTCCTGTTTTTATTAGTTTTTTCTACATTTCTGGATTATTACACCGGAATTCAAATCGAAAAAGGGAGGTCAGAAAAAAATAGAAAATTTTGGTTTTGGTTAAGTATTTCAGTTAATCTCGGTTTTTTGGGTGTTTTTAAATACTACAATTTTTTCGCTACTTCGTTCTCTGAATTGCTAAATTCAGCTGGAATTCAGGCAAGTCCAATTTTATTAAAGGTAATACTTCCGGTTGGAATCTCATTTTATACTTTCCATGGATTATCATATGTAATTGATATTTATTATAAAAGAATAAAAGCCGAATATAACTTCATTGACTATTCCTTATTCGTAAGTTATTTTCCATTATTAGTTGCCGGTCCTATAGAAAGAGCAACACATTTACTGCCTCAGGTAAAAGTAAAACGAGAATTTGATTTTCAGATGGCTAAGGATGGTGTGTGTCAAATTATTTGGGGTCTGGTTAAAAAAGTAGTTATTGCAGATTCATGTGCAACTTATGCCAATGATATTTTTGATCACTACACAGCTATGAATTCTTCATCACTAATCTTAGGAGCAATATATTTTGCCTTTCAAATTTATGGAGACTTTTCAGGATATTCTGATATTGCATTAGGAGTTTCAAAATTGTTTGGTTTAGATTTATTAAGAAACTTCAATTATCCCTATTTCTCAAGAGATATTGCCGAATTTTGGCGACGCTGGCACATTTCGCTTTCATCCTGGTTTCGGGATTATTTGTATATTCCGTTAGGCGGAAGCAAAGGAGGAATTTGGATGAAAGTTAGAAATACGTTTATCATTTTTGTAGTTAGTGGCTTTTGGCATGGAGCAAGTTGGACATACATTTTTTGGGGTTTTATAAATGCCGTTTATTTTCTGCCTTTACTTTTATCAAATAGAAATAGAAATAATATGGATGCAGTTGTACTAAAATGGAATATTGATTCTGTAAAAGTAGTAATGAGTATTCTATATACTTTTTTATTGACCTGTGTTGCCTGGGTGTTTTTTAGAGCCAAAACAGTATCAGATGCTGTTTTATATTTAAAGCAAATTTTTACGAACAGAAATTTCGGTTTTCAATATATGGAAAATGATCGTTACAATTATGAGTTGCTTCTCATAATAGGGATATTTGTTTGTGTAGAATGGAATAATCGAACAAAAACAGAACCACTTTCAGGAAAAAGAAGCGTGTTTAAAATAGCTTTGGCAATAGCTGCAATAATGGCTTTTGGAACCTTTTCAGATTATAAAGAATTCATATATTTCCAATTTTAATGAAAAATTTTCTAATTTATATAAGCAAGATAGTTCTTCTAACAGTTTTTATAGCGGTTGTTTTAGATGGAGTTTATACAGCTGTTTTCATGAAAGCTAAAAGACGAGGAAAAATTGAAAATGTTTATAATTCAAAATCCGAGAAATACGATGTAGTTATTCTAGGTTCATCAAGGGCTAATAATCATTTTGTGGCGCAAATGTTTCAGGATAAAGGTTTAAAAACCTTTAATTATGGAATGAGTGCAGCTCATTTATTTGAAGCCTCATTGTTATTGAAATTAATGGTTGAAAGAAAATGGGAAATTAAAAATGTTATTGTCGAAGCGGATCTTAACCTTGCAATTGAACACAGATCTGAACCAATTTCAGCTAAGTTTTTACCTTACATTCATAATTCAACTATAATAAAAAATCAGTTCGAGGATCAGGAAAATTTTAATGAAATATATTATTTGCCATTTTACAGGTATATAAAATACGACTCTAAAATAGGATTTAGAGAAGTTGCCTTTACTATGATTGATAAAAAAACAAATGCGCTGGATAATTTTGGTTTTTATCCTTTACAGAAGCATAAAAATGGTAATATGAAAAATGATATTGTAAATCTAAACCCTTTACCTCACAATAAATATTATGAGGAAATAAAAAATATTTGCAAGGAAAACAATATTAATTTTATTGCAGTTATGACCCCAATGTGCGAAAATGTTAAAGGGATGAACTATTTTGATAAAGTAAAAAAGGCATATCCTGAAATTCATAATTATGAGAATGTAGTAATCGAGGATAAGTATTTTTCGTCATGTGGACACATGAATGATGCCGGAGCAAGAATGTTTACTGCCAGAATTTTAAAAGATTTTTTTAATAAATAAACACTTGGGTTAAAGAAGATCTCACGAAAAATGATAACATACTCTAAAATAGGAAAGAAAGGAAATTTGGGAAACCAGCTTTTTCAAATTGCATCTACCATTGGATTGAGTGCTACAAATAATCAGCAATATGCTTTTTTAAACTGGAAATATCAGGATCATTTTAAAAACAAATTACCACTTTTAACATCAGATTTTTCAAGTTTTATAAATGTTGAAGAAAAAGAATATAATTATCATGAGTGGAATTTAAACACAGAAGATTATGATCTTTCCGGCTGGCTGCAAACTGAGAAATATTTTGATAGAGCTTTAACAAAGTATTATTTTGAGTTTTCGGATTCTTTAATTGATAGACTTAAAAATTTATATAGTAATGCTTTTAGCAAGCGAACAATTTTGATCTCAATTAGAAGAGGCGATTTTGTAAATCATCCGGATTATTTTCAGTTGCCAATTAATTATTATTTGAATAGTTTAGCGCGATTTTTTCCGGATTGGCAATCTTGTAGTTTAATCATTTTAAGTGATGATATAAAATATTGCAAGTTTCATTTTTCTTTTTTGGAAAACGCCTTTTTTGGAAGCGGACTAAATGAGATCGAGCAATTATGCTTAGGATCAATGTGCGATGACTTTATTATTAGTAATTCTACCTTTTCATGGTGGACAGCGTGGTTAGGTGAAAAAAGCGATTCAAAAATAATAAGACCTTTAAAAAATTTCGATGGATTAAAGAGTCGGGAACTTAATGATAAAGATTACTATTCAGATAGATGGATAAAATTTAATCATCTCGAAAATAAAGTTAAACTCAACGATACGGCTTTTAATATAAAGGCAAGGAAAAATTATAACGAAATTAAAGAATATATTTCTAGTTATTTTGACGTAAAAATAATCGAGGCTAATAATGAAACAGATTCCTTTAGCAATATTTATGTTATAAAAAAAGACTATTTTTTGCCTCCTTTATTAATTTATTCGTCTTATTTAAAGTTACGAAAAACAGAAACTAGTTTAGTCGTTAATCAATTAATTAAATTATTTAAAGTTTCAAAGTATTTAAATTATAATGAGTTTCTTCAGCAAAAAGATTTTGGCTTATTCTCTACTATTTTTTCTTTTCCAAAAAACGAAAAAAGAAAAGGAAGTTTTGAAGTTTATTTAGAAAGAACTAAAAAATCAGTTGAAGATCAGAATGAATTTTTAGAACCTTGTAGCAGCATATTATATTTTTATGGAGGAAAGTTCAACCGTTTTGGAGGCTATGGTTATAGTTTCAAAAAGTTTATAAAAAGAAAAAAAAGAGAGCTTAAAAGAGCATTAAAAAAAGTGCTTCCAATAAAATAAATATGGATGTAAACTTACATGTTGCTTATATAGTATCGCATTATCCCCATAAGGCCTTTGGGCACGATGGTGGATTAGGAACCAGTGTTTACAATTTAGTTGAAAAACTAAGCAAATGTAATGTTAGGGTTTCCGTCTTTGTATACGGACAAAAAGACGAGTTTATTATTGAAGAAGAAAATGTTACTATTTATAGTCTAATAGATAGCGATGTCAATTTTCTTAAGTTTTATTTTAGCAGAAAAAAAATAGAACAGTTTATTAATAAGATAATTGCAGAAAAGAATATAAATATCATTGAAGCACCGGATTGGACTGGGATCACCGCTTTTATGAGTTTTAAAGTTCCTCTGGTGATTCGCTTTCACGGAAGTGATGCCTACTTTTGCCATTTAGAAAAAAGGAAACAGAAAGCTAAAAATTTCTGGTTTGAAAAAAGAGCAATAAATGGCGCACAAGCATTTATTGCGCCAACGAGCTTTGCAGGAGAACTGTCAAAAGAACTATTTGGCATAAAAAATAAGGTTATAAAAACGATTCACCACGGTATAGAGTTAAGAAATTTTACAAATGAGTTTCCTTTAACTTACGAAAAAGGGTTAATTCTTTATGTTGGAACTTTAATCAGAAAAAAAGGGGTTCTTGAGTTACCCGAAATTTTTAATAAAGTGCATAAGTTTTCGCCAGAAGCTAAGTTAGTTTTGATTGGCGGAGATTCTTCAGATATAAAAACAGGCACAAATTCTACATGGCAATTAATGCAAGATCAATTCAAAGATGATGATTTAAAATATGTAGATTATTTGGGTAAGATTCCATATAATGAAGTTCAAAATTATATAAGAAAAGCAAATATTTGTGTTTTTCCAACTTTTGCAGAAACTTTAGGAATGGTCACTATTGAAGCTATGGCAATGAAGAAGCCAGTTGTTAGTAGTAATATTGGATGGGCAAACGAACTTATTATTGACGAAGAAAGTGGTTTTTTGGTGCATCCTGAAGATCATCAGCTATATTCAGACAGAATTATAAAATTACTGAAAAATGACCTGCTTTGTCTGCAAATGGGTGATAATGCCCGAGCTCGAGTTGAAGACAAATTTGATATTGATAAAGTTGTTTTTGAAAATATTGAATTTTATAAAACAATAATCAATAAAAACGGACTAAAGAAATGATAGTTGTTTTTCATCAATATAATAAGGTTACAGAGATTGAACGCGATGGAAAAAACATCAATATTTTATCAACCAATATCCCGAGTACACTATTCAAAATTGCAAATGATTATCCTGATGATTTGATAATTTGGTGTAATACCAATTTAAAAGCAAGCTTAAATTTCCTGAAATTAGAAAGTATTTTTCATCATCATAAGATAATGGCTTCCTATAGTTTGACAAAAAACGCGTTTTTGTCTCAAGGTATTGGTTATGTTGAGGGAACTCCTTTTATAAATATTAATAAAAAAGTATCTTATCCAACCTGGCAAATGAGCAGTTCTGTTGGAGGTATACATGCATCAGCTTTATTGCCATTTAGAAATGAAATTAAGATATCAAACAATTTTGATTATTTTTTGAATTCTTTAGCTAAGTTGGCGATGCCTTTGGGACTGTTGTGTTACTCTGAACCAGCATTATTAAAAGATATCGCGGGTGAGTTAGATAAGGATAAACAAAGTTTATATGTTTTATTTAGATTTATAAAACAACATTACAAGTTAAGTTGGGTATTTTTATTATTTCTTAATTTTTTCATTTATGAAAGAAAAGTGACAATTTTGCCACTTGTTTTTAGTTTGTTTTATCGAAGAAGAAGGGTCAATAATAATTTGTTAGATCTTGTTGAAGTTCAATCCGTAAAAAAGATACTTGAAAACGGCACCATAGATGTTATAATTCCTACTATCGGAAGAAAAAAATATTTATACGATGTACTAAAAGATCTGTCTGTTCAGAGTCATTTACCAAAAAACGTTATTATAGTAGAACAAAATCCAATTTTAGATAGCACATCAGAACTTGATTATATTACAAATGAAAATTGGCCATTTGTCATAAAGCATACTTTTACACATCAGGCAGGTGCTTGTAATGCAAGAAATTTAGCTTTGAACGAAGTGGTCAGTGAATGGGTTTTTTTAAATGATGATGATAACCGGTTCGGACCAAATTTAATAGAAGATACCCTCAGAAATTGTGTAAAATATGGCTCTAGAGTTTCAAATAATTTTTATCCAAAAATTGGTGAAAAGAAACAAAATAACAATGTAAATCAAGTTCCTTTTTTTGGATCAGGAAATAGTTTTATTACTAGTAATTTACTTGAAAAAGCTCATTTTAGAATGGGATTTGAGTTTGGTTATGGAGAGGATAGTGATTTCGGAATGCAATTAAGGAATTTAGGAGCTGATGTTTTATTTTTTCCTGATCCTGAAATTTCGCACTTAAGTGCACCTATGGGAGGTTTTAGAACGAAACCAGTTCTGGCTTGGCAAAATGATGTTATTCAGCCAAAGCCATCACCAACAATAATGTTGTACAACCAATTGCATAAAACACCAGAACAGATTAAAGGATATAAAACAACATTGTTTTTTAAATTTTATAAAGTTCAGAAGGTAAAAAATCCAATTAAGTACTTGAACAATTTTCGAAAACAATGGAAACAGAGTTTATTTTGGGCTAACGAATTAAAAAATAAGTAATGAAATTTTCATTAATAGTCTGTACCTATATGAGGCCTGAATCTTTGATTTTACTTTTGAAATCAGTTCAGAATCAAACGCTTTATCCCAACGAAATTTTAATAATTGATGGGTCAGTAAATTACAATACAGAAAACGTTCTAAAAGAAAACTCTTTTAAGAGTATTAAATATTTTTTAGTGTCTGATAAAAACAGAGGACTAACCAGACAACGTAATTTTGGAATTTCTAAAGTGAACTCAGATTCGGAAATTGTTTGCTTTTTAGATGATGATACAGTTCTGGAACGTGATTATTTTGCTGAAATTATAAATACATTTCAAAATAGTAATGATATTATTGGCGTTGGAGGTGTTGCTATAAATGAATACAAATGGAAGCCGCAAGATGAGAACGTTTCTTACAACCCAAAAAGGCAATATTTATTTGAAGGATTTGTGTATAAAGAAGGTTTACGAAATGTTGTTCGAAATTATTTAGGTTTAGCTTCTAATTTAGGACCCGGTAAAATGCCTGCATATTCTCATGGCAAAACATGTGGTTTTCCAATGACAGGAAAAACTTATGATGTAGATTTGTTAATTGGTATGTCAATGGCATTTAGAAAAAGTGTTTTTGATAACATTATGTTTTCGAATTTTTTCATTGGTTACGGCTTATATGAAGATGCTGATTTTAGTTTAAGAGCTTTGCAATTTGGTAGAAATGTAATAAATACTAAAGTAAAGCTATCTCATTATCATGCCCCATCAGGGCGGCCAAATCAGTATAAATACGGAAAAATGGTAGTTAGAAATGGCTGGTATGTCTGGCGTGTAAAAAATCATAATCCTAGTTTGGAAGATCATTTTAAATGGAATGCGATTATTATTATGCTAACTATAATTAGATTTACAAATGTTTTTACAGACAGAGATAAAAAGGCAGCTTTTACAGAGACAATTGGTAGAGTAGTAGGATGGTGGAGTTTGTTTTTTAGCAAACCGGTTAGTAAGTAACAGATTGTTTAAAAACTAGAGTATCAATTAAGAGATGAAATTATTTCAACTTATTCATTCAGATTATAAAAAGTATCAAAAATATGGTGGTAATTTTTTTACTGTAGTATTTTTTACCCAAGGTTTTTGGGCAACTTTTCAATACAGACTTGCTCACTATATTTACGCAAATTTAAGAGTCAGAATTATTAAGGTTCCAGTACTTTTTTTGTTTTTAATATGGCAAAAAGCTATTGAGATGATGACAGGTATTTCAATTCCGTACTCTGTAAAAATTGGGCATTCTTTTTACATTGCACATTTTGGAGGTATAATTTTAAATTCAAATGTTATAATTGGAGATAATTGTAATATCTCACAAGGAGTAACTATAGGTGTTTCGGGTGTTGATGAAAATAGAGGAACACCAGTTTTAGGCAACGATGTTTACATTGGTGCTAATGCAGTGGTCGCAGGTAAGATCACTATCGGAAACAATGTATTGATTGGCGCATGTTCTATGGTAAAGGATTCTTTTCCGGATGATGTCGTTGTGTTAGGAGTACCGGCTATAATAATTTCCTATAAGGGATCAAAAGGTTACATTTGATGAAATTATTAATTGTATCGACGGCACCCTTAATTTATAAAGACGGAAGTATTTATGCATATAGTCCTTATGTAAATGAATTAGTTATTTTGAAAAAGTTTAGTGATGAAATTATTTTCTGTTGTCCTGTTTGGAATGAAGATAACGGACTTTTAATTTCTGAAATACCTTTTAAGATTCCGTTTCATTTTAAACTGGTTGATTCTAATTTAAAAACTTTCAAAAGCATTGTAAAGTCTTTATTTAGTAGCGTTTATAATTGTGTAGTTTTGTTTAAAGCTATGAAAAATGCAGATCATATTCATTTGCGTTGTCCCGGAAATGTTGGTTTATTAGGATGTTTTGTTCAGATTCTATTTCCAAATAAAATTAAGTCAGCTAAATATGCGGGAAATTGGGATCCCAAAAGTAAACAGCCATGGACATACAAAATACAAAAATACATTCTAAATAATACCTTTTTGACAAGGAACATACAGGTCTTGGTTTATGGAAATTGGGAAAGACAGTCAAAAAATATAAAATCTTTTTTTACTGCGACATATTCTGAAAATGAGAAAGAAACAAGTATTAAGGCTGATTTTAAGGAACAACAACAATTTGTTTTTGTTGGAAGCCTAACTTCAGGAAAAAATCCAATGTATGCTTTGCAGTTAGTTGAAGGATTATTAAAGAAAGGGAACAAAATCGTATTGAATATTTATGGAGAAGGTCCGGAAAGAGTACATTTGGAAAAATATATTAAAGACAATAAATTAGAAAAGTTTGTTTTTTTTAAAGGAAATCAAAGTAAAGAAATTATAAAAAAAGCATATCAGGAAAGTCATTTTGTTATTTTGCCTTCTAAAAGCGAAGGTTGGCCAAAAGTAGTTGCCGAAGGTATGTTTTGGGGATGTGTTCCGATAGCTACAAAAGTTTCATGTGTACCTTTTATGATAGATAATGGTAAGAGAGGGATTTTATTAGATATGGATATTAATAAAGATTTACTTCAAATTCATGAACTGATTAATGATGAAAAGAACTTTACTGCTAAAAGTAAATTAGCTTGTGATTGGTCACAAAATTATACAACGGATCTTTTTGAATCTGAAATAAAAAAGCTCTTAATAAAATGAGAATTGTACAAATTATAGATTCATTAGAAGCAGGTGGCGCAGAACGGATGTCCGTAATTTATGCAAATGGCTTATCTAAAAAGATTGCGTTTTCGGGATTAATTGCAACTCGAAAGGAAGGATTGCTTTTGGGGCAGATAGATAAAAGTGTTAATTATTTATTTCTCAATAAAAAGAGGAAAATTGATTTTCAAGCTGTTTTTCGGCTTAGAACATATATAAAGAAAAATAAAATCAACTTTATTCATGCTCACAGCTCCTCTTTTTTTATTGCAGTTTTAGTTAAACTTACCTTTCCGAAAGTTAAAATTATTTGGCACGATCATTATGGAATTTCTCAGGATTTATCATCAAGAAAAAATATAGGTTTAAAAATTGGATCATTTTTTTTTACGGGTATAATTTCTGTAAATTCAGCATTAAAAAACTGGGCCCAATCTTATTTATGGTGTTCTAGTATCACATATTTTCCTAATTTTATTGGCGATTCTATTCTCTTAAAAAATGAAGTTTCTTTAAAAGGATTGCCGGCTAAGAGGATTATTTGTGTAGCTAATTTACGTCCTCAAAAAAATCATGAATTGTTGATTGATGCGGCTAATTTAATTCATAAAAAATTTCCTGAATGGACCTTTCACTTAATTGGAAAAGATTTTAAGGATTCATATTCTCATATTTTAAATCAAAAAGTCAATAATTTAAAACTCGAAGAAACCGTATTTTTTTATGGGTCAACAGATAATATTGCTTCAGCACTGGAACAATCAGAAATAGCCGTTTTGCCGTCATTTTCAGAGGGACTTTCATTGGCAGTCTTAGAATATGGTTTGCATAAATTGCCTGTTGTAGCTACAAATGTTGGAGAAATTTCAAAAGTAATTACTTCTGAAAACGAAGGATTTATTGTAAAGTCAAATGACTTAAATCATTTTGTAGAGTCAATTCAAAAATTAATTGAAAATCAAAATTTAAGGAAGCAGATGGGAATGAACTTGAATAAACAAATTGAATTAAATTATAGCGAGGAATCAATCGTAAAAAAATACATTTCATGGTTGGGTTCTTTAATTATTCCTACCACTTAAAAAGGCCTTTAAACCAATGAAAAATATAAAATTATCATATGTCTACCTAATTTTAATTCATGCAGCAATTGCTTTGGCAGTCTTTGTTATGCCTTTTTTATCTAAGATTTATGCGCTTTTAATTCCAATAGTTGGAATGTTTTTAGTGTATAGAACTAAGAATAAAAATAATGAAGTATTGTTTGTTGCAGCATATCTAGTTGGTGTAGAGGTTTTTCTTCGTATGACAGGAGGTAATTTTAATAATGAATATGTGAAGTTTTGCGTCATGTTTTTTATGATTTGTGGCATGATGTATAGCAATTTTTTTTCGAATTCAGTCATCTATGTATTTTTTTTACTCTTGTTCGTCCCCGGTATTTTAATTACCTCCGGCTTTGAGAATTTTAATATAGATGTAAAGAAAGTATTGTTCTTTAACTTATCGGGACCGTTTTGTTTAGCTGTATGTGCGATATACATGTTTAAAAGAAAAATTTTGTTTACAGATCTTCAAAATCTTTTAGTTACCATGGGGCTGCCAATTATAACTACAACAATATACTTGTTTCTTTATAATCCAAGTGTGAAAGATGTAGTTTCAGGCACACAGTCTAACTTTGAAACTTCTGGTGGGTTTGGCCCAAATCAAGTTTCAACAATTTTAGGATTTGGGATATTTGTTTTTTTTACCCAGTTAATATTATTTTCAAAGTCAAAATTTGAAATGTTAGTAAATGCAAGTTTATTGATATTTATTAGTTACAGAGGTATTGTGACTTTTTCTCGAGGTGGTATTATTACTGCTGTTGTTATGATTGTATGTCTGTTATTTCTATTATATTATTTTTCAAATGCCAGAGGTAAAAGAAAGTTCACTTTGGTTTTTCTTTTAACGGGTTTTATGGCTACAGGGATTTGGACTTATAGTTCACTTCAGACCAGTGGTTTAATTAATAAAAGATATGCAAATCAGGATGGTTTAGGAAGAGTAAAAAAAGATCGTTTGGGAGGTAGAGAAGAGATTATGGACGCAGAGATCAAGCTTTTCTTGGACAATCCTATTTTGGGAGTAGGTGCAGGATTAAGTAAATTTAAAAGGATTGAACTTATGGGAGAGGTCGTGGCATCGCACAATGAAATAACAAGAATGCTTTGCGAACATGGACTATTTGGTATTTTTGGGCTTTTGATATTATTTATTACTCCGTTTGTGTTATATATAAACAACCGGCAGCATCTGTATTTTTTATCATTTTATGTTTTTTGGTTATTAACAATAAATCATGCCGCGATGCGAATCGCAGCGCCTGCATTTATGTATGGTATGACACTTCTTTTAGTTCAAGTTAAAATTCCTGAAAGAGCAGAAAATTCGATCGATTAAGTTCTCTTTTTTATAATATATTTGCCTCAGTTTAACGCCCCTAAACAAATAGAACAAATGCTTTCAAATAAAAAAATGCACTTCGAAATCTCGGAAAGAAAAATTTTGCTTCGTGTCTGTGATGCTTTTTTTGTTTTTTCGGTTTTATACTTGCTGAGTTTAATATTTGATTATCACTATTTTGTTTTGGAAAGTAGTAGTTATTTTGGTCCAGTTTTACTCGTTTGCTATATCAATGCTTTTGGAACTATTTTCGAAATGTATAATTTGCAAGTTGCCAGTAATCAATTTCAAATTCTTCGAAGTGTAGTCCTTACAACTACTACAGCAGCTTTGGTATATCTGTTTACACCTGTTTTGTCTCCGGAACTTCCTAAGCAAAGATTAATTGTATTGATCTTTTACTTTTCAATATTGAGTGTTATATTATTATGGCGTTTTTTTTATGCGCTTTTTTTGGCATCACATCGTTTTTCCCAAAATGTAGTTTTAATCTGCGATCAGGATCAGGTAGAAGGATTAGTTTTAGGGCTTGAAAATGTAGATCCGCATTATAAAATTATTGGTTTTGTAAATTCAGACTCAATGTCTGAGGAAAATTTGAAATTTCATTACGTAAAAGAGATTAAAAAGAATGATCTGGAATCTTTTGTAAGCAAAAATAATGTTTCGGAAATTGTTATTGCTTCTCAGAAAACAGATGGAATCACCGCCGATTTATACCAACAATTACTTCATTTACTAGAGTCAGGAAATATAATAAGGGAGTACACACAAGTTTATGAAAGTAAAACACATCGCATTCCAGTTCACTATATTTCGAGAGATTTCTATCGCTTTTTTCCTTTTAGCCGTAGTAATAACAATAAGTTGTATTTGTCGTTTATTCGATTGTTTGAGTTTTTTTTATCTTTTACAGGGTTGTTAATTTGTGTTGTTTTTATTCCTTTTATTTTTATTGGAAACTTGTTTGCCAATAAAGGAAGTTTGTTTTATACGCAAGAGAGAGTAGGTAAAAACGGCATTGTTTTCAAAATCTATAAGTTTAGAACAATGGTAGAAAATTCAGAGGCAAACGGGATTGTTTTTGCAGCTTCAAATGATAAACGTGTAACTCCATTTGGGAAATTTATGCGTAAATCAAGAATTGACGAATTACCACAATTTATTAATATTCTAAAAGGAGATATGGCTGTAATTGGGCCAAGACCTGAAAGACCTTTTTTTGTTGATGAAATTGCTCAAATAATGCCTTTTTACGAAACCCGACATGTAATAAAACCTGGACTAACCGGTTGGGCGCAGGTTAATTATTCTTATGGAGAATCTATAGATGAGAGTTTAATTAAGCTTCAGTATGATTTATATTATATCAAACATCGAAGTATTTTTCTTGATTTAAGTATCACTTTTAAAACGGTTACAACAGTTTTATTCTATCGGGGACAATAGATTAAATAATAATTGGAATACGTTTTTTGTTTCGGATTGCTACTCTTACTAAAACAAATCCGCTTGTAATTATCATTGGTAAAACAATAAAAAAGTGGGCTTTATTGATTAAGAAAATAGTATAAATTATCAGAAAAATCAAATGTAAAACTGCAAATCGATACGTCCATCTTTTATTTTTTAGTATTGAGAAAAGAAGTAAAAGCAATAAAAGCGGACTAAACAAGAGTACATTGTAATTCATCGCCAGTTCGTGGTGAAAAGAATAAAATCCCATAATAACAAAAAATATCCCCACAAAAGATACAATCAGAAGATAGATTTTATCTACTACTTTGTTATGTACTACAACAATAAAAGCAAGAATAATTAGATACGAATAAATGTTATTCCACCAGGATTTTGGTGTTTCTTTTTCAAAGTTAAGTAATGTTTTACTTGTACTTACTAAAGGATGCTTTTGAAAAGTAGTTTTTTCTAAACTGTTTTTCAATTCAAAAGGTAAAAATATTTTGGTTCCTAATTGATCTACTTTAGTTCCAAAAATAATACTTGTTCCTAATTGATCGTAAAAATGTCCGTCAAAATAAGGAAATAGAATAGAGCGATAAGTAATATCAGTATCTCCTTTTTTTGTAATTACTGCTCCACCCAAAGTTTTATTGATAATATCAACAACCATTGAAGTACAATTTTTATCAATAAATTTATAGGTATAATAACGGTCTTCTGAAAGTAAGGTTGTATTTAAATTATCAAAAAGCTTTTGTTTAGACTCCTGCGAAATAAGAAGTTCTTGTTCAAAAACACTTCTTTTCTCATATGTATATTCATTCATGAAATCTACAAATGGATGTACAACAACAAAATATTGTAAATCACCTTTTGCAAACTTCATCACAAAATTTGGAGTCGAAAAATCAAAAGCGCCATAATTGTAAACCAGATCAATATTGTTTGCAGGATCAGCAACACGAATGGCTGTATGACCAAAATAAGAATATGTTTCGTTACCTAATCCACAAGTGATAACACTTATTTTAGCCTCTTTGGATAAAGGTAAATTTTGACTGAAACCAATAAAACTCAGTAAGAATAGTAAACTAAAAAGTGCTTTTTTGAAAATGACATTTTTCATAATTTAAAATTTTAAGAAGTTTAAAGGGGTTATAAAAATTATCTAAAGATACCTAAATCTACCTTTAAAGAAAAAATATTTGAGTACAAAGCTGTACTTTGATTGCCTAAATCTGTCAAAGCATAATCAACCTGAATGCCTTTGTACTTAAAACCTAAACCTATATTAGGTTGAAAATTTACTTTTTCGGTATTGTCTAATTGTGTTACATTCTGAAAATTTCCCGCTCCCGCCCTCAAAAATACGAGATCAGTATATCCAAATTCAAAACCAACTGCAGGATCAATACTTACAGCTTTTGTCGATATAATATCATTAGTCTGCTCAAAACGCATGTTTAGATTTGTAGCAACTAACAGACTATAATCATTGTGGAAATCAAACCTTTTTGAAACTCCTAATTGTGCTTTTGGGAGTGTTATTTCAGTACTTTCAGGTAATGTATTATTTTCTCCCGGAATAGCGTTGGCAATTTTTTCGTATTCTTTTTCGTCAATATTCCAGACATTATAAGTTGTAGTAATATCTCGAAGCATCAAACCAAATTTCCAATCATTTCGCTCAAACTGTAATCCAACATCAAAACCAAAACCCCAGGAATTAGCAAATTTCCCTATAATTCGTCTGATTACTTTTGCATTTACACCATATTGAAATCCTTCAACAGGTAGTTTTCTGGCATATGAAAAAGTAAAACCATAATCAGCAGTAGAGAATAATCTAATTCGGTTGTAATCAATGTTTCCCTGATTGTCGATCAATTGAGTAGTATCCATAATATCATCAACACCAAAACGAATCATCGAAATTCCCCAGGCACTTCTGTCATCAATTGGGCTTGCGTAGCCTATATAGTCGTATTGTGCGATATTAGCAAAATAATTGGCGTGCATTAAAGATATCTGATGATCTTCAAGGTGCGTTAAACCTGCTGGATTCCAATAGACAGAATTGACATCATTTGTAGAAGCAACTACGGCACTCGACATTCCTAATGCGGCAGCGTCGACACCAATATTCATAAATTCATTCGAATATTTTCGAACAGTTTGTCCATAGTGTACGGTGCAGCTACTAAATAATAAAAACGCAAGGATTTTCTTCAACGGATATTTTTTTGCAAACCGAAGTTTGTTTTAATTTTTACCAAAAATATAATATTTTACTCAGCAAATTTATTCCTTTTGATAAATATTGCGAAAGTCAAATTTTCGAATAAAAAACTCTTGCAAAAACGCAGATTGCATAGACATATTATGCTAAATTTGTCCCCTATCATTATCTAAAATTTTAAAAGATGAATATTAAAAAACACATTCCTAATTTAATTACATTAATCAATCTTTTTTGTGGCTGTATTGCAGTTGTTTTTATTTCTAAAGCTATAGAAACGGGCGATTCTTCTAATTATGAATTGGCTTTTTACTTTGTTTGTTTAGGAATCTTTTTTGATTTTTTTGATGGTTTTTTCGCCCGATTATTCAAAGTTTCAAGTCCGCTTGGTTTGCAGTTAGATTCTTTGGCTGATATGGTAACGAGTGGTGTTGCGCCAGGTTTTGTGATGTATAGTTTGTTTCTAAACAGTGCACATGAATTAGGAACAAATCCCGCTATTCCATTTTTAGGATTTATCGTGACTTTAGGATCTTGTTACAGATTGGCTAATTTTAATATTGATACACGTCAAACGGATTCGTTTATTGGTTTGCCAACTCCGGCAAATTCTCTTTTTATATTGAGTTTACCTTTGGTTTTAAAATTTTCAGATTCTTTATTGATGCTTGAAATATTAACTAATCAATGGGTTTTATTAGTGATTACTTTGTGTAGTGCTTATATTTTGAATGCCGAAATTCCGTTATTTGCTTTAAAAATTAAAAAGTTTACTATAAAGGATAATGTGCTGCAAATAATATTTTTAGTGATTTCTTTGATATTGCTAGTGTCGCTTCAATACATAGCAATTCCTTTAATTATCATTTTTTATGTATTACTTTCAGTAGTGAATAATTTGTTTTTGAAAAAGTAGTTTTATTTGAATGGCAAGAAAAACAACTACACGACGAACTTCTTATTCCAGAAAGACGAAACCTCAAAGATCATTTTTGGCAAGTGGACTTCGTTTCATTATTTATTTTTTTTTAGTATTACTTTTTTTTAGCACAGTTTATCATTATCGTGATGGACTGGCATATTATCTTGGATTTAAATCAAATAAGGTTTTAGATGAAGATGAGGTAGATAAACATCTTTCCGATGTTAGAAATATTCAGGTTCTCGAAAACCATAAAGGAAAAGTAATAGGTATTGATGTATCTGAATTTCAAGGAAAAGTTCAATGGGATGAAGTTGAAGTTCTGGAAGAAAAATATCCTGTTAAATTTGTTTTTGTTCGTGCTACGGCAGGAAATGACAGAGTTGATGGACAGTTTGAGAGAAATTGGGAAGGTGCCAAAAAGCATAAAATTATGCGAGGTGCTTATCACTATTACCGCCCAAATGAAAACTCTATCGAGCAGGCAAATCTTTTTATTAAAACAGTAAAATTGCAAAAAGGCGATTTACCACCTGTTTTGGATATAGAAAAATTACCAAAGAATCAATCTTTGGATAGTTTAAAAAAAGGATTGAAACGTTGGCTTAATAAAGTAGAAACACATTATCAGGTTCGTCCTATAATTTATACGGGAGAGCGTTATTATGACGATTTCCTGAAAGAAGAATTTGGAGGATATCTATTTTGGATTGCCAACTATAATTTCTACAGGGAGAAAATAGAACCAGATTGGCTTTTTTGGCAATTTACGGAGAAAGCATCTTTGCCCGGAATCAAACATCGTGTTGATGTTAATATCTACAATGGCGATTTAGAGCAATTGCAGTTTATAACCGTAGACTAAAGTTTACAGTCACAATTTTCAGTACTATAAAGTAGTCGAAAATTGTGACTGTTTATTTTTATTTCAGTTGTGTCAAAGTATATATGAAGAAAAGGAAAGCAATCGTAATTAAAATTGCTTTTGTATTTGCAAAGTTTATCGTAAAACCGGCCCATTTTAATTTTTTGGGAACAAACATCCTTTTGTCTTCCTTGTTATAATAAAACATTCCTAAATGCCAATTATTAGGATCGTTATGCCAATTGTTGTAATCTTGCTGAGTTGGTTTTTGTGAATTCATTTGAGAAATTTATGAAAAATGTAATTTGTAAAAAAAAAGGTAAAAAGTAATTTACATTTCACTTTTTACCATTGCTATATAACTTTTTTAAAATTCAAGTTTCTTTTTACGTAATTCGAAGTTTTGTCCAAGATAAACACGTCGAACCATTTCGTCTTCAACTAATTCTTCAGGAACTCCGGCTTTCAAAATTCCACCTTCAAACATTAAGTATGTTTTATCGGTAATTGCCAAAGTTTCCTGAACGTTGTGATCGGTAATTAAGATTCCGATGTTTTTATTTTTTAACTGTGCGACAATTCTCTGGATATCCTCAACCGCAACAGGGTCAACTCCCGCAAAAGGTTCATCCAATAAAATAAATTTTGGATCAGTTGCCAGAGCACGTGCAATTTCAGTACGACGACGTTCTCCTCCCGAAAGTAAATCTCCACGATTCGTACGAATATGTTCTAAACTGAATTCTTCAATTAAGCTTTCCATTTTTGCAATCTGCTCTTCTTTTGAAAGTTTAGTCAATTGCAAAACACTTAGAATATTATCTTCAATACTTAACTTTCTAAAAACAGAAGCTTCTTGCGCCAAATAACCAATTCCTTGTTGAGCACGTTTGTACATTGGGTAATCGGTAATGTTCAAATCATCCAGATAAATATTTCCTGAATTTGGTTTTACCAACCCTACAATCATGTAAAACGAAGTTGTTTTCCCCGCACCATTCGGACCTAAAAGTCCCACGATTTCTCCTTGATTTACCTCAACAGAAATTCCTTTTACAACGCTACGACCTTTGTAGGTTTTGATTAAATTATCGGCTCTTAGCTTCATTATTTTAATTAGATAATTAGATAATTTGAAAATGAGATAATTGAAAAACTAACTCAATTCAATTTTAAAATTTATTAGAAGAGGCAAATTAAAAGTAAAATAATCAATCAGATAAATGAATTAACAAAATATTGCGCTTTCAAAATTAGATAATTACAGTTTTTAGGAAATTATCTAATTCTCTAATTGACACATTTTCTAATTTGCAGCTTCTTCTTCTAGAGCTTCCCAGAATTCGTAAGCTCTTCTTAAATGAGGGATTACAATTGTTCCTCCAACCAAAGTTGCGATTCCCATTGCTTCCATCATTTCTTCTTTAGTAACGCCTTCTTTATGACTTGTTTCTAAGTGATATTTTACGCAATCATCACAACGTAAAACCGCTGAAGCTACTAATCCTAAAAGTTCTTTTGTTTTTACATCAAGAGCTCCCGGAGCATAAGCATTGGTGTCAAGATTAAAAATTCGCTTAACAATTTTGTTATTGTCAGCTAATAATTTTTCGTTCATTTTAGAACGATAGTCGTTAAATTCTTGTATGATATCAGACATTTTCTTTCAATTTATTTCTATAAACAATCCTCGAAATCAGGATACTCACTTCGTAGATAAGCAACATTGGTATTGCTACAATAGTTTGACTTACTACGTCTGGAGGGGTTACAATTGCGGCAATAATTAAAATGATTACTACGGCATATTTCCAATATTTTCTTAAAAAATCAGGAGTTACTAATCCTAATTTAGTTAAGAAATAAATAGCGATTGGCAATTCAAAAAAGATTGCACTACCAAGAATACTTGTTTTTACCATTCCCATATAAGAGTCTAGCGTAAATTGGTTTTTTACCACATCACTCACAGAGAAAGTAGCAACAAAATTTACAGACATTGGGATTACTACAAAATATCCAAATAATACTCCTAAAAAGAAAAGTAGAGAAGAAGTGAATATAAATACCTTAGCATTTTTTCTTTCTTTTACATATAATGCAGGACTGATAAATTTCCAAATTTCCCATAAAATATAAGGGAAACTCAAGATGAAACCAGCCAGAAGACACATCCATACAAAGATGTTAACCTGGCCTTCCATTTCTGTATTTTGGATGATGAAATTCAATTCGGTAATACAGATGCTATCCGCAAAACCTAATTGATGTGATAAATCACAAAACCATACATAGGTAAAAAAAGTAGGTCTGGTTGGGCCTAAGATAATTTTATCAAATAAATAATCACTAACAAAATAAGTAGCAAATGCCATTATCATTGTTGCAATTGTACTTCTTACTAATAACCATCTTAATTCTTCAAGATGGTCTAAAAATGACATCTCGCCAAGGTTTTTCTTTGCCATTATACGATTCCTTCTTTTAAAATGTCATGTAAATGTAATACTCCTTTGTACTCGCCGTTGTCTGAAACAATCAATTGTGTTATAGAAAAATCTTCTAAAATATTCAAAGCATCAACCGCCATAGTTTCTGACGATACTGTTTTAGGATTTTTTGACATAATATCTTTAGCCGTTAAATCTGCAATTGTATCTCTGTCGTTAAGCATTCTACGAATATCTCCGTCAGTGATAATTCCAACGATTTTATTATTTTCGATTACGGCAGTTACACCTAATCTTTTTTCTGATATTTCAAAAATAGCTTTTTTGATTGAAGTACCCGGATCGACCATTGGTTTTAACGAATGTTCAATCATATCTTTAACACGAAGTAATAATTTTTTCCCTAAAGCACCTCCCGGATGATATACCGCAAAATCTTCAGGTTTAAAATCACGCATTTCCATCAAACAAACCGCAAGAGCATCGCCCATTACAAGTTGTGCAGTAGTACTGTTTGTTGGTGCCAGATTTATAGGACAAGCTTCCATGTCAACCGTTGTGTTCAAAACATAATCTGAACCTTTGGCTAAAAACGAAGTCATATTTCCTGTTATCGCGATCAAAGTGTTTCCGAAACGTTTTAATAAAGGAACTAAAACTTTTATTTCAGGGCTGTTTCCGCTTTTCGAAATGCAAATAATGATGTCTTCTTTTTGTATCATTCCTAAATCTCCATGAATGGCTTCTGAAGCATGTAGGAACATAGATGGCGTTCCGGTAGAGTTAAAAGTGGCAACCATTTTTTGAGCAATAATGGCGCTTTTTCCAATGCCGGTAACGATCAATCGACCTTTGGTTTCGTAAATGCGCTGTGTTGCTTCGTAGAAATTTTCGTCCAGAAAATCAATTAACTTTGTAATTGCTTCACTTTCAGATAGTATGGTTTTTTTGGCGATTGCCAATATATTTTCTTTTGTGATCAAAACAGAATATTTAAAATTTGTATGTATAAAAGAAAGTTGTATCTTTATGTGTTGCAAATTTATACAAAATATCCATTAATATAAAGAATGAATTCAAACGAAATTGAAATACACAAGGAATTAAAGAAGTATTTCGGCTTTAGCCAATTTAAGGGCTTGCAGGAGCAAGTCATTACGAGTATTTTAGATAAAAAGAATACTTTTGTAATTATGCCAACCGGCGGTGGAAAGTCTCTTTGTTATCAATTACCCGCTTTAATTCAGGACGGAACAGCAATAGTTGTTTCTCCTTTAATTGCTTTGATGAAAAATCAGGTTGATGCCATTCGAAGCCTCTCTTCAGAAAACGGAATTGCCCATGTGTTAAATTCGTCTCTTACCAAAACAGAAATTGCGCAGGTTAAAAAAGACATAACATCTGGTTTAACCAAACTTTTGTATGTCGCACCAGAATCTTTGACTAAAGAAGAATATGTTGCTTTTTTGCAAAGCGTGCCAATTTCATTTGTTGCGATAGATGAAGCGCATTGTATTTCAGAATGGGGGCATGATTTTAGGCCCGAATACAGAAATCTGAAAAACATTATTAAACAATTAGGACAAGTTCCTATTATTGGACTTACCGCAACTGCAACCCCAAAAGTTCAGGAAGATATTCTGAAAAACCTTGATATGTCTGATGCAAACACTTTTAAAGCATCATTCAACAGACCGAACTTGTACTATGAAGTTCGCACAAAAACGAAAAA
This sequence comes from Flavobacterium sp. ov086, assembly GCF_900187965.1. Classification (GTDB taxonomy): domain Bacteria; phylum Bacteroidota; class Bacteroidia; order Flavobacteriales; family Flavobacteriaceae; genus Flavobacterium. The sequence continues at coordinate 10,773 of NZ_FZNL01000008.1, read as the reverse complement.
TATAGAGTCGGATATTATTCGATTTATCAAACAACATAAAGGCAAATCCGGAATTATTTATTGCTTAAGCCGTAAAAAAGTAGAGTCGATTGCCGAAGTTTTACAAGTTAACGGAATCAGTGCCGTTCCTTATCATGCAGGTTTAGATGCTAAAACCCGCGCCAAACATCAGGATATGTTCTTGATGGAAGACGTAGATGTGGTTGTGGCAACAATCGCCTTCGGAATGGGAATTGATAAGCCAGACGTTCGTTTTGTAATTCATCACGATATTCCAAAATCACTTGAAAGCTATTATCAGGAAACCGGACGTGCCGGACGTGATGGAGGCGAAGGACATTGCCTGGCGTATTACTCTTATAAAGATGTAGAAAAGCTGGAGAAATTTATGTCCGGAAAACCAGTTGCTGAGCAAGAAATTGGTTTTGCTTTATTGCAGGAAGTTGTGGCTTACGCCGAAACCTCAATGTCACGTAGAAAATTCTTGTTGCATTATTTTGGTGAAGAATTTGACAGCGAAACAGGCGAAGGTGCAGATATGGATGACAACGTTCGTAATCCTAAAACAAGAATCGAAGCCCAGGAGCAAGTCGTTAAATTATTGGAAATTGTTCGCGATACCAAACATATTTATAAATCAAAAGAAATTGTGTTCACATTAATAGGTCGCATAAATGCGGTAATTAAAGCACACAAAACAGATACACAATCATTTTTTGGATCAGGTTCAGATCATGACGAAAAATATTGGATGGCATTACTTCGACAAGTTTTAGTTGCAGGTTATTTGTCTAAAGATATTGAAACTTATGGTGTGGTTAAAATCACTAAAGAAGGTTTAAACTACATTAAAAAACCAGTTTCGTTTATGATGTCCGAAGATCATGAATACAATGAATCTGAAGACGAAGCAATCGTAACAGCAGCAAAATCGTCAGGAACAGCCGATGAAGTTTTAATGGGAATGTTGCGCGAGTTGCGTAAAAAAGTGGCGAAGAAACTAGGAGTTCCTCCGTTTGTAGTTTTTCAGGATCCTTCTCTTGAAGATATGGCTTTAAAATATCCAATGACTTTAACTGAATTATACAATATTCATGGTGTTGGAGAGGGTAAGGCAAAAAAATACGGAGGAGAATTTGTTGCTCTAATCAGTCGTTATGTAGAAGATAATGATATTATCCGCCCAGATGATTTAGTGGTGAAATCTACAGGAGTAAACTCAGCTAATAAATTATACATCATTCAGAATATAGATCGAAAATTATCCTTGAATGATATTGCTTCTGCAAAAGGTTTGTCTATGGATGCTTTGATCAAGGAAATGGAGCAAATCGTTTATTCAGGTACAAAACTAAACATCAAATATTGGGTTGATGATATGCTTGATGATGATCAGCAAGAAGAAATTCACGACTATTTCATGGAATCAGAATCAGACAAAATCGAAGATGCTCTTAAAGAATTCGATGGTGATTATGATATTGATGAATTGCGTTTAATGCGAATTAAATTTATTAGTGAAGTAGCGAACTAAAGTTAAATTCCAATTTTGGAATACTAAATATTTAAATTCCAAATTCCAAGTGCTAGCGATAGTTTGGAATTTGGATTTTTTTATTTGAAATTTTCCATAGTAATTGGAGTTTGGAATTTAAAAATTTGGAATTTTACTCCGTATATACTTCCCCACGATGCGGTTTCAAAGCATCTCTTACCTGAATCATATTTTCGTCAGTGACAACCATAAAAGCGATTGCCTGCATTTCGTTTATGATTTTAAACCCAGTAATATTTAGCGGAAGTTTTTCTATCACAATATATTCTTTCAAATGAATTTCGTGATGCTCAGCAGTTTTTGCCGATGCCGGACCACGGAAATCCCATATTAGTTTTATTTTTCTAGACATTTTTTTAAAGGTGCAAAGGTTTAGAGAGGCAAAGGTACAAAGTCTATTTTAGGAAGAGGAGAAAAGTTATTATATAATTAACCGCAAAGTGTGCTGAGATTTAATTTTACTTTGCTCATAGAAAACACAAAGTTCGCAAAGCTTTCTGTTGATATAGCTTTGCGAACTTTGTGTTTTTATAAAACCATACCATTAAAAATCTTAGCGCACTTTGCGGTTAATTATATAAAGTCATTTCAAAATGTTATTTTTGCATGTTCTTTTCATAAATAGAAAAGCTAATTGAATAAATAAAACAAAATGCCAAGAGAACTTTTACTTCAGGTAACTCCGGAAATAGCTGCAAACGAATTGTTGCTAAAAGACTATTTGTCTAAACAAATAAAGGTTTCTTCTAAGGGAATTCAACACGTTTCTATTTTAAAAAGATCTATTGATGCACGTCAAAAAGCGATCAAAATCAATTTGAAAGTTATTATTTATTTGCAGGGAGAACCTTTTCAGGAAACAAAAATTGAGCTACCTATATATAAGGATGTATCATCGGCACAAGAAGTGATTGTTGTTGGGGCAGGTCCGGCGGGACTTTTTGCTGCTCTGCAATTAATTGAATTAGGCTTAAAGCCAATTGTAATCGAGCGTGGAAAAGATGTTCGCGGACGGCGACGTGACTTAAAAGCAATCAATGTAGATCATTTGGTGAACGAAGATTCTAATTATTGTTTTGGCGAAGGAGGAGCAGGAACTTATTCTGATGGAAAATTATATACACGATCTAAAAAGCGTGGAGATGTAACCAGAATCTTAGAACTTCTAGTAGCTTTTGGAGCTTCTGAAGATATTTTGGTAGAAGCACATCCGCATATCGGAACGAATAAATTACCAAAAATCATTGAAGATATCCGAAATAAAATCATCGAGTTTGGTGGTCAGGTTTTGTTTGATACAAGGGTAACTGATATTCTGGTAAAAAATAATGAAGTTGAAGGAATCGTAACACAAAACGGAGATAAGATTCTTGCTAATAAATTAATCTTAGCAACCGGACATTCGGCACGTGATATTTTTGAATTATTAGATAAAAAGAAAATTTTTATTGAAGCAAAACCTTTTGCTTTGGGTGTTCGTGCAGAACATTCACAAGAATTAATAGATAGTATTCAATATAGTTGCGATTATCGCGGAGAGCATTTGCCTCCGGCTCCGTATTCTATCGTAAAACAAGTTAATGGCCGTGGAATGTATTCATTCTGTATGTGTCCGGGAGGTGTAATTGCGCCTTGTGCTACAAGCCCGGGTGAAGTGGTTACAAACGGTTGGTCGCCATCTAAACGTGATCAGGCTACAGCAAATTCGGGAATTGTAATCGAATTAAAATTGGAAGATTTTAAGCCCTTTGCAAAATTTGGTGCTTTGGCGGGAATGGAGTTCCAGAAAAGTATTGAACAAAAAGCTTGGCATTTGGCTGGAGAAACGCAGAAAGTTCCGGCGCAACGAATGATTGATTTTACACAAAATAAAGTTTCAGCAGATATTCCGAAAACTTCTTATGTTCCCGGAACAACTTCGGTAGAGATGGGGCAGGTTTTTCCTGGTTTTTTATCACAGATTTTACGCGAAGGATTTAAAGAATTCGGAAGATCGATGCGAGGTTATTTGACTAACGAAGCAATTTTGCATGCTCCGGAAAGCAGAACTTCGTCACCGGTTCGAATTCCTAGAGATCCTCTAACTTATGAGCATTTGCAAATAAAAGGTTTATATCCGTGTGGAGAAGGTGCAGGTTATGCCGGCGGAATTATATCTGCTGCAATTGACGGCGAAAAATGTGCATTAATGATTGCTGAAACTCTAAAATAATATGTTTTTATGAAAAACTTCTTTTCTAATTTCTTTGGTAGAAATAACGACCCAAAATCAATTGTTTCTTTTGATGTTATTGATTCTATTTACGCTTCTTTATATAATGAAGAAAATAGATTTGAGTTTAAAATGAAAGGGATTCATGATACAGTTTCGGTGAATTTATATTCGTTTCCAAATTCATTTAATAATGAAGATGCGCAAAACGAAATTAAGAAAGCAGGTTTTGAAAATGCTTATGAAGTTTTAAACGAATTGTATAAAAAGCTTAATATTGGGGCTATTTCTGAAGAGGATATTCAGGCAGAATTAGAATACGATTATATCCATATTCAGTTTTATACTGAGCCGCCAACTCCGGAAATGAAAAAGCATTTAAAACATGTTTTGCATAATTTCGCTATTTTCTTTTGTTGTACAAACAGTTTAGAAACCAACGATTTTAGAATTTTGTATAATAACAGTTATTTTCTGGATTATACCAGAGGAATACTTGATACAGAATATATTGACATTAATGATCCAAAAAATGATGTTCAGAAAATAGGTTTTAAAGAATTTGAAAGAGTTTTACAAGGTATTTGTCAACACTTAAATATTGCAATTCCGGAAAATGTTAATCTCCCTTCTGATGAGAATTTGTTGCCTGAAGAAGTTGAATTGACACAGGAAATTTTTGAAGAATTTATAAAACTGGTTTCAAGAGGAAATGTCGATGAAAAGTTACTTCAGAAGCAGTCTAAAAAGCTTTTGAAGAATTTTAAAAAGGAATCAAAAGAATATCACGAGATCGTTGCAAATCATTGGAGTTTCTTCGAAAGTATAGATTGCTGGAACAGCGATTGGAAATTTGATCCCGAAGATGCAGAATATTTTATCTCAGAAATGATAGGTGAAGATTTGAATTTCGAATATCCGGAAGAAACTTATAGCCACGATTTGTTTCCGTATATTCAATCGGCTTTAGAGAAACGTAATCTTGAGTTGATGACTTACGATACACATGGAGATAATTATTTGTTTTTTGTGGCAAATAAAAATGATGTAGACAGAATTTTAGAATTGTCTGAGTTGACAAAGATTGAGATTAATCAGTTGTAGATTTTATAGATTTTTGAATAAAAAATAATCGCCACGAATTCACGAATTAAGTTTTTAAAATAATTCGTGAATTCGTGGCGAAAAACTTTATTTAAGGAATTAAAATTATTTTCCCTGTACTTTTTCGGCTTTCCAGATAATCGTGCGCTAGTTTTCCTTCGGATAATTTGAAAGATGTTGGTGTCGAAAGCGTAATTTTTCCTTCGATAATCCAATTGAACAATTGATTGGTTCTTTTGATTCTTTCATCTTTAGAGTTTAAATAACTCCATAAATCTCCTCCGGTTAATGTTTTTGAAGTATCCATTAGCATTCTTGGATCTACAGGTTCGGGATCGCCGCCTGCCATTCCGAAGAAAACAACTTGCCCACATTCTTTGGTGACTTCAAAACTTCCCTTCAATGTACTTCCAATGCTGTCGTAAACTACATCGACACCATTTGGGACAGTTTTAAAAACATCCGATTTCCAATCTTCATTGTATAGAAAAACATGATCTGCGCCTTGTTCGATAGCAACCTTGGCTTTATCAGGTGATGAGGTTAAACCAATAACATTAGCACCTAAAAGTTTAGTGATTTGAGTTAAGGTTTGTCCAACTCCGCCAGCAACGGCATGAATTAAAACGGTTTCGCCTTTTTGAGTTTTGTGACTGTCGGTTGCTAAATAATGTGCTGTTAAACCTTGTAGTAAAATAGCAGCAGCGGTTTCAAAAGAAATGGCTTCCGGTAAAGGGAGAACATGATTTACATTGACTGCAACCAATTCTGCATTTGCAAAAGGAACATCGGCAAAAGCCACACGATCTCCAACTTTGTATTCAGAATGATTATTTGCATCAACAACAATTCCGGCGCCTTCGTAACCTGCAATAAAAGGCGGATTTCCTTTTAAGTGATAATTTCCTTTTCGTCTGTAAACATCAGCAAAATTTAATCCGATGGCTTTCATTTCGACTAAAATTTCATCGTTTTTTAATTCCGGTTTTGGAATTTCTATATATTCTAAAACATCAGAATTCCCGAAAGTAGAGAAGGTAAGTGCTTTCATTTTTAATGTATTTAAGAATGCAAAGTACGGTAAAAATCAGTTCTGTTTTTGTGGCAATTGATTAAAATGAATATTAGGATCTTGTAAAATTTTGTCTGTTTTTGTGATAATCATTTTTCAAAATTAGTATGCCACGAATTTTTACGAATTAAATTTTAGAATTATAACTATAAAATTAGCGTGAATTAGTGAAATTCGTGGCAAAAAAAGCATAAAAAAACCGTCCATAAAATGGACGGCAATTAGTGTTAACCTTTATAAAGTGTTTTTATTTCTTTTTGAGTTTGTCTTTGAAAACCTTTTCGAATTTTTCAATTTTAGGCTGAATTACCATTTTGCAATACGGTTGGTTTTTATTGTTGGCGTAATAATTCTGATGATAATCTTCTGCTTTATAGAAAGCTTTAAAAGGTTCTACTTTTGTTACAATCGGACTATCATAAACTTTTGCTTTGTTAAGTTCTGCGATAATACTTTGAGCAGCCTTTTTTTGTTCTTCGTTTTTGTAGAAAATCACAGAGCGATATTGAGTTCCAACATCTGCACCTTGTCTGTTCAAGGTTGTTGGATCGTGAACGGTAAAGAAAACCTTGAAAATTTCATTAATGTCAGTTACGTTTTTATCATAGGTAATTTGAACTACTTCGGCATGACCGGTTGTTCCCGTGCAAACTTCCTCATAAGATGGATTGGCAACTTTTCCTCCTGAAAATCCGGAAACAACAGATTTAACTCCGTCCAGATTTTCATAAACCGCTTCTACACACCAATAACATCCACCGCCAAGTGTAATAGTTTCGAGGTTTGACGCTTTTTTATTTTGTGCAAATCCGTTTAAGGATAAGGCAAAAAGGTAAATTAAAATGGTATTTTTCATGTCTTTAATTATTTATTATCAGGAATAAAATCAAGTGCTATGGAATTCATGCAATAGCGTTTTCCTGTTGGAGGAGGTCCGTCATCAAATAAATGCCCTAAATGTCCTCCACAACGACCGCAAAGAGCTTCGATTCTTTCCATTCCAAGAGAGTTATCATTTTTGTAAACCACACTGGTTTTGTTGTCTTGTTCAAAAAAACTTGGCCATCCACAGCTGCTTGCGAATTTAGCACCAGATCTAAAAAGTTTATTACCGCAAGAAGCGCAGTAGTAAGTTCCTTTTTCGTCAGACTTCCAGTATTTTCCGGTAAAAGGTCTTTCAGTATCAGCTTCGCGCATTACGGCGTAAACATCATCAGGAAGTACTTTTTTCCATTCGGCATTACTCACATTTAGCTTTGTTGTGTCGGTATTTGAATAATAAGGATTTCCGGGTTTAGAGATTTTGTTTTCCATGACCACTGTTTTTGTGGTTTGTTTTTTTGCGCTCTGTCCACATGCCTGTAGAATAAAGAGCGGAATTAAAAAGCAAAGGCTAAAGATTTGAGTTTTTGTTTTCATTGTTTTTGTGTGCTTTAATTCGTTATTTCAAAGATACAACGAGATTTTACCTTGAAATGTCGTGTACTTTACAATTCAGATTTATTTAAGTATGTTTTAACTTTTTATTATTTACGAAAAATAAGAAGTTACAGTTTTTAAGTCTTATTTTTAAAGGTTTTTATGAAGAACTTTGATTGTAAAAATCTGTAAATCAGTTTTGTATAAAATGCAATGCTCGTTAAACTTTTCACAATCTTTTCTAAGATTTTCAAGCCATTTCTTTTTTCGTATTTTTGTTTGTACAAAACGCCCTAATGATAGAAGAAAACGTAATATTAGTTAATCAAAATGATGAGCAAATTGGCCTAATGCCAAAATTAGAAGCACACGAAAAAGCACTTTTACATCGCGCTTTTTCAGTTTTTATTCTAAACAGCAAGAACGAAATTATGCTACAGCAGCGTGCTCATCAAAAATACCACTCACCTTTACTCTGGACAAATACTTGCTGTAGTCATCAGCGTGAAGGAGAAACAAATATTGAAGCAGGAAGCCGACGATTGTTTGAAGAAATGGGTTTTAAAACCGAATTGAAAGAACTCTTTCATTTTATTTATAAAGCTCCTTTTGATAATGGTCTTACAGAGCACGAACTGGATCACGTTATGATTGGATATTATAATGACAATGCAAACATAAATCTTGATGAAGTTGAAGCCTGGAAATGGATGAAGATTGAAGATGTAAAGAATGATATTGAAAAGCAGCCCGAAATTTATACCGTTTGGTTCAAAATAATTTTTGATGAATTTTATCATTATTTAGAAGACCACAAAATATAAACCATATTAACCAAAAACCTAAATGAAAGTAACCATATCAAGAAAAGCACATTTTAATGCTGCACATCGATTGCACAGGAAAGATTGGACATTTGAGAAAAACAATGCCGTTTTTGGAAAATGTAATAATCCTAATTTTCATGGTCATAATTATGGTTTAACAGTAAGTGTTACAGGAAAAATTGACACGGAGACTGGTTTTGTTTTAGATGTGAAAGTATTGGCGGATATTATACGCGAAGAAGTAGAAGTACCGTTTGATCACAAAAATCTGAATCTGGATGTTCCGGAATTTCAAGATTTGAATCCAACCGCAGAGAACATTGTGGTTGTGATATGGAATAAAATTAGAAAAAGAATTCAAGCCGATTTTGATTTAGAAATCGTTTTGAATGAAACGGATCGCAATTTTGTAACTTATAAAGGAGAATAATAAATGTCATTAAAAATAGGAGATATAGTTCCGAATTTTACTGCAAAAGATAGTCATGGAGAAGTTTTTGAAAGCAAAAGCGTTTTGGGGCGGAAACCTCTTGTGATTTATTTTTATCCAAAAGACAACACGCCGGGTTGTATTACTGAAGCCTGTAGTTTTAGGGATCAATACGAAGATTTTAAAGACTTAGGTGCTGAGGTTATTGGTATAAGTAGTGATAATGTGAAGTCACATCAAAAATTTGCCAAAAAACATCATTTGCCTTTTATATTATTATCTGATCAGGATAAAAGATTACGACACCTTTTTGGGGTCCGTAACACTTTATTTGGTCTTGTACCGGGTAGGGTAACATATGTTATTGATCGAAATGGTGTTGTTATTTTGATTTTTGATAGTATGAACGCTGCCAAACACATTCCGAAAGCACTTGAGACGATTAAAGAATTAGTATTGTAAAACTAAAAAATAGTATTATATCGGTATTTGAATAATAAAGATATTAGCCGAAAAATAAATAAATTCATGAAGCCAAAATTATACCCATTACAATTTCACCCCATTTTGAAAGAAAGAATCTGGGGAGGAGAAAAACTAAAAACAGTTCTTAATAAACCTATTGTATCTAAGATTACCGGTGAAAGTTGGGAATTGTCTACAGTAGAAGGCGATGTGAGTACGGTTGCAAATGGAGTTCTGGATGGAAAATCATTAATGGAGCTTATTGATGAAACACCAAACGAAATTCTGGGAACGGAAGTTTATAAACGTTTTGGAAAACAGTTTCCGTTACTTTTTAAATATTTAGATGCCCGCGAAGATCTTTCGATACAAGTACATCCAAATGATAAATTGGCAAAAGAACGTCATAATTCTTTTGGTAAAACCGAAATGTGGTACGTGTTGCAAGCCGATACTGATGCCCGAATTATTGTTGGTTTTAAAGAAGATTCCAGTAAAGAAGAATATTTAGAGCATTTGCACAATAATACGCTCGTTTCAATTTTAGATGATGTAAAGGCAAAAGTTGGGGATGTTTTCTTTTTAGAAACCGGAACTGTTCATGCTATTGGTGCCGGACTTGTAGTGGCCGAAATTCAACAAACCTCTGATATTACCTATCGTTTGTATGATTTTGATCGGGTAGACGCACAAGGAAATAAAAGAGAACTTCATGTAGATTTAGCCCTCGACGCTATAAACTATAATAAGGTAGATACTCAAAAGAAATACGAGACTAAAGACAATACGTCGAATGTTGTGGTTGATTGTCCTTATTTTACTACCACTTTTATTCCTTTAAAAGAAAAGATAAACGTTACTAAATCAGGAGCGACTTTTACAGTATATATGTGTATCGAAGGAAGTTTTGAAATTGAATATGACGGTTTTAAACAAGGATATAAAAAAGGAGATACTGTTCTGGTTCCGGCTGAGATAAATGCATTTATTTTAGATGGAAATGCTTCAATTTTAGAAATTTACATTTCATAGGGCTAAATATAAAGATTATATGTACTTTTGCAGACGCAAATTAAAATTAAAATAAAAATGGCAAACGTTAAAAATTTAAAGAAAGACATCAACTTCGTATTAGGAGATATTATTGAGGCAATTTACTTATTTGAAATGTCTACTACAGGAAATCCAACTCCAGAAACGAATGCTTTGATCGATCAGGCTATTGCTGCATTTGATACTTTGATCACAAAAGTGAATGCTAAGAACGTTGAAAACAAAAAAGCACACTTCAAACAAATCAATGTTGAATTGGAAGAAACTGCTAATCAATTGATTGCTAAAATCAACGAATTGTAAGCAAAAAAAAGTATAAAAAAGTGCAAATTTATTTTGGTAAAACGAAAAACCGCTTTATATTTGCACCCGTAATGAGTCGCCAGCGTAGCTCAGTTGGCTAGAGCAGCTGATTTGTAATCAGCAGGTCGTGGGTTCGAGTCCCTCCGCCGGCTCAACAAAACCATCACTTTTAGTGGTGGTTTTTTATTAAAATAAGCAGTAAATTTATTTTGGAAATTACAAAAATCCATTTTATATTTGCACCCGTAATGAGTCGCCAGCGTAGCTCAGTTGGCTAGAGCAGCTGATTTGTAATCAGCAGGTCGTGGGTTCGAGTCCCTCCGCCGGCTCAAC
>NZ_FZNL01000015.1 GCF_900187965.1 Flavobacterium sp. ov086 | reverse complement strand
TGTTTAGTTAAACAATGGCTTTTCTTAACTATTTTTAATCTTTTTTATAAGTGTCTGGTATGGTGATTTTTAACTTTTCAAGTTTTTTACCGTTTGTGGGAATTTGGAGGTTTTGTCCTGTTTTATGGGGTTTTGCCGCCAAGGCGCTAAGGTTGCTCTTTCTTTTTTTATTGGAGTTATTGGGGTTTGAAAAGTCTCTGAGCTCGTTTCTTTGCTGGTTTTTATCTCGCACAAAGACGCAAAGGCGCTAAGTTTTCTCTTTTGACGGGTTTGTTTCTTATGAAAACTACTGCCCTAGCCCCGATAGTAACGGAAATCCTTTTGCTTTTTACTTTAAAAAGCAAAAGATTGTAGTGCATAGCGGGAAATAGCTCCTAATCTTTATTAAATTCCAACTTCTAATTATGGCGATGCTTCTCCAGAAGCCTCGGGACGCTCAGCTAGACACAGAATTACTCTTAATATATTATAGTAGAAATTCCTCCTCATATATTAAGGACAAAAATAAACCCGACAAGTTTTGAAAAATATCCGGTTGAGCAATAGAACCTCCCCTTATATATACGTATAGAAAACGATCCAATTATTATTGAATACATTTTAGTCATATATATTATAGTATAAACATCTATTTATGTATTGTATGTGTTTTTGTAATGCGTTATATTTGCATTCACAAAATTATAAACAATGATTAAGATTACTTTACCCGATGGGTCAATTAGAGAGTTTGCTTCAGGCATAACTCCGATGGAGGTTGCGAAAAGCATTAGTGAAGGATTTGCAAGAAACGTGATTTCGGCATCTTTTAATGGTACAACAATTGAAACCGAAACTCCATTGACGACCGACGGTAGTCTTATTTTATATACTTGGAATGATGCGGAAGGTAAAAAAGCTTTCTGGCATTCGACTTCGCACGTCATGGCGCAAGCACTTGAGGAATTGTATCCTGGAATTAAACTAACTCTTGGACCTGCAATTTCAAACGGTTTCTATTATGATGTAGATTTTGAAGACCAAAAGATTACTGATGCTGATTTTAAAAAGATTGAAGATCGTGTTCTTGAAATTTCAAGGGGTAAACATGAGTTTAAAATGCGTCCGGTTAGTAAAGCTGATGCTTTAGAACTATATAAAGATAACGTTTACAAGACTGAATTGATTTCGAATCTTGAAGACGGAACTATTACTTTTTGCGATCACGCTACTTTTACTGATTTATGTAGAGGTGGACATATTCCAAATACCGGTATTATCAAAGCTTTTAAAATCATGAGCGTTGCTGGTGCTTACTGGAGAGGTGATGAGAAAAACAAACAGTTAACTCGTGTTTATGGAACTTCTTTTCCTAAACAAAAAGACCTGACTGAATATCTTGAACTTCTTGAAGAAGCAAAACGTCGTGATCACCGTAAATTAGGTAAAGAACTTGAATTGTTTGCTTTCTCTCAAAAAGTTGGTGCTGGTTTACCTTTATGGCTGCCAAAAGGTGCTGCACTTAGAGATCGTTTAGAGCAATTTTTAAAGAAAGCTCAAAAGAAAGCTGGATACGAACAAGTGGTTACTCCACATATTGGTCAGAAAGAGCTTTATGTAACTTCTGGTCACTATGCAAAATATGGTGCTGATAGTTTCCAACCTATAAACACTCCCGCTGAAGGTGAAGAGTTTTTATTAAAACCTATGAACTGTCCTCACCACTGTGAGATCTATAATGTAAGACCTTGGTCATACAAAGATCTACCTAAGCGTTATGCCGAATTTGGTACTGTATATAGGTATGAGCAATCTGGTGAATTACATGGTTTAACCCGTGTAAGAGGGTTTACTCAGGATGATGCACATATTTTCTGTACTCCAGAGCAATTGGATGAGGAATTCAAAAAAGTAATTGACTTAGTCCTTTATGTATTTGGTTCTTTAGGTTTTGAAAACTTTACTGCTCAAATTTCGTTGAGAGATCAGGAAAACAGAGATAAGTATATTGGTTCTGATGAAAACTGGGAGAAAGCTGAAAATGCAATTATCAATGCTGCAGCTGACAAAGGACTGAATACTGTGGTAGAATATGGCGAGGCTGCTTTTTACGGTCCGAAGCTTGACTTTATGGTAAAAGATGCTTTGGGAAGACAATGGCAATTAGGAACAATTCAAGTGGATTATAACCTACCTGAGCGTTTTGAGTTAACTTATAAAGGTGCTGATAATGAATTACATCGCCCGGTTATGATTCACAGAGCTCCTTTTGGATCAATGGAACGTTTTATCGCAATTTTACTAGAACATACGGCAGGAAATTTCCCACTTTGGCTTATGCCAGAACAGGCTATAATCTTGTCTTTGAGCGAGAAATACGAAATATATGCTAAAAAAGTTTTAGATTTGCTAGAAAATCACGAAATTCGCGCCCTAATTGACAACAGAAGCGAGACTATTGGTAAGAAAATTAGAGATGCTGAAATGCAGAAAATACCGTTTATGCTTATTGTAGGTGAGGAAGAAGAGAAAAACGGAACAATTTCTATCCGTCGTCACGGTCAAGAAGGAAAAGGGAATATTACAGTTACAATTGATGAATTTGTCGCTATTGTAAACGAAGAAATAAAAAAGACATTAAAAGTTTTTACAGTTTAACTTAAATTATAAAGTCATAGCAATAAGAAGCAACAGAGGTTACCAACCTCGAGTAGAAAAAAAAGATGCACACAGAATAAACAATAATATTCGTGGTGTACAAGAAGTAAGATTAGTAGGCGAAAACATCGAACCAGGTGTATTTAAGCTTGCTGAAGCTTTACGATTAGCGGATCAATTTGAATTGGATTTAGTTGAGATTTCGCCAAACGCTGAGCCACCGGTTTGTAAAATCATGGATTACAAGAAATTTGTTTACGAACAAAAGAAACGTGATAAGGTTTTAAAAGCTAAATCTACGCAAGTTGTAGTAAAAGAAATTAGATTTGGTCCTCAGACTGATGAGCATGATTACGAGTTTAAAAGAAAAAATGCTGAGAAGTTCCTGAAAGAAGGTGCTAAACTAAAAGCATTCGTATTCTTTAAAGGTCGTTCTATCATCTATAAAGATCAAGGACAGATTTTATTACTACGTTTGGCTACAGATTTAGAAGAACATGGTAAAGTAGAAGCTATGCCAGTTTTGGAAGGAAAGAGAATGATCATGTTCATTGCTCCGAAGAAAAAGAAATAAGTCTTAAAGTTACAAGTTTTGAAGTCAAAAGTCATAAACTGCTTTTGGCTTTTGATATTTAAACTTTCAGACCAAAATATAAGTAAGTAAGAATAAATTAAAACACTAGGAAAAATGCCTAAAATGAAAACAAAATCTAGCGCCAAGAAACGTTTCAAAGTTACTGGTTCTGGAAAGATTAAAAGAAAGCATGCTTTTAAAAGTCACATCTTGACTAAAAAATCTAAAAAACGTAAATTAGCTTTGACTCACTCAGCGTTAGTTCACAAAACAGATATGAAAAGCATCAAACAACAATTAAGAATTATCTAATAATTCTTTAGGTTAAAAAATTATTTATATAACCTTGGAGTATGGCCATTAAGTTCCTTTGATTTAATTCAGGACGCCTGCTACAAAAACACATTAAAATTATGCCAAGATCGGTAAATTCAGTTGCTAAAAGAGCAAGAAGAAAAAAAATAATGAAGCAAGCCAAAGGTTTCTTTGGTAGACGTAAAAACGTTTGGACAGTTGCTAAGAATGCAGTAGAGAAAGCAATGTGCTACGCTTACCGCGATAGAAAACAAAACAAAAGAAATTTCCGTGCATTATGGATTCAACGTATCAACGCTGGAGCTAGATTGGAAGGAATGTCTTATTCTCAATTCATGGGGAAAGTAAAAGCTAACGGAATCGAATTGAACCGTAAAGTTCTTGCAGATTTAGCGATGAACCACCCTGAAGCTTTCAAAGCAATACTTAATAAAGTAAAATAAACGTTTTATAAACTCAATTTAGATTACTTACTTATCATAGAAAAACCATCCGCCACGGCGGATGGTTTTTTGTTTTATAGCTAATTCTAATCTTTAAGATTTGAATTTAAAAAGTACATTTGCATAAAATCAAATAGTAATAAATGTTTGAATCTCTTTTTAATCACATAGAAAAATTCGTGCCTCTCGAATCTTCAGAGATTGGTATTCTTGAATCGAGTTTAAGTTTGTCTACAATCAAAAAGAAAGCCCTTGTATTACAGGAAGGCCAGGTTTGTGATACTGCATACTTTATAGTTAAAGGATGCATGCGACAATATATAATTAACGATAAAGGAAGCGAACAAACACTTCAATTTGGGGTCGAAAACTGGTGGATTACTGATTATCTAAGTTATCATAACAATGCTCCTTCTCACTTTTATATTCAGGCTGTTGAGAACTGCGAAATAATCGCTATAGAAAAGTCTGTACTTGAATCTCTTTTAATTCAGATTCCAAAACTAGAACGTTACTTTAGAATCGTTTCTCAAAAATCCTTTGGAGCTGCTCAAATGCGGATTAAGTTTTTATTCACCATGTCTGCCGAAGAAAGATACCATCACTTTAATGGTCTAAATCCAGAATTTGTACAACGTGTTCCACAATATATGCTTGCCTCCTATCTCGATTTTTCTGCAGAATTTATGAGTAAAATAAGGGCCGGAAAGATATAAACGTATTTCTTGAAGTACTTCAAGTTTTTTAAAGCAGATAAGCCGCAACTTTGTATCAAACTTTAAAAAACAAGAAAAATGAAACCAAGAATCGTTATCCCAACAGTTGCCCCAGAAGCTTATCAAGCCTTAATGAATTTAGAAAAATACATTTCGACTACTTCATTAACACCTATACATAAAGAACTAATTAAAATTCGCGCTTCACAAATAAATGGTTGTGCATACTGTATCAACATGCATACTATCGATGGTAGAAAACATGGTATAACTGAGCAAAAAATTTACTTGCTAAATGCATGGAGTGAAGCGGATGTTTATACTGAAGAAGAGAAAGCGATCTTAGCTTTGACTGAACAAGTTACTCTGATCAGTAATCATGTATCTGACGAAGTTTATCAAAATGCTGCTAGTCTATTTGACGAAAAATACCTTGCCGAAATTATTCTTTCGATCATTACTATTAATTCATGGAATAGATTAGCAATAACTACAGGATTAAGAGCAGTATAATACACTAGAAATACCGTAGTAATACCACAAGAAAACTCTCTATTTCGAGGGTTTTCTTTCATATACTTCTAAATGTGAGCAAGAAACTAAAAAAACACATCAATACACAAAATACCGTATTTATACTCTTTTTTAAAAGCTAAAATTCTTTATTTTTGGCGCATGACACCACAGAGATTGCGCACTTCTATATATTTACTTTTTTCGTTTTTATTTTTCTTCTCTTGTCAAAAAAAGGATTGTAAAAAAACAACGGTTAAAAACACTAGAGCCGAAGTTGAGAAACTCATTACAATTGCGGACAAATTACTTCATAAGAACAACAAGTCAGATAGTGCTTTCTACTACTATAACAAGGCTAAATCTATTTGCAATCCAGTAACTGATGCAGATAATTATGTCTCTGTTTTAAACTCTATGGGAGAAATTCAGCAAACACATGGGGATTATGCCGGAAGTGAGGTCACAATTAATGAAGCACTTCCTTACTTGAAATATGTAAAAAAAGTTTCTCAAAGATGGAATTCATATATTATTCAAAGCATAAACTATCTAAATACATTTGACTATAAAAAGGCTATATTCTACAATGAAAGGGCTTTACAATTAAAAACAGAAGAATGGAGAAAACTTGCTGCAAAAAACAATATTGCTGTTATATTAATGGAAGAAGGAAAGCACAAAGAATCTATTCAAATCTTTCTTTCTTTAATAACAAAAAAAGAAGTTAGTAAAAACTATCAATTCCTGGGAAAAACTTTAGACAATATTGGTTTTTGCTATTTTAAAATAAGTGACTCAAAAAAAGCTCTTTCTTATTTAAGCAAAAGTCTTGAAATAAGAAAAAAGGCAAACAAATCGTTCGATTTGGGAAAAATCTACATTCATTACGCTAAGTTCTATGAAGAAAGCGACCCTGTCCTTGCAAAGAAATACATGCTGAATAGCTATAAAAAATTTAGTGCAATAAACTGTATTGACGAAAGATTAGCAACATTACAACTGATAATCAAAAATAGCTCTAATCAAGAATTAAAAAAGTATGCTACAATTTATGTTGACTTAACTGATAGTGTTTTTGAAATTAGACAAAAATCTAAAAATCAATTTGCAAAAATTAAATATGACTCCAAAAAAGAAAGAGAAGAAAATTTAAAACTAAATACACATAAAGCCGAAAACGAACTTCAGCTAGAGCGGCAAAAGAACCGAAATATTATCTCATACATCATGATTATTCTAAGTCTAAGCTTAATAATAGTCCTATACTTCTATTTAACTTCCAGAGGAAATCGAGAAAAAATTGAGGCAACTTATAACAGCGAAACCCGTATCGCAAAAAAACTACATGACGAACTTGCCAACGACATATATCATACCATGGCTTTTGCGGAAAGCAACAATCTTTCTTTACCAGAAAACAGGGAGCAATTATTGAATAATCTAGATATTATATATTCCAGAACAACAGATATCTCAAAAGAAAACAGTCCAATTGTAACATCAGAAAAATACATTTTTTATTTAAAAGAGATGATTTCGGGTTTTAACACACCAAATATCAATCTACTCCTAAATGACATTGAGACTATTTCGTGGAGTGAAATTGAAAAAAACAAGAAAATAATTGTTTATCGTGTAGTACAGGAATTACTTGTAAATATGAAAAAACATAGTAATGCAGCTTTAGTTGGCATTAACTTCAAAAAAACAAATAACAGCATCATTATCACTTATAGTGATAACGGAAAAGGCATAGATATTAACAGTATAACTTTTAAAAACGGATTACATAATATTGAGAATAGAATTCTCGCAGTTAAAGGAGAAATTGACATTGATTCCACTCTTGGCAAAGGGTTTAAAGTTTTTATTAAATTCCCCGTTTAACTATGAAAAAACAATTACGTTTTATTCCTAACAAAACAATTTTAAAGTATCTCCTAATAATACAATTTTTATTATTAGGAGGTTCTTTATTATTATTTCAATCTTATAAAAACGAAAATCAAATAAAGCCCAAAAAAAAGGACAATACTGTAGAAATAAAAAGATTATCTGATATTGCAGATGTCTATTTTGACACAAACAAAAAAGATAGCGCAATTTATTTTTTCAATAAAGCAAAAAAACTTTGTGATCCTAATACAAACACTATAGATTATGTTTATGCATTATCTTGTATTGCTGAACTTCAGCTTCAGCAAGGAAATTACATTGCCAGTGAAGCCAATGCAACAGAAGCATTGCCATATTTAAAACGGATCAAAAATCCAAGATACTCATGGATCATATACAATTTATTGGGCATTAACTACACAAATAATTATGACAACACTACTGCTATCATATACTTTAAAAAAGCCATAGCCTTAAAAACTAGTGCATGGAGAAAATATATTGCTTTAAATAATTTAGGTGCAATTTATATTAATCAGGAAAAATATAAAGAGGCTATGAAAATATTTAATATACTGGCCTTACAAAAAAACATTTCAAAATACGACGTTATCAATCATAATAACTATTCGTTTGTAATAAATAATCTGGGTTTTTGTCATTATAAACTCGGAAATTCTAAAAAAGCATTAAACTATTTTTACGAAGCATTAAAAATTAGATTAAAACCAGAAACACAAGAAGGGTTAGTTACAACATATAAAAATCTTTCTATGTATTTTGAAAAAACTGATCCTGGTATATCTCTAAAATATGCTCAAAAAGCTTATGAACACGCATCGGAAATAAATAATTCCACAGACAAAGTCGAAACTCTGGGATTATTAATTAAACATAGCAACGGAAATACACTAAAACAACATGCAATATCCTACATTAAACTTGTAGACAGTATTACTATTGCAAAGCAAACTGCAAAAAATCAGTTTACTAACATTAAATACATTTCTAAAAAAGACAAAGAAGAGAATCTAAAACTTAAAGAACAAAGGGCAGAAAATAGACTTCAATTAGAAAGACAAAAAAAACGAATTATAATATCCTATATAATAATTGTATTTATACTGGGATCGGTTACTTTTCTTTGTTTCCATTTAAAATCAAAAGGAAAAAAAGAAAAAGATGATGCGATCATCAAAAGCGAACTTCGAATCTCTAAAAAACTGCATGATGAACTTGCATATGATGTTTATCAAACTATGGCTTTTGCAGAAAATAAAGATCTTAAACTGGATAAAAACAAAGAGTATTTACTAAACAATTTAGAGAATATATACCTGCGAACAAGAAACATTTCGCAAGAAAACAGTAAAATTACGACAAATGAAAACTATGCTATCGCATTAAAAGAAATGATTGCCGGATTTAAAACTCCACAGATTAATATTTTATTAAATGGTTTCGATTCAATTTTATGGAATAAGGTCGAAAGAAATAAAAAAATTATCTTATATCGAGTTTTACAAGAGCTTTTTTTTAACATGAAAAGTCATAGCCAGGCCACTTTAGTAAGTATCACGTTCAAAATAAATGAAAAAAATATTCTCATTACTTATAATGATAACGGCATTGGAAGCGATAAAAGTGATTTAATTTTAAAAAATGGATTGCAAAATGTGGAAAGCCGTATTAAAACTATAAATGGAACTATTATTTTTGACCCTAATTATGAAAAAGGTTTTAAATTAAGTTTCACTTTCCCCATATAAATAAAAATAGTATGTTCAAAAAAGTTTTAGTTGCCGAAGATTTAGATAGTATAAGTATAGCAGTTATACAAGTACTTGAAGACCTTAAAATCCCAACAATTCATCATGTAAAGTATTGTGACGACGGCTTATTAAAAGCGAAGAAAGCATTGATAGAAAACGAACCATATGATTTACTCATAAGTGATTTGTCTTTTAAAACTGACCACAGAAAAACGAACTTGACCAGCGGTGAAGATTTGATCAAAGCAATAAATGGTGTTCAGCCTCAATTAAAAAAAATAGTTTTTTCTATTGAAGACAAATCATACCGAATAAAATCTCTCTTTAATGATTTAGGCATTAATGCTTATGTCTCTAAAGGAAGAAATAGTATCGGAGAATTAAGAAAAGCAATCGAAGGAACTTTTCGAAATGAAGATAAAATCCTTTCTTCAGGGTTATCGTTTAGTTTTAATGACAAAGCTTTGATTGAAATTGAATCTTATGATATTTCAATTTTAAAACTTTTAGCCCAAGGATATATATTAGAACACATCTCAAATGAATTTAAGGCTTCTTGCATAACTCCAAACGGAACAAGTAGTATTGAAAAAAGAATCAACAAGCTAAAAATATATTTTAAGGCAAACAATAACGTTCACTTAATTGCTATTGCTAAAGATTTTGGTTTAGTCTAAAATTTTAGTGATTTTACGGATTCACGTAAGGAAAAACTTTTTTATAGCCTTAGATTTGTACTTAATCTATTGACTAACCGATGAAAACCAGATATAGAATTAATTTTATCTCAAAAATTAACACAACCAAAAACAAGATTATCATGAAAACAATGCTCCTTTGTCTTTTACTTTCAATGAGTTTTGCTTTCATTTCAGAAAAAACAGGATGGATTGAAGTAGATTGGAAAATTATATTTATTCCCGCTCTTCTTGTTTTACAGATTATAATTATAAGTACTGCCTTAAAAAACAGATATAAAAAAGAATAAGACTATTTTCTATCTTATTCTTTTTTATTCAAAATTAAAAAGCTCTAAACAATTAGAATAAAAGGATCTATTATCCAATTTTGAAATTCTTATATTTGAATTTTTAAATTCTTCATGAAAAAAACTCTTAGCTTTATTCTCTTATTTTTTTGTTTCTTCTCTTTTTCACAAACCAAAGTTCTTTCCTGGAATTTAGAAAATTTTGGCAAATCAAAATCTGAATCTGAATTATATTTTATAGCCAATACTATAAATAACTATGATATTATAGCAATTCAAGAAGTTGTGGCTGGTTATGGCGGTGCTCAGGCAATTGCAAAACTCACAGCAATTCTAGACCAAAAAGGTTCAAAATGGGATTATAAGATTAGTGACCCAACTAGTGGCAGCAGCTACAAAAGAGAACGTTACGCATTTATCTGGAAAAGCTCTAAAATAAAGTTAAAAGGAAATACCTGGCTTGAAAAAAAATACAATTTAGAGATTGATCGTGAGCCATATTTTGCCACTTTTGAAATTGATAAAAAATCAATTACCCTAGTAAATTTTCATGCTATTACTAAAAGCAAGCAACCTGAAACAGAAATTAAATATTTTAAGTTTTTGCCTCAGGAATATCCTAACCTCAATCTGGTTTTTCTGGGAGATTTTAATTGTCCTCAATCTCATACTGTTTTCAATCCTTTAAAAAAAATGGGGTATATGTCTATTTTACAAAATCAAAAAACGACATTAAAACAAAAATGCTTCGCTGATAATTGTTTAGCATCCGAATTTGACAATGTATTTTACCAACCTGAGTTAGTAAAACACATCAACTCAGGAATAATTTCATTTCATAAACAATTCAATTCATTAAAAGAAGCCCGAAAAATATCAGATCATATTCCTATTTGGTTTGAATTTTCTTTGAATTAAATTATGTTTTCAGCTTTTTCTTTCTTGCCGCAGGAAATAATACATTGTTAAGAATTAATCTGTATCCAGGAGAGTTTGGATGTAAATCTAAAACCGTTGGCGGATCCCCAACCTGATGTTGAAAGTCTTCAGGGTCATGACCTCCAAAAAAAGTAAACATCCCTTTACCTTTTTCACCATGAATATATCTTGATTCACCATTTAGTTCGCAAGTTCCCATGACCAAAACATTTGATTTTATAAATGCAGAATCAAATGAGGTTGTTTGTCCCATAAAACCTTTAACTAACTGTGTATGGTTTTGACATAACATACTTGGGATTGGATCCCATTTTGCAGAAAATTCCATTAACGTAAAATAATCTTTTTCAACAGGAATTCGGCGTTTTGATGTCATATCAATATCTGAGAACTCATAAACTTCCGGTCTTCTTTCTAAGGTAAAATCTTTAAAAGCAAACGAATTTGAATAGTTTAATTTTGACTGATAATTAGAATCACTGGCATCACCATCAAACATAGCTTCGCAAATATCAACTCCATCAGCAGCGAGAGCAATATCAAAACTATCCGTTGCTGAACACATGGCAAACATAAACCCACCACCTATCACGAAATCTCTTATTTTTTTTGCAACCGCTCCTTTTTCTTGAGACACTTTTGCATAACCTAGTTTTGTTGCCAAAGTTTCGGCATCCTTTTTTTGATCAATGTACCAAGGTGTATTTTTGTAAGCTGCGTAAAATTTTCCGTATTGTCCTGTAAAATCTTCATGATGCAAATGCAGCCAGTCATAAAGCAGCAACTGATCACTTAAAACTTCTTCGTCATAAATTGGTGTAAAAGGAATCTCGGCATATGTCAATACTAATGTTACAGCATCATCCCAAGGTTGTTTTCCTTTTGGAGTATAAACTGCAATTTTAGGCGCTTTTTCGAGAATAACAGATTCCATATTTTGTGAAGGGCTCGAGATCTCTTCTAAAAGTGAAGCTTCTTCACTATCTGAAAGAACCTCAAAACTAACACCACGAATCTGACATTCTTTTCTAATTTCGGCAACATCAGGCAATAAAAATGAGCCACCACGATAATTAAGCAACCAACTTGCTTTATAATCTTTACTCAAACACCAGTAGGTAATTCCGTATGCTTTTAAATGATTTTGCTGAGTTGTTTCGTCCATCGGAAGTAAGATAAACGAAGCTTTTGCAGTAAATGAAAGTAGAAATATGAAAATATAAACTAAACTCTTATTCATTAGAAAATTATTTTAGTAAAGATATAAAGGAACTACCAAAAAACACAACAGATCTCTAGTTTTATAACAGGCTGAAACGTTAAATACAGATTCCGTTAATGCTATTGCATGAAGTTACAAAAACAGGTAAAAACACGTGGACCAGAAAAGCTTTTTCTACTTAAATTTGTTTTCCAAATCATAAACCTAATCAATGAAAAACCGGAACTATGAAGTTTAATGACAGTAATAACCCGCCAAAGGGATTAAATGCAATACAAAAAATAGGTCTTTGTTTACTGGCACTAACAATTATTATATACTATGTATTATCAATCCAATTTCTGACTAGCTAAAATTTACAGTGTTAGATCTGCAATTTCGTTTTGAATAGCATATACAACTAAACCAGCAATGTTTCTAGATTCAGTCTTAAGCAATAAGTTATTTCTATGTCCTTCAACAGTTCGGGGACTTAAGTAAAGATATTCGGCAATTTCAGAAGTTGTTTTTTGCTGACAAATAAGCTGAAGAATTTCTATTTCGCGAGGCGATAGAAAACTAGTTTCTAAATTTCCTTTTGTATTTTTAGAAGAGACTATTGTTTCCTGAATTGTTTTTAAAACGTTTTCATTATAATGAAATCCTTTTCTGTGAACCTCATTAATAGTTCTAATTAAATCTTTTGGGGTCGTGCTCTTTATCAAGTATGCAACAGCACCAACCTGAATCATATTGGCAATAAATGATTTAGTGTCATAACTTGTTAAAGCCACTATTTTAATTTCGGGGAATAATTTTCTGATTATTTTTGTCGCTTCGACGCCATTCAATACTGGCATTTTCAAATCCATGATAATTATATCTGGTTTTGTTTCGATCTCTTCTAATTGAGAAATAAGATCTTCGCCGTTTGAGGCTTCAAAAACGATCTCGATATTATCTTCTCTTTGCAACAAAAAAGAAATCCCTTTACGGAATAAAACTTCGTCATCGACTAAAGCAATTTTAATAGCCGTACTCATTATTTTTGTTTTTGGTCATTTGGTTCGTCGAAATTACAAAATATGAACCAAAAAAATACGTTATCCCGTATTATATTGCGTTAAAAACACATTTATTATTCGATTTTTAGTTAAAAAGCAAAAATTAAGGTCATGCCGTTACTTGCTTCTGAATTTATTTTGTTTTTTTAAGGAAATTCAGCTGTCAATGTTTTTCATTCTTAAACCTCCTTTATTTTTTAATCTTTTTGTTTGAGAAATAAAAAATCACTATCAAAATATTCATCCTGATAGAGATTTATTAATTGTGGTTAATCTTAAATATTCTAATTATTCAACAGGCGGAACTGGATCTCCGTAAGGAGGACAAGGACGTGTTGCATCATATACAGTAGCATCTGCTGCTTTACCTGCAAATGATGTTTTTTTAATCGAATTGTTATTATCTAATCCGATCAAAATGGTAGTTACTTTTCCAACAGGATTAAGTCCCAGAAACAAACCAATATTTGCTGTGTTCTTGTTTTTAAGCATGTCTGTAATAATAGCGGCTTCTAAACTATAATATTTAAAACGAGTACCTTCATAAGAAAGAACTTCGTCTAAACCAGTGACAGTTTTTAATTTTCCTTGCCATGCCTTAATACCATCCAACGCAACATCAGGGGAAATTAAGTGTTTATTTAGAAGCGCTGTTCCTTTGCTTGTTTTGTTATTTGATTCTTTTAATACAGACAATTTATCTGCGTCCGAAGGTTCTTTAAGGATGTTAGCATCAACGCTTGCAAACTCTTTTCCTGCTTTATCAACTCCAATAACTTTAATTTGCAAAGTATTATCACTGTAGCCCAAAACAAACTGAACGAATTCTACATTTGGCGTTTCTACCAATTTAGACATTTGTTCTTTTGGAAATAAATACGCTGTAACTTGTTTTTGAGAATCTGCAAATTTAGCATCCAGTTTTGCTGTTTGCCAATTCTCCTGCTCTACTTTTGAGACTATGGAACTATCCTCTTGCGAATTCTCTTTTTGACAAGAGAACATTAAAAGCGCTATTGCAATAGCACTACATAAACTTAATCTTTTCATTCTTTGTAATTGTTAGTTAAATGGTTATTAAAATTAAAACGGGGAAATCAAAAAAATCTCCATCAAAACATTCATTCCAATAGAGTTTTATTAATAGTGTCAAAAATTATTTATTATCCTATTTTTAAATTAAAAAGTGAAAATTACGGCTATTCCTTTACCAACTTCTGAGTTTATTTTGATTGTTCCGTCTAAAAACGAAATGCGGCTATCAATATTCTTCATACCTAAGCCTTTTTGATTTTCAATACTTTTACTATCAAAACCAACTCCATTATCTTCATAATTACAGGTGTCAATTCCGTTTATATTTTTAAAAGCAATCCAAATTTCAGTTGCTTTTCCATGACGCAATGAATTATTCATTAATTCCTGCAAAATTCTAAAAACATGCAAATGACGATCAATCTCTTTTTCGTCAAAATCAATTTCATTCTTATAATACGTTTTTATTGCTTTACTGCTTTCAAATTCTTCACACAATTCTTCAACCCCTGCATTTAATCCGAATTTTTCAAAAACTGGCGGCAATAAATTATGGGCAATTTTTCTAGAATTCTCAAGTGCTTTGGTAGTCAGTGCAATGATATTTCCGGTAATCTCTAATGTTTCTGCTTCTGTCAAATTTGGTGAGGTAAGCAAATGGCTATTTAGTGACACAATATTAAGTTTGGAACTTATATCATCATGAAGATCCTGAGCAATTCTTTTTCGCTCTTCTTCCTGAGTCACAATAACAGCATGCAATTGGTCTTTTTGATATTGAATTTCTAAGTTCTTATTTTCAATTTCTTTTTGAATGATTTTCTTTCTCGAGAAATAAAAGAATGCAATTAAAAAAACGGCAAGAATCATGAAAAAGCATGATATATATAAGATTATCGCAACAATTTCTTTATCCGGAATTGAATTTCCACTCATATGAACTCTTTAGTGTTTGGTTTTATCTATTTCAAAATCATATATCCCTGACACATTTAATATAATAATTTTAAAAAACAAAATCTCTATTAGATGTATATTAGTAAAGATTTACAATAGACCAATCAGGTATTTTTTTCGATATAAATTTAAATTAGGGCTAGTAGAAAAGATAATTATTTTTCAATCTTATCTTCATAGAAGCTCACTTTCCATTCATATAAAATAAACAACTGATAAATAACAATTAGAAATGCATTTAATGTCCATGTTAAATATTTCACATCATTACTAAGTTCCATAGAAAGGTTTCCAATTAAAAATAAAACTGTACTTGCCAATAAATAAAATACAATACCAAAACTTACATAATAAAAGTTTTTACCATCAGTAAGCATATTGTAAAAATGAAACAAAGCGAAAACAACAATAAGTAAAGATGTCAAAGTGATTTCAAACAAATTAAATTTTAAAAATTGATTTGAATCTATAACAAATTGTGCAAATAAAAACAACAATGCAATAACAAGGGAAATCTTTACAAAAATCTTTTGGCCTTTTATCGGCAATAACGAATTATAAAACAACCCCAATAATATCATTTGACCAATAAAAAATATATTAACCGCAAATAAATTATTGATTTCAAATCGATACATTAATTCCAAAGAAATTTGCATTACAAATACAAATGCTAAATATGAAACAAAAAAAACATTAGCTTTTCCCTTTCGGAAAAAGCTAAATAAATATAGTATTAGATTTATTAATAAAATCAAATAACCTGAGAAAATTAAAAAATCGACCACTTTTATATGTTTTCTTTAAAATTAAAATGGAGGACTAGGACGAGCTCCATCATAAACAATTTCTATAGATCCGTCAGCAGATTTATTTTGCTCTGATTTTGGTGGTCCATAAACATTTACATATTTCTTTGTTACTGGATCTAGTTCTGCTCCAACAAAAAGCAAAGTTTTTTCTTTATCGTCATTAATACCAATATAAGCCCAAACAGCCTCAGTTTCTAATTGTAAGACTTTCTCCAGACTTTCTCTTGGTATTAAAAAAGCTTTTACTTTATTCTTTGGATCTTCAATCGTGTTATCTTCATCGAATCTCTTTTCCCACACTTTAGCCGTGCTTAATGGAATTTCAATAGGCCCCGGAAAGGTTTCTTCATTCATAATTTACAATTTAAATTAGTTAATAAATATTAGATTTGTTAATGGTTCGGCTAAGCTACTCAATTTTAGTAAAAAAATTAACATTTGGGTATAAAAAAAGCCTTATAAAAAGGCTTTTTAATTTTTTGTTAAAATGGAACATCACTGTCATCATCATCGTCATTCAAATTGCTTCCAAAAGCTTCATTTGCAGAAGGTAGATTCTTCGTTATAAACGGATTATCTTCATGATTCATTTTGGATGGTAAATCGTCATAACTACCTGAAAAATCATCAAGATTATCAAACTTACCAAGGTGTCCTATAAATTTCAATCGAATGTTTTCAATACCCCCATTACGGTGTTTAGCAATCATAATCTCAGCCTGGCCTGCAGTAGGCGATGCTTCATCATCATCCCATTCTTCTATTTTGTAATACTCAGGACGATATAAAAACGAAACAATATCAGCATCCTGCTCAATCGCTCCGGATTCACGAAGATCCGATAGTAACGGACGTTTACTTGATCCACGTGTTTCAACGGCACGCGATAACTGCGAAAGTGCAATTACCGGAACGTTAAGCTCTTTTGCCAATGCTTTTAAGTTTCGGGAAATTGTCGAAATCTCCTGCTCACGATTTCCTCCTCCTTTATTATTTCCTCCGGCAGTCATCAACTGCAAATAATCAATAATTATAATCTTGATTCCGTGTTGCGAAACTAAACGACGACATTTTGCTCTTAAATCGAAAATAGAAAGTGACGGTGTATCATCAATAAACAAAGGAGCTTTTTCTAAGTTTTTCACTTTAGTACTCAACATTTCCCATTCGTGAGGTTCTAGTTTACCGGTACGCAATTTCTCTGATGACAATCCTGTTTCTGACGAAATTAACCTTGTAATCAACTGAACTGATGCCATCTCCAGAGAGAACAAAGCCACTCCATGTCCATACTGAATAGCGATATTTCTAGCCATTGAAAGTACAAAGGCAGTTTTTCCCATCGCAGGTCTCGCTGCGATAATAATTAAATCGCTGGGCTGCCATCCGGAAGTTAGTTTATCCAGATTATGAAAACCAGTTTCAACACCACTTAAACCTTCTTGTTTTGCAATTTCTTCAATCTTCTTTTTAGCCTGAAGTACTAAACTCTGAGCAGTTTCAGAACTACGCTTAATATTACCTTGTGTTACTTCATATAGTTTTGATTCGGCTTGATCAAGCAAATCAAAAACATCGGCAGTTTCATCATAAGACGCTTCAATAATTTCAGTAGAAATACGAATCAAACTTCTCTGAATAAACTTTTGAAGAATGATACGCGAGTGAAACTCGATATGGGCCGAAGATGCAATTTTTTGCGTAAGCTGAATTAAATAAAAATCTCCTCCAGCCAATTCTAATTTTCCATTTTTTTTCAACTGAGTCGAAACCGTCAACAAGTCAATTGGCTGTGTTTCTGTAAAAAGTTGAACAATTGCTTCAAAAATAAATTTATGTGCTTCTTTATAAAAAGCATCTCCTTGCAAAATATCAATTACATCATCAACTCCTTTTTTATCAATCATCATCGCTCCAAGCACAGCTTCTTCTAAATCAAGAACTTGGGGAGGAAGTTTCCCTTTTTCTAAACTAATAATTGAGGGTTTATTTACCTTTGCAGGGTTTACACTTTTGAAATTTTCCATATGACGAAAGTAGCGAAATTTAAAAAGAGATCGCTATCGAGTTATAACTATTAATTGTTTATAAATAAGTTTTTTTTGTTCATAACCAAAAAAAAATCCGAAACTGTAAGGCTTCGGATTTTAATTAATCTTGTAAGAATTTACTCTTTATACTCGCCCATTTTACTGTATTTGTCCATTCTTTGGGCAATCAGGTCGGCTGTTGATAAGTCTTTCAATTCATTATATCCTTTGGTGATGTATTCGGCAACCGTTTTGAAAGTAGTTTCGCGGTCATAGTGTGCTCCGCCTAGTGGCTCCGGGATAACATCATCAACTAATTTTTGTTTTTTCATGTCTGACGAAGTTAATTTCAAAGCATCGGCAGCACGTTCTTTGTACTCCCAGCTTTTCCATAAAATCGAAGAACAAGATTCCGGAGAAATTACAGAATACCAAGTATTCTCTAACATATAAACTTTATCTCCAACACCTATTCCTAAAGCTCCTCCAGAAGCACCTTCACCAACAATAATGGTAATGATTGGTACTTGTAAACGAACCATTTCAAAAATGTTTCTAGCAATAGCTTCTCCCTGCCCTCTTTCTTCGGCTTCAAGTCCTGGATATGCACCCGGAGTATCTACCAAAGTTAAAACCGGAATACCAAATTTCTCTGCCATTTTCATCAAACGCAAAGCTTTACGATATCCTTCAGGGTTTGCCATACCAAAATTACGGTACTGACGTGTTTTTGTATTAAAACCTTTTTGCTGACCTACGATCATAAACGACTGTCCGTTTACTTTTCCAAGTCCGCCAACCATAGCTTTATCATCTTTAAAATTTCTGTCTCCGTGAAGTTCTAAAAATGTATCTCCGCAAATTGCTCTGATATAATCTAAAGTATAAGGCCTATTTGGATGTCTTGATAGCTGAACTCTTTGCCAAGCTGTAAGGTTTTTGTATATTTCTTTCTTAGTTTCTACTAATTTCTTGTTGATTTCCTTGCAGGTAGGTGTTACATCAACATCAGATTCTTTTCCAATTATAACACATTTTTCTAACTGTTCTTCAAGTTCTTTGATTGGAAGCTCAAAATCTAAATATTCCATGGATTTTTGAATTTTGTTTGTAAATCGAACCGCAAATATAAAAATATTATATCATTGGCACAGTTAATTGTTAGTAAAGTATCAATTTGTGATTTAAAAATAAGTAAACTATTACAGTTCTTTCTTATTTTTATAATGTTTAAAAACGCCGTTTAAAATAACCGTAATAACAATTATAAGGGCGCCAATATAAAATTCTGTACTCATTTTTTCTTTTCCTCCAAGAATAAAATAAGCCAGAACAATTCCGTAAACAGGCTCTAAATTAGTCGTTAACATCACCGTATAAGGTGTTAATTTCTGCATAACTTTTACTGATGCCGTAAAAGCATATGCCGTACAAACAGAAGCCAATACAAGCAACAAAATCCAGTTGTTTAATGACATTGTAAAAAAATCAGCAGTAAATTTTCCTTGCACTAAAAAATAAATAGAAATAAAGAAAACTCCTGCACCAAATTCATAAAATGTAATAACCGACGGATCATGTTCTGTAATTAACTTACCATTCATTAAAGTAAACAAAACACCCAAAATAATTGCAGCCAAGGCATAATACATCCCGTGCAGATATTTAACTTCGACTTGCATGATAAGCGCCAAACCAGCGATAATAATTAATCCGAAGAAAACTTCATAGAATAATATCTTTCTGCCATAAAAAAGCGGCTCTAATAAGGATGCAAAAAAAGCTCCTAATGAAAATATAGACAGTGTAATTGAAACATTCGAAACATGAATTGCCCTAAAAAAGAAAATCCAATGCAGTGCAATCAGCAATCCAACAAAAATTAATTTGGCAAAAGACTGCGCCGAAATAACAAAAGACTGTTTCTTATAAACTATAAACCCAGCCAGAAAAATACCTGCTAAAAGCATTCTGAACCAAACTAAATTTTCGGCATCAATGGTGATTAAAGCGCCTAAAATGGCTGTAAAACCCCAGATAAAAACAATTAAATGAAGATTTAAATAACTTTTTAAATTATCGTTTCGCATTACGTAATAAGTAAACTGCCAGAATTCCGAAAACAATATTCGGGAACCAAACAGCTAATAAAGGTGAGAATGTAGATTTTTCGGCAAGAGTACCGAATATTTTATCGAAGAATACGAAAGAAAACGCAATTGCAATTCCAATAGCCAGATTCGTTCCCATACCACCACGACGTTTCATTGACGAAACTGCCACCGCGATAATAGTCAAAATAAAAGCTGAAACCGGTACACTATATTTCTTATAAAGTACAACTAAATAAGTATTTATATTTCCTGAACCTCTTTTTCTTTCTTTATCGATAAAATCAATTAATTTTCCTAACGGAAGTGTTTCTGCAATATAAACTACAGGAGTTAAATCAGCCAATTCAAATTTAAAAGCCACCTTTTTTTCCGGTACTTTTTCAATTTTATCTTCCAATTCTCCAACCGTTCTTTTAGTATAATCGTATAAAATATAGGTCTTTGCTTTTGGATCCCATTTAATACGACTTGCAGTAATTTTATAGGTTAATCGATCTTTTTCAAAATGCTCTAACGAAAAATTAAAAGCCGTTTTCGATTCTTCATTAAAGCTATTTACAAAAATAAAATCGTTATCGTTAAGCTGCCTGTATACGTTTGTATTTTCACCACGCATTGCTTCTTTACCTCCACCTTTTAAATAGGTATATCTAAAATTATTAAAGCCTTCACTTGCAGCAGGAACAATAAAAAATCCCATTAAAAGCACAAAAACCGAAACAATAGATGCACCAATAATATAAGGTCGTAAAAAACGCGTAAATGAAATCCCCGAACTTAAAATAGCGATGATCTCTGTATTATTTGCCAATTTTGAAGTAAACCAGATAACCGATAAAAACAAAAATATCGGAAACAATGAGTTCGCAAAATAAACGGTAAAATTGTAGTAATAGATTGCGATTTGCGTAAACGGAATCTTATTTTCCAGCATTTTATTCACCTTCTCAGAGACATCAATTACAATTCCAATGGGAATAAATAACAAGATCATCACCGAAAAAGTGGCTAAATATCTTTTTAAAATATACTTATCTATTATCGTCAGCATATATTTCTTTTTGTTTTTTTTGTTTCAGGTTTCAAGTTTCAAGTTGCTAAATAACCTGAAACTTGAAACTAAAAAAACTTGAAACTTTTTTTATAGTCTTTGACTCATATTTTTAACCATCATTTCTTTCCATGGTCTAAAATCTCCTGCTAAGATATGTTTTCTGGCTTCACGAACCAACCACATATAAAAACCAAGGTTATGAATCGTAGCAATTTGTTTTCCTAAATATTCGTTAGCCGCAAATAAGTGACGTAAATAAGCCTTTGTATATTCAGTATCTACAAAAGTATGTCCCATTTCGTCAATTGGAGAAAAATCAGCTTCCCATTTTTTATTCTTAATATTAATTGTTCCGTTTGCCGTAAACAACATACCATTTCTCGCATTTCGAGTTGGCATAACGCAATCGAACATATCAATTCCTAAAGCAATATTTTCCAGAATATTAATTGGCGTTCCAACACCCATCAAATATCTAGGCTTATCTTCTGGCAAAATTTCGCAAACAACCTCAGTCATAGCATACATTTCCTCCGCAGGCTCTCCTACTGACAAACCTCCAATTGCATTTCCTTGTTGTCCTGCATTTGCAATATATTCAGCCGATTGTTGACGTAAGTCTTTGTAAGTACTTCCCTGAACAATCGGAAAAAATGTTTGCTCGTAACCATATTTATAAGGTACTTTGTCCAAATGATTGATACAACGATCCAACCAACGGTGCGTCATGTGCATCGAGCGTTGTGCATATCTGTAATCGCAAGGATAAGGCGTACACTCGTCAAAAGCCATAATAATATCAGCCCCAATTGTACGTTGAATTTCCATTACACTTTCTGGTGAAAAAAAGTGATATGAACCATCAATATGCGATTTAAACTTTACTCCTTCTTCCTTAATTTTTCTATTATTCGAAAGAGAATAAACCTGATATCCTCCAGAATCCGTCAAAATATTACGATCCCAATTCATGAATTTATGCAATCCACCCGCTTTTTCAAGAATTTCAGTCTGCGGACGTAAATATAAATGGTATGTATTTCCTAGAATAATATCCGGATTAATATCCTCTTTTAGCTCACGTTGGTGCACTCCTTTTACAGAAGCAACCGTCCCGACAGGCATAAAAATAGGCGTTTCAATTACGCCGTGATCTGTAGTGATACTTCCCGCTCTAGCTTTAGATTGCGGATCTTTTTGTAATAAATCAAACTTCATCTGTTTCTTTTTTCAGTCGGCAAAGATAAGCTAATTTCAGGGAAAATTAATTAATTAGATAATTTGTCAATTAGAAAATGAGAGAATGATTTTGCTCAACCTAAAACTTAGACCAAATAAACGTATTACACCTAACTTATAACTTCTTATGAGCGTTCCCTCCGGTCGGGCTATCCACTATATTCCCAATTAACAAAAACTACGGCTAAAAAGCCTTGTTTTTCTAAATCGGGAGATACCGCTCCTATCCCTAACGCAAAAAAAGAAATGACAGTTCCAATAGAAATTTCTAAATTTGAATGGAAACAAAAAAAAACTGCTTAATCTGCAAAATCTGCGAGCAAAAACAAACACAAGCAAAGATTCTTTACTTGTAATATAAAAAATAAAAATCCGTTTAAATCCGCGAAAATCTGCGTGCCATTTATTCAACACAACACAAATAAAACATGAACTTAGCTCAAAAACTAGGATATCCCGAAAACACAAAACTATTAATCATCCATGCCGACGATGCCGGATTATCACATTCCGAAAATCAGGCAACCATAAAAGCACTCCAAAACGGATCTGTAAACTCCTATAGTATAATGGTTCCGTGCGCATGGTTTTTCGAAATGGCAACATTCGCCAAAGAGAATCCACAATTCGATTGCGGCGTACATCTCACATTAACCTGCGAATGGGAAAATTATAAATTCGGACCGGTAC
The DNA here is from genome assembly GCF_900187965.1 of Flavobacterium sp. ov086. GTDB lineage: Bacteria > Bacteroidota > Bacteroidia > Flavobacteriales > Flavobacteriaceae > Flavobacterium. The sequence goes on along the minus strand of NZ_FZNL01000015.1, from coordinate 140,551 downwards.
TTCCAATTACTGAAGTACCAAGTTTAGTCGATAAAAACGGTTATTTCTACAAAACCAGAGCAGACTTCAAAAACAACGCAAAACCATCCGAAATAAAAAAAGAACTAACCGCCCAAATCGAAAAAGCATTACAATTCGGAATCCAACCTACGCATCTTGATTCTCACATGTGCAGCGTTGGCGTTACTCCGGAAATTTTAGAAATCTATAAAGAACTCGGAAAAACTTATCATCTACCCGTTTTCATCAACAAACAATTTGTACAATCAATTAGTTTATCTGACGAAAAATATAATTTCGAAAACAATCTTTTAGCAGATAATCTTCTGATTGGATATTTTGCAGATTTCGAAAAAGGCGAACTTAGAAAATCTTACGAAAAAGTATTGGATTCAGTAAAACCTGGATTTAATGTTTTTCTGCTTCATCCCGCTTTTGATGATCATGAAATGCAAGGTATTACAATCAATCATCCTAATTTTGGATCAGAATGGCGCCAGATAGATTTTGATTTTTTTACAAGTCAAGAATGCGAAACAAAACTTCAGGAGAATAACATTCAAATGATAACATGGAAAGAGATTCTTTCAATTAGATAATGAGTCAATTTAGATAATGAGATAATTGCCTTTTATGTGAATACTAAAACTTTGTAATTAAAACATATAACATTCTGAATTCAATAATTCCATAACTTTAATATCCATTTAAAAAAGTAGAAATCATGATAAATTCAGAAGATAACAATCCAATAAAAGAAGATCAAATTGAGAGAAATCTTGAAAACTTAGATTATCCGGCAAACGAAGATATTTATAATCAGGAAGACAAATTGGAAGACATTGATCCCGAGGAAATCTCCACCGAAAAAACAATCACTCCAAGCGATCATGAATGGAAACAAAATAGTGATAAACTAGGAAATGATCTGGATATTCCAGGTTCAGAACTTGATGACGAGCAGGAAGAAATTGGATCTGAAGACGAAGAAAATAATTTTTACAGTGAAGGCGATACAGAATAAGCGCATCAAAATCAGTTAAAAGAACAAAAGTCCCAATTTGGGGCTTTTTTATTTTAAATTTTCATCAAAAATAAGTCAGATAAAGACTTCATGTTTAAAAATTCTGAACCAAAGCACGTATTTTTCTGAGATCAACAAAAAAACAAGTACAATTTAACAATTCCAGCAAACTAAAGCAAAAAATCATTTGTCAGCCCGCAAAATAACAATTACTTTTGCATCAGTTTAACTTTTACACATAAAATGAAGCCTAACACACAACAATTAAGCGATTTAACTATCCAAGTAAGAAGAGATATTCTTCGAATGGTACATGCTGTCAACTCAGGTCACCCAGGTGGTTCACTAGGTTGTACTGAATTTTTGGTAACTCTTTACCAAAATATCATGGAGCGTAAAGAAGGTTTTGATATGGACGGAATTGGAGAAGATCTTTTCTTCCTTTCAAATGGACATATTTCACCTGTATTTTATAGCGTATTAGCACGTAGCGGTTATTTCCCTGTTTCAGAACTTGCAACTTTTAGATTATTAAATTCTCGTTTACAAGGACATCCAACGACTCACGAAGGATTGCCTGGAGTTCGTATCGCTTCTGGTTCATTAGGACAAGGTTTATCTGTAGCTCTTGGAGCAGCGCAAGCTAAAAAATTAAATGGAGACAATCATTTGATCTTTTCTTTACACGGAGACGGAGAATTGCAAGAAGGTCAAAACTGGGAAGCTATCATGTATGCTTCTGCAAAAAAAGTTGACAACATTATTTCAACTATTGACCTTAACGGAAAACAAATTGACGGTACAACTGACGAAGTTTTACCAATGGGAAGTATCCGTGCAAAATTTGAAGCTTTTGACTGGGACGTTCTTGAAATCAAAGAAGGAAACAATATCGATGCTATTCTTGCAGGTTTAAATGATGCTAAATCAAGAACAGGAAAAGGTAAACCGGTTTGTATTTTATTACATACTGAAATGGGTAATGGTGTCGATTTTATGATGCATACTCATGCCTGGCATGGTAAAGCACCTAGCAACGATCAGTTAGCAAGTGCTTTAGCTCAAAATACCTCAACTTTAGCAGATTATTAAAAAGTGCTCAGTCTCAGTGTCAGTTTTCAACTTAGGAACTTAGCCACTTAGAAACTTAGCATCTCAAAAGAAAAAAAAATGAAAAAATATATAAATACAGGAAGTAAAGATACTCGTTCGGGTTTTGGAGCGGGAATGACTGAACTAGGTCAAAAAAACGAAAATGTTGTAGCACTTTGTGCTGATTTAATTGGATCATTAAAATTTGATGATTTCAAGAAAAATCACCCAGAGCGTTTTTTCCAAATTGGTATTGCAGAAGCAAATATGATTGGTATTGCTGCAGGTTTAACAATTGGAGGGAAAATTCCTTTTACTGGAACTTTTGCTAACTTCTCTACAGGAAGAGTTTACGATCAAATTCGTCAATCAGTTGCTTATTCTGATAAAAACGTTAAAATTTGTGCCTCTCACGCCGGTTTAACACTTGGTGAAGATGGAGCAACACACCAAATCCTTGAAGATATTGGTTTAATGAAAATGTTACCGGGAATGACTGTAATCAATACTTGTGATTACAATCAGACTAAAGCAGCAACATTAGCATTAGCAGATCATCATGGTCCTGCTTATTTACGTTTTGGTCGTCCGGTTGTAGCTAACTTTACTCCTGCTGATGAGCCTTTCGTAATTGGAAAAGCAATTTTATTAAACGAAGGAACTGATGTTACGATCGTAGCAACAGGACATTTAGTTTGGGAAGCTCTTATTGCTGCTGAAGCATTAGAAGCAAAAGGAATTTCTGCAGAAGTAATCAACATTCACACTATCAAACCACTTGACGAAGAAGCTATTCTAAAATCATTGGCAAAAACTAAATGTGTTGTAACTGCAGAAGAGCACAATATTCTTGGAGGTCTTGGAGAAAGCATTTCAAGGGTATTAGCATTAAACACTCCGGCTCCACAAGAGTTTGTTGCCGTAAACGATAGTTTTGGTGAATCTGGAACTCCAGAGCAATTAATGGACAAATACAAATTGAACAATCAAGCAATTGTTGAAGCTGTAGAAAGAGTTATCAAAAGAAAATAATTTTTAGATTTTCTTACTTATAAAAAAAACCTCGAAAATTACTTTTCGAGGTTTTTTGTTTTTAGCAATGAGCAATATAAAATCAAGACTTCAACACTAAATACCTTTAAGTTTCAACTAGACAGAAGCAAACCGATTATTTTAGGCATAAAAAAACCTCGAAAATTATTTCGAGGTTTTAAATATTATATTAATCCTAAGATCTATTTTTGTTTGATAGGATATGTTTTATCCAAATGAATTCTCAATCTTGGATTAGTTGTATAATCTGCTTCTATAAACTTTCTGGGATTAGTTGCAGATTCAACTTGGTTAGGATCTGTAAGAGCTCCCGTTGGTCTTCTAGGAATTCCTCTAGGCTCTGTTTCATCTGTATTTGGAGTTAATGGATTATCAACAGTAGAATCCCAAGGATAAAACAAACTAGTCCCATAATTAAAAGGCTGTCCATCTTTTACACCCATACCAATCTCACCAGTTGGTTTAGTAAGCTCAAATCTTGTTGTAAAACCATCACCATCATCATCTAAATCTAAATAATCAGGAATTCCATCACCATCTGTATCATAATCTTTTTTATAACTATCAGGAGGACTTGGAAATCTTGCTGTATCTCTTAAGTCATAAAGATAACCATCATGATTAAGATCTTCTAAATAATCGGGAATACCGTCTCCTACTGTTATTGCACTACCATTTGACACTGTGTATTCATGATCTAATCTTTGAAGATCGAATAATTTAAAACTAAATACTAATGGAGAATAAGAAGGTATATTAGTCTGAGCACTTCCATAGTAACCTAACCCTGAAGGCAAAAACATAACTCCAGCTCCAAAGTCCTTATAAGTAACCGTACCATTATCTGAGGTACTCGAAGTACCTGTTTTAAACTGAGGAAAAATCTCTCCCCAACCATCGATAACGGCGCCATTCACATATACATATAGCTCGAAGCTTCTTCCTAAATCATAAGAAGTATCAAAAACAGTTCCGTCTAATAAATTTCCTGAATATGCTGCATTAACCCGGTCAGTATTACAAGGCGACTTCCCTGTTCCTTCATTTAAAATCAAATAACGAACTTCATAATTAACACCATGACTGTAAACTTTTCTAGTTTCTAATTTATAAACCTTCTGGTCCATAATAGAAATTTGTGGTGTATCTTTTGTGATTTTTTCAATAGTAATATCAAAATCAGCAGTGACTTCCTTAATATAATGGGTTTTAAGATATTTTTCAATCGAATCATTATCAGCTTTATACTGTGTTGCATAATCCCTTAAAGGAACTGTCACCACCTCATCATCATCTTTTTTAGAGCAAGAAACGAAAGAAATACCCGCAAGCAATAAAATAAAATAAAATTTAAATTTATTCATTATTGTTAATTTTTTAGGTGCGCAAGATACAATATTGATTTATTTTTGTAAAGAATTTAACTTTGATTTTAGAAAAATTATGAGAATAGACAAATACTTATGGTGCGTGCGCTATTATAAGACCAGAAACATGGTAACTGAAGCCTGCAAAAAAAACCATATCACTGTAAATGGGCAAGTTGCCAAGCCTTCTAAAGAAGTTTTCCCTACAGACAAAATTACTTTTAGAAAAGATCAGATTACACAAATTATAACCGTACTTGATATTCCCGAAAGTCGTGTTGGGGCAAAACTTGTTGATATATACAGAAAGAATGAAACGCCACCTGAAGCTTACGCACATTTAGAACTATTAAAGCTTTCTAAAGAGCATTATCGCAAAAGCGGAACTGGGAGACCTACCAAAAAAGACCGAAGAGACATTGACGAATATGGCAATGAAATTTTTGACGAGGATGAAACAGAATAAATTTTAAAAATCTGAAATCCACAATCTACAATCTAAAATTCAATTTGTACTTTAGCAAAAAAATAAATCATGAGCAAAAACATCATCTTAACCAATCAGGAAATTGAACACAAAATAAAACGTATTGCGTATCAAATTTACGAAACGTTTGTAGATGAAGAAGAAATTGTGATTGCCGGAATCGCTTCTAATGGATCTGTTTTTGCCCAAAAAATTGCTGTAGCTTTAAGCAATATCTCTACACTTAAAGTATCACTTTGTGAAGTCAAAGTCGACAAACAAAATCCGCAATTACCAATACAAACCTCTTTGTCTGCATCTGAATACGAAAACAAAGGATTAGTCCTTGTTGACGATGTCTTAAATTCAGGCACAACCCTAATCTATGCTGTTCGTCATTTCTTAGACGTTCCGCTTAAGAAATTCAAAACAGCAGTCCTTGTAGATAGAAATCACAAAAAATACCCTGTAAAAGCCGATTTCAAAGGAATTTCACTATCTACATCTTTACTAGAGCATGTTCAGGTTGTTTTTGACGAAAACGGCGGTGATTATGCCTTTTTAAGTTAGAATCCCTAAAATATCTTCGACAGTTTCTTCGACAGTTTTATCATCAACTGCAACCTTATGTTGCGCATGATTGTAATAAAAACTTCTGTCGAACAAATGTTTTGCGATAAACTCTCTCATTTCTTCCTCATCCATATTAGCAATAAGCGGGCGCTTACTTTTGTTATGCACTAATCTATTATATAAAGTCTCTATAGAAGCTTTTAAATATATAGAGGTAACATCATCTCGTTTTAGCAATTCATGGTTATTGGCATAACAAGGTGTTCCTCCGCCTAAACCAATAATACAATTTCCTGAAGATTGAAGTAATTCTACGAACATTTCATGCTCTAATTTTCGAAAATAAATCTCACCATGTTGTTCAAAAATCTCATTTATCGATAAATTTGCCTTTTTTTCGATGCATTTATCTAAATCAAGAAACGGAATATTTGTATTTTTTGACAAATTTTGGGCAATTGTTGACTTTCCGCAGCCCATATATCCTAATAATATAATCTTTTTCATTTTAATAAGAACCTAAAAATTAAGGTGTTGTGAATTTTGAGTAAAAAAAGACAAATTTATAATAAAATAGCTTGCAAATATCAAAAATAACTCCTTATATTTGCACCCGCATTCAAGGAAAGAATATGACTCGATAGCTCAGTTGGTAGAGCACATCACTTTTAATGATGGGGTCCTGGGTTCGAGCCCCAGTCGGGTCACAAAATTTGTGATTTAACAAAATACTTTCCTTGATCGCAATGACTCGATAGCTCAGTTGGTAGAGCACATCACTTTTAATGATGGGGTCCTGGGTTCGAGCCCCAGTCGGGTCACAAAAGGTCGAGTATTAATTTACTTGACCTTTTTTATTTTAGGCCACGTGGAGAAACGGTAGACTTGCCATCTTGAGGGGGTGGTGCTCGTAAGGGCGTGTGGGTTCAAATCCCACCGTGGTCACTAGAAAAAAAAGAAAGTCTGCAAAGTGTATATTTTGCAGACTTTTTTATGGTTCGAAAATTATTATCTAAAATTTTAATTTTTTGTAATATCAGTATTTACGGATCAACACGAAAACCTGTGGAGCAGCAAAAATTAAGCATAAATATTGGTTAATCTAAAAAGGAAGAATTCTACATTTCTAACACCTCTGAATTTTGATCTAAATGCATTTTTTTCTCTTTTGGTTTATCGTAATTTTTTGATACTAAATACAATGAAACCCTGGCTGATTTAGCAGAACACTACGAACCACAATTTTACCTGCCAGAGCCTACGAAACTACAAACCTTATGTCTACACAACAACTCCTGAGCATTTAGCCAGTACTCATCAATTTGTAGCCCAATGGAGTGCTGCCCACATTCTTTTCTCTAACCTTAGTATAGCACACACACTGCCTATCTTGCAACTACTTTTTTAACACAGAATGACGTGTTTCAACCCCTTATTCTGTAATTTTCACCTGCATCTCAGAATCATACGTCTCATTTCCATTCACCCGGTAGCGCACTGCAACTTGTGTATCCTTCATGATATTATTCGCTTTCACATTGATCAAGAAACTTCCATCAGTGTTCACCGTTGCATTTTTAATACCAATACCATTAATAACGACCATCACAATCTGATAACGCCCTTGGTTATTCACCAACATGCCCTTAATATTCGTTTCACCAACCTTATAATCCGCATATCCCGTGTATAAATTCCCAATAAAAGGCGTCACTGGACTCAGAAGCTCAAGTGGCGCAATTCTTAGCGTCGACGGCATCGTATTATTCAGCACACGCGTCATATCCGTCTTCTTCGTACCAGAATTCCCCCAAATCAAGAGATTATCAATATAATTCGAAGTCGCCGTATCTGCAACCGTTACCCAACCATTAATTTGCTTATCCCAAGAAGCCGTATTATCCGTAACACTAAGCAGCTCCACAGGATTTCGAACCTCTATCATTACCTTATAATAGTTATCCACCAATCCATCCACATCAAAACGATTGTTCTCGATACTGATACCACGCGACTTATTCACCGCACCCGTCAAAATTCGAACCGGATAGCGAATCCTGCCACTCGCATTGAAATCATTGTTTTTGATAATAATATTTTTCGGCGTCGTTTTCACACCTTGACGATCCCGTTCGTACAGCGCCATAAACGCAAAATTATCATAGCTGTCTAACTGAACAAAATTATTTGTAACCCGCACATTTTCCGCGCCGGACAAACGAATTGCCGTGTAACCCGTCATATTTTTCTGCAACGCTGCGTCCAAACTATCCACCACAATTTTACCATTATTATCCGTCTGCACCTCATGCTGCAAACTTAAATCCGTTGCTTGAGGATTCTTCTTTCTTCGTTCTATATTGTTGATTTGAATATTACTCGGGTTATATTTATTACCGCCCTCACCACTTATAAGGCGGTTGCTATCAATGATAATATTATTATTTGCCGCACCGTAACTATCAATTCCACCGTCCACCATCGATTTCCGATCATCCGCTGAATATTCCATGTTGGCCGGTGCATAAAAGTGCTGCGTACCATAGCGCTGCATCCAATCCTTGATCTCATTCCCAATAATCGAGATCTGCTTCGTACCACTGCCACCATTCCCGCGATACATCACGATGCCTGTACGACCAACATTTCCAATCTTATTCTTCTCTATAATCATCGTTTGGCAATACTCCAGCGCAATCCCACTCTGCAAATTAGAATTCCGAATTTCCGAGTTTTTCACCGAACCATTTTTAATACCTCCCAAATAAATAATCGAGTTCGCCTGCTCATTCCCATCCGCAATAATGTTATCTATATGGATATTATCAAGGAGCTCATAAGGTTCAGCAAGCGATGTGCCATCATCCTTATAAGCACCCGCAAAATTAATCATCGAAAACGCGTAAGCATGTCTACTCATAATGACTGGATCAATCTCATACCTAATGCTGATATCACGAATCAACACGTTCTTTATGTAATTAGGCCCCACAATATTCGCCGCCTCTGTCGTCAAACCTTGCCTCGGTGCTGTAAAAACGAGTTCACTATCTTTCGTATTCGCCGTTGCTCCTTTGATAATCACATTAGATGGGACTTTTAAAGTATTATCAACGTAATATTTTCCCGCTCCAAACTGAATCGTCGTGCTATCCTCGTTCGAATTAATCGCTTCCAATATTTTTGCCCATCCAAGCGCGTTAGTCGTTGCCGCAGCCTTATTATCCTTCTCCATAAAGCGATCCACCTGAATCACCTCAGCCGTCTGTGTCGTGTCCGGAAGTGACAATGCAAAGTTTTTTAAAATTGCATCGTTTGATTGCCTACCACTTTCAAGTTCAATAAATCCGTTGTCTTTATTCCAAATATCCATAACATTTTTTTTTCTTTACACTCATTTTTTATACGTTCATTTTTTAAAATAACAGTTAACGTTCTGGCGCTACAGCGGGTTTGGGACTAAATTAAGCCCATTTTCTTCGGATTTGCCAAATCATCCCAAATACGCTAACTTGTATATATGTCTGACGATGCCCGACTTATCTACCCTAAATTGAATCGATATGTCCGACAAATATCAGTGTTTATTTGTTATCAAAAGTAGGATTTTTATTTCATAAAACATTTATCAGTTAAATATTTTTCTTACTAACGGAAATGCAAATTTCGATGATTTTGCTACTTTGATGAATTGGCGGGAGCGCGATTCTAACCAATAGTGATATTAAATTCAAATAGCAAAATTAGAAATCATTTAAAATCTTTAAATCTTCCAATAAGAGGTTCGAATTCTGTACCGTCAAGATCACTAAAAAACTCTTTTGATAAATTTTATTTTCCACAAAATCAGTATTTCTAAGTAAATATTACTTAAAACTACGCCAAAGGTTTTCAATTTCCAAGCCTTCAATTTTTATAAAAGATCAGGAAAACATTATACTCCCCCCTTAATTCTGTGACTTGTTAAATGTTTCGAGTTGCAAAACATTAAATATAAACCCATCCAAAAAAAAAGCATACTCAATCAAAATCCTTTTAACCTTTTTAAATTAAAAACAATATATTTGAATTTAAACGAATTACACAAATGGGACTAGATTACGATTACCGAATATACATTAAGAAAGAAAAACTTAAAGAGGCTCTAAAATTCGTTTATGAGCATGCAGACAAAAAAAGGGTATTATTCGAAATAACTAATGACCAGCTATATAAAATTGACAAATTTGCAAACGGACAAATATCAAAAACCTTACTTGACAACTTTGGAATAAATCAAAGAATAGATACATGTATTTTAGTTGACGAAGATAACAGTATAATTGAGTATCATTTGTATGATTTGACACAACATTATCAGCCAGACTCTGTTGATGAATCTAAGTTCATTGAATATTATAAATACGCAGATAACAAATGGTGGATAGGTAACGTTGAAATTCACATTAAAGACTATTCTTCTAAAATGCCAAATTACATAGAACTTCAATTTTGGGCTGTTACAAGTAGTATGAGTCGACTTTTTGCAGAGTCAACATCAATCGACAAATATTTTAAAGAATTATGCAGAGCCGCAGAAGCAGATTATGGGTGTATTTACATGGAAGATAGCGGATACAGGCTTATATGGACAAAAGGAAAAGAATACAATTTAGTAGTTCCTATTCTTTGGAGTAGCTTTGAAGAATATGGATTTGTTAATGTAATTGGTGATATTTTAAAAATATAAATTCGATTCAGTAATATAACTACAGAAGTTGTTCCGTGTAGCATTTTTACAAGATTCAGGGGCATTAATTCTTTTGAACTTTTGCATTGAACACTATCATACCAGCAAGTCAAAATGCAAACAGGAAGTGACAAAAAATCTAAACTATATTTTTTAAAACCTCAAATCTTCAAGCAAACGATTCTATTCTTTAGCATCATTAAGGTCTCCAAAAATTAAAAACACATAAAATGTATTTTATTTTATTTTGTTTCTACCTCTATTTCAATTCGTTAATTAGAAACAATACTTTTACATTAAATTAACTTAAAAAAAGGTAGTGATATATAAAAAATAACTCCTTATATTTGCACCCGCGTTCAAGAAATGAATGACTCGATAGCTCAGTTGGTAGAGCACATCACTTTTAATGATGGGGTCCTGGGTTCGAGCCCCAGTCGGGTCACAAAAAAAGGTCAGATATTAATTTATCTGACCTTTTTTCATTTTAGACCATATGAAGAATATGTAATCACATCCAAATTTTGGATATCAAGGAAATATACTTTCTCTTAACATTGTTTTATTTATATATTAAATGTTCGCATACAAAATCAGAGTATCTTTACCCACGATTGCGATAAAGAATATGCAAATGACTGACCATCTTTCCTTTTCATAACTCCAAATCCCTGTTTCAAGTCATAAAGTTATAATAACAAAATCTCAATAATAAACATTGACCTATTGCTAGTTTTCTTCCTTTTAGGTTTTTTATTAGTTTTCGCATTCAACCCTAATGCCCTATAATATATGACATTGATATCCAAAGAAAAGTTTACCGAAGCTGCCGGCCTTTCTAAAATTCCTATCCCAGGATTACCTTCTTATTTAATGAAAGTAATGAAAATTGACAATTTAAATACTATTGTAAAAGAAGCAGGTAATCTTGAGGGTGCAGATTTTGCCAATTATGTCTTAATGAAAATTGGCGTAAAAGTCCAATTTGATGCTGCCGAATTACTAAACATTCCTCGTGAAGGAGCTTTTATTGTTATTGCAAATCATCCTTATGGAGGTATTGAATCATTAGCTTTATTAAGTACAATCGCAAAAATACGTCCTGATACAATGTATATGGGGAATTTTTTATTAAAGGAAATTCCAAATCTTGAAAAATGCATTATTGCGGTAAATCCATTTGAAAACATACAAAATTCTGCGAGCATCACTGGATTAAAAATGACACTCAAAGCTTTATCAGAAGGCATTCCTGTTGCAATATTTCCCGCCGGAGAAGTTTCATCATATAATTTTAAGACGAGTGAAATCACAGATCCGGAGTGGCATCCGGTGGTAGGCAAAATCATCTGTAAAGCAGACGTTCCTATTCTACCTATATATTTTCATGGAAATAATGGTTTTTTCTTCAGTATGTTAAAATCAATTCACCCTATGTTGCAAACTTCAAAACTGATTTCAGAACTCTTCAACAAACAAGGACACTCCCTAAAGATGACTATCGGAGAAGCCATTTTTTTAACTAGGGTTCGAGGCAAAGTTTCCGATCCTCTAATGTTAAAAAATCTTAGAAGCAAGCTGTACGCTCTCAAAAACCAGTTACATAATTAAGAGATTCAATGCGCATTATAAACTTTGAAAATCAAATACTTTTCTTTTCACGCTTCTGTTAAGTCGTTTAAAAACTTAAAGTAAAAGGTTCAGATTTCACACTAAGGAAGTCATACACAAGCGGAAATCTTTACTTATAAAGGTTTCCGCTTTTTAAATTTAAATTAACCCAACTAAATATAAAATCGAAAACAATAGTTTGAAAATTTTATATTTGGTAAGTAAGACTTAGGAGAATCCAAAAATAAATTCAATTGCTTGGAGATACATTGACAACAAAAATAGATGACAGCCTGTCTGCAAAATATGCGAAAACAAAATACAAAATCGCCCCTTACTACTCATCATGCCCTTCAAAAAACAAACAACAAACCTATTCTTTTTTCTTATTTTTAATCCCGAAAAAAAATAATCATGAGATCGTACATCAACACCCAACATTTGACAAAAGAAATTGAATATCCGGAACGATATCAATCTCAAAATCTAATCAAAAGCTCGGTTGTTGTATTTCTAATTATTCTGGCATTTCTTTTATTATTCAAACCATTTGGAGTTTATGACCCGGAACTCAGAATGCATTATTTACTCATTTGCTTTTTCCACGCCTTAACCCCGGCATTGGTTCTGCTAACTTATTTTGGAATATTGAATTTCAGAAAAGTAAAAAGCCAAATTAAATGGACTTTACTCAAAGAATATATTCAAATTGGAATACTATTAATTTTAATAGGCACATCGAGCTTTTTAATGCGTGATTTACTTTATAACAATCCAAACAACTGGTCGTGGAACTATTTTTTTGAAGAAATTAGAAATTGCCTTGTTGCGGGAATATTTTTTTATTTTTTTCTAAGATTATCCAGCTTTTATTTTGAATCAAAAAAAGGATCCCCATTTGTTCTTCAGTTTATTCCGCTGGCAGTTGAACCAGAAAGTAAAACCCTTGAATCTAATATTTTTATTAATACACAGGTAAAGCAAGACAACTTCAACTTAGACATTCATCAATTACTCTTCGTAAAAGCAGATGGTAATTATATTGAGTTAACAAAATTAAATGGCAACCAAATCACCACAGAAGTAAAAAGAATTTCTTTAACACAATTTGAAACTCAAATAACTGATTACCCACACTTTTTTAGATGTCACAGAACCTATTTAGTAAACATGTATAAGGTTGAAAAAGTATCCGGAAACTCCCAAGGCTACCTATTATCATTTAATGAAACCAACATAAAGATTCCCGTTTCCAGAAAACAAATCGACAGCTTCAACAACTATTATCAAGAGCTTCGCAGTAAATATATTGCCTAAGCTAGTTGTTCATCACAAAAGCTAGTTATCAGTAACAAGCCTTGCTATCACTGTCTTTTACTGTTGTACGTTTGCCATCAATAACGCTAAACCAATTTATTATGTCAACTGCAACTGCGACCCAAAATCAGAGCTCTGATTCTCCAAACAAATTATTATACATAGACAACATTAAAATTCTATTAACCATATTAGTGGTCCTTCATCATACTTTTATCGCTTACAGTACTTCTGAAGGCTGGTATTACACTGAACAAACTAAACTACTAGGAGCAAGAATCCCCATGACAATGTTTATAAGCATTAATCAGTCCTTTTTTATGGGCTATTTCTTTATGCTGGCCGCATATTTTACCAGTTCTTCTTACTCCAGAAAAGGAACCTCAAAATTCATCAAAGACCGACTTATTAGATTAGGAACTCCAATCATATTTAACTCTTTTATTCTTTCACCTTTCATCTCTTATCTTGTTTACTATTTTACCAAAGCACAGCATATCAACTATCTTGATTATTTAAAAGGCTATGATAGTTGGATCGATTTAGGAGTTACATGGTTTCTAGCTGCATTGTTACTTTTTTCTCTAATTTATGCTGCAGCTAAAAAAACATTTAATACTAGCTTAAAAAGACCATTAACAGCACCTAATTCAAGTACAATATTATTGTTCTCAGTAGCATTAGGAATTATTAGTTTTTTGGTCAGAATTCCATTTCCAGTAGGACGGGTTCTTGAACCAATCGGTTTTCAGCTTGGGCATTTTTCGCAATATATCTTCTTATTTATTATTGGATTACTGGCTGCCAAAAATAATTGGTTTGAACAACTTCCAGACAAAACAGGCAAACAACTCAAAAGATCAGCTTTACTATGTTTATTGTTTTTCCCCATATTCCTTATAATCAAATTTAAACTAAACAGTCCTTCATCTTGGTTTTCCGGAGGCTTTCACTGGCAAGCATTATTATATGCAGTCTGGGAGCAATGGATTGGTATTTCTATACTTACTGCATTATTAATCAAAGGAAAAAGAAGCTGGAATACTTCATCAAAACTTCTTAGTAAATTATCTCGTAGTAGTTTTGCCGTTTACATTTTTCACCCATTAGTAATTGTCGCATTCACTTTAGCCGTACGAAACTGGGATATTGATCCTGCAATAAAACTTCTTGTAGCAGCACCATTAATAGTTTTAGGCAGTTTTGTACTTGGTTCACTTATTCTATTAATCCCGGGAGTTAAAAAAATCATTTAACATCACTTTAAATCAATAAAGCTACAATACCTTACTTACTCCTTCCTTTTCTATCAAAACGCCCAACAAATAAATTACGATTATTTCACAACAAAATTTCTCCTACAAAATAAAACTTTCTTAAATTCGTTTCTGAATTATTAACCTACTAACCTAATCCCAAATTGGTTTATGAAAAAATTATTACCTCTATTACTTATTATGATCAGTTGCTCTACATGGGCACAATCTGCAACAGCTTATTTTGACAAAGCCATGAAAAAGGCCGAAGCCGGAAACACAAAAGGCGCCATTACAGATTACACAAAAGCCATTAACATGAGTCCTAAATTTGTTGAGGCTTATCAAAATCGCGGTGTTGCAAAAGTAAAACTAAACGACTTAAAAGGCGCTCTAGCTGATTTTAACAAAACAATCGAACTGGACAACATGAATGCAGATGCTCTTACTGGTCGAGCCAATGTAAACTACAAATTGCTAAACTATAAAGAAGCAATAGAAGACTGCACTTCTTCTCTGGGCTTAAACCCAAAAGATTATATTGCTTACAACTTAAGAGGCTTGGCATATAACAAAGTCGGAGACAAAAAAAATTGTTGTAAAGACTTTTCAAAAGCAATCGAGCTAGGAAGCCAAAGTGCCATCAAGAACAAAGCTACTTTTTGTAAATAATACAAAGTCACTTAAAGCATCAATACAAAAGCAGTCTGTAAATTTAGTTTTTCAGGCTGCTTTTTTCATTAAAAACAACATCTCTCTTCATATTAAAGATATCTTTACATTTGCGCTTTAAACCAAACCATAATGGCACTTTTAAAAAAAATAAACTACAACGTCAAAACAGATAAAAATTCAGGATTTGGGAGCAATGCCAACAGTTACGGAGGAAGATTTGTAAACAAGAACGGAACTCCAAATATCGAGAAAAGAGGTATGCATTTACTCCGTCGCATTAGTTGGTACCACACCATGATCGACATGCCAAACTGGAAATTCATGCTTATCTTGTTCTCCTTTTACATCGCAATCAACTTTGTTTTTGCAATTATCTATTATGCGATAGGAATTGAGCATCTTGATGGAATCTCACAATCACAAAATGTACTGACTCAATTTGGACAAGCTTATTTTTTTAGCGCACAAACTTTTACCACCGTTGGCTACGGACACATAAGTCCAACAGGATTTATGACCAGTGCGCTTTCTGCAGCTGAAGCTTTAATTGGTTTATTAAGTTTTGCCATCGCAACCGGTTTATTCTTTGGAAGATTTAGCAAACCTACAGCATTTTTAAAATTCTCGCATCATGCTTTGATTTCTCCTTACGGAAAAGAAAAAGGATTAATGATTCGGCTAGTTCCCTTTAAAAATACCAATTTTACAGATGCTACAGCAAAAATTACGCTTGGAATGAGCTTTGAAGAAAATGGCGAAAAAACCAACAAATTCTATACTTTAGAACTAGAACTGGATCGAATAAATGCCCTTTCGTTAAGCTGGACATTAGTACATCCTATAACAGAAAATAGTCCATTATACAATTTTACCGAAGAAGATTTCAAGAACACACATGGCGAAATACTGGTTTTCATCACCACTTTTGACGATATGTTTAGTAATACAGTTGCCGCAAGAACTTCTTATACTTTTGATGAAATAATATATGGGGCAAAATTCGAAACCATGTACAACAGAAGCGAAGACAATTCAAAAACGATCCTACACTTAGACAAACTAAACCATTACGAAAGGATAAACCTCCAATAACCCATCATTTTAATCCAATTTTAAAGATTTTTTCAGATTTTATCCTATTTTTGTTTATCTAATGGTATTATAATGATAAACAACATAAGAACAGTCTTCAGTATTAAAGATCTTGAAAACTTATCTGGAATAAAAGCACACACTATTCGCATCTGGGAGAAAAGATATAACATTCTGGAACCAATGCGAACAGACACTAATATCAGACTTTATAATCTACAAAATTTACAGAAGCTTTTAAACATTACATTACTACACGAATACGGTTATAAAATTTCTAAAATCGCAACGTATCCCGAAGAAAAGATTCCACAATTAGTACGCGAAATTATTTCTAAGAAAAACTCTCAAAACTACGCTATTACATCTTTCAAAATGGCGATGATGAATTTTGATCAGGAATTATTCTTTACTACTTTTGATTGGTTGATTTCTGAAAAAAGCTTCAAAGAAGTTTTCAAAGATCATTTTCTTCCTTTATTAAAAGAATTGGGATTATTATGGCAATCAGAAACCATAACTCCAGCAAATGAACACTTTATGAGTCATTTGATTAAACAAAAGATATTAATTTACACCGAAAGTCTTCAAATACAAAAACCAACAAAAACCGATCGAATTTTTGTACTCTCTTTGCCATTAAACGAAATTCATAAAATAGGTTTGCTATATCTGCAATATGAAATTTTATCTAAAGGTTACAAAGCCATATATTTAGGAGAAAGTATGCCAATCGAAAATCTGCAGGATTTAACCAGACATTTTGAAAATATTACCTTTGTATCTTTCATGACTGTTCAGCCAGATCGCGGTGTAATCAATCAATACGTAAAATCGATGGGACAAAAATTACTTCAGGAAAACAACGAAATCTGGCTTATGGGCAACATGACAGAACATATCGAACAGAAAAATTTACCTGAAAGGATCCGAATTTTCGATACCATGGACGAAACAATTAGCATGCTATAATAATTTTGTTTAAGTTTTTTGTATATTTGTTAAACAAATGAAAAAAACTATAGCAATAATAGGATCTGGCTTCTCTGCTTTAGCTGCTGCATGTTACTTGGCAAAACAAGGAAACACAGTAACTATTTATGAAAAAAATGATTCTATTGGAGGACGGGCAAGACAATTCAAAAAAGACGGCTTTACCTTTGATATGGGACCTAGCTGGTACTGGATGCCGGATGTTTTTGAGCGTTTCTTTCTGGATTTTGACAAAAAAACAACCGATTATTACGAACTAATAAAACTAAATCCTGCCTATCAGGTTTATTTTGGCGTTGATGATTTTATCAGTATTTGTGATAATTTAGAAACTATAAAAGCCACTTTTGAAACTATTGAAAAAGGAAGTGGCCAAGAACTCGAAACTTTCATTAAACAAGCCAAAAGCAATTATGACATTGCTATTAAAGACTTAGTTTATCGTCCGGGAATTTCTCCACTTGAATTAATCACCCCTGAAACCACTTTAAAACTCTCACTGTTTTTTAGTACCGTTAGTAATGATATCCGCAAGAAATTCAAAAATGAAAGACTAATTCAGATTCTCGAATTTCCTGTTTTATTTCTCGGAGCTAAACCTTCCAAAACACCTTCTTTTTATAATTTCATGAATTATGCTGATTTTGGATTAGGAACCTGGCATCCAAAAACTGGAATGTTTGATGTTGTCCGAGCAATCGAGAAACTAGCCATAGAACTTGGCGTTACAATAAAAACCAATTCCACAATAGAAAAAATAGTTGTTGAGCATAAAACTGCAACCGAAATTATTATTGACGGAAAACATATAAAAGCAGATATCGTTTTAAGCGGTGCCGATTACCATCATACCGAAACTTTATTAGATAAGGAACATCGCGCTTATTCTGAGAAATATTGGGAAAGCCGTGTTTTCGCACCTTCTTCCCTATTGTTCTTTGTTGGGTTCGATAAGAAAGTAGAAAACATTTCACATCATGCTTTATTTTTTGATGTCGATTTTAATCAACATGCTGCTGATATTTATGATGATCCAAAATGGCCAGAATCGCCTTTATTTTATGCCAATTTTCCATCAAAAACAGATCTGTCTGCAGCACCAGAAGGAATGGAGAGCGGATTTTTCCTGATTCCGTTAGCACCCGGAATAAAAGATACGGAAGTACTTCGCGAAGAATATTTTAAAAAGATAATTGATCGTTTTGAAAAGCTTACTCAACAAAAAATTAAAAATAATATTATCTTTAAAAGATCATTTTGCAAGAACGATTTTGTCACTGATTATAACGCCTACAAAGGAAATGCGTACGGAATGGCTAATACATTATTACAAACTGCTTTTTTAAGACCAAAGCTAAAGAGTAAAAAAGTCAGGAATTTATATTTCACAGGACAATTAACCGTTCCTGGACCAGGAGTTCCGCCTGCTTTAATATCCGGAAAACTAGTAGCTGAGTTAATTCAAAAAACTTTTAGATCCTAAAAAATGAAATCACTATTCGATACCGTATCTTTCAAATGCAGTAAATTAGTTACTCAAAGCTACAGCACCTCATTTTCATTAGCAGTCAAAATGTTATCACCAAGCATTCGTGAAGCGATTTACAGCATCTATGGTTTTGTTCGCTTTGCTGACGAAATTGTCGATTCATTTCAAGACTACAACAAAGAAAACCTCATCAATGATTTCGAAAAAGAATATTACAAAGCCATTAAAGCCGGCATTAGTTTAAACCCAATTCTTAACTCATTTCAACATACCGTAAAACAATATGATATTATAGACGATCTTGTTCAGGCATTTTTAAAAAGCATGAAACTTGATCTTATCAAATCAGATTATAACACACAAACAGAGTACGAAGATTACATTTACGGTTCAGCCGATGTTGTGGGTTTAATGTGCCTTAAAGTTTTCGTAAAAGGAAACAATCAAAAGTATGAGCAGCTAAAAAACGAAGCAATGCGATTAGGATCAGCTTTTCAGAAAGTAAATTTCCTAAGAGATCTAAAAGATGATAATTTGGTTTTAAACCGAAATTACTTTCCCGGAATAAACCTAAATTCTTTCGATGAAAATAGCAAAATAGCTATCATCAACGAAATTGAGGAAGATTTCAAAATCGCTTATCAAGGAATTGTAAAACTCCCTATAGAAGCAAAATTTGGCGTTTATACTGCTTTTATCTATTATAAAAAACTATTAACAAAACTCAAGAATACGCCTTATTACGAAATTGGAAGTTCAAGAATCAGAGTTTCAAACTATACCAAAGCAGGGCTTTTGGCACAATCTTTTGTAACTTACAAATTGAAACTGGTTTAATAATTTCGTCTCGGTTTTTATCATTTCGACAGAGGAGAAATAACAAACCAGAGTAATAACTTTAATATTTCAAAATATACAAAATGATTTCTTTTCTAATCTTTTTAAGTGTTTTTCTCTTCATGGAATGTGTTACCTGGCTCACGCACAAGTATATCATGCATGGATTAATGTGGTATTTTCACGCAGATCATCACAAACCCAAATACGAACATACATTTGAGCGCAATGACATTTTCTTTGTCATTTTTGCAACACCAAGCATTATTCTTTTTTATTTTGGCGTTGAGGACGGATTCAACTATTTGTTTTTTATTGCCTGTGGCGTAACTTTTTATGGTTTGTGTTACTTTTTAATTCACGATGTATTGATTCACCAGCGTTTTAAATGGTTCAAAAACACTAAAAACAAATACCTGATTGGTTTACGAAAAGCGCATAAAATACACCACAAGCATTTAGGAAAAGAAGATGGAGAATGTTTCGGAATGTTATTCGTTCCTTTTAAATATTATAAAATGTAAAATAATTTGGGCGTTACCCGCAGAAAAAGCGGGTCGGGTTTTACGTTCCCGCTTTTTTGCATCAGGCAGAAAAAGCCTGACACAAAAAGAGCTCCACTGCAACCCCTAACGCAAACATCTCGTATATAAAAGACTAGACCGTAATAATTGAAACTATGAAATTATACAAAATAGAAACCGTACAACATGTAAATGCCACAATCGAAGAATTATCCAATTCAAAATCATAGTTACTTAAAAAAAACAACCACGAATTCACGAATTAAAAACAATATAAATGTGATTAAATTTGTGAATTCGTGGCGAAAAAAATCCAAATCAAATTTCCTTAAAACAAAGCTGGAGACAAAATAATGACAAAACAAAAAGTTACTTTTTTCTGGTTTCGACGTGATTTACGTTTAGACGATAATGTTGCATTATTTCATGTTATGCAATCAGATTATCCGGTAATTCCGCTTTTTATTTTTGATGAAGATATCCTGGAAAATCTTCCAAAAAATGATGCGCGAGTGGCTTTTATCTACGATTCACTAGAGAAAGTAAACCAAGAACTTCATGCAACTGATTCCTCTATTTTAATCAAAAAAGGAAAAACTTTAGATGTTTGGAAATCGCTTCTTTCAACATACAATATTCAGCAAATCTTCTTCAATAAAGATTATGAACCATTTGCGATTAAACGTGATCTTGCTATTCAGGAATTAGCAAAACAAAACAACATTGAAGTCTTTCCGTTTAAAGACCATGTTATTTTTGAAGAAAAAGAAATCACCAAATCAGATGGACTTCCCTATACGATTTACACACCATACAAAAACAAATGGCTCGAGAAATACCATCTTACGGGACAAGCCCTGGAATATGACACGAAACCATTCTTAAAAAACTTTATCAAACAGCAATTTCCATTTCCTGATTTATCAGAAATTGGTTTTGAAAAAAGCACCATAAAAGTACTTCCTCACAATTTAACTCAAATTGCCAATTATAAAGAAACACGAGATTTTCCGGCTTTAGACAGCACCTCTTATCTTTCGCCACATTTACGTTTTGGAACCGTTAGTATTCGGAAATTAGTGAATTGGGCAAATAAAAAGAACCAAACATTTTTGAGTGAGTTAATTTGGAGAGAGTTTTTTATTCAGATCCTTTTTAGCTTTCCAAATGTGGTGAATCACAATTTCAAATCGGCTTACGATGGTATTCAGTGGCACAATAACGAAGACGATTTTAAACGTTGGTGCTCCGGAACTACAGGATATCCAATGGTTGATGCCGGAATGCGCCAACTAAATGAAACGGGTTACATGCACAATCGCGTTCGCATGGTTGTAGCCAGTTTTTTATGTAAGCATCTGTTGATTAACTGGCAATGGGGTGAAGCTTATTTTGCCGAAAAACTACTAGATTTCGAATTGGCTTCAAACGTAGGAAACTGGCAATGGGCTGCAGGAACAGGTTGCGACGCTGCGCCATATTTTAGAGTTTTTAATCCTGAGATTCAACAAAAGAAATTTGACGAAAAAGGAATCTACATCCGCAAATGGATTCCTGAGTTTGATTTGGGTTACTATGAACCAATGGTTAATCATGCTTTTGCAAGAGATCGTGCAATTGAGACTTACAAAAGGGGAATAATTAAATAAATTCCAAATTTTTAAAATTCCAAATTCCAATTGTTTTGTGCAATCTTGTCATTTCTGACAAAAAATGTATAAAAAAAACCTTTGTCAAAGTTTAAAACTTTTACAAAGGTTCCTACACCATTGGAATTTAGAATTTTTATATTGGAATTTTCCAGTCTAATACTTCAAATAATTCTCTACTTTAATTTTAGCTTTTAAATCAAACATTAAATTATACAAACCAAAAAAGGTTCTATTCATGTAAATAAAGTGTTTAGAACCACGGTTTCCGTTCATTTTTTTGAGATTTGTATCGTTAGAAAAACGCTCGCCTAATTTGGCAATGCTTTCAAAGAAAGTTTCATCGGCAAAATCGAAAGTTTCATCTTGAAACGGCTTCGTAAAAAGCGATAACAAATCATGAAACATCTCCGTGAAATATTCAATTTCCGAAGGTGAATCATCTGGACGAAGAATCTCTAATTCGAACAATTTTTCATTGAACAGTTTTGGATCTGTGATGACATTTTTATTGATCAATTCGAAATAAGGCTCATAAAAATCAACTGGAATTTGTTTCATACAACCAAAATCCAGAGCAATCAAACGATTTTGATCGTCTACCAAAAAATTTCCCGGATGCGGATCAGCATGTACTTTTCGTAAAACATGAATTTGATACATGTAAAAATCCCAAAGTGCCTGACCAATTTTATCGCCCACTTCACGATCTGTACTTTTTGCAGTAAACTCCGAAAGGTGAATTCCTGTCATCCAGTCCATCGTGATGATTTTCTCTGACGAGAACTCCGGATAATAACTTGGGAATAATATATTTTCTATTTTACTGCAAGCTGCAACAACTTCCTGACTTTGTTCGAGCTCGAGCAAATAATTGGTTTCTTCGATAAGTTTATCCTCGACTTCTTTAAAATACTTATCAGAGTCTTTTCCCTGAAGGTTAAACATTCTAATTGCGATAGGTTTCACCAAAGCCAAATCTGACGAAATACTGTTGGCAACTCCCGGATATTGAATTTTTACAGCTAGTTTTTTACCGTTTTTAGATGCCAAATGAACCTGACCAATACTTGCCGCGTTAACAGAATTAGCATTGAATTCATCAAATATTTCATAAGGTGTTTTACCAAAATTAATTTTGAAAGTTTTTAAAACCAACGGTGCCGAAAGTGGTGGAACGGAAAATTGCGATAAAGAGAATTTCTCAACATAAGCCTGAGGCAGGAAATTCTTGTCCATGCTTAACATTTGAGCTACTTTTAATGCGCTTCCTTTTAGACTTTTTAAACCATCATAAATATCCTCGGCATTATTTTCATTTAGTTTATCTCTCGTTAAGTCTGGATTAACCATTTTTTCGGCATAATGTTTAACATAGTTTACGCCAATTTTTGCGCCGGTTTGTACTAGCTTACCAGCTCGTTCTATTTTTGAAGTTGGTATATAATCGATCGTTTTCATTGTTTGCTGTATATTTTTTCTTTAAACAAGAATTTTCCAAAATCTAAAAGATGATTCAGTGGCGCAACATTCATTAATTCGAATGAGGCATTTACTGATTTTTCGATAAAAATATCGGTCTTCTCAAAAGCCGCTGATTCATCGTCCATCCAGAATTTTATGGTCATCATTAATTGCAGCCAAGCAGATTCCTGAATGGCTTTTTCCTGAAATTTTTGAAACTTTTCTTGTTCAAGTCTGTAATCATCCGTCAGGATTTCAGAAACATATTCTTTAAATCCTTCACGAAGCGAAGTTAATTGCACTAAATTTCTAATTGGATTTCTATCAATTTTTAATGCCTGCAGCACATAACTTCTGTTGGCAGTTAAAATCTCAAAAAAGGTAAAATAGAAACTCAACATTTTGTTCTTCATGTCGTATTCCTGATAATCTGTATTTTTATGCAATAAATCGATTGTATTGGCAAAAAAGAGCCTGAATATCTCTTTTTCTAAACCTTCTAATGTTCCAAAAAACGAGTAAAATTCAGCTTCTGTAAAATCATTTTCTTTTGCAAAATGATAAACTGATTTTGGCTTTTGTCCTTTTTCTAAAACCTCATCCATATATTTTGAAACGATATCATCTCTTGTGATTGTCTTATTTTTAGTTGCCATTTCATTAAAATTTAGAATTTGCCTTAAAGGTAAGCAATGTTTAAGTACCTTTACTTATGCACAAACAGCTTGCACTGTTAAATATATTATAATATAATGTCCAAAAATGTTTTATTAACCGGAGGCACTGGATTTGTTGGCAAGCATCTTACTGATGTACTTATCAATAATGGCTTTTTGGTCTCTGTATTAAGCCGTTCGGATCAAAAAAACACACCTTCGATTACCTACTATAAATGGGATTTGAATAAAAACTTTATTGATGAGGAAGCGATTCTAAAAGCAGATTATATTATTCATTTGGCAGGAGAAGGTATTGTAGAAAAAAGATGGACTAAAAAACGTAAAATAGCGCTCTTAGAAAGCCGTATTAAACCAATTGATCTTATACATTCTATTTTAAAAGAAAAAAACAAAACTCTGGATGCTTTTATTTCGGCATCAGGAGTTGGGATTTATGGCGCCATTACAAGTCACAAAATATGCGATGAAACGACACCTGCAGCTGATGATTTCTTAGGCAATACTTGTAAGGAATGGGAAAAAACTGTCGACAAAATTGCTTCATTAGGAGTTAGAATTGTAAAAATCCGAACAGGAATCGTCTTGGGTAAAGACGAAGGTTTCCTGAAAAAAATTATACCAAGCTTTAAATCTGGTTTTGGCGCAGTATTAGGCACCGGAAAACAATATTTACCATGGATTCATATTGATGATTTATGTCAAATCTACCTCAAAGCAATTCTTGACGAGCAAATGCAAGATGCTTATAATGCTTGTACAACAGACACTACAACAAATTCAAGATTCTCAAAAACGCTGGCAAACTTGTTTGGATATTCTATTTGGTTACCCAAAGTTCCATCGTTTATTTTAAAAATTGCTTTAGGCGAAATGAGTATAGCCATTTTAAAAGGCCAAAGAGTTTCATCTGAAAAGATTCAAAAAGCAGGTTTTGAATTTCAGTTTACAGATCTTGAAAAAACCCTGGTAAGTTGTTTGAATTAATCTTTATTTTAAAGTCACATACACTGGGTTGTTAGTTCGCACAACTCCAATTAATTCTGTATTTGCTGTTTGTGAAATTTTAGTTGCTATTCTGCTTGGAATTTGAATATTAAAATCAGTTACCAAAATAGGAAAATCAGAAACTATCTGAATTCCGTCAACTGTTTTTTTAATTAAAGCATTTACGATGACTTCTTTCGATTTCCCATGCATTATAAGCTTTCCTTTTATCTCATATTCTTTTTCAACTTCAGTCACATCCTTTAAATCAAATTTTTGAATTTTACCTTTAAAAACAGCTTTAGGATATCGATGGCTTTCCAAATAATTTTCATTAAAATGTTCCTGCATCAGGTCTAATTTAAAACGAAAATCTTTGATGGTAACAGTACAAACAAATGTACTTGTTCTAGGTTCTAAAAGGATTGCAACCTGTCTGTTTACGGCTTTTACTTCTTCAAAAAACGGAACTGATGCTTCAAAATTTACTGTTCCAGTTTTAGTAAAGAATTTTTCCTGCGCAATAACGGAATAAGCGGTAAATAGCAAAATAAATAAAGTAGTTTTTTTCATAATCGTCAATAATTAAACAATTATGTCATTCTTTTTTTTTATTTTAAGAAGAGAAAAAACTGGACTTAATATAGAATCTAAAAAAAATAGAATGGCAGTACTCCGTGAAAAACAGTAACCCAATCATTATACTTAAAGTTACGAAATTTTAAGGAATACGGTTGCCGATTTGTGCTAAATGTTTGTGAAAAGTTTTATGGAGTGATTTGTGAAATGTAAAATGGTTTCACAAATGGTAGTTTTATAATTCTAAATATTACCTCTACAGGCAATTTTATTAAGTTAAGCTTTGAACACAACCCCTTTGTGATTTTAGAGCAAAGCGTAATTCACAAAACTTTGTGAACTTTGCGGTAAAATTTTCTTTGTCGAGTTACTTATGAGCTTCTCCTGAAGCATCGGGAAGCTCAGTCTGACAAGATTTCGTTTAAAAAAACTTAACTTAACGACATTGCACTACGGGACAAAAACATTTCAAATTATTATCCTTGCACTTCTGTACATATCTCTATTAAAAAACCATCTAAATCCCTGATATAAGCCACGATTTGTCCCCAAGGTTTTTGCTTTGGTTCTGTTACTAAAATTGCACCAAAAGAAATTGACTTTTGTACCAGTTCTTCAACATTATCCGTTATAAAACCTATTTCAATTGCAAAAGGTTTGTCTTCGATTTTACTTTCCAGGAAACCGTCTTTTAAATTTTGTTTCGCTAAAGACTTAGAGGCAAACGAAATTGTAGTTTCTCCCGTATTTAATTCTCCATAATCATTTCCAGGTGCGATAAATTTTCTTAAAAACCCGAATGCATTTTCATAAAAGACAATCGATTTCTCGACATCTTCTACATATAGAATTGTATATCCAAACTTTACCATTTTCTTTTACTTTAAATATTCTAGCTAATCTCTAACAACACATTGTATTTATCCAAACTGGCTAAATCTTCGATAGAACTTACATTCGTAATTTTTTCGTGATCCTCTACTTCTTTTCTAACCTCAATATGTTTAATTGCCTTTCTAAAACGCCTTACTTCTTCCAGATTAGACAAAATTAATCCAGGAACTTGTACGCTTTTACCTTCTTTATCTTTGGCTACCATTGTAAAATAAGAAGAGTTACAGTGTTTAATTGTTCCTGTTTGGATATTCTCTGCCTCAACACGAATACCTACCACCATAGAACTCCTTCCTACATAATTTACAGAAGCTTTCATGGTAACCAATTCTCCAACCTCAATAGGTTTTAAAAAGTTTACCGTATCAACTGAAGCCGTTACACAATAATTGCCGCTAAATTTTGATGCAGAAGCAAAAGCTATCTGATCTAATAATTGTAGAATGTAACCTCCATGGATTTTACCACTAAAGTTAGTGTGCGAAGGCAACATTAATTCTGAAATACTAATTTTTGATGAGGAAACGGGTTTAAAATCTGCGGCCATAATTGTTTATTTATATTTAAATGGAGAAGTTTCTTTTCGAACTGCGGTGATGAAAAAATGAGAATCTCCCCACCAGCTAAATGTTTTATATCGTTCAACATAAGTCAATTTTACATATTGACCTTCTAATTCATTCAATTGATCTATTACTTTTTGGTCACTGTCCAATACTGAAAATCTAAATATTTGCGAGCCTGAAACGCCTTGACTTAATTCTCCTTCCCAGGTTTTCATCAATACACCTTTGTGACTCATTCTGATTAATTCGCCTGAGCGATATCCTTCACTATAAGGAACAAAATATATAAAGGCAAAATAAATGGTAAAGACCAGAACACAAAGCGCTGCAATTATTAACAAAATTCTTTTCATAAGATCTTAGTTTAAAGATTGATTTTCATCTGTACTTGATGCTCTCGCAATAATATTTTCCGGAAGTGCTTTTTTAGCCTTTGCCCCCATTTTCTTTAATTTTTCGACACTCAAAATTAGGTTTCCACGACCATCAACTAGTTTGTTCATGGCATTTTCGTATTCCGTTTTAGTATCTTTTATTTTAGTTCCAATTCTTAATAAATCACTCACAAAGCCTTCAAATTTATCATACAATGCTCCAGCTTGTCTGGCAATTTCAAAAGCGTTTTCCTGTTGTTTTTGATTCGCCCACATACTGTCAATCGTCCTTAAAGTTGCCAATAAAGTTGTTGGTGTAACGATCACAATATTTCGATCAAATGCTTTATTATATAAGGTAGAATCTTCATTTAAAGCTATGGCAAATGCGGGTTCTATTGGAATAAAAAGCAAAACAAAATCCGGACTTTCGATTTGGTATAAATCATGATAATTTTTACTTCCAAGTTGTTCTACATGCCTTTTAATGGAGTTTACATGTTCTTTTAAAAAATCAATCTTAAGAATTTCAGATTCTTCATTAACCCACTTCTCATAAGCAACAAGAGAAACCTTAGAATCGACAATCATCTTTTTACCATCCGGTAAATTAATTACAACATCCGGCAGCACTCTGTTTCCTTCGTTATTGGTAAAACTTTGCTGAACTTCATACTCTCTGCCTTTTTCTAAGCCTGATTTTTCCAGAACACGCTCCAGAACCAGTTCGCCCCAATTGCCCTGCATTTTACTATCACCTTTCAAAGCTTTGGTCAGGTTCAGGGTTTCTTTACTCATTTGAGCGTTCATCTCACTTAACCCAAGAATCTGCTGACGTAATGCAGCATGATAATCAATACTTTCTTTATGTGTCTGCTCTACTTTTTGCTCAAAACCCTGAATCTTATCTTGCAATGGCAACAAGATATTTTTCATGTTTTCGCTATTCTGCTCGGTGAATTTAGCCGACTTCTCTTCGAGAATTTTATTGGCTAAATTTTCAAATTCTTTGGTAAATTTTTCCTGAAGCTCCGTTATTTCGCTTTTTTGTTCTTTATGTCGTTCCCATAAATTTTCAAAATCAACTTCTTTTTTTGAAAGCTGAATTGCCAAGCTGTCTTTTTCTGTTCGAATACTTTCTTTCTCGGAATTTGTTAATTGAAGTTGCTTCTGAAAGTTATTTCTTTCGTTCTCAAATTGTTCTTTTTGCAACTGCAACTGATTAACATTTGCATTCAATCGTTCTTCAAAACTCACTTTTTCTGATTGGGCTCTGGCCGAAAACAATAATTTCCCTAAGTAAATTCCAAGGAATAGCGCAATAACAAAGGCCAGTAAAAGTGGAAGAAAATCAAACATACTTAAGGTTATTTTAAAAGTAAAAGTAAGCAATAATACGTAGTACTTAATTTTTAAAACTAAAATTTTATTGATTCATACTGATTCTAAATGACTTGAACTTAAAAAAATAAATAAAAAAAGTTCTCTTTTTAACGCAACCTTTTTAAAAGAAATTCATCTACGAATTATAACCTAATACAATATAATGATGAAAAAAGTAATGTTGAGCTTATTTATAGCTTTTGGATTTAGCGCATGTTCCCTTAGTAACGACGATAAAATGAATATAGATTGCGGAACTTATTCTGATGTTTCGTTCACAGGATATCCTCTTTTCTGTAATTATAGTATGGTAACAAACCCAACTAATGCTGTGGCACTTATTGCAACTTCACAGGAAAATATGGATAAGTATTTTAAAAAACATACAAATACTTGCCCTAACTCAAGTGATCCTGCAATAGATTTTACTAAAAACTATTTAATTGGAGTTTTCTCTGGAATAAAATCTTCAAGTGGCTATACAATTAAAATTACTAATATAGTTGAAAACAAATGTCAAATGATTGTCAACTTTTACGAAAAATCACCTTTGCCAGGTGAGACAACATCACCAACCTCAACTTATCCATCAGATTTTGTTTTGATTCCTAAAACTTCCAAACCAATCATATTTATTAAAGCTACTGAAAATCCGGACAATATTATCATCGGAACATATAAAGCACAATGTACAGGAGCTGATTGTCAAAATTTCTTTCAGATAAATGATTTTAATATTCTGAAGTTCCAAAATGTTGTTTCTGGAGGTTACGATTTTAGCCAATACAGATACACCGCAACAACTAAGAGAGGTGATTATGCTTCATTATTATCAAGTGTTCCTTCTGAAATTTTAAACAACCAAGGGCAAACAAAAACATATGGTACTCCGGATTCAGCTGGTCAGGGTGGTGTATATTTTGAGCTTCATAAAGGTCTAAAAGTTACCAGAATTTATATTGACAATAACGACACTGATGATCAGGGCTCCGAAATTAAACTTTTCAAAAAATTAATAAAGGACAAAATCACTAGCTTAAAATAATCAAATTATAAAAAGAGATTTTGATGTTTTGATCCGTAAAAAGATTGCTTAATTAGCTTTGAAGGCAACACTTTTAAAACAGAAAGACCTGACAATCAAAACCTAACAATCGTAAAAAAACAATCAAGACGCAATTCGTACTATTATAAAAGATAGTTTTATAAGCTTATAAAAACTATTTTTGCAAAACCAAATTTAACCACTTCTTGAAAGACGATTTAGAAAAATATATCAAGCTATGCCTGAAAAATGACAGAGAAGGACAACTGAAAATTTATCAGTTGTTCTCTCCTGTTTTATACGGTATTTGCCTGAAATATATGAAAAACGAAGACGATGCCAAAGATGTATTTCAGGAGGCATTTGTAATTGTTTTTCAGAAAATTGGCCAATATAAATTTGAAGGAAGTTTTGAAGGCTGGCTAAAACGTATTTTCATTAATAAATTGATTGAGACTTTAAATAAAAAGAAAAAAGAAAGTTTCTTTCTGGATGTTTTTGACCCCGATACAGATTTTGTCGAAGAGGAAGAATTAGAAGCTATCCCTATAGAACAAGAAAAACTGTTAGAATATATTCGGGATTTACCAGATCAATACAGGACCGTTTTTAACTTGTATGTTTTTGAAAAAATGAAACATAAAGAAATCGCCGAATTATTAAAGATCTCCGAAGGAACGTCAAAATCAAATTTAAATAGAGCCAAGCACATTTTGCAGAAAAGAATTTTGAGCATAAAAAATTTTAAAATAGCATGAAAAAACAAAATATAGAAGATATTTTTTCATCAATGGAAGACTTTTCAAGTGTTCCTCCTCCTGAATTATGGGGGCAAATTGAAGAAAAACTAGACCAACCTAAAAAGAAAAAAAGAGCTATTCTTTGGTGGTCGGCTGCCGCATGCCTTTTATTAGGTTTGTTGCTTCCTTCTGTTTTACATTTTACTTCTGATTCAGGAATTAAAAACCTGAATAACGGCGCCTCTGGTACTAATAAAGTTGTTATTGAAGAGAAAACTGAAAAGAATAAAAACAACTTAAATGATAGCACAATATCTACTCCAGAAAATAAAATTTTGAAAGAGGGTTTTGAAAAAAATCAAACCAAAGAAAATCTGGTAGAAAACAATAAAGTCAAAGAAAAATCAAATACATCTAAAGGAGATTCATCATCATCAAAAAAAGCAATCAAACCGTCTGTTACTATTTATCAAAAACCAGAAACTGCTGTGGCTCATGTTGATTCTGAAAACAAAACAAATAATAACAGTACACACAAAAAATCAAACATTGAAAAAAGGAATACAAATCAAGCTGTAGCGGAACAAACATTTATAACAGGGAAAAAAGATTCGTTTAATTCTGTTTCTAAATACCAACTTCCAAATAATAAAAAAACAGCTACAGACAAGATTCTTACGGAGAAAACGTTTAATTCAGGCAAAACAAATGGATTTAATTCAAACTCAAAAAATCAATTGTCAAAATCTCTTTTTGAAGATAAAACAGGCGCAAAAAACAGCAACAACATTGCTTTTTATTCGTCAAACCCTGCTTTTAATAGCAATCAAAATACAACAAATAATAGCAGAGAAATTCAAAAAAGTAAAACAATAGATTATTCTAAAAAAGATTTTATTGCCAGCAATGAAAAAGGCAATTCAAAATCAAACAGTTCAACAAGCAAAATAGACTCTGTACAGTTAGCAGAGCTTCAAAATCTGGAAAAAGGTATTGCAGCCGTAACTCCTGAAACTAAAAAAGATAAAGAAACTAAATCTGTTTCTAATGCTGAAAAATGGGCTGTAGAAGTTTTTGCCGGTATCGCAAATTCTCAAAACAGTAAAAATGACAAAACACTAGGTTACGCAAACGATTCGAAACAAGGTAGCACCTATGGTGTTAAAACAAAATATAAGATTACTAATAAATGGGCTGTAGGATCAGGCCTTAAGATTAATGAACTGGGGCAAAGTATTGCAAATGTTTCTTATATAAACACAAAAACTGTTGCTTCGTTAAGTCCTAAAGGTTATTATGTTGCGAGCGAATCAATTGCACCAGCACGAATAACAAATAATTCCAATTATGTTTTTGTTTCAAATAGTACTACAGATGCATTAAAACAAAGTGATATTCAAAGTGATAACTTAGAAAGTGGAAATTTAGATCAAAGCCTTAAATATATCGAAATGCCTTTAGAAGTTTCATACGCTGTATTTACTAGAAACAAAGCAAGCATCAGTTTGAATACTGGCGGATTTGTAGGGAAACTGATTTCTAACAATGTAGCTCTAGATGGCAACTCGATTGGTAGTAATGTAAATGCAAATGACTTTGTTTATGGTTCTACTTTGAGTACTACTTTGCAATATCGTATTTATAAAAAGACAAATATTTTTGCTGAGCCTGCTGTAAATTATTATCTTAATCCCTTGAATAATCAATCTTTCAATCAATTTCAATGGGGATTGAATTTTGGATTGAATGTTTCATTCTAAAAAATAGTACCTTTCCCAAAAAGTAACAATAATTTCTAAGCCAATATTCTAAAATGATAGTTAAAAGTAACTGGTTAAATCAAAAGTCTATTTCCAAAGATTTAAATTTAGCTAAAGAATTGGTTTATGATTGTCTTGATTTCAACTGTTCACAACCTCAGCCAGTGCCAGAGAGCGCGGAGTATAACGCTTATCAGTTTTGCTTGGACCAAAAGAATATTTGCTATAGAGAAGCTAAAATTACTCCTGTAAAAACAGGTCAGTTTGTGACTTTATGGAAACGTAATAAATCAGGAATAATAGAACCTTTTGACTTTTCGGACGAAATTGATTTTGTAATTGTTAGTACAAGAAAAGGGGATCGTCTGGGGCAGTTTGTTTTTCCGAAAACTGTTTTATTAGAAAAAGGAATCTTCTCTACGCCAACCAAAGAAGGCAAACGAGCAACACGTGTTTATCCGCCTTGGGCTGAAACGACAAGTCCGCAAGCTCAAAAAACACAGAAATGGCAATTGCAATATTTTTATGAAATAATACCTGAAGTAGATTTTGAAACATTCAACAAATTGTTTCAATCTTAAACAGAAAAGGCGCCTTTAATTAGGCAGGCCCTTTTAATACAAAATAAAGAAAAATTCATTCTTCGTCCAATTTCATATTCCCTCTGTCTTTATGATTATCAGGATTTGAATTTGGATAACGATTTGGATTTACATCTGAGTTTCTGTCTTTGTTCTCAACCGTTTTTTTTGCTTCTTCATCAGTCGAAACACCGCGATTTGCATTTGGATTATCGGAATCAATTCCGTTCGAAACTTCTTTAATATTTTCATTTTCATTTCTTGCCCGATCCACAATTTCCTTATTTCCATCAGCATCTGTCACGACTTCTTTTTTGAGCTTTGGTGTATACGGTACTTTCTCGTGCGAAACTTTTTTTCCTTTTAAATCTTCACTATCTTTCTGTGTTCCGTTTATCTTTTTGGAACCTAAATTATCATTTTCCATAACATTAATTTTTTTCATTACTATATAATATTACGAATTTTAAGAATAAGAAATAAGTTCTTTAACATAGCTTTGGGTTTCTATATCACTTTTAAAAACAATATTAAAACCTTAACTTTCAATTTATTAAAACCTAAAATATTGCAGAATATTCTTGAAAATTGTAATTTTAATAAAAATCTAAAATCACTTATAATGAACTTTTTCAAAATCAAAACAAGTTGGTCCAATGCCGAATTTATTTCGATAAAACTATGTATGGCATCGATTTACATTTTAGTAGGAAGCTATTTTCATGATTTTTTTAAAGATTACTATATGCCGTTGCTCCTCTTATTTGCGATAACGGTGATCTGGTTTGTTTTTTCATGGCTGAAGAAAATGAAAGCTTCAAAACAGTAATAAATGCCGCCAGGAATTATTTACTTTCTCAAACAAAACTATCTTTGCAGTCTAAAAACACAGCATGCACCAACATTTTATTCTTTTTAAACCTTACGGTTATCTGAGTCAATTTATATATGAGCTAAAAAGAAAGAAAAAGCTTTTGGGTGAATTACATGATTTCCCCGAAGGAACAATGGCAATTGGTCGTCTTGATGAAGATTCCGAAGGATTGCTTTTATTAACTACAGACGGAAAAGTAAGTGAACAAATAAGAAGCAAAAAAGTTGACAAAGAATATTATGTTCAGGTTGATGGTGTTATCACGCCCGAAGCGATTGAACAATTGCAAAATGGTGTTGAAATTGGTTTTGATGGCGGAAAATACAAAACCAAACCTTGCTCTGCTTTTATTGTAACCGAAATTCCGGATTTTGGTCCAAGGGCAAAAAAAATACGTGACGAACGCCACGGACCAACATCCTGGGCTTCAATAACCGTAAACGAAGGAAAGTTTCGCCAGGTTCGAAAAATGACTGCTGCGGTTGGTTTTCCTACTTTAAGATTAGTTCGCGTTCGTATAGGAAATGTATATTTGCAGCACTTAAAAGCGGGAGAAGTTCTTGAAGTTTCCGATTTTAAATTAGAGAATTAATTAGATAATGTGTCAATTTGAAAATTAGATAATTTTTTATTCTAAATTCTCAGATTAACAATTAACCGAATAAACAAATAAACGATAATGCTAAACGTTGTTCTTGTAGAACCTGAAATACCAAATAATACTGGAAATATCGGACGATTATGTGTGGGTACAGAAAGTAGATTACACTTAATTCATCCTTTTGGATTTGTGATTAATGATAAAAACCTGAAACGTTCGGGTTTGGATTATTGGGTACATCTTAACGTAACCGAATATCAAAATATAGAAGAATGGATTCAACAGATTCCAGATCAGTCACGTGTATTTTTGATGAGCTCTCATGCAGAGAAATCTTATCTTGAAACTGATTTTCAAGATGGAGATTGGTTGGTTTTCGGAAAAGAAAGCGTTGGTTTAAGTAAGGAAGTTTTAGCCCGTTTTGAGAATCATTTAACCATTCCGATGTCAAAATTAATCCGAAGCTTTAATATTGCTAATTCTGTTGCTTTTGTAGTTGGTGAAGCTAAGAGACAAATTGGATTGAAGGTTTAAGATGAGGCCATTAATTGAAATAAACAACTTAAGTTATTCTAAAGAATTCTTAATTTACTATACAAGAACAAATATTCTTTTGAGAATATTACTTTTAATTGGACTTATTGTTGCTGCAATATATTTTCTAAATCAGGATCAATCTCTTATATTTCTTGTGTTACTGGGTATTTTTCTATTTCAAATTCCTTATTTAATTAAAGGAATAAAAAGAATTGATGAAATTCAATTTAGAATTAATTCTGAGGGAATTCAGTATCAAAATTTAAATCTGGTTCCATGGAGCAATATTGAAAATGAAAGAGTAATTACTGAATATATAAATTCCAAAGATATCCGTCACTATTTCACTTACTATATTATTGATTCAGATCAGGTAATGAAATTTAATCTTAAAAATTTAAGCACAGATATTAGTGAACTAACGATTACTCTTACAATACAAAGAAACAAATATAAGAGAGAAAATAATCTCGTTTAAGTAATCACAAACTTCCCTTTTTCGGCATCAAAAATAATATGTTCGTCTTTGAATAAAGTGGCGAAACTTCCTTTTGAAATTAAATTACAAGGCTCATCCTGAACTACTAAATCTGGTGTCATGATAATCATTTCATCACTTAATTGTATCGCCAAATCAATATCATGTGTTGAGAACAAAATACATTTTTGAGTTTCTTGTGTTAGTTTCTTCAGCAATTTAAAGAGTGAAACTTTGTGCAATAAATCAAGATGTGTTGTTGGTTCATCCAAAATAATTAATGGAGTATCTTGCGCCAAAGCTCTTGCTATTAAAACCTTTTGTAATTGTCCGTCACTAATTTCAAAATGTCTTTTTTGAGCTAAATGTTCAATTTGAGTTAGTTCTAAAGCTTCCTGTACTTTTTCGATATCAGCTGGAGTCAAACTACCAATCCAATTTGTATAAGGCTGGCGCCCCAGCGCCACTAACTCAAAAACTGATAAATTACTTGGTGGTAATTTTTCGGTTAAAACCAAACTTAAATTTTGTGCTAAATCTAAAGGTTTATAAGTATTTATATTTTTATCATTCAAAAAAACATTCCCCGCCAATGGATGCTGAATTCCAGTAATAGTTCTCAGCAAAGTCGATTTTCCTATTCCGTTTGCTCCAATTAAGGAAATAAGTTTTCCGGAACTTAAATTCAAATTCAAATCCTGGGCAATAGTCACAGTTTCTTTCTTGGACTTATAGCCAATAGTTAAATTTGAGGTTTTTAGGATCGATTTCATCATTTATAGTTACTAAGGTTCTGAGATGCTAAGTTGCTAAGTTTTTTTTGCCACAGATTATAATGATTAAAACGATTTTAAGAATCTGTGTAAATCTGTTAAATCCGCATAATCTGCGGGCAATACTTTCTATTGAAAATTTCTTTTTCTCATTAATAAATACACTACAACCGGTGCGCCAATTATCGATGTTATTGCATTGATTGGCAATGTAGTCTCTAATCCCGGCATCTGAGATGCCATATCGCAAAACAGCATAATTATTCCTCCATAGAAAAAAGTACTCCAATATAAAATAGCATGATTACTGGTTTGAAAAGTCAGCTTTGCAATGTGTGGAACTGCCAAACCTATAAAAGCTACAGGTCCAGCAAAAGCTGTTATGCTTCCGGCCAAAATACTTGTTGCAAAAATGATAACAAGTCGGGATTTCTTATAATTTAAGCCCATACTTTTTGCGTAGTTCTCTCCTAAAAGCAATGCGTTTAACGGTTTTATACTACTCGCACTCAAAAGCAGGCCAAAACCAACACAAACTGCCAAAATAGAAATAGAAGTCCAGGAAAGATTCCCTAAACTTCCTAACGACCAAAAAGTAAATTTCTGCAATTGCTCCGCTGAACTGAAATAGGTTAAAACTCCAACAATTGCACTTGTAAAACTACCAAACATAAGTCCTACAATTAAAATTGCCATTGTATTTCGTAAATGTTGTGCTACTACTAAAACCAACATTAAAACGGATACACTACCTAGTGTAGACGCCAATACAATTCCGTATGGAGACAATAAAATTGAATTTAAAAATGTAGGTAAAAAACCTGCACCTAAAATTACAATTGCCACCGCCAAAATTGCTCCGGAACTTAATCCTAAAACATCTGGTCCAGCCAATGGATTCCTAAACAATGTCTGCATTAACAATCCGCTTACTGACAAACCAACCCCAACTAAAACTGCTGTGATTGCCTTTGGTAAACGATAATTAATAATGATATATTCCCACGTTGATTTACTTGCCTGACCGCCTGTTATACTGGTATAAACTTCTTTGAAAGGAATCGTAACCGATCCCAAACTAATGTCTAGAAAAAACATAAACAGAAGGGCTAAACCAAGTACGGAAAACAGAATTATATTTCGCTTTTTATTTACCAATGCTCTTAATTTAATTTAGATGCAAAAGTAAACTCATAACTTGGTAATACATCCGGATGAAAAATCTTGATATAATCTTTCAGCACTAAATCTGGACGACTTGGTGCTAATTCATAATAAATGGTTCCTCTGGTTGCTCCAAATTTCCCTTCAAAAGTATATACGTTTTTAGATTTGTAAGCATCAAATTCAGTATAATGCGGATTACTTTTCCCAAATTCATCTAAAGTTTTAAAAGAACCTGAGGCGATCCAGAAATTAGCCGATTTTGCCTTAACAAGTACTTTTTCGAAAGACAGACCTTCGCTTCCTGATCCTTTCAAATCAGCCCATAAATAATTTGCCTGAGCATCTTTCATAAATTGAGCTACCCAACTATTTCCTTTGGCAACGTACCAAATATCTTCATACATAGAACCATACAAAACAGTTGATGTTGCAGGTTTATCAACTACTAATTTCTTAGCCTGATCATAACTCAAAACGATCTTATCAAACAACTCTTTCGCTTTATCTTCCTTTCCAAACAAAGCACCGTAAAGTTTAATCCATTCTGCTTTTCCTAGTGGAGATTGTTCCATCCAATCGGCTTGAATAAAAACATTTAATCCGCTTTTTTTCAAATTTTCCAACATTGGATTGTTGTTATCAACTCCAAAAGTTACTATCAAATCCGGCGATAACGCTATTAACTGTTCGATGTTTAATTTTTCGTTTTGCCCAATATTCTTAACAGAACCTTTATCAATTAATGCTCTGGTTTTTTCTGAAGAAATATAATCGGTATGGGGAAAACCAACCAATTTGTTCTCAACTTCTAACATTTCGAGAAATGGAATATTCGTAGTCGAAGTCACCACAATGGACTCCAAAGGAACTTTTATTGTATTATATTTTTGCAAACTATCAGGAACTTTTGCATCTTTCTCTTTTAAGACATAAGTAAACTTTGCATTCGCATTTGGCCAGGGTTCTAAAACTGTTACAACCGAGTAACCTTCGTGCTTTACGATAGAAAGTCCGGAAGCATATTCAATACTGTTTTTTGCGATTTCGGTTTTTACAATCTCTGTTGTTTCATTTTTTTTACATCCAACGAGGAGAAAAAAAGATAGAATGAAAATAAATTTAGGTAGTAAATGTCTCATATATAGGTTCTATTATTTTTTAATGGAATTTGGTCTTGTTTCTCTTCATTATGGCATATAATTTGAATCTTTACAATTTCATAATTTAAGTTTTCAATAGTGACAAAGGTAAGTTAATTTCTATTTTTTTTGTTTACCTTTATTCTTACAAAACCCAAATAACACCATCTTACCCGTATGAATACCACAAAAACAAAAGTTTGCTCGAGTTGTGACACTTCTTTTAGTTGTGGAGATACATCAACCGAAAACAAGTGTTGGTGTAATGACTTTCCTCCCATTTTCAATCTCGCAGAAGGAGAAGATTGCCTTTGTCCGAGATGCTTTAAAGAAGCTTGCGAGGATAAAATTGATGCATATATAGAAACAATGACTCCGCAAAAAGCACTTAAAAATAAAGCAATATCTTTACCAAAACAAGAAAAACTAATCGAAGGAATTGACTATTATATTGAAAACGGAAATTACGTTTTTAAAGCCTGGTTTCACTTAAAAAGAGGAACCTGCTGCGGAAACGATTGTCGTCATTGCCCTTATTAAATTGTTAATTATAAATTGTTGATTGTTAATTATGAAAAACAACATTGTTAAAGATAAAAGTTTTGATTTTGCTATTCGAATAGTTAAACTATATCAATATCTTTCTATTGAGAAAAAAGAATTTGTACTTTCAAAACAACTCTTACGATCTGGAACAAGCATTGGTGCAATGGTGCGAGAAGCAGAACATGCCGAAAGTAAAAATGATTTTATTCATAAATTTGCAATTGCTCAATAAGGAAGCCAATGAATCAGTTTATTGGTTAGAATTATTAAAAGCAACTGATTATTTAAACAAAAATGAGTTTGAAAACATTAATAATGATGCAATTTCAATATTAAAATTAATAACCAGTATCATCAAAACTACCAAAAGTCAAATCATTTCTAAACAGCCTATACTTAAAACTAACAATTTACAATTCATAATTAATAGAAGATGATTTACTTAATTACCGGAGGCGAACGATCAGGAAAAAGCAGTTATGCTCAAAATTTAGCTTTACAACTTTCAGATTCTCCAATATATGTGGCGACCGCCAGAAAATGGGATGCCGATTTTCAAAACAGAAT
Source organism: Flavobacterium sp. ov086 (assembly GCF_900187965.1). Lineage (GTDB taxonomy): Bacteria > Bacteroidota > Bacteroidia > Flavobacteriales > Flavobacteriaceae > Flavobacterium. Next base: position 101,072 of record NZ_FZNL01000015.1, on the reverse strand, counting down.
AGACAGACATCAGCAGGAACGTGATGAACGCTGGACCAATATTGAGAAAGAAAAACATTTAAGCGAAATTGATTTTAACGGAAAAATTGCTTTGATTGATTGCGTAACACTATGGTTAACGAACTTTTTTATAGATCATAAAAATGACGTTGCTCTAAGTTTAGAAGAGGCAAAAAAAGAATTTCTTTCGATCGCCAGTCAGGAAAATGCAACTTTAATTATCGTGACAAACGAAATTGGAATGGGCGTTCATGCCGAAACTCATATTGGTAGAAAATTTACTGAATTGCAAGGTTGGATGAATCAGTTTCTTGCCTCAAATGCTGATGAAGTTGTATTGATGGTTTCCGGAATTCCAGTTAAGATCAAGGGTTAACCTTAAACGGAAATTCCAAATTTTTAAATTCCAAATTCCAACGCTATACTTTACCTTTACTTAATTTTTTAATCTTCAAATTCTTTATTGACATTGATTTTTGCAATTGATATTAAATTGAAATTTGAGTTTTGGAATTTGGAATTTGGAATTTAAATTTACATTATGAGTTACTTAGATGATATATTAAAATCACGCCGTGATACCCGACATTTTACAACTGACCAGGTTCCTGATGAAGTAATAGAGAAGGCTTTGCAGGCGGGACATTGGGCTCCATCAGTTGGACTAACGGACGCTACAAGATATTATATCATAAAATCTACTGAGGTTAAAAGTGCTGTAAAGAATCTATTTTTAGATTATAATAAAAAGGCCGAAGAACTTACTGATAATGCGGAACAAAAGGAACATTATAAATCATTAAAATTAGAAGCAATAGAAGAAGCTCCAATTGGCCTTATTATTGCTTACGATCGTGCTGTTTTAAATCAGTTTACGATTGGAACTGTAGGAAGTAATGAGGCAGTAAAATTTAGTTCGGTTTGTGCGGCACAAAACATTTGGCTATCCCTTACAGAACAAGGTTACGGAATGGGTTGGGTTTCGATTTTGAATTATTATCAGTTTAAAAAGATTCTTGATTTACCGGAAAACATTGAGCCTTTGGGTTATTTCTGTATCGGAAAACCTGCGACAAACTACGACAATCAACCTATGTTGCAGCAGTTGCACTGGAAACAAAAATCAGAAGCTCCGGATTGTAAAGAGATTAAAAATATTAGTGTGAATCATATTTTAGATTTTGAAATAAGAGCTGAAACTAAAGCTGAAAGCAAAAATGATTTCAGTACACTTTTACAAGACAAAATAGATTCTAAAACCAAACCAATTGGCGCTTTGGGAACTCTGGAAACTTTAGCTTTTCAGATGGCGACAGTTTTTGAAACTTTAAACCCAAAAATAACAAACCCAAACATTGTTGTCTTTGCAGCTGATCATGGTATTGCAAATCATGGCGTAAGCGCTTATCCGCAAGATGTGACCCGACAAATGGTTGGTAATTTTCTGGAAGGCGGTGCAGCAATAAATGTTTTTTGTAATCAAAATAATATCCAATTATCGATAGTTGATGCCGGAGTAAATTATGATTTTCCGACGAATGCAAATTTGATTCATGCCAAAATAGCAAAAGGAACTCAGTCTTTTTTACACATTCCGGCAATGAGCGAAACGGAATTGGAATTGTGCTTCGAAAAAGGAAAATCTATTGTTACAACTATTGCCAAAACAGGTTCGAACTGCATTGGTTTTGGCGAAATGGGAATTGGAAATACATCGACAGCAGCTGTTTTAATGAGCCTATTAACTGGTTTTTCTATTGAAGAATGTGTCGGAAAAGGAACCGGTGTTGAAGACGAGAAACTTCGTCAGAAACATGATTTACTTAAAAAAGCAATTGAAAATTATTCCGGTCAAGCCGAATTAAAACAGCAATTAGCTTATTTTGGAGGTTTTGAAATTATTCAGATGGCAAGCGGAATGTTAACAGCATTTGAGAACAAAATGCTCATTTTGGTAGACGGTTTTATTTGCAGCGTTGCATTTTTAATCGCTTCAAAAATAAATCCTGATATCCATAAAAATGCTATTTTCTGCCATTGCTCTGCCGAAAAAGCGCATCAGAAATTATTAAATTATTTAAATGCAAAACCAATTTTAAACCTAGATTTGCGTTTGGGTGAAGGAACTGGCTGTGCCGTTGCTTTCCCGATTTTAAAATCTGCCGAGGCTTTTTTAAATGAAATGGCTAGTTTTGAAAGTGCGGGGGTTAGTAGAAAGTAGCGAAGTCACAGTTTTCAGTTTCAGTTTTCAGTCGTAATCTTAATTTTATAAACCCTATTTTCATAAATGAAAAAAGAACTACATATTTTCTTTACCTGTTTAATGTTTTACACCAGAATTCCATGTCCGAAAAACATTAAACACGATCCTGATTATTTGAATAAAGCAACGCGATATTTCCCTTTCATTGGTTGGATTGTTGGCAGCATTTCTTTTTTAGCATTTTATCTTTTTTCACTTTTTCTTTCAACAGAAACAGCTGTAATCTTAGCTATTATCGCTTCTATATTGACAACCGGAGCTTTTCACGAAGATGGATTCGCTGATGTTTGTGATGGTTTTGGCGGAGGCTGGACCAAAGAAAAAATCCTGATGATTATGAAAGACAGCGCCATTGGTGCATATGGAGCAATTGGTTTGGTTTTACTTTTTTTACTGAAATTCAAATTGCTTTCAGAATCTATTTCGCTTTTCGCAAATGAAAACTCTTATCTTCTTATTTTTCTTTTATTTGTTTCTGTTCACGCTTTAAGTCGTTTAGCAGCAATTTCAATCATTTTCACACATGAATATTCTCGTGATGATGCTTCGAGTAAAAGTAAACCTATTGCCAAAAAACATACCTGGAAAGAAATTTTAGGATCGTTTTTCTTCGGATTAATTCCGTTGTTCATTTTCTCTTATTTTCAATATAAATTTCTTTTGGCGCTGATTCCTGTTTTTGTAATGCGTTATTTTTTAGCTCGCTATTTCCAAAAATGGATTGATGGTTATACTGGAGATTGCCTTGGCGCAACGCAACAAGTTTGCGAAGTAGTTTATTATTTAAGCATTCTTTTGATATGGAAATTTATCTAGTTCGCCATACAGAAACAGTTTGCGAAAAAGGTATCTGTTACGGACAATCTGATGTAAATCTGGCTGAACCTTTTGATTTAATTTTTGAAAATATTATTTCGCAATTGCCCGCAGAAGCTATTGTTTTTTCAAGTCCTTTAAAGCGCTGTGTAATTTTAGCAGAACACATCCAAAAGAAGATCAAAACCATTTCGTTTGAAAAAGAAGAACGATTAATGGAAATGAATTTTGGTGATTGGGAAATGAAAAACTGGAATGATATCTCACCGGAAGAACTCAATCCGTGGATGGAAGATTTTGTTAATATCAAAGCTTCAAACGGAGAGTCTTTTGTTGAATTACACCAAAGAGTTGCCGACTTTTTATCCAATCTAACTTCAAAAAAAATAGCAGATCCTATTATTATCATAGCACATGCCGGTGTCATAAGAAGCATCTTATGTCATCATACTTCATTGCTTCTCAAGGATGCTTTTAACAACAAAGTAGACTTTGGTCAGGTTATCAAAATAGAATTCTAAATTGTATTTTGTTTATAATTTCGTCGAAAACCTAAAACAAATTTGAAAATTCAATAATTTTAACTTTATCTTTGCACGAAATTAAGGTTGTGTTCATTAACACATTAAAAGGGAATCAAGTAATAAATCTTGAGCTGTACCCGCAACTGTAAGCTTAGTTCTGAAAAGAATGCTTGTTGTAAACTACAAACCACTGCTCGCCCCGGCGATTGGGAAGGTAAACAACAAGACGCAAGCCAGGAGACCTGCCTTTGTAACGAATATCGAGCTCTCGGGAAAAAGAGTGTAGAAATTATGACTTTAAAAAAACGTTTTGCCTTTTGTTTACTGTTGTTGTGCCAGGTTATTTGGGCACAGAATGACTCTATTAACAAACTTAAAGAAGTTGTCGTTTCTGACGCGAATCTTAAAAAATACTCCAATTCACAATCGGTTTTAAAACTCAATGATTCGGTTATTAATAAAAATGAAGCTTTATTAACGGATCTTTTGAACTTCAATTCTACTATTTATTTTAAAGAATACGGACGTGGAATGGTCTCAACCGTAGCTTTTAGAGGAACTACCGCATCTCAAACGGCGGTAATCTGGAACGGAATAAATATTAATTCTCAAATGAACGGAAGCACTGATTTTAATACTATTTCAGGTTCTGATTATAATTCTGTAAGTGTAAAAGCCGGAGGAGGAAGTGTTATTTATGGAAGTGGTGCCATTGGAGGAACCGTACACTTAAACAACGATTTGGCATTTTATAATCGATTTGAGACTAATTTAAAACTTGATTACGGAAGTTTCAATACTATCGGAATCAATTATAAAACTAATATTTCGAACAAAAAATGGAGTGCGCAAATTGGTTTTTCTAAAAACAGTTCGACAAATGATTATAAATATCTAAACCTGTACAATTGGAAAGGTGAGCAACGCTGGAACCAAAACGGTCAATACGATATTATTACAATGAGCGCGAATGTTGGCTACAAATTCGATGCTAAAAACAGTTTAAAATTGTACAGCCAAACTTCTAATACGGACCGAAACACTTCATTAGTCTCAGAATCAGAAACTAAAACCAGGTATATAAATGGTTTTAGCCGAAACTTATTAGAATATGACGGCGATTTTGGCAAATTTACCACCAATCTGAAAGCGGCATATATATTCGAAAACTATCAATATTATCCTGATAATTCACTCAACTTTTTCACCTACGGAAAGACTGAAAGCCTTATCACGAAAGCAGATTTAGGCTATCAAATTTCTAAATCAACGCAAATAGAAGCCATTATTGACTACAACAGAACAAAAGGTTACGGAAGTGGTTTTGGAGATCATGTCAGAGAAATTAGTTCGGCTGCTTTATTAGTAAAACAAGACCTTTCGGTTGAATGGAAAAATGAATTTGGGATTCGAAAAGAATTTACAGACAATTACGAATCACCTCTTTTATTTTCGTTGGGATCTTCTTATCAATTTGGCAAATTGTATAATCTAAAATTGAATTTATCCCGAAATTTCAGAATTCCAACTTTTAATGATTTGTATTGGGAAACGGGAGGAAATCCGGATTTAAAACCGGAAAGCTCTTATCAGGCAGAAATTGGTAATGTTTTCACTTTCAAAAACATTTCGCTTACCCAAACCTTTTATTACATGAAAATAAAAGATTTATTGCAATGGATTCCGGGAAGCAACGGCATTTGGTCTCCACAAAATACCGATAAAGTAAATAGCTATGGTGCAGAAACATTGTTAAGCTGGAAAAAACAGTTTGGCAAAAACAACTTTGCAGCAAATGCTACTTATGCTTACACGGCTTCAAAAAATGAAGATACTAAAAAGCAACTTTTCTATGTTCCGTTAAATAAAGCTACAGCATCTGTTTCTTATTCCAGAAATAGAATTTCAGCTTATTATCAATTTATGTTTAATGATTTTGTTTATACAACAGAAAACAATAACCCTAAGGATATAATAAATGATTATAATGTTTCGAATATCGGAATTGACTATGATTTTAAATTTCTCGACACTTTCAAACTTGGTTTTCAAGTATTAAATCTTTTTAATAAAGAATATGAAAGTTTGGAATACAGACCTATGCCAGGTCGCAATTTTAATTTGTATTTAACCCTAAAATTTTAATATAATGAAGTTTATTAATAAATTATTTTTAATAGCACTTACCGCTTCGCTATTCGTTTCATGTTCAAATGATGACAATGATAAAAATGATGATGGTCCAAAAGGAGTTTATGACAATGGTTTTTTTATCTTAAATGAAGGAACTAAACAAGGTACTGTTTCATTTTCAAGTAATGATTTAACTTCTTTTACTAAAGACGTTTACTCGACTGTAAATGGAAATGATGTACTTGGGAAATTTGCACAGAATATATTTTTTAGTGGTGACAATGCTTATATTATTTCAGGCGGAGCTAATAATATTACAGTAGTTAACCGATATACTTTTAAATTAATTGCTAAGATCGAAACTGGCTTAAAAAACCCAAGATACGGAGTTGTAAAAGATGGTAAAGCATATGTTACGAATGCAAATACATATTCATACGAAAATGCTGCAACAGGAGATACAGATGATTATGTTGCTGTAATTAACCTTGCAACTAATACTTATGAGTCAAAAATCGACTTGAATTCAACTGCTAACAGAGTGGTTTTGAAAGACGGAAAACTATACATCACAGATCCTGCCAACGATAAATTATTGGTTGTAGACATTGCTACAAAAAAACTGGATGCTCCTGTACAAATTGGTAAAAACGGTGATTGTATTGAAGAAGAAAACGGAATTCTTTACATCTTAAAAGGCGGTTTTGGAAATGATAGCGAACTTGTAAAAGTAAAAATAGCGGACAAAACAACTACTAAAATTGCTTTTCCTGACAGCTTAAAAGAAGCAGGATTTATGGATCTTGAAGACAATAAGATTTACTATACAGTAGGAAGTGCTGTTTATGCAATAAATACCAATGCTACGGCTGCATCAACAACACCAATTTTAACTTCTGCAGCAACTTATATATATGGATTTGCAGTTAAAAACAACCGTATTTATGTTGCACAAGGAAGCTTTTCAGCAGATGGTACGGCTTATATTTATAGCTTAACCGGTGTATTGCAAAAAGAATTAACTACCGGTTTAGGATCTAACGGTTTTTACTTTAACGACTAACAATTAGAATTAGTTTTTGGATATTATTTCTAATAATTAAAAAAGGCTTTCATTTCTGAAAGCCTTTTTTAATATTTTTATTTTAATGCTCTTAAAAGCCCCTCCGGCGCTTTTTCAAGATACATTTGGTTTTTGACACCATTCATAGCTTTAGAATCAGTAAAAGGTTGTAATTCTTTTCCACTGCCTTGTTGAGCTCTTTTTCCGGTTGAACCTGTAATATTAGAAATTGCTACATTTAATAATGGTTCAGATGGATCTCCTAAAACTCCCAAATTACTAATAAGCTCCTTTTGTTCCAAAGTTGGTTTTAAACCATCAGTATATTCTCCAAAGTCAGAAGCATTCACAATTTTTAAAACTAAAGGCTGCATTGCGTATTTATGATTTGGATTTCTGTTTGTTTTTCCAAAAGTTGGAGAATCATACACCGTAATCGAACCTACATTTTTACCAACAGTTGTCTCCCCTACCTGAACTACAGAAATATAAGGTACTAAACCATTTATAACCAATTCACTTGCAGATGCTGTTCCTCCGGTAGTAATAACATAAATTTTACTCAAATTCAGGCTATTAATTGCTGCACCATCCATTTTATCGACAAATCTGTCATTAAGTGATTCTGCATCTTCACTTTCATAAAAAGCATTTACTTTTGGATTCCATTTTATTTTAGCAAAAATTTTATTGGTAAATTGTCCTGTAATCATACTTGCCAAACGAGTTGCTGTCTGAATAGAACCTCCTCCATTGTATCTTAAATCTAAAACAAAATCAGTTATTCCCTGAGCTTTTAAATCGGCAAAAGCTGCATTAAGCTGAGCATCATAATTACCATAAAATCCGTTGTACATTAAGTATCCAATTTTATGACTTCCTGAAACAATTACTTTATTAATAAAAATAGGATTTTCATCTAAAGTAGTTTTTACCAAAGAAACTGATTTACCGTTAGATTCAAAAGTAGTCCCATTATAAGTAACCATATTCAGTGTATAACTATCAGCTGCCAAAAGCGATTGATAATTTGAAACCGTTAATTGAGTTCCGTTAACTCCAGTAAACAGATCGCCACGTTTTATAGCTTTTGTTGAAGCATCAGAATTTGGAATAATATAACGCACAAAACCTACAAGATCTGTTGTGCTTCCTGGTTTATAACTAAGTCTAAAATCTAAACCATCATTTTTTGAAGTCCCCTGAAGTTCTTGCTCCAGAACGGTATAATCATCAACAATCCAACTGAAACGATCAATTGCCTGACCTTTTGGAAATTTACTGATAGGTTTATTCAATAAATCCTGAAATAAACTTTCAGGGCTGGAATATCCTCTTAAAAAAGAATTCAAAGCTTCCTGACTACCAAAGCGATTATCTGCTAAGTTAGGCACATCGGCTTGCCATAAATAATATTGATTCAATCCTTTCCAGACGAAATTATTGATTTGTAAATCGGCAGGAGCTGCAACATCATCCTGATCTTCACAGGATTGCAAAGAAAATGCGAGTAAAAACAGCAGTAATAGGCTCTTTAAAATTGTTTTCATATAGTGGTATCTATGTAATACAAACGTAAAAATAGTATCTTTAGTTTTAACTATTATAAGTTTATTTAATTTTTTCAATAAAAAAAATTAAATATGGCTGTAACAAATAGAATAGTGCCTCGTCTTGACTATATAAGCTAACGAGTAATCTTTCGATTTATAAATGAAAAAGACCCTAAAATAGTCGAATTCATAAAAGAGATAAATTACAAAACCAACCAAAAAAACAACCACATATGAACCAGATGGTTTTTATAGAATTAGTTAATCCTTTTAAAGACAAAGTTTTTCGTCTGGCAAAACGATTACTCACCAGTACCGAAGAAGCTGAGGACGCAACTCAGGAAGTAATGGTAAAATTATGGAATAAAAAAGACAATTTGGATGCTTACAATAATATCGAAGCAGTCGCAATGACAATGACTAAAAATTATTGTCTGGATCAATTAAAATCAAAAAGGGCAGGAAATCTTAAAATAGTACATAATAATTTTACAGATCGCGAACCTCAATTAGATAAAAAATTAGAAGACTCGGACAGTTTACAATGGGTAGAAAAAATTATAAATCAATTACCTGAGCAACTTCAAATATTGATTCAGCTGCGTGATGTTGAGCAATATGAATTTGATGAGATTGCAAAAATTGTCAATATGAATGAAACAGCTATTCGGGTAGCACTTTCGAGAGCGAGAAAAAAAATACGAGAATCAATGGTTAATACACATAGTTATGGAATTAGATAAAATAGAAAATATATTAGAAAAATACTTTCAGGGAGAAACTTCTATTGCTGAAGAAAAGGAATTAAAAGAATACTTTTCCTCCTCAAATGTTGCGCAGCATTTGGAGCAATATCAACCAATGTTTGGTTATTTCTCTCAGGTAAAAGAACAAAAATCGACGCAGGAAATTCCACTACAAACTAAAAAACGAAATGTGGCGTGGTTATCAATTGCGGCTTCGGCTGTTCTCTTACTAGGAATTGGAACCTTTTATTTTGTGAGCCAAAAAACTACACCTCCGGTTGTAGCGCAATCAGAATTAGGAACCTATGACAATCCTGAAGAAGCACTTGCTGCAACGCAAAAGGCTTTGGCACTATTGTCAAACAATGTTAATGTAGGTATTGAAAGTGTAGGCTACATTAAAGAATACGAACAATCAAAAAACAAAATTTTTAAACAATAATTAAAATTCAATCAAAAATGAAAAATTTCATCATAACACTAGTTTTCGCATTCGTTACACAAGCTTTTTATGCACAAGGCGCTTTTGACAAATTTGATGGTCAGGACGATGTAACATCTGTAATTGTAAATAAAAAAATGTTTGATTTAATGAGTAAAGTAAAAGCTGATGGTTCTGATAAAGAAACTCAGCAATACATCAATCTGATTAAAAAATTAGACTACTTAAAAGTATTTACAACTAAGAATCCAAAAATTGAAGCCGACATGAAAGCTTCTGCTGACAAATATGTTAAATCTGCTGGTTTAGAAGAATTAATGCGAGTAAATGATGGCGGAAGAAACGTAAGAATTTCTGTGAAATCCGGAGCAACAGATTCACAAGTAAAAGAATTACTAATGTTTATTGACGGCGCTAAAGGTGACGAAACTGTTTTATTGTCATTAACAGGTAATTTTGATATCAACGAAATCTCAGTTCTAACGGATAAAATGCAGCTTCCAGGTGGTTCTGATCTAAAAAAAGCCTCTAAAGGCAAAAAATAATATGAAAATAAGCGTCTTTACCTCAGCCCTTTTAGTATTACTAACTTTAGTAAGTTGTAATTCTGAACCTTCATTGCAAAAGTATTTTGTTGAAAATACCGACAATAAGGATTTTATTGCACTTGATGTTTCACCTAATATCCTGAATGTAGATAAAACAAAATTATCTGCAGAACAGAGTGAAGCTTTGAATTCGTTTGACAAAATGAACATTCTGGCATTCAAAGCCAATGATAAAAACCAGGCTCAATTTGAAACAGAAAGAACTAAAGTCAAAGCAATTCTAAAAAACCCAAAATACCAACAATTAATGAGTGTTGGCTCAGGTAAAGACGGCGCATCTGTAAGTTATGTTGGCGCGGACGACAATATCGAAGAATTTGTAATTTTTGCCAACAGAAAAGAAAATGGTTTTGCAGTGGTTCGCGTTTTAGGAAAAAACATGAATCCTAATAATATTATGACCTTAATGAGCGTTTTAAAACAATCAAATATAGACATGGATCAATTGAAGCCTTTGCAACAATTGATTAATAATAAGTAATTCATCTTACTTTAAATTCAAAAAAAGCTCCAATTATGGAGCTTTTTTTATTTTGACTACTATCAATTTAACTCTATTTATATCACAATAGGATACTTTGGTGTTTCTTTTGTAATTGTTTTGTTACTCACATATCCTACAATAACTTTTAATACAGCATCCGAATTAATTGTTGTGTACTTATAGTGATACATATATGATGGAGTTTGTCCTAATTTTGATTCATAAATTCCATAACTATAAAGTGCAGTGGTTCCCGGTTGTTGAGTAGGAAATAAATATCCAACAATAACGTCGTTAGATGAAGATTTAATTTTATTTAATCTATGATCTTTGATAGACGTACCATTAAGTATTCTATATAGAGGTACAGTTCCAGCAATTTGTGTCGAATATAAGTAACCAGCATCCCCATCAAAAATATAACCATCCTTTCCAGGAGTTATTTCACAAACATTTGTTGCGTAGAAATAATATTGATTTTTTTGTATCTATATAGTTTTTTTTGCACCAACAGCCACGGGATATAGCGTGCTAATTGCAATATTATCATAGACACTAAAGCCTGTCCATTCATGTGTTATCGCAAACATTACAGAATCATAATCTACAAGCGGAGTACATGATATTAAAGTCCCTTTTAGTTCATTAGTATGCGTTAGTCCAAAATTGTGACCAAGTTCATGAACCATTGCATTAATTTTTTTAGATGCACTTAAATTATTGAAATAAGTATTTATAAATATAGCTTTTCCAGGCTGGCCAGTAGAAGACGCCATATATGCATTAGCAATACCTTGTGTTGAGTTACCTTCCCATGAATCGATAACTATTGTCAAATTCGATTTGATATTTTGAGTAGTTATATTAATGCTTGAATTTACCTTGTTCCAATTAGTTATTGCTTCACTTATTGCTATTTTCCAATCCGAAGGTACTCCCGGAGACACATAAACTTGTACTGACGCTGCTATTTCTGGATTCATTATATAACTATCAACTCTTTGACTTGTTTTAGATATATTTTTTGAATTTGAATAATTATAACGACCTCTAGCATTTTCTAAAGTTATTATCATGTCTCCATCAACTATAAAAGCCACCATATCGAAATCATATTTGATTTTTTTTATATCGACAGGCATACTTTTTGAAAGAAAATCTCTTAACATAATAACTTCATCTGTATATTGTTCTGTTATTTTTTTTTCTTCAATTCCTTTCTTGTCATCACTGCTACATTGAATAAAAAACTGTGATAAGCAAAGAGCAATTATTAGCCCTATTCTGTTGACTGGTTTCATAATGCTGTAATTTTAAGATTAATCCTATAAATATAAATCAATAATTATCAATAACAAACTATAAATAAAGTTAATTCTTACTTTTAAGTCACCAAGTAAAATGAATATGTAATTACAAAGATTCTATATCAATAACAAAAGCTCCATAATTGGAGCTTTTGTTATTTAACATTTTACAAGATTACCCTTAATAATATTTATCACCATTTACTATTATCAGAATCTTATTTAATTATATTTGTTACTTCACCAAAACATGATTATTAAATTAAAGATTATGGTACAAAAAACATCGAATGCCTTTATAGCGGCATCTTGGGTAGCTCTTGGAGCCGGAATGATTGGATATATTGTTGGACTTGCAAGAGCCGAAATGCTATTGAACGAAAAAGGGTATTATTTTACTGTTTTAATGTTTGGCCTTTTTGCTGTAGTTTCATTACAAAAAAGTGTAAGAGACAGACTTGAAAAACTTCCTGTAACGGATATGTATTACGGAATCTGCTGGTTTGGAACACTTTTATCAATTGTATTATTAACAGTTGGACTTTGGAATGCTACAATTTTACCAAGCGAAAAAGGTTTCTATGCATTTGCCTTTTTATTAGCATTATTTGGTGCTATTTCGGTACAAAAAAATACTAGAGATAATATGTCGTTCTCAAATGAATAACATTAAAAAAAAAAATTAACTACCAATTTATAAACCACAAAAAGCTCCATTTTCATGGAGCTTTTTTCAATTTATTACTTTTTAATTTTTTCCTAATTAATTGATATTTCTTTAAAATAGGTCTTTTTATCTTGCTTAAATTAACCTAATTTCACCTACATTTACACCCAATTTAAACCTTAATTTCAATCAATGAAAGCGCCAAAATTTTTATTACTTCTTTTAATTATTATTTTAAACAGTTGCTCAAGCGACAATAGCAACGAAGACAATCCAAAAGACCCTACTGTACCAACTTCAAAATTTGCAATGACTGCAAAAGTCGATGATACTGTGTGGGAAGTAAACAATCCATATAACTCCAATTATGCTACTAAGCCATTATTTGATTATTACCCTGCTAGCGAATATATTCAGGTAGTAGGAAGAAAAAATCTAATAGATGAAATTAGACTTTATATTAAAAGAAGTGATCTTAAAGTTGGTACTTATGCTATCACATCAACTACTTTTGATGCTTCAAAAACACAAATTGAAGTTTCTCTTAATAGCAAAGGAAAATCTCAATATGTAGTAGAAGGCAGCTTATCTATTACTTCTATTGACTTAACCGCCAAGACAGTAACAGGTACTTTTTCTTTTAATTGTGTCGACGATTACTCAAAACCGGTAAGCGCTTCTAATCCCGTTACAACAAAAGTTACAAATGGAACTTTTAATTATAAATATGATTTTGCTTATTAGAAACCAACAATACTAAACAAAAAAGCTCCATTTTCATGGAGCTTTTTTTATTTATTACTTTTTGCCTTTTCATATCGCATTTTTAACCCTTCTAAATAGGGCGCTTTTTGTTCTTCTGCTAATGCTATTGATTTCTCGAAGTTTGTCAAAGCTAGATTTTTCTTGTCATTTAGTTCAAGCATATCACCATAAGCTAAATAAGTCATTGGAGATTTGGAATATAAAGCAGTATTACTTTTAAATATAGACTCTGCGATAATAGGATTTTTTTTGATGTTTTGAGAACCGAAGAAATTAATCTCACCTTCGCTAAATAAATTTAAATCCTTCCCTTTGGTAAAAATCTGGAGTATTTGTTGGTCTATTTTTGCAATATCACTTTCTGAATAGGATTGAGTTGGTTTATCAAGAATCCCTTCTAATTCATCATATAATTTTTTTGATTCGGATGCTTTCTTATTTCTATATATTTCTGCAGCCTGACTTGCTAATTCAACAGTTTTAGAATAGGCATTTTCCGCCGAGGTTTTAATTTCAGGGATAACGCCAATTCCCTCCCAATTTGTTTTTGTTACCGGATTTGTACCTGTACCAGTTGGAATAAAGATTTCTAAATCTGAATTTACCTTGAAAACATCCCTCGGATTTGCAGCTCCTCCAGTGGTTTCCCCAACTAATGTTGCTCTTTTTTGGGTTTGCATATTATAACTAAATTCCTCAGCTCCTGAAAAAGCTTTTGGGCCAGTAATTATAAATAAAGGAACATCAATCCTTTTCTTTCCATTTATTTCATGAGTAATAACTTCTTCTTTTCGATTTCCTTGTCTAAAATAAAGTGTATTAATCAATAAATTACTCTCCAAAAAATAACTACATAAATAATTTACTGTTTTAGGATTACCACCTCCATTATTCTGTAAATCAATAATTACAGCATCTGTATTTGCTAAGAGATTCATATAGGCATCAATAGTATTACTCGTTTCTGCAAGAAAAAAATTGATATTTAGATAGCCAATATTTCCATCTATTATTTTCACCTCTTTAAAACCGTTTGCTTGTTTACGAGTATCTGTATAATTTTTTTAATAAATCTGATAGTCATCATTTGAAGGTTCATGTTCTTTTGCAGGAGCAAAAACAGACCAAATGCCCAAATGTTTATCATTATTGACAATTCTAATTTCTTTAGTTAAGGCAATTGCAAAAGAATCAAGTAATTCGTCTTTTTTAAATTTCCCTTCCTTTAAACTTTTGTTTAAGAGACTACTTATTAATTCTGCCTGATCTGGAAAAACATAATTTTCCTTTAATAATAAATCAATTCTACTGATTGTTTCTTTTTTAAACTTTTCATTTATTTTTTTTTGCCCAAAGACATCAACATTAAAAAAGAGAATAAACAATAAGAGATAGATAAAAAATGATTTCATATTTTTCCTTTAAAATTGGTTACAATAAAAAATAAGAAGTTAAATCGGCACTTAATCAAATATAGGTAAATATTTCATTATCAAATGCAACTTAAAAAAAGGTCATAAAAAAGCTCCATTTTCATGGAGCTTTTTTTATCGTTTCTATGGCAATACACAGATAAAAAATTAAGAATTTAGCTATATTTGAAAAATAGAAACAAACCATTAACCTTTTTTGTAAGTTAAATTCATGAAACTCAAACTAACTATCTTTTTTCTTTTTTCAGTTCTAACAATATTTGGCCAATCACCAGACGGCTTAAAAGAAATATTGACAATAAAATCAAAAATCTATAACAAGGAAAGAAAAATTGCTGTTTATCTCCCTCCAAATTACCAAGAAGTAAAAAATGAAAAACTTCAAGTAGTCTATGTATTTGATGCACAATGGGAACCAATGTTTAATTATGTTTCAAACTCCATAAGTTATTTGTCTGCGATTGGTGAATTAAACAAAATGATTGTGGTCGGGATATATACTGAAAACAGACCAAAAGAATTTGTTCCAATGCCAACCAGTGAAGAAGAAAAAAAGAATTGGAATGAAAAACCTGACTTTGGATTTTCAGCTCTTCTAGATCAGCATTTAATCGAAGAAGTTTTCCCTCTAATCAAGCAAAAGTATGATACTAACGATTACAAATTAGCAATTGGACATTCTTTAGGAGGAACATATCTACTTAATTCTTTTGCAGAAAACAAGCACATCTTCAATTCTTATATCGCAATAAGTCCTAATCTGACTTATGATGAAAATGAAATTCAAAAAAAGATCAAAAGATTAATAAACAGTGCAAATGAGATTAATTCTTTTTTAAATATTTCTGTAGGAGATGCTGATAAAACAGAAAAATCATTTACAGCCGGAATCAGATTATTGGATACCATTTTACAATCTAAAAAAGTAAATGGACTTAAATTTAAATTCGATTATTTAAAAGATGCAACACATATGTCATCGCCCTTTAAAGAAATTCCTTTAGCCTTAATCGAATTTTCAAAAACACTACGACAGCCAAATACTGAAGAAATTTCCACAATGTTAAAAAACAAAAAAATTCTATTTAGTCTTCAATTAAAATCTTATTACCAAAATATATCCAATTGGATTGGTTATAGCTATTTACCATATGAAGGACAATTGAACAGTCTGGCTTATTCTATACTTGATAAAAATCCAGGTGAAGGACTAAGTGTCATAAATTGGGCTTTAGAATTATATCCGGATGGAATTAATTTATACGATAGCAAAGCCGAAATATTAGAGCATTTAAACAGAACACAAGAAGCAAAAGAAACGCTAAAAGTAGGTCTACAAAAGCTAGAAAAACTAAAAATTGATAAATCAGAGTATTCAAATTTTAAAAATATACTTGAAAAGCACTTGAATAAAAATTAACAATACTTAAAAGTCATAAAAAAAGCTCCATTTTCATGGAGCTTTTTTTTATATCTGGATTTGAGATTATTTACTCAAATACATTTTTCTTCTAGAGTACAATTCGTAGAATTGATCATCTTTTAAATCATCAATGAACAAGATACTTTCTCCTGTTGACTTCATTTCAGGTCCTAATGCTTTATTTACATTATGGAATTTGCTGAAAGAGAAAACCGGTTGTTTGATCGCGTATCCTTTTAATTGTGGATTAAAATCAAAGTCAGTTACTTTATTATGACCCAACATTACTTTTGTAGCGTAGTTTACATAAGGTTCTCCGTAAGCTTTTGCAATAAACGGTACCGTTCTCGAAGCTCTAGGATTCGCCTCGATAATATAAACCGTATCATCTTTAATCGCAAACTGAATGTTGATTAAACCTACTGTTTTAAGAGCTCTTGCAATTTTATAAGTATGATCTTTTATCTGTTGCATTACGAATTCTCCTAAGTTAAAAGGAGGCAAAGTAGCGTTACTATCTCCAGAGTGAACTCCGCAAGGTTCAATGTGCTCCATAATTCCGATAATGTAAACATTACCGTCAGCATCACAAATCGCATCAGCTTCAGCTTCAATTGCTCCGGCTAAATAGTGATCTAAAAGCAATTTATTTCCTGGAATCGTTTTCAATAAGTTGATAACGTGCTCTTCAAGTTCTTTCTTGTTGATTACGATTTTCATTCCCTGACCTCCTAATACATAAGAAGGACGAATCAATAATGGAAAGTCAAGAGTATCTGCAAGAGCAGAAGCTTCGTCGGCCGTTTCAGCGATTCCAAATTGTGGGAAAGGAATATGTAATTCTCTCAATAAGTCTGAGAAACGTCCTCTATCTTCAGCTAAATCAAGCGCATCAAAACTAGTTCCGATGATTTTCACTCCGTATTTAGATAATTTTTCAGCCAATTTCAAAGCTGTTTGTCCACCTAACTGCACAATAACACCTTCTGGTTTTTCGTGCTGAATGATATCGTAAATATGCTCCCAGAAAACTGGCTCGAAGTATAGTTTATCAGCTGTATCAAAATCTGTAGAAACCGTTTCAGGATTACAGTTAATCATGATCGTTTCGTAACCACACTCTTTAGCAGCCAAAACTCCGTGCACACAAGAATAATCAAACTCAATTCCTTGTCCAATTCTGTTTGGTCCAGATCCAAGAACGATGATTTTCTTTTTCTCAGTCACAATGCTTTCGTTATCTACATAACGCTCGCCGTTTGCTTTTTCGATTTCAGCCTCAAAAGTTGAGTAATAATAAGGTGTTTTTGCTTTAAACTCTGCCGCACAAGTATCAACCAGTTTAAACACACGGTTAATATTTTTGTCCATACGTAAAGTATGCACTTCACTTTCCAGACAATTCATCATGTGAGCGATTTGTCTGTCAGCAAAACCTTTTTGTTTCGCTTCAAGCAAAAGTTCTTTAGGAAGATTATCGATTTTATAGTTCGAAATTTCTTTTTCTAAAGTATAAAGCTCTTCGTATTGTTTCAAAAACCACATATCAATTTTTGTGATTTCATGAATACGGCTCAACGGAATTCCCATTGCGATTGCATCATAAATTACAAAAACACGATCCCAACTTGCAAAAGTTAGTTTCTCAATAATTTGTTCGTAGTTTTTATATCCTTTTCCGTCAGCTCCCAACCCATTTCTCTTAATCTCAAGAGATTGAGTTGCTTTGTGTAACGCTTCCTGGAACGAACGTCCAATTCCCATTACTTCACCAACAGATTTCATCTGAAGACCTAAAGTTCTGTCAGCACCTTCGAATTTATCAAAGTTCCAACGTGGTATTTTCACGATTACATAGTCTAACGTTGGTTCAAAAAGAGCCGAAGTAGATTTTGTAATTTGATTTTGCAATTCATCTAAGTTGTATCCTAAAGCAAGTTTAGAAGCAATTTTAGCAATTGGATATCCAGTCGCTTTAGACGCTAATGCAGATGAACGAGACACACGAGGATTAATCTCTATTGCTACGATATCTTCTTTTTCGTCTGGCGAAACTGCGAATTGTACGTTACAACCTCCCGCAAAATTTCCGATACTACGCATCATTAAGATGGCGTAATCTCTTAATTTTTGGAATGTTGTATCAGATAATGTCATTGCCGGTGCAACCGTGATCGAATCTCCGGTATGAATTCCCATTGGGTCCATATTTTCGATCGAACAAATGATTACAACATTGTCATTTTTATCTCTTAAAAGTTCTAACTCATATTCTTTCCATCCCATCAAAGCCTTGTCAATCAAAACTTCATGTATTGGCGAAGCTTCAAGACCACGTGTTAAAAGCTCATCAAAATCTTCTTTTTTATAAACAATTGCTGCTCCGGTTCCTCCAAGTGTAAACGAAGGACGAATTACAAGCGGGAAACCAAATTCCTGAGCAATTTCTTTTCCTTCTAAATATGAAGTAGCAGTTTTTGCAGGTGCAGTTGGTACATTAATTCTTTCTAAAAGTTGTTTAAACTGCTCTCTGTCTTCTGTAATATTGATCGCGTTTACGTCAACTCCAATTAATTTTACTCCAAAATCCTGCCAGATTCCTTTTTCTTCAGCTTCCAAACATAAATTCAAAGCCGTTTGTCCACCCATTGTAGGCAAAACAGCATCAATTTGTGGATGTTCTTTCAGAATTTCAATAATCGATTTTGTAGTTAAAGGTTTCAAGTATACATGATCGGCCATTGTTGGGTCGGTCATAATAGTAGCTGGATTTGAGTTTATCAAGATAACTTCAATTCCTTCTTCACGAATAGAACGTGCAGATTGAGATCCTGCATAATCAAATTCGCAAGCTTGTCCAATAACAATAGGACCTGATCCTATTATTAAAACTGATTTTATTGATGTGTCTTTAGGCATTTTATTTGTATTGTGTAGTTATATAAAGTACTTTAAAAAACATTCGTAGTGTATTCTAAACTAGAATGTTGCATCTTTTTTTACCGACAAGGTATAAAAAAAGGCGATACTAAAAAAGTAATCGCCTTATGTATGTTTATACAAACATTATTTTTTGTGTCTAGGTTCGCTAGAAACAGTTAATTTATGTCTTCCTTTAGCTCTTCTACGCGCCAGAACTTTTCTTCCATTCGCAGAAGCCATTCTGTCCATAAATCCGTGCTTATTTCTTCTTTTTCTTTTCGATGGTTGAAATGTTCTTTTGCTCATTGCTTTGTATCTTTAAAATGGTGTCTATTATCTGTTTTTCTGTTTTGGATATCGTTATTCCAAAACCGAGTGCAAATATACAAAGACTTTTTTTTCTGGCAAGTACTTTAATAAAAATATTTTTAATTCATTTTACTATATTTGCAATCACAAATATACATCTATTATGTTTCATAAAAATATTAAACTTATTTTGGCCGGACTTCTTGTAGTTGCTGGCGTTTACGAAATTGTCGATCACGAAGTAGGAACTGGAATCTTCCTTATATTATTGACGGCAATTCCGATTTTTCTTTACTTTAAAAACGAATTTATCCTTTTAGCTTTCCTTAAATTAAGAAAACAAGACTTCGAAGGTGCTAAAAAATGGCTGGCATATATCAAAAACCCGGAAGCGGCTTTAGTAAGAAAACAACAAGGATATTTTAATTACCTACACGGAATTATGTTGTCTCAGACAAATATCAACCAAGCCGAGAAACATTTCAAGAAAGCAATCGAACTTGGACTATCAATGGATATGGACTTAGCAGTAGCAAAATTAAACCTTGCCGGAGTTGCAATGTCAAGAAGAAGAAAACTTGAAGCTACTAATTTATTGAACGAAGCTAAGAAACTTGACAAACAAGGAATGCTGAAAGAGCAAATCACAATGATGAAAGATCAAATGAAGAAAATCTAAACTTCTTTAAATTACAATATTTAAAATCCCAAATTCCAATTTATTGGCGTTTGGGATTTTTTTTTGTCATTGCGTGTAAATCTTTGTCAAAGTTTTAAAACTTTGGCAAAGATTTCGAACCATAAAACAATTGGAATTTGGAATTTAAAAAATTGGAATTTATTCTTCCAAAATTATCGAAGGCAAATTCTCATTCAGCCATTTGTATTTATTCAGGATCATAATATGGGTTCCTCCTTTTACGACAATACAACTATTAATATACTTTATAGGAAAAACATCGTCCTGATCTCCATGAATATGAACGACATTTGAATCAACTTGATCACGATCCCATAAAATAACCGATTCTACTGCCCATTGCAAATAATTGAGATCGCGGACAGCCAGAAACTTCTCATATAATTTAATGCGTTTATTTATTTTCTCGCCAAAAGAATACTTTGCAAGATTTTCGATATTCAAAATTAACTTCATCGGAATAAGCTTGTAGGCTTTTGTAGTTTTCCCGACTTTCATTCTTCTTGGGAATTCGGTATTACTTCGAACACTCGAAATAATTATTACTTTTCGGGTTTGAATGTGTTTTGATATTTCCTGAACCAAGATTCCTCCAAACGAAACTCCAATCAAAACCGGATTCTCATGTTTGATGTTTTTAGATATTCGCAGCGCATAATCAGACAGTGATTCTTTTGGCAGCGGAATTTCCCATTCCAACAAACACATCTCAAAAACAGATTCATCTAATTTGATTCTTTCAAAAATAGCCGGACTAGCCGCCAGACCAGGCATAAAATAAACAGGAATTTTACTCATTTGACAGGAAAAGAATTATGGTTACAGATTTTAATTTCAAGCTAAAATTACTTTTTTTTAACAATATCCACTGCAAATCCCACACCATAATTATTCTTTAACCAAAATAAATTACCCTAATAAATAAGTTAAGACTACATTACGGTTACAAAAATAATTTTATATTGAAAATCAAATGATTACCTTTGTAGTTACTTTGACCATTATTTAAAAAATCTTCCACGAATTTTCTATATAATGTCATTAATGTTCTTTTTCTATTATTTTTTAATTCAATCCCCAAAACATGACTAATATGGAACCTATTGAAACTATGGAAATCAAAGACAATACTTTTGCACGACAATTTGAAACCATAGTCCCGGAAGGATTACTTTCTGTTGAATATTCTTTTCAGGAAAAGAAAATTTTCCTAACCAAAATCAACAGTCCCGAAGGCTTTGACAATCAAACTACAGTTGATACTTTACTTAAAAACATCATGGAAATTGTCGTTGAAAAGAAATTCAAACTAATGCCTATTCATCCTAGAATTGTTTTATTCATCAAAAAAAATCCCGAGTATAAAGAATTACTCCCTCCCGGAATTAGAATTTAAAAATATCCAATTAATCGAAGCCACAATCCTCCTATAACCATATAGATCAAGAGCATTGTCAATCCTGTTATTAATCCCTTGACCCACCAGCTTTTTAGGTCGACATAACCACTTCCAAAGAAAACTGGCGCAGGTCCATGTCCATAATGCGTTAAAGTTCCGTAAAGCGAACCAACGAAACCAAGCATAAAAGCCAACAATAATCCCGGAATTCCAAGCGAAACTCCAACGCCCAGCAAAGCAGCATACATTGCTGCCACATGAGCCGTGGCACTTGCAAAAAGATAGTGACTAAAAAAGTATACTAATATAATTATAGGAAAAGCCATTTGCCAGCTTAAGCCACCTATTTCGGCTTTTACAAGATTACTAAACCAGCCAATAAACCCAAGTTCGTTGAGCGAACTTGCCATCATTACTAAAACCGAAAACCAGACAATTGTATCCCATGCCCCTTTTTCAGATTTTACATCATCCCAAGTTAAAACAGAGGTCAACAGTAAAATAACCAAACCTATAAAAGCAGTCGTTGTAGCATCGATAGAAAACAAATCGCCCGTCATCCAAAGAAATAGCAAAATAAAGAAGGTCAATAACATCATCCACTCGTTACGTGTGATTGGCCCCATTTCTTTCAGTTTTTGAGCTGCAATCTGAGGTGCATCACCTGTTTTCTTCAACTCTGGCGGATATATTTTATACAACACAAAAGGAATTACAAAAAACGCTACCAAACCAGGCACTATCGCTGCCGTTGCCCACGAAATCCAACTAATTTTTATTCCTAAATTAAGAGCAAATTTTTGACACATTGGATTACTCGCTGTTCCGGTCAAAAACATAGACGAAGCAATTAAATTGGCATTATAACTACTTAAAGTAAGATACGCCCCTAATTTGCGATGTGTTTCCGGTTGATCCGGCATCGAACCAAAACTCATTGACATTGATTTCATAATCGGATAAATAATTCCTCCTCCTCTAGCCGTATTACTTGGCACAGCAGGAGCCAAAACTAAATCTGCCAATCCCAAACCATAAGCCAATCCTAGCGAGCTTTTACCGAATATTCTAATAAATAGAAACGCAATTCTATTCCCTAAACCTGTTTTAATAAAACCTCTTGCTATAAAAAATGAAATTCCGATAAGCCAGATTACTTTATCTCCAAAACCTTTTAAAGCTAATGTTATTGATTTTCCAGCTTCACCCGGCGCCAAAACTTGTGAGAATGCAGTAAGTGCAATGGCAATCATACACATGGTTCCCATTGGTGCTGCTTTCAAAATAATTCCTAAAATTGTTGCCACAAAAATGGCAAACAAATGCCAGGCTTCAATTACTACACCATCTGGCGCAGGAATAAACCAAATTGCTATTCCAACAACAAGTGTAATCAGAGTTTGAGGAATTTTTACTTCTTTCATAACAATAAAAATTAGATTAAATTACAGTCTGCACTGAAACTGAATTATAAATAAGTTGTCATTATACATGGATGTATCCGGAATGTTTTTGTCAAAACGATCAATTTCCATCCCCATTTCGATGCGCCCCGTATAAGCTTTACCAAACTCAAGACTGATCATTGGTGTATAAGTTTGCCTAACATTAGAATCGATTTTATAACTTGGATCAAATCTTTCATATCGACAGGACAATTCTAATGAAGTTAGTTTTTTGTAATCAACCAAATACCGCAAATTTGGCAAGAAATAAATACCGCGCATTTGATAATCTGCAACACTTGCTGTTCTTGCATCAACTGGCAAAGCAAAATACAAATTATGGTTTGTACCTTGTTTATATTCTATTTGCAAATCAAAAGTAAATTTATCAGTAAGCTTAAAATCACTTGTAATATCTACACCTAAAGCAAAAACATCTTGTTTAAAAACCTTTCCGACACCACCATTTAATCCTAAATTGATTTTATGTTCTTTTGACAACCCAAAAACCAATCTGGTAGAGTATTGTTTTCCGTTATCTTTATCCATTTCCTGATCTTTCCCATTTCCGTTTAACATAGAAACAGCATAATTAATGGGGATTTTTCCAAGATCAAAAGCTCCTGTTGCAGACGCTCCTATTTGAAAACTGGTCCAGCCATTTTTTCCGAATTCATAATATTGATTTGAGAAATCAAATGATTTAATGATGTCTACAGGAACAAGTTCTTCAATACCAAAAGCAGGTCGGAATTGACCTCCTGTTACAGCAAAATATTTATTAAAAGTATATTTTGCATAAGCATTCTCCAGAACTTTCCCTTTTGGATCTGATTTAAAATCGGCAAGGTTTACCAGGATTACTACTTCTGTTGCTTCACTTAATTTCGTATTAAGACCAACACGCATTCTTTTAATATCAAACGAACTTTGAACAACATCACCTGTAGAATGATGAACTCCCATAACATCGACGCCTTCTTCTAATGCTTGCAGATATCTCGCTTGGAATAATCCTTTGAATTGAAATTGAGGATATTTAACCGTACTTTCAGGTACTACAGGAGCTACTGGTGTTTGCGCATTTATAAAAAATGGCATTAAAAGAAAAATAAAAACAATTCTTCCTGGTAAAATTTTATTCATAAATTCTTAAATAAAAAATTAAGCCTGCATTAATCCTGCACCTAAAACGTAAACTAATTTCCAGAAGCTCTCCCTGCCCTTGGTGTAGTAGTACTTCTATTTCCCGAAGGGTTAGTTGCCGGACGGGGCGTAGCAGGTCTTGTTGTTGGTTGCGTCGGACGAGTAGTCGGAGTTACCGGACGTGTTGTTGGCTGTGTCGGACGAGTCGTCGGAGTTACCGGACGTGTTGTTGGCTGTGCCGGACGAGTCACTGGAGTTACTGGACGTGTTATTGGCTGTGCCGGACGCGTTGTGGGCTGTGTTGGTTTTACAGCAGGTCGCGTTGATGGATTAGTTGGAGTTGTCGGGCGTGTAGTCGGTCTGGTCGTACCTGGTTTCGTCGACGGATTTGTCGGACGGGTTACTGGTCTGGTTGTACCCGGTCTGGTCGACGGATTTGTAGGACGTGTTACCGGTCTGGTCGTAGTTGGTCTTGTAGATGTTACAGGAGCTGGCCTCTTATAATCCCTTCCGTTATAAGTCGTATTATAACGTCCACTAGTTCTATTGTCCCTAACTAATACTGATGTATTTCTTCTGTTAGCATAATTATTATAATATCTGGGATTTCTAATAGAAGCTGTTCTTTGGTAATATGAGTTTCTGTAATAATGCCCATGATACCCCCAATAATCATGATAGTAAACAGGACGCCACGGACGCCAGTATGGAGGATAATATCCCCAATACCAAGGAGATCTGTACACTACATATACAGGAGAAAACAAATACAACACAACTGGCCATACACTTACACTTACATAACTTGGGCTTGTTGTATTATAATTATTGGTTGTATTATTATTCACAATTACAGTCCCATCTCCTTTATAACCAGGATTAGGCGTTCCCGATACTGTATCTGATGGCTCTACGATATAATTTTTACCATATAAATCTTCATCCCCTATTATCTGAACGTGTACATTATTCTTTTTATCCTTATCTACCTCAATAACTGCAACATCTTGTTTTTCTGTGGCACTAACAGCAACCTGAAGAACAATCGAATGGATATTTCCATCGTTTTGACTTACTATTTCAATATAATCAATCTCTCCATCATTATTTAAATCTAAATTATTGACTTTGCTGTCTTGTTCGTTTAATACTTTTTCAAAATCTTCTAAGGTTTTTGATTTTTGAAAAATATCTAATACAGCAAATAAATTAAGATTATCTCCAGGCAAACCCAAGGCTACAGGCTCGTTATCCGTTTGAGAAAAAAGAGGCTGACTAAATATTCCAGCCATCAAAACAGCAAAAAACAAAAAGACTTTTTTCATGTTAAATTTAAGTTAATTTGAAAATACATTTACTAAGGTATGAAAAAACAGACAAAGTCTAATACATTGTCATGATTTTAGATAACTTTCTGTTTTTCAAACACAAAATAATAAAAACACAAAACTAGTTCTAGCTTTTCTTTTATAGAGGAACAAACAACATAAGAGTTATATTCTTAAAATTTGTAAATAACAGCTTTTGAAAACATAATTTTTCAGCAAACCATCTTACAAAATCCGCCTCCTTTTTCTCAAGTAACAGAGATAAAAATTACCACAAAAAAAAGCACAAGAATAAACTTGTGCTTTTTGATTTATAAAGTTCGAAAATTACTTTTCGATTTCTCTCATAGAATCCATTTTCTTGTGCGCCAGGAAACCGGCAACATCTTCAAAGTGTTCTTTCACGCGTTTGTTTCCAAATTCAAAAACTTTAGTTGCTAATCCGTCAAGGAAATCACGATCGTGAGAAACTAAAATTAAAGTTCCGTCAAAATCTCGCAAAGCATCTTTAATAATATCTTTGGTTTTCATGTCTAAGTGATTAGAAGGCTCATCCAGAATCAATAAGTTAACAGGCTCTAGTAATAATTTAATCATTGCCAAACGTGTTTTTTCTCCTCCAGAAAGCACTTTTACTTTCTTGGTAATATCATCACCCTGAAACATAAATGCACCAAGGATATTTTTGATCTGAGTACGAATATCTCCAACAGCGATTGCATCAATTGTTTCAAAAATAGTTGCATTTTCATCTAACAAAGAAGCTTGGTTTTGAGCAAAATATCCAATTTGAGAATTGTGTCCAATTTCAACACTTCCTTCATCGATACCAATTTCTTTCATGATCGCTTTGATCATAGTCGATTTTCCTTCACCATTTTTACCTACAAAGGCAACTTTCTCACCTCTTTCGATTACGATATTAGCATCTTTAAAAACAACATGATCTCCGTATTTTTTAGATAACTCTTTTACCACAACAGGATATTGTCCTGAACGTGCAGCAGGCGGAAACTTTAATTTCAATGCTGAGTTATCTACTTCATCAACTTGCACAATAACTAATTTCTCCAACATTTTAACACGCGATTGAACGGCATCAGTTTTAGAGAATGTTCCTTTAAAACGATCAATAAAAGCTCTGTTATCTGCAATCATTTTTTGTTGCTCATCGTATGCCTTTTGCTGGTGTACACGACGATCTTTTCTTAATTCTAAGTAATGAGAATATTTAGCTTTATAGTCATAAATTCGTCCCATTGTAACCTCAATAGTACGATTCGTAATATTATCTACGAATGCTCTATCGTGCGAAATTACCACAACCGCTTTCGCTGAATTAATCAAGAAATCTTCTAACCATTGAATACTTTCAATATCCATGTGATTGGTTGGCTCATCCAGTAAAATCAAATCCGGTTTTTGCAAAAGAATTTTAGCCAATTCGATACGCATTCTCCATCCTCCTGAAAACTCAGAAGTCTGACGTGTAAAATCTTCACGCTCAAAACCTAAACCTACTAAAATCTTTTCAACTTCGGCTTCATAGTTCACTTCTTCGATTGCGTAATATTTCTCACTTAAGTCAGAAACTCTTTCGATCAATTTCATATAAGCGTCACTTTCATAATCTGTACGAACAGTTAATTGTTCGTTGATTTCGTCAATTTCAGCTTTCATTTTAAAAATCTCACCAAAAGCTTTTGATGCTTCTTCCATTACTGTAGAACCATCTTTAGTTAACAAATGCTGAGGCAAATAAGCCACAACAGCATCTTTTGGTGTAGAAATACTTCCAGTAGAAGGTTTGCTCTGACCTGCAATTATTTTTAAAAGTGTCGATTTTCCCGCACCATTTTTACCCATAAGGGCAATTTTATCATTTTCATTTATAGCAAAAGAAACATCGCTAAATAATGTAGTTCCACCAAACTGAACCGAAATATCGTTAACTGTAATCATTACTTTCTGTGAATTTGTTTTATCGGTTCATCGTTTATTTGATAACCCATTTTTTTCGTGGTGCAAAGATAGATTAATTAGATAATTAGGCAATTAGAAAATGTGGCAATTTGTCAATTAGATAATTAGATAATGCGTGTATTAGCTAATTATCTTTTCAAATTAAACTTATCTCAAAGAAATACATTATCTCAATATCAAATTGGCACATTTTCTAATTAGAAAAATTCCCAAATGTTTCCAGAAATCTGTATTTACTTTGAAATCGTATTCTTACATTTGAATTACATAAAACAGACAAAGGATGAAAGTTTTAATTATAGAAGATGAAGCTGGTTTACGTGAAGTCATACAACAATCGCTTGAAAAAGAGAAATACATCGTTGAAACAGCACACGATTATATTTCAGGATTTGATAAACTTGGAACTTATGATTATGATTGCATTTTAATTGATATTATGCTTCCTCATGGTAACGGGTTAGATTTACTTAGGGAAATTAAAAAACAAAAAAAGCAAAGTGCCGTTATTATTATTTCTGCTAAAGATGCAGTTGATGACAAAGTCGAAGGCTTGAATTTAGGTGCTGATGATTATTTGAGTAAACCTTTTCATTTATCTGAATTGCACGCCCGAATTAAATCAGCAATTCGAAGAAACAATCATAATGGAGATAATTTGATTGTATGGAAAAACATAACTCTTTCTCCGGAACAAAGAACGGTTTCTATAGACGATAAAGAACTAATTCTAAACCGAAAAGAATTTGATCTATTGTACTACTTTATTATTAATCCAAATAGACTAATTAACAAAACTGCTATTGCCGAGTATGTTTGGGGCGATCATACAGATCAGGCCGATAACCTGGACTTTGTTTATTCGCAGATTAAAAATTTAAGAAAAAAACTGAAAGATAGTAATGCCGAAATTGACATTCAGGCAGTTTATGGTATTGGTTACAAAATGAGTTAATGAAATTACAAAACTACACTCTTCGCTATCTGGCAATAACATTGCTGCTCGTCATTCCAATTTGGGCTGGAGTTTTTTATGCTCATATTCTGGACGAAGTACACGATAATATTGATGATGATTTAAAAAACTCAAAAATCATGATCATGCGCCATGTATTTACGGACAAAAAAATCTTGAACTCTCCAGAATTTGGAATCAATAAGTTTACGATAAAACCACTTCCAAAAGGGAATTATTCTCATAAAGATAAACTTTATACTTCGTCTGAATTTATGGAATATGATAATGAAGATGAACCTATCCGGGTATTAAAAACAATTTTTAATGATGATAACGGAAACCCTTATGAGCTCATTATAAAAGCTTCAATAGTTGAAGAAGATGATCTTTTGGCAGATTTGTTCCTGTCTTTAATTGTTTTATATATTATGCTGGTAATTACCATACTGGTAGTAAACCATTTGTTATTAAAGAAAATATGGAAATCGTTTCATACCATTTTGGAAAATATTAAAGAAATAAAACTTGGAACCGGCAGTAAATTAAAACCTATTAACTCCCCTATTGATGAGTTTAATGTTTTAGCAAATGAAGTAGAAACCATGCTAAACCGTAATGAAACGATCTATTCAAGTCAGAAACAATTTATCGAAAACGCATCACACGAATTACAAACTCCACTGGCAATAAGCATCAATAAATTAGAGTTATTTGCAGAAAACGCAACCCTCTCTGAAGAACAAATGATGGAAATTGGAAAGATAACCGACACCTTAAACAGATTAACACGTTTAAACAAATCGCTGTTAATGTTGTCAAAAATCGAAAACCAACAATATCCTGAAGAAGAAGATATCAACTTTAATAAACTTAGCTCTATTTTAACCGAAGATTACTCTGATCTAGCTGATTTTAAAAAAGTAAAAATTACTATAATCGAAAATGATACTTTACATTTTTCTATGAATAAAGGATTGGCAATTGCATTAATCAGCAATTTATTAAAAAATGCTTTAATCCATAATCATCCTCAAGGTTTTGTGAATTTCACAATCAACAAAAGTGATATTTCAATTTCTAATAGCGGAAGTAATTCTCCATTAAATTCAGAACTAATCTTCAATAGGTTTTACCGTCGTACTACAACAAACGAATCTACCGGCTTAGGTCTTCCTCTTGTAAAATCTATTATTGCAAATTATTCGATTACGATTGAATATTTATTTAATGAAAAACATACCTTCAAAATCAATTTTCCAAAAAAGTAGTCTTTTTATTATGTTTTCCTAATTGTTTCCTAATTCAGGTTATAGGTTTGTATCAAATTAAAAACTTATAATTATGAAAACGAAATTAAAATTAGCAACATGTCTACTTGTAGGATTAACATTCTCTGCAAATGCTCAAAAAACTGTTATAACAAAAACTGCTCTGCCTGTTCCTGCTCAAACTTTTCTAAAAACTCATTTTGCAGGACAGGAACCATCACATATTATTAAGGATAAAGAAACTTTCTCGACAGATTATAAAGTTCAATTTTCAAATAACATTGAAGTAGAATTTGATGCAAAAGGAAATTGGGAAGAAGTTGACGGAAACCACACTTCAATTCCCACTGCGATAGTTCCTAAAGCAATTGCTTCATATATAAAAACAAATTTTGCTAATACAGCAGTAACCAAAATCACTAAAGATTATAGAGGTTATGAAGTAGACATAAACAATGGACTAGAACTGGAATTTAACTCTAAAGGCAGTTTTTTAAGAATTGACAATTAAAACAATCATTTATCAAATTACGACAATCATGAAAAAAATAATTTTAACAGGCTTTATTACTTTATCGCTTTTATTCACAGCAACATCTTGCAATAGTGATGATGATCACGAACGAATAATTAGTGCCGCAGATTTACCAAAACCAGTAGACATTTTTGTTACGACCTATTTTCCTAATGCAACATATCAGACAATAAAAAAGCAAAACAAAGCTGATCATGATGGTTCAATTTATGATGTTTATCTAACTAATGGTTTTGAAATTGATTTTGATCTCAACGGAAACTGGATTGATATTGATGGAAATCATCAAGCGATTCCAACTGATTTGATTCCGGAAAAAATCAATACTTATGTAACGACAAACTATCCCAATCAGTTTGTAACAGCAATCGATAACGAAAGAACATATATAGAAATAGAACTTTCCAGTAACCTTGAATTGATATTTGACACTCAGGGAAATTTCCTAAGAATAGATCATTAAAAACTAAATATTAAATACCATAAGCTCCGATATTTTAAATTGGAGCTTTTTTATAATAAATTTATAAAAAATAAGAAAATTCCTAATTGTTTCCAGATTCACATTATAATATTGCACTATAATAAAAAACTTAAATTTTAAATATTCAGATCATGAAAAAAACATTCTTAACAAGTTTTATGGCTTTATCTATTTTACTTTCTGCAACTTCTTGCGACAGCAATGATAATGTTGCAACTACTGATAAAACTGCAATCGAACCAACAACTCTGCCATCTACGGCAAAAACATTTACAGAAACTTACTTTCCTGATGCGATATATAAATCGGCAACAAAATTAAAAACTCCTAGTGTAAATGGCACTGTGTATGATGTTTCGCTGGCAAACGGTTTTGAAATTGATTTTGATGCTAACGGAAACTGGACAGAAATTGATGGAGGAACTCAAGCTATTCCAACTAGTTTGATACCCGAAAAAATCAATACTTATATAGCTGCCAATTACCCTAATTTATTTATTG
Source organism: Flavobacterium sp. ov086 (assembly GCF_900187965.1). GTDB lineage: Bacteria > Bacteroidota > Bacteroidia > Flavobacteriales > Flavobacteriaceae > Flavobacterium. Next base: position 69,867 of record NZ_FZNL01000015.1, on the reverse strand, counting down.
TACAAATTGAAAACGAGAAAACTAAATATGATGTAGAACTTTCTAACGGATTAGATCTGGTTTTTACATCAGGAGGGGATTTTGTACGAATTGATAAAGACGGAGACAATCATAATGAAGTTGTAGTTAATTCAAGTACACTGCCAGCAGCGGCAAAAACGCTAATTAGCACACATTTTCCCGCAGCAACAATTAGATTAGTGGAGAAAAAAAATAGTGCAAGTACAAACGGAACTATTTATGATGTTTCACTTTCAAACGGCTTCGAAATTGATTTTGATATTAATGGAAACTGGACAGAAATTGACGGAGGAACCCTGGCAATACCAAACGCTTTAATTCCTGCAAAGATTGCTACTTATGTAACTGCAAACTATCCTAATTTGTTTATCACACAAATTGACAATGAAAAAACATATACAGATGTAGAGTTATCTAATGATGTAGAATTGGTATTTGATACACAAGGAAATTTCCTTAGAATTGATAATTAATACAACAAAACCCGACAGATCTTTAAAAATCTGTCGGGTTTCTTAATTTTCGAATTATCAAATTGACTAATTATCTAATTTAATTAATCTTTTCTCCACTTTTTAGTTTCTTCAAAAATATGTTCTAATATTGCAGATTCAGTTTCGTCGAAATCTATGTTTCGTCTTCCCATTACTAATTTTGCTGTTTCAAAAGCTTTTTTGGTTACATAAGTTGTAAAACCAGCTGCTCCTCCCCAAGAAAAACTAGGAACAAAATTACGAGGAAAACCGCTTCCAAAAATATTAGCGCTCACTCCAACTACAGTTCCGGTATTAAACATAGTGTTGATTCCGCATTTACTATGATCTCCCATCATCAAACCACAAAACTGAAGTCCTGTTTTAGCAAAACCTTCGGTTTCGTAACTCCATAATTTAACTTCTTCATAGTTATTTTTCAGGTTCGAATTGTTACTGTCCGCTCCAATATTACACCATTCGCCTAAAACAGAATCTCCTAAAAATCCATCATGCCCTTTGTTCGAATTTGCAAAAAGAACAGAATTTTTAACTTCTCCCCCAATTCTTGATCCGGGACCAACAGTTGTTGCTCCATAAACTTTGGCATTTAGTTTTACTTGAGCATTTTCGCATAAAGCAAAAGGGCCACGAATTACGGTTCCTTCCATAATTTCGGAATTCTTACCTATATATATAGGACCATTTGAAGCATTTAAAGTAACAAACTCCAGTTTTGCACCCTCCTCAATAAATATATTTTCGGGCGCAATGACGTTTACACTTTTCGGAATTGGCTGCGATTTTCTATCTTCGGTTAAATAAGCGAAGTCTTCACGAATTGCCGCATCATTTTTAGAGAATATATCCCAGGTATGTTCAACTGTTAAGCTTTCGTCATTATATTGAATGATTTCGTACGAATCAAAATCTACTTCTTCCTGATTTTCTGTTGTAAAAAAAGCGATTACATCATCACCTTTAAAAATGGCTTGATTTTCTTTTAAATCAGAAATCAATTCTGCCAACGTATCATTTGGTAAATAAGCAGCATTTATCATTACATTTTCTTCCATTTCCACCATAGGAAATTTAGCAGATAAATAATCTTCAGTAATTGTAGTTATAGTAGAACCTAAGCGCGCTTCCCATTTTTGACGAATCGTCATGATTCCAATTAAGATATCAGCAACAGGTCTTGTGAAGGTAAAAGGCAATAAAGCATTCCGGACGGGACCGTCAAAAAGAATGTAATTCATAAATAAAAAATTTGGTACTTGTTAAAATCTCGATTTGGTTATCGAGCTCAAAGTTACAAATATTTTATGGGTTTGATTAAAAGTACGCTTATTCAAAATAAGAAAATAGTTGCTTTTTTAGTTAATACGTTTTTTATATTAATAATCATTTAACCGCAAAGTGCGCAAAGGTTTTACGCAAAGCTCGCAAAGTCATTATTCACAAGCTTTGCGAACTTTGCGTTTACTAAGCACAAACTTAGATAAAAAACTTTGTGAACTTTACGGTTAAATTTTACAACTCCATAAAAAAAGCCTTCCGATTGGAAGGCTTTTGTATAAATAAAAACAGTTATTAGTTTTTAACGTGTTTTGCATATTTAGTTTTGAACTTGTCAATACGTCCTGCAGTATCGATAAGTTTAGATTTACCAGTATAAAAAGGGTGAGATGTTCTAGAAATCTCCATTTTTACAACTGGATACTCAACTCCGTCAACTTCAATTGTTTCTTTTGTATCTGCAGTAGATTTAGTGATAAAAACGTCATCATTTGACATGTCTTTAAATGCAACTAATCTGTAATTTTCTGGGTGAATTCCTTTTTTCATCTTTTTCTTTTATTTATTGTTTAGAGCATTTTTATTTTGAAGCTTTTCCATGGTTAGAAAAAGGTGTAAACAAAGTATACTCTTTTTTGTTTAAAATTTTAATTATTTTGAGTCTGCAAATTTACAATTCTTTTTTAATATACAAATCTTTAACTCACTTTTTTTTAGTTAAATTCAAAAAGCTTTTTTTACCTCTCATTATATTGGGAATTGCTATATTTGTGGATTAATTTTAAACATATAGAAATATGATCAATGAAGTTATAAAAAAGAATGGTATTACTTATGGTGTAATGATTGGAATTGCATCTGCATTAATTACTGCAACTATATATGCGGTTGATCTACATTTATTCACTGCATGGTGGGTTGGACTTGTTGGAATAGCTATAAGTCTGACTATTAGCATCCTTTTACTTTCTAAAACCAAGAAAGATTTAAAGGGAGTTTTTCCTTTTAAAGATGCCTTTACTACTTATTTTATTGCTGCTGTAATTGGAATTCTGATTTCTACTTTTTTTAATATTATTCTATTTAACGTTATTGATCCGGCTGCAAAAGAAACTGTGCACGAATTAGTGATTAAATACACCGTTGAAATGATGCAAAAATTTGGATCTCCGGCATCGGTTATCAATGAAACTATTGCAAAAATGAAATTAAACAATCCGTATTCAACATTTGAACTATTAAAGGGATCTGCTTTTGCAATCGTAATCAGTTCTGTTTTTGGTTTAATTTTCGCAGCATTTTTTAAAAGCAAATCTACACAAGAATAAAAATTATAAATGAATTTATCTATACTTATACCGCTTCTAAACGAGGAGGAATCACTGAAAGAACTCTACACGTGGATTATTAAAGTGATGCAATCTAATAATTACTCTTATGAAATCATTTTTGTAGATGATGGCAGTACGGATGATTCTTGGAATATTATTGAAAGTTTTTCGAACGAAAATCCAAATGTAAAAGGAATTCGCTTCATGAAGAACTTTGGAAAATCGCAAGCTTTACACGCTGGTTTTGCAAAAGCAAAAGGTGATGTGATTATTACTATGGATGCCGATTTGCAAGATAGCCCGGATGAAATTCCAGGATTATACGAAATGATTACGGCTCAGAAATTTGATTTGGTTTCTGGATGGAAAAAGAAACGTTACGACTCAGTTGTGGCAAAAAATCTTCCTTCAAAACTATTTAATTGGGCTGCCAGAAAAACTTCGGGCGTTGAATTAAATGATTTTAACTGCGGATTAAAAGCATATAAAAATACAGTTGTTAAAAACATTGAAGTTTCGGGCGAAATGCACCGATACATTCCGGTTTTGGCAAAAAATGCCGGTTTTAATAAAATTGGAGAAAAAGTAGTAATTCACCAAGCTCGTAAATATGGTGAAACCAAATTTGGAATGGAACGTTTTATAAACGGTTTCCTCGATTTGATTACGATTTGGTTTTTATCAAGATTCGGAAAAAGACCAATGCACTTGTTTGGAGCAATGGGTTCTTTAATGTTTATTATCGGTTTTTTATTGGCGGGTTATATTGGAGTTTCAAAATTATACCATATGTATAATGGAATGAAATATAGCTTAATAACCAGTAATCCTTGGTTTTTTATTGCTTTAACAACTATGATTTTAGGAACTCAATTATTCTTAGCAGGCTTTCTGGGAGAGATTATTTTGAGAACTAAAAGTAACGAAGCTCGTTATAAAGTTGCCCGAGAGGTTAATTTTTAACATAAAGCCCTAGCCCTGATAGAAGGGAAAATCCTTTTTTATTCGCCGCGGCGGATAAAAAAGATTGGAATGATAGCAGGAAATAGCTCCTGAAAATTATTATTATTTAAATATAAAAAGATACGAATGATGAATATAGCACCTAATATTTTGAATGCTGTAAACGAATGGTTAACTCCTACATTTGACAACGAAACACAAGCGGCGGTTAAGGAATTAATAACAACTTCACCTAAAGAACTTGAAGAAAGTTTTTATAAAAATTTGGAATTTGGAACTGGCGGAATGCGCGGTGTTATGGGCGTTGGTAATAATAGAATCAACAAATATACGCTTGGAAAAAACACACAAGGATTGTCTGATTACATGCATGAAGTTTTTCCAAATCAACCTTTAAAAGTTGTTATTGCTTACGATTGCCGTCACAATAGTAATACATTGGCAAAAGTTGTTGCCGATGTTTTCTCTGCAAACGGAATCCATGTTTATTTATTCTCGGATTTGCGTCCAACTCCGGAATTATCTTTTGCGCTTAAATATTTAGGCTGCCAATGCGGAATTGTATTAACTGCTTCTCATAATCCGCCGGAATATAACGGATATAAAGTATACTGGGAAGATGGCGGACAAATCGTTCCTCCACAAGATGCTGCAATTATCAACGTGATCGAAAATTTGGGTTACGACAAAATAAAATTCAATGCAAACGAAAGCCTGATTCAATATATCGATACCGAAATTGATAAAGCTTTTGTAAAATCATCTATCGAAAACGCAAGTTTTAATACTCTCGCTGCCGCCAAAGACAATTTACAGATTGTTTTTACCTCGCTGCACGGAACTTCTATAAAATCTGTTCCTGATACTTTATCACAAGCAGGTTACAAAAACGTACATATTGTACCGGAACAAGCAATTCCTGACGGGAATTTCCCAACGGTAAAATCTCCAAATCCAGAAGAGCCTGAAGCTCTGACAATGGCTTTGGCATTGGCAGATAAAACGAACTCAGATATCGTTGTTGGAACTGATCCTGATTGTGATCGTCTTGGTGTTGCAGTTAGAAATAACGACGGCAAAATGATTTTGCTTAACGGAAATCAAACCATGATATTAATGACTTCTTTCTTATTGAAACAATGGAAAAAAGCAGGTAAAATTAATGGAAAACAATTCGTGGGCTCTACAATCGTTTCTACGCCAATGATGATGGAATTAGCAACTACCTATGGTGTAGAATGCAAAGTTGGTTTGACCGGCTTTAAATGGATTGCCAAAATGATTAAAGATTTCCCTGAGCTTGAATTTATTGGAGGTGGTGAAGAAAGCTTTGGTTTTATGGTTGGCGACGCTGTGAGAGACAAAGATGCTGTTGCGGCTACCTTATTAATATGTGAAGTTGCTGCTCAGGCAAAAGCTGCCGGAAGCAGTGTTTATAAAGAACTTTTACAACTTTATGTTGAAAATGGCTTCTACAAAGAATACTTGGTTTCTTTGACTAAAAAAGGAATGGAAGGTTTGCAGGAAATCAATCAGATGATGATTGATTTACGTGAAAATCCTTTGAAAAAAATCAGCGGACAACGCGTGATTATGGTTGAGGATTACCAATCTTCTATCGCATTAAATTTATTGACTGGCGAAGAATCTACGATGGACATTCCGAAATCGAATGTGTTGATTTATTATACTGAAGATGGTTCTAAAATTTGCGCAAGACCAAGTGGAACGGAACCAAAAATTAAATTCTATATTAGTGTAAATGCAGAATTAGATTCTGTTGAAAATTTTGACGCCGCAGAAAGTTTCTTAGACGAAAAAATTCAAAGCATTATTGCAGGAATGCAATTGAAATAAAAATAATGAGTGACAAAATTGACACTAACGATCAACCTGAACTATTAGATTCAATTATTGGATTAATAGATCGGACTCGTCATTTTGTTGCCAAAACGGTTAATCAGGAATTAACTTTGCTGTATTGGAAAATTGGAAAAACCATTAATGAGGAGATTCTTAAAAACGACCGAGCTGATTATGGAAAAAAACTGATTAAAAATTTAAGTATAGAGCTTTCTAGCAGATATGGAACTGGTTTTAACAAAAGAAACCTACACAGTTTCATCAAGTTAAACACTATAATTCAAGATCTTACAATTGTGCACACAGTGTGTGCACAATTGAGTTGGTCTCATATTAGAACTCTAATTTATATTGAAAACAATATTAAAAGAGAGTTTTACATCCAGATGAGTGTTCACGAAAGATGGAGTGTCAGAACTTTGCAAGAACGCATTGACAGTATGCTTTATGAAAGAACTGCTATCAGTAAAAAACCCGAACAAACCATTATTAATGATTTAGCATCATTAAAAAACGATAAACAAATAAGTCCTGATTTAACTTTTCGAGATCCTTATTTCTTAGACTTTTTAGGATTGCATGATAGTTATTCCGAAAAGGATTTAGAGAGTTCTATCTTAGCTCAACTGCAAAATTTCATTACTGAAATGGGCAGTGAATTTGCTTTTCTTGCGCGTCAAAAAAGAATTACAATTGATGACGAAGATTTCTACATCGATCTGCTTTTTTACCATCGTGGCCTACGCCGATTAGTTGCTATTGACTTAAAATTAGGAAAATTTAAAGCCGGTTACAAAGGTCAAATGGAATTATATCTACGTTGGCTCGAGAAAAACGAACAAAAAGAAGGCGAAAACAAACCAATTGGATTAATTTTGTGCAGTGAAAAATCTCCTGAACAAATCAATTATTTGATGCTGGATAATGATGAGCAAATTAAAGTCTCAGCTTATTTAACCCAATTACCCGAAAAAAAATTATTGCTAGAAAAACTGGAAAGAGCCATTGCTATAGCAGAAAATAACATCTATAAATAAATGAGTAATATCAAAAAAATAGTTCCTTTTATATATCCGTATAAAAAATATGCGTTTCTAAACATTTTTTTCAATGTTTTGTATGCGCTTTTTAGCACACTTTCTTTTGTTGCTTTAATACCAATGCTTCAGGTATTATTTGATCAGACAAAGGCAAGAAAAGTAAAACCAGTATATCAAGGGATCTTAAAACTCCAGCAATATGGTGAAGATTATTTAAGCTATTATATCACCACGACAAAAGGCAATCATGATCCCGGATACATTTTGTCGATAATGGTAGCAATTATAATTTCGATCTTTTTATTAAAAAACTTAGCAGATTATTTAGCTATGTTTTTTATCACTTTTTTACGAAACGGTGTTTTAAAAGATATGCGAAATGCGCTGTATAAAAAAACACTGGAACTTCCTTTGGCATTTTATTCTGAGAAAAGAAAAGGTGATGTTATCTCGAGAATTTCTGCTGATGTAAATGAGGTTCAAAACTCATTTTTAGCCATATTGGAACTTATTGTAAAAGAACCATTAACCATAGTTTTTACTATAACAACAATGCTAATCATTAGCACCAAACTAACGCTATTTGTTTTTATTTTTATTCCGGTATCAGGTTATATCATTTCTTTAATTGGAAAACAACTTAAAAAACAATCAACTAAAGCACAGCAAGAACAAGGTACTTTTTTATCTACTATTGAAGAAACTATCGGCGGATTGAAAGTTGTAAAAGGATATAATTCTGAAAACTATTTTAATACAGTTTTTCAAAACTCAACTGAACGTTTTTTTAACCTATCTAACAGCATTGGTAATCGCCAGAATTTAGCTTCTCCTGCAAGTGAATTTATGGGAATTACTGTTATTGCAATTTTATTATGGTATGGAGGACAAATGGTTTTGATTGACAAGACTCTAAGCGGACCTTCATTTATTGCGTATATGGGATTGGCTTATAATATCCTGACACCTGCAAAAGCGATTTCTAAAGCTTCTTATGGAGTAAAAAGAGGGAATGCTGCTGCTGAACGTGTTCTTGAAATTTTAGATCAGGAAAACCCAATTGTTTCAAAACCTGACGCGATCGAAAAAACAACTTTTGACAACAATATAACCATTCAGAATATTAACTTTAAGTATGAAGATGAAACGGTTTTAAAAGACTTTTCTCTTCAAATTAAAAAAGGTCAAACTGTGGCGCTTGTGGGGCAATCCGGAAGTGGAAAAAGTACGATCGCAAACTTATTGACCCGTTTTTATGATGTGAATGACGGAACAATTTCGATTGACGGAATCAACATCAAAGACATGAATCTGCAATCGCTTCGAAGCCTAATGGGATTGGTTACGCAAGACAGTATTTTATTTAATGATACAATTAAAGCCAACATCTCTTTAGGAAAATTAGATGCTACAGACGATGAAATTATTGATGCTTTAAAAATAGCTAATGCTTATGAATTTGTAAGCGAATTACCTTTAGGAATCTATACTAATATTGGTGACAGCGGAAATAAACTTTCGGGTGGTCAAAAACAACGTTTATCGATTGCACGTGCAGTATTGAAGAATCCTCCTATTATGATTTTGGATGAAGCAACATCGGCATTGGACACAGAAAGCGAGAAATTTGTTCAGGTTGCTCTTGAGAATATGATGCAAAACAGAACTTCGATTGTGATCGCTCACAGACTTTCAACAATTCAAAAAGCAGATGTAATTGTTGTGATGCAAAAAGGAAAAATCGTTGAACAAGGAACTCACGATGAATTAATTGCACATAACGGCACTTATAACAAATTGGTAACGATGCAATCTTTTGAATCGTAAATAAAAGAATATACTTTTAGCCACAGATTACACAGATTAGCATAGGTTCTTTTTTTAAACAATGAAATAAACCCTTTTAATCACTGTAATCTGTGGCCTTTTTTTTAGAATAAACCCTAAATCTGTAAAAGATGTATCGTAATAATCCGACCATAAAACTTCCTGAGGATCCAGATACAGTTGTTTGGAAGTACTTAGACCTGTCTAAGTTTCTGGATTTATTACTTTCTAAGAAGCTTTTTATGTCGCGTTCTGATAAATTTGAAGATCAGTACGAAGGCACTTTTAGCGAACCGACTTTTGAAGAGATTAAAAAATTAGCCACGGACAATCCTGACTTTTTAAATTATTACAAAACCCACAGAGAACAAGTTGCTGTGAGCAGCTGGCATATTAACGAATACGAATCTTTTGCGATGTGGCAAATTTTTACACAAAATAGTGAAGGATTAGCAATTCAGTCTACAATTGGAAGATTACAAAAAGCATTAAAGCCTGAGAATAATTTTGACCAATACATAGGCGAAGTCAATTATATCGACTACAAAAAAGAATATATTCCGTTTGATGATTTGTTTTTCCCGTTTCTCTTCAAGCGAAAAAGTTTTCAGTATGAACGTGAAGTTCGTATTATTACAGACACTTCAAAAAGTACTATCAAACTGAATGACGGATTAAAAATCAATGTTGATATTAATCAGCTAATTGAAAAGATATACATTCATCCAAAATCAGAAAACTGGTATAAAAAACTCGTAATTGATTTAGTAGATCGCTTAGGTTTTGGAATCGAAATCGAAAAATCTGACCTGGAAAGTGATATTTTGATTTAGATTTTTTTGCCGCAAATTCACAAATTAAACATTGTAAACTGGACTGAAGTCCAGCTCTGCAAAATTCGCCGAACCTACGGCTCTTTTCTTCAATTCCTTCGGAATTGTAAAAGTTTCTTATTTTAATTCGTCAATTAACAAAAAAAGCCAAGAAATTAAATAATTTAATTTCTTGGCTTTTTTCACAACTAAATTCTAATTTTTCAATCTAAAATCTAGATCGGTTTATAGCTCTTAACTTCCCATTTTTTAGAAGCTAAATCAATGTAATTATAATGCAAAACATCATTTTTATCGAATTGTCCGTTTTGATTTGTGTCTTCAATTGTTCTAAAGTATAGACGATTTTTAGATTCAATTAAACTCCAATCTACTAGCTCCTGAAGATCTTCTGAGACTTTGGTAAAATTCTCTCCACTAATATTACTTAAGTACAATGTTTTAATATCTCCAGTATCAATTTTCCCGTCTTTGTTAGTATCAGAATCAGTTAAAGTATATACCATAACTTTATTCTGAGTTCTATCAGCTACTGTCTTTAAATAAGTCGCGGTTAAAATTAAAACCGGCTTATCAGATAATGGACGAATAGAATCTGAATCTACTTTTTGAAATTTCAAGTTCTGTAAATAACCTGTAATTTCATATTCTCCTAAATTTGAAATTGTAAAACTCACATCATTTACACTCGAAGATCCATAACGTGCTTTTGTTCCTCTTTCAAAAACGCGTAAATCTCCAACCGGATGAATTAAATAATTCGTTCCCTCCATCTGAATAGGTAAATCAGCTACTTCTATTTGCGTTGAATCCGATTTTGTTACGATACTTCCTTTACTTGCAGCATCATAAATTACTTTTGGTTTCTGAACTTCATCTTTACAACTCACTAATGTTCCGATGATTGCTAAGGCTATATATTTTAAGGAATTTTTCATGTCTGCAAATTATATTAGAATATCAAATATAGTATTTTTGATTGTATTATCTACTTTTATTGAATTTTACCAGAGCAAATATGTTGAGAAACACAAGTCCTAGATAACCTAACGATAGAATTTTCCATTTGTTTTGAAAAAATGATATTTGAAAGGCTTTTTCTTCCTCTTCTCTTTTATTTTCTAATTCCCAACGTCTTTGTTTTGCCATTAATTCTCCCGTACCACAATCCATTGTATGATACTCAATAGTGTCTTTAACTTTCTTAAAAGTATTACTACTTCCTAAAATATAAATATCATTATTATTTATGATCCAAGTTGGAGCCTCCTCTTCTGCTATAATATCAATAGTTCGAATAAATGTTTCATAATATGTTTGTGAGCCAAAATGAATTTTAACTCCATTTATTGTATCCTTATTAGTTCTTAGCATTCTAAGATAAAGCTTCATTTGATTCAAATCTTTAGTTCCATCTAACTCACTTCCGTTAAACTCAAATACTTTATATTCCCTTAAGGTAGAAAATTTGTATTTTTCAAAAACATCTTCATAAGGCAAACCTAATTCTATTCCACTATATACCTTAAAAGCATCCACTTTATAAAAATGATAAAAACAAAACAAAGGAATAAAAACCAACGAAATCATTCCCGGAACGTAAAAAATCTTCTTCCTTTTTTCACGTTTTTCTATCATAATCTCGCATTCAATTTTATATTGAAAACTCTCGAAGTCATATAATTTGGAATCGCATATTGATTTTTAGAATATACATCGCGAACCCAAGTATTTGTAATTGCGTTTTGATTGTTGAAAAGATTAAAAATCTCCAATCCAACAGACAATTCTTTGAAGTTTTTTAACCAGTTTGATTTAGCCACCTTAGTACTGCTATCTACAAAAACTTTGGCAAAACCAATATCCACTCTACGATAATCGTTCAATCTGTTTTGATACAAATATGGATCTGAATATGCCGGCGCTCCTCCTGGTAAACCAGTATTATAAACTAAATTCAGGTATAATTTTACACTCGGGATATTTGGCATATAATCCTGAAACAACATCGCAAATTTCAAACGCTGATCTGTAGGTCTTGCAATATATCCCTTTCCTTCATAGTTTTCTTCGGTTTTCAAATAACCAAAACTAATCCATGATTCTGTTCCCGGCACAAATTCCCCATTCAATCTAAAATCAAGACCTTGTGCATACGCTATCGCATTATTATTGGCAACATAACGAATTCGGACATTATCGATCGAATACACATTTACATCTGAAAGTGATTTATAATAAAGTTCCGTCACCCATTTAAAAGGGCGATTCCACATTTTGAAATTATAATCATTACTCAAAACAATATGAACAGATTCCTGCGCTTTCACATTTGGGTTCACAACACCTTCCAAATCTCGAAGTTCTCTGTAAAAAGGCGGTTGATAATATAATCCTCCTGAAAGTCTGAAAACCATATCCATATCCCAATCCGGTTTTATGGCAAATTGTGCTCGCGGACTAAAAACGATTTGATTTTTTCCTTCAACAGCTGCTCCGGAAACGTTCCAACTCTGGAAACGTGCTCCTAAATTATACCAAATCTGACTCGATCCTATTTCGGACTTTTTATTGTATTGTGCATATCCCGAAAATCTGTTTATAGTATTATAATTTGTTGCACGCACATCCTGATAAGGCAATAATGGCCCTATATAAGGCTGATAAGGCTCATTATTTTTAGGTAAAATAACTAGTGGCGGATTTATAGAAAACCCAGCCGAATCGATGGCTTCCCATTCTACAACTCTGTCTCTTATAGATTCTCTGGTATACTTAAGTCCAAATTCTAACTGACTATCATTTAACCATTCTTTAAATCCTTTAACTTCGGCATTTGCAATTAAAGCATCCAAATCGTTACGCGCATGACTTAATTGTGAACCAATTCCTTTTGTAAAATCAACTTGGGATGTATCTTCTTCTCCAACATTTCCAAGACGATATTGCGCCAGAATATCAAAATGTTCTTGCTCTGTCGTATGAAATAATGAACCTATAAGTTTTAGCGTAAAACTTGGCGAAACTTTATAAGTTGTTTTCAAAGCACCAAAATAAGTATCGTATTTATCCCTCTCCTGCCCATCATAATATACCGAAAGAGTCATTGGCTGATCGATTGTTCCAAATTTTGTCTCACGCGTTAATGGCTGATACAAATATTTATTTTCTGAAATGTTCCCTAAAAAACTAATTTGCCATTTTTGAGAAATATCATAATTTATATTCGTTTGAATATCAACAAAAGTTGGAGTATAATTAGTTTCTGTATCCTGACTATTTACAAGCAAACTATTATTTCGATAACGAACTCCAGTCACTGCTGACCATTTTTTGTTTTTAGAAACAGCATCAACAGACATACTTCCTCCAAGTAAGCTTGCTTCTAAAGAAGCTCCAAACTGAGTTGGTTTTCTATATGTAATATCTAAAACGGAGGATAATTTATCTCCAAATTTAGCCTGAAATCCTCCAGCCGAAAAATCAACATTCTGAACCAGATCAGTATTAGTAAAACTCAATCCTTCCTGCTGACCAGAACGAATTAAAAACGGACGATACACTTCGATTTCATTTACATAAACTAAATTCTCGTCGTAATTTCCACCACGAACCGCATATTGTGTACTTAATTCATTATTAGAATTTACGCCAGGTAATGTTTTAAGAATGTTTTCGATTCCGGCATTTGCTCCAGGAATCTTCTTAATCGTTGCGACATCTATGGTTGCAATTCCCTGAACTCGTTTTTTATTTTTGGAAGAAACAAAAACTTCGCCCATTTGCTCCTCAGAATTACTCATTACGGGATTAAAAACAAAAATTTCGTTTGGTTTTAAACTCACCGTCAAACTCATCATTTTTAAAGAAATGTGAGTAAAAATCAAAGATGTCTTTTTGTTCGAAGGAACATCGATTTCAAAAAAACCATTTGAATCTGATTGTGTTGTATTTCCTAGTGAGGTAATATTTACATCACCAACGGGACGTTTTTGATCATCTAAAATAACACCTTTAACATGAGCATTTTGAGCAAATGAAACGCAAGCAATGCATAAAAAAAGAAAAACGAATATTACCCTGTTATTATTCAAACGTTTTGATTTTATTTTTGTTGACTTCTAAAAAAATGAGTTTCAAAGATAGCAGAATTACCCACATTATCAATTACTTCTATTTTTAAATCGTTTGCTCCTTCGACAAGCATTGTATCATCAAAAGTATGTGTGATTTTCTTCGTTTTATTTTCATACTCAAACAAAATCCAATTTCCGTTTAAATATCCGTTGTATGATTTAATTCCTGATGAGGAATCATTTATAATGAAATCAATTTTCTTAACACCAGTAATCCATTTATTCTCAATTGGATTTACAATCTTAATCGTTGGCGCAATAGTATCTAAAACCAACCCAAATTGTCCCAACGTTTTTGATTTAGCTGTAAATACATCTCCTTTTCTAATTGTACCATTATAACCGGCACTGTTTCCGCTAAATCTTCCTATAAAAAGTTTGTCTTTTAACGCTTCCGGATAAGAACTATCATTTATTGTAATTGTAAAATTTGAATGTACCGGAACCGTATCATCGTGAATATAAATACGGTTGTTTTTTACATCAAAATTCAAATTAAAATCATCATAAAAAGTTCCGGCAGGAAAAAATACCGACATATTGTCCTTTTCAAAATTAGAATCTTTATTGACTTTTATAAAATATTTTGAGGTTACAGGTTCTTCTTTTACAATTGGTGTTGCTGTATCATATTCAACCGGAACCGTAATCGATCTTAAATTGCCAAAATAATCAGAAACTTCAATTCTATATGTTGAAGCTAAATTTGGCTCAGTCTCAATAACTCCATATTTCGAATCGGTTTTAACAATACTTAAAGCATAAGGCGTTTTCATAAATAGTTTTTGAACACGTTGACCTGATTTTTTATATCTACCATAATCAACCAAAGCATTTACATATCGCATTTCGTCAAATGAATACGTATTGAACTGATAATTATAGTTCTGATTTCCATTTAAAAAAGTTGAAACATTAAAAACTCCGTTTTTATTAAACGAAACATCATCAAGATCAACAGCAACAATTCCAAAACCAATTTTTCCATTCGCTTTTACTTTGCTTGCCAAATAGGTTCCGTCTTTTTGCAATGCAACATTCAAAAGCAAAGGCTGCTTAGACTGATTGACTGTAGAATTGTCTAACGGATAAACATACACACTGGAAACTGTTGGCTTTTTTGTGTCTTTTATATTTTTATCAAATCCGAAAAATATTGGATTAATAACAAATTCTGTTTTTGTATCGCGAATTTCAAAATGAAGATGCGGCCCTTCTGACGAACCTGTATTTCCGGAAAGTCCAATTATTTGTCCTTTTGTAACAGGTAATTCATTAGGTTTTGGAAACATTTCGATTTCATAAGCTTTCTCTTTATAATGTGTTTTCTTTACATAATCCTGAATTTCGCTTACAGCCGTTTGCAAATGTCCATAAACTGAAGTATAACCATTTGAATGTGTAATGTAAATACATTTACCGTTTCCGAAGGTCGAGATTTTTATTCGCGAAACATATCCGTCAGCAATTGCATGTACAGTTAATCCTTCTCGTTGATTGGTTTTTAAATCGAAACCAGCGTGAAAGTGATTGGGTCTCAACTCTCCAAAATTGCCCGAAAGCTGCATTGGAATATCAAGTGGCGGTCGAAAATCATTTTTTGGATATTGCGTCTGGGCAAAAATAAAATTAGAAAAAAACAGGGCAAGTAGTGAAAATCTCATAAACAACATTTTTGCTAAGATAAAGAAATTAGCTACTAAAACCGAGTAAAAAGCTACAAAAATACAATTAATTGAATTTCATTTGATTGCTTATTTTTAATGTAAAAAAATCGATAAAAAATTGCATTAATAAAAAGGAATACTAACTTTGTATGATTAAGTAATGAATAGGATTTATAATGAGTGTAATTGCAGAAATAATTGATACTCTTGAATATAAAGTCGAAAAGCTTTTTGAGAAATCAAAAGCTTTAGAACAAAACAATCAGGTTTTACGATTAGAACTAGCCAAAGCTGCGCAAATTATCCAGAAACAATCTGAAGAAATGGAGGCTTTGAAGAAGCAATACGAGACACTTAAAATAGCCAATTCGTTGCTCGGCAGCGACAATAACAAGAGAGAGACAAAGCTTAAAATAAATTCATTAATTCGCGAAATTGATTACTGTATAGCACAACTATCAGATTAGAAAGACATGGACGGAAAGCTTAGAATTAAAATATCAATCGCAGACAGAGTTTACCCTTTAACGGTTGAACCAGCTCAGGAAGAAGGACTTAGAAGTGCTTCTAAAAAAATTGATGCTATGATCAAGCAATTCGAAGAAAGTTACGCGGTACGTGATAAACAAGATGTTCTGGCTATGTGTGCCTTGCAATTTGCATCACAGGTAGAACAAAAACAAATTGATAATGCAATCGATGGCGAAGAAACTATCGAAAGAATTAAAAGATTAAATTCGCTATTAGATCAATATCTCGAAAATTAAACGTTCTTTACAGAAACTAAGATACTGCCTACATTAGTTCACAATTGGTAAACTCAACACTAACAATTTAGAATGAGCAAATCGTCGCTACTATAGTATGCCATGCTTCGGCTTGGAAACTTGAACAGTGAGTTAGCTCAAAACTTGTCTTTACGAGTTTATTCAAGCAATTAATGTAGGCTTTTTTATATATAAATTTTAACAAACATGGACATAATAACGATCATTATTTCAGGGATTGTGGGGATTGCAGCAGGTTTTGCAATCGCTAAAATCATCGAAAAAAGCAATATTTCTAATTTAATTAAAAACGCAAAGAAAGAAGCATCTTCAATTTTAAAAGATGCTAATTTAGAAGCCGAAAACATTAAAAAAGATAAAATTCTTCAGGCAAAAGAAAAATTCATTGAATTAAAATCTGAGCACGAACAAGTAATTTTAGCCAGAGATAAAAAAGTAGCAGAAGTAGAAAAAAGAGTTCGCGATAAGGAATCTCAAATTTCTAACGAACTTTCGAAAGCCAAAAAAGTAAACGACGATTTTGAAGCTAAAACAAACGAATACAATAACAAAATTGAAGTTTTAGATAAAAAACAAGCTGAAGTTGACAAATTACACAAAAGTCAATTACAACAACTTGAAGTAATTTCAGGGCTTTCTGCTGAGGAAGCAAAAGAGCAATTGGTTGAAGGTTTGAAAGCTGAAGCTAAAAGCAAAGCAATGTCTCATATTCAAGATACGATTGAAGAGGCAAAACTTACTGCACAGCAAGAAGCTAAGAAGATTATCATCAATACTATTCAAAGAGTTGGAACTGAGGAAGCGGTTGAAAATTGCGTTTCTGTTTTCAACATTGAATCTGATGATGTAAAAGGTAGAATTATTGGTCGTGAAGGTCGTAACATTAGAGCACTTGAAGCTGCAACAGGGGTAGAAATCATTGTTGATGATACACCGGAAGCTATTATTCTTTCTTGTTTTGATCCGGTTCGTAGAGAAATTGCTCGTTTATCATTGCATAAATTAGTAACTGACGGACGTATTCACCCTGCGAGAATTGAAGAAGTTGTTGCTAAAACAGCTAAACAAATTGACGACGAAATTGTCGAAGTTGGTAAACGTACTGTTATTGATTTAGGAATTCATGGTTTACACCCGGAATTAATTAAAGTGGTTGGTAGAATGAAATACCGTTCTTCTTACGGACAAAACCTATTACAACACTCAAGAGAAGTTTCTAAACTTTGTGGTATCATGGCTGCCGAATTAGGCTTAAATGTGAAACTGGCTAAAAGAGCAGGTTTACTACATGATATTGGTAAAGTGCCGGATACTGAAAGTGATCTACCACACGCTTTATTAGGTATGCAATGGGCAGAGAAATATGGCGAAAAAGAAGAAGTTTGTAACGCAATTGGAGCTCACCACGACGAGATCGAAATGAAATCATTACTTTCTCCAATCGTTCAGGTTTGTGATGCTATTTCAGGTGCAAGACCAGGTGCAAGACGTCAGGTTCTGGATTCATACATTCAGCGTTTGAAAGATCTTGAAGAAGTTGCTTACGGATTTAGCGGTGTAAAAAATGCTTACGCAATTCAAGCCGGTAGAGAACTTCGTGTAATTGTAGAAAGTGAAAAAGTTTCTGATGATAATGCAGCAAATTTATCTTTCGAAATTTCACAAAAAATTCAAACCGAAATGACTTATCCAGGTCAGGTAAAAGTTACTGTAATTAGAGAAACCAGAGCAGTTAATATTGCGAAGTAATCTTCTCAATCCTTATAAAACAAAAAAGACTATCAATTGATAGTCTTTTTTGTTTTAGTATAAATTTAAATTTTACATATCATTAAATACAATTTTAAAACTCGTTCCCACTCCTACTTCACTTTCTACAGAAATTGTTCCTTTCATCGCTTCAATTTGATTTCTGGTAATATACAAGCCAATTCCGCGAGCCTCCTGATGTTTGTGAAATGTTTTATACATTCCAAATAATAAATCACCATACACAGCCAAATCTATCCCTAAACCATTATCTGTAATTTTTAATGATTTATAGCCTTCTGGTTCTATCGAAAAATCAAAAACAATAATTGGGTCACGATCAGGATGTGCGTACTTTATAGCATTTGTTGCGAAGTTCAACAAAACACTTTCTAAATAAGCCGGATTAAAATTAATCGTCAAATATTGAGGAACATTATTTACAATAGTCACTTTGACTTGTTTATCGTAACCTTTGATTGTTGAAATTGTTTTCTCAATATATTCACTAAGTTTCAAAGGAACGACCGCAATATTAATATTACTCTGCGTTTTTACAATTTGCGTTAAATTAGAAATCGTTTCATTCAAATCATTTGAAACCGTTCTTAAATGTTCTAACATTTCGTTTACGGTTTCCTTATTACTATCAGCGTCTATAAAATCCAGGATTGACTTTATATTTCCTGCTTGTGTATTTAAATTATGTGAAACAATATGCGAAAAATTAACCAATCGGCTATTTTGATCGCTATACAATTTCATCGTTTTCATAAGTTCTAATTCTTTTTCTTTTTGCAAAGAAACATCTGTATGAGTTCCGATGACACGCAATGGCTTCCCATTTTCATCTCTTTCAATAACCTTTCCGCGATCTAAAATCCATTTATAATTACCACTTGAAGTCATTACACGATGGTAATTTTCATAATATGGAATCTTATTATCAAAATGTTCCTGTATGTCTGAATAGTATTTTGGAAGATCATCAGGATGCACAATTTTATCCCAACGCTCCGGATCATCAAAAATATCTGCCGAATCTAATTCCAGTATTTTTAACGACAAAGAAGAATAGAAAACATTATTAGTAACCATATCCCAATCCCAAATTCCAGCTGTAGAAGCATCGAGTGCAAACTGAAAGCGCTCTTCTGAGATACGCAGTTTCTCTTCTTTATCTTTTAAATCTGTAATATCAGAAACATGTCCGTAAAAACTAACTCTGCCATCTGGAGATTGTTCTGTTTTAGCAGAAATTTTGAACCAGCGTAAGCCCTTTTTAGGCAAAACAGCTCTAAATTCAATATCCCAGGGTTGTACTTCTTTACGCGCTTTTACTAAGGACTGAAAAAATATTTCACGATCCTGAAGAAAAACCCTCTCGTAAATAATAAACTTAATATCATTATTGAAATCACTGGCTGTAAACTCAAAAATTTCATCGGCCGATTTACTAACAAGGGGAAAAGAATAATTATTATCGGTATCGATAACGAATTGAAATAATAAATCGGGCATTTCAGCAAACAATTTTTTATAAAAATTATTTACCTTTAAGCAATCCTCATTTTCATATAAATCAAAAACCATATATTACTTATTTATTCAATTGAATGATTAAAATAACATTTAAAACAAAAAGAATGCCGTTCGTCGATCTTATCTGCCTTTAGTAGAAAATATATTACAATATATTAATTTTTGATTTAAAAATGAGAAGTCTTCCAAAAAATTATCGTCTTGGATGAAAAGAATGCATAACTTCCTTTAAAAAACTTCTATCTAAATGCACATAAATTTCGGTTGTTGTAATCGATTCATGTCCTAACATTAATTGAATTGATCTTAAATCGGCGCCATTTTCGAGTAAATGTGTCGCAAAAGAATGCCGCAAAGTATGTGGACTAATATTTTTATGCAAACCAATTTTTACAGCCAAATCCTTTATAATCGTAAAAACCATTGCCCGTGTCAGCTGATTTCCTCTTCGGTTTAAAAACAAAGTATCTTCACAGCCTTTTTTAATATTCAGATTCACTCTGACTTCTTTCTGATAGATCTGAATGTATTTCTGAGTTAATTTGCCAATAGGAACAAAACGTTCTTTATTTCCTTTTCCCGTAATTTTTATAAATCCCTCATCAAAAAAAAGATCTGATATTTTGAGCGAAATCAATTCTGAAACCCGAAGTCCGCAACCGTATAAAGTTTCGAGCATTGCACGATTTCGTTCTCCTTCGTTTTTACTTAAATCTATTACTGCGATAAGCGCATCGATTTCTTTAACGGATAAAGTATCCGGCAGTTTTCGCCCTGTTTTAGGAGTTTCGATTAATTCCAATGGATTATCAGTTCTGTAATCTTCAAAAACCAAATAATTAAAAAAACTTTTCAAACCAGATATCATTCGCGCTTGCGAACGTGGATTTACTTCTTTAGAAACCGAATATATAAATTGCTGAACGGTTTCATCAGTAATTTTTAAAGGCGAAACTTCGATTTGATTTGTTTCTAAAAAAAGACACAATCGCTCGATATCAAAACCATAGTTTTCGATTGTATTTTTAGACAAACCTCTTTCGATTCGCAAATACGATTGATAATCTTTTATATATCGGTTCCAGTTCATATCTACAAAGTAAAACAATTTTCAGGCATAAAAAAACCTTCCTGATTAAGGGAAGGTTTTAGAAATATTTATTTGGTAATTAATTAAAATTTATATCCCATAGATAATGAGAAAACACTATTATGAATTTTCATATCCTCTCCAGGTTCTGTCTTAGCAATATTTGCTAAACCAATATTATATCTTAAACTAGTTAGCAAATGCTTATTAAAATTATAACCTGCACCAATGTTAATCCCGAAATCAAGAGATTTAAATATTTTTTTTACGTCCTCCTCAACGGTTTCACTAAATCCATCTATTTTAGTTCTAGCTTTTGCCGATGTTAAAAAACCAATTTGCGGACCAGCTTCCATAAAAGACTTACCATCTGTAGAATATTTAAACATTACAGGAATATTTATATAAGATAGATCCATCTTAATATCTCCTTTGCGAAATCTGCCATCTACATAAGCCCCAAAATTTTTATTTTTTGTTCCTTGGGTAGAATATAAAATTTCTGGTTGAATGCCAAATCGATCCGAAACCTTAATTTCGGCAAAACCACCGGCATTTATTCCAAAAATATATTTCAAACTTCTTGCTTTAGTATCACCTGTCCAGTTTGATAAATTCATACCAGTCTTAATTCCAAACTTAACTTCTTGTGCATTAACAAAACCAAATGCAATAATTGCAATTGCAGATAAAATAACCTTTTTCATTTTTCCCATTTAAAATTAACCAACAAATGTAATCCAATACTTACTTTTATTTTCTTTGTATCTTAAATATTAAAATCGTAAACAAAGCCAAAATCTTACAATTTATTTGCTCTTTAAAAATATAATTTCACAAAAAAACCTTCCTGATTAAGGGAAGGTTTTCTAAATATTTCTAAACAAAAATTAGAACTTATATCCTAATGTCAAAGCTAACACGCTGTTTTTTGGACTATCATAATACTGCTGAACAGTGTCCGTATTATAGTCTGCAATATTCGATAAACCTACAGTATAACGAAGATTCACAGAAACATTATCTGTAAAATTATATCCAGCTCCAAAATTGAATCCTGTATCTACAGATTTATAAATATCTTTTGCATCATGACCATCCTGCTTAGCAGAAACTAAAAATCCTAATTGTGGACCAGCCTCTACAGTAAATTGCTTAGTGATAAAAAACTTAGCTAAAACTGGAACGTTTATGTAATTTAACTTATTATCGTAATCACCGAAAGAACCACCATCAAATTTAGCCCCTTGAGTAGAAAACAAAACCTCTGGTTGAATAGCTAATCTTTCTATAACTTTAATCTCAGCGAAACCTCCAACCTGAAAACCTACCAAAGATTTAGTATCATAATAATTTCCTCCGGAAAAAGAAGTAAGATTAAGACCTCCTTTTACTCCAAATCTAGTTTTTTGCGCATTAGCAAAGCTAAATACCATTACTGCGATTGCAGCTAAAATAATTCTTTTCATTACAATTTATTTAAGGGTTATAATTATCAAATATAAAGATATCCTTAATAAAAAATAATTTTTATTTTAAGAAATAAAGTGGTAATTGAAGCAAAACCCTTATAAAAAGAAAAAAGAAAAACTAATTAATAAACCAAATCTGCACTTAACATCAATAACTGAACGCTATATTCTGCTTGTCATGCACCTAATTAAAACCAGTAAATATAAAAATAAACTTACCAAAACAAATTACTTGAAAAACTTATTTGAAATGTTATTCTTACTAAACACAAAAATCTTATAGTAAGATAAAACAGCAACAACTTTCTTAAAAAGAGCTTCTTAACTCAAAAAAAACAAAAAACATGGGAAATTTAGTAATTATTTAAACCAAATTATAAAACAATAAATTCCTAATTCTGTAGTTTTGATTAATAGATAACATTAAAAAAATACCAAACTTTAAAAACACTTTTATGAAAAAGATAATTTTAGCAGCTGTTTTGTTCCTAGCAACATCAGCAACAATACAAGCACAATTAGTTCAATTTGGAGTTAAAGCAGGGGTTAACTTTGCAAGTCAAACTGGAGATGCAGGTCTTCAAGGAGTAGCATTTGACAAAGAAGGTATTACTAGCTATCACGTAGGTGTTCTTGCAGAAATTAAATTATTAGAAAAATTCTCTATTCAACCAGAGCTTTTATATTCTACACAAGGAGCAACTTATAAAAATGCAGTTGATGAATTTAAAAATGAATTAGGATACCTATCTATTCCTGTTATGGCTAAATTTTATTTAACAAAATCAGTAAGTTTAGAACTTGGACCACAAGCTTCCTTTTTATTAAGCGAAAAAAATGATTTTGACGTAAAAGATGCTGAAACTTTCGAATTTGGTCTTAATGCAGGTTTAGGACTTAAAATTACAAAGAACATTTTTATACAAGGTCGTTATGGTTTAGGATTAACAGAAGCATCTAAAAATGCAGATGTAAAAAATTCAACTTTCCAAGTATCTGCTGGATTCTTATTCTAAAAAAATATATCACATACTTTTCTAAAAACCGTTCTATTAATTAGAACGGTTTTTTTATTTTTACATTCTTGTGAAATGTTTTCTATAAGATAAAAAATGAATTCAAATCATCTTAATAAAATTAAATTACTTATGAAAATCGCTATTATCAACGGACCCAATTTGAATCTTTTAGGAAAAAGAGAACCCGAAGTTTACGGAAACCAAACTTTTGAAGATTACTTTGAAACGTTGAAGCAAAAATTTCCAAACGTAGAACTTTCTTATTACCAAAGTAATATTGAGGGCGAATTGATTGGAAAAATTCAGGATTGCGGTTTTACATTTGATGGTATTATTCTAAACGCTGGCGCTTATACTCATACTTCTATTGGCTTGGGCGACGCTATAAAAGCAGTTACAACTCCGGTTATCGAAGTTCATATTTCGAATACTTATGCACGCGAAAGCTTCAGACATCAATCGTATTTGTCCGGAAATGCAAAAGGTGTTATTCTGGGCTTTGGACTAAAAAGCTACGATTTAGCAATTCAGGCATTCTTATAAATAAGTTTTTTTTTTTTGCAAACGAATGTCATCCTGAGCGTCCCGAAATTTCGGGAGAAGGCTACAGAAACGAGAGGACTTCAACTTCACTCTATCTGACATACAATTTAACAAATTATTAATAGGCTCATTTTTTACTTATTCTATTTTTGTGAGAGAAAAAACTTTCATGAGAAACTATACTTTATTTGCCTTTTTATTTTTTTCGATTTCAAACTTTGCACAAATCAAAGGTACCATAACCGACGATAAAGGAAATCCTCTTCCATTTGTATCTGTTTTTGAAGAGAACACATACACAGGAACAACTTCAAACGAGCAGGGAATCTACCAACTCAACGTAAAAGAGGTTGGCAAAAACAAAATAGTCTTTCAATATTTAGGGTTTAAAACTCAAAAATCAACCGTTACTGCAAATTCCAAAACGGTTACCTTAAACATCACAATGCAGGAAGAAAGTTTTGCATTGAATGAAGTCGTTATTGATCCTAAAAACAATCCTGCGAATGCAATTATAAAAAGTGCAATCGCAAATAAAAAGAACAATTCCGAAAAAACGGCACGTTATACCGCCGATTTTTATTCGAAAGGAATGTTCAAAATAAAAGATCTTCCCAAAAAGATTATGGGTTTAAAAGTAGATATTGGCGACGAAATGTCGTCAAATTTAGACTCTACAGGAACTGGTATTTTGTATTTATCAGAAACGATCTCGAAGATTTCTTTTGAAAAACCGGGCAAACTGAAAGAGAAAATTATTGCTTCCAGAATTTCGGGAAATAATAAAGGCTTCAGCTATAATACGGCAACTTTATCGACTTATGATTTCTATGACAATACCTTAGAATTCAACATTAACATCGTCTCACCTATTGCTGATAATAGTTTTAATTACTATAAATACAAACTCGAAGGAACTTTTTTTGACGACAACAATCAGCAGATTTACAAAATAAAAGTAATACCAAAACGTGATAAAGAACCTGTTTTTGAAGGCTACATTTATATCGTCGATGATAGTTTTGCCATTTATGCCGTAGATTTAGACATAAAGGGCTATCGAATGAAAAACGAATTTACCGAGGTAATGAATCTAAAACAGAGCTTTAGTTATAATGTAAAAAACAAAATCTGGTCAAAAAACGCTCAAACTCTTGCTTTTAATGCAGGTGCTTTTGGAGTAAAGTTCTCCGGAAAGTTCAATTATGTGTATTCAAATTATGAGTTCCCATCTTCTTTTGAGAAGAAAACTTTCGGCAATGAAATTGTAGCTTTTGAAACTGATGCGAACAAGAAAGATGATGCCTTTTGGAATGAAATCCGACCAATTCCTTTGACAATTGAAGAAAGTAATGATTATACTAAAAAAGACAGTTTACAAACCATTAAAAAATCTCAGAAATATACCGATTCAATCGATGCTAAAAATAATAAGTTCAAAGTATTCGATGTCATAATGGGTTATGATTACAAAAACACTTTTAAAAAACACTCTTTTGAGTACAAAGGATTGCTAAATCTTTCGTCTTTAAGTTTTAATACAGTACAAGGTTTTAATCTGGACTCTGGTTTTTCATTTAAAAAATGGAATGAAGAAAAAGGAAAAAGTACTTCTATAAGTACAACCTTTAATTACGGTTTTTCTGATGAGCGTTTTCGTGTTACGGGCGAATTTAGTCATAAATTCAACAATATAAATTATGCTACAATCTCGGCTTCGGGAGGAACAAAAGTGGCACAATTTAATAGTGCAGAACCAATAAGTAAATTTATTAATTCTATAAGTTCTTTGTTTTTTAAAGACAATTATATGAAGTTATATAATTTAGAATTTGCTCAAATCAACTATTCTCAGAATGTTGCAAACGGAATAAATCTGAATGCAAAAGTTGCTTACGAACAACGAAAACCTCTTTTTAATACAACTGATTATTCGTTTTTTAAAAGAGATGATATTTATTCTTCTAATAATCCGTTGGCACCAAATGATTTTGTAACTCCTGCTTTTGATCCCCATCATTTGTTTAAAACTGCTTTAACGGCTCGAATTAATTTTGGAAATAAATATATTTCCCGTCCTGACGGAAGATTTAATTTTAAAAATGACAAATATCCAACTGTATTCTTAGCTTTTGAAAAAGCGTTTGCCGCGAGCGAAAAGAAATACGAGTTTGAGCGAATTGGCGCTTCTGTACAATACGATTTATCATTAGGAAACAAAGGAATCCTGGGAATGAATTTTAGAGGCGGAAAATTCTTTAATGCCGAAAATATTTCGTTTATCGACTACAGACATTTTAACGGAAACCAAACTCATATAGGCACAACGGATCGTTATTTGAATGTTTTTAATCTGATGCCATACTACGCCAACAGTACAAACGATAGTTATTTTGAGATGCATTTAGAGCATAATGACACTGGATTTATTATGAATAAAATTCCGTTATTGAATCTCTTGAAATCTACTATGAATCTTGGATTCCATTCCTTAGCGATTCCGGACAGAAAACCATATTCTGAATTCACAGTTGGTTTAGACAATTTAGGTTTCGGGAAGTTTAAAATGTTCCGAGTAGATTATGTTCATTCTTATCAAGGCAGAATTCAGCAAAATGGTGTTGTTTTTGGCTTGAAGATTTTGAATGTATTGGATTAAGCTGCTAAGGTTCTGAGTTGCTAAGGTTCTAAGGTAAAATTCTTTGTGGGTTCTCGACGCTCGAAGTGACAAAAAAAACCAAAAACTTCTAATTACGCTGGATTGCGTTAGGGATAGAAGCCAATGTCATTAAGTTAAGGGAAAAACTATAAAATTATTTAACGGTTTAATCAAGAAAGTAATTAGAAAAATCCGTTTTTATCAGCGTTTTCGCTTTAGCGAATCAGTAAAATCAGCGTCTAATTTTGACGCGGATAAAACCAATTTACTTCGTAAAAACGCGGATAAAAACCGATTTGATTTGCAATAATTTTATTTTCTAAAAGCTTAACTTAATGACATTGGGATATCGCGGATAGCCCGTTCGCCGCGGCGAAAACGCCCATAAAAAAACGCTTACTCTTTTAGAATAAACGGATTTTTGAAGCTTTTAACTTTGTCAAAGTTTTAAACTTTGACAAAGTTTCACAAAGTACAGAAAACCTTAGCACCTCAGGACCTCAGGACCTTCCTCAATGATAATCATCTGGTTCTATATGAATCAGAACATTTCCTAATTGAGGTATTTCTTCTTTTAAAGTATCTTGAAGTTTATGCGACAATTCATGTCCTTCTTTTACTGAGATTCCGGCTGAAACTATAGCATGAAGATCAACATGGTATTTCATTCCGGCTTTACGGATAAAACATTTCTCGGTTCCTAAAATATCTTCGACCGTTAAGGCAACAACTCTAATTTCTTCGACCAAATCATCATTTAGATTTTCATCCATGATTTCGCCAAGAGCCGGTCTGAAAATTTTATAGCTATTGTATAAGATAAAAAAAGCAGCAAAAAGTGCCGCCCAGTCATCTGCAGACTCATAACCTTTTCCCATAATTAGCGCAATCGAAATCCCTATAAACGCTGCTACAGATGTAATCGCATCACTACGATGGTGCCAGGCATCTGCTGCGAGAGAAGAGCTATTTGTCTCTTTACTTCGTTTCATTACCAATCGAAACGAGTATTCTTTCCAGATAATGATAGCTCCCAAAACATATAAAGTCCAGGATTTAGGCAAATCGTGTGAAGTCTGAATGTTTGCAATACTTTCGTATCCGATAATAGTTGCCGAAGTAATTAAGAACCCAACTACCAAAAAAGTAATTAAAGGTTCGGCGCGACCATGCCCATAAGGATGATTTTCATCAGGAGGCTTGTTAGAATACTTAATACCAAACAAAACCAAACAAGACGAAAATATGTCGGCAGTTGATTCTATTGCGTCTGCAATTAAGGCGTAAGAATTGCCAAAAAAACCTGCAAGACCTTTTATAAGGGCCATGCAGGTGTTTCCAACTATACTAAAGATAGTAGCTTTTATAGCTTTTTGTTCATCTGTCATTTGAGCTTTTTTAGCACGAACATTATTTTTTTGTTGCCACTAATTTCGCAAATTATTCGCTTATAGGTTTTAATTAAACGTATTTAATGTAAGAATATTACAACTGTTTTTTTATTTAAATTGCTTTAATTTGCAGGCAACTATTATTTTTTTACGCTCTAACGATTTTTGCACCAATTGCTCTTAAACGCTCGTCGATACGCTCGTATCCACGGTCAATTTGTTCAATATTTTGAATTGTACTAGTTCCTTTTGCTGAAAGTGCTGCAATCAATAATGAGATTCCCGCACGAATATCCGGAGATGACATTGTTGTTGCTTTTAATTGAGATTCGAAATTATGCCCCATAACCACCGCTCTGTGCGGATCACATAACATAATTTTTGCCCCCATATCGATTAATTTATCTACGAAAAACAAACGGCTTTCGAACATTTTTTGGTGGATTAAAACATCGCCTTTCGCTTGTGTTGCCACAACCAAAACGATACTCAATAAGTCAGGTGTAAATCCTGGCCAAGGTGCATCTGCAATGGTTAAAATAGAACCATCGATATCTGTTTTTACTTCATATCCGTCTTTGTGAGCAGGAATATAAATATCATCGCCACGTTTTTCGATTGTAATACCTAATTTCCTAAATGTATTTGGAATCAAACCTAAGTTTTCCCAGCTTACATTTTTGATCGTGATTTCGCTTTTTGTCATAGCCGCAAGACCAATCCAAGAACCAATTTCGATCATATCAGGCAAGATTCTATGCTCGCAACCTCCAAGGCTTTCAACACCTTCGATAGTCAATAAGTTAGAACCAAC
The DNA here is from genome assembly GCF_900187965.1 of Flavobacterium sp. ov086. Taxonomy (GTDB): domain Bacteria; phylum Bacteroidota; class Bacteroidia; order Flavobacteriales; family Flavobacteriaceae; genus Flavobacterium. The sequence goes on along the minus strand of NZ_FZNL01000015.1, from coordinate 41,347 downwards.
TCCCGTGATTTTTGCTCCCATAGAGTTCAACATTTTACACAATTGTTGCAAGTAAGGCTCGCAAGCTGCATTGTAAACTGTCGTTGTTCCTTTTGCCAAAACTGCTGCCATTACAATGTTTGCTGTTCCGGTAACTGATGCTTCATCAAGCAACATATCCGTTCCTGTAAGTCCGCCTTCTGGAGATTCTACTCCGTAAAAGTGATCTTCTCTATTGTATCTGAATTTTGCTCCAAGGTTAATAAAGCCTTCAAAGTGTGTATCTAGTCTACGACGACCAATTTTATCTCCTCCCGGTTTTGGAATATATCCTTTTCCGAAACGTGCCAAAAGCGGTCCAACAATCATAATAGAACCACGAAGCGCTCCACCTTCTTTTTTGAAAGCTTCGGTTTCTAAATATCCAACATTAACTTCATCCGCCTGAAACGTAATCGAACCCGGCTCATTGCGTTGAATTTTCACGCCTAAATTACCCAACAAAGTGATTAATTTGTTGATGTCAATAATATCGGGAATATTATTAATTCTTACTTTATCACCCGTTAAAAGCACAGCACATAAAATTTGTAGTGCCTCATTTTTTGCTCCTTGCGGAGTGATTTCTCCTTTTAAAGGTATTCCTCCTTCGATTTTAAAAATTCCCATATATTCTTTTTAAGGTTCTGAGTTACTGAGGCTCTAAGGTTCTAAGTTTTTTTTCTTTTATAAATAAAAGCTTAGCAACTTGGTCACTTATATGCTTAGCAACTTTTTTGTATTTCTGATTGTTTTTTAAAAGATTCTGAGTTACTGAGGTTCTAAGATTCTAAGTTAAAAAAAAAGCTTAGTAACATAGTGACTTAGACACTTAGCAACTTTTTTTTACTTCTGATTATTGTTTTTCTGAAAAGGCTTTGGTTTCCCCGGCCCTTTATTATTTTTATTGCTTTGGATTTTTGGCTGTCCCGGCGGCGTAATTTTATTTGACATACGTTTGTTAGTACGCAATAAATCTGTTGTGTTTAAAAGCTCCTCTGTGCTTTGCAACAAATTGATTTTACCTCCTGACAATTCATATAAGTGTTCAAAAATCACATCGTCTTTAACGGTGTCTTTGTTCCAGCTTAGATAAGACTTTTTCATGTGGTTGGCAATCACCAATACCAATGCATTTTTCATTTCGCCATCTTCCCATTTATTGGCAACATCGATCATGTATTTGATGTTATTACCATAAAATCTGTATTTTGGAAAGTTCTGAGGATATTGCAAAACATCTGGTTTTAACTGCAAAACATCTCTTGAAGGAATTGGATATGGCGATTCTACATCTAATTTAAAATCAGACATTATGAAAAGCTGATCCCATAATTTGTGTTGAAAATCCGGCACATCACGCAAATGCGGATTCAGACTTCCCATAACCTGAATGATGTATTTCGCAGCTTTATTGCGTGTTTCAGCATCTTCAATATGAGTAGCCTGATCGATCAATTTTTGCAAATGACGACCATATTCCGGAATAAGTAAACGTTGTCTTTCAGAATTATATTCTAAATTAAAAACAACATCATTTGCGACTTCTTTTTTATATTTTTCGTTCATAAGTTATAATGAAACTATACCTTCTATGGTAGAAACTTCTTTGTATTTGCTAATCACTTCGTCAGCACTATGCATGGTAACATCTACAGAAACACTGGTAAATTTACCGGTTTTAGATTTTGTTGTTTTAATAACCGCGCCCAGATTGTCAAAAGCTTTTTCAACTCTTTCAACATTATCGTCTACTGAAGGCATAATAAATTTATACAAGTATTCTGCAGGCCAAGTATTTGAGTTATCTAACTCTACCTTTAATCTTTCGTAAAATTCGGCGGTTTCTTTTTCTTTATCGTTTTCCATTCGTAATTAAAAATAAACGCAAATATACGGTTTTGATTTCAGATTTTGGATTTTACAATTTAGATTTTTTTCGTTGGAAAAACAGCTTTTTTTTCGCCACGAATTTCACGAATTTGCACTAATTAATATCCCTTAAAATCTAATTTCACAAATTATTTCATCTACTACTATTTATAAAGTTAAACATTAGCGAAAATTCGTGAAATTCGTGGCAAACTTTTATATTTGAAAAACTTTGGATCTTCGCTCCCGCTAACTACCTGTAGTAATTAAGACTAAAAACATATTCTAATGAAAAATTACATCATCTTACTTTTTACAGCTTTCATTTTTAACAACATTCAGGCTCAGGAAGTCAAAACAATGACTTATTTCCAGAATGATACAATTAAGCTGGATTTAGATTTGTATTTACCTCAGAAGAAAACTAACGAGAAAATTCCGTTAATCATTTTTGCTTTTGGCGGAGGTTTTTCCGGTGGAGAACGCACCAGCGAAAAAGACTTTGGAATGTTTATGGCAAAAAACGGTTATGCAGTTGCAAGTATTTCATACAGTTTATATATGAAAGGAAAAGATTTTGGCTGTAAAGGAACTTTGACCGAAAAGATAAAAGCAATCCAAATTGGTGTGAGTGACATGTGGCAGGCAACTTCTTTCCTGATCGAAAATGCTAATAAATACAATCTCGATTCCTCAAAAATATTTATTTCAGGAATTAGTGCTGGCGCAGAGATTGGCTTCCATGCTTCGTTTTGGGATTATAAACTAATGAATTTATATAAAAGTAATTTGCCTGAAAATTTTAAATACACTGGTTTTATTGGAGGTTCGGGTGCTATTCAGGATATTAATTTAATTACGAAAGAAAAAGCAATTCCAATGTTATTAGCGCACGGAAACAGCGATAAAACTGTCCCGTATGCAGCCGGTTCTCACCATTCGTGTCCAACAAATACTTCTGGCTGGCTGATTCTTTTTGGATCTTATGCCGTTTACAATCAAATGAATGATTTACATAAAGACATAGAACTGATTACGTTTTGTGGTGGCGGACATGAATTTTCGGGTTATCTTTTTCATCAGGGACAACAATATGTTCTGGATTTTGTGAATGATGTTTTGAAAGGAAAGAAATTTGAATCGCATATTATTATTCCTTCGGGGAAGGAAGGTACGGGTTCTGGGAAATATTTGTTTTGTGAGTAAAATTTAAATATTCGGCTAAAGCCAAAATAAATCAAATCTTAAACTCGTTGGTTTTAACGTCATAATTTTCTATAAATATGACATCCGGCTGGACTTATATCTTTTTATGCAAACTGGACTAAAGTCCAGCCCTACAATATTGGTCGAGCCTATGGCTCTTTTTGTTTTAATTCCTGAGGAATGGCTGGTTTTATATCCCTGGATTCAATCCGACACCATAATATTTACTGAGCCCATGATTCTTTCTTATTTTAGTTCCGGAGGAATGAATTATTTTGTAGGGCCGGGCTTCAATCCAGCACATAATCCGGTACCAAAATATTTACAAAACCCACAATTCTTTTTTCATTTTAGTTCCGCAGGAACGAATTATTTTATAGGACTGGATCCCAATCAAACACCATAATAATTGTAAAAATTGCGAAATCATTTGCACAAGGCAAAATAATCTTTTTAAATACCAATAAGTTTAGGTAAATTTGCGCTTTATTTTTAGAAAGTGCAAAAACAAATCATAGTTCTCATTGGTGGCCCGGGAACGGGAAAATCTACTCTTATCAACGAATTGGTAGCTCGTGGCTACTGTTGTTACCCTGAAATTTCAAGACAAGTTACTCTCGAAGCACAACAACGTGGTATCGATCAATTGTTTTTGGAACAACCTTTATTGTTCAGCGAAATGTTATTGGAAGGACGTATAAAACAGTTCGAAAATGCTCTTGAAGAACCGGAAAACGTAGTTTTTATAGACCGCGGAATCCCAGATGTTGTAGCTTATATGGATTATATTGGCGACAATTATCCGGAAAGCTTCATAAAGGCTTGTGAGGATTTTAAATATTCTAAAACTTTTATTTTACCACCTTGGGAAGAAATTTACGAAAGTGACACAGAGCGCTATGAGAATTTTGAACAAGCACAAACAATTCAGAAACATCTTGTTGATACCTATAAAAAATACGGTTACAACTTAATTGAAGTACCTAAAGATACGGTTGAAAACAGAATTCTTTATATCTTAGATAAAATTTAGGCATATGTTTAAAGTTGTAAAACTAGAAACTGATTTCTAAATTTTTTAACTTTAAAACATGACCGATGCCAGAAGCACAAGAAATTCTTTTAAAATACTGGAAACACGACAGTTTTAGACCGTTACAAAAAGAGATTATCAACTCGGTTTTGGACGGTCAGGATACTTTTGCCCTTTTACCAACTGGCGGAGGAAAATCAATTTGTTTTCAGGTTCCGGCAATGATGCAAAAAGGCATCTGCTTGGTGGTTTCGCCTTTGATTGCCTTGATGAAAGATCAGGTGGCAAATTTACAAAAGCGAGAAATTAAAGCAATTGCACTTACGGGCGGAATCCACACAGAAGAAATCATTGATTTATTAGACAATTGTCAATACGGAAACTATAAGTTTTTATACCTTTCTCCGGAACGTTTACAATCGGATTGGATTTTGGAACGCATTAAAAATCTTCCCATAAATTTAATTGCCATTGACGAAGCACATTGTGTCTCGCAATGGGGACATGATTTTCGTCCGGCATATTTGAAGATTTCTGAACTTAAAAAGTTTTTCCCTAAGATTCCATTTTTAGCTTTGACCGCTACAGCAACCCCCAGAGTTATTGAAGATATTAAAACTGAATTAGGTTTGAAGGATCCAATACTTTTTCAGCAATCTTTTGAAAGAAAAAATATTGCATATATGGTTTTTGAAGTCGAAGACAAATTGTATCGTACGGAACAAATCCTAAGGAAAAACCCACAACCTTCTATTATATATGTACGAAATAGAAAATCGTGCTTAAATATATCAACGCAATTACAATCGCTGGGATTCAAAGCAACCTATTATCACGGTGGACTTTCGGCAAAAGAAAAAGACAAAAACATGCAACTGTGGATGTCTGAACAAGCACAGGTTATTGTTGCGACAAATGCGTTTGGAATGGGAATCGACAAAGACAACGTAAAAACAGTAATTCATACGCAGCTTCCCGAAAATATCGAAAACTATTATCAGGAATCTGGAAGAGCAGGACGAAATGGCGAAAAAGCTTTTTCGGTTTTGCTTTTTAATAATTCAGATGCAAATCAAACCGAACAACAATTTCTGAGTGTTTTACCCGATAAAAAGTTTCTGAAACTGATGTATGTAAAACTTTGCAACTATTTTCAGATTGCTTATGGCGAAGGTTTAGATGATTCGTTTTCATTCAAATTGAATCATTTCTGTCATAAATACGACTTTCCTACCTTAAAAACATATAATGCCTTGCAATTTTTAAATCAGCAGGGAATTATCACGATGTCTCAGGAATTTTCGGAAAAAATCACAATGCAATTTTTAATCGAATCCAAAGAAGTGATTCGGTATATGAGCTTGAATCCAAATGATGAAGAAATCATTCTGGCAATTCTAAGAACATATCCCGGTGTTTATGAAATGAAAACTCCTTTTAATCTTTCCTTGATTGCCAAAAAATCTCATCATACAGAAGAGCAAGTTTCTGCTGTTTTAGAAAAGCTTCGAGAAAAAGAAATTATCGAATACAAATCTAAAAACAACGATGCCACTATATTATTTAATGAAGTTCGCGAAGATGACTTAACGATCAATCGAGTTTCGAAATATCTTGAAAAGCAAAACCAATTAAAAGAAGAACAACTTTTATCGGTTCTACATTATATAAAGGAAGGCAAAACTTGTAAAAACCGATTGATACTCTCTTATTTTGGAGAAGAAACTAATTCTAATTGTGGCGTTTGCTCTTACTGCATTACTCAAAAAGGAAAAATCACAGAAACTGATTCAATTGCCGATAAAATTCTGCATTTATTAAAATCGACTGCTTTAACTTCACGAGAAATTCAAACCCAAATAAAACTGGATGCAAACGATATTGTTTCGGTACTTCAGGAATTATTAGAAAACAATCATATCACTATTCAACCGAATAATAAATACACTTTAAAATCATAATGGAAAAATTGAGAATCATATTTATGGGAACTCCTGAATTTGCAGTTGGCATTTTGGACACCATTATCAAAAACAATTACGATGTTGTTGGCGTTATTACTGCCGCAGATAAACCGGCTGGGCGCGGGCAAAAAATAAAATATTCGGCAGTAAAAGAATATGCACTGGCGAACAACCTTACTTTATTACAGCCTACAAGCTTAAAAGATGAAAACTTTCTTGCTGAATTAAAAGCCCTGAATGCTAATTTGCAAATTGTTGTTGCTTTTAGAATGCTGCCAAAAGTAGTTTGGGAAATGCCAAGTTTAGGAACTTTTAATCTTCATGCTTCTTTGTTACCAAATTATCGTGGGGCAGCTCCAATAAACTGGGCTATTATTAATGGAGAAACCAAAACCGGCGTTACAACTTTCTTTATCGATGACAAGATTGATACCGGAGCAATGATTTTAAACTCAGAAATTGCAATTGAACCAACAGAAAACGCAGGACAATTACACGACCGATTAATGTTATTAGGAAGTGAGACTGTAATAGAAACTTTAAAAGTTATCGAAAACGGAAATGTAACTACTACAACTCAGAAAGATAATGAAGAAATTAAAACAGCTTACAAACTAAATAAGGAAAATTGTAAAATCGATTGGACAAAATCGGGAGACGAAATCAATAATCTGATTCGGGGGTTAAGTCCTTATCCTGCTTCCTGGTGTTTTTTGAAAGATAAAAATGAAGAGCAAACGATCAAAATATATGAAGCAAAACTCATTTCAGAAGCACATTCTTATGAGTCAGGAAGTTTAATTTGCAGCAAAAAAGAAATCAAAGTTGCCGTTCAGGATGGCTTTATTCAGCTATTGAGTTTACAATTACCAGGAAAAAAGAGAATGCAAGTGGCAGAATTACTAAACGGGATAACTTTTTCTGATAGTGCAAAGGTCTATTAAAGTCAGTAAAACGGGGGTTTTTACCTGATTTTCACCGATGAACAGCCTGCTTTATGAACAAAAAAAGCAAGTTATCAACAATTTTTGCTAAAATTAAAGAAAACACTTGCAAGGAACGGATTTCCTACTAAATTTGTGTATTAACAATTTTTTTTAACCAACAATTAATAACTAATTATTATGAACAAATCAGAATTAATCGATGCTATCGCTGCTGATGCAGGAATTACAAAAGCTGCGGCAAAATTAGCTTTAGAGTCATTTTTAGGTAACGTAGGAGCTACTTTGAAAAAAGGAGGAAGAGTTTCATTAGTAGGTTTTGGATCTTGGTCAGTATCTGCTAGAGCTGCTAGAGACGGTAGAAACCCACAAACTGGTAAAACTATCCAAATCGCTGCTAAAAATGTAGTTAAATTCAAAGCTGGAGCTGAATTAGAAGGTGCAGTGAACTAAGTAAGAAAGTTCTCTAAACTTATAATATAATCAAAACCCTCCCATGGAGGGTTTTTTTGTGCGGTTTAACGATTTTATTTGGGATTTTAAATATTTTATGATTAAATTTAATAAAAATTGTAGCCGTATGATTTCAGAAAAATTAAAAAAAGGACACCTGCTTATTGCCGAACCTTCGATAATTGGAGATTTATCTTTTAATAGATCGGTAATTTTATTAGCAGACCATAACAAAGAAGGATCAATAGGATTTATCATTAATAAACCACTAAAGTATACTATTAATGATCTAATTCCGGAGATCGAAGCTTCGTTTAAGATATATAATGGAGGTCCTGTTGAGCAGGATAATCTATATTTTATTCACAATATTCCAGAGTTGATCCCGAATAGTGTCGAGATATCTAATGGAATTTATTGGGGAGGTGATTTTGAATCAACCAAAGACTTAATTAACGACGGATCTATTAGCAAAAATAATATTCGCTTTTTCTTAGGTTACACCGGTTGGGACGAAAATCAGCTTGAGAATGAAATGCAGGGAAACTCCTGGATCATTGCTGATAATAGTTACAAAAACAAAATTATAGGAAAGTCAACCACTCATTTTTGGAAAGAACAAATTATTGAGCTTGGCGGAGACTATCTTATATGGTCAAATGCACCTGAAAATCCATATCTGAATTAATTTTCAGAGATGGATTCATTTAGTTTTTGTAATAATAAATGAGCCAGATTACTGGTAAACTCCTTTTTTCGATATTTGGTTATCGGTTGTATTCCCATGATTACATTTGTAAGAAATAATTCGTCAGCTTTTTGAAGATCAAATGGCGAAATTATTTCTTCCTGTACTTCTATACCTTCAACTTTTTTAGCCAAAGCTAAAATTTGCTTACGCATTACACCATTCAGACAACCCTCAGAGATTGGCGGAGTAATTAGTTTTTTACCCACAACCATAAATAAATTACCTTGTAATGCTTCGACCACATTTTTTGTATCGTTTATCAAAAGACAATTTGCCAAACCATTTTCATGAGCAAAAATACTTCCGGTAACATTAATCAACTTATTGGTCGTTTTAATAGACGATAACAACTGCTTGGTTACATAGAAATCTTTATACAAATCAACTTCATACTCAGCCGTGTTTAAAGCATAAACAACGTTCTCAAGCGTCGTTGCATGAATCAAATATGAAACTTCATTAGTTTTTGGCAAATACAATCCGCCATCGTTTCTAAAAACAGTAATTCGGGCTCGGGCTGATGCCGAAATTTCGTTTTGTTGAACAAGACTTAAAACCTGTTCTTCAAGAAACTCCATTGTAAAATTCATTGGGATTTCCATTCTCACAACACGCATCGAAGCCATTAATCGAAAATAATGATCCTCGAGAAACAAGATTTTGTTGTTGACTATTTTTAGCGTTTCAAAAACACCATCTCCATACAAAAAAGCACGATTTTGAGTTAATATATTATCGTTTTGCTCTACTATGTTTCCGTTAAAATTGATCATAAAAAAAACCCTGAATTTTGTTCAGGGCAAATATAAGGTATAAAATAGACTTTTACTAAACTGATCCTATAAGATGTTTCAGATCTGAGATCTGATTCTCCCACAATTGTTTAGCCTCACCTACTTCTTCTTTTTCAGCGAAATCAACTACCATTAATGATACATCTTTAGTTAATTCATCAACTAAGATATGCAATTCAAAAAAGTACTCCGTATCCTTACTGCTTTCGTCAACCCATTTGAATTTTACTTTTTCTCCGGTTTTTTTAGAAGCCAAACGCGCTTTTTCCTGCGAGTCATTCCAAATGAAAGTGAAGAATTCGCCTCTGGAATTTACATTGTCTGCAAACCATTCTGACAAACCTGACGGTGTTGATATATATTGATATAATAATTGCGGCGAAGAATTTATAGGAAACTCGATTTCGTAACGTATTTTTGGATCCATGTGCTACTTTTAATTTTTTTGGAAATATAAGAATATATGTCCGAAAACAATGCATTTTTAAAAATATTTTTTTTTCTTCATTTTATTCTTGCAACCTTTAATATTATTTCTATCTTTGCACCCGCAATGAGGAACACGGTTCACTTGCAATCTTGGCGAGGTAGCTCAGTTGGTTAGAGCGCAGGATTCATAACCCTGAGGTCACGGGTTCAACTCCCGTCCTCGCTACAAAACCTAAACCCTTAAACATAACATGTTTAAGGGTTTTTTTATTCAAATTAATTACTCATTGTTTAAAAAATTGTAGTAAGGAACTTTAAATAATTGAGTTGTAACTCTAAATAATTAAATATCTTTAATACTTTTTAGAAGCATCTTATAATTTTCATATTAAAAAAAACAAAAAAGTTAATACGTTATAAATATGGACATAGTTAAATTTAAAATCACATCAAAAACGATAAAAGTAGAAGTACGCAATTCGAATAATTATGTTTTTAATTTTAATACTGCTTTAGATATTGCAAAAGAAGACAAAGATGTTTTATTAAAACTTTACAATGCATTAGATATTCTTTTTAAGAAAGAAGCTCCGGCAGAGGTAAAAAACTATATTTCGCCCAACCAAACCAATATATTGGATCAAATTTCTGCCGTTGACGGTTTAGAAGAAGAGAAATAATACCCAAAATTATAAATCAAGTCGTTAATGAATACTATATTGGTCAACAAACTATTTGAAACTTTCAGATCAAAACTAGATATTTTTGATTCATTTATGAATGATGGAGCAAATGAAAAAGACATTTCTGATTTAGAAAAATATATAAATCAAATTTTGCCAGCTTCCTATATAGATTTATTAAAGACATACAATGGCGAAAAGAAAAGTCTTGGCGTAATGGCAGGATTTGAATTTTTAACAATCAAAGAAGTAAAAGTTCAATGGGATTTTTTTAAAATGGCAGAAGGAGAACGAGAACCCGACTCTGTCTATCAAAAAAATAAAATCAAGAATGAATTATATTCTGTAAAAAGAATCCCGTTTGGTCATGATGGCTCAGGAAATCTTTTATGCATAGATTATGACCCTGAAATTGAAGGAAAGAATGGTCAGATTTTATATTTACCTGCCGGAGATCCCGAACCAATTTCCGTCATAGCTGATGATTTTGAAGAGTTTCTTACCTTTTTAATTGATGCCATTATTTCTGAAAAATTGGAATTGACCGATGAAAGAGACGAATGGGATGAGGAAGATTGGGAAAAAGCAGAAATTTATTTTAACAAAACCTGGGAAAATGATTGGACCGATATTGCCGATGAATACAATTCCAGACATTAACCTCAACAACCTGTAGATCTTCATTTTACAAATAAGCTTTTAGAAGTATTTTGTTTATTTTTGTATAAATACAAATTCCTTTAAATGAAACGTTCCGGCACAGCAGATCTACCTTTACATTACGGACATGTTCCTTTATGGCTTGCTGACCGAATGTCTAAACTTGGTTTTGCAATTGTAGAAACGATTGCAATGGAATTTTCAACTTCAGAAGTTATAAGCAAACTAAGCAATCCTTTTTGGTTTCAAAGTTTTGGCGCCGTTATGGGAATGGACTGGCATTCGTCGGGAATCACAACTTCGGTACTTGGAGCATTAAAAAAATCTGTAAATCCACATTCTAAAGAATTGGGAATTTATATTTGTGGAGGGAAAGGCAAAAATTCGTTGTTAACACCACAAGAACTTTTGTTTGTGGGCGAAAAAACCGGTCTTGACGGGAACAATCTTGCAAATTGCAGCAGACTTACCGCCAAAGTTGATAACACAGCCATTCAGGATGGATTTCAATTGTATCAGCATAATTTTATCGTTGATAACAAAGGACAATGGGCGGTTATTCAGCAAGGAATGAATCCCGATTCTAAAACCGCAAGAAGATATCATTGGCATTCGCAAGATTTAAAATCTTTTATAAATGAGCCTCATACTTTTATTTATGGCGAAAACCAGGGTACTATATTAAATCTTACCGCTGAGGCAGCCACAAAATCCAGAGAAGGTATTTTAGAATTATCTAAAGAATCTCCAACAAAAATCATGAAGGAAATGCAATATCTTTCTATGCCTGCACATCATGATGTGAGAATGGAAGATGTTAACATGAAACGACTTGGCGCAATGCTTTGGACAACTCATGAAAATAAACCTGAAGATTTTGAAGAACTATTACTTTTAAAAGGAATGGGACCAAGAGCCTTGCAATCATTAGCATTGGTTAGCGAAATCATTTATGGCACTCCTACCCGATTTGAAGATCCTGCGCGTTTTTCTTTCGCTCATGGCGGAAAAGACGGACATCCATTTCCGGTTCCGGTAAAAATCTATGACGAGACAATTGATACTTTGCAAAGAGCCATTAATCGTGCTAAAATTGGAAATGCAGACAAAATAGAAGCGATCAGAAAATTATCTGAAATCTCCCGAAAAGCCGAAGAAAGTTTTACGCCCAACTCTAATTTTGATGCTTTGATTCAAAGAGAACGCGACAATTCGCATAAATATGGCGGAAGAACTGTTTTTGGGGATGCTAAATCTCCTAAAAATAAACCTGAAAAGCCAAATAATCAGCTTGAATTATTTTAAGTTGATTGCAAATTCAGGACAGTTATTTTTCATTTTAATGTTTTTTACTTTCCTCTAAAAAATTTATAAGGAAAAGCACACCTAATATTCCAAGACTTTTTATATCAAATTATATATTGTGCTTTAAGATAAAATTATAGGAATAATTTTACAATAATAAATTATTTGTTCTAAATTGCAGCAAAATATTATCGTAATTATCTTATAAAAATGAAGAAGCAATTATTAATTATTGGAGGTGGATTTGCAGGATTTTGGAGCGCTTTGAGTGCCATTCGTCAAAGTCGTGAATTGAAAAAAGAAAACGAGTTAGAAGTAACTTTAGTAAATATGGATGAATATTTAACGATTCGTCCAAGATTATACGAGGTTTCTCTAGAAGGATTAAGAGTTGAACTGAATAAATATTTCAAACAACTGAACATTAAACTTATGATTGGTAAAGCAGAAATTATCAATCCAGAGCAAAAACTCGTTACAGTTGCAACCGAAAGTGGATCAAGAATTCTGAATTACGATTATTTGATTTTATCTTCTGGAAGTGTTTTGAAGGCTATAAACATTCCGGGTATTGAAAAAACTTTTAATGTGGATACTTTTAATGGTGCTCAAAAACTGGAAGATCACTTAACAAAATTGGCACATAAAAACTTTGAAGGCAATGGCGCTACAACCTTTATAGTTGCCGGAAGCGGATTAACCGGACTTGAAATGGTAACTGTAATCAAAGAAAAAGCCAATAAAATATTGACTGATCAAGGTAAAGATTCAATTGATTTTAAAGTCGTACTTATCGAAAAGTCTGATAAAGTAGGAAATTATTATGCATCTGAAGCACAGGATTATGTAATTGAAACCTTAAAAGCCAAAGATATAACAGTTGCGAATGGAGTTTATCTGAAAGCTGTAGAAAACAATGGAGCCACATTAAGCGATGGTCATTTTATTGCTTCTCAAACAGTTATTTCGACTATTGGATTAGTAGCGAGTTCGCTTTGTAACTTTTTTAAAGGAGAAAAAGACAAACTAGGACGCTTGCATGTAAATGAATTTCTACAATTGAAAGAATACAACAATGTAATTGCTGCGGGCGATGTTGCTAATATTCCGACTGATGATGAAGGAAACAGTTCGCTCATGGCTTGTCAGTTTTCTATGTTTTTGGGTAAATTTGCTGGTCATAATGCTGTTAATAGTTTATTCTCTGAACCTTTAAAAGCGTATAGTTATAAAGATTATGTGACTTGTGTAGATTTAGGTCAACAAGACGGAATGTTAACTTCTGGATGGGATCGCAAACTAGTTGCCAGCGGAATTGAAGGGAAAAATATAAAAATGGAAGTCACAACAAAACTAATTTATCCAGCTGACGATGTTATTACCGCTCTGGAAGATTCTTATCCTGAAGTTCCAAACGTTGCAGAAAACGCTGTTTAATTTTATCCTTTTTTATTTAATAAATACATTATCAAAAAAAACAAACTCTTAATCATTGTTTAATTAAGGGTTCATCTATAACTATTTGTAAAAAAATTAATAATTATCCTAACCTTTTCGGATCAAATAAATCAATATTTCATCTTCTAATTCTTTAGACAAATTTTCAAACTCTAATTTATGCTGGAAATATTTTTCAAATTTTCTCTTATACTTTTCTGTTTTCATTTTACTCCTGCAATAATCATCACAAATCACTTTGAATTTGTCATCAACGAGATATAAAATCTTTAGCGATTCTATATATTCCAGGAATTTTGCATTATATAACTCTTTAGGAACAGCCATAGCATATAATTTTTTAAAACAAACTGAGTTCAAAACCACTAAATCACAAAATGAATAACAATAAACTGTTGAATTAAATTTTCTTTCTTAAAGACAAATCACTCTCCGTTTCATTAAAATTCCATCAAGAGCCGATAAAATATCGAAAAAAATCTTGTATAAAATTAAGTCATATTGAAATCTAAAAAAGCGATTTACAATTCAACTCTGTTTCATATTATAAAATGAAACCTGAAATTTGTTTAATCATTTAAATGCAACATCACAATCTAAGGAAAAACCAACCATGCTTAAAATTATGCCAGATAAATAAAAAATTCAGAAAAGAAAGAACCAACCTGTCTATTGCTAAATTCGTAAGAATCTCTTAAACTTTTATGTTTTTTAAGTTAAAAAAAAACGTTTCTTTTTTAATACTACGATTGCAATTTTCAAAAATGCGATCACAATATTTTAAACTAATGTCAAAAATGAGTTAAAAATATCGTTCAGATTATAGTTTTTATCCAATAAAAAATACTTTTGTCAAACTAAAAAAATGTACTTCAATTTATATCTAATCTGAAAGTTTGCTGATATGGATAGTGAAAAATTTATTTTCTGTTTGGAAGGTGTTCCTGACATAGATACTCCAGTTGCGACTCAAGTGGTAAAAAACTTAGAAGAGATAGCAATTGATCAAGGCATTACCAGCATCTACAAAACCTGCGATACAATTGAAGGTTTAGAAGAAAGCCTGAATGTACTGCTTTATGAAGATCATAATTTTAAGGATTATGAGATCATTTATTTAGTTATGCCTGGCGAACCCAACAATATCTGCCTTCATGATTATTATTATAGCCTTGAAGAAATTGCCGAATTATTTGAGGGTAAAATGAAAGGTAAAATTATACATTTTGCCAATTTAAAGGTTTTGGATTTAAATGACGAAGAAGCACAATATTTTCTGGACATTACAGGAGCACGGGCAATCTCAGGTTATGGATCATCTTATAATAAAATAGCAAGCAGCAGTACGATCGACAAAGCTTTTTTTAGCTTGTATCAGGAAAATGATGATATTACGGAAGTTGTCGAAGAGTTGTACCAAAAACATTATGCGTTGTGCAAATTATTGGATTTTAGATTGTACTATTAGAAAATGGAAACAAACGAAAAAATAAAAACGTATGGTACAAAGGGATTTCGTGAAAAATTTCTTGGTTTGGAAAATCCAATTAATAAACTTTTCAAAACAAATTCAGATCATTTTTTCTGTTTGAAGATAATGCAGCTTCAATATCCTGTTCCACCTTCTAAACACAATTGCCATACTTTAATTTTTATTACTTCGGGGATAAACATTATAAAACTGGGCTTTGAAGAATGTCAGACCAATAAAAATGAAATCATTGTAGTTCCTGCAGGTCAGATATTTTCTATTGAGCATATTAACAGTAAACATAGCGGTTTTATTTGTCAGTTTCATCCTGATGTTTTAATCGGAAAGTATGGAAACCGTGATATAATCAATGATTTTGATTTTCTAAAAATATCGGGAAATCCTAAAATTATTGTTTCCGAAAAAGATGCTGCTTTTATCAGTAACATACTAATTCGCCTTGAGGCAGAATATCTGGAAGCCGAAACGATAAATCTGGATCTTATACAGACTTATTTAATGACTTTGTTTTGTGAAATGAATAGAAACACGGTCAAAACTCCCAAGGGAGGAACTGCTGCTGAGGTTCTGTCAGCGAAGTTCAAGGAACTTATTTACCCGAATATCAGAACAAATCATCAGGTAAATTATTATGCTTCATTGCTTAATGTTACGCCAAATCATTTGAATAAATCAGTTAAAGCTACAACCGGCAAATCTGCAACTACTTGGATTGATGAGACCATTTTGCTTGAAGCGAAGTATTTGTTGTACCAAACAACACTCTCGGTAAGCGAAATAGCAATGCAGGTTGGGCATGAGGATCAATCTTACTTTAGCCGTTTCTTTAAAAAACACGAAGCAATGAGTCCTGCTCAGTACCGAAAAATGATTGATAAGTCCTAATTATTGATTATAGAATCCTAGTAACTAAAAAAGCATTTACAGAAATTTGCCCTGTAAAAAAATGAGCAAATTATGATTTATGTTTTTAAAACTTCTGTTGATACAAGATCTAAATTAGAGTTAGCAACTTCGCTTCTTAATGAATTGCTAACGGATAATACTATATGGAATTTTGATCTGGAGGATTGTGATAACATTTTAAGAATCGACAGCGAAAATGAAATAACTGAAACAATGTTACAAAACAACATTTTTGATTGTGTCGAATTAGAATAATCCTTTTTTGCCCCAAAAAACCTCTTTGCAACCTCAACCTCGTATTATGGAAACTGTATTACATCAAAACAAAACTTTTGACACGATTGATTATTCTGATCAGAAATTATCAGATAACGAATTTGTAAATTGTGAATTTATCAATTGCAATTTTTCTAAAAGTGATTTTAGCTATATTGACTTTTTAGACTGCACGTTCAAAAATTGTAATCTTTCGTTAGCAATTCTAAAAGGTACCGGATTAAAGAACATCAAATTTATTGGTTGTAAATTAATGGGACTTGATTTTAGTGCCAGTAATAGCTTTTTGTTTTCGATGAATTTTCAGGATTGTCTTCTTGATTATTCGACTTTCATTTACAAAAAACTAAAGAAAACTAATTTTATTGATTGTTCATTAAAAGATGTAGATTTCTCTAATACTGATTTATCTCTGGCAGTTTTCAAAAATTGTGATCTTGCAAATGCCACTTTCGTGGAAGTGAATCTAGAAAAAACTGATTTTAGAACTTCCAGAAATTACGCTTTTGATCCTTCTGAAAATAAAGTAAAAAGAGCCAGAGTATCTCATACTGCACTTGCTGGTTTGCTTGAAAAATTTGATTTGGATATTGAGTAAATTTTATGGCACACGGATGACGCCGATTTAAACAGATTAATGCTGATTTTTATTTTTTGTAAAAGTTTTAAACTTAGACAAAAGTCTATAAACAATAATCTATACTAGTTGATTGTTTACATTGCGGGACTTCGACTTCGCTCAGTCTGACAAGCTAAACGTACAAGAATATTCCAACAAAATTAAAATCCGTTTAAATCCGCGTCATCCGCGTGCCAATCTCATGCCAACTAAAAAACAAGAGAGGGATACAAAAACTGCATCCCTCTCTCTATAAAAACCAACCGTAGAAAAATCTATTTAATCCAATTTGGATCTCCAATTGCATTATCTTTTAATGTTTGATTACCAATTGTGAAATCTCCATTTACAGGATCTGCAAATTGAGGATTTGCAGTAGTTCCCGAAGCATCTATTTTATTATTTAAAATTGAGGAATCCATAAAACCTGACGCCTGATAATAATAATTTTTATTAAATACAGGCTGATCCGTACTTGCCTGATTCGTATATATTGCGCTTGTCGATGTAATCAAAGTATTTTTTACCGCTGATTTATTGGATGCAAAACGAACATACAAAATTCTTCTTGGTGTCGCATTATTAGATACGTTATACAAAGTACAACTGTCAATTAATACATTTGTTGTTAATCCCGTTCCTGAAAAGCCATTAGGAGAAGCTACAGCATCAACCCTAACAAAATCACGTCCTATTGAACAAGAATTAAACGTACTGGTTTTGACTACTATATTTACTACGTAAGTATTTCTGAAATCTATAAAATCTGCTTGTGCATTTGTATTTACATTTTTTACAGTACTGTTTTCTATAGTAAATGAATTTACTTTTGAAGCTGCAGCATTTCCATACACTAAGGCGCGTAGATAATCATGAATATTACAACCGCTAATTAAAATATCTCCATAAGTACTATTGGCACCAGAAACGGTAATAAAACTGGTATCTCCAATAGTTGTTCCTTCAACATTCAAATCAATTAAGGAAACATTGCCTGTGCCGGCAGTAAGTGTAAACCTTACATGCAATAACGGTTTATCGCCTGCTCGTAATCCTCTTATAGTAATTGCTTTATTTAATACAATTTCATCTTTGTATACCTGATAATCTCCTGGCATCAATACTAATATTGAACCTGCAGGAGCTGCGGTAATAGCAGCATTTAAATCATCTGTAGGTTTTACTAAAATACCGGTTCCTATATCAATTCCGGTTTTAAAGGTTCTAAGTCCTCTTGTTTTAGTTCCGTTAAGCAAAGTAGCTGTATAATCTGTTTCGCCGGTTAATCCGGTTACAACTGCAACTCCTGCTAATTTTTCTGCTGGTGTTATTGTATGTGTAATTCCGCCCGGAGCAATTGAGATTTGTGTTACAGCGCTATTTGGAGTCCATCTTAAAGTAACCTGTTTTGCCTCAACATCGATATCTTCGACAGCAAACAAAATTTGCTCTGTCAATGTTTTTGCTGTAACAACAGACCATTTTGAATCTGCTAATCCTGCTGCACTTACACCTTTTACTCTGATTGAATAAACTGTTTCTCCTTCTAACGCAATTGTTACCGGAAGTTCTGTAGGCAAAACTTTTACTGTTTTATAGATCGTTGTAAACTTAGTATCGTCTGCGCTAAATTCTACTACATAATGATCTGCATCGTCTTTTACGGTCCAATTTAATTCTACCGAAGTTTGATTTCTAACGATGGCTTTAAGTTCTATTGGAGAAAATGTTCTATTGGCTCCAATATCATTCAATACTGGTTCATTGTAGCTTTCGCAACCGGCAACTATCAATAAAAACATAGCCAGCAATCCTTTAAATATGTATTTTGCTTTCATAATTATATAACTATAATTTATTTGTTGATTTTATTAGTTTCCGATTACCCAGTCATTTACTAATTGACCATTACTATTGTCTATAAATGTTTGCCAGATTGGCCAGAATTGTCTTTTATCAGGATCAATTCCGGTTTTGTATAAAGTCGTTATTTTATTGTCTTCCAATTTATCCCAGGCTTTAGAAGTATATCCTGTTGGAGCCTGAATTTCGCCTCGGTTTAAACCATAAATATCCAATGTAATTCCATCGTCTTCATATTTGTAATACAAAGTCGAAGGCACATCCTGATAATTCCCTGAGCGTGCTTTCAAATCAGTCATTTTAACTTTAGCTTCGTCTAATTTTATTTTTAGTAAATTCCATCTGATTAGCGAATATTTGCGTTCCATTTCGCCTGTAAATTCATATTTATTCTCTTCAACTATAGCATTAAACATGGCATCTTTACCAGTTAATCCGTCTACGTAAGCATCTACTTTTACCGCCTGATCTGCTGGAGCAAAAGCTCTACGGCGAATTTCTTTAAGATAACCTGCAGCCGCTCCGGGACCTTCTAATTCGTTTGCCGCTTCTGCAGCAATTAAAAGTACTTCGGCATAACGCATATAAATTTTATTTAAACCATCGTCATTTGGTGCAGTAACAATTCGGTTCATCCATTCAAAACGATATTTTCCGAAATACCAGGTTTGTAAATCTGTAAGTTCCTGTTTTGCTTTACCACTTACTGCAGTACCCCATTTATAAGGAACACAGGTAACATCTCGGCGAGTATCTACCTGATCGTAATCATAGAAAACAAATGGCAAAGGTCCGTTAACACCACCTTTACTCGCTCCCATTTGCTGGAACTGATCTGAAGTATCGTGTTTAACTGCTAAGGTAAAAAGCATTCTTCCGCGTGTATCGCCAAAAGGAATTTCCCAAAGAGATTCTCCACCTGCCGTTACAATTTCCTGATTGTATTTTTTCCATAATCCTTCAAACGTAGGTTCTAAATGTGCAGAACCGCTGGCAATAACGGAGCGACATTCCTCTAATGCCAATTTGTACATCTTTGCTACTGAAAGTTCCGGATCTGTACTTCTTCTCACTCCATCAGGATATTGTTGATATCCGCTTGCCATCATAGCCAGACGAGCTCTAAAACTTTTTACAAAAGCCTTATTTACACGTTCGGTACTATTTGTTGCCGAAGTTTCATTTGGCCATCCAACCAAAGTTGAAGCTTCGGCTAAATCTGCGATCAATTGCTTGTAAGTTTCGTCGCGATTTGTTTTAGGTATATAAATAGTTGAGGTAACAACAGGCACAAAACGAACGGGAACATCTCCCCAGTTTCTTAACAAATCAGCATAATAAATAGCACGTAATGTTAATGCTTCTCCTAACAATTGTCCCAGTTGTTTATTCGATTTTACATTGCCATAAGTACGTAAACCTCTAATACACAAATTGGCACGTTCGATTCCTTCGTACATCATTGCCCACGCATTTTTTGGCGAGTTCATTTCGGTATTATCTGGTCTGGCATTATAGGTTACCAAATCTGATTTGGCGCCTTCAATTGAAGATGCCAAAAGCCATTCTGTATCTGTATTCAATCCCTGATAAGCCAAAAGTCTTCCTCTATAGGATTGTTCTTCTCCAAAGGAAACTTTTATTCCATCAACAGCACCTTGTGCCAGTTCAGCATTAGAAAAAATAATTTCATCTCCTAATGTTGATTGCGCAGGAGTATCAAAAAAATCTTCACCAAAATCCTGACACGAAGTCAATAAACCTGAGATAATTAATCCTGCTATTATTACTTTATATTTCATTTTGATAAATTTTAAATTAGAAATTAAGGTTTAAACCAAAAACCAATTGTCTGCTACGCGGATATGCTGAATAATCGACTCCAGGCGTTAGCGGTGATTTTCTTTTTGTTGACACCTCAGGATCCGGACCGGAATAATTTGTAATTATAAAAACATTAGTTGCTGTAAAATAGAATCTTAACTTGCTTACTCCCAGTTTAGACGTTAATGCTTCTGGTGTAGAATATCCTAAAGTCAAAGTATTTAATCTAAAGAATGAACCATCTTCTACAGCCCAATCCGTAAACATAAATTTTTGCATATACGGAGACCACATTGTTGTGTTGGCATTTAAAGCTGCTAAATCAGTAGGATCAGTTACTAATTGTCCTGAAGCAGGATCTAAATTTGTCCATCTTTTACCATCAGCCATTTCCGTACTTAAATTCTTATATTGTCCGTTTCTGTTTGCGGTAGAAAATTCTGCTTTGTTGGCATTATAAATATCATTTCCGATAGTCCAGTTGAAAGCCGCAGAAAGATCAAAACCATAAGCATTTGCATTGATAACTAAACCTCCTGTACTTTTAGGATTCGCGTTACCAATAACTGTTTGATCTGATGTCGTAACTTTGTTATCTGCAGAACCATCGGTATTTTTTAACTTCATCATACCGGGTTGTACGGCACTTCCTAAAACACTTGTTGCATCAGCAACACCCGTTTTTAAAGTATATTTTCCGCCAACATAATCAAAGTCTGAAACTTCATATCGTCCTGCACTTTGAAAACCGTACATTAATCCCATTGCAGAACCTGCATTTACAGCATAATCATTACCAATATCTGTCGATGCCCAATTGGTATTTACACCAAAATTGTCCATTACGCCAAGCGAGTTGATTTTATTTTTATTAATTCCAACATTCACAGAAAAATTCAAACCAAAATTCTTTCTTTCAAATGCGATAAAATTTACTGTTGCCTCAAAACCGGTATTTTGAGTTTCACCCATATTTCTAAACTGAGTTTTATATCCTGTTCCTCCTACCGGAAATTCGATTAACAAATCATGCGTTACATTTTTATATGCATCGAAAGTTCCGTTTAAACGATTTTTAAAAAATCCGAAATCAAGACCAATATTTTGTGTCACAGTAGTTTCCCATTTTAAATTTGGATTTGCCAAAACACTTGACGGCGCCCAGTAACTACCAAAACCATCTATGAAAGAGTTAGTTGTAGACATATAACTCTGAACTGTTTGCCCTACCGGAATATTATTATTACCCGCTTCACCATAACTTAGTCTCAGCTTAAGAAGATTAAGCCATGAAGTATTTTTCAGGAAACTTTCTTCAGAAATCTTCCATGCTGCAGCCGCTGCCGGGAAATATCCCCAACGATTATCGCCCAAAAACCTGCTTGAACCATCGGCACGAAAAGAAGCCGTCAATAAATAACGGTCTTTGTAATCATAATTTGCACGTCCGAAAAATGACAGTAACTTATCATCAGGGCTGTAAAAATTATCAACTGAAAACGGTGTTCCCTGCGTGGTCAACTTCCTTGCATCATCCAAATCAAAGAAATCAGGATAACTCAACATTGTAGTAGTGTTAATATTTGATGTAGTCGTAATCATTTCTTCTCCCAAAAGAGCGGTTAAATGATGGTTTACTCCTAAAAGATTTTTAAAATCATAATTTAAAGTATTGGCATTTCTAAAACGTACATCTTTACGATCGCTCATTACCATAGCCGGTTTTCCTGCTCCAACTTTTGCAGTACTTGAAAAATAAGTAGAGGAGCCGTAAAAACGATAATCTGAATAATTATAATTATCTAAACCTAAATCACTTTGAAATTTTAAATTTTGAGCCAGTTTCCATCCAAAGCTTCCTAATAAGTTGTAATTTTTCTTGGTTTGCTGACGTGCATTATCTGATATCGCTAAAAAAGGATTCACTAAATAACTGTTCACACTTTGATCATCATTATCCGTCGTTAATCCCGGCATTGGAATTGGAGAATAACCAACACTATGACGCAAACGGCTATCAAGCGATGAAACTTCGTTTTGCTCATTTGCACCGCTTCCATTTATTTCTGTATCAGAATAACGAACTGTAAAAGCAAGATCAATTTTGTCACTTGCTTTATTTTTCAACGCCAATGATAAGTTGTTTCTCTTGAAATCTGAGCCAACCATAATTGCTTTTTCATCATAATAAGCATAGTTAAAATTGTAGCTTAAGTTTTCATTTCCCCCGCGAATACCTAAATCACGGCTATTTACTTCACCACGACGGCCATAAATTTGTTTTTGCCAATCGGTTCCTTTTACACCGTTATATAAATCGCGATCCTGCCAGTTACCAAAATACTTTGTATAAGAATTTGGATTACTCAAAATAGTTTTATCTGTTTGGCTAAGCAAAGCATATTCATATTGCCACTTTACAAAATCATCAACAGGAAGAACCTCTATATCATTAGCCATTGTTTTCATACCATAAAACATATTAAAACTCACGGCCATTTTTCCATCTTTACCAGTTTTAGTTGTAATAATAATAACTCCGTTTGCTCCTCTGGAACCATAGATTGCAGTCGAAGAAGCATCTTTTAATACCGTCATCGATTCAACATTTGAAGCAGCAATATCACTCATACTATTCACTGGAAAACCATCGACTATAATTAAAGGTGAGGCATCTTGCGTTAACGATCCGCCGCCACGAACTCTAATTTTAATATCAGCATCAGGAGAACCTTCACTTGATGTAACCTGAACCCCGGCTATTCTTCCTGTTAAGGCTTCGGCAATATTAGAAACCGGTATTTTCTTCAATTCATTTCCTGAAATTGAAGAAACGGCACCAGTTAAATCTGATTTTTTTACCGATCCATATCCAACCACAACTACTTCGTTTAATGCATGTGAATCTTCGCTTAAACTAACATCCAGTTTGCTTTTACCTGCTACAGCTATCTCTTTGGTTTGAAACCCAATAAATGAAAAAGCTAATACCGCTTTCGCATTCGTTAGTTTTATTTTATAATGACCGTCAAAATCGGTAGAAGCACTATTCTTAGTTCCTTTTTCAATTATATTTACACCCGGCAAAGTCAATCCTGCAGCATCTTTAACAGTACCTTCTACTGCTAAATTTTGTGCGCTCATGCGATTGCACGTTAGCAAGCACAATAAGAAAACAACTGCAAAAGAACAATTCGCTCCTTTATCAAATAAATCTTTAAAATTCATGGTTAATTGTTTAAATTACTAATTGGTTATATCGTTGTTTGTTTATTTTTTCTTTTTTATCCCAGCTCCTATTTTCAATTTAAACTCTCATTTTAGCAGGAACAATCTACCTCTTTCATTCTCCAAATGACATTTTAAGATTATCACATTTTAAGCAATTAGAATATTGTAATCGATTACACAAACATAAATATTTTTTTTATATAAAAAATTAATTTTCCTAAAAATTTCATAAATAAAATTATATATCAAAAATAAAAGCGTTTTTTTCTATTACATGTGTAATTTATGTCACTAATAAATATTAAAAATATTATTGTAGAATTTAAATTTGTTTCGGTTATTCAGAAAAAATAATCGATTACACAATTAAATATTGCAAAATTATTAGTAGGAATAAATTAATCATCCGAATCAAAAAAATCAGGTATTATTTTTAAGAAGAAATTGAATAGCCGCCTTAACTATTCAAATTTGAGAAGAGATAATTTCAAACTAAAAAAGGTTTTAGTCTAATTACTTATAAACACAAAAAAGCCCTTAAACCTAATTAGATTTAAGGGCTTTTGTATATATCTACATTTTTTTTGTTCCATCGGAACATTTCATTGGTAACACCAATCTTATGAAAATATTATAAACAACGTTTTGTTCCATCGGAACATCTCATCGGTAACCTCAACAATAATGCGCTTTTTTTACGTTCCATAGGAACGTTTATTTCGTGTCCAATACAATGCATACAATTTACCAAACATCCCTACAGGATGATATCGAATCGTGAACATTTTTTTCTACCGATGAAATGTTCCGATGGAACAAAATATTGTTTACAATATTTCATCAGATTTTTTTTATATTCTGAATATTGGAAAACAGTTATTCATAATTATTTTTTAAGCATTCTGCAACTGCAAATTACTTTTGTGTTTCTGCATTAAAGCAACAGTAATAATCATACCGGTAATCGCCATTCCAACACCTATAAGGTTTGGAGAAGTATAACTGTAACCAGCCGCCAAAGGTAATCCGCCTAAAAAAGCTCCTAAAGCATTCCCAATATTAAAACTTCCCTGAAGCGCTGCCGAAGCAATCATCTCAGCGCCTTTTGCTGTTTTAATCATTAACATTTGAATAGGTGCAATAACTGAAAAAGAAATAGCTCCCGTTAAAAAAGTCAGGAATAAAGAAATGTATTGATTATAAGAGAATAAATAAACTAAGATTAAATCAATCGACATTACAAACAATAAGGCCAATACAGTTGGTGCCGGAGAGAATTTATCAGCAAGTTTACCGCCTGCAAAATTTCCAACAACCATTCCTAGTCCGGCCAAAATTAAAATGTATGAAACATCTTCGGCAGCAAACTTAGAAACATTGATTAACAAAGGTGCGATATAACTAATCCAGGCAAACAATCCTGCAAACCCAATCGCAGTAATTCCGATAATTAACCAAGCTTCTGTTTTCTTAAAAAACAGTAATTGTGTTTTCATATTTACATTCCCGCTTTTCTCCAGATTTGGCATCCATAAAGAAATAAACAAAAATGTAAGCAAACCAACAGCGGCAATTAATATAAAAGTATAACGCCAAACAAAATTGTGCCCTATATAAGTACCAATTGGAACACCTATTAAATTCGCCAGCGTTAAACCTGAAAACATAATTGCAATTGCCTGAGCTTCCTTACCTTTGTCTGCCAAACGGCTTGCAACTACAGCTCCAACACCAAAGAAGGCGCCATGCGGCAATCCGGAAAGGAATCTCGATGCGAATAAAAAATTGTACGTAGGTGCAATAATAGAAAGCGCATTAAAAACCGTTAACATCAAAGCTAGTATTAAAAGCATTTTCTTTGGAGCTAAATTTCTTCCTAAGATTACTAATAAAGGAGCTCCTATAACAACGCCAAGAGCGTAAGCCGAAATTAAATATCCGGCAACCGGAATCGAAACTTTCATATCTGAGGCAATATCTGGCAACAAACCCATCATAACAAACTCGGTAATTCCGATAGTTAATCCTCCTAATGAGAGTGCAATAAGACTTTTTTTCATTTTATTTTTACAAGAAAGGAATAGAATTTCTATGATGCAAAGTTAACGCTGTTAAACGCAAAATAAGTTGTACATTTGCGATATAAACTTGTAAATTTATGTTATGCCAATATTAAATCAATTCAAGACATTGGTTATTGATGAGTTTGAAGATGAAAAATTTCACCTTCCGCCACACACGCATACTTATTATGAAATTATTTACATCAAAAAAGGAAGCGGAGTTCATCACCTGAATAACAACCTATTACCTTATAAATCCGGAGATCTTTTTGTGATTTCGCCTGAAGACGAGCATTATTTTGATATTAAAAAAAGTACGCGTTTCTTTTATATAAAGTTTACCGACAACTATTTTAACTCAAAACAAAATCTTACTTGCGATGAATTTTTAATTCATACTCCGGAAAGTTTCATGCGTGATAAAACGCTCAAAGAAACGGTTCTAAAATTAGACGATCCTTGCAAAACCATATTAAAAAATACGATCGAAAACATTGCCGCTTATAATTGCAAAACAGATGTTTCGACCTCGCCTATTGTATTTTACCAGATTCTTTCAATTTTTGGATTAATCAAAGAAACTATGCGCAGTCAGAATCTTATCGTTAAAGGAAATTCTATTGATAACGAACAAATCACATCTTATATACATCAGAATATATACAACCCGAAATTAGTTCAGATCAAAGTGATTGCGAGTCATTTTAATATTGCGGAAACTTATTTTAGTGCTTACTTCAAAAGAACATTCACTATTAGTTATCGTGATTATATTCATAATTTAAGAACAACTTTAATCGAAAAAAGAATCCATAACAACCAATTACCGATTAAGCAAATTGCGTATGAATTTGGTTTTACCGATGAAAGCCATTTGTCAAATTATTTTAAAAAGCGAAAAAACATGAAACCTACAGATTTTAAGAAAACTTAAAATTTGAAATCTTAAATATGTAGACGCTCTAAAAAAAAATATCTAAATTTGTATTTCTAAAACAATTTCATTGGCAAAAAAGTTCCGCATATTATTTCTTTTTATAACTCTTGGCTTCTTTTTGATGTCCAATAGTGGTTATGCTTGCGGAAAAACTTCTGAAAAAACTTCTTGTGAAACGAAAACAGCTTCTAAAAAAGAAACTGCTGATTCTTGTCAAAAAGATTGTTGTAAAGACAATCATAATTCTAAAAAAGACCAACATGGCTGTAACGGAAAATGCGATCATTCGGGTTGCACACCTTCAGGGTTAGTCTTTAGTTTGATTGCGACAAATGAATTTGAATTCGACAATAATCTATTCAATTTCTCTACCGAGAAAACAACTTTACACCATAAAACCGCTAGTATTTCTGATGGTTTTACTTCTATTTGGTTACCACCTAAAATAAAATAATTGTATTTCTGATAGCCATAATTGGGTTTTGTTTAACCGCAAAGTTCGCAGAGATTTACGCTAAGCTCGCAAAGAAAAATTAAAATTATTTAACTTAGAGAAGAATTTACATTCTCTCTTAAAATCACATAAAATGAAAAAATCAATAGCAACTATAATCGCAATAATCGCATTAGTTTTCAATGCAAATAGTATTCAGGCAACTACAATTAAAACAGAAACAACTACAATTGAAGACGCAGATTCAAATCAGTTACAAGCTGTTTATGATGCTTACTTTACTGTAAAAGATGCCTTAATTAAAAGTGATGCCAAATTAACTTCGGCGAAAGCCCAGGATTTACTGACTGCAATTACTGCGGTAAAAATGGATAAACTAAAAAGCAACGAACATACTGCATGGATGAAAGTCGTTAAAAAAATAACTGCTGATGCCAAAAGTATTTCTGCAACAACAGATCTTAAAAAGCAACGTGAAACTTTCAAATCACTTTCAAAAAACACTTACGATCTAATTAAAGTTTCTAAATCTACTGAGGTTGTTTACAAACAATATTGCCCAATGGCAGATGCTGATTGGTTAAGCAAAGAAAAAGCAGTTAAGAATCCTTATTATGGTTCTTCGATGCTAACTTGTGGAAATGTGGTAGAAACCATCAAATAAATATGACACTCTACATCAAAAACATGGTGTGTGGTCGCTGTAAAATGGTTGTGAAGTCTGAGTTTGAAAAACTCGGACTTCATACTATTTCTGTTGAATTAGGCGAAGTCGAACTGCAAGATCCAATTACCGAAAGCCAAAAAGAAGTTTTACTTAAAAATCTGCAAGCCTTAGGTTTTGACTTTATTGATGATAAAAAAAGTAAAACCATCGAGAAAATAAAAAATCTGATCGTCGATTTAGTTCATCACAGAAACAACGATCTTAAAGTCAACTTATCCGATTATTTAGTCGAAAACCTCAATCAGGATTATAGCACACTAAGTAATCTATTCTCGGAAGTTGAAAACACTACTATCGAAAAATATTTTATCAGTCAGAAAATAGAAAAAGTAAAAGAGTTATTAATCTACAATGAACTTTCATTAAGCGAGATTGCCGATATTCTAAACTATAGTAATGTAGCGCATTTGAGCAATCAATTTAAGAAAATCACCGGCTTTACTCCTACTTACTTTAAACAATTGAAGGATAAAAAACGTATTCAGATTGAGAATTTGTAATTGTTTTTTTAACCGCAAAGGGCGCAAAGTTTTTTGTCTTTACTAGATTTTATGAAAACGCAAAGTTCGCAAAGCTTTAGCTAAATAGCTCTGCGTAAACGTCTTGCCATCTTTACGATTAATCAAGTTTATACAATAAAAAAACGTGCTAATCTAGCACGTTTTTAATCTATCTGAATAATGTCTCATTTCTGAAATCAAGACAACAGCTATAACTTCCATCATTCTTTCAACCCTAAACTTCCCCATACATCATTTAGTATCAACCGTTATACTTTTAGATTTCCCGCTTTTATAATCATCATAACTTTCCTCAATCTTCTTAACAAATTCCCGATTGTAAGAGTTCTCTTCATCTATTTTAATCCCTTTATATTTAAGTGCTAACATCTTTGCAATTTCAAGGAATGTTTTACCTGCTTCCGTTTCCTCATCTATGGTTATAGTTATCATAATTATATTTTTTATTCAAGGTACAAAACCTAAACTATTTTCCTACAATGCAATTCTGAACTAAAATATAGTTAAATTTATATGAATCAAAATTGAGAATTTGTAAATATTTCTTTAACTACAAAGTGCGAAGATTTACGCAAAGAACAAAAAGCTTTGCGAACTTTGCGTTTTTATAAAATCTAGTAAAGACAAAAAACTTTGCGCCCTTTGCGGTTAATTTATCTTTTTTATAAATATTACAAATCATTCTCAAAATTATACAAACCGTTGTAAACCTTACTTCGGAAATTTGCATTGTAATACTTTAAATACTAGAAACAATGACTCATCAATATGTAATTTCAGGAATGTCCTGCGATGGCTGCCGTAAAAAAGTGGAGAAAACTTTAAACTCAGTAGAAGGAATTCAGGCTGAAGTAACTTTAAATCCTCCATTGGCAACTATAACAATGGAAAAACATGTCCCGACTGAAAAATTTCAGGAAGTCTTAACCGAAGCCGGAAAGTATACTATTGAGATGACTTCCTCTAAAAGCGCTACAGAACCAGCGGTCAAATCTTGTTGTTCAAGTCACAATAAAGACAATCATGCTGGTCATGAGCATACAAAAAAAGCAACTGTAACTCATAATCACAATCATAATGCAACGGGAGTTTATTATTGTCCGATGCATTGCGAAGGTGATAAAACTTATGACAAACCCGGAGATTGTCCGGTTTGCGGAATGGATTTAGTTCCTCAAGTTGCTATTGGAACACAATTTACTTGCCCAATGCATCCCGAAATCGTTTCGAACGAACCTGGCGATTGCCCAATTTGCGGAATGGATTTGGTACCAATGCAGGCTTCTGAAAACGAAGAAAACAAAACATATACTGACTTATTAAAGAAAATGAAGATTGCGATTTTGTTTACGCTTCCAATTTTTATTATTTCAATGTCAGAAATGATTCCTGATAATCCTCTTTTTAAGATAATGTCCATTGAAAACTGGAATTGGGTTCAGTTCCTATTTTCAATTCCCGTATTATTTTATGCAGGATGGATGTTCTTTGTTCGTGCCTATAAATCGATTATCACTTGGAATCTGAATATGTTTACGCTTATCGGTATTGGAACTGGTGTTGCCTTTTTATTCAGTATTGCCGGAATGTTTTTTCCTGATGTTTTTCCTTCTGAATTCAAATCACATCACGGAACCATTCATCTTTATTTTGAAGCCGCAACGGTTATTATAACTTTAGTTTTATTAGGACAATTATTAGAAGCCAGAGCACACGGGCAAACAAACGGAGCCATAAAAGAATTATTGAAATTGGCTCCAACCGAAGCAACTTTGGTAGAAAACGGAAATGACAAAGTAATTTCGATTCATAATATTAAAAAAGGAGATTTATTACGTGTAAAACCTGGAGAAAAAATTCCGGTTGACGGAAAAATTACTACTGGCGAAAGCAGTATCGATGAAGCGATGATTACCGGAGAACCAATTCCGGTGGATAAAAAAGTGGGTGATACCGTAATTGCCGGAACTATAAACGGAACCAAATCTTTTGTGATGATTGCCGAAAAAGTAGGCTCAGAAACTTTGCTTTCGCAAATTATACAAATGGTAAATGATGCAAGCCGTTCACGAGCTCCAATCCAGAAATTGGCAGATCGTGTGGCAAAATATTTTGTTCCAACAGTTGTCGCAATTTCAATATTGACATTTATTTTATGGGCGAAATTTGGTCCTGAACCTGCTTACATTTACGGATTAATTAATGCGATTGCAGTTTTAATTATTGCATGTCCTTGTGCTTTAGGATTAGCAACTCCAATGTCGGTTATGGTTGGTGTCGGCAAAGGAGCGCAAGCAGGAATCCTGATAAAAAATGCCGAAGCGCTCGAAAACATGAATAAAATCGATGTTTTAATCACAGACAAAACCGGAACTATTACAGAAGGAAAACCATCTGTCGAAAAAATCTACTCAGTTAATAATAACGAAGATGTTTTATTGCAAAATATTGCTTCGCTAAATCAACACAGCGAGCATCCTTTGGCGCAAGCCGTAGTTAATTTTGCTAAGGCTAAAAACCAAACTATACTTGACGTTCCGGATTTTGAAGCCGTTGCCGGAAAAGGAGTTATTGGAACTGTAAATAATTCAAAAGTAGCTTTAGGAAACAAAAAACTAATGCTTCAGGTTGGTGCTTCAATTTCTGAGGATATTGAAAATAAAATTATTGCCGAGCAAAATCTGGGTAAAACAGTTTCTTATATCGCCGTTGATAAAATTGTTTTAGGCTATGTAACGATTACAGATGCCATAAAAGCAAGCAGTGCAAAAGCAATCAAAGATTTAATTGATCAGGGCGTTGAGGTCATTATGATGACGGGAGACAATGGCAATACTGCAAAAGCGGTTGCAGATCAGTTACAACTAAGTTCGTTTAAAGCAGATTGTTTGCCTGAAGATAAACTAAAAGAAATTAAACGTTTGCAAGCCGAAGGCAAAATTGTAGCAATGGCGGGCGACGGAATCAATGATGCTCCCGCTTTAGCGCAAGCGAATATTGGAATCGCAATGGGAACCGGAACTGATGTTGCCATTGAAAGTGCCAAAATAACACTTGTAAAAGGCGACTTAAACGGAATCGTAAAGGCGAAAAAACTAAGTCATTCCGTGATGAAAAACATCAAACAGAATCTATTTTTTGCCTTTATCTATAATGTTTTGGGAGTTCCAATTGCAGCTGGAATTTTATATCCAGTATTTGGGATTTTGCTTTCGCCGATGTTAGCAGCTCTTGCCATGAGTTTGAGTTCGGTTTCGGTAATTGTAAATGCTTTGAGATTGCGAAATCTAAACCTTTAAAAAATCAATATGAAACTACATACTATTATACTTGTCTTTTTGATTGCCTTGAGTGCGCAAGCTCAAAAAGTAGTTCGTTACGATTTACATGTTCGGGACACAATTGTGAATTTTTCCGGAAAAGAAAAACGCGCTATCGCAGTCAACGGACAAATTCCGATGCCAACATTAACTTTTACTGAAGGTGATATTGCGGAGATTTACGTTCACAATGATTTAAAAAATGAAGATACAGCATTGCATTGGCACGGATTATTTCTTCCGAATAAAGAAGACGGAGTTCCGTATTTAACTCAAATGCCTATTAAACCGGGAACAACTCATAAATATACTTTCCCAATTATTCAAAACGGAACCTATTGGTATCACAGTCATTCTGGTTTGCAGGAACAAATTGGTTTGTATGGACTTTTCATTATCAATAAGAAGAAAGACGATACTACTTTTAGAAAAGGAATCGATGATTTACCAACAATTCCTGTCATTTTAAGTGAATGGACAGATTTGAAACCGGAAAATGTTCAGCGAATGTTACACAATGCCAACGATTGGTTTGCTATAAAAAAAGGAACAACTCAAAGTTATGCCGAAGCAATCAAGAAAGGTCAGTTTTCAACAAAAGTCACCAACGAATGGAAACGCATGAATGCGATGGATGTGAGTGATGTTTATTATGAGAAGTTTTTAATTAACGGAAAAAATGAAGATCAACTTTCGCAATTTAAACCTGGTGATAAAGTCAGATTGCGAATTGCAAATGGTGGTGCTTCCAGTTATTTCTGGCTTACTTATGGCGGTGGAAAAATAACGGTTGTTGCCAGCGACGGAAACGATGTTGAACCTGTAGAAGTCGATCGATTAATTATTGCGGTTTCTGAAACGTATGATGTTGTCGTTACAATTCCTGAAGACAATAAATCTTTTGCTTTTTTGGCTACAGCCGAAGACAGAACCGGATCTGCTTCTTTGTTTTTAGGTGATGGAACTAAACAGCCTGTCAAACATCTTCCGAAATTGAAATATTTTGAAGGCATGAAAATGATGAACGACATGATGAAAATGAACGGAGAAATGAACGATATGGGCATGAAAATGTCTTTGAACAAAATGGACATGAATACCGTTATGTATCCTGAAATTTCCGGAGAAGATGAATCTGCAAAAACCGAAGATCATTCTATGCATAATATGGAAAGCATGAAAATGGAGGATATGAAAATGTCAAGCGATACAACAGAAACTGCCGAGATTACGACTTTGAATTACGGAATGCTAAAATCTCCAACCAAAACAACGCTTCCAAAAGATGCGCCGGTAAAAGAATTACGTTTTGAATTATCAGGAAACATGAACCGTTACGTTTGGAGTCTGGACAATAAAGTGATTTCTGAAACGGATAAAATCTTAATTAAAAAAGGTGAAACCGTTCGGATTACCTTGTACAACGGATCAATGATGCGTCATCCAATGCATTTACACGGACACGATTTCAGAATTTTGAATGAACATGGCGAATATTCTCCGTTAAAAAATGTGATTGATATTATGCCAATGGAAACCGATACAATCGAATTTCAGGCTAATGCCGATGGCGACTGGTTTTTTCACTGCCACATTTTATATCACATGATGGCGGGAATGGGACGTATTTTTAGTTATGAAAATTCAGCACCAAATCCGTTGATTCACGATCCAAAAATGGCGTATAAAATGCTAAAAATGGACGATCGTATGTTTCATTTTATGGCTGAGAATGATTTTGCCTCAAACGGAAACGACGGTGAAGCAATGTTCAGCAACACGCGCTGGAGCATTGGAACCGAATGGAGATTGGGTTATAATAACGAACATGGTTATGAAACCGAAACCCATATTGGTAGATATATAGGTAAAATGCAGTGGTTTATGCCTTTTATTGGTTTTGACTGGCGTTACAGAAGAATGGGAATGGACGAACAGGAACAAAATATGTTTGGACAAAAGAATACCAAAGACAATCGTTCGGTTTTTAGTGCCGGTATGGAGTATACTTTGCCAATGCTAGTAAAAGCGCAAGTTGAGGTTTACACCGATGGAAATGTGAGAATTCAATTTGAACGAAAAGACATTCCGCTTTCGAGACGTTTGCGAATGAACTTAATGTGGAATACAGATAAAGAATATATGGCGGGTCTAAAATATATCGCTGGCAGAAACTTTGGGATTACAACTCATTATGATAGTGATATGGGAATTGGTTTTGGGGTAAATCTGAATTATTAGAAATAAAATTTAATATTATTTTGATACGCATTAACTTATCGTTGACAATTTCTAAAGCCAAAGCGTATTATATTTGAAGAACATCTTCAATCAAAAAAAGAAAAATACTTAACAATTAAATTAAACAAAAATGAAAAAATTATTTACCGTTTTAGCTATCGCTTTATTTACAATTGGTGCACAAGCACAAGACACTAAACCAGCTCCTAAAAAAGAGACTACTAAAAAGGAGTCTTGCTGCAAGAAAACTTCAACAGATAAAAAAGACAAAAAAGCATGTTGCGTTAAAAAATAACAGAAACGTATTTCAACAAAAAGGGCTCGAATATATTCGAGCCCTTTTTTATGGGATTTTTTTTTCGCCACGAATTTCACAAATTCACACGAATTAATTTGTGCAAATTGAATTACGTATTTAAAATTAGTGTCAATTCGTGAAATTCGTGGCAAAAAACTTTTAAACCTATTTCAATTTTACACTCCATTCGAAATCCATTTCAGAAACCTGAACTCCTTCTTCATTTGTTCCAATAGATTTCATCCAGAAAGTTTGCCCCTCGCCTGTTGCGATTGTTCTTTGAATTGCTTCGGCAATTAAATGGCCATCATTACAAACGAATGTTATTCTTCCGGTGGCTTTTTTAGTAAAGTTCCCTTTATTATTAGCAACCAGCATTGAGATTTTTTTTCCGCTTTGCTGAATTTGAGAAATCACTAAAGCTCCTGTAGTTAATTCGGCGGCCATAGCCTGAACAGCAAAGTACATTGAATTAAAGGGGTTCTGATTAATCCATCTGTGTTTTACACTTACCACGCATCTATCCTGGTCGATTGCCTTTACACGTACACCACAAATGTATGCTGATGGTAATTTGAATAATACAAATTTGTTAAGTTTAGAAACTGATATTGCCATGGTATTTATTTTTTTATGTAAAAATACAAAAAAACTATGCACGCACAATAAATTCCAATTACTTTCCTAATTCACCAATAAAATCAAGACTTACCAATTATTTCCAGCTCATTATAAGTCGTTCTAAAATTTCAGATTTGTTAAAATTTTGTTAATAATTAGTACTATGCAAAACAAGATACTGTCTTTTAGCTATATATTTGTATAAGAAATTACTATATGCTTTTAATCATGGAAACAACAACACCACTCATCATGGAAACATCATCAGAAAAGAACACTGCAACGTTCACACACTTAAGTACTTTAACTCAGTATTTCATTCCATTTGGAAATTATATTTTCCCAATATTGATCTGGACGAGTTACAAAGACAAATCAGAATTTGTTAATCACCACGGAAAACAAACGCTGAATTTTCAATTAAGCTTATTGCTTTACACATTGATTTTGGCTTTGATTGCAATTCCGATTTTTATCACTGTTATTCTTCAGAATCTTCCAATGGAAGCTGTTTTTAACGATGACGATTTCTTTATTAGAAATATCGATTTTCAAGGAAACATTGCATTATTAAGTATTGGAGCGACAGCAGTTTTACTTTTTGGATTATTAAAGTTTGCTGAATTCTTTTTAGTGATTTATGCTTCAATAAAAGCTTCAAACGGAGAATTGTATAAATATCCGCTAACGATTCCTTTTATTAAGTAATCTGAAAAAAATTAAAAGTTATAGTCGGGACATTATAAACAATCAATTAGAATAGTTTCGAAATCAATCATCAATCAATCATCATCAATCAAAAAACGAATTGTTCAATCTAAAAAAAACAAAATGAAATTATGAACATTGAAAACACAAAAGCACAGATGCGCAAAGGTGTTCTTGAGTTTTGCATCTTATCAGTATTAAAAGAAAAAGACGCATATACATCTGAAATATTAGACACTTTAAAAAACGCTAAATTACTAGTTGTAGAGGGAACAGTTTACCCACTTTTGACTAGGCTGAAAAACGACGGTTTGCTTAATTATCGTTGGGAAGAATCGACCTCCGGGCCACCAAGAAAATATTATGGATTAACCGAAATAGGACAAACATTTTTAAACGAACTTAGCGGTACCTGGACAGAATTGTCTGACGCCGTAAATCTAATCACCAATCAAAATCAATAAGTCATGAACAAAACAGTAAATATTAACTTAGGCGGTATGTTTTTTCACATCGATGAAGACGCATATTTAAAATTGACACGCTATTTTGACGCTATAAAACGATCACTTAACAACTCGTCCGGACAGGATGAAATTATTAAAGATATCGAAATGCGTGTTTCTGAATTATTAACAGAAAAACAAAAAAGCGAAAAACATGTTGTAGGCTTAAAAGACGTTGACGAAGTGATTACGGTTATGGGACAACCTGAGGACTACATTATTGAGGACGAAGAAAAACCAAATCAGTCTTTTAATGAATATGGTGCAAGAAAACATAAAAAATTGTACCGTGACAAAGAAAAAGGCATGGTTGGTGGTGTTGCAACTGGTTTAGGACACTATTTTGGAATTGACGCTGTTTGGATAAAAATCATTTTCTTAATATTTGTTTTTGCAGGTTTTGGAACTGGAATTTTAGCTTATTTCGTTCTTTGGGTTGTAACTCCGGAAGCGGTTACAACCTCTGAAAAATTGGAAATGACAGGAGAACCGGTTACCATTTCGAACATCGAGAAAAAAGTTCGTGAGGAAATTGAAAACTTATCTGATAAATTCAAAAATGCAGATTATGACGCAATGGGAAACCAGGTAAAGTCGGGAGCTGAGAGAATAAGTAGTTCATTTGGAGACTTTGTAATGACGGTTTTTAAAATCTTCGCAAAATTTTTAGGAGTAATTTTAATCATTTCTGGAATTAGTGTTTTGATTGCGTTATTGATTGGAGTTTTTACTTTGGGAACAAATATCTTTATTGATTTTCCTTGGCAAAACTTTATCGAAGCCGGAAACTTTACTGATTACCCAATCTGGTCATTTGGTTTATTAATGTTCTTTGCAGTTGGAATTCCGTTTTTCTTTTTGACTCTTTTAGGTTTCAAATTGTTGTCTCCAAACTTAAAATCAATTGGAAACATAACAAAATACACCTTATTAGCTGTATGGATTATTGCTGTTGCAATTGCAATTAGTGTTGGAATTAAACAAGCGACTGAACTTTCATATGACAACAAAACAATTGAGAAAAAAGATATCAGCGCTCGTGTAACAGATACTCTTTATGTAAAATTCAGATACAATGATTACTACGCTAAAAGCCTAAATCAACATAGTGATTTTGAATTCGTTCAGGATTCGGCCAACAATCAATTGATTTATTCTACTGATGTTCGTTTACATGTTTTACACACTGACAATCCTACTGCTTATTTGCAAATAGAGAAAAGCGCAAGAGGAAATTCATTTGTAAATGCAAGACAAAGAGCTGAAAAAATCAATTACAAATATCAAATTACAGGGAATCATTTACTTCTTGATAATTATTTTTTGACAGATGTAAAAAACAAATTTAGAGGTCAGGAAGTTGATGTATATTTGTACTTACCAGAAGGACAATTGTTTAAACCAGATTCTTCTGTTCAGGATTATGATGATTCTGACAACGATTTTTTCAACTTACACTTTAGTGGGAACTATAATTATAAAGTTGAAGGATCAAAAATTAAATGCTTGAATTGTCCAGTAGACGAAAATGACCATGATGATATGGACTATGACGATGAAGGAAACACAATTGATAACGATACTGTAAAAGAAGTATCTATTAAAATAAATGGAAAAGAAGTTTTAAACGGAAAAAAAACATCAGGAAAATTAACCACTGATAAAAACGGAGTTATAATCAAAATTAACTAAGCCATGATAAAAATAATCATTCATATTACGAAATTAATTGTTGTCACTATTACTGCATTATTATTTGCCTCATGTAATTTTAACATGAATACAATTGAAGGCAGCGGAAATGTAACAACCGAAAAAAGAATTGTTCAGGGAGATTTTAAGAATATCCGAGTGAGCAATGCGATCGATTTAGTTATTGTGCAATCTGATTCGACTGAAATTATAGTAGAAGCCGATGACAATTTGCAGAAAGAAATTGAAACAAAGGTTGAAAATGGAACTTTGGTAATCAGATGTAAATTCAATTCTTTCCACAACATATCACAAAAAAAGGTAACGGTTAAAATGCCTGTTATCAATAAAATAGAAGCTTCGAGTGCCGCGTCTGTAATGAGTAAAAACATTATTCAGGGACAAGATGTAGAATTAGAAACATCAAGTGCCGCAACGATGGATGTAAATGTAGAATCAGATAATATCTCCTGCAGAACAAGTAGTGGAAGTTCTATTACTATTCAAGGTAAAGCATTAAAAACAGTAGCAAAAGCTTCGAGTGGATCTAGTGTAAATGCTGGAAAATTAATGGCAAATGAAATTGAGGCTGATGCTTCAAGCGGTGGAAGTCTGGAAGTACACCCAATTTTGAGTTTGAAAGCTGGTGCATCTAGCGGAGGAAGTATTAATTATAATAATGCTCCTAAAACAATCGAAAAAACTTCTAGTTCAGGAGGAAGCATTAGTCAAGGCTAAACCTTACATATCTGTTAAATATAAAAGAAATCATTCATCAACAGTGGATGATTTTTTTATATTTGTGAAAATCAAATTATAGAATTAATGAAAAAACACGCAGCCCTAGTCTTACTATTACTTGTTACAACATTAACTTTTGCTCAAAAAAGAGAAAAAATAAAAGGTTCTAAAATTGTCACTACTTCAATGAAAGAAGTAGGAGAATTTGATGGTATTGAAGTTGATGATAATCTGGAAGTTTACCTGGAAAAAGGAGAGAAAAATGAAATCAAAATTGAAGCCGATGACAATCTGCATGATATCATTGGAATGGATTTAAGAGACAGAACACTCCGTTTATATACTTCGAAAGAAAGTACAATCTTTAAAAAACTTAGCATACGTGTTACTTATACAAGTTCTTTAAAAAATGTAATTGCTAAAAATGAGGCTATAATTTATGCTATTCAGGAGCTTCAATTGGATGATATCACTTTTAATAGTGTTGATTTTTCTAAATTATTTCTGAACGTAAACTCAAAAAAATTCAATTTGATTGCAGACGACAAATCAAAAACAGAACTGAATTTAAAATCTGAAGACGCAAGTTTACAATTGAGTAAATACGCTACTGTTAAATCATTAGTTTCAGCAATAAAATTTAAATGTGATTTATATCAAAAAGCAAATGCTACTATTGAAGGAATTGCCGAAAAAGCAACAATTCGTTTAGATAACAATTCAATATTTACCGGAACAAAATTCACCTTAAAAGATGCAAATATTACTGCCGAAAATTATTCTGTTGGAAGTATTTTGGCTGATACAACAATCTCATTAGCGATTGGAGATAAAGCGGAACTTTCTCTTTTTGGAAATCCGGCGATTCAATTAACTCGTTTCTCTGAAGAAGCAAAACTTCTTAAGAAGATTAAATAAGTTTCAGGTTTTTCTTGTTTCAAGTTTCAAGTTGTTGGAACGTATAAAAAATAAAAAGTCCCAATCAAATAAATGATTGGGACTTTTTTATAAACTTCACATTCACATTTCGAATAACTTGAAACTTGAAACAAGAAAAACCTGAAACAGTCTAATTTTACCACAAAGGCAACAAAGTTTTTATATATCGGTGGTTTTATAAAAACACAAAGTCCGCAAAGCTTTATGTTGATCTAGCTTTGCGAACTTTGTGTTTTCTACGCGTAATGTAAAATTAAACCTTAGCGAACTTTGCGGTAAAACTTTTATTTAAACTCTAGATATAAACCTGAAACAAAATTTTCACTCTTTAGATGCCAAATATCTTTCAGCATCAAGTGCAGCCATACATCCTGTACCTGCAGCAGTAATTGCCTGACGATATACATGATCTGCGGCATCACCTGCTACAAAAACACCTGGTACATTTGTATTAGAAGTTCCAGGAGTATTTATGATGTAACCTGTTTCGTCTAGTGTAATGTAATCTTTGAAAATATCTGTGTTTGGTTTATGACCAATTGCAACGAAAAATCCAGTTGCAGGAATATCAAAAACTTCCCCTGTAGTTTTGTTTTTTGCCTTGATAGCATGAACTACATTCTCGTCACCCAAAACTTCAACAGTATCATGAT
Source organism: Flavobacterium sp. ov086 (assembly GCF_900187965.1). Taxonomy (GTDB): domain Bacteria; phylum Bacteroidota; class Bacteroidia; order Flavobacteriales; family Flavobacteriaceae; genus Flavobacterium. Next base: position 1,145 of record NZ_FZNL01000015.1, on the reverse strand, counting down.
TCATTAAAATCTCGATATTTCCGGTTTTACGAACGCGTTCTTCCATAATTTTAGAAGCTCTGAATTTTTCGCTTCTTACCAACATGGTTACTTTTTTACAAAGTTTAGATAAGTAATGTGCTTCTTCACAAGCTGAATCTCCTGCTCCAACAATCACTACTTCCTGATTACGGTAGAAAAATCCGTCGCAAACAGCACAAGCAGAAACTCCACCTCCCATTTGTAAATAATGTTGTTCTGATGGTAATCCTAAATATTTTGCTGATGCTCCTGTAGAAATAATAACAGTTTCGCAGTGCAATTCGATTGTATCGTTAATCCAAACTTTATGAATATCTCCTGAAAAATCAACTTTAGTAGCCCAACCATCACGAATATCAGCACCAAAACGTTTTGCTTGTTCTTGTAACTGGATCATCATTTCAGGACCTGTAACACCATCAACATAACCAGGGAAATTTTCTACTTCATTTGTTGTAGTCAACTGACCTCCAGGCTGCATTCCTTGATATAATACGGGATTCATATTTGCTCTGGCAGCATAAATAGCAGCAGTATAACCCGCTGGACCAGAACCAATAATTAGGCATTTAATTTTTTCGATTGTATCTGACATAGTATGTATAGTTTTTAGTGATGCAAATGTAAACTTTATTATAAAAATTTGCACCCAAAACAAATCCTAAATAACTATCTCGAAATAAGTTTTATTTATTTTTACTTTTTTCTTTTGCAAACCAAATTTATTACTATATTTGCATCCGCTTACGGGGTGTAGCGTAGCCCGGTTATCGCGCCTGCTTTGGGAGCAGGAGGCCGCAGGTTCGAATCCTGCCACCCCGACAAAAGTCTTTTCATTTTTTGAGAAGACTTTTTTTTTTGCTTTTAACTCACTAATATGTATTACACTTATATTCTCTATAGCACTACAAAATCAAAATTTTATATTGGTCAGACAAATGATATTGATGACAGACTTAGAAGACATAATAGTGGGGCATCTCTTTCTACAAAAGGTGGTATTCCGTGGAAAATAATATATTTCATTAAACTAGAATCAAGATCTGAGGCTGTCTTACTAGAAACCAAAATAAAAAAACGCGGTGCCAAGCGATATCTTGACGGCATAAAATTTGAATATGTGA
>NZ_FZNL01000014.1 GCF_900187965.1 Flavobacterium sp. ov086 | reverse complement strand
CATAGTCGAGTAGTACTAATAATCCGTAAGCTTATGTACACCCTTTTCTCTCTCGTCCAAAAGACGAGAGAGAAGAAACTTTCTAATACTTTTATGTTTCTTTATCTCAGTATGTTAAGATATTGTTTAATTGATAATTAACAATTTATAATTGATAATTAATAATTAAAAGTTACCTCAAGTAACAACGACCTTAAGGTGGTTATTGCGGCGGGGCTCACCTCTTCCCATCCCGAACAGAGTAGTTAAGCCCGCCTGCGCAGATGGTACTGCAGTTATGTGGGAGAGTATGTCGTCGCCTTTCTTTTTAAAACCCTGTTTCTAACGAAACGGGGTTTTTTGTTTTACAAAAATACTATAATTATCTGGGACCCCCGATAGCTATCGGGGGCATCATCTTTCTGGGGATCAACCCGAAAACGGATCAGGTGCAAAAGGGGGATTAGGCAAAAAGATTAGATAATCTGAATAAGAAGAAGTCTATATTTAAGCTCCGTTGAAAGTTTTTAAAAGTGCTTTTTCTTATGTTTTATGTATGATCTTAAAATTTTTCAGAGTCAACATCATTTATGAATTGAATAACGCCATTCATAAAAACTTTTTGATCGTCCCACATGGCTAAATGACTTCCATTTGGACAAAATAAAAATCTTCCTTTTTGAACTAATTTACTTTGTTCTTCCATTGCTTTTGGATCCATTGTATCATATTTGGCACCAATCATTAAGGTAGGAATTGTAATTTCGTGTAAACGATTTTTTATATCCCATTTCGCTAAACGACCGCTAATTCCAAATTCGCTTGGTCCTTGCATTAAGGTGTAGATTTCTCCATTGATATGTTTGCTCGCACGATTTAAGCCGTCTGGCCATTCGTTTAAGCGACATAAATGTTTTTTGTAAAAATTTGGAATTAGCAATTCCATATAACGTGGATTGCTAAAATCTTTTTTAGCTTCTAATACTCTAATTTCGGCTAAGATTTCCGGTTTCATTTGCTTTGCAAGTACTTCATCGGCGTATTTTCCATATTCTGGAGCACTGGCAACCATATTCGCAATCATTAAACCTTTTAGGTTTTGTTGATATTTTAAGGCATATTCCATCGCAAGGATCCCGCCCCAGGAGTTTCCTAGAACATAAAAATTGTCTTTATCAGCTCCAATTGCTTTACGTACTTGTTCTACCTCCTCGACAAAACGTTCTGTAGTCCATAATGAACTATCTTTTGGCTGATCACTGTAATAAGATCCTAGTTGATCATATTCGTAAAATTCAAATCCTTCGCGTTGAAAAAATGTTTCAAAACACTCCATGTATTCGTGTGTCATTGCTGGTCCGCCATGTAATAAGAGTACTTTTATTTTTGGATTATTGCCAAAACGTTTCGTCCATACTTTAAATTCTCCGACAGGTGTTTGAATTGGTATCATTTTTACACCAGCTGATTCTACAGTATTATTGGAATCGTAAGTAAAATAGTCTTTAAGAGATTCAGATTTAGTTTCGTTTTTACAAGAAACCATTAGTAGAATTGCAGTTAAGAAGAGAATAGCACGCATATTTTTAGATTTTGATAATTGGTTTCGGATTTCTTTTGAAATTAAAAATACGAATTTCTTTTATAAATAGCGGTGGGAAGAATAAAGGTTTCCCTTTTTCTTCATTTTGATGTTGTTATTTTGCAGTAATATGTTTATTTTAATCTCAGTGAATTTACTAAAGTTTTAATCATTAAAACTTTAGTTATGTAATATCTTTTTTCTGAATGATATTTAGTTCCTTATTAAAAGAGTTTCTATATTTTTTGATATACTCTGAAGGTTTCATCCCAAACAATTTTATGAATTGCTGACGGAAGTAACGCTGATCTTCTATACCAACTTGAGGGCCAACCTGTGCGATATTAATATTTTCGGTAAGCATAATTACTGCGGCTCTGCGGATTCTGATCGATCGGATAAAAACATTTACGGTTTGCCCCGAAATTGCCTTAATCTTTTTGTAAAGACTTGAATGACTCATACCCATTGCGGCGGAAAAAGTCTTTAGGTTAAACTCACTGTTTTCAAGATTGGCTTCGACGATTTCGATACATTTATCAAGAAACTCTTTGTATTCAGCAGGAACCTTATTGACATTTTCACGAAGTGTAATACTGTCTAAGAAATATTTGCGCAATTGCCCTCTGTTTCTAAGAACAGAATCTACACGCGCGAGAAGTATTTCGCTGTCAAAAGGTTTGGTAACATAATCGTCCGCACCTTCGGTAATACTTTGCAAATGAATATCATTGCTGGTTGTAGCCGTGAGAAGTATCACCGGAATATGGCTTAAATCATCATTCTGTTTGATTTTTTTGCATAAATCCAAACCGTTCATGCCTTCCATCGAAATATCGCTTAATACAATATCAGGCATGTGTTTTTCGACAAGTTTCAGTCCTTCAATTCCATTTACTGCCGAATAAACAATATAGTTTTTGGTGAAAAGCTGTACCAGATAATGATTCATTTCGGGATTGTCTTCAACAATTAAAAGTACTTTTTTTGTACTGATTAGTTCTTCTTGTATACTTTCCGGATTTGAGGATTGATCGCTGGTTTTAGGTGTATTTTGGCGATCGGCTGGCATTCCTTCCAGAAGTTCACCCACAAGAGGCGACATTTGCGGATGATTTTCATTGATGCTCATTTGTGCAAAATGACTTTTCCCTTTCGGAAGAATAATAGTAAACGAAGTACCTTTTCCTACTTCACTTTTACAGGTTATTTCGCCGTGATGTTTAGTCACAAAATATTTCGCCACATAAAGTCCTATTCCAAAACCATTGCTGGCTTTAGACTGAATTTGCTTGAATTTTTCAAAAATAGTATCAAGATCATTCTCATTAATTCCGCTTCCGGTATCTGCTATAATAATCGAAACATCAGCAGTATTCTCGATGATCTCAATACTTATATATCCTTTATTTGGTGTAAATTTGAAAGCATTTGAGATTAAATTAAACAGCGTAATCTCTATTTTTTCATAATCTCCATATATTTCAGCAGATGTTTTTTCTTCAATAAACTGATAATTTAAACTTTTAACCGCTGCCATTTGCGTAAAGCTTTCGTAGATTTCGCGGCACAAACTGTTTAAATTAATCTTAGAAATTTTGAGTTCGTCAAGATCCGTTTCGGCTTTTCTAAACAAAAGTAATTGATCCGTAAGACTCAATAATCTTTTGGCATTTTTGTAAGCGAGATTAATGTCAAGATCATCTTCAGAAGGTTTTTTTCTGTCAATGGCACTTTTTAGCGGATTTATAATTAAAGATAGTGGAGTTCGCAATTCATGCGCCATATAAGTAAACATTGAAAACTGCTTTTCGGCATGTTCCTTATCTTTTTTATGCTCCATTCGGGCAAGTTTAATCTCGTAGCGAAGTCTTTCCTTATTTTTATGATAACCCACATAAGCATAGATGGCAGCCGCAGCAGCGATTAAATAAAATAGATAAGCCCACCATGTTCTGTACCAGGGGGGAAGTATTTTTATTGTTGCTAGCTTTACTTCATTGGTCCAATTTCCAAAAACATCGGTAGTTTTTACCTTAAAAACATAAGTTCCTTCTGTCAATCGGGAATAATTTGCACGATTATTTTTTGAGGTATAATTCCAGTCTTTGTCCCATCCTTCAAGAAAATACGCCGTATTTATTTTTTCGGAATTGACATAATCAAGATACACAAAATCAAAACTTACTGCCGATTTTTCATAAGGAAGTTCAGCTGCGCTTATCATTTCAAGCTTTTTTTCTGTGATAAAAGGACTATCCAATTTTAAAGACTGATTGTTTACCAGCAAATCATTCAATAAAAATTTACCAGTATTTTTTTTGTCTTTTATATTATCGGGATCAAAAACATTGAATCCGTTGATACCGCCAAAAATAAATTCTCCAGTCGAAAGTTTCGTACCTGCATTCCAGCTAAATTGACTGCCCTGAAGTCCATCAGAAACGCCAAAGTTTCTAAAAGTATTGTTCTTCGGATTCAATCTTGAAATTCCGTGATAGGTACTCATCCATAAATTCCCTTTTTTGTCTTCAAGAAGGCGAAGGATTGTATTGCTCGAAAGGCCATTTTGTGTGGTGTACTTTTTGAAAGTGCCTGTTTTTCTATTGAATAAAAGCAAACCACCTTCGACAGTACCAATCCAAAGATTTTTGTTTTCATCTTCAGTTATGCATCTTATTGTATATTCTGAATGATAGTTTTTTACTTTCTTTGTTTTTGGATCTATTTCAAAAAAGGAATTGAAAGTTCCGCCCCAGATTTTTCCATCTTTGGTTTCATAAAGACAAGTAACATCGCGCAAAGCTGTGCTGTAGCAAATGAATTTATTTTGTTTTTTATCAAATTGATATAATGCTCCGCCATTAGTAACGGCAAGCCAAAGCGTTTTTTTCGAATCTATAAACAGCAGCCAAGATTCCTGTTCTGCTTTTTTGGTGATTTGATTATAAATGAAGAAATTCTGAATTGTTTTAGATTTAGGATCAATTCGGCAAACACCGCCTTTCCACATCGCAACCCAAATGGCATTATCAGAATCCCTTACAATACTTGTAACAAAGTTGCTCTGAATTTTTCTGCCTGCAGGAGATGTTGTTGAATAAACATCGTAAGTATTTTGTTTTCTGTTCCAATATCGCATTCCCGCGCCATCAGTACCAATCCAGACATTTTTCTTTTCGTCTTCGCAGAAAGAAAGCATGAAGTTTGCGGCAGGATCTTCATCTTCTTTATTGGTCAGCGGATCTTTGCTTTTAAAATGATTAAAATCGAGCGGTTTTTTTCCCATCATGCTTACACCGCCACGCAAGGTTCCGAACCACATTTCTCCGGTTTTGCTTTGGAATATATCATACAAAGATTTACTGTTAAGCAACGGAATTGGACCGTTGGCATGATATAAAATTGGAGTAGATTGATTTTTGGTAATCGTATAAAGTCCTGCACCATCAGTAGCAATCCAAAGTCTGTTTTCCTGTTGAAAAAAATCGCGTACAACCGTTTTTTCCGAGAAGTAATTTTTCGAATACGCATTCAGATTGTCATTATATAAGTAAGCGCCTTCGTCTGAACCAATCCAAAGCTCTTCATTTGTCAACTTAATGCAATTTGCGCCCGTAATTGTATTGTTGAGAAGCGTTAGTTTTTGTGATTTAATATCATATTGGCAAAGACCAGTTCCGGTTATAAAAACATAAAAGATTTGCTTTTTTGCATTATAAGAAATTGATCTTGCGATGTAATTTAGTTTTCCGTTGAAAGGAATCGCCGTTCCAATTTTCTCACCTTCTTTATAAACTACGATCGCTTCTTTTGCAGCGACAAGAATGATGTGTAGAGAATGTATTGCAATTATTTCGTAAGCGGTAACATTTAAAGGTTTGATTTTTTTGTTCGTATCATAATATTTCAAGGGACTAAAAGAAGATCGTTCTGCATTAAAAACTACAGGTCCGGCAGTTGTTCCTATCCACAAATTATTTTCAAAATCACCTTCGATACAGCTAATAGCATTTCCCTGAATCGAATTTGGATCAGTATGAATATGGCGGTAAATCTTAAAATCGTTTCCATCATATCTGTTCAATCCATCAAAAGTTCCAAACCACATATAGCCATTTTGATCCTGATATATTGATGCAACAGAATTGTTCGAAAGTCCCGATGAAATATCAAGATGTCTTATCGGGTAATTTTGTCCAAATGCATTTATATACAGAAGGACGATAATAAGAAAGAACCTTAGCTTATTCATAGAAAATTTTTTAAAAGCGTGCTATTCTTTGATATATGAAAAATAAAAGGGATACGATCTAAAAGCTGAATCAATTTTTTATGTGAAAATAGTTGAAATCTGATACTTTGCGAAATTAACACAATTATTATGTAATGTTTAAAAAACACTACTGGTTTTTTTAGATCTACAATAACCTGCTGGTTGTATAAAAATTAAATTATACACATAGAAATATAGATTTTAATTAGAAAAATCTGTTTTTATCAGCGTTTTCGCTTTAGCGAATCAGTAAAATCAGTGTCTAATTTTGACGCTGATAAAAACGGATTTTATTTGCTAAAAGCTTAATATTTTTTACCACAAAGAACACAAAGATTTGTATTTAAGATTGCTTTAAAAAAGCACAGAGATCACAAAGCTAAATCAATACAAAGCTTTGCGAACTTTGCGTTTTTACTAAACTTGGCATATTTAAAAAAACTTAGCGCTCTTTGCGGTAAAAATTTTTTTTCTCTCGAAGGTTTTAAAATTGATCCGTTTTTAAAATTTTCTTTTTTAAGATTTCAGACCTTTTGAAATTGTTTTTTTGAGAATATACCGATTAAAAACCGCAAACTATTTGATTATTAAATCTCTGATTATAAAGGTTAATAATTCATGTTTTGATTTTTTTTGGAGTAAAAAATTAAAGAATATGTTTTTATTAAGTGTTTTATGAACACTTTTACGAAATTGTCCCCTTTTATAAATGAATTTTTCCCTGTCTAAATACCATACTCTGTGCTTAATTTGCAGAATGAGTTGATAAGCTATAACGATTGAGTAATAATAGTTAATTAGTAAATCAACGAAAACAAACTAACCAATTATTTAACCAAAAACAATTTAAACATGACCAACATTTCAATTAAAAAGTACAGAGCAAAACCTTTTCTTATCGTAAAAGAAAGAGTAAACTAATAGCTCTACAATCATTTTGTAACCAACACTTAATTAATAAAAACTAACTTAAACCAGCCCAATTAAAAAAGTATGAAAATAATTAAATCCAAATTTTTACTTTTATTGCTCTTACTTCCTTTTTGTGTTTTTGCTCAGGGCACAATTAGTGGTATTGTCTTGGAAAAATCTACCAAGCAACCCATACCAGGAGTAAACATAAAAGTATCAGGGGCAAACATTAGTACCTCTACTGACTTTGACGGAAAATTTCAATTAAATGGAGTAAAAGCAAATAGTCAGATTGCGTTTTCTTATACCGGTTATACCAATCAAGTTGTCGCGGTTGCGGGACAAAAAAATATAACTGTATATCTTGAAGAAGACAATAATCAACTGAAAGAAGTTGTTGTTCAGGTAGGTTACGGAAGCGTTAAAAAGAAAGACGCAACAGGATCTGTTACCGCACTTACGACCAAAGACTTTAACAAAGGAAATAACATTACTACGGAGAATCTTCTTAATGGAAGAGTAGCCGGTTTAACCGTAAATTCAACGGGTGCTCCGGGTTCTAGTTCTCAAATCAGAATTCGAGGAGGAAGTTCGCTTTTTGCAAGTAATGATCCACTTATTGTTATCGACGGATTACCTCTGGATAATACTACAAATACGGGATCTTCTTCATTTTTAGCCTCATTAAATCCTGCAACGGTAGAATCTATTACGGTTTTAAAAGATGCATCGGCTTCTGCAATTTATGGTTCTCGCGCTTCAAATGGTGTTATTATTATCACTACTAAAAAAGGAAGCAAAGCATTATCTGTAGATTATAATGTACAATATGCTGCAGGAACATTGACAAAAACTGTTGATGTTTTTAGTGCAGATGAATTTAGAAGTGTTATCGCCGACAGAAGAAGCGATGATCAAAATAAACTGGGAACTGCAAATACAGATTGGCAAAAAGCAATTTACAGAAACACAGGAACGATTGATCAAAGTTTAGCCGTTAGAGGAAGTTTATTCAATATCATTCCAACGAGTTTAACCTTAGGAAATACAGATCAACAAGGTTTGCGTTTGACGAATAACTTCAAAAGAAATACGGTTGGTTTAGTAATGAATCCAACTTTCCTTGACAATCATTTAAAATTGAGACTTTCGGCAAATTATACCAACGAAAAAAACAGATTTACAGATGCTGTTGAAGGAGCTGCAATTGGTTTTGACCCAACTCAGCCCATAAAAGTTGACGGTGCGCCTTATGGAGGTTATTTTGAATATACTACCGGAATTGATTCCAACGGAAATTATCCGTTAGTTTCAACTGCTGCAAGAAATCCTGTTTCGCAATTGTTGAATACCAATGACAGAGGAACGAATGACAGGATTTTTGGAAATTTTGAAATTGATTATAAATTCCATTTTTTACCTGCTTTAAGAGCCGTTGTAAATGTTGGTTATGATGAATCAAATGGAGACAGAAGAAGATTGGTTGGTGCTGATGCAGGTTCTGCTCCATCAAACAACAACATTCCGTATGGTACAAATGAATATACAGAAGCAACGAGAAAAAATAAATTATTAGATACTTATTTAGTGTATAATAAAACATTCAAATCATTGAATTTTGAAGCGACAGCTGGTTATTCGTATCAAAAATTTCAAAGTTCAAAATTTGAAACTGGTAATATCCTAAATCCGGATTTACCATCAACATTTCCTGAAACTACGCTGGATACAGATGTTGTTTTATTAGGATTTTTTGCGAGAACAAACTTAAATTTCAGAGACAAATATTTACTAACGCTGTCTTATAGACGAGATGGTTCTTCAAGATTTGAAGAAGCGAATCGTTGGGGAAATTTCCCTTCTGTAGCTTTTGCATGGAAGATCAAAGAAGATTTCTTTAAAGAAAGTACCGTATTATCGGACTTAAAATTAAGATTAAGTTACGGTATTACAGGACAACAAGATATTCCTGAACCTAACGGATACTTGCAAAAATACCAGGTTGGCAGCGGAAATTCTGAATACTATTTTGGTACAAGTCCGGTTCCGGTTGCACTTCCTTCAAAAAGAACAAATAACCTGAAATGGGAAGAAACTACATCTTATAATGCAGGTCTTGATTTCGGTTTCTTAGACAATCGCTTATCTGCGGGACTTGATGTGTATTACAAAGAATCTAAAGATTTATTGGTAAATGCAGCAATATCTGATGGTAGTAATTTTTCTAATCGTGTATATCAAAACGTAGGAAGCTTTACCACAAAAGGTGTCGAGTTTACGCTTAATGCGAATGCCATTAAAACACAGAATTTCAATTGGAATATGAATTTTAATATTTCCAAATTCGAAAGAAGAATCAAAAATCTGGTAAACGGAAGCGATATCTTTTTAGGAGACAATATTGCAGGAACAGGAACTCCGGGACAAATTTTCAGAGAAGGTTATACACCTTATTCTTTCTACGTTTACAAACAATTATACAATAATGAAGGAAAACCAATTGAAGGTGCTTTTGCAGATTTAAATGGCGATAATATCAAAAATGATTCGGATAAATACATTTATAATAATCCTGATCCTGATTTTACTTTAGGATTTGCATCCAATATGAATTATAAAAAATTCGATTTTTCATTCAATTTAAGAGCAAGTATTGGTAACAGAATTTTTAATGCCGTAGACGCCAGCAGAGCGCAATATGATGCTATGGAAAACGGTGGAGTTTTAAGTAATGTTCCGTCTCAGGTATTGGATACTAATTTTCACACTACTTCAAATGTAGTATTGTCAGATCTTTATATCGAGAATGCTTCATTCTTAAAAATGGACAACGTTACGTTAGGATATACTTTAAACAATTGGCTAAACAGTAAAGCGTCGTTAAGAGTATCAACTGGAGTTCAGAACGTTTTTGTACTTACAAAGTACACTGGTTTAGATCCGGAAATTACAAACAACGGTGTAGACAAAACGATTTATCCAAGACAACGATCAGTATTATTTGGTCTTAATCTTAAATTTTAATACAGCAATCATGAAAAAATATATAGTAATAGCAATAGTAGCATTGACTTTGGTTTTTCAGTCATGTACAGATGATTTAAACGTAGTTTCGAAAGATGACGACGTTCTTTCTTCTGATGTATTATTTTCTACGCCTGACGGATATAAAAAAGCTTTCGCAGGAGTTTACGGAAATTTAACTCTAACAGGAGTTATTGGTCCTAATGATTCTTCGCTTGAAGGTGTAGATGCCGGAACAAGCCAGTTTACAAGGTGTTTATTGTACATGCAGGAATTAACTACAGACGAACTGGTTTGGAGTTATGAAAATGACGGAGGAACGGCAGAATTACAACGTAATATCTGGACACCGGCAAATCCTGTTATTCTCGGAATGTTTAGTAGAACCATGGTTTCTGTTTCGTATGCAAACGAATTTTTACGTCAGAGTACACCGGAAAAACTAAGTTCAAGAGGTATTACAAATGCTGCAACACTGGCAGATATTGCACTTTGGCGTAAAGAAGTTCGTGTTTTAAGAGCGTATGCGTATTATAACATGATGGATTTATTTGGAAAAGCACCAATGTACACCGAAAATGATCCTGTAAATTTTGCCGGACCTGAGTTTAACAGAAAACAATTATTTGATTTTATCGAAGGGGAATTAAAAGCGGTTTTACCAGATTTAAAAGCAGCAAGAACAAATGAATACGGACGTTTAGACCAATCTATGGCACGTATGATTTTGGCAAAAATGTATTTGAATGCAGAAGTATATATTCAGGCAAATCGTTTTAATGATTGTATTACAATGTGTAACGAAATCATTGCAGGCGGATATACTTTGAAGCCAAAATATCTGGACAACTTTAAAGCAGATAACAACACATCTGAAGAAATTATTTTCGGAATCCAATCAGATGGAGCAGTTTCTCAAAACTGGGGAGCGACAACGGTTTTAACAAACGGACAAATTGGTGCATGGGAAAACAATGGTGCCGATTTTGGAATTGGTGGCTGGACTGGAGCACTTCGAATCAGAAAAGAATTTGCTCAAAAATTTGATGGTGTAAAATTTAGTCAAGACACAAGAAATACCATAGGGAAAGGTGTTGCGGGCGATCCTGCAAAACAAAGATCTATTGATATTGAAGATATTGGTGTAAAAACTCAAGGTTATATTTTATCTAAATTTTCGAATAAAACGTCAACAGGAGTAAACGGAATAAGCTCAACTTATGCTGATACTGATTTTCCATTATTCAGATTAGCCGATGTGTATTTAATGTATGCAGAAGCGACTTTAAGAGGAGGAAACGGAACTACGGCACAAGCATTAGATTATGTAAATGCTTTAAGAAAAAGAGCAAATAATAATTCGACTATTGGAAACATTGCTTTAAGCGACTTAACGCTGGATTTTTTAATTGACGAAAGAGCGCGTGAATTACACTGGGAAGCACACCGAAGACAAGATTTAATTCGTTTTGGAAAATATACCGGAGGATCTTACAATTGGGCGTGGAAAGGAAATTCTTCAAAAGGGATTTCGATTCCGGCTTACATGAGCGTTTTCCCAATTCCGGAAGGATCATTGGGAGCCAATAGAAATTTGACTCAAAACACGGGTTACTAAACTTTTTTTAAAACATAAACGATACGAAAAATGAAACACATATATAAAATTTTTATAGCTATTGCTTTAGTTACAGGACTTTGGTCTTGTGAAAACGAAACAGATTTGATGATCTTGGAGCCTCAGGAAGCTGCTTTTTCTATGATTACACCTGATAATGGTTCTTCGACTGTTTTAAATAAAGACACGCCTAACAATACTGCTTTGACTTTTACCTGGGAAAAAGTGAGTTACGGAACACCTACAATCGTTACTTATACATTACAGTTTGCAGCCAGTAATACTGAATTTGCAGCTCCGGTAGATATTACGTCATCGACTTCTACTCATGCAAGTATTACAGTAGCAGAACTTAATGCAAAAGCACTTGAATTGGGTCTTACGCCTGATGTTGAAGGAACAATTGATGTTAGAATTAAATCTACGGTTGGAACAACACTTTCTGAGCCAAAAAATTCTACGCCAATTACGATTGCATTAACGCCTTACAGAGGCGTATTCCCTAGAATTGATTTGTTTTTAGTAGGACCCGGAACTGCTGCAGGATGGAGTGTAACGAGCAACAATATGCCAATTTACAGAGATACAAAAGAAACTGCAAAGTTCTATTATACAGGATTTTTTAATAAAGACGGTTTCAAATTAATAGAGCAAATTGGATTCTGGGCTCCGGCTTACGGAACAAATGGTGCTGCAGTACAATACAGAGCAACAGAAAGCGATACTGATCCGGGTGTTTTCCCTACAACAGCTTCAGGTTATTATAGTTTTGAAGTTAATCTTGAAGAATTGACATACAAAATCACGCCTTATACAGGACCAATGACAATGTACGCAACAATTGGTCTAACTGGTTCTGTATTAACAGGCGATGATACAGGTTGGGATACAGAAGTTCCTTTGGTAAAATCTGATTTTGACGGACATATCTGGAAAGTTACTCAGACTTTAAAAGCCGGAAAAATGAAGTTTAAAGCTAATGGCAAATGGGATGTAAGCTGGGGAGATAATGGCGGAGATATTATTGTTGAAGCTGGAAAATATGAAATCTGGTTCAATGACTTGGATGGTCGTTACATGTTCATTTCAACTCCATAAATTGAATTAAAAAATAAGAGAAGCCTCAGCTTATTTTGGGGCTTCTTCTAAATTCAAAATTTCAATCATTATAACTCCTATCATGAAAAAATATATAAAAATTCTTGGGTTAATTGCTGTAACTGCAATTCAATTTTCGTGCTCAAGTAATGATGCTGCAGATACAGAAGCTGTAAATCCGCCTGATGCAACGGATACTTTTATCAGAGCATCAGATGTTTCTTTTCTTCCTCAAATGGAATCTTTGGGAACTAAATTTTACAGCAATGGCAAAGCCGAACCAATGCTTACAACATTAAAAAATACAGGTTGTAATACAGTCCGAATTCGTTTATGGAAAAATCCTGTAAACGGTCGTTCCGGTTTAAACGAAGTAAAACAATTGGCACAAAAAGCAAGACAAGCCGGTTTAAGAGTTTGGCTTACCGTTCACTATTCTGATAATTGGGCAGATCCAGGCGCTCAGACAACTCCCGAAGAATGGAAAAATTTATCTTTTACCGATTTAAAAACAGCCGTTACCAATTATACATCAACAATAATTACAGAAGTAAAACCGGATATTATCCAAATTGGTAATGAAATCAATAGCGGATTATTGTGGCCACAAGGAAATCTAATCAGTAACGAACAACAATGTATCGCTTTATTGAGTGCTGCAAGTGCAACAGTTCGCAGTAAAGCACCAAACACAAAAATAATGATTCATTATGCAGGTGTAGACGGCGGCGCTACAGATTGGTTTTTTACTAAAATGAAAAGTATCGATTACGATTATATCGGATTATCCTATTATCCGGTTTGGCATGGTAAAGATTTGACAGTAGTAAAAAATACTATTGATGCTTTAGGAAAGAAATTCGGTAAAAAAGTACTGATTGCAGAAACCGCTTATCCTTTTACGCTATTGCACAATGATCAGACTAATAATATCGTAGGAACAAACGATCAGTTGGTAGCGGGTTATCCGGCAACTCCGGCGGGACAAAGAACTTTTGTGATGGATATTAAAAACATCGTAAAAACATCAGAATTTGGACAAGGATTTGCGTATTGGGGAGGCGAATGGGTTGCTTTTAAAGGACCACAATCTACAAGCGGATCTACATTCGAAAATCAGGCTTTATACAGTTTTGATAACAACGCTTTATCAGTAATGCAAGCTTTCAGCAAAGACTAAAACATGAAAAATTTACTTAAAATTATATCTTTTTTGATGCTAATTGTCCTTGCATTTACTTCTTGTAAATCAAAAATGATTAGCAAAAAAAACTCCTTTTCAAACGGAGCAGATGTAGGCTGGCTGCCACAAATGGAAGCAACAGGTTATAAGTTTTATGACGCAGACGGTTCTCAAAAAGACTGTCTGCAATTACTAAAAGACCGAGGAATAAATACCATTCGTTTGCGCGTTTGGGTAAACCCTAATGATGATAAAGCCAGCGGACACTGCAGTCCCCAAGAAACAGTTGTCATGGCGGTTCGCGCGCAAAAAAAGGGAATGCGTATCATGATCGATTTTCATTACAGCGATTCATGGGCAGATCCCGGCAAACAAAATAAACCTGCTGCATGGGCAAAACATTCTTTTCCTGAATTGTTAACCGATGTTTACCAACATACTTATGATGTCTTGAAAATGTTGAAAAAAGCGGGAGTAACACCGGAATGGGTTCAGGTTGGAAATGAAATTCCGGGTGGAATGCTTTGGCCGGAAGGAAGTACAGATAATTTCAGTCAGTTGGCACAATTACTGGATAAAGGATACGAAGCAACAAAAGCCATCGATCCAAAAATTAAAGTAATCGTTCATTTGGACGAAGGAAATAAAAGTGAAAAATTCAGATGGTTTTTTGACAAAGCGACTGAAAATAAGGTAAAATATGATGTAATTGGTTTATCCTATTATCCATATTGGATCAAAACCGATTATCAAAGTACAATTTTAGATTTAGAAAATAATCTAAAAGACATGGCTTCCCGTTACAATAAAGAAGTGATGGTGGTAGAAGTTGGTGGCGATTATACAGCAGTACAAAATACCAAAGAAATGCTTGAAGCTACTATAAAAGCCGTAAAAAGCGTACCTGATCATAAAGGTTTAGGTGTTATTTATTGGGAACCGCAAGGCGAAAAAAGCTGGAGCGGTTATCAATTAAACGCTTGGCTTTCTGATGGGAAACCGTCGCCGGCTTTGGATGCTTTCAAAAATTAAAAATTAAATTTTACCATTAAGATATTAAGTTTCATTAAGCTAAATGATCTTAATCTCTTAATAGTGAAAAAATAAAACATAAAATGAAATTAATTTTTAGATCAATATTGTTCGTATTTCTTCTGGTTTTTTCTTCTGGAAAAATGATGTCACAATCCACTACTGTTTTAAAAGATAACTGGCGCTTTTCTAAAGCCGTAAAAGGAGATGCCTTTTCTGTAGATTTTAATACTTCAAAGTGGGAAAAAGTGAGTGTACCACACGATTGGGCTATTTATGGACCTTTTGATAAAGAATGGGACAAACAAGTTTCGGCAATTGAACAAAATGGAGAAAAAGTGCCTACAGAAAAAACGGGTCGTACCGGAGCACTTCCGCATATTGGTACAGGTTGGTATCGCAATACATTTTCTATTCCAGAATTTAAAAAAGGAAAAAAAGCACTTCTTATTTTTGAAGGCGCAATGAGTGAACCACAAGTTTATTTAAACGGAAAAAAGGTTGGAGAATGGGGTTATGGATACAGCTATTTTTATATTGATATTTCGAAAGATTTAATAGCCGGATCAGAAAATGTAATGGCTGTAAAATTGACTAATGAACCATTTTCTTCAAGATGGTATCCCGGTGCAGGTTTATATAGAAAAGTGAGCATTGTAGTAAAAGAAGAAGAAAACTTTGTACAATGGGGAACTTTTATTACAACTCCATACATCACAGAAAATACTGCTGTTGTCGATCTTAAAGCTGAAGTCAATGGCAATAATTTGTCGATGGTAACGGAGATAAAAGATGCAACTAATACTACAGTAGCAACACAGAAAGTGACAGAAATAAAAGACGGAAAATTTCATCAGACTATTGATGTTGCAAAACCTCATTTATGGAGTCCTGAAACGCCTTATTTATATACAGCGATTACTAAATTATATGCGGCCGACGGAACTTTAAAAGACGAACAAAGTATAAAATTCGGAATCAGATCGATTAAATACGAAGCCAATAAAGGATTTAGCCTTAACGGAAAAGTAACAAAATTTAAGGGAGTTTGTCTTCATCATGATCTTGGTCCGCTTGGTGCTGCGGTAAACAAAGCGGCACTTCGCAGACAGCTTACGATTCTAAAAGATATGGGATGTAATGCGATTAGAAGTTCTCATAATATGCCTTCTTTTGAACAGCTTGAATTGGCTGACGAAATGGGATTTATGTTTCTTGCCGAAAGTTTTGATGAATGGGCAAAGCCAAAAGTACAAAACGGATATCATCGCTTTTTTGAAGAATACGCAGAGAAAGATATTGTAAATTTAGTGAGAGCTACGAGAAATCATCCTTGTATTGTAATGTGGAGTTCAGGAAATGAAGTTCCGGATCAATATGGAGCCGAAGGTTTGACAAGAGCTAAATTTTTGCAGGATGTTTTTCATAGAGAAGATCCTACGCGTCCGGTAACTGTGGGAATGGATCAGGTAAAACAAACTATGGAATCCGGTTTTGGGGCTTTATTAGATGTACCAGGTTTGAACTATAGAGTTCATCTTTATGAAGAAGCTTATAAATCATTTCCGCAAGGATTTATTTTGGGTTCAGAAACTGCTTCAACGGTGAGTTCAAGAGGAATTTATAAATTTCCTGTTGTACAGCAAAAAGAGAAACAATACGATGATCTTCAGTCTTCGTCTTATGATCTTGAAGCGTGCAGCTGGTCGAATGTTCCTGATGAAGATTTTGTGCTTCAGGATGATAAACCGTGGGTTATTGGCGAATTTGTCTGGACCGGTTTTGATTATTTAGGAGAACCAACGCCTTATGATGAAAAATGGCCATCAAGAAGTTCTTATTTCGGAATTTCTGATTTAGCGGGACTTCCTAAGGACCGTTTTTATTTGTACAGAAGCAGATGGAATAAGGAGGATAAAACGCTTCACATATTGCCACATTGGAACTGGAAAGGAAGAGAAGGCGAAATTACTCCCGTTTTTGTTTACACCAATTATGACAGCGCAGAACTTTTCGTAAACGGAAAAAGTATGGGCGTTCAGAAAAAAAACAATTCAACTCCGCAAAACCGTTATCGTTTAATGTGGAATGATGTGAAATATGAATCTGGAACGGTAAAAGTTGTAGCATTTGATTCAAATGGAAAAATAGCTGCCGAAAGCGAGGTTAGAACCGCCGGAGATCCATACAAAATTATTCTCGAAGCAGATCGTAAAGTCATTAAAGCCGATGGCGATGATATCTCTTTTGTAACCGTTTCGGTTGTAGATAAAAACGGAATTCCGTGTCCTACAGCAGTTGATGAACTTCAATTTAAAGTAACCGGAGCAGCAACGTACAGGGCTGCATGCAATGGCGATGCCACATCATTGGAAATATTTCACGAAAACAAAATGAAGCTTTTCAGCGGTAAACTAGTGGTCTTGGTTAAAGCAGTCAAAACTACAGGTGCAATACAATTGGAAGTAACAGGTAAAGGACTTCAGAAAGGTAAAATAAATTTAAAGTCAGAGCGTTAATAATTTGAATATTTCAATTATGAAAAATTGATTTTCCATCTCAAAATTACTGGTAATGTTTTAGAAGGTGTTTTTATAGAATAGCAATATAACTAACTAAAAAAGAACACAAATTTATAATTTTTGAATAATTAAAGAGACGACCAAAATTGATCGTCTCTTTTGTTTTTTTGACTTTTAAAGTTTCGAACCTAGCCCCGTTAAAACTTGATTTTGCTGAATTTTTAGTTTTCAAAAACTTCATGTGCCACGATTTTGCCATAAAATTTAAAACATTGAAAATTTAGATAATAATTAAGTTAACTGCCTTAGTTTTTTGTAGCAAATTAGAAAACTCCATTTTAAAATAAATCCTAAATTGAGGCAAAGTCAGAGACATTTGTAGTTTTGGTGATGAATACTTCGCAGAGCAGAGTTTACATTGGCAAAGTGCAATCAGAAAAAGGTGTAAAAATAATAAAGTAAAAAATAAGTAAACACAGATTCATTAAAATAGCCATCTCAGGAATTAGAACTGAGACGGCTTTTTTTGTTTGTCCTGACGAAATGTTTTAAAAATTAACCCGTCTTAAACCTAACATAAACTCCAGTTTTTATCCAGAAATTCATCCTCTCCTGGCTCCTCTGTCTTATAAGCAATTGCTTCTGGAATAGACGTCTTAGGTATGTTTACATGTATAATGGTGTTTTCCTTAATGCTGTCTAGCTGTATCAAAACTCCCTCGAGTTCGTCGAGACTGTTGACTTCAAAACCTTTACCTCCAAATACATCAACGAGTTTTGCATATTTCCAACGGTGCATTTCGTTGTAATCATAAACGTTGTTTAAATCGGGAACACTATATTCTACCTTATCTGCACCACGAAACGGATTTGGATTAACAAGCATTTGTTCAATACCGTAAATACCATTATCCAAAACAAAAACAATGGTGTCGTGTTTCAGTTTATTCTGTGTAGATATAGCCTGACAGGTTTCCTGAAAAGCACCATCTCCAACAAATACTACCGGCCTTTTATCAGGTCTGGCACATTTTATTCCGGTTGCTGCAGGAACAGAATAACCTATCGAAAGCCATGATGCCTGTGCTACGAATCCGTTAGGTTCTGCAATACGAATACCTTGGGCACCCAATAAAGGAAAACCAGCATCGGCAACCACTATATGTCTCTCGTCTATAAAACTATTGATTCGGCTGAAAAACGTATCATAAGTAAGAGCCGGTTTTCCTTTTTTCGTTATTTTGTTATTAGCCAGGAAAAATGACTCAGGCAGCTTCTCTGCATCGTACATTTCGTAAGCACTAAAAGTAACTTTGGTAAGTTCTTCTTTTAGAAATATAATAAAATCTCTTAGCGATACATTGGCAACATAAGAAGCGCCAATCCTTACACCGCTGTGATTGGCAAGTACAGTATCTTCTTTCCAGACATCAAAACCACCCAGGTTTTTGCCGGTGGTCCATACACCAAGACCAATTTTTAGCTGAGCTTTTTCGAATTGTTCCTTAACATCTTTTGGAGATGCTTTGCCATTAAAAACACCTTTGAACTTAGGATGGTTTTCGGATACGATTGATTTCCCGAGTATAGAGGTCACAAATTCTGTATCGGTACTTTCGATCAGATCCAGGAATTCTTTTTGAATACCGTAGCGCTGGATTTCAATGCCACCCCAGAAAATAATTTCTTTTCCGCGTGCCAATGCAGCTACTCTTTGAGCAGCCTTGCGTGCACTTGTTTGACATTTAGATAACTCTCTTTCTACCAATGGAGTGACAGGTGGATTACATTCCATTCGCCATACATCTTCAAAAACCTCAAGATAAACCGGTCTTCCATATAAGATACAGGCATTCAAGATTGCGTCAATTTTATAAGGAGCATCTGATGAACCTGTGATTTGTTCTGCCGCAACGGTAACGTTTCGAAACACATTGATGTTGCTATACATATCACCTGTCATATGCGATGCCAGCATGCCCTGAACGAGACTTCGTTGCTGGTCTTTGTTGGTTGGAGCTCCATTAATGACAAGCACGGGACAGTGCTCTACATAAGAACCTGCAACTGAATTGAGCAGCGTAAATGCTCCCACGCCATACGTTACCGCTACTGCAGCGAAGCCGTTTAGACGTGCGTAGGCATCAGCGCAATGCCCGGCGTTTATTTCATTTGTGTCGTTAACGATTTTAATTTTTGCATTTTTGTCTTCGTGAATCGTATTTAAAAACGGCGCGGTATAATTGCCTGCAATTCCAAATAAATACGTGAGTCCTAATTGTTCCAGGCGTATTTGCAGGTATTTTGCAACGGAGATTTTTTTCTGTGACATCTTAAATTGGGTTATTCAGGTTACCAGTATTTTCGTTGACCTCGAGTGCGGTACGGATTCCGGACTCGATGGCGCCTTCAATCCAGGCATGTTTCAGGGAAGTATGCTCTCCTGCAAAATGTGCTTTTCCATTCCATTCGGTTGAGATGATGTGACGCTGTAATAATTGTAACTGTCCTGGATTAAATATTGCCGCTTCACCATAAGCATACGGGTCGCGCATCCAGCTTTGTGTTGCAGCACCGATCAATTTTCCGGCTTTGTCTTCTTTATGGTCCTTGATGCTCGAGCTAATTACAGCAAGGTCGATAATGCGCTGCTGTTCCTTCTCATCATCGGAGTGCATGATGGCCAGGTTTTTAAGCGCATAAAAATACCTGTCGTCGTCATCCATAGAATCCCAGCGGCTTGCTTCGTCAGACCAGCAATAAGATGCCAGTACAACACCATGTCCTTTACTTCCCAAATCATTACTAGGATAATAGGTGAAACGGTTCGAAAAATCAGTAATCGTACCGCCACCAACAATATTATAAGGTGCTTCCTGCCACCATTTCTCACGAAATTCCAGCAATATTTTAGTAGCAGAATCGTAGTGCAGTTCTCGGATTGCTTTTCGTTTATGCTGCTTGAATTGTGGCGTTACATACACATGTCTTAATGCCGAAAAGGGTATGGTGACAATCACTTCATCAAATTCCAGGTCACTGATCGGCGTTTTTAATGCTTTGAATCCTGCGTCTTCATAAAACTGAAAGTCTCGCTGTACTTCAATATCCACTTCTATCTTTACCTTGTCGTTAACGAGCGTCATTTTGGTCATCCTGCAATCAAAATAGGTGTTTTCTTCGAGACTATGAGCTTTGAAGAATGCATTTGGCAGCATGTCGCTTCCGCCAACAATTTCCATAAACCGAGTAGAATCCTTGATGATATTTTGCTCAATAAAACTTTGGATAAAATCATAGGCCATCCTGGATTCCAGATTTTGCATGACCCCAATCATCTCGATGGCATTCTCTGAATACATCGAATTTTCTTTTAAGAAACGACGCATCGAATATTCTCCGTAACGTTCAATCAGCAAAGGCCAGTTCTTCTCAGGATCTTCTGCAATAAAAGCCTTAAGCGGATTAATGAGATTGGCCATTAACTGGTCGGCACGCATGTTTTCGCTGCTACCCAGATGAAAATCCAGTAGTTTGTTTACATCGACAACTGTAGTTTTATTTTTTGGGATATATTCATTCTGGACAACACGTTTGCGATTAACGTAGAAAAGGGAATTTCTAGTAACCTCCGGCTCTGGTTTAGTGGGGTCTGCCTGATGTGCAATTGCCTGTTCCTTATCGACAGACAGATAATAAAAAGGCTCGGTTTTGAGTCCGAGTTTATCAATGTATTTGAGTACCATCTGGTGTATGGTTGGGATGCGCATCGCACCGGCTTCACCATAAACACTGTCGTCTTCAAAATATTTTTTGTTTTTAGAATTCCTGAAAGTCTTGATCCTGCCGCCAACACGGGTGTTTGATTCGACTATCGTAACATTATGCCCCGCCTGTTTTAAAAGACCCGCGGCTACCATTCCTGCCATTCCTGCACCAATGATCAATACATCTTTTGGTTTATCCGTACGCGGGATTCCCTCGTCAATGTACTTTAAGTATTGCTGGACAATAAGGTCGTTGTCTTCGTCGAGTAAGCCGTGTAAATAGTTTTCCATGATTAGGTAGTTTAGTTATTGGTTTATTCTTTTTGCGGATGAAATTCTTTAACAAATAAACTCAGTAAAATCCGTATTTTTAAGCGTAATTCTACCTGTTTTTATATTATGGAATACGAGATTTTTGATTCTACAGATCAAAAGCACTGCTTTTTTGTATGAGAGCAATCTTATTTTATTGTTTTACTCAATTTAAATTTATAATCCAAAGGTGACACCAATCAAAGATGTCAAACTTTCATTATATGATTAGGAGATGATTTTTCTGCTATAATTATTTTAGAAAGAAAGTTTATTAGAGACCTTTCTGGTTTGCTTGAAGAATAGTAGTTAACTTTATATATCTATCAATGAATTTGAAAACTGCATTTTTTTAAGATATCATTCCAATATTCAATGAGAAATTTAAAACCTCAAGATCTCCAAAGTATTCTAATAAAAAGCTGTGCAATCCCGAAAGCCTTCGGGACTGACTTTGCATATTTTTTTTGGGTTTCTTAGAAATTGTAAATTTTATGTCAATTTATTTCAGGACGAGACATAAACGATACTCCTAAAAATCTATTTCTTTTATATAGACCAATATTAAAGGATCAAACAAAAGATATTGATCTACGCAGTGGATTAATTACTTCCTTCTCATTGATATGAAATAAGCTTAAACAGATCCACATTAAAAATGGCAAATTTCGGGGTTGATAATTAATTTGTACGATGAGGTAGGTCAATAAAAACTATTGATCTAAATCAATAGTTTTCTAATTTTATTAGCGATTTATCAGTATCATTTAACCAGTTTGTTCAAGGATATGGCAACTAGGATCTATTGTTGAAAATCAAGGATTACTAAAAGTATACCCTATTGTAACAAAAAAGCTCTCATTATAAATTTTCCATTGCTGTTTTGTATTTGCATTTTCGATTAGTGGTACAAAGCCACGGATAAATCTTCCGCCAATATTAATACCATTTGGTAATTCATAATTTAAACCTGCAACAAAACCGGCATCCATTTTCTGACTATAATTGCTTGGAGCTTCACCAGTGCCATAAATTGATTTATCAGTATATGTATTTCCGTTGGTATCTTTATGTTGTACAGAAGCGTTTAATAAAACACCCAGATATGGTCCTGCATAAACCTGAAATCCTTTATAATAAAAACAGGGACTGGCAGGAAATATATCTATATACTGACGTTTAAATTTACTTGTGAATTCTGGATTTATCCCGTCATTAATTTTGATTGTCATAAATCGTCGGCTGTAAAATAA
Organism: Flavobacterium sp. ov086; assembly: GCF_900187965.1. Lineage (GTDB taxonomy): Bacteria > Bacteroidota > Bacteroidia > Flavobacteriales > Flavobacteriaceae > Flavobacterium. The sequence goes on along the minus strand of NZ_FZNL01000014.1, from coordinate 142,930 downwards.
TTCGTGTTTTAAACCAAAGTATTTAGATGTTTTATTGTCGAGCGTAATTCCAATTGTTTGCCCAATTGTACTTTTTTGATAACCATCATTAGATAAGTTATCAATATTTTTTCCTGTCAAATATGCAGAGTTTAAACCGCCACTTATTCCAAAAGTAAGTCCTTCTTGTTGCGCGCTGATTTTTAATATAAAAAAGAGCATGAAGAAAATTGTATATGTATTTTTCATATTTTTTAGATTATTTTAAAAATTAATATCCCAAATGCCAGCGGTTTTTTCTAGTTCAACCAGTGCTGCGGCATAATTGTACAGGGTTTCATAATAATTAAGTTGAGTTTCATTAAAGGTTCGTTGCGCATTTAATACATCGAGCAGAGTGGTTTCTCCACGTTTATAACTGTAGATTTTTCCATCGAGTAATCGTTGTGCATCAGCTAGCAAACCAGTATTAAATTGGCGAACCTGTTTTTGTGTGGTGAGATAGTTAAACCATGCTTTTCTAACCTCTGTCTGGATTTGTAATTCTGTTTGTTTATATAAAACATCAGCTTGTTGCACACTATATTCAGCAGCTTTTAACTCTCCTTTATAGCGATTAGAAAATTTTAGCGGAATATTAATACCCATCGACACAGTATTTGAAGATGGAGTAGGAGCAACAATATTGGTTACTACAGAGGCACTTTCTACTCCCATATTTAATCCTAAGTCCAAAACTCTATTTGCTTTGGCCAATTTTAAAACATCTTCTGATACATTTTTATTTTTTAGCGCTGCCAATAAATCGGCTCGATTATTTTCGGCAGAAACGATAAGCTCACTTAAATCAAATAAACGATCAAATTTTGTTAAATCGCCAATAGGCAAATACAAACTATCTGCTTTTTGATTCCCTGTCAGAGTGCCCAATTCCAATAAGGCAGTTTTCCAATCGGCTTCACTTTGGTAAACGTCATTAAGCATAGAGTTGGCTTCAAGTTTACTTTGACGGGCATCAATTTCGGTAATACTACCCAACTTAAAACGAATACTATCTGCTACAGCTATATTCTTAAGAATAGTGAAGGAGGTTAATTGTACTTTAAAGATTTCCTTTTGCTTTAGGCTGGTTAGATAATTTAAAGTTGCATCGGCGCGCAGATTTCGAAAATAGTCTTCCAATAAAGCTTTGGTTAGTTCATTATTGCTTTTTGCTACATTTATTCGGGCTTTTCTTTTCCCGCCAAGTTCCAATGTCCAGCTTAATTCAGTCGAAAAACCATAACCCATTTGCATTCTTCGTTGACCATTGTCGTGGCCTCCTATTGCCAGTTCAGGATCCGGAAAAACTTTCGAAGCTTCAATATTAGCTTCAGCGATATTGACATTAAATTTTTCGGCAGCATATCCTAAATTATTTTTGTTTACTAATGATAAGAAATCAGGGTAATTCATTTTTACTCGTGTAAATGTGGTATCAATTTGAGCGTTTGATACTGTTGAAATATTCAGCAGCAGCAAAAGCATTACCCATTTAGATATTATATTTTTAATCATAATTCATCATTTTATTGATTATTGATTTCATCTTTTTGCACTTCATTTCCCTCATCAAATTTTTTCTCGATGAGATAGTAAAGTGATGGTAAAACGAATAGCGTTAGTATCGTAGAAAATAGCAATCCGTAGACAATTACTGTTGCAAGGGGTCTTTGTACATCGCTGCCTATACCGGTTGCCAGTGAAGCTGGTAATAAGCCCAATACAGCTACTGTTGCAGTCATTAATACTGGTCGGAAGCGTTGTTTTGCTCCATTTGTAACTGCGCAGAGTAAGTCCATTCCTTTTTTGCGAAGCTGGTTAATGTGCGAAATCATGATAACTCCGTTTTGTATCGCAACGCCAAACAAGGCGATAAAACCAACTGCCGAAGACACATTGAGCGTCATGCCACGTACATTAAGTGCCAACATTCCTCCAAATAATGCCAGCGGAACGATACTCATTAATAATCCTGCCTGACGAAATTTCCCGAATGCACCATATAATAATACAAACATTAGCGCCAGAGCAAGAGGAACTATTATTGCCAAATGGCTATAGGCGCGTTCTTGATTTTCAAATTGTCCACCCCATTTTATCTTAAATTGTTCATGATCATATTTTATTTTTTCTTCAATTTTGGATTGTGCTTCACTCAGGAAAGAACTTAAATCGGTGTCTCTTAAATTTAAACGAACAGTAAGATGTCGTTTGTTCATTTCTCGGGCAATAGTACTTTCTCCGGTATTGAGTTTGATGTCGCATACTTGTGATAAAGGAATTTTTATTCCTTCGGAATTAGTAAGCATTAGGTTTCCTATTTTTTCAGGATTATCACGGCTTTCTTCATTGTAACGTGTAGTGATGTCGTAGACTTTGTTGCCAACAAAAATTTGAGAAACGGCTTTTCCTCCCATAGCAACTTCTATCAATTCTGAAACATCATCTACGTTCAACCCGTATTGAGCAATCTTTTGACGATCGGCAATAACCTGTATTTGTGGTAAAGGAGGTTCCTGGTCAATAGCTAAGTCTACAGCTCCTTTTACATTTTTAAGCGTTTGAATAATATCTTCGGCAATTCGGCGCGTTTCCTTATAATCTTCACCATAAACTTTTACAACCAATTCGCTGTGCGCTCCAGAGATTTTATCCATTACACCATCGATCATGGGTTGCGAAAAACCAACATTATATCCGGGCATAGTTGCATATTCGGCAGCAAGTTCTTTGATTAAATCGGCTTTGGTTTTACCTGATTTCCACTCATTATAAGGTTTTAACCCAATACTGCATTCAAAATGAGAAGGCGTCCAGGCATCTGTTCCATCATCATTGCGTCCTGCTTGTACCATCATATAAGTTACTTCATCATGTTTTAAAGTTCGATGACGCAGCGTATCACTCATTTCTTTTGATTTCTCTAAAGTAATACCTGGCGGTAATGAAACTTGCAGCCAAATTGAGCCTTCATCCAAAGGAGGTAAAAAATCTTTTCCTACCAATACAGTAAGCGCAAATGCAAGGACTAATACTGCAATTAAAGGTGCAAATACTTTTTTTGGAGCCTGCATTATTTTTTGAATGCGATTATGATAAGAACCCGTGAGTTTGTCCAGCCATTTATTGTGATACATTTTTTGTGGTTTGCGATAGATAAAATATGCCAATCCCGGAATAAGCAGCAAAGCAACCAATAATGCTCCAAAAAGTGCATATCCGACAGTAAATGCCATTGGGGTGAATAGTTTTTTCTCTACACGCTCAAAGGCAAATAAGGGCAGGTAAGCCGTAATAATTATCAGAGTAGCAAAAAAGATAGGACGAGCAACACTTTTTACTCGCTCTGCAATGCTTTTTTCGGTGAGTTCTACGTCTTCATTATCCTCTCGTTTTTTCAGGATAGTTTCCATCATTACGATTGCGCCATCTACAATAATTCCAAAATCAATTGCTCCCAGCGAAAGTAAATTGGCTGGAATATTGGTAAGTTTCATTAAGATAAAAGCAATTAAAAGTGAAATAGGAATTGTAATTGCTACTAATAAAGCACCTCTCCAACTACCCAGAAAAACAATTAATACAATAATTACCAGTGCCATTCCTTCTAATAAAGTATGAGAAACAGTAGAAAGTGTTGTTTCTACCAAACTGGTTCTGTCTAAAAAAGTATGGATCTGAACTCCTTCCGGAAGATAGTTTTTATTTAAATCATCAACCGCTTCGTTTACACCTTTTAAAACTACCGATGGGTTTTGATTTTTCAGCAAAAGCACAATTCCTTCGATATTATCCGAATAGTCGACACCACGTTTGTCTGTATATCCCAATGCACCTTTGCGCTCGAGATTTCCGTATTTTAATTTTCCAATATCGTTTAAATAAATAGGAACTCCATTTACCGATTTCACTACAATTCGGCCAATATCATTCAGATTTTTTACCAAACCTATTCCGCGTACAACATATGATTGATCACCACGATTGATGACGCTCCCGCCAACATTGGCATTGTTTTTTTCGATAGTTTCAGTTATTTCGCTTAGTGATAAACCATATTGCTCTATTTTTCGAGGATCAAGTTCAACCTGATATTGCGTTGTGATTCCGCCAAAATTGGTAACATCAGCAACGCCTGAAACCTGCTTGATTCTAGGAATAATGGTGTACTCCTGTAATTCACTTAACTCGCGTAAATCATGGCTTTTGCTTTCAATGATATAGCGAAATATTTCGCCGGTAGGAGAGGTCAGCGGGTCTAATCCGGGTGTTGCTCCATATGGTAATTCGACATCATTTAAACGTTCCTGAATTCTTGTTCGTGCAAAGTAATCTTCGATACCATCATCAAAAACGATGGTTACCATAGATAATCCAAAAGTACTTTTGCTTCGCATAACATGCATGCCCGGTAAACCGTTTATTGCACGTTCGATCGGAATAGTGATTTGTTGTTCTATTTCTTCGGCAGCAAGACCGGGAACCTGTGTTACAACTTGCGAGGTTACATCTCCAATATCAGGGTAAGCCTCTACCGAGAGTTTTGTCCACGAATAGTAGCCAAATAAAGAAAGGAGTAAAAATAACGCCAGAATAAGCCAGCGTTTTGCTATTGTTGTTTCAAATATATTTTGTTTCATTTTTTTTCTTGTTAAGGTTCAAAGGCTCAAAGGTTCAAAGGCTCAAAGGCTCAAAGGTTCAGAGGTTCAGAGGTTCTGAGATACTAAGGTTTAAAGATTGGGTATTTTTTTTGCCACTCCCGATAGCTCCCGGAATACTCAGATTATTAGGATTTCAAACCTTTGCGAACCTTTGGTGAATCTTTGCGGTTAATTTTTTTGCCACTCCAGATAGTTATCGGGATAAAGGATTAAAAGGATTCAAAAGTTTTTTAACGCTATCTACAGAAAACCTTTGTCCCTTTGTCCCTTTGCAACTCAGAACCTCTTGACTTTATTTCGCTTCAAGCAGATAAAAAGCACCTTCGCTTATAACTGTTTCATTTGATTTTAATCCGGATTGTATTGCTATTTTTCCATTGTTGGAAATTCCAGTTTCAACATAACGTCTAGCATATTTTCCTTTTGCGAGTTTTACAAATACAAAACTTTTGTCGTTAAACTGTAAGACAGCTTTGGCGGGAACAAATAAGGTGTTTTTTGGTGTATCGATAAATTTCACAGTTACATACATACCGGGTTTAAGAGTGTGATCCTTATTAAGACATTCAATTAATACTTGTACACTACGGGTGGCTTCATCAACCATTTCGTCGACATGGTATATTTTGCCTGTGATTTTTTTATCAGGACAAGAGGCAACCTGAATTTCGGCACCATCTAATTCCTGTATAAAACGAATATCTTTTTCTTTAATCTGTCCTGCAACCCAAACCTTTTTTAAATCGGCAACTTTAGCTTTGGGAGCATCATCAGCTTTTATATATTGCCCCATGACTACTTCGTTTGTTATGATTTCTCCCGCAATAGGGGAGGTAATTATTAAGGGTTGACCAAAAACAAGTTTGTTCACATTTACCCCAAATATTTTTAAGCTCGCAACAGCATTTTGATACTCTTTTTCGTTTACTTGAAAGTTGGTTTCTGCTTCTTCTAAATCTTTTTGAGAACCTACACCATTACTTTTTAAATCTTGTTGGCGTCTTAACGAAAGCTTCGCTATTTGAAAAGTCGATTTTGCCTGAAAGAAGTTTTTTTGTGCATCAATAAAATCAGGTGAAACCATTTCGAAAAGGGGTGTTCCAGCCTGAGTTTTCATGCCTAGTTTTAAATATACTTTGGTTACTCTGCCAGAAAATGGAGGAGCAATTTCTGCATAAAAATTAGGAATTGCTTTTACCGTTCCAGCCGTTATTAATTGGGATTGATATTGCTCGGATTTAACAGTTTCCAATCTTAGTTTAGGTGCAATTGTAGATGTTTCAGGAACAAGAATAGTATCGTTTTGTACGGAATAATTATCTTTTTCTATTGTTATTTTTTTATCATTACATGCAGCAAGGATGGTCATTGCAATTAAAAAAAGAATACTATTTTGATTTAGATTTTTGAATATTAAGAGTCTGTACTTGGATTTTCTTTTGTGCATCATAATAGTTTGTTTTTATGTAAACCTAACAGGTTATGAAAAGCTGTTAGGTTTACGTTGAAGTTTAGGCGAGAACTATTTTTATTAAACAAAACAGCTTCCTTTTATAATGGTGCAAAAATAGAGCAACCCCTGAAGAGGGGTTGTTAGAGATGTTTTAGAAAAAAATTAGAATTTTATTAGAAAGTTGTTTTGGCTATCCTGCCAGGTTTTTTCAACCTTGTAAGTATAATTGTTTTTAGCCACTCCCGATAGCTATCGGGAGCAGATTTTGGCAGATTTGTTTTTTTGATCTATTAAAAAATTATCTGCGTGCATCTGTTTAAATCTGCGTGAAAAAATAATTTAATTGTACTAGCAAGATTTAAGCTGTAACATTTTTTACATCATGACAAAGCTCAACCGTAAATATCGTTCCTGTTTTTTTATTAGATGTAACAGAGATTGTTCCGTTATGAAGTAAAATGATTTTTTGGGTCAAAGACAATCCAATACCATTTCCATCGGCATAAATTTTATTTAATCCTCGATAAAATGGTTTAAAGATATGTTTTAAGTCTTCTTCTAAAATTCCAATACCATTATCGGAAAATCGCAAAATAATGGCCTCTTTTTTAAACAAGATGGCAACTTTACTTTGCTTGCTTTCGGAGAATTTACAACCATTTTCGAACAGGTTTACAAAAGCTACTTTTAGTAAATATTCATTTCCATTAACTGTGATTTGGTCATCATCTTCAAAATCATTTTCAAAATGAATAGCTATATTATAATTTGGATTTGATTTTTGAACTTGTTGTTGGGCATCAAGTAAAACTTCATCAATACGTACTTTTTTGAATGCAATTTCTGCAGGATCATAGTTTGCTTTAGCAAGATCGAGTAAACTATTAGATAATTTCGCTATTTTTTTAGCATCTTGTAATGTGTTTGAGATTACGACTTTATATTCTTCGTTATTTCGTTCTTTATTGGTTGATAATTCAAGTTCTGTAATAATAGCCGAAAGAGGTGTTCGTAATTCGTGAGAAATATTAGAAACAAATTGCTTTTGTGAATCAAAGGAATTCTCCAGACGGTTTAGCATTTTATTAAAAGTAGCTGCCAGTTCTGATATTTCATCTTTACTTTGGTTTGTGTCTAATCGCAGGTCAAGATTTGTAGCCGAAATGTTTTTTGCTTTATTTGTCATTCTAACGATAGGTTCAAATGCTTTTTTTGAAAAAAAGCGACCTGCTATATAGAGCAGCAAAATAGATATGATGAAGACAATAATGCAGGTTTCGAGCAAGTTATCTAACTTTATATAGCCAAATCCGTCGTATGCTGCAGCCGTAATTACATATTCTTTTTCTTGAAATTTATATTTCATTCCAATTACCTGCCAATCATTCTGATAAAACTGTATTTCGCTTTTCTGGACGATTTGATCAATCATTGGTTTGGTTTCTTTTACAACATCTATATCAACAGCATCATGATACAATAATTGAAATGAGGTGGTATAAATGGCAACTTCAACTTCATTTAATGTCGCTCGATTGTTTTTATAAATATCTTGTAATGTCTTACTGTTTACTTTGGCATTAAAGAATAAATTGGCTTTGGTAATTGCTTCCTTTTTTAATAATGCATAAAACTCTTTTTCCCTGTTTTCTCTTGCAGAAACCAGAATAATAGCAGCAAATACCAATAAAATAGTAGCTGTTATAATAGTAAACAATATGGTTAGTCTGGTTCTGATTTTCATTCTGCTTTCAAAATAAATCCCATTCCGGATCGGGTATGAATGAGTTTTTTATCAAAATTTTTATCTATTTTTTTTCTTAGATAATTAATATAGACATCAATAAAATTTGTGCCAGTATCAAAAAGAGTATCCCATACTTTCTCTGCAATTTCTGTTCGGGATAAAACACGCTCCGAATTTTGGAGCATATATTCTAAGAGCTTAAATTCTTTTGGAGTAAGGTTTATTTCCGTTTTGTTTCTTACTACATTTTTGGTTTGCAGATTCATTTCAAGATCAGCATATTTCAGAATAAAACCGATATTATTTATAGTATTATTACTTCTCTTTAATAAGGCTCTAATACGAACTAAAAGCTCTCTCATTTCAAAAGGTTTTGTCAGATAATCATCTGCTCCAGCATCAAAACCTTCTACTTTATCATTGGTTGTGCCTAATGCAGTAAGCATTATTATAGGTAAATCGGGTTTAATTTGGCGTATCTCTTTACAGAGATCAAGTCCGTCAAGTTTGGGCAAGATAATATCTGTAATAATCAGATCATATTGATTATTAAGGGCTAGTTTTTTTCCGGATAAACCATCATAAGCTAGTGTTGGAATAAATCCGTGCTCTGTGAGCCCTCTTTGAATGAGTTCTGCTACTCTTTGATCGTCTTCTATTACTAAAATTTTCATCTAAACAAAGTTATAACATTGAAAGTAGAATAGATGAAAACACAATAATTATTTAATGATACGAGATAGGTGGGGGCTGAAGATAAAGTATAAATACCTTTTTAATAAAACCACATGGACACAGTTTTTTAAAGAAAAAAGCATCACCTGTGTTCAGTTGGTACCGTTTGACATTTGCAGAAGTAATAAGTATTCTAATCCAACATCTTAGTCCTATTTTGACTTTTCGAGAAGTTTAAAATTATAATTTAAATGTTTGCTTTTATACCATATTGATATAACAAGTAATGGTGTATTTCGTGTAAGATATGACTGGGGGGAGAATTAATTAAAAAAAAAGAAGTTTTAGTTTAGAAGAAGGTCGCAAATGACCTTCTTCTTTAATATGCAATTCCATCACTTTTGAGATATTTAAGTTCGTAATTAATACGGGGTCTCACAAACTCTTTTAAGAACAAGAGTAAAAGGTTCTAGAATTCGGATACTCCTTTTGGAATTACTTTTTTGATATTTCTCTTGTTGTCAAAATTTAAACTGTCGATACAAAGTTGTCGTAAAACATAATCTTTTTTTTGAGGAAATATGCGGTGGTATAATATATAATCCTGACCTTTTACATTAAAAACAGTATGATGTCCGGGTCCAACTGTCGTACTATCTTTTGAAGTTGTCAAAATTGGGCTGTTAACACCTTCTTTCCATGGACCAAAAGGAGTTTTACCAGTTGAATATCGTACTTTATAAGTTGCATTTGTCGCTTTTCCTTCAGAATACATTAAGTAATATGTATTGTTTTTCTTTAACATAAAAGGAGCTTCAAAATAATTTGGCGGAGTAATATCTTGTGGAGCACCATCAAAAGTGACACCGTCATTTTTTAGTTTTACTATAAAACATTTTCCATTTACCCAATTCAGTCCGGAACCCCAGTACAAATAAATCTGACTATTATCGTCTATGAAACATTCGGCATCGATCATATGATAGCCTTCAAAAAGATTTTTTTTAATTAAAGGAGAATTATCTGCTTTTGCATTCTTCCAGGGACCAAGAGGATTATCTGCAACACCTGCCCAAACTTCGCTTCCCACAGAAACATACATAAAATATTTTCCGTTTTTAGTTTTAACCACAGATGGTGCCCAGACCATTGCATCGCCGGAAGTAGCACTTGTACAGGCTGTTTTTGTAGGCCAGTTGAGGTGTTTTTGATCGAAGGTCTTAAAATCTTTAGTAGCTAAAACGGCCAATTCATTACTTCCCCATGGATCTATTGTAGCATAAATATAAAAAGTATCTTTATATTTAACAATACTTGGATCTGCAAAATAGCCCTCACTTATTGGGTTTGATAATAAAGATGTTGCTTTTTTTTGACCAAAAAAAGAATTGGAAAATAAGAGTAAAAATGAGAAAATGAGTGCTTTCATATACTGTTTTTTTGATTGTTTTTTTTAAAAATTATGTCTTTTATAAAACTGATATTAAAAAAAAGAGATACTTTTTTGATACATTTTCTTCTTGCATCCTAAAAGGAATTGTGAAATAAAATACCTTTCTCAATGATACTAAAGCCGTTTTTTTTTGAATTAAATTGTTAAGTATTAATTCGGCATAAAGAATATACTTTTTTCTTTTCAGTTTTTAAAAGTAATGATAAAATCGATATTTGGTTCTTATTCTTCAAATGAAGTGAGTAAGTTGGTTATTGAAGTTTGTGCAAATTCGTATTTAAAATTGATTTATAATACTTGTGTTCAGACATTACCGTATTGTAGTCCCTTTTTGATTCCATAATTGTAAAACATTCATCTCCATAAATCAATAATTCTTCTTATTGAACCTTCAGTTTGGTGCTGTTTTACAATAAAGGTCAATAAATCTATAGTTTTGAATAATGCGTCCATCTGCGTAGGACGTTGTTTAGATAGTTTTGTGATTCATAAAAAAGTTTGTTTTTGTTTTTAAATCTTGATTGGGCACTTCTAAACGGGTAAAATAATATTATTTACTTCTTGTTAAGAAAGTGCTCAATTAATCAGGAGACAATTTAGAAAAAAGCATATCAAAATAAATTTCATAATTGATAAAAAAATACTAGTCTAAGGAATTAAAATAGCATACAAAATGATAAAGGAAATCGTTAAAAACAGAATAATGAAAAGGTTAATTTCTTTTCTTGTTGTTTTTTTATTTGTAACAAACGGATACAGCAAAAATGGGAAAGATACCCAAATGGCATATGGTGTACTGGAAAGGCTTATTGGAAAAAGAGTGAATGAGTTTGATTTTTTTATTGTTGATAACAAAGATTCCAATGGAGAGGATTGGTTTGAAGTTAAAACTATAAAAAACAGGGTAAAAATTAAAGCAACCTCTAATACGGCACTATGTTATGCAACGTATCGTTTTCTAAGAGAAATAGGAGCAGTTTTAGTCAGTTGGGAAGGAAACAGAATTGATTTACCCAAAAGTTGGCCAAAGTATTCAAAAAAGGAATCAACGCCGTTTAAATACAGAGAATATTTAAATGCTTGTACTTTTGGTTATACCACTCCTTGGTGGGATTGGAAACGATGGGAACAAGAAATTGACTGGATGGCACTTCATGGTATTAATCTGCCAACAGCAATGGAAGGGCAAGAAGCGGTTTGGCAGGAATTATGGAAAGAATATGGATTGACCCGCAGTCAATTAGAAGCTCACTTTACAGGACCGGCTTTTTTGCCATGGCAGAGAATGGGAAATATAAATAGTCTGGAGGGACCTTTGCCTCAGGAATGGATTACTAAAAAGAGTACTATTCAAAAACAAATATTGCAACGAATGAAAGCATTGGGTATGCATCCTGTAGTACCCGCTTTTAGTGGTTACGTACCCAAAGTATTTGCGGAGCAACACCCTAATTCAAAAATAACGGAATTGAAATCCTGGTCCGGAGGAGGTTTTGAGAGTACCTATTTGTTAGATTCAAAAGATCCATTGTTTAAAGAATTAGGAAAACGTTTTATAGAAATTTATACTAAATTTTACGGACCAGCTGATTTTTATTTAGCCGATTCTTTTAACGAAATAACCCCGCCTGTTTCTAAAGATCACAAAAATGAAGAACTTTCAGATTATGGCAATACAATATTCGAAACCATTAATGAGGCTTCACCCGGAGCCACTTGGGTTATGCAGGGTTGGCTTTTTGGGGATAATAAAGAATTTTGGACTAAAGAAGCAACTAAAGCATTTTTAAGTAAAGTGCCTGACGACAGAATGATAATTCAGGATTATGCTAATGACAGGTATAAAGTATGGGAAAATCAGGAAGCCTTTTACGGAAAACAATGGACTTATGGTTATGTACATAATTATGGAGGATCAAATCCGGTTTATGGAGATTTGAATTTCTACAAAAATGAATTGACGAGTTTATTAAAAAACTCCAATAAAGGAAATGTTGTAGGATACGGAGTAATGCCCGAGGGGTTAAACAACAACTCGATTGTTTACGAATATATTTATGATCTTCCGTGGACACAAGGAAAAGAATCTGTAAACGATTGGCTGCAGCAATATTTGAACGCCAGATATGGAAAAGCAACAACGGCACCTGTTTTTCAAGCCTGGCAATTGCTTATTGAATCCGTATATAGTACTAAGTATTGGGAAACCCGTTGGTGGAATGATAAAGCCGGAGCTTATTTGTTTTTTAAACGGCCTACATTACAAATAACAGACTTTAAAGGAAATCCCGGAGACAAAGAAAAACTAAAACAGGCTATAGATATTTTGAATAGAGAAGCTAAAAATTTTGACAAGAAGAGCCTTTTCTTTTATGATTTATTAGACGTTTCCAGACATTATTACTCACTTTGTATTGATGATTTATTGATAGAGTGCGTGACCGCTTATCAGTTAAAAGACATTGCAAAAGGAGATGAGTTATTTAAGACGATAGAAAAACAGGCTTTAGATATAGACAATATGATTTCTGGACAACCTTTTAATAATTTGAGTTATTGGCTAAAATCGGCTTGGGATTACGGAAGTTCTGCTGATGAATCAAAATTGTATTTAAAAAATGCAAAAATGTTAATAACGCTTTGGGGCGGAGAAGGTCATTTGAATGATTATGCGTCCAGATCATGGCGTGGTATGTATAAAGGATTCTATTGGCCCAGATGGAAAATGTTTTTAGAGGCAGAACGAGAATCAGCAATTAATAATACTCCTTTTGATGAATTGAAAGTAACAGGATCAATAAAGCAATGGGAAATAAAATGGTGTGAAAGTAAAGAATTGGAGTAAAGCAAAGCATATATTAATTTGGTATTGTCTCACTAATTAAATAAGTAAAAAGCGATGAGGTTTTAAAACCTCATCGCTTTTTTGTTCCATTGGAACATCTCATCGGTAGTCAAATAAATACGATATTTTTTTACGTTCCGTAGGAACGTTTGATTTTATAAATAATAACGGCAAAAATACATACAGATTAGACACACAATTTATCAAACGTCCTTACAGGACGATATTTCTCACGATCTATTTTTTTCTACTACCAATGAAATGTTCCGATGGAATAAATTATGGTTGACAATATCTTATCAGGTCGTTTTTGGCTAACTATTTTTGATTTTAAAAGTCTGAAACCTCGAAAACCTGATAATCTTATATTTTATCTTTAACATTAAAATAAATAAACAAAGAAGGAGTAAATGCTAATCTGTAATTCGAGATTAATCCGTAATATGATCTTAACAATATCTTAAAAAAAAGGTCAGTTTTAATTTAAATGTCAAATCATGTTGTTTTTAAACCACGAACTTTTTAAAATAGTGTCAGTTTTTTAGGGTATGAAAATATAAAAATTATTTTTTAATACCCTGTATTTATTGGGTTTAATCAAAAAATCCATGTTTCTGAATAACCTGTCCATTTCTTAACATTTCTTTAATATTATTTTCGCTTTACGATATTAACCAATTAACCAATTAATAATTATGGAAAAACTTAAGCTTTTATTACTAACCTTTTTTCTTAGCCTTTCAATCAACTCATGGGCACAAAAAACAGAAATATCAGGTGTTATTTTGGATGAAAAAGGTATGCCGTTACCTGCGGCCAATGTACTTGAAAGTGGTACTTCGAACAATATTGTAACAGATTTTGATGGAAAATTCAAAATGACCGTTTCAAATAAAAATGCTCTATTGATAGTTTCATACATAGGTTTTGACGAACAACGTATTAAATTAGACGGTTCTAAAACGAATTACACTATTAAATTAACTTCAGGTTCTACAAATTTAGAACAAGTTGTTGTAATGGGGTATGGAAAAGGTACTCGTAAAAATTTAACAACTGCAGTCGCTTCTATAAAAGGAGATCAATTGAACAGAGGGGTAATTAGTGATGTTGGTCAAATGCTGCAAGGTAAAGTCTCAGGGCTTAATGTCTCTACAAGTGGAGATCCAACGAAACAATCTTCAGTAGTTTTACGTGGAGTATCGACATTAAATAGCTCGCAAGGTCCATTTTATGTGGTAGATGGTATTCCTGGCGTTGATATTTCGGTTATTGCTTCAGATGACATTCTTACTATTGATGTTTTAAAAGATGCTGCTGCAACTGCTATTTACGGTAACCGTGCTGCAAATGGAGTAATTATGGTTACTACAAAAAAAGGAAGTAAAGACAGAACTCAAATTACGTATAGCAATTATTTTGGTGTTGAGAATGTTTCGAACCAGCTTAATATGATGGATGCGAATCAATTGAGAGCATTTACAGCTAAGAACAATTTAAGTTTCACCCCTGAAAATGATAAAGGAGCAAATACAGATTGGCAAAAAGCAATTCTTAGAAATTCAGGAGCGCAATCAAGCAGTCATAACCTTTCCTTAAGCGGAGGTGGAGAGCATGGTAATTATTTTGCAAGTGTAACCGCTGTAAACAAAGAAGGAGTTCTCTTGAGCAGTGATTTTTCAAGAATAATTGCACGTTTAGCTGTTGAGCAATTTGCATTTGATGATAACTTAAAAATTGGTATAAACGTAACGAACTCTAATAGTAAGTATACAAATGTTCCGCAGCGTAACTCGGCACTTTTACAGTCGGTTAGCCACCTTCCTGTTTCTCCGGTTACAAACCCGGACGGATCTTATTTTGAAAACTTTATTCAAACCAGTTATTTCAATCCCGTTGCTTTAATTAATCATGGTGATGATGATACGAAAACCAATAATTTTGTGGGTAGTATTACGGGAGAATTAAAACTTCCTTATGGATTCTCTTATAATTTAAATTTCTCCTATCAACAATTAAATTCATTACACGGAGAGTATTATGATAGTTATTATCAAAAATATAATAGTGCCACTTTCTACAATAATCCAGATCCACCTTTTACAAAACAATTAGTAAATTTTGGTGTAAACGGATCTGCGTTAAGAAATTCTTACCAAAACAGCAATACCATAGTAGAGAGCTTTTTAAACTGGGATAAAACTTTTGGCAATCACAAAATCAAGGCAGTAATTGGTTATTCATGGCAGGAAGATGTTCTTGGAGACGGATTTCAGGCCACAGCAACTAATTTTCCTGTAGATAATGTGAGTTATAATAACCTTGCATTAAGTAATTATACTTCTGTTAATGGTTATGTTGTAAATTTTGGTGACAGTAAAGCCTATCAAAAAAGACGTTTGATCTCTCAATTTGCACGTTTAAATTACAATTACAAAGACAAATACCTTTTGCAAGGAACCATTAGAAGAGACGGAGGTTCAGTATTTGGAACTAATAATCAATGGGGATACTTTCCTTCTGTAGGTGGTGCCTGGAGAATTGATAAAGAAGGATTCATGAAGAACCAAAATGTTTTTACCGATTTAAAAATTCGTGGAAGCTGGGGACAAACAGGGAACTCTTCTGGATTTAATGCTTATACATCTCAATTTATTTCAGGAAGTCTTGGAACATTTTATTACAACGGACAACAAATTGGAGCTTATGGACCAAATCAGGCGGCTAATCCGGATTTGAAATGGGAAAAAACAGCTACTGCCAATCTTGGGGTTGATTTTACCATATTGAAAGGACGAGTGTCCGGTTCTGTTGATGTATACGAAAAGAAAACAACAGATATGATTTTCAACTATGCCGTTAATCCGGTATTAGTACCAGTAGGAACAATTGTGGCCAATGGCGGAAATATGTCAAACCGTGGTGTTGAAGCTTCTTTAATTATTAATGCCATTAAAACTAAAAATTTCAGCTGGTCAACTACTTTGAACGGGTCAACGAACAAGAATGAAATAACAAAATTAAGAAACCCATTATTTATTGGAGGAGATTCTATACGCAGAGTACAGCCAGATGGTGGAGGACAGACAGGAAGTACATTACAAATTTTTAAAGAAGGAAAACCATTAGGACAATTCTTTACACTTCAATATGCTGGAAAAAATGCAAACGGAGTTTCTCAATACGTTGCTAAAGACGGAAGCTTAACAACTAATCCTGCAATTGGTACTGATTATCATTATGCAGGAAGTGCACAGCCTAAATTTCTGTTAGGATGGGATAATAATTTTACATACAAAAATTTTGATTTAAACATCTTTTTCAGAGGTGTATTTGGAAACAAAATTTTCAACGCCACTCGTGCTGATTTGTTCAGACCAGCTACTGCAATGACAACCAATATTCTTGTCGATGCACAAAATGAATCGCCCAATGATTTGAATGCGTATAAATATTCAACGCGTTTTATAGAAGATGGAAGTTATCTTCGACTGGACAACTTGACGTTAGGTTATAATTTTGGCAAAGTGGGTAAATACATCAAAAAGATCCGTATTTACGAAACAGTAAATAATCTGTTTGTTATTACAAGTTATTCAGGAATAGATCCGGAGGTAGAACAAGGAGGAACTGCACCAGGGGTAGATTCAAATAATTTTTACCCAAAAACCAGAACCTTTTTGTTTGGTTTAAATGTGATATTCTAAAATTAAATTCTAAAAAATTATGAAAAATATATTAAAATATTTAGGACTTCCAATACTTATGGTTGGTTTATTATGGTCTTGCGAGGATCTTGATGTGCCCATTACAACGCAGCTTACACCAGATGTTTTTCCTCAAAATTCAACACAATATATCCAGACAGCAGGTCCGGTGTATGCCGCTTTTCGCGGAGAATTTTCATTCTCTTACTGGTTTACACAATCGTTAAGTACAGATGAATCTATTATGCCGGCAAGAGGCGGTAACTGGTACGATAACCAAGGTTACAGAATGCTGCATTACCATGACTGGACAGCTGATAATGGTAATATTTCGAGTCTTTGGGATTGGTCATCAAAAGTGATAGGAACAAGTAATCAGGCAGTTTCAATTTTAGAAAAAACAATGCCGGAAGGTGCTGATAAAGCTACAATGCTTGCAGAATTAAAAACCATGCGCGCCATCTCTTATTTTATTATGATGGACAGCTACGGAAATGTGCCGTTGGATACCGTTTACGGAGATTTTACTGCTCATCCTAAATCGGATAGAAAAGTTGTTTTCAATTTTATCGAAAGAGAATTAAAAAAAGCGCTCCCTAACTTAAATCCAGCCTCTGGAATTACAACTTACGGAAGACCAAATAAGCAAACAGCAAATGCTTTACTTGCAAAATTGTATTTGAATGCTGCTGTTTATACCGGAACTCCACGTTACAATGATTGTATTGCAGCTTGCGACGGTGTTATTAATTCCGGATTGTATGCCATTGAACCAAGAAGTACCTATCTTCAAATGTTTTATCCAACAAACGGACCACTAATGAAAGAGTTTATTTTTGCGGTTCCTTATGATCCTTCGGCAGTGACTGTAGGGTATAATGGTCAAATGTATCATGCCCGTTATGATGTTCCCCGTTCTGAAAGAGCCAAGTTTGGTATTCCTTTTACACCAAGTGCACCCAGAAGTACCTTGCCGGAATTCTACGCCTATTTTGATGATGTAAATGATATTCGTAACAAGCAATGGTTAACAGGCCTGCAATTTATGAATGATGGTGTTACTCCGGTAACGGTTAGTACAACCAAAAAAGGATACGATCAGTTCTATACAGGATCAGATGGTAGTGCAGCTTACACGTATCAGGTAAACTTAACACCAGATATTGTTCTTCGTCAGAATCCTGCTTTATTTGATTGCGGAAATGATGAAATTGCATGGAACATGGGATATAGAAATATCAAATTTTATCCTGATGCCACTTCAACAAGTCGTAATCAAAATAATGATGTGCCATTTTTACGCTATTCAGATGTGATCCTTATGAAAGCAGAAGCAATTCTTCGAGGAGGAAATGAAACTTTAGGACAATCAGCCTTATCATTGGTAAATATGATTCGTGCTAATCGATCTACTTCTGCTCCCTGGAGTAATGTAACGTTAGAAGATCTTTATAAAGAAAGAGCTCGCGAGTTTGTGCAGGAAGCATGGCACAGAAACGATATGATCCGATTTGGTAAATACGAAGGACAATGGGGATTCAAAACAAATTCAGATGTCTATCGTCGTACTTTCCCAATTCCAACCAATGCTTTGGTTCTAAATCCTGCTCTAACCCAGAATGACGGATACTAGAAAAAGCAAATTGTAAATAGATTTTAATTTTATAAAAGGAGAAGAAGATTAAAATTTCTTCTCCTTTTTATCTAAAAGTTGATTTTGATTTTCAAGTCAATTTTCAACTCACGTATTTACACTTTTACATGTTAGAATAAACAAGTATATATCCCTGCCAATAAATAGAATAAAATGAAACCGGATAAAATTTATAAAATAGGACGTATAGGAATAAGTCTTTTTCTTATTTTTTTAGTGTCGTGTAAAACCGAAAAAAATGCTTCTGTAAAAAAGAAGCCATTAGTAGATATGGTATATCCTTTACTTGATACCGAAAATTCAAGATGGTTTTTCTTTTCATCGGCAAGTCGTCCGTTTGGTATGGTAAATTTAAGTCCGGATACAGAAATTAATGGTGATTGGGGAGGCGGATACAAGTATAAGACAGATACAATAAAAGGCTTTAGCCATATTCATGAATGGCAGATGTCTGGAGTTTCTGTAATGCCTGTAATAATTTCTAAAGAAAATAAAGAAAAAATTTTTACAGATTTTTATTCTAAATTCAGTCATGAAACCGAAAAAATAACACCAGGTTATCATAATCTGATATTAGACAGATATCAAATAACATCTGAGTTAACCAGCACAAAAAGAGTAGGATTTCATAGATATACCTTTCCGGAAAACGCACAAAAAGCAATCCTTTTTAACCTAAATACAATCTTAGGACCCTGCAATAATACAAAAGGAGTTCTGGAAAAAAATAACGATTATGAACTTTCCGGATCATTGGTACTGAGTACTAATTTCCGACGTCCAAAACCATTAACGGTATTTTTTAAAATTAAGCTTAATGAACCCATTACTTCAATAGAACGCAATAATACTACAGGCAATTATTTAGTTAATTTGGGTAAAACAGATAAAAAAGTATTGATGAAAGTGGCTATTTCGTATACATCTGTAGAAAATGCTTCTGTTAATATGCAAGAGGAATTGCCCCATTGGGATTTTGATCAAATAGTTACCCAATCAAAAACCGAATGGAATAATTTGCTGGGCAGAATACAAATAGAAGGCGGAACCGAAACAGATCAAAGACGATTTTACACAGATCTTTGGCACGCTTTGCAAGGAAGAAAAATGATTAGTGATGCAAATGGTGCCTATCCTGATAACACAGGTGAAAAATTTAGAATAGGACAATTGCCCTTAAACGCAAATGGAAAACCAAAATTCAATCAATACAACTCTGACTCGTTTTGGGGAGCTCAGTGGACGATAAATACACTTTGGGGTCTTGTTTATCCGGAGATAATGGAAGAATTTGTACATTCATTAATGCAATATTATAAAGATGGAGGCATGATTCCCCGCGGGCCATCCGGAGGCAATGATACCTTTGTGATGACCGGAGCTTCGACCACACCTTTTATCATTACAGCCATTCAAAAAGGAATAGTAAAAGATGATTTAGAATTTATTTATACAGCCCTTAAAAAAAATCATATTTTAAATGGTATTATGGGAAAAGCAGGCTATGAACACAATACAAATAGCGGAGGAGGATTAAAATATTATTTAGAAAAAGGTTACGTACCATATCCGCTTCCTGAAGGTGAATTTGGAAGCCATCAGGATGGTGCCAGTCAAACACTGGAATATGCTTATCAGGATTGGACTTTAGCACAATTGGCCAAGAAATTAAACCATATAGAAGATTATAACTATTTTATGGGGAGGTCTAAAAATTATCAAAATATTTTTGACAAAACAACCGGATGGATGCGTCCTAAAAATGTAGATGGAAAATGGCTTGAAAACTTTGATCCGTATAAATATGAAAATGGTTTTATAGAATCAAATGGCGCGCAGTCAACATGGTTTGTGCCTCATGATATTGATGGTTTAGTAGAATTGATGGGCGGAAAAGAAAAAGCAGCAGCAAAATTAAATACGCAATTTGAAACGGCTCAAAAATTAAAATTCACTTCAGGAACTTCACATAATGCCGAATTACATCCTGAGTTTAGCCGTATTCCCATAAATTTTGGCAATCAGCCTTCTATACAAACATCTTATATTTTTAATGTATTAGACAGACCGGATTTAACACAGTATTGGACGAGAAATGTAGTGAAAGAAACCTTTAGCGGGTTATCTACAAACACAGGTTACAATGGAGACGAAGATCAGGGTTTAATGGGAAGTTTGAATGTATTACTAAAAATTGGATTATTTCAAATGAATGGAGGTACAGATGAAAATCCTCAATATCAGATAGGAAGTCCTTTATTCAATAAAATCTCAATTCAGTTAAATTCAAAGTATTATAAAGGTAAAAAATTTGTTATTGAAGCGGCTAATAATAACGCAGATAACATTTATATAAATAAAATAAAATACAACAATACAGCAGTACAAAATTTTACTATTTCGCATCAAGATATTACAGGCGGAGGAGAATTAAATTTAGAAATGTCTAGTGTGCCAAAGCATTAAAAATGTTTTCTAAAAAATAAAAATTGCAAATGAAAATAAATAATAAGGTTATCATATTTTTAGGAATAGCATTATTTACTATTAAAAGTAATGCGCAAAATCAACTTCATGATTACGTAGATCCAATGATTGGTTCAGAGGGCGTTGGCAGAGTTTTTATTGGACCTTCGTGTCCCTACGGAATGGTAAAACCAAGTCCGGACTGCACATCAAGCCCCAATAGCGGTTGGCTGCCAGTACCAAAAGAAGTTACAGGATTTAGTCAGGTTCATGTAAGCGGAACCGGAGGCGGACCTAAATACGGAAACATTCAGATTATGCCCTTTTCAGGAACATTAGATAAATTAGATCAAACGTCATATAGGGCAGAAGAAAACGTGAAATTGGGGTATTATGAAACTGTTTTCAAAGAAAATCAGATAAAAACCGAAATAACAACAGGCGAAAAAGTTTCTTTTTATCGCATTACATATCCCAAAAATACCTCAAAAGAGTTAAAGATTGATCCTGGTTTTTTCTTAGGAGAAGAAGCAATACCAAACGCCAGAGAAGCCCAGCAATTTGTAGGTTCTCAAATAGAAATTGTCTCTGATACCGAAGTTCGTGGCTATAGCAGAATTAGAGGCGGATGGAATAATGGTCGTGCTTATACCGTTTATTTTTGGGCAGTTTTTGATCAGCCAATTGCGAAATATGTTACTTACAAAAACGGAAAATTTTACAACAATCAATCCGCACAATTTGATTCAGGAAAAAAAACAGCAGCTTTAGTTTCTTTCGGAAAAGACGGCAAACAGGAACTCAATATTAAAATTGGAATCTCTTTTTTAAGTGAATTAAAAGCAAAAAATAATATAGAAGCAGAAATTCCGCATTGGGATTTTAATACCGTTTTAGTTTCCCTGGAAAATAAATGGGAACAATTATTAAGCCGTATAAAACTTTCTGCAGATACATCGGATGAGTATAAAAAAATGTTTTATACAGGTTTGTATCACACCATGATTATGCCTGTAAACCGAACAGGAGAAAATCCGTTATGGACAAATGACGAACCATATTATGACGATTTTTATTGTATTTGGGATACTTTTAGAAGTTCAAGTCCTTTGATTACATTAATAGATCCTAAACGTCAGGTCGAAATTGTCAATGCGTTATTAAACATTTACAAAAATGAAGGCTATTTGCCCGAAGGCCGAAGCGGTAATGATAACGGACGTACACAAGGCGGTTCTAATGCTTCTGTCGTACTTGCCGATGCTTTTGTAAAAAATCTAAAAGGGATAGATTATGAAGTGGCTTTACGAGCTATGATTAAAGATGCCACAGTGCCTCCCGGCGGAAATGAAGAGAAAGAGGGCAGAGGTGGTTTAATGGAATATTTACGTTTAGGCTATGTGCCGTATGGTATAGATCGCGCAGGAAACAGAACTATAGATTATTCGTATAACGATTATAATATTGCCACTGTCGCCAAAGGATTAAATCACACAGAGATATACAATCAATACATAAAACAAGCCGACAATTGGCAAAATTTATGGCGTTCTGATTATGAAAATACAGGTTCTAAAGGATTTATTATGCCAAAAGATGCAGCAGGAAATTGGCTTGACGATGTTGTTTTTGGAGAATCAAAAATTCAGAAACCAACCTTTAAATATACACCTGTTATTATTGAATCTCCTTGGTATGTCTGCCATTGGTGCGTGTTTTTTTACGAAGGAAATTCTTGGGAGTATTCATTAAGTATTCCTCATGATGTTCCGGAGCTGGTTCGTAAATCAGGAGGAGAAGTGGCTTTTAAAAACAGACTGGATACTTTTTTTGATACCAAATTATATAATGTAGCCAACGAACCTTCTTTTTTAACGCCTTGTTTGTACCATTGGATAGGAAAACCGTATTTAAGCAGTGACAGAATCAGAGCCATTATTAAAGATAATTTCAATACCTCGCACGAAGGTTTACCCGGTAATGATGATTCAGGAGCAATGTCTTCCTGGCTGGCGTTTCACATGATGGGATTGTACCCAAATGCCGGACAGCCATATTATTTATTAAATACACCCTTAATTAAAGAAACTACTTTGCAGTTAGAAGAAGGCAAAATTTTTAAGATTACCACGAAGAAAGGGAGTGATAAAAACAAATATATAAAATCAGCATTATTAAACGGAAAACCATACAATAAAGCCTGGATTTTACACGATGATATTGCTAAAGGAGGCGAATTGATTTTTGAAATGGATTCAAAACCTTCGGCTTGGGGAACAACCATTTTACCACCAACAAAATAAATATGCAACAGATGAAAAAAGCACTATTAATTCTTCTTTTGTGTACAATACATCAAATAGGAATAGCACAAAACTACATTCCGTCTCTTAAAAATAATACAGAATTAAGTTATATCTGTAAACTGCACGGACAGACAAGAACGCTAATGCTTACTACTAAAATGGCGGGCGATACACTTGTATTAAATTTAGACACAAGAGGAGTAAAAAGCAGCATTAGAACGTTGCCGGAAGCATTAAAAAACGGAACAGCATTAAGCTACAATCAGGGAGAATATGCGCCGGTTTTAAACCTGAAACCAACAGAAACTTTTTTTATGATTTCGCAGTCAGCTTATCGCGATTTACTAAAAAACAACAAGTTTATTTATAACAATACAACGTATGTTTTAGATAAAAATGCCCCTAAAAACAGTGTTGATCTGGAAGGGAAATTACTAGATACTTTGCACGTGATTGCTCAAATTGATGAAACAGAAATGTGGATTATAAAAAATCCGGATTTTCCCTTAATCTGTAAAATGACTAAAAACCCATTAGGAATAAATTTTACATTAGTAAAAGTAGTTGATCATTAAATCTAACAGTTTTTTAAAACCTGTTAGGTCTCTGTTCAAAAATAAATGATAGGTAATTACATATAAGGAAATCGTTGACTGAAATTAATTCGAAGTCCCGGCGGAACAGCATATTTATAGCAGTTTATGAATTTATGAGAGAGAACCCCATCGGGGTGAAATATTCAGATTCAAAAAAGAAAAATTATTATGTCGCCTGTAAACATATCGCTCCTCTGGAGCTTGATTCTACTAACCTGACATTAACTGGCTATAAATATGTTGCTCCTCCGGAGCTTTATCCAAAGAATAGATAATAAGCCTTTTATCGCTCAAAACAATAAATAGTAACAGATGAAAAAGCAAATTAGCCGTGGAGAATTTATTAGATTATCAGGTTTAACATTGGCAGGAGCTTTAGTTAGTGATGCTATTTTTGCCAATGATTTGTTTTTAAAAAACAATACTTCTAAAGAGGATATTCAATTAATGAAAAAGCTCATCTTAAACAATGATGCCACTGTTAGAACAATCCTCAGCAAAGTACCTCTTGACCCCACAATCAGACTGAGCAGTTTTCGTGGTGTAGCCAACTCCATTGCAACAATGACGGCTTCGATGGCTAATTCCGGATCTGAATATTATAAATCAAAAGTTTTAGTTGAAAAGCTGAATCAGGCAATAGATATTTTATTAAAAGAACAATATAGCGATGGCACATTAGATGCTGGAGGCAACAGACAATCTCCTCCCGATACTGCTTTTGTCTTAGAATATATTTGTCTTGCTGCTTTTATTTTGAAAAATAACAAACAAAGCGATTTAGTACAATTAAAAGATAAATTTAAAAAGTTTATTTTGAATGCTGGCGAGGCTATGGTAACAGGAGGTGTTCATACTCCAAATCACAGATGGGTTATTTGTGCGGCATTAGCCAATATTAATTCCCTGTATCCGGATGTCAGATATGTTAAAAGAATTGATCAATGGCTGGCAGAAGGTATTTATATCAATGAAGATGGGCATTATTCTGAACGAAGCGGGATTTACTCTGCAGTAATTGACAGAGCATTAATTACGATGGCAAGAACACTTAATAGACCGGAATTATTAGATATAGTGAACCAAAATCTAACCACTTATTTTTATTATACAGAACCCAATGGCGATTTGGTTACAGTTGATTCGAAAAGGCAGGATCAGTTTATGACTTTAACAGTAACGAAGTTTTATTTGCAGTATCGATACATGGCAATTCGCACTAATAATGCAATGTTTGCGTATATGGTCAATGGCATTGAAAATCTACCGGATTTTACAACCGATATCTTATCAGATTCATTAGCTTTTTTTATGGAAAATGAGGAACTTCAGAAACAAATTCCTGTTGAAGGTAAAGTTGCAAATGACTTTGAAAAGTTTTTTGCAGTCTCGAATCTGGCAAGAATCAGGCGCGGAAAAGCCTCCGTGACACTATTTGGCGGTAACGATCAGCCGGTTCAGATTGTTTCCGGAAGATCTTCAAATCCTAATTTTCTAATGTATAGAAAACAAGATTCTATACTAAAATACATGCGACTGTCTACTTCCTTTTTTAGAATGGGATATTTTAGCAGCGATGGTATCGTAAAAGAAGGAAATAAATACATCCTGAAGGAAACCAAAGAAGCAGATTATTACCAGCCGCTTGCCGAAGAATTTCGCAGATCTGATGGGGATTATAAATTATCTGAATCACCAGACGGTCGATTTTGGAATAAAATGGATTTTGATTCGAGAACCAAAAGCAATGTAAAAAAGCAAATTACTATAATTGAAATCACGGAAGAAAATGGAACGCTGAGTTTAGATTTTAAAGTCGACGGACCTCCAAACGTTGAAGTAACAATTGAAATGTGTTTTAATGAAGAAAGCATCGTCAAAGGAGCAGAAATAGACGAAAAAAAGAACTATTTTCTTAGATCTGGATTCGGAGAAGTTGCTACGGGAGAAGATGCTATACATTTTGGACCAGGAAAGTGCGAACATCTAAACATAGAAAATTTAGATAGTGAAGAATACACCTATCACAAAGGCAGCTTGCATACAAACGGAGTACATGTTTATATTACAGGATTTACACCGTTTACTCATAAAATGATGATTTCTTAATCCTGCAGGACAAAGAATACCAAACATGTTTTTTTGCCACGAATTTCTCGAATTACCCTGAATTATTTTGATTGTACAGATTGAAAAATCTATGTAAATCTGTCCAATTTGTGGCTAGTTTTTTAGGCAGTTTCGAAATAAAAATTCGAGAAATTCGTGGCAAACTTTTTCATCTTATTTTTGCTTGGTATTCGTCACGGATAGTGATAATAAATAATTATAAAATAAATTATATGTTAAGAGCATTGGGATTAATATTGCTATTACTTTTTATGTATGCCTGTAAATCAAAGCAGGCAGAAAAAAATACTGCAGTAAAAATTGCTTTTATTGCCGATGTTCATTTGCAGGATATTTTCGGGAAATTTCAAGATAATAATTACAAAGGAGTTAAGAACCCAGAAACAGGAGAGTATGTCAATATAAGAACAATGAATTCGCAATTACACTCTACCAGAATTTTCAACGAAAATTATTTTGCATTTTTAGAAGCTTTAAATGACATTTCAAAAAGAGGAATTAAACAAGTTGTACTTCCGGGGGATTTTAGTGATGACGGACAACCCGTTCATGTTAGGGGATTAAAAAAAATATTGAATAAATACACCAGGAAACACGGCATGTCGTTTTTTGTAACAACAGGAAATCATGATGTAGTAAGACCTTTTTCTCAAGAAGCCCTTAAAACAGATTTTTTAGGCAAAGGAGGTAAAGAACAAATTATAAGCAGCTCTAAAAATAATCTGCCCGAAGATAAAGATCAATTAGAACCAATAATCACATCTGATATAAAAAACTGGGGATATAAAGAGACCATAAATGAAATGGCTGATTTTGGATTCTTTCCAAAGAAAAATGATTTGTATTGGGAAACTCCTTTTTCGACCTATACTTATGAAGGCTATAATTTTGACAAAGCTTTAAAAGAGTCCGGATTACAAAAAAGAACGTATGCTGTTGTAAATACCAATTTATCACTTCCGGACGCTAGTTATTTGGTTGAGCCAATCAAAGGCGTTTGGCTTTTGGCAATAGACGCAAATGTGTATGTTCCTAACAAAAAATTATCAGGAGCGCTGGATAATCCTAATGATTTTTCCGGAGCCAGCATTGGTTACAATAATGTGCTTATTTATAAAAAACATTTAATAGACTGGATAAAAAAAGTCTCGGCAGAAGCCAGACAAAAAGGGAAAATAGTAATTGCTTTTAGTCATTATCCAATGGTTGATTTTAACGATGATGCTTCACCGGAATTAAAACTGTTGTTTGGTCCCCATAAAATGCAATTAGACAGAGTGCCGGATGAAGAAGTTGCCCAGATATTTGCCGATGCAGGAATTCAAATTCATTTTGGCGGACACATGCATATTAACGATACAGGAGTAAGAACAACAGCAAAAGGCAATACTTTATTTAACATTCAAACGCCTTCATTGGCGGCCTATAAACCAGCGTATAAAATACTGACGATTCATTCTAATTCAGAAGTTGAGGTAGAAACGATCGTGGTGGGTTCCGTTTCAAAGTTTAACAACTTGTTTCCTTTTTATGAAGAAGAGTACGCTCATTTGCAAAATATAAAAAGTCCTGATATTTGGAATAAAGATATTCTGAAAGCTAAAGATTATGAGGATTTTACAAGATGGCATTTGAAAGAATTGGTTCGCCTGCGTTTTTTGCCTGAAGATTTTCCGGTTGAATTTCTGGCGGCTATTATAAAACTTTCCGGTAAAGATTTAGTACAAATCAATGCAAACACTGCAGAAGTCGAACAAGAGCTATTGTCGAATCATTTAGCGATTCAGGATTTTGAATCCTGGACAGGTTTTGATATGATATTTGATTTTTACAGATTAAAAAACGCAGATGAATTAGCCATTCCCGAAATAGGTAAAAACAGATTAAAACAATATGAAATGGTCTGTAAACAATTAGAAAAATCGAGTAATAAGAATTTAGTCCTTTGGTCAAAAAT
This sequence comes from Flavobacterium sp. ov086, assembly GCF_900187965.1. GTDB lineage: Bacteria > Bacteroidota > Bacteroidia > Flavobacteriales > Flavobacteriaceae > Flavobacterium. The sequence goes on along the minus strand of NZ_FZNL01000014.1, from coordinate 115,259 downwards.
AGTATTGAAAACGATGAATGGGCAACCGGCAGATCATTTTAAAATTAACTTAAATACCAATAAGATTGATCGAATAGAACCTTAAAAATATAACAATTATTTAATCAAAAATAGTACATTGCAGTTATAATTCATTTTATGAAACGAAATCCTTTTATATTATTCCTTTGTTTAGCCACATTTTATTATTCGCATTCACAGAATATAAAATTTACGCATTATAATGACAACAACGGTTTGTCACATAACTCGGTGAGGCATATTGTACAGGATAAAAAAGGATTTTTATGGTTTGGTACTTTTTTTGGATTGAATCGTTTTGATGGGTATCAGTTTAAAAACTACATGAGTTCGTCTCCCGGTAATAATAAATTGTACAATGATGATATTACGGCATTAGAATTAGATGAATCATCAAATCATTTATGGATAGGAACCAGAAAAGGTTTGACACTTTTTAAAATGGATACACATGTTTTTGTCACTTTCTTGCCTAAAAAAAATGACCCAAACAGTTTGCCCGAAGGAGAAATCAGATCGGTATATGTTGATAAATTCAAGAGAGTTTGGGTAGGTACAAAAAATCAGGGACTTTATATGTTTTTTTTGAAAGAAAACAGATTCGAAAAAATTCCGATTAAAGGTTTTGATTATGTAAAAGAAATTTTTGAAGACAGAAAAGGAAATATTTGGGTAGGCAGTTATGATAAAGGATCTGTTGCCAAAATAACCTTAGACAGTAAAGGAACAATTGTAAAAATGAATAATTACACACTCTCTGTTCCTTATTCTAATGAAAAAAACCCGTATATCAATTTTATTTATGAAGATGCTAAAGCCGATATTTTTGTAGGAACACGTAAAGGACTCTACAAATTAGATGAAAAAAAGGATGAATTTGTAAATTTATATATTGAAAACAAAGAAATTAGAGGCAATTTGGGGCCGTACTTTTTATCAGTTGCCCAGGCTCCGGATGGTAAATACTGGGTTGGAACTCTTGGAGGATTACTGGTTTGCAGGCAATTAGAGGACATTCAAAAAGGAGATTACAAATGGTATTATTCAGTGCTATCAGATGATACTTCGATCGTTGATAATTTAATTTCGGCTTTATACTTTGATCGTTCAGGAGTTTTATGGATTGGGACAGAGGACGGCCTTGACAAGTTTGATCCGTACGAAAACCAATTCGTACTCAATAAAGACATCTCACGTTACATAGGCAATCAGGCACCACGCATAAGGGGGTTTTCTAAAACATACGACGGAAAAGTAATTGTAGCTACTAGTCATAACGGACTTTTTATTTCAAGTGCAAAAGGTTTTGTGCCGCTGTACAATAAATCGATTGATATATCGAGTATCTATTCTGAAGATGGCAAAATTTTTTATTGTGGACTTTGGGATGGTAAAATGATGGTGTATAACTACAGCGCTAATTCATCAAAAGAAATTAATCTGGGTTTTGATACATCGCCAATATTTGCTTTTAATAAAATTGGAGATCAATCGATGATGATAGGTTCATTTGGAGAAGGAGCCGTTATATTAAATACAAAAACTTTAGAAGTACAGGCTTCGAAAGGAAAATTATTACCGGGCTTTCAGATAAATGCTATAGAAAAAGATACTCAAAACAATGTGTGGTTTGCTACAGAAACAGGTGTTGTGAAATATAATGTGGCATCAGGTAAAATAGAAACGTACAAATCACTTTCTAAAAAAGAAAATGGCATACCTAATGAAGACAATGTTAGTGATATCATGATCGACAAAAAAGGTAAAATATGGGCATCTACGCGTTTTGGACTATGTTTGTTCGATTCTAAAAAAAACACTTTTTCAACTATAAAAAACTTTAAAGAAATCTCCGGTACATGGATTACCGATATGTTAACAGACGCAAACGGAAATTTATGGCTAAACATCAATAATAATAGTATTGCCTGGGTAAAATCAGATTTAAAAGATATTAATATTTACCATGTAAACAGTGGTAATAGACTGGATGTTTTTAGTTCAAGCGGTTTTTTTAATTTTAATAATTCTACTATTTTTCTTGGAGGTAAAAATGGTATTATTTCTTTTTCTCCACAAACAATGAAAAGAAATAATTGGTCACCTGAACCAGTCATTTCCGAATTTAAAATTCAGAATGAAGAAGTATTTCCTGAAATGGAAATTAACGGAGATGTTCCGCTTTCAAAGGACCTGAACTATGGAAAAAAGGTAGAACTCAACTACAAAAACCGAAATTTTTCACTACAGTTTTCGACTCCGTCATTTGCTAACGAAAAACTGAATAAGTTTCAGTATATGCTGGAAGGCTTTGATAAAAATTGGATTACAGCCAATAGTAACTCAAGAACTGTTCAGTATACCAATCTTTTTCCGGGTAATTATGTATTCAAAATAAAATCCAGTAATAGCGACGGTCATTGGAGCAAGGTGGTTTCTTATCAGATAAAAATTCTTCCGCCTTTTTGGTTAACGCCAATATCATTTTTACTATTCTTTGCACTGCTGGTTTCCATTTTTTATTTTATCAGAAGAGAAATTAAAAACCGTATCCGCCTAAAACAGGAATTGCTTACCGAAAAAGTAAACAGGGAACATGATATTAAGCTGAATAACGAAAAACTACGATTTTTTACGAATATTTCGCATGAATTAAGGACTCCGTTAACACTTATTTTAGGTCCCGCCAAGCAATTATTGGATGAAAATAATAATGCAACCGATTATGAAAAAAGCAGATACAATCTAATCTATCAAAATGCCAGCAGGCTGTTAAATCTGGTAAATCAGGTACTCGATTTTAGAAAAGCACAGTCAGGGGAATTAAAACTTAAAGTTTCAAAAACAGATATTCTGGCCTATTCTAAAAATATTTTTGATTCCTTTAAGGAAATGGCATACAACAAGAAAATTAAATTAAATTTTATTGCTGAGGCCGAAGATATTAAGGGTTGGGTAGATAATGATAAATATGATAAAATTCTTTACAATCTCTTGTCTAATGCGTTGAAGTTTACCAACAAATACGGTAATGTAGATTTATTTATCAGGCTAAAAAATAGTACTGAAGAAATTTTAATTCTGGAAGTTATCGATGACGGAATTGGAATTCCATTAAAAAGTCAGGAAAAAATCTTCAAACGCTTTTATCAGGCTACCAATAGTAAAGCAAATAACACAGGATCGGGTATTGGTCTGTCTTTAGTAAAATCGTTAGTGGCGCTTCACAAAGGATCTATAACCGTAGAAAGTACCTTGGGTAAAGGAAGTACATTTAAGGTTGAAATTCCCATAGACCGCATTTCTTACGATGATAAAGAAGTATTTGAATATGCTTTAAAAAATGACAATTTAAGCATGCTAATTCCTGAAAAATCGGTAAAAAAAATAATTCAGAGCGTAGATTTAAAAGAGAAAGTATTGGTTATCGAAGATAATATTGAACTTAGAAAATATTTGGTCGATTATCTATCCGATTACTACAAAGTTTATGATGCCGAAAATGGAGAAGAAGGCCTGAAAATTTGCCGACAAATTAAACCAATCTTATGTATTGCAGATGTTATGATGCCAGTTATGGATGGACTCGAATTTTGTAAAGAACTAAAAAGCGATGAGTTTATTAGTCATATACCAGTCGTTTTATTAACGGCACTTGCAGAAAACGTAGATAAGGTTAAAGGATATGAAACAGGAGCTGATGGTTATTTAGTAAAACCCTTTGAACCCTCGTTATTAAAAACGGTAATTGAAAATATTATTAAATCAAGATCAGAGTTAAAATTAAAATTCTCCGGAGAAGTAGAAAGTAAAATAAGTCTACTTACTCATTCTCCAATTGATGAGGAATTCATGGAAAAAATAACCGGTTTAATAAATGATAATCTGGGCGAGTTAGATTTGTCAACAGAATTTTTATGTGATAAACTAGGTGTGAGTTCCTCTAAATTATACAGAAAAATTAAAGAACTAACAGATTTAGCTCCTAATGAATTTATTAGAACCATACGTCTAAAAAAATCGGCAGAACTCTTAAAAACCAAAAAATATAATGTTTCTGAAGTTACTAATCTGGTAGGTTTTAATGATCCCTTATATTTTAGCAGATGTTTTAAAAAGCAATTTGGATTCCCTCCAAGTAAACTCATTAATTAAATTCCAATAAAAAAATCCTAAATCCCAACTCTTTGAACAATTAGGATTTGGGATTTTTTTATTGGAATTTATACTTTACGATTATTTATTGAAAAAATCATATTAAATTAAGATTTATCCATGTTTTTGATTTATTAGTCCATTTTGGATTCTATTTGTAATTCTATTTTTGTCTTATAACTTTTAATTTTAAATCTAATGAAAAAGCCAATAGACACTGATAATCCATTGCATAATTTGGATGAATGGGAAGATGATTTATTACTGCGATATCCAGATCCATCTGAACCTGTAAAGGAAAAAGAAGAGTTTAGAAATTATGTCGATTCAGAAAGAGTAGAAACCGTTAAAGAGTTTTATAGAATCAATCATACCTATCAAACCTATGATTTTGTATGCAGTAAAGAAGAAGAATTTCTACAGTTTAATAAAAAAGAAATGTCAATTTGGGAAGCCGTTGACTTTTTAAATACACTTGTTGATGATAGTGATCCAGATATTGATTTAGACCAAACGCAGCATCTTTTGCAAACTTCTGAAGCAATTAGAGCAGATGGTCATCCGGATTGGTTTGTGTTAACGGGTTTTATACACGATCTGGGAAAAATTTTATGTTTGTTTGGAGAACCGCAATGGGCAGTTGTCGGCGATACTTTTCCTGTTGGCTGTTCGTACTCAGATCAAATAGTATATTCAGAATTTTTTAAAGAGAATCCGGATTATACAGATCAGAGATTCAATACGAAGCTAGGCGTTTATACTCAAAATTGCGGGCTCGATAACGTAAAAATGAGTTGGGGACATGACGAATATCTGTATCAGATCATGAAAGACTACTTACCGGATCCGGCTTTGTATATGATCAGATATCACTCGTTTTACTCCCAACATAAAGAGAATGCCTACGCACATTTAATGAATGAAAAAGACATAGAAATGTTTGACTGGGTAAGAAAATTTAATCCTTATGATTTATATACAAAAGCACCTGTTAAGCCAGATGTCAAAGCGTTACTGCCGTATTATAAAGAATTAGTCGCTAAATATTTACCGGAAAAATTGAAGTTTTAGTAAATTTCAATTTTTGTACTCACTTCAATTTGAAGATATCTAACTATACTAAAATGCAAAAAAACAAAACCAGAAAATTTTTATTGTTCCTCTTCCTAATCTGTGGTATAACTGTTTTAGGACAAGAAAAAACAGATAAAAATGATTGGGAAAATCCACAGGTTTTCCAGATTAATCGAGAACCTGCACGAGCAGCATTTCTTCCTTATGCAGATGAAAAATCTGCAATAAGTGATAATTATGCAAACTCACCCTGGTATTTTTCCCTGAATGGAAAATGGAAATTTTCGTGGTCACCAACACCGGACCAGCGACCAAAGGATTTTTATAAAGAAGATTACAGCACTTTGAATTGGAAAGAATTACAAGTGCCATCAAACTGGGAATTGAACGGTTACGGTATTCCAATTTATACGAACATTACCTATCCTTTCGAAAGAAATCCGCCTTTCATCAATCATTCAGATAATCCCGTGGGATCTTATAAAAGAGATTTTGTTTTACCGGAAAATTGGAATAATCGTCATGTCTATCTTCATTTTGAAGCAGGAACATCAGCGATGTATATCTGGGTAAACGGAGTAAAAGTAGGCTACACTGAAAACACGAAAAGTCCGGCAGAATTTGATATTACAAAATATGTAAAACCGGGAAAAAATGATGTTGCTGTAGAGGTTTACAGATGGAGTGATGGTTCTTATCTTGAAGATCAGGATATGTGGAGACTTTCCGGAATTGACAGAAATGTTTATTTATATAGCACTAATGATATTCGTATTGCAGATTTTTTTGCAAAACCTGATTTAGATTCAAAATACAAAAACGGAAGTCTGAATGTAGACGTTAATTTAAAAAACCTGACTTCAGTTGCTATAAACAATCAAACAGTAGAAGCAAAACTGGTAGATTCTTTTGGGAAAAATGTTTTTACTAAAGACTTAAAAGTAAATTTTGAAGCCAATAAAATTCAAACCATCAATTTTACCCAAAATGTTTCCAGTCAAAAATTATGGAGCAGCGAAACTCCTAATCTCTATACTTTGCTTCTAACTTTAAAAAACGAAAAAGGCAATATAATAGAAACCGTTTCTACTCAAATTGGGTTCAGAAAAGTAGAGTTAAAAGGCGGACAATTATTGGTAAACGGAGTACGATTAATAGTTCATGGTGTAAATATTCATGAGCATAATCCGGTAACGGGACATTATCAGGATGAAGCCACCATGATGAAAGACATCAGGATGATGAAACAACTGAATATCAATTCAGTGCGTTGCAGTCATTATCCTAATAATATTTTATGGGTAAAATTATGTAATAAATATGGTTTGTTTCTAGTAGACGAAGCCAATATAGAAAGTCATGGAATGGGCGTAGAGGGACAGCCTCTTATTTATATGAATCCAAAAACTAATCCGGGTCATCTTCCGGAATGGAGAGAAGCACATCTGGATAGAATTTATAGTCTTGTTGAAAGAGATAAAAATGCTCCATCAGTAATTCTTTGGTCATTAGGTAATGAAAGTGCCAACGGACCTGTTTTTCATGAAGCTTACAAATGGATCAAAAAGAGAGACAATACCCGATTGGTGCAGTTTGAGCAGGCAAAAGAAAACGAAAACACAGATATCGTTTGCCCTATGTATCCAACTATTGCTTACATGAAAGAATATGCGGCACGTAAAGAAGTGGCTCGTCCGTATATAATGTGTGAGTACTCGCATGCAATGGGAAACAGCAGCGGTAACTTTCAGGAATATTGGGATATTATTCGCGGCAGCAAAAATATGCAGGGCGGTTTTATTTGGGATTGGGTAGATCAGGGATTCGAAATGAAAGATGAAGCAGGCCGTAAATATTGGTCTTATGGAGGCGACATGGGAAGTCAGAATTATACAAATGATGAAAATTTTTGCCATAACGGATTGGTTTGGCCAGACAGAACGCCACATCCGGGTGCTTTTGAAGTAAAAAAAGTATATCAGGATATTTTATTTGAAGCTATCGATGTTAAAAATGGAATTATCGAAATCATAAACGATTTTGGGTTTACAAATTTAAATCAATACAACTTTAAATATCAGGTTTTAGAAAACGGAAAAAGTATAAAAGAAGGAACAATTGAGGTTAATTTAAATCCGAAATCAAAAAAACAATTCAAACTTGATTTGCCAAAATTACAGTCAAAACCAGGAGTAGAATATTTATTGAATGTTTTTGCCTATACTAAAACGGGATCAGAATTACTACCGCAGAATTTTGAAATTGCCAAAGAACAGTTTGTTTTAGAGAGCGACAACTATTTTGAGAAAACAGCATCTTCTTCATCCAATATTCAGGATGAAAAAGACCAATTTGTTTGGAGTTCTCCCAAAGTAACGGTTAAGATTAGTAAGACAACCGGACTAATTACTTATTATAGTTTAAACGGAGAAGAATGTTTCAAACAATATCCGGAGCCTAATTTTTGGAGAGCGCCAACAGATAATGATATTGGTAATAAAATGCAGATAAAGTCTAATGTTTGGAGAACGGCAGGTAAAAACAGCACTTTAGAAAATATTCAGGAAATGGATGAAAATGGCAAGAAATATATTGTTGCCAAACTGAAACTTAATGATGTTTTCTCGGATTATACCATTAAATATTCTTTGAGCAATGACGGAGCTTTAGAGATTATTCCATCCTATAAAAAAGGAAATAATCCAGTGCCGGAAATGCCTCGTTTTGGAATGATTTTCGTCCTTAAAAATACGCTGGAGAATCTAGACTATTACGGAAGAGGACCATTAGAAAATTATCCGGATAGAAATACAGCTGCTTTAAAAGGAATTTATAAAAGTACAGTAGCAGACCAATATGTTCCCTATACACGCCCGCAGGAAAATGGGTATAAAACAGAAGTTCGTTGGTTTAAACTTTCAGATAGTAGTGGTAAAGGACTTGAAATAAAAGGATTACAGCCTTTAGGAATAAGTGCGTTGAACAATTATCCAAGTGATTTTGATCCCGGATTATCAAAAAAGAATATGCACCTGAGCGATATTACACCCAGAAAAGAAGTTGTTGTTTGTGTTGATTTAACCCAACGAGGACTTGGCGGCGATAACAGTTGGGGATTACCGCCGCATGAGCAATATCTATTGAAACAAAACGAATACAGCTACGGATTTGTCATAAAACCAATCGAATAGCCTTAAAAATTTAACACATAGAAACATAGTTTTAGTAAACTTAAAAAAGACGTTTCACCCATTAAAATTCACATAGCAACTATGTGTGAAGAAACGAATTTCTTTTTTATTCTCTTTTAGGAAAAATAAAATCTATGTTTCTATGTGTTAGGAAATTATACAATCTAAAAGTTTCAAATAAAAAATATCATTTATAATTATTGATACTCTTCTGGAGAAATCAATAACTGAATATGCTTTTAAATAAGTGCAATTATGAGTAATACGACTGAAAGTGGAAGATTAATTTCTTTGGATGTGCTAAGAGGGTTTGTTATGTTTTGGATTATGAGCGGCGAACATATCATACACGCATTGGCTAAAGCTGCACCAATTCCTGTTTTTATATGGATGTCATCACAATTGCATCATACAGACTGGAATGGCATTACGTTTTATGATATGATATTTCCTGTATTTCTATTTGTTGCAGGGGTTTCGATGCCTTATTCTTTTGATAAAAAAATGATTAATGCCGGTGTAAAAACTCCAATGGAATTACCATCCAAAGAAAAACAAAAAATATACCTCTCGATGCTAAAAAGAACGTGTATTTTATTATTTCTGGGACTTGTTGTAAATGGATTATTACGGTTTGATGGCTATAATCAAACTCGTTTTGCCAGTGTATTGGGACGTATAGGACTTGCCTGGTTTTTTGCAGGTATGATCTATTTAAATTTTGATTTAAAAAAACAGCTGCTTTGGTTTGCAGGTATTTTGTTTGGTTATTACTTAGTTTTGAAGTTAGTGCCAGTTCCTAATTTTGGAGCTGGTATTTTAACTAAAGAAGGATCCTTTACGAGTTATATTGACCAGCAGTTTTTACCAGGAAGATTGCACAGTAAAGTTTATGATCCCGAAGGTTTATTTTCGACTATACCGGCTATTGCCACAGCTTTGCTGGGTGTGTTTCTGGGAACTTTTTTGAAACACAGTATAAATGATTCGGTAAGCAGGAAAACAATAATCATGATCACATCGGCAATTGTTTTGATAGGCATAGGAATGATTTGGAATTATGATTTTCCCATCAATAAACGCCTGTGGTCAAGCTCTTTTGTATGTTATGTGGGAGGATTCAGTATTTTGTTTTTCACATTTTTCTATTTAATAATCGATGTATGGGGTTTTCGCACGTGGGCATTTCCTTTAATCATAATTGGTTCAAATTCTATTTTGATTTATATGGCGTCTGAGGGTTTGGTAAATTTCGGACATACCGCAGCATTTGTATTTGGAGGCATCATTACATTTTTACCCCTCATTTGGCAGCCCGTATTTACCGCTTTATCAATAACGCTCATACAATTGCTTTTGCTTTATTTTCTCTACAAAAGAAAATGGTTTTTAAAAATTTAAAAAGAAATATATACGATATAAGAAAGCCGGATTATGAAGAAAAACTAATCGATTTTAAGCTTAAAAAAGGTATTTAGTTTACCCCAAATATCTTAAAAATGCATTTACTGACTAACCAAAATAACCACATATTATGAACACATTACAAGCGGCAGATTACATTGTTTTTCTTATTTACTTTGTTATTGTTACATCCTACGGAATGTATATTTACAGAAGTAAAAAAAATGCAACGACTAGTTCTAACGAATATTTTTTAGCCGAAGGTTCGCTTACCTGGTGGGCTATTGGAGCATCATTGATCGCCTCTAATATTTCAGCAGAACATTTCATTGGCATGAGTGGTTCAGGTTTTGCTATCGGACTTGCTATTGCTTCTTATGAATGGATGTCTGCCGCCACCTTAATTATTGTGGCCATGTTTATTTTACCTGTTTATCTTAAAAACAAGATATTTACGATGCCACAATTTTTGGCAAAAAGATATAATGATACTGTAAGTACTATAATGGCAATAATTTGGCTGCTGATATATGTATTTGTAAATCTTACTTCTATTATTTATTTGGGCGCTTTGGCTATTTCTTCGATCGCGCCCATTAGCTTTCAATTTTGTGTCATAGGACTAAGTTTGTTTTCTATTATTGTCACTTTAGGCGGCATGAAAGTAATAGGATATACAGATATGTTTCAGGTTATAGTATTGATTCTTGGAGGTTTGGTTACAACTTACTTGTCCTTGACCTTATTGTCAGAACAGTTTGGGTTTGGAAAAGATATCCTTAAAGGCCTTTCCGTTTTAAAAGATGAAGCGCCCGGTCATCTGAAAATGATCCTTGATAAATCGAACCCGCATTATGCTGAACTACCGGGAATGTCTGTAATAATAGGAGGTATGCTGATTAATAATCTGGCATATTGGGGCTGCAATCAGTACATTGTTCAAAGAGCTTTAGGAGCTGATTTGAAAACAGCCCGTAAAGGAATTTTGTTTGCGGCTTTTTTAAAATTATTAGTTCCTATAATTGCAGTTTTACCGGGTATTGCGATGTACGTCATGCATCAAAACGGAATGTTTCAGCAGGAAATGGTCGATGCAACCGGAGTTTTAAAACCGGATCATGCTTATCCAACCTTGATGAATTTGTTGCCTGCAGGATTAAAAGGAGTTGCATTAGCGGCTTTAACAGCAGCAATTGTAGCTTCATTGGCAGGTAAAGCCAATAGTATCTCTACAATTTTTTCTTTAGACATTTATAAAAAATATTTCAACAAAAAGGCAACAGAAAGAAAATTGGTCCTTACCGGAAGATGGTGCGTCATAGTTGCAATGTTTATTGCCGCTCTTGTAGCACCGGCATTAAAATCATTAGATCAGGCATATCAGTTCATACAAGAATATGTTGGTTTCTTTTCGCCAGGAGTTTTGGCTATTTTTTTATTGGGAATGTTTTGGAAAAAGACAACTCCCTCAGCCGGACTTGCGGGTGCATTGCTAACAGTGCCTATTGCAGCAGTATTAAAATTCCTGCCCGTCTGGACAAATGGCGCTTTTCCTGATTATCCCTTTTTAGACAGAATGACCATCGCTTTTTTTATAATTGTATTTATGATGATCGCCATTAGTCTCTTAAATCCGGAGTCTAAACAACAACAGGAAACATTAAAAATCGAAGTTGATAAATCAATGTTCAAAGTATCCTCAGAGTTTGTTATTGGCTCATTCATTATCTGTGGCATATTAGTAGCATTATATACTGTTTTTTGGTAATACAAAATACGTCTTTCAATCGTTTTGGAAATCCGGGTGAGCTTATCGGTTTTTTAGTGTAATTATTAAGTGATGCTACAGGTATAAAGGGGTTAAATAAAAGATTAAACGAAAAAAATAAAATCAATGAAGAAACATATAATTACTTTAATTGTTTTTTGCCTGTCACTTAGTGCTGTAGCGCAAAAAATATATGACGTTAAAAAATATGGCGCTAAGGGAGACGGAAAAACCAACGACGCTATTGCGATTCAAAAAGCAATTGATGCATGTAGTATAACGGGCGGACAAGTACTAATACCAGCCCCGTTTACATTTCTCACAGGACCTTTTAATGTCAAATCGAATGTGGATTTACATATTGAAGGAGGCGCTAAAATTTTAGCAAGTCCAGATGAAAAATTATACACAGAAAGTGCTTTTCGCGAAAACAAAGGCGAAGGAACAATCTGGATAGGAGGTAAAAACATTGAGAATTTTACTATAAGTGGAAACGGTAAAATTGACGGAAACGGTATTTCGTTTATGGGAGCCGAAGAGGAAGATGCTTATGTATTAAAACCCTTTAATGTATTAGATCCGCGTCCACATGTTTTAACGATTATAGGAGGAAAAAATATCCGAATAAAAGATGTTCATATCGGAAATTCTGCCTATTGGACCATTCATCTTGTGGGCTGTAATGATGTTGTCATTAGCGGAATTACATTGCTGAACAGCTTAAAAGTTCGTAACAGCGATGGTATTGACCTGGATCATTCAAAAAATGTTCGTATTAGCGATTGTTATATCGAAAGTGGAGACGATTGCATTTGTTTAAAAAACAGACGGGAATTTGAAGAATTTGGTGCCTGCGAAAACATAACCGTTACAAATTGCACCATGACCAGCAGCAGTTGTGCCATTAAGATTGGTTCAGAAAACATGGATGCGATCAGACAAGTGGTTTTTAATAACTGTATTATTAAAAATAGTAATCGTGGCGTGGGAATTCAAAATAGAGATGAAGGAACGGTGAGCGACGTTATTTTTTCTAACATGATTATCGAAGGACGTTTGACTACTGATACCTGGTGGGGAAAAGCTGAACCTATTTATGTAACGGCTTATAGTCGTGCAAGCGGAAACCATAAAGATGCAAACTGGCGTTTTCCAAAAGGAGCAACCGAAGGGAAAGTGGGCGCAATAAGTAATATTTATTTTTCTAATATTCAATGTACGAGTGAAAACGGAGTATATGTTAGTGCAGAATCAAAAGACAAAATAAACAACGTTGTCTTTGATAATGTTAGTCTTTTTATTGATAAAACAACCAGCAATCAGGGAGGTGTTTATGATCGACGTCCGTCTAAATTAGAAGGTTTCGTAAAGGGAAGTACTTCGGGCTTTTATTTTGATAATGCACAACGAATAAAAGTACAAAACTGTTCAGTGTTATGGGGAAAAAACAAACCAGATTATTTTGCCTACGCCATAGAAAGTAAAAATGTAGATGCATTGATAATAAGTAATTTAGAAGGGCAATCGGCTTTTCCGGATAAATTAGAAGCGGTAAAAAAATAATATTGATATGAAAAACAAACCGGTTTCTATTAAGGATATTGCTGATGAACTAAAGATTTCCATAACAACGGTTTCTTTTGTATTGAATGGAAAAGCAACAGAAAAACACATTTCTAAAGAGCTAACGCAAAAGGTTTTAGATTATGCAAAACTAATAAACTACAGACCTAATCAAATTGCACAGAGCCTTAGAACAGGGAAATCAAAAATTTTGGTTTTTATGGTAGAAGATATTTCAAATAGTTTCTTTTCTAAATTAGCTCGAATTTTTGAAGATATTTCATTTGACAAAGGATATAAAGTCATTTTTTGCAGCAACGAAAATAACGATGAAAGATCCAAAGAGTTGATTGAAATATTTAATTTTTGTCAAGTTGATGGTTTTATTATTGTTCCTTCCTCGGGAATAAAAGATACTATAGAAAGCCTAATAAAAGATAATAAACCAGTTATTTTATTAGATCGTTTTTTTGAAGGTTTAGATTGTAACAGTGTTAGTATAGATAATCAACAGGCTTCTTATGATGCAACCTTACATTTGGTAAATAATCAATTTAAGAACATTGGTTTTGTGACCACAGATTCCAATCAAACGCAAATGAGAGATCGATTGTCAGGATATTATAAAGCAATTGATGATAAAGGTTTGAAATCAAACGTTTTGCAAATTCCTTACAATGAGACTTTTAAAGGAAAAGGAAAAAAACATATTGAAAAATTCCTGACTGATCATAATCATTTGGATGCTATTTTTTTTGGAACCAATTATCTTGCACAAAACGGATTAGAAGTTTTTAAAGAGAGTAGTCGTAATTTATTAAATGAATTTGGCATTGTTGCATTCGATGATAATGATATGTTTAAGCTATGTTCAACTTCAATTAGTTGTGTTGCCCAGCCGCTATTCGAAATTAGTTCTAAACTAATGGAATTGATGTTTTTGCTTTTGAAGAAAAATGAGATTGGAGAAAATATTCAAAAAATAGTGCTAAAAACAGAGCTTATTATTCGGGAGTCTTCATTAAGGAGGCAGTCCTAACTTTTTGTAGTAAAAAAGGTATCTATTCCAGTTTGGAAAAATATCACTAAAAATGTCTTTAGCAGATTAGGAAGTGAATGGATTTATTATAAATTTACTCCTGAGGATTATGTTGCAAGCGAGGATAAAGTGGTTGCTTAAGGAAATATATACTGGTGTCAATAAAATTAAGGGGAAAACCTATGGAGGCAAGAGTGGGGCACATGTTTAGAAACTAATAAATGGAAAAATTCTGAGTTTTGAACAGTTTGTCGATAGTCAGCCTGTCAATTATCCTATGAAATAACAAAATCCAATTAGATTTTATTGGACAATGATTTCTTTTCGGTACTCAAATGAATAAATAGAATGAATCATATAGTTAAGATTATAATAATCTTCTTCATTTTTTTAAGTACTGCTGTTGGTCAGACCAGCGATGTGGTTTTTTCTCCTATTAACGTTTCAGATGGACTAAGTGACAATCAAATACGTTTTATTCTACAGCTTTCAGATGGAAGGATGATTTTTAAAACCAGCGGTAATATAAATCTTTATGATGGAGAACATTTTAAGTATATCCATCATAATAGACGTCATATTTATCCTCTTAAAGGTTATAATGGATTCTATCGGATTTATCAGGGAAAAGATTCTCTTCTATGGATAAAAGATGCACACAAATTGATGTGTGTTGATCTTCGTACAGAAAAATATTTACCAGACCTTGATATTTATTTTAAGAAAAAAGGATTTAAAAAATCTGTTGAAGATCTTTTTCTGGATTCAGGTAAACAACTATGGTTTCTGTCTTCCGGCAGATTATGGAAATATAATTCTTCTGATTTTATAGATATAAAAGCGAATAATGGACAATTGCAGGATCTAGATTGTCAAAACAATATCTTATATCTGTTTTTCAGCACTGGTGAGGTAGTTTGTTATGATTTAAAAACAGGAAGAAAATTATTCAGCAGTGCCGCTTATCCTGCCTCGGAGTATGATTTTTTCAATTTTACGTCGATGGTGGTCAAAGGAAAGAATGGCTTTTTTCAATTGCGAAACGGATCTAAAGGCGGTTTTTTTTATTTTGATATTCAGAAAAAAGACTGGAAAAAAATACTTGAGACTTCCTATACTTTAAATACTCTGGCAGTTACTAAAGATGATATTGCGTATATCAGCTGTACCAACGGGATCTGGATAATTAACTGCCATAGCGGACAAAAACAATATTTTCCAACGCTTAAAAAAGTAGATGGAAGTATTTTGAAGACTGAGGTAAGCACACTTTTTTATGATAAACAAGGAGGCTTGTGGCTGGGCACTTTAAATCAGGGACTCTTGTATTATCATCCTTCCCGATACAAGTTTAAATATATTGGGCGATCTAGTTTCCAGTCAGCCGAAAGAGGAGATGTTACGGTGCAGTCATTTGCAGAAGACAAAAATGGAAATATTTACATTAAAGCAGGAGCAGTTATTTATTATTATTCTCCATTGCGTCAAAATGATAATACATTGACCGTCATACAACCTTCGTTATTACCATTAGAAATATTAAAAAAGTTCCATAAAGCAAGCACTTTTACCGGAATCAATAATGAGACTACATTTCTTAAGGATGTACGCGGCTGGGAATGGACAGGAACACAGGATGGATTAAAACTTTTTGACCCAAAAAAGAAGAAAGAAAGGATTTTTTATACAAAAGACGGGTTGTCCAATAATTTTGTACATTCTATATTAGAAGATCGACATCATAATATTTGGATAACAACAAGTTATGGAATAACAAAATTGCAAATAGATGCTGTAAACAGAAAAATTAGTTTCACTACTTTCGGTTCAGATGAAGGAACGTTACAGGGAGAGTATTCTAATGGAGCAGCATTTGAGGCTGTGGACGGAACATTATATTTTGGAGGCATTAACGGTTTTAATACATTAAAAACAAACCATGTATCATCGGAAAAACTACCTTTTAAACCTGTTTTTACAAATTTATTCTTAAAAGGAGAAAAAATAGAACCAGGTACCCGATATGATGGGAGAATTATTATGCCCGTAGCTGCGCCATACACAAAAGAAATACAACTTTCATATGATCAGAATTTCCTGACCTTCGAGTTCTCAGCATTAAATTATCAAAACCCGTCTCAAACTTATTATAGGTATCAGCTCAAGGGCATAGACAATGACTGGCGGGAAACTTCAACGGGAGGACGAAGTGAAAACGGAAATGATGGTATTCTGACAACTTCATACACAAATCTTCCTCACGGCACATATACATTTCTGGTGATGTCGTCCGGCAATAATCGAAAATGGAATGGTTTGGTTTCTGAGTTAAGGATTAACATAAAGCCGCCATGGTGGAAAACTACTACGGCATATGTACTATTTATACTGCTTTTTACAGCATTAATTGGTGCAGGAATTTATTTCTATCTCTATTACAGCCGTAAAAAACTCGAACAAAATCACAGAGAGGATATACTGTTAGTCCGCGTACGGAACCTAATAGAGCAATGTAAATATCTGGAGACAGAAAAGGAGAATTATCTTGCGCAAACAAACGTACAAACTGTACAATCTGCAGAAAGCAGGAATGAAAACAGGGCTGATGAAATGTTTTTAGCGAAAGCTTTAGAACTGGTAGAAAAAAACCTGAATGTACCGGACTATTCTGTTGAACATCTAAGCCGTGATCTTTGTATGGACCGTACGGGGCTTTATCGTAAATTGATAGCATTGCTGGAGAAGCCACCATCTTTGTTTATCCGAAATATTCGCCTGCAGAAAGCGGCAGGATTGATTCTTGAAGGCGAACTCAGTATTTCAGAAATAACAGAAAGAGTTGGTTTCAGCAGCTCCAGCTATCTTAGTAAATGCTTTCAGGAGATGTATGGTTGCCGGCCTTCTGAATATGCAGAAATAATCAAAAAATCAACATGATTGTTATTTATTTCAACATGACTGCTGCCTAGATATGGTGGTTCTGGGATACTTTTGATGTTCTAGATACCGAAATATAAACAACCATGAAATTTTCTAAAACAACCAGTTTTATGCTGACTCTTGCAGTCTTCATAACACTAAATTTAAATGCTCAATCTATTGAGGGAACAAGACAGGGGCTAAAATTTGCAACACAGAATATGGATATTCAAATCGAATTCTATTCGAACAATATTGTACGTGTGTTTAAAATCCCACAAGGGGTTCCATACAATAAAAAAAGTCTCTCTGTAGTTAAATCGCCCGAAACGATATCGATTAAAACCACACAAAAAGGAAATAAAACTTTATTAGAAAGCAGTTCCATACAAGTTGAAGTCAACCCTGAAACTGGCGGTATAAGCTTCTACGACTCTAACGGAAAACTACTTCTTAAAGATAAGGATTTCGGCACGCAGTTTTCAGCTACAGACGATGCAGGAACACCTTCTTACACCGTACGGGAAGGTTTTTTGCTTGACAGCGATGAAGCTATTTACGGAGTAGGACAAATTATGGATAATAAATTCAGCCGCCGTAATTCGTCCCATCATATGCAGAACGAAAACATGTCGACTTATTCACCTTATTTTATGTCAGTGAAAGGATATGCTGTTTTCTGGGATAATTATTCTATTTCTAAGTTCAACGATAATGCGCAGGAACTTTCTTTCGAAGGTTTGGGTCATTGTGCCGATTATTATTTCATGTATGGTAAAAATGCAGACGGTGTTGTAGCGCAAGTCCGTGATCTTACAGGTAAAGCACCTATGCTTCCTTTATGGGCTTATGGTTTTTTTCAAAGTAAGGAACGTTATCACACAGAAGATGAAAGTCTGGATGTTTTAAAAAAATACCGAAATCTCAAAATACCCATAGATGTGGTTATCCAGGATTGGAGATACTGGCCTGAATTCAACAAGAGTGACAGTTTATGGAATTCGCAAAGTTTTGACAGACAGAGATTTCCAAATCCGAAGAAATGGGCTGACGAAATTCACAAGCTAAATGCAAAATTATTAATTGTAACCTGGCCCGGATTTGGCCCCAAAACAGAGCAGCGTAAGGAATTTGACAGTAAAAAAATGATCATTAATTTTGATACCTGGCCGCCAAACAGCGGTGCGAGACCGTATGATGTATATAATCCGGAAGCCTTGGATATTTACTGGCGCTATCTTAACAAAGGAATATTCAGTTATATTGGAAACGATGGCTGGTGGCTGGATTCAACTGAACCTGACCATATCAATCGAAAAGACTCAGATTATGACCTTCCAACCCACTTGGGCAGTTATCGCAGTGTAAAAAATGCATACAGCCTTATGCATAATAAAGGAATTGCGGTCAATCAGCGTAAAGCCAACGACAACAAGAGAGCTGTAATTCTAACGCGTTCAGGATTTATAGGGCAACAGCTTTACGGTTCAAATACATGGAGTGGTGATGTGGTTTCTTCCTGGGAGATGCTGGAGAAGCAAATTCCCGCAGCATTGAATTATACTTTAATGGGAATCCCTAATTGGAACAGTGATATTGGTGGTTTCTTTGCGGATAGATGGAAGAAGGATGGAGGAAATAAAAATCCTGAATTTCAGGAATTGTATGTTCGCTGGATGCAGTTTGGGGCTTTTTGTCCTATGATGCGTTCTCATGGGACTGATCTTCCACGTGAAATTTGGAATTTTGGTGAACGGGGAACATGGTGTTTTGATGCGCAGGAAAAATCAATTAAGCTGCGATACAGCTTGCTGCCCTACATTTACAGTACATCCTGGGATGTCAGCAATAACAACGGAACATTTATGCGTCCGCTCATTATGGATTTTGTATCTGATAAAAACACACACAATATTGGCAGTGAGTATTTATTCGGACGTTCGATTCTAGTGGCTCCGGTAACTAAATATAAATCAAAAGAATGGTCTGTATACTTGCCTAATGGAATTGACTGGTACAATTTCTGGACTAATGCATACATCAAGGGAGGACAAACAATTGTATCTGAATCGGCGGTTGATCAAATTCCGCTTTATATCAAAGCAGGTTCAATTCTTCCTTTTGGCCCTAAGGTTCAATATGCCACTGAAAAAAAATGGGATCAGCTTGAAATACGTATCTATCCTGGTGCCGATGGTGAATTTGTGCTATATGAAGATGAAAATGACAATTATAATTATGAGAAAAAAATGTATTCAATTATCAAATTCAAATGGGAAGATAAAACACGAATGCTTACTATAGAAGACAGAGAAGGTACTTTTCCAGGAATGTTAAAATCCCGTATTTTCAAAATTATTGTTGCGGGTCCAGATACGGCAGTTGGTGATAGTCCAGGCGAGGCGAGTAAGAACATTTCTTATAACGGAAAAAAAACTGTATTGAAACTTTAGAAATCCAGAGATATCAGTATTAAATGGGCTTTTGAAGAATTCAATTTTCTTTAAAATTGAAGGTTCAGGAGTTTTTTTGTTTCCTTTAAAAACACTGCGATCCTCAATGTTTATTGGGGATCGCGTTTTAAGAGGAGCATTGCTTTTCTTCAAGTGTTTTTTGAGGTTTAAGAAATTTGTGTTTTAATCTATAAACTGATTTATGTTAACTACAAGTTTAAGAAATATAATAATGTTATTATATCAGGGCTATATTTGAACATGATAGTTTTTGTTTGTTATTATTTTGGGATTGTATTCTAGTGATTTGCAATTAAGTTAAAACAGAGCTGATCAAGAAAAAATATTTTGACTATCATAAGTATATTTTACTTATCAAGATTAAGCTTAAATGCATTTCAAAAGAAAAAAGAAATCAGTCAGGCATTGGATATATAGGCAAAAGATATGCTATAAGTTGCGAAAGATAGAAGGTCGAGGAATAAGACTTAACATTATGCGCAAATCAATGTCTACGTCTAACAACTTTATTGCCTTTTTTACTTGATTTTTAACTTTTTACTTTGCTATTATAATGGGATTCGAATCCAGATTCCCAGCAAATACTAACTTTATTACAAACATAAAAAAACTGATACGATTTGTGAACTCTATAGCAAGCCCGAGAATGAGTCTTCTCAGGTTTTTTATTTTTATAGTGACCTAATAGTACAAAATTCGAACTCTGTTATTAGAGTATTTGAAGTTATTAACTAACTATTTTGATTAATAACGTTAGTGTATAATACCCACAGGTGTACCAGAATTAAAGAAATACTATTTTTTTATTTATTATTCATAAAACTCAAATCCGCATCACGATTGTAAACTAATATATTTGAAATATTATCGGCAATTTCTTTGCCCAATATTTCTTCAATGACATATAATGCTCCGTCTAAACCGGAAGTTATTCCTGCTGTTGTGAGTACTTTTCCATCTAATACATAACGTACATTTTCAATAGTATGAATGCTTTTATATTGCTTTAAGTACTCCATTACTCCAAAATGAGTTGTTGCCATTTTATTCTCAAGTATACCTGTTGCAGCAAGAATCACAGAGCCGGTACAAACCGAAAATGTCAATGTAGCTTTTTGGTGCTGTTTTTTGATCCATTGAGAGATCTCAGTATTGTTATTGGCAATTTTTTTCACAAGTGACGGTTCTGCCCCAGGAATGACAATAATGTCCGCCTGCGGGGCATTTAAAAAGTTATAAGTGGCTTTCATTTGAAGTACTTTGCCTTCAGAATACACTGGATCTTCATTTGTTGAAACTGTAAAAAGTTCAAATCTTTTATCAAAAAAATTAGCCTTGACAAATATATCTATTGGACCATTTAAGTCAAGTGCTTCGACATGGTCAAATAGTAGAAATGCAACTTTTATAATTTCTTTTTTATTGAATTCTGGGAATTTTTTTGATTCCATTTTTAAGTGATTTTAATTGTTATTATTTTTATAATGGGAGATTAAAAGTTGGTTTTTTAAACTGTACCCGATAAATTGAAGGAGATATGTGATGATGTTTCATAAATACCGCCCGCATAGTATCTATTGATACAAATCCTGTAAGAAGTGCAATATTTTTTAGTTCATAATCTGTTTCTTCTAAATACTTTTTAGCTGTTTCCAACCTTATCTTTTCAACATACTTTGCTGGAGTAATTCCTGTCTCAGCTGTAAAAACCCTATTGAAATTACGTAGACTCATAGCGGCAATTTCAGCAAGATTTTGGACGGTTAGTGATTTGTTTAAATTTTCTAATATCCAGATATGAATCTTTTTTATTGTAGCATTACTTGTAACGGGTTGTGAAAGAAAATTACTATACTGACTCTGATTGCCATGTCGTTGTAAATACATTACTAATATTTTGGCTATAGAAAGACTTATTTCTTTTCCTAAATCCTCTTCAATTAGAGCCAGACACAAATCAATACCGGCTGATGCACCCGCCGAGGTATATATGAAATCCTGTTTTATGTAAATAGGTTTTGACTCCACTTGAATCAATGGATACTTCTTTTTTAATGAGTCGCAATACATCCAATGTGTAGTAGCCAGTTTACCATCCAGTAACCCTGATTCTGCTAATAAAAATGCACCTACGCAAACCGAACATAGACGACGGATTTTAAATGTATTTTGTTGTAACCATTCTATAAAGATTCGATAATCCTGCAGTGGTGTTTTGAAAGAAAACCCACTAATGATAAGCGTGTCAATAGGTTCAGTAATATCAATGGCTCGTTTATTACAACTAAATTTTAAACCATTAAAATCGCCTAAACATAATTCATCAGTAGGTGATGCAATTAGAATATCATAATTAAAGAGTTCGATTTGATTATAATGTTCCTTAATTAGGTCTTTTGCAAGACGAAAGGCATCCAATGGTCCTGCAATATCTAAAATAAGCATATCGGGTATCGCAACGATAACTATCAACTTGTTTTTCATAAAACAAAGATAGGAACCTTTGTACTTGGCATAAATGACAATTTTACTTTAATTCGTGCCTTTTTTAATTTTAAAGATATTAGGTATGTATTTGAAAAATTAAAAGAACAATAATCAAACAAAACAAGGCTAAAAAAGTTGTTTTAATGGTTAATGATCTTAGAAGATTAATGCTAGAATAGACACTAGAAAGTTATATTATCTTTTATTGGATAAACTCCACTTGATGAAGATTGGAAGAGATAAATTCTTTTATATACTTAGAGCCAATTATTTATTGGTACAACCTAAACGAGTTATCATATAACCACAAACTCACATCACCGTTTTAGAAAGCATGAAAATCGAATTTTAGATCTAGAAATAAATCGTCCTGAACAAGTTTGGGTCTCCGATATTACCTATATCGGAAAAAGGGGTAATCCGTGTTATCTAAGTTTAATCACTGATGCTTATTCAAAGAAGATAATGGGATATTATGTTGCAGAAAACCTTAATACACAAAGCAGTTTAAAGGCATTGAAAATGGCTCTTAAATACAGAAAATCCAATATACTGACCTTAATCCATCATTCCGACAGAGGTTTGCAATATTGCGCTAACGAATATCAAAGAGAACTAATCAAAAATAAAGTCTTATGCAGTATGACCCAAAACTCAGACCCGTATGAAAATGCCGTAGCAGAAAGAATTAATGGAATTTTAAAACAAGAATTTATTATTCCATAATCTTTATGAACCTGTTTATAAACCATTTTTCGCAAAAATTGAAGAAACTTTTAGTCAAAATATAAAAATTATCTATATATATAAATTACATTTTGATGTAGAATATCATTGGTTAAATTACTTTTTCTTTGTTTCTTTTTAAAATGTATTTACTTCATATAAAATTGTTTTATACTGACGATAATTATTATATTCGGTGAAAATTAGAATTCGAAATTAAAGTCTTAAACTTAGACAAAAATGGCAATGTTTGAAGATATTCTATGATAAATAAATGAGAGTCGGGCAACTTAGCATCTGGCAATTATAACAGGATAAAAACACACTAAATATTGATGGAAGGTTAACTATAATTTTATAAAAAACCTATGTGTAAAAGAAATTTAAAAAAAATTCTAGCCCTACTTTTTCTGACTTTAACTGCAAATTTAGCTTGTTCGCAAAAAAAAGAGTTTCGAGAAACGACTGTTGATAGTTTAACATTCGTAAATAATAGAAAAATATTAAACAGTTTAATTACTGATGGCTTTCTGAAAAAAAAATTCACTAAAGAAAATGTACAAATTCCTTATAGATTTTTAACACCAAAAAATAATATTAATGACCAAAAATATCCTTTAATAATTACTTTCCACAACTCTACACGAATTGGAAATGATAATGAAAATCAACTTGAGCCATTTGCAAAAATTTGGTTGAGACCTGAAATTTATAATGAATATCAATGTTATGTGATTGCACCGCAATTCAACAAGCGTTCTTCAAATTATGAAAAAAATAGTGACGGCATTCAAATTTCAAAACCTTCAAGAGATGTGTTTGCCTTATTGGAATTAATTAAAAATATTGAAAAAGAATATCCAAACATTGATAAAAACAGGATTTACTTAATTGGCTATTCTATGGGTGGTTCAACTGCACAAAATTTACTGAGTATTGCACCAAACAAATTTGCGGCTATTATTTCTGTTGCAGCCGTTCCTGATTTTTCAAATCTTAAAAAATTAAGCAAGAAAAATATATGGCTTATTCATGGGCAAAAAGATGATGAGAATCCTTATATAGGAAGTCTTGAATTGTTTAATAGATTGTCTTCAAACGGAAATTTGATTTTTACAACTTTTAGTAACCTAAATCATAATAATATTGCCATTCCGTTATTATTAAGTGATGAAATTCCAAATTGGCTATTCAAACAAAAAAAATAATATGAAATTTAATACGCTACTATTTTCTATACTTTTATTTACGTCATCATGCAAGACTGATAAAATTAATAATAAACAACACTCTACTTTATCATCTACAATAGATAATATAGCTTTAAATAATAATTTCAATGGCGTAATTTTAGTAGCAAAAGATTATACAATTGAATATCAAAAAGCATTTGGTTATTCCGATATTGACAAGAAAACAAAATTAAAAACAAGTGATTTATTTGTTATAGGGTCTATCAGTAAGCAAATTACTGCTGTATTAATTCTTAAGGAATATGAAAAGGGTAACTTACAATTGACAGATAAAATAAATAAATATCTACCTGAGATTAACCAACCTTGGGCAAATCAAGTCACTATTCACCATTTACTAACTCATACTCATGGAATTGTAGAAATTGATCAACCTCTTGAATTTGAAGTAGGAACTAAATTCCATTATTCTCAGATAGGATTTGGATTACTTTCTCAAATACTTGAAAAAATAAACCACAAATCTTTTGAAGAAATATCGACTAATTTATTTAATGAATATAGATTGAAAAATACCTTTCATCCAAATACTAAAAATTATAAACACCTTGTAAAAGGATATGAGGAAGATAAAAATGGAAAACTGATATATGCAGAAGGAAATCCTGTAAAATATATTGCAGCAGGTGGATTTATTTCTAACGTAGAAGATATATTGAAATGGAACAAACTACTATATTCTGGAAAACTTGTAAAGCCGTCAACTTTAGATTTAATGAGAACAAGATATGCAACGAGAATTCATCCAATATTTGATAAAATTGAATATGGTTATGGATTATTATTTAAAGATAAGCAGCAAAATTTAGAAATTGGCGCATTTGGATACTCACCTGGTTTTCCTTCAGCAGAGTATTATTATCCCCAAACAAATATGAATTTAATAGTCTTAGAAAATATTGCAGTTCATTTAAATGATTTCAAACAAACTTTTAAAGTTCATACAGATTTGATGGAATTAATTAAAAATAAGAAATAAACTATTGCAAACACGTATTCCTCAGTAAAACTCGATTAAATTAGTAGCAACTTTGAAATATATGCTCATTGGCAGACCATTTACAAAAAACACCATGTGGACCAATTATACGGTAAATTTAAATCAAATTAAGATATGGTCAATTAGGACTGGTTTTTCCAGTATTTCCTCTTTATATTTCGAGTTATTTGTGTTTAAATGATTGTGTTTTAGCACTTTGCTGTTTGTTTTATAAATTGTTTAAGGTTGAAATTTTTGTAGTAGTCTTAAACTAAAAAAAAATTATGGATTTTCAAGATGTACTGGACAATTTTGTACTAATTTTAAAAAAATAGTATATCAAACGAAGAAACAAATAAATAAATAAATTGCTACCAGACCAATCTATTTCTATTAATTTGAAAAAAAATATGAAATTAAAAATTATTGTATTCTTAGTATTGTTTTCAGGTCTACAGGCTGGTTATACTCAGGTTGGTACAGATCCCGAATTAAATACCAATGAAATTAAAAATATATCTTCTTTGTGTAAGATATGGGGCTTCTTAAAATATTACCATCCTAATGTAGCAAAAGGAAGCTATAATTGGGATGAACAGTTGTTAGCTGTACTTCCTAAAGTAAGAAAGGCTAAGGATAAGGATGAACTTTCTGAGATTTATCTGGGATGGATTGAAAGTTTAGGAACAATTAAGGTTTGTAATTCATGCAGTAATAATGGCAAAAAAGAATACTTTGACAAAAATATCAACTTATCCTGGTTAGAAAATCAAGATCTGTTTAGTGATAGTTTAATAAAGAAGCTAAAATATATTGAAAATAATAGATTCCAGGGAGAGAATTATTATGTGACAACAAAAAAAGGAGGGAATGTTGAGCTAAGAAATGAAACAATACATGATAATTTTGAATATCCTGATCAAAATTATAGATTATTAAGTTTGTTTAGATACTGGAATGTTGTTGAATATTTTTACCCATATAAATATCAGACTGATGAAAATTGGAATGAAGTTTTAAAAAATATGATTCCTAAGTTCTTGCATTCAAAAAACAAAACGGAATATCATTTGGCAATGCTGGAAGTGGTTGTCAAACTTGATGACTCACATGCAACTTTGTACACAGATCCTATTGATGATTTTTTTGGAAGAAAATTTACCCCGGCATATTTTAATATGGTGGAAGATAAATTGACAGTTACTGGTTTTTATAATGATTCACTGGCAAGGTTAAATGATATAAAAATTGGAGATGTTATAGAAAAGGCAGAAGGAGTAGATGTAAAGAAAATAATAGCAGGTAGTAAGAAGTATAATAGAGGATCAAATAATAATGTAAAAGCTTCTCATAATGGTTTTTTTGTACTGAGTGGAGCAACAGATTCTATAAAATTAACCATTAAGCGTGAAAATAAAGAAATTTTTAAAAATTTCGGGCGTTTTGATATGAAATATTTAAGAAAGCAATTTTTTAAAAGTAAAGAAAAATATAAAGTTTTAGATGATAATATCGCATATGTTGATATGAGTTTTTTAGAAATGAAGGATGTGGATAAGATGATGTCAGATCTTAAATCTACTAAGGCTATTATTTTTGATTATAGAGAGTATATGAATTTTACTCCCTATATGATAGCAAGAAGATTGATTCAAAGTAAAAAAGAGTTTGCAAAATTTATAAAACCAGATCTTTCTTATCCAGGAAGGTTTACTTGGGAACAAAGCGAAACGATTTCACCGCTAAAAAATCAGTATTATACCGGTAGAGTCGTTGTTTTAGTTAATGAAAATACACAAAGCGCATCTGAATATGCCACGATGTTACTACAGACAGGTGACAATGTAACCACAATAGGGAGTCAGACTTCCGGAGCGGATGGTAACGTATCGTATAATGAATTTTTAGGTTATAAATCAGTCATTACCGGTATAGGAGTGTTTTATCCAAATAGAACCCAAACCCAAAGAGTAGGAGTGAAAATTGACCTTGTTGTTCGTCCCTCTATTAAAGGCATTCAGGAAGGAAGGGATGAAATTCTTGAAAAAGCGCTAGAGTTTGTAAAGAAATAAAATGAATTAACATTAATCCTTAAGTATAATTCTGAAGGAATTATTTTTTGACAGACCAAATTGAAATCCACTAAAAAAGAAGCAAGTAGCTTTTTTGGCAGAATGGACAAGTCCGACAGCTGAAAAAGTACTCTAACTTAAAGATTTCAACGTTATAATGCCATATAAGCCAAATAAAGAATAGTACTAAAACAAAATTTAGGTTATTGTTAATTTTAAGCCTCTTACTTTATACGCCGATTAGTTTCAGGTAAATAATGGGCGTTTTTTTATGGGGTATGAGTTCCTCGCAGCCTTGAGAACTGGCCATTGATCTTACTTTATTCAGGCTGATCCTTACTGCTCTTTTCATGGGAAGAGCGTTTCATTAGAAGATAAAAATTCTTAAGGTACCACCAGACAGGGCACATCTCAAGGGGGGCAATAAAATTTTGTATCCCTAAATAACAGCTGCGCAGGAAAAGCTGCGTATCACTGATTTTAGCCTAGGGTTTCCAGTTCATTTCTTCAGGCGGGGATGCGTGTTCAAAATAGCGTTTTATTTCTTCGTGGGTCATAGGACAAAATTAGGCAAAAACTATAGACCCATCATGGGCTGAGCTATCTTACTGCCCTATGTATTTCATATATACTGCCGCCAATTTCATCAACCTCTCTGTGAATCACAGCATTGCTAGTGCCCAATATACTTTAATTTTTTTACATCTGTTGTGGTGCCCACAGATAAATTCTGGGGAACCATTTTAATAATTCACCTTTGATGCTGCTTGTTTTTTTTCTGCCTGTTTTTTAGTCCCCAGTATGCAATTGCTTCCCTTTTACTTTTTATCAAAGATCCAGTATGCTTTTGTCTTATTTCAAAGAGCAAAGGTAACTCTGTGTCCTGACCCAAAAGCAAGGCCGGGGTCTATTGCGTTCCATTTTTCTGTTAAAAAGATTTTATCCCCAACCTCATTCAGGTTACAAAATTCCCCATTATGACTAAAATTTTGAAGCTGGGATTTGGCAATTTTGTCATAATTAATTTAATAATAATTTATTATGACAAATGTGAACACAAACGACGGAAAAATATGACTTATAACAGGTGCTTCCAGAGAGTTTGGAAGAGTACGGGCCGAAGCTGTACTCCAGCGAGGAGATAGAGTAGTAGTCACTGCTGCAAGGGATATTGATAGCATTTCAGATTTTAAGGATAAATATGGCGATAATGTTTTGATTCTGCCAGATTATAAAGTTTCGAACCTAAACTTGTGAGTCCCTAGTTTTTATGAGCTTTAGGTTTGGTAAGTTATCTTGTGCCACGAATGTGCCACAAAGATTTTGATTGTTTTTATAAATATTGAAAAGCGGTATTAAAGAAAAAACCGTGCAAATCGTTTGATTTGCACGGTTTACCGCTCTTTTTGGCCTTTTTTGAAAACTTTGAGAAGTCTCTTTTTTAGCCTTCAGCGGAGAAAGAGGGATTCGAACCCCCGGACCTGTTACAGTCAACAGTTTTCAAGACTGCCGCATTCGACCGCTCTGCCATTTCTCCAGTATGTTGCAATCATTTGCTGATTGCGAGTGCAAATATAAGGTGTTTTTTTGATTGTAAAAATTTTTTTGGAACTATTTACAAAGAAAATTGTATAATAAAAAAAAGAAACCCTTAACAAAGTTACGGGTTTCAGGTTCAGCGGAGAAAGAGGGATTCGAACCCCCGGACCTGTTACAGTCAACAGTTTTCAAGACTGCCGCATTCGACCGCTCTGCCATTTCTCCAGTATGTTGCGATCATTTGCTGATTGCGAGTGCAAATATAGTGTGCTTTTTCGATTATAAAAACTTTTTCAACGCTTTTTTTAAGTTAATTTTTAAGTGTCTAATTATCAGTATTTCCGAAAAATAGATTTTGAAAAAATCACTCCAAAGGATCTAAAATTGGCACTGGTTTTTTGTTTTCGTCAACCGCAACAAACGAAAAAGTTCCTGAAACTACCGTTTCGCGAAGCTCTGTATACATTTGTTCCATGAAAATATCCACGTGAATTTTGCAACTTGTTCTTCCCACACTCATAACTTTAGCTACTAACTCGATTAAAGTTCCGGCTGGAATTGCTTTTTTAAAATCAATTTGACCTGTAGAAATAGTCACTACTTTTTTTCTGCTGAATCTTGTAGCACAAATAAAAGCTACTTCGTCCATCAAATGAAGTGCAGTTCCTCCAAATAAAGTATCATAATGATTCGTAGTACTCGGAAAAACCGCTTTGAATATATGCGTCTCAGATTTTACAATTCTCTCTTCTAATGTTCCCATATTAATAGCTTACGTATTCAGTTATTTCAAGTCCGTATCCAATCATCCCAACACGTTTTGTTTGTTCCGTATTTGATACCAATCTAATTTTAGAAATGTCGATATCGTGCAAAATTTGAGCACCAATCCCGTAATCTTTACTGTCAATGATTACTTTTGGAGCTTTCATTGTTCCTTCAGCCTGTAAAGCTTTCAGTTCAGAAATACGACTTAGTAAGTTTACTGCCTGCATATCCTGATTGATGAAAATTACGGCACCTTTTCCGTTTTCATTAATAACTTTAAACATGCCGTCTAATTGTTGTTCAGCATTGTTGGTTAAAGTACCTAATAAGTCATTATTTACCTGAGAAGAGTGGATTCTGGTTAAGATTGGGTCTCCAAGATTCCATGTTCCTTTAGTTAAAGCAATATGAATTTGTTTATTGGTAGTTTGCTCGTAAGCTCTTAGTCTAAAAGTTCCAAAACGAGTCTCGATATCAAAATCTTCTTTTTTAACAATCAAACTATCGTGTTGCATTCTGTAAGCAACCAGGTCTTCGATAGAAACTAATTTAAGATTGAATTTCTTTGCCACTTTTACCAATTCAGGTAAACGAGACATAGTTCCGTCTTCATTTAGGATTTCGCAGATTACCCCCGCAGATTTAAACCCTGCTAATCTTGCAAAATCAATTGCAGCTTCTGTGTGACCAGTTCGTCTTAAAACACCACCTTGCTTAGCTACCAAAGGAAAGATATGTCCGGGTCTTGCTAATTCATGTGGCTTAATATTTGGATCTGTCAACGCTAATACAGTTTTAGATCTGTCAGCTGCCGAAATTCCGGTAGTTACTCCATGGCCTTTTAAATCTACAGATACTGTAAAAGCAGTTTCCATATGATCTGTATTATTTGAGACCATCGGTCTTAAATCCAATTCCTTACAACGACTTTCTGTTAGAGGAGCACAAATTAAACCGCGTCCGTGAGTAGCCATAAAATTGATCATTTCCGGAGTTACTTTTTCGGCTGCAGCCAAAAAATCACCTTCGTTTTCACGATCTTCATCATCGACTACAATGATTACTTTACCTTGACGAATATCTTCTATAGCTTCTTCAATGGTAT
This sequence comes from Flavobacterium sp. ov086, assembly GCF_900187965.1. Classification (GTDB taxonomy): domain Bacteria; phylum Bacteroidota; class Bacteroidia; order Flavobacteriales; family Flavobacteriaceae; genus Flavobacterium. The sequence continues at coordinate 84,722 of NZ_FZNL01000014.1, read as the reverse complement.
TCAGTTGTATTTTTGTTGTTGACATAATTATTGTTGATTTTGAGCGGGAAAAAATCGCTCGGAAATTTTTTGAATTAGTTGCGATATTGGGGTTATAATTGCATCAAAATTGATTAATCCGTTATCGTTTGTCGCGCGATAAGTTAATAATACAGCTAATGGTAATAGTACAAAAGACGACATCCATGAGCCCATAAATGGAGTCATACCACCTTCTTGTGAAAGTCTTTTTCCAAAAGTATTAATGAAATGAAACGTAATAAAGATTAAAACGGCAAAAACAATTGGTAAACCAAGTCCTCCTTTGCGAATAATAGCACCTAATGGAGCACCAATAAAAAACATTAAAAAGCACGCAAAAGCAATTACGAACTTCTCGTAAAGAGCAGTTAAATGTTTGTTGATTTCTCGTTGTTTATCTTTTAAATCTTTTTGAGTTGATTCAATAGAATAAATATTGCTGGTCACATTGCTGCTGGCCATTCTTAAGATTTCTGCCTTTTGTTTGTTTTTGTACAGAGACAAAAGATCATTTGGAAGCGGTTTTTTCTTTTTAGCTGTATCTGCTTTTACGGGTATTGCAGATTTTCTAATACCAACACGTTGATTGATGTTTTCTGAAAACGACAGAATTTCATTATTCAGGTTTTTATTCAAAGAGTCCAGAGTATAGCGCAATTCGTTAACGTTTAACATTGCGTTTGTACCACTTATGCTTTCTTTGTCGTCATCGACTTTGTTTAATTCAGATAAATCGATGTTGATTATCTGCTTTTTAAACTTGCCTTTTATAAAAGGGAGTTTAGAACGATCTTCATATTTTTTTGGAGTAACATCTTGGTAGTAATATCCGTCATTTAAGACTAGTTTTAAGATACTGGATTTTTCGTTACTAATTAGTTTACCATTTTTGGCTTTGATAACGGTTTTGTTTTCCCCCATATTATTGGGCTTCTCGTGAATGGTAACTCCGGTTAAAACATTTCCGTTTTCGCCGGATTTTTTGTTAACCTTAATGTTATAAAAGCCGACATCATTAAACTGACCTTCGGCAATTGCCATAGCAGGTTTTGCCTGAGCTATGTTTTTTCTGAAGTTTGTAAATTTGTATTCAGCATACGGAATTACGTTATTGGCGAACCAAAACGCTACGATACTCAAAAAGAAGATGAAAATAATTAAAACCCGCATCGCTCTCTGCAATGAAATCCCGGAAGATTTCATTGCGGCGAATTCGTAATTCTCGGCTAAATTTCCAAAAGTCATAATCGATGCCAATAAAACCGATAGTGGTAAAACAAGCGGAATAATTCTCGGCATTGAGAATAAAAGGAATTTTAAAACCAATATCAAATCGAGGTCTTTACCCGCAAGTTCTGCGATAAAAAGCCATACGGTTTGAAGTATGAATATGAAAAAAAGGATTACAAATACCGTAGTAAATGTAAGTAAGAATGTTTTTAGTAAGTATTTGTCTAAAATTTTCAACCTTGAATTAATCTAATTTATTGATGTAGTACTTTGGATATTTGCTCGCTACAAATGTAAATTGATTTTTTGATAAAGGCTGATTGGTTTTAAAAGAATTAACGGTTAAAGTTGTTTTTGTTCCGTTTTTTCCAGTTTCAATCAAATTATAGATGTGTTTTGTTTGTACATCAATGCCTAAAAGAATCTCTTTTCTTTGATCTTTTGTACTTGTAGGGGCTAATTTGATATATTGAATTTTTCTTCCTTTAACATTTTGAACAATGTCCATGTTGTATTTGTATCCGGAATTGAAGAAAGTAAGCATCTTTGAAGGCGTAATAGCGCTATCATCTTTTTCGTTTACTTTAGAAACAGTAACTTCTTCGTCTTCAGGATTTATAGTGTATGTTTTTTGCCCGTCAAATATTTTAGTTACGCCCATAAAATTCAATACATATTGATTGCCTTTCATGGTTACATTTCCTTTGCTGTCTTGATTAATGTTTTCTTTGGCATTATTCAAAGAATATTTAAAATCGATAACAATGTTGTCGTAGCTTTTTATTTTAGAAGTCACTTCGTTCAATAAATCTTTCGCTTTTTTATCCTGAGCTTGAATAGAAGTGAAGCTCAAAAGCAAAATAATTGCCATTTGAAGACACTTTTTAGTCATGTTTGCGATAGAATTGTGGTTGATTTCTTGAATTTTTGTTTTCATGATTGGATTAATTTTGTTCATTATTAAAAAATTGATCAAGAGCACTTAAATCAGATATGTTCACGCTTCGTGCTTTACTGCCTTCAAATGGGCCAACAATTCCAGCTGCTTCCAGCTGATCGATCAAACGACCGGCTCTGTTGTATCCTAATTTTAATTTTCTTTGCAATAATGAAGCTGAACCTTGTTGTGCGTTGACAATAATCTCAGCAGCTTCTCTAAATAAGGTATCTCTGTCGGAAATATCCATATCAAGATTAATGCCAGTTTCTTCTCCAACAAACTCTGGAAGCAAATAAGCTGTGGCATAAGCTTTTTGCGAACCAATAAAATCCGTAATTTTTTCGACCTCAGGAGTGTCAATAAATGCACATTGTACACGTACAACATCATTTCCGTTGGTATATAATAAATCTCCACGACCAATTAACTGATCGGCACCTTGTGTGTCAAGAATAGTTCTCGAGTCAATTTTTGACGTTACTCTAAAAGCAATTCTTGCAGGGAAATTCGCTTTAATCAAACCTGTAATAACATTTACAGATGGTCTTTGTGTTGCGATAATCAAGTGAATACCAATCGCACGCGCCAACTGCGCTAAACGCGCAATAGGAATTTCGACTTCTTTACCGGCAGTCATAATCAAATCGGCGAACTCATCGACAACTAATATAATATAAGGTAAGAATCTATGTCCGGCTTCCGGATTTAATTTTCGCGCTTTAAATTTATCATTGTATTCTTTTATATTACGAACCATCGCATCTTTTAGTAAAGAATAACGGTTGTCCATTTCAACACAAAGTGAGTTTAATGTGTTAACTACTTTTGCATTGTCTGTAATAATAGCATCTTCAGTATCTGGAAGTTTGGCTAAATAATGTCTTTCTATTTTATTAAAAAGAGTAAGCTCTACTTTTTTCGGATCCACCAAAACGAATTTCACTTCGGCAGGATGTTTTTTGTATAAAAGAGAGGTCAAAACAGCATTCAAACCAACAGATTTTCCTTGTCCTGTAGCTCCCGCCATCAATAAGTGAGGCATTTTGGCTAAATCAACAACAAAAGTCTCGTTCGAAATTGTTTTTCCTAAAGCAATTGGTAATTCCATTTCAGCTTCCTGGAATTTCGCAGATCCAATAACACTTTTCATAGAAACCATAGTTGGATTCTTGTTCGGAACCTCGATACCAATAGTTCCCTTTCCTGGAATTGGTGCAATAATACGAATTCCTAATGCTGAAAGTGACAAAGCGATATCATCTTCTAAGCTTTTAATTTTAGAAATTCTGATCCCCGCTTCCGGTACAATTTCGTATAAAGTTACCGATGGACCAACGGTTGCTTTAATTTGTGCAATTTCAATTTTGTAGTTACGAAGTGTGTCTACAATCTTATTTTTATTTTCTTCTAATTCTTCCTGATTAATCGTAATTCCGCCAGTGGAATATTCTTTTAATAAATCGATTGTAGGGAATTTATAATTGGATAAATCTAAAGTTGGATCAAACAATCCAAAATCAGCAACAAGGCGAGAAGCCAGGTTTTCTTCGATAATATCTTCTTCTTCCGGTTTTTCGATAACCAATTCTTCGCTGTGAACCGGAGCTGTCGTTATTACCGGATTGATATCCATTTGAACTGGTTTTATAACCGGATTCAAATCGATTTCTGATGAATTAGAAATAGTTGGTTTTAAAGCCTCTTTGTTGATTTCGAATTGACTAACATCAGATTTTAAATGAATGTTGTCTAATTCAGGATCTTCCTCAATTGCAAATTCTTCCAGATTGTAAGCACTTTCAGGTTGCTGAGGTGTTTTGATAGAATTTAATTCAGAGTTGAATTCTTTTTTAGTAGAATCAAAGTAAGATTGAATTTTTTCCGGAGATAATTTGATTTTGAAAATCAGATAAACAATTAATCCGAAAAGTAAGGTCAATAAAGTTCCTGTTTTTCCGATGTAATCCTGAAGAAATAAATTCAGTTCATAACCAATTGTTCCGCCAAGTTCAGGAGCTGAAGTGGCGAAAAATCCAAATAGAACAGAAACAATAATAATAGCAAATAAGTCCCAAAACCAGATGTTTTTCAGCTTTTTTAGAGATAATTCTAATGCTAAAAACATTCCAGTAAGGAAAAATAGGCGCACCAATACAAAAGAAGCGATTCCGAATCCTCTGTACACGATCAAATCAGCAAGAAAAGCTCCGAATTTTCCGAGCCAGTTTTCTACGACTTCTGAACGATCACCAAGCTGGGTAACCGCACTTTGGTCAGATTGCCATTGTCCGTTGACGTAAAAAGAAATGAATGCTACTAATAATGCAACTGAAAAGAGTATCAAAAGGCATCCCAAAACAAACTTTTGTTGTTTGGTTAATTTCCAGGACTTTATCGTCTCAGCTTTTGGTTCGTTTTTTTTGTCTAAAGTTTCTTTTTTGGTTGTTTTTGCCATTATTGGGGTTTCCTATTGCCTATATAAATTTTGGTATATAAATAATCAAGCCTATTGCTATTGCTGTCATTGCAGCAAAAAATACTGCTCCAGCCGCAATATCTTTTATAAATCCGATTCGTTTGCTGTAATCAGGATGAATAAAATCAGCTATTTTTTCTACAGCTGTATTCAGTCCTTCAACACTTAAAACTAAACCGATTGCTAAGGTTTGACAAAGCCATTCGATTTGAGTAATATGAAAATAAAAACCAGCAATGGTCATTGCAATTCCCAATGAGAATTGAACCATAATGCTGTGCTCTGTTTTAATAAGTTTTACAGCGCCGTTAAAAGCATAAGTCATGCTTTTTAATCGGCCTGTAACAAAGGTGTTATCTTTTTGAAATTCCATTTATTGGTATTATAGTGCTGCTAAAGCTGCTTCGTAATTTGGTTCGTTTGCAATTTCAGCAACTTGTTCTGTATGTGTGATTTTTCCATTAGCGTCAACTACAATGATTGCTCTTGAATGTAAACCGGCTAAAGGTCCGTCAGTGATTTCTAAACCATTTGTTTTACCAAATGTACCTTCTTGAAAATCAGATAAGTTTACAACATTTGCTAATCCTTCGGCACCACAAAAGCGTTTTTGAGCAAAAGGTAAATCTCTTGAAATACATAAAACTGTAGTGTTCTCTAAGTTGCTTGCACTTTCGTTGAATTTTCTAACAGAAGTTGCACAAGTTCCTGTATCGATACTTGGGAAAATGTTTAAAACTAATTTTTTTCCAGCGAAATCGCTTAATGAAGCAATTGATAAATCGTTTTGTACTAATTTGAAATCAGCAAGTTGCGATCCAACTGTTGGTAGTTCGCCTGAAGTATGAATTGGATTTCCTCCTAATGTTATTGAAGCCATGATTTTTGTTTAAATTAATGAGGTTCAAAAGTAAGGATTAATATTTGAATCTAAAAGTATTTGTTATGGGTTATGATCAGAATTAGGCTAGTTTTAAGATAACGAATAATTAGAGAATTTATGTTATTAATGTTGTGATTTATCTTTGCTAGAAACTTAGTAATTTTCTTAAGGTTTGTGTAGAAATGGCGCGCGGATGACACGGATTGAATGGGTTTTCGCTGGTTTCTTGTTGAAAACCGAGACTGAATTCTAAAAACCGCTCGCGAGAGGGATAGGAGAAAGCTACCGAAGTAGCGCGGATAGCCCGACAGCATTAGGGAAAGGGGCGAATAAGCGCAAAGTATGTTAGCCTCTTTTTCTAATGGTGGCTCGCCCAAAGTATAATTATTGTGCATAAAAAAAACGCTCTCTTGGAATGAAAGCGTTTTTAAGTCATGTTTTTTTGTTTTTTCTCTGAAAAAGAGATCGATTTATTTATCGATAGAACCTAAAACACGTTTCATGAACGCATTTAAAGCTTCTTTTTTGTCTGTGCCCTGAACTACCATTTTGTGTACTTCAAGCGCACCGTACATATTTGAAATTAATTCGCCAATTACATCTAATTCTTCATCTTTTAGAGACGGAATTTCAGTCATCGCTTCCAGAACTTCAATCGTTTCAATGATGTAATCCTGATCGTTTTCTTCGATAAATTGGGTTAATTGCTTTATTACAGGTAATTTCATATTTAGATTTCTTAGATTTTTAGACATTCTCAGACTTCTTAGATTTTTTTAAATTTAGACAACATCTAAGAAGTCTAAAAATCTAAGCCAGTCTAACTAATCTCATTATGCAATTGCGTTTACCAAGTCGATTAAAACTTCTTGTTTGTTGGTTTGAGTTTCACCAACCAATTGTCCGTTTACGAAAGTTGCAAAAGTAGGCAAGTTGCTTACGTTGGCTAATTTTCTTGATTCCGGAGAATTTTCAGCATCAACCAAAACAAAAGTGATAGCTTCGTTTTCTGTTGCTAATTTTTTGAATTTTGGTTTCATAATACGGCAATTTCCACACCATGAAGCTGAATATTGTACTACTACTTTTTCGTTTTTAGCAACTAAATCTGCTAACGTATCTTCGTTTAAGTCGATTAACATGTTTTTGTTTTTTAAGGTTCAAAGTGGCAAAGGTTCAAAGGGACAAAGTTTTTGAAACTTCATTTATCTTTGTTGCTCTGTAGCTTTGTATGTTTTTGAAAAATTTTAAAGTAGCAAAGGTTCAAAGAACAAAGTTGTTGAACTTTGTTATAGAGCAGCAAAAACCTTTGCAACTCTGTACCTATGAACCTTTGTATCTTTATAAAAAATTAGTTTGCGCTCAAATACTCAGCAGTACTTAATCTGTCAGCAGACATGGCTTCTTTACCAGCTTCCCAGTTTGCAGGACAAACTTCACCTTTAGTTTGAATGTGAGTATAAGCATCAACCATACGTAAATATTCGTTTACGTTACGGCCTAATGGCATATCGTTAACACTTTCGTGGAAGATTTTTCCAGTTTCGTCAATAAGGTAAGTAGCTCTGTAAGTTACGTTTGAACCTTCGATGATAACTGAATCAGTTTCTTCGCTGTATTCTGTAGATTCGATATCAAGGATACCTAAAATGTTAGCTAAGTTACGGTTTGTATCCGCTAAGATTGGGTAAGTTACACCTTCGATTCCACCATTGTTTTTTGGAGTGTTTAACCAAGCAAAGTGAACTTCGTTTGTATCACATGAAGCACCAATTACGATAGTATTTCTTTTTTCAAATTCTGGTAATGCAGCTTGAAAGGCGTGTAGTTCAGTTGGACATACAAAAGTGAAATCTTTTGGATACCAAAACAATAATACTTTTTTGTTGTTGTTTACTGCTTCCTCAAGGATGTTGATTTTTAAATTATCACCCATTTCTGAGATAGCATCTACTGCAATACTTGGGAATTTTTTTCCTACTAAAGACATATTTTTCGTTTTAAGTTAAAAATTTATTTCTGGTGCAAAAGTAGGGCATAAGTAGACTTACTTACAATAAGATGTAATTATAAAAACTTATTAAGTAATAGTATTTAGTTATGAGTTGCGATAATGTTTTTGTAACTTATTGAATTTCAATATTTACAGGTAGGCTTCCGTTGCAATTGTTGTTTTCTAAAAATTGAATTCCTGCAACTTTTTGAAATTCTTCAAAATCCTGATATACTTGAATTAGTCCTGAAGCCTTTGAAAGATTCGGAATTATTGGTAAAACGTACGGATTTCCGAAAACATAAACGATGCATTTTTTGGTTTGAAGCAACTCAGAAAGTAAATCTAAAACTTCATTATTAATTTCGAAATTGTTCATTGGTTTTGCTTTCGGAACAAACAACGAAATGATTATGGTTTCGAAATTTTGAAGTTCTCCTTCGATTGAAGAAATATCGGAAACTTCTAAATTTTCAAAAGCAAATTCGGGAGATTTTAATTCTGAATTTAAAGTTTTGAAGAATGTGTTTTCGATATTTTTGTATAAACTCAATTTAGCTAATTGATTATTTTTTTGAGCATCAAAAGCTAATTTTGTATTTGAATTATCAATGATTTTTGTTATTGCATTTTGAGCAATTTCAAGATTCAATGTTGCTGTTTTTTCGAAATTTAATTCTCCGGAAGTAAAATTGAGATTAGAAATAATTCCAACTTTTTCTTTGGCTTTCATGATTCTGTTGAAACTTTCTTCGATTCTTTCGGGCGAAGCATTTTTTAGAATCGCTTCAATTCCTTCCGGAACATTTTCGGCAAAACATAAAACATCATTTCCGGCGTTGAAAGCTTCCCATTCCAATTCACCTTTTGTTTCGTACAATTTTGAAACGCTGTGCATATTCAATGCATCAGAAATAACCAAACCGTCATAACCCAATTGCTTGCGTAAAAGGTTTTCGATAATAGGTTTTGATAAAGTAGCCGATGTATCTTTTCCGTCGTTCAAACTCGGAACCGCCAAATGCCCGATCATAATAGAATCTACATTATTTTCTATTCCTTTAATGAAAGGATATAATTCATTGTCTAATAATTCTTCGAGAGTTTCTTTTAAAACCGGTAATCCTAAATGCGAATCAACGTTTGTGTTTCCGTGTCCGGGAAAGTGTTTCAGACAGCCTAAAATTCCAACTTCAGACATTCCTTTTAAATATTCAACAGCAAAATTGGCAACTTTTTCTTTGTTTTCACCAAAAGAACGATAACCAATAACGGGATTATTCGGGTTGTTATTAATGTCTGCCAAAGGCGATAAATTATAATGAATTCCGGCAGCTTTTAAATCTAAACCAATTTGTTTTCCAACTTCATAAACTAAAGCCGATTTGTTTTCCGGCAAAGCACCAAGTGTGATTGCATACGGATATTGTGGTGTTTTTTCGATACGCATCGCCAAACCCCATTCTGCATCAATACTGATTAAAAGTGGAGTAGAAGCGGCTTTTTGGTAACGAACAATTAAGTCTTTAATTCTTTGATAGCTGTCGTCATTAAAAACAACTTTTTTCTTGCTTTCATAATTCGTTGCAGCACTGGCACGACTATGAAAAAAAGTCAATCCGCCAATGTTGTGTTCTTTTATTAAACGTTCTGTTTCCTGAATGTTTTCTTCGGTATCGTTTATAAAAACTGCAGGAAAAAAGAATTGTCCCACTTTTTGTCTTAATGCTTCAGCTGTTATTTTCATTGTTATAAAGTCTTTTTCATGCAAACACTATTATCCATTTTCTCGTAAGGCGGATAATTTGGAGTTATGGTATAACCGAGTTTTTGATATAAATTAATCGCTTCCGGCTGATTTTTGCCGGTTTCAAGAATAGTATAATTATAACCTACTTCTTTTGCCCAAATTTCTAATTCAGCCAAAACCTGAGAGGCAATTCCTTTTTTTCGAAAATCATGATGTACAAACATTCTTTTAATTTCGGCTTTGTCACTTTCTTTTTCTCTAAAAGCGCCACAACCTACGGGAATATCATTTTCGTAAAAAACAACAACGTGTTTTATTTTATCGGTTTTATTAAACTGATTGTAAAAGGCGTGATCTTCTCCGTCTCTAATCGCTAAATCCTGATCCAGTAAAACTACCAGTTTTATAAAATCAGTATCGTCAGAGTTTGTTCTTTTTAAGGTAACCATGATTAAATAAAAAAAGTTTAGTAATTATGTCAAAACAAGTTCCATTATTTTTTACCATTACAACTATTAAGTTCATAAAGCTTGGCTTAAATTACTTAATTTCTTAATGGTAGAAAGAAAATTAAGTTTAATTTAAAAAAAATCAGTTACTGCTTTCACTAAATAATAAAGGATATTATTTTGATAAATTTACTTATTTCAACTTGCTTTTCTTTTGTTTGGCAAGTTGAGTTTTGGTATGTAAGGCTTTTTCGAGTCGGTTTTTAAAACGGAAAAGTTTTGGCAAACCTTCAAGTCGGTCTTCGAGAGTGATTTCTTCGTAAACGATAATGGCTTTTTCTAATACCCGAATCTCATTGTCGAGATCGATTTGGTTTTTGTAGATTGTTGCCAATCGATCATAAGGGTGATTTCCTTTAAAACCTTCGGTAATATTTTCTTCGTATAACGCAATTGCTTTCTCAATCTCTCCTGCTTTTTCAAATTCAATTGCTTTCAGGTTTCGTTCGGCCTGCAAATTTTCATTGATTTCCATATTAAGATGTTTGATTTGGGGTTAAACTTCTTCAGATTTTTTCCCAAAGTCTTTCGGGAAAATTAAAAAACGTGATAAAATAAGACCTGGAATTGTAGCGATTATTACCCAAATAAAGAAGTGTTCATAACCTAAATATTTTTGGATAAAACCACTTAACATTCCCGGAAGCATCATTCCCAATGCCATAAAACCTGTTGCAAGTGCATAATGTGCTGTTTTTGATTCTCCTTCGGCAACATGTATTAAATACATCATAAAACCTGTGAAACCAAAACCGTATCCAAATTGTTCCAGAATAACAGTTATGCAGGTGTAAAGATTTAAAGGAGAGTTGATTTCAAAAAAATAAAAATTTAAATGAAGATGAAAAAGATCTTGCGGCTGAAAATGAGCCAATCCAATAAAGCCAAGAATAGGTAAATGCATGGCAAGAAACATTGGAAACATCCATTTGGTAAGACCATGTTTAGAGATTGCAATTCCTCCTAAAATACCACCAACAGTCAAAGCGAAAATTCCTAAAGTTCCGTAAATTATTCCAACAGCTTCGGTGTCTAGTCCCATTCCACCCAATTCTTTTCCGTCAAGTAAAAAAGGACTTAACATTTTAAGTAATTGAGATTCACCAAGTCTGAAAACAAGGATAAAAGCCAGAGTTATTCCAATTTGTTTTTTTTGAAAGAAAGTTATAAATATAGTTGCAAAGTTTTGACGATGTGCTTTATCAGTGCTTTCTGATGTGTTTATTTCGTCTTTTGGAGTAAAAATGAAATTATAGATTGTAATAAATGTCATTAATAAACCAACAAAAATCATGGTATAAGACCAGGCTTTTGTATTGTCACCATATTTATGTTCTAAATAACCGGCAAGCAAAACAATTAATCCGTTTCCGGCAAGCATCGAAAGTCTGTAAAATGTACTTCTAATTCCTAAGAAAAAAGATTGCTGTTCTTTTGGTAAAACCAATAAATAAAAACCATCAGTTGCAATATCGTTTGTGGCTGAAGCCAAAGCTGCGACACAAAAAATGGCCAAACTTAAATGGAAGAAATAGGTGAGAGGAATTACAAAGCCTATAATTACAAATGCAATAGAAATGATTAATTGCATTGCTAAAAACCATTTTCTTTTTGTTGCAATTAATTCAATTATTGGACTCCATAAAGGTTTAACGACCCAAGGTAGATATAATATACTGGTATAAACGCCAATAGCTTCATTCGAAATACCCAGATTTTTGTACATAATTACCGAAACTGAGATAATTACGGCATATGGCAAACCAGATGCAAAATTGAGAAGCGGAATCCAATACCAGGGTTTATTATCTGTTTTCATTAGGTTGTGCAGGTGAATAGATTTTATAATTCTTTTTTAGGTCGATAGCAGTTGGAGTACTTTCGTTTGCATAATAATCAATAAATGTTACAGCGCAGGCTTTATACTTATTCATTTTTTCAGCTGGGATAGAAAATAAAATTGTTCCCGTGCTTTGAGAAACGTTTACTTTCTCAATTATTTTAGAAGGGTCATTGATATCTACTTTTGAAATACTGTCGCCTCCATAAACAACCATATAGCGCACTATTGTATTTAGTGGGGATTTAATATTGAACGAATATTTAGTGCTGTCTTTTTGAAATTCATTAACAGTTGGTGTGTCAATTATGATGTGTTTCAAATTAGGAACCGCAGCCGGAAGTGCCGGATATTTATATTGGTTTTCTGCTAACAAGCGTACAACATCAAAGTTTTTATCCATGAACCATTTAGAACTGAAATAAGCGCTTCCGCTAACGTTTTTAAAACTTCTGGCAAAATCAACCTGATTTGGAATTTCAGTCGCAAAGTTCCAGCTTTTGTCACCATCACCTCTGATTTTGTAGGAAGCGTGTCCAATGTAAACCGCTGTATTGTTAGAGTTTTCTGACCACCATTTTACTAATTTCGAATAAGAAGCTCTCGGATTATTCATGCTCCAATACAATTGAGGCAGAATATAATCAATCCATTTTTGATCCATCCATAAAACCGGATCGGCATACAAATCGTCGTAATTTGCTGTTGATTGCGTGTCAGAACCTTTAGGATCCACTGATTTATTACGCCAAACTCCAAACGGACTAATCCCAAATTGTACCCAAGGTTTGCTTGTTTTGATGGTTGTTGAAATCGTGTGAACAAAGTTGCTCACATTCGCACGACGCCAATCACCAAGACTTAAACCTGCACCATATTTTTTATAAGATGCTGTATCGTTAAATGTTTTTCCGGGAACGGTATAAGGATAAAAATAATCATCAAAATGAATCGCATCGATATCGTATTTGTCGACTACTTCTTTTACAACTTTTGTCAAATGTTCCTGAACTTCGGGTAAAGCAGGGTCATAATATATTTTTCCGCCATATTCGATCATCCATTCCGGATGTTTAAAAACGTCGTGATTTGGACTCAATTGTTGTTTGTTTAGATCAAAAGTGGCGCGATACGGGTTTAACCACGCATGAAATTCAAAACCTCGTTTATGTGCTTCCTCAATCATCCATGCCAATACATCGTAATATGGATTTGGCGCCTGACCTTCTTTTCCAGTCAGAAATCGGGACCACGGAGCTAGTTCTGAAGGATATAGCGCATCTCCAACACTTCTAACCTGAACAATTACTGCGTTATAATTTAGTTTTTTATAAGCTTCTAAAATCTCCAGATAATCTGCTTTTTCTTTCTCAACACCATCGATGGCTGTTTTGGGCCAGTCGATATTTACGACGGTCGCAATCCATACACCTCTAAATTCGTTTTTAGGGTGTATTATTCTTTCCTGTGCATTGGATTTCCATCCAAAGAAAATTAAAAATATGATAGAGAATAATAGTTGCTGATTTTTATGCATTTCAATCTTTTTTAACAGAAACCAAAAATAGTTTTTTTAGATGAGTATAAGAAATTATAATTTTAGAATAGTTCCCTTTGTTTTGTCGTCGATATTATACCTTAAAAATCATGCCTTTTTTATAAAAATACCATAATACACAACTCCATAAAAGTATATATAATATTGAATAAGTAAGGGACGATATCATTTGATTTTCAAAAAGCGGACTAATCCAGTATTGGTAAGCATAATCTCTAACGTTTATTTGATCTGAAATATTTTCCGGGTTCTGAATTTTAATTAATGCGAGTGCACGAGGCAATATTCCGGAAACAAAGAATACGATCATTGGATTTACGCCCCAAGTCAATAAGAATTTTGTCCATTTTTTATGTTCCAATACGTCTACAATATAATAAATCAGGGTTAAAAGGAAAAGTGCAATTCCGGCAGTAAATAAAACGTAAGAACTTGTCCAAAGTGCTTTGTTTATTGGGAAAAAGATTGACCATAATAATCCTGAGATAATCAATAATATACTGATGATTCCTATTTTTTTTGCGATTTCTATTTTTGGTAAAGGTTTCAGAAGTAATTGTCCAATTAATAAACCAATTAATCCGTTTGCGATAGTAGGTAAAGTACTCAAAACGCCTTCAGGGTCCCATGTTTTGGTAGCAATATACATGTGATCTTTTAATAGAATGCTGTCTAACCACGAAGCTAAATTGGTAATTGGTTCAAGGTTTGAAGAACCAATTCCGGGAACAGGAATCAATGCCATTATTGCCCAATATCCTAACAAAATAAGAGAACTCAGAATAATTTGAGTTTTTACAGTTGTTTTTAAATAAATAATCGAAACAAAGAAATAAACAATCCCAATACGCTGTAAAACGCCCGGAAGTCTCACTTCTTTAAAATTTTCATGTCCGCCATAAGCCAGCGCCAGAAAAATTATAAAAAGACTAATGGCTAGAATAGTTTTGGTTTTCAGATTGAAATCTCCAATTAAAGCGTATCCAACTACGAATGTGATTCCTAAACGTACAAGTAAAAGCGGGAATCCGTTCAGTCCTAAAAAATAAATGCTGTTGAAAAAGTACAAAAAGAATCCGAGGCAAATAATCCGAAGCGAACGTGTTATTATTTTTAAGATATTTTCTGATTTGTCTTGTTTTATTGGCATTGCCAAAGGAACTGCAATTCCTACGACAAGAATAAAAAAAGGAAATACGAGATCTGCCAGCGTGCAGCCATTCCATTTTGCGTGATCGAGAATAGGATAAACATAATCCCAACTTCCCGGATTATTTACAACCGTCATTAATAAGACTGTGAGTCCTCTTAAAACATCTACTGAAATGATCCGATCTTTCATTTTCTTATTTTATTTAATCCGTTTTTTTGGAATTATTTTTAACACATAGCCCCGAAGCTTCGGGATAGATTTGTTTTGCACATAATAGGCGTTTCACTTAGCATTAATGCAACAGCTATGTGTGAAGAAACGAGTTTCTTTTTTACAGAAATAAATCTATGTTTCTATATGTTTAAATATTAGTCACAATAATTTTATTTAATTAGGTAATGAAATTTTCCCCATTGTTACCGATGGAATTCCTTTATGCGAACCAAAATTAAAATCTTCTCCTGCTACAGTTTCATTGGCGAGAATGGCAAACAAAACGGCTTCTTTGGCATCGCCTGAAATTCCCAGTTCATCAGTTTTGTGAAAAGTACAAGGCAATAATTCTTTTAGCCATTTTACCAATAATGGATTATGTGTTCCTCCACCGGACATATAAATTTTAAAATCTTCTAGTTTGGAAGCTGAATTTTTTACAGAATAATGAATAGCTTCGGCAATTGTTTCGGCACTAAAACGGGTTAAAGTTGCCAATAAATCCGGAGCAGAAATATTATCGATATTACTTTTTGCCAAAGCTTCTTTTACATAAGCTTCGCTGAAAAGTTCCGGACCAATTGTTTTTGGAAATTCCTGACTGAAAAATGCATCGTCTTTCAGATTGTCTAATAATACTTGATTTACGGTTCCTTGTTGGGCTATTTCAGCGTCTTTGTCGTAACTTTTTTCAGGATAATATTGTTTGGTGAAAAGGTCAATTAAAGTATTTCCGGTTCCGGTATCGGTTACAAAAGTTTCTGCGGCATTTGAGGACGCGGGCAAAAAAGTAAAATTAGCAATTCCGCCCATATTAAGCATAATGCGGTTTTCTCCCTTTTTTCCAAATAAAAAATAATCACCATAAACCGCTAATGGTGCGCCTTCGCCACTTGCTGCAATATGTTTTTGTCTAAAATCAGACAATGTAATAATGCCTGTTTTTACAGCAATATGATCGCCATCGCCAATTTGTAAAGTAGCATTTGGAAATTTTTCCTGTTGGTGTAAAAACTTTGGAGCGTGCAAAACTGTTTGACCGTGCGAAGCAATTAAATCAATTTCGTCAGCAGAAATAGTACGTTTTTTAAGAAAACTGTTTATCATTTCGGCGTGCAAAATGCCAATCCATTCGTTGAGCATCACTAAATGCTGAAAATCAATTTCTTTCTTTGCAAAAACTTTACGGATCTCGATTTTAATGTCTTCCGAGTAATCGATGGTTTCAAATTGAGTTACTTTAACAGCGGTATTTTGGCCCGAGCCTGAAATTTCGCATAATGCAATATCGAGTCCGTCAAGCGAAGTTCCTGACATTAATCCGATGATTTTTCGGGTTTCTTTTTGTGCAATTTGATAAAGTGTGCTTATGTTTTTGTTCATGAAAATTAAATTTTATGAAGTCTGTTGAATTGAAATGCTAAAATCAGATTATTTTACATAGAAATTCATTTAAAAAGAGATTTTTTCTTCAGAAGTTTTACTGGTAAAATAAAGTCCGATGTAGGTGAATAATCCGTTTATGATTATAAGTTCATTATCAAAGGTATATCCTATAAGGGAAGCCGAATGTTCACTCACAAAATAAGTCAAAATAGGCGCAATAATACAAATTACAGGCACTATTTTATCGTTTACACGTCTTGATTTTTGCAATAATCCAAAAGCATATAAGCCTAATAATGGTCCGTAAGTATAAGATGCAGCTTTGAAAATCAAGGCAACTACAGAACTATCATTAAAAGAATTTAAGACAATAATTACCAGAAAAAGTAATATCGAAAATCCTAAATGTATTAAATGTCTTCTTTTGATATTGTTGGTATTTGAGAGGTTTTCGGTTTTGTCCATTCCCATAAAATCAACACAAAAAGAAGTGGTCAAAGCCGTCAACGCCGAATCTGTAGTGGCAAAAGTGGCGGCGATAATTCCCAAAAGAAAAACAAAAGCCGGAACAATTGACAAATGATTCAGTGCGATTTCCGGAAAAAGTAAATCTGTTCTTGGTTTGCCGGTTACTAAATCAAGCGGAGTCGAAATACCATTTTTGTTTGCATAGATGTATAATAAAGCTCCCAAACTTAGAAAAATAATATTGATAAGTACAAAAACGCCCGTAAACGTAAACATGTTTTTTTGTGCTTCGCCGATATTCTTGCAGCTTAGGTTTTTTTGCATTAAATCCTGATCGAGTCCTACCATTGCTATGGTTACAAAGATTCCGCCAAGAATTTGTTTTACAAAATGATATTTGCTGGTTAAAAAATTATCAAAGAAAAATACCTGCGAATAATTACTTTTTCGAATGGTTGAAACGGATTCAATTACACTCAGATTTAAACTATCGCACACAAAATAAATTGTGATAAAAACAGAAGTAACTAAGAAAAATGTCTGTAAAGTATCGGTGATAATGATTGTTTTTAAACCGCTTTTATAAGTGTATAAAAAGATTAAAGTTAAAGCTAAAAACACCGTCATCGGAAACGGAATTCCATAAAAATCAAAAACATAACGCTGCAACACAATCACAACTAAATACAATCGAAAAGCTGAACTTATAGTTCTACTTACCAGAAAAATTGAAGCGGCAGTTTTGTAACTATTAAAGCCCATTCTTTGCTCGATATAGCTGTAAATAGACGTTAAATTCATTCTGTAATAAAGTGGAAGCAACACTTTGGCGATAATAATAAACCCAATTGCATTCCCTAATATAAACTGAAAATACTTGAACTGTTCTCCGTTTGGTGATCCTACTTCGCCCGGAACCGAAATAAAAGTGACTCCGGAAAGTGCGGTTCCAATCATACCAAAAGCAACTAAATACCACTTAGAGTTTTTATTGGCTTTAAAAAACGAATCATTGTCCTGACCTTTTTTACTAATGATCTGGGAAATGAGGATTAATATTCCAAAATATACGATGATAAAAATTAAGATAGTGCTTGAAGACATTTTGGTTTCGGATTAGTTGTGAAATTGTTTTTTTATTTTTGTGGTGTAATTACTTTGTCTGCGAAATTTAATTAAACACATAGTACTGAAGCTTCTAGATCAAAACTTAAACATAATATTGTCATTTCGACGAAGGAGAAATCTTCGCAAGCAACTCCGCAACGAAAATCCAATCTTTGTCGAGCTTCTTGCGGAGATTTCTCGTGCCTCGAAATGACAAAAACTTTGCGACTTTGCGAGAAATTTATTCGCCACAATATCATTGTTTTTTTCTTAACTTTTAGCATTATTTTCTTGTAAAACAGCTCTGACGCTTTTGTGTTTTTGTAGCAATTCAGCAGCGAGATCTTGCTCGATATTGAGTTCTTCCATGATCATTTTGATGGCTCTTTTTACTAATTTTTCGTTAGACAATTGCATGTCTACCATTTTGTTGCCTTTAATTCTGCCTAATTTAATCATAACTGAGGTAGAAATCATATTTAAGGTTAATTTTTGAGCAGTTCCGGCTTTCATACGTGTACTTCCGGTTAAAAATTCCGGACCTACAACGACTTCTATCGGATAATCGGCAACTTCAGCAATTAATCCTTTGCTAATGCAGGAAATGCTTCCCGTTTTAATGTTGTTTTCTTTTGCTTTTTTAAGTCCGCCCAATACATACGGCGTATTTCCCGAAGCAGCGATTCCAATAATAAAATCTAAACTCGAGATTTGGTGTTTAGCCAAATCTTTCCAGGCTTGTTCCGTATCATCTTCGGCATTTTCGACCGCTTTTCTGATGGCTGTATCCCCACCGGCGATAATTCCGATAATCATATCGTGAGGTACACCAAAAGTAGGAGGACATTCAGATGCGTCCAAAATCCCGATACGTCCTGAAGTTCCGGCTCCAATATAAAATAGACGTCCGCCAAGCTGCATTTTTTTTACAATTGCTTTGACCAGTTTTTCAATCTTCGGAATTTGTTTTTCAACAATTTGAGGTACTTTTTGATCTTCTGTATTGATGTTGATGAGCAATTCTTTGGTGCTCATTTGGTCTAAATTTTTGTATAAAGATTCTTGTTCGGTTTCTGGTATTTTGTTTTTCATTACAAATAAATTGTGGTTATTTTATAAAAATTGGGGCATACTATAATGCTTTTACCGTGTGGACATAAATATTATAAACACGAATTTCACTAATTTGTACAAATTTTAATGGGCTAGCTTAGTTTGTGAAATTAATTTCACAAACCTAATTAGTGTTAATTTGTGAAATTCGTGTTCAAAATTGATTTGTAGTATTTATGTCCGAACGGTAGTATGATACCCCAATTTTGCAATTTTTAGATAGCAGGATCGGGAGGAGTATTAGTATTATTATTTCTTTCGGAATCCGGATAAGGATACCAGTTACGGTTTCTCTCGGCTCCGGCTGTTCCTGCTCCCGGACGTTCAAATCTTCTACTGTCTTCCAGTTTTAGACTTGACATATACATTTCGATACAACGGTTTCTGTAAATCTCCGTTAAAATAGCAGGTTTGGTTACGGCTCCGGTGTATGGGGCTAGATTCGCTCCAATTCCGTAGGTATCTGCTGCGGCAGTTTTGGTCAAAACCTTATTTAACTCGATGATAGCTTGCGGTAAATTATCTTTACGAGCATATCCTTCGGCTTTGATTAACATCATTTCGCCAGGTAAATAAAGCGGAATTGATTTGGTATTCGAATCAAAAAATCCGGTTGCGGTCGTAGGATTTGAACCCGGTTTAATGTAGAAATTCAATCTTCCGTCAGAACTTGCAGGCGCTAAATCTGTTGGTAGTCCCAAGGTTAAATCCACGGGTTGAAAGACATTGTTTGTTGTAATAGAAATATAAGCAATTGGGTTCGCACTAATCTGATCAAAAGCAAAGACAGATTTTGCCGAAAGATCTACCAAGTTAGAATAAGCAATGGCATTATCGTAATCTCCCGCCATTAAATATGTTCTTGCCAAAAGCGCATAAACGGTATTTTTGTAGTTAATACCAGCCACCAAACCAGAGAATCCTGTTGCTTTGTCAAGAAGAGGTTCTGTAAGTTTTAGAATTTTAATGGCTTCGGCTAATACTTCTGCTCTGGAATTAAAAGTGGCATTTTTTCCTGTTTGCAGCGGAACACTTTGAAAATATTGTACAAGAGTTGTAATCGCCATTGCTTTAAAAATAGTGGCATGAACCAGAACACTCGCTTTTTCGTTTTCGGAAGTTAATACATCAACGTGATCGATTACTTTTTGTGACTCCGATTTAATCACAAGACATTGTGACCATAGATTATTTACGACTTGATTTTTGGTCGAAAGTACACCGCCTCCAACAGAAAGTTCACCTTCGTCGACATTTCCGGCATTTATTAATCTAAGTTCTTTTGTAGTGAATCCGTTTCCGGTAATCGTGTTGTAAACAGGGCTTGTACGGTCAATACTCCAAAGCTGTTGTAATCCGTTGGCAGCACCAATAACTCCTTCTCGGGTTCCAAAAACCAATTCTAACGATGGTTTTGTAGGATCTACATAATCTTCATTACAACTTGCAAAAAGCAATGTAAAAGCTACTATAGGGATGAATATTTTTTTCATGATGTTTTTTGTTTGATTAAAATTGAACTTTTACCGCCAATGAATAGGAACTAGGAATTGGCACTGTTCCGAAATTGTATCTCGCAACCGAAGATTGTCCGCCCGAATTGGTTTCCGGATCAAAACTGGTGAAATTATCCCATGAAATCAGGTTTCTTCCACTGGCAGTAACGGTTAAATCGTCGAAGAAGCTGGTTAATTTTCCGAAAGAATAGTTTAAAGAAACTTCTCTTAATTTCAGATAACTTCCGTCAACCACTCTAAATTCTTCAACATTATAAATAGACCAGATATATCCACGAGGTAATTCTCCGTTAAGCTCTTTAGTTACTAATGTTCCAGATCCTACACCTTGTCTGGTTCTGTAATCGGCATCAAAAACATCTACGCCCTGAACGCCGTCAAATAATATTGATAATCCGAATTTTTTGTAATTCAGATTGGCTCCAAACGCAATCACATAATCCGGATTTGGATTACCAATTTGTTTGTTCAAAATAGTTCCTGTTGGTTGTCCCGAAGCATCTCTTCGTGGTGCTCCGGTATTAACATCACCTTTTTCAGTTTGAGGATATCCGTCTGGCGTTAACAATAAACTTCCATCTGGATTACGGGCAAAATAAGTACCGTAGAAAATTCCGATTGGTTTGTTCATTTCTACAAAAACTGGAGCTCCGGCCAAGTTGCTGTCCAGTTTAAAACGTGTTTGTGGTAATCCTGTTACTTTGTTTCTGTTGCTGCTATAGTTTACAAACACATCAAGATGCAGGTTTTCTTTTTTGATAAGATCATATTTCAGATTAATTTCATACCCTTTATTGTTCATTTGTCCAATGTTTTTAATGGTATTTGTAGCACCTTCAGAAGCCGCTAATTGAACCGGCAATAACAAATCGTCAATATCGGCATTGTAATAACTGAAAGATAAATTCAGGCGATCTTTTAGAAAGCCAAAATCACCACCAACTTCATATGTAACACTTTGTTCCGGTTTTAGGTCTAAATTTCCTTGTTTGAAACCTTCAATAGTAAAAGTACTGTTTCCCAAAAGGGTTCCGGTCGAATAATTGGTAAAACGGGCATAAGGTTTAATCGCTGTTAAACTTCCTGATTTTCCCCAGGAAGCTCTAAAACGAACCGAACTTACAGCATCATGAATGCCTTCCATAAATTTTTCGTCAGAAAGTACATAACTCGCACTTGCTTTTGGATAAAACTGAGATCGGTTATCGCTTGAGAAAATAGTTGATGCATCTTGTCTTCCGGCAATTGTTAGATAAAGTTTGTCTTTGTAACCAACGGTTTCCTGAAGATAATAACCCCATAAATTGTATCTGGACTGGCTAGAACTTGGAGAACCCGGAATCAAAGTATTAAACGCATTTATGGTTTCAATAAACGGTTTTAAGTTACGGCCTTCGATGGCCACAAAATTATCACGATAGGTTTGCACGTTGTAACCTCCATAAGTTGTTGCTTTCCATTTATCGTTGATGTTCCAAAGATATCTTAAGTTCAAATCGTTATTAAATTGAACGACTCTGTTCGTCGCTTCAGAAACATAACCATCATTATAATACGCAGGATTCACCACATAAGGATATCTCGGAATAAATACATTTCCTCTTTGATTGTAATTGTCGATACCAAAAATCAAATCGGCATTGAAATTTTTAAAAGGATTGTAATTCAATTGTAAATCTGCAATAATACGATCTGTATTTTGCGTGATTTTGAAATCGTCTATAATCGAAAGCGGATTTACCCTGTTTGGATCAACAGCCAATAAATTACCGTTGGCATCTCTTCGATGAATGTCATAAATATTATTGGTAATGTTTATGGCGTTAATTGGACTCCAGAAAACATTTCCGTCCGGTTTTTCATTAGAACTCGAATTTATGTAGTTTAATCCTACCGTACCGGATAATTTCGAATTGAAATCATGTTTCAATCTTACTTTTGCCCCGGCTCTTTTAAAATCGGTATTTTTTACGATTCCTTCGTTTACCAAATAACCAAGAGAAGCAAAATATTTGGTTTTCTCGTCTCCGCCTTGCATCGAGAAGTAGGTATCAGTTCCAACGCCCGTTCCAAAAATATCATCCTGATAATCGTAGCGTTGTACATCTGTAGTTCTGGTTTCAAGATTTCGGCCTAAAACCGTTACAGTAGTTGGACTTGCTGGATTTCCCTGAATTGGGAATAATGCCGGAGAAGTACTCACAAACTGTTTGTCAGACATATTCATATCCAGTTTTTTGCGGATTTGGTTTGAAGTTACACTGGTTGAAAAAGTATATCTCGTTTCACCCGCAACTCCTTTTTTAGTTGTAATCAAAACCACACCATTTGCAGCTCTTGATCCGTAGATTGCTGCTGCAGCACCTCCGTTTAAAACTTCTACACTTTGAATGTCGTTTGGGTTAATATCTGCCGATCTGTTTTGACCAATTTGCATATTAGAGTTTCCGCTCGTAACATTCAGGTTGGTTACATTGGTTGTGGCATTGTTTAAAACCACTCCGTCAATAACATATAATGGATCAGAAGAACCTAAAATAGAAGAAGTTCCTCTAAGTTTAATGCTGAAACCTCCTGCAGGATCTCCCGAGTTTTGAGAAACCTGTGCTCCGGCAATTTTCCCTTGCAAAGCTGTCGAAAGACCTCCGGGTTGTGCTTTAACCAAATCTTCGCCTTTTATACTTGTTACGGCATTTCCGAGTTCTTTACGTGTTGCTCGTACCGTCGAACCCAGGACAACAACTTCAGAAAGTGTGTTGAGTTCTTCGGTCATTTTAAGATTAACGGAAGTAGTGCCAGACGTAATTTTGACTTTTTTAGGAGCAAATCCAACAAAAGTAAAAGTGAGTGTTTCACCTTCGTTTACGGATATGCTAAACTTTCCGTCTAGATCTGTTACAGTACTTTTAGAGGTTCCTTCAATTAAAACGGATACTCCTGGTAGAGAAAGTCCGTCAGTACTATTCGTAATTGTACCGGTTACGGTTTTTGTTTGCGCAAGAACGGGTTGCGCAAACAAAATGATTCCAAATAAAATAAATAATAGTTTTTTCATTTTAAAATATTTGTTTGGTTAGAAAACCTAAATATAGGCATTAATTCTAATAATTGCGATTTTTTGCAATATTTTTATATAGAATGTAATAAAATGCATAAAAACGCATTAATTGTTGTTTTGTAATGTTGTTTTGAGCTTTATAGAAGTGTTTTGAAATTATTAATGTTTAAATAATGCATGATAATGCATTATATTTTTATATTTGTTAAAAAATTAAAATGCTTAAAAAAGAAAGACATCAATTTATCATGGATAAATTTAAGGATGTCAAAAAAATAAATACGATTGATCTTGCCTTAGAGTTGAACATCTCTGAGGATACGATACGTAGGGATTTTAATGAATTACACAACAAAGGACTCATCAATAAAGTATATGGAGCGGCCTTTCTTGTAAAAGAGAAATCAAATAATGTATTTGATATCACGATTATTAACGAAGACAAAAAGATAATAGTAGGACAAAAAGCATTGTCGTTTTTAAGTGAAGGGCAAGTGATTATAATGACCGGAGGAACTACCAATTTGTCTTTTTGCAAACTTATTCCAATAGATTTTTCAGCTACTATATATACCTATAGTTTGCCTATAGCAATGCAGTTGTCGCAGCATCCTAACATTGAATTGATTTTTATTGGAGGCAAACTACAGAAAAAAGCCATGGTAACTGTTGGCATCGACGTAGTTCAGGTTTTGTCTAAAATCAGAGCCGATGTTTGCTTTCTGGGCGTAAGCAGTTTAGATGTCAATCAAGGACTTACCGAAATGGGATATGAAGTCTCCATCATCAAAAAAGAAATGATCAACGCCTCAGACAAAGTTATTGTTCTGGCAACTTCAGATAAAATAAATGGCAAAATGCCACATCAGGTTTGTGGTCTTGACAAAATCGATGCAATAGTAACGGAGCTGAACCCAAAAAGTTCCCGAATCAAAAGTTTTGTAGAGGCTGGGGCGAGAGTGTATTGATTGGATTGCGTTTTTATGCAGTTTTTTTTGTTTGTTTGACTTCATTCTATATTATTATTATTTCTCTGTGTTTTCCAAAGTGATATAGTTTAATTATTTAATATTTATATTTTCTGTAAAACATGTATAATGGTTCTTAGTAAATAATTATATATTAGCTGATACCTTAATAAAACTAATAAAAACAATTACTTTGATCACAATGAGAGAAAATTTTTTAGCAGACAAACCGATTAGTGAAGAAAAAGAGGATAAATTTCAACGTTATAGATTTTCAAAAAGAATTGCAGAGACAATTGTTAATAGAATAAGTATTGATAGTATAGTAATAGGACTTTACGGAGCTTGGGGAGAAGGTAAAACTTCAGTTCTAAATTTTATTAAAAAAGAGCTTGATTCACATCAAACAAATATAATTCATTTTACATTTAATCCTTGGAGATTTACTGACGAAACAACCTTGCTCACATCATTTTTTAATATGCTAGCCACTGAATTGAAGGAAAGTTTTGTAGATGAAAATCCAGCAAAAGGGAAAAACATTTTCTCTAAATGGTATAATAATAAAAAAGGAGATTTAAAAACAGATAGAGAAGCCATTGGAGACTTAATCCAAGAATATGCGAAAGTTGCTTCTATATTAGGAGCAAGCGATGTTGTAGAAACGGTTGGTAAAGCAATTTCTGATGGTAATATTGAAAAACTAAAAGCTAGAATTGAAAAACTATTAAAGGATCATCAAAAGAAAGTAGTAATTTTCATTGACGATATAGATCGATTAGAAAAAAATGAAATTCAGTCAATATTTAGATTAGTTAAACTTACAGGAGATTTTGCTTATACAACTTATGTTTTATCATTTGACGAGAATATGGTTGCTTCCGCAATTGCTGAAAGATTTGGGACTGGAGATCAAAAAGCAGGTTTGAATTTTCTGGAAAAAATTATTCAGATACCTCTAAAATTGCCACTAGCTCAAAAAACTGCTTTAATAAATTATTGTTTTGAACTTGTTAACCAATCTTTAGAATCAAGTGAAATAATTTTAACAAGTGAAGAGGAAATGGAATTTTCGAAAAAATTTTCATCAAATTTTTTATTGCGATTAAATACCCCTCGATTAGCAGTAAGATATGGTAATTCAATCTCATTTTCTCTGCCACTTCTAAAAGGGGAAGTTAATTATGTAGACTTACTTCTAATAGAAGCATTTAGAGTTTTCTATCCAGAATTTTATGATTTTATTAGAGATAAGCCTGATTATTTTATTGGAACATACCCAACCGAGCAATCTTCGACTTCTACACTAAATTTAACAAAAAACGACAAATTTAAAAAAATGTTTGATGATTGTAGTAAGTTGTACAACTCAGATGAAATAAAAAATGTACAAGATGCAATGGTAGACTTATTTCCTAATGTTCAGACAGTTTTGAATGTCAGGAGGTTTGGCGTGGGAAACGAAGAAAGACGTTATAATGATAAAAGAATTTCTACAAATCAATATTTTAATAGATATTTTTCTTATGTCGTGATTGATGGAGATATTTCTGATGTAGCTTTTTCTGATTTTTTAGCTAATATAACAGAAAGGGATTTCCAAGAGAATATAAAAGAAGCAATTTGCTTGATAAAATCATCCACTCCTGCAAATTTTGTTCAAAAATTTCGTTTTAAAGAAAAAATATTAGAAAGTGATATTTCAATTTCTCTAATACGCGTAATTACTCAACTTGGAGATCAATTTCCTGAAGGAAAAGGGGCTTTTGGAGGGTGGACAAATCCACGTTCACAAGCATCAATTTTTATTTCTCAACTTATAAGAAATCAAGTTATAGAGGATGAAAAGTTTGGATTGGTTAAATGGATAATTACTAATGCTGCACCATTTCAATTTGCCACTGAAATTTTTTCTAACTGTCAGGTAGTTAACGAAGAAAGAAATGACTTGTTTACAAAAGAGCAATATGCGGAATTATCTTCTAATTTAATATCACGAGCTAAATCTCTATCATTGAATAAACCAATCTGGGAAAGTTACATATTGGAATCATATAGCATAATGAATATTTGGGCTAATAATTTTGATAAACAAGATTTAAAAGACTATGTTGAAGAACAATTAAATATTTTTCCTGAATCAATAGCTTCTTTATTAAAAGGATTTGTCGGCTATACTTATAGTTCAGCATGGCCGTTGCCCTATTTTGGGGACCTAAAAAAAAATACATATGATTGGGTTGAAAGAATTTTAGATACAAATTTTATCTATAAGAAAATTGGAGAAGTTTTAAAGATAGATTTATTTATAATTAATGAATACAATGAATTGAAACATATGCAAACGGACGAGAATATGATGAAACAATTTGCTTATTGGCATAATAAAAAAGAGAATTTGATTTCTCCTGTTGTTGAAGTTGAAATATGAAAAGTATTATAATTATTTAAAGCTAGATTTGAAATGAAAAATGCGATTTCAAAAACAATATTTTTATTTTTTATATTTTCAATTGGTTGTAATAAAGCAGAAAAAGCTAAATTAAAAATTAATGATGTTATAATAAGTGTAGAAATTTTAACTTTTAAGAATTTAGGCAATCAACAAAAAAAAGAATTAGAATATTGTTGCTCTTATTACCCAAGTAATTGGCATGATGGCATTAGTTTTGAAAAAGAAAATGCATATTTTGTAAAAGCCAAAATAGACAATAATCTTTTGGCAACTTTGACAGAATCAAATACATTTTCCAAAACAGAATTGTTAAATAATGGGAATACTTATTTATATGGAAAATATCATAATCGTTGGGGATTTATTGATAATAAAAACGATACGATATTCGAAACAGAAAAATTTGAAGGTCATCGAATAATTGAAATTACAAGAAATGGTAATATTGATGAAGTTATTGTTGGTCCTTTAGTGGAAAAACCAGAGAAAATGTATATAAAAATTAATGATTCAAAAAACTATCCGAATTTAACGCCTGAGTATATTATTTCTTCAAAGTATTCTAAAAACTGAAAATAATATTAGAATTAAAGCTAAATAAAGAAAACCTCGATCTTAAAAATCGAGGTTTTTCTTTTATTATAAATTTCAATAAAACCTTATTCCAAACTCAAATAAGGATTTAAAACTTCGGCTAATTCATTGAGCCAATAAAAGCTATTTTCTACATCTTCTATTTGGTTTTTGAGAGTTTTATCTTCTCTCATAAGTCCCAAAGCGAGTATGTAATTTAGTTTTCTTATTGCCTTGGACATTTCTTCTGGCTCTATTGTATTGTTGAAAAAATCTGTCAGCCTTTTTTCGGCTTCTTTTGAAAGGGTGTTTGTACTCATAACTCTGTAATTTTAGGAAATATAAAACCCATGAGGCTAAGGTGTCCTACACTTACAGAAGTGTTACGGTTGTTTCCAATACCGCCACCATACCACATGGGCAAAAGTTTTTTAGATGTCATGATTCTGTAAATTAGGAACGGCAAATATAGTAAAAGCCTAGCAAACACTAGGAGTTTTCTCGCTAATTAAAAAAGTAATTGTTTTATGATAGAAAGCATAGATTACAAGGCGTAGAAAGAAGTTTTGAGGTATAGGCATAAAAAAACTCTGCACTTTGAGTACAGAGTTTTTTTATAGTCATTTTAATAGTTTTGCTTTTATAAATTATATCCAATTCTTAAGTGTAAATCAACAGCAATTTCTCCCTTTTCATTATTTATTTTTTCTAAAAAATATCTGTAGCCAAAACCAAAACCTGTTTCATAATGAAAATGATTTCCCAGGTTTCTGCGGATACCCCATTTAGGAATAATAGAAATATTAGTTATTGCATCTACATCACTATTTGAAACAACAAATAAATCTGGTTGATATTTTAGATTTAATGCAATGAAATTAGCACTGTTATTTGAGGTTGTTTTGTTATTTCGTGCTCTTTTTTCGATATTATAATAATATCTGGGTTCTAACGTAATAACCGGAACAAGTACGGTACCAATTTTGGTATCTGATGCTCCTCCAAAAAAGCCTGCATCAAGACCTAATTCGCTTTTTAATGATAAATTAGAAATTAATCTGGTTTCGTTATTTACCCAAAAGCCTAAAAAACCGGTTTCTGCTCCAAAAATCGATTTTTCTAATGTTCCTTTATTTTGCGATATACTCTTTGTTCCAAATGTTAGGACTAATAAAAGAGTTATTATTTTTGATAATTTCATGGTTTAAGTTATTAATATATTTCGATTCCTATTTTAAATCCGGCACTTTCAATATTGTGATAATCTATTTTTCGATTATCCTGATTGGTAAATGTTTTATATAAATTTTGATGAGAGTAGCATAATTCAAAATTGCCAAGTATTTTTTTTGTAAGCACAAATCTATATCCAACGCCAATTCTCATTAAAACGCCAAATTTTTCTACTTGCCCCAAATGTCCTCCCAAATCAAAAGAAGTTAACAGGCTTTCTTTTGTGTCGTTCAAAACCCATTTAATTCCGCCAGTAATTGGGATGTAATCAATTTTTGGCTGATTGATAGATTCATAACCACTACTTGCTGTAAAAGCAAAACATTTAGAGACGTAATAGTTTAAGTGCATACTTGTACCTAATATTTTTGACTTTGTACTAGTCTCAGATATTTCATCATGTTCTGATGGTATTCTAAAATCATAAGGAAATAGGATTAGCGCTGATGCATCAACGCTAAATCCTTTCTTTTTAAATTCTTCATCCTGACAATAAACCATTATCGGGATTAAGAATATAAGACTAAAAAACCATTTTAAACCCATACCATGTTCCGTGTTTGTTTGCCATTCCATATATGTTTAATCCTGTAACTTTGGGATTTTTAAAATCAAATTTTAAGTCATTAAAACCAGTTTTAACATTAAAATCACCGCCATTTCCCGCTCCAAAAGTGTATGTTATTTTTGGACTGACGATTCCCCAATCGAATGTCTTTTGTTTATCTGAACAATTTGTACAACTTGTTCCTAAATTATAATATTGCACAATAGTCTGACCTCTTTGATTAAGGATTACTCCAATTTCGTTCATTGGTTTTCCTAATGATTTCATGATTTTTTCAGCTTGTGGATATATTGATCCATAGAATAATTTTCGAATTTGATATTCCGTTAGATCTTTACCTATAAAATCAGCAGCAACTTCAATTATCATGTCAAGTTTTTTAATTGGTAAGTTTGGCATTGGCTTGTCTGTTCCTGCATATTTTGCATCATTGTAACTATTTAAACTTGTATAAAGCTTTCCGGTATCCGTTACATAATAGTTGGTTATCATGCTGTTTGTGGTATTACTAAAAACCTTTGAATTATCAAAAAACCATGTTACACTATTTACTCCCAGAGCAACTTCATTTGTGTTTTCTTCTCTCCAAATTCCAGTCCATCCTCTAAATTGATGTTTTACATTAACACCAATTGAAAATGCTAAAAATAAGTTTACGTTATAATATTTTAATTTTACGCGACGTTTACTTTCGTAATTTGTGGTACAGATTTTAGTTTGCCCGAAAAGATTCGCCAGCCAGGGACTACTTGGATTACATACTTGAAGATTATCTACAACATTCGTCAAAGTGGGAGCAATTGAAGCTCCAAAAATTTCTGACGACATTGATTTTGCAGATAAACTTTTTATAGGATTATAAGAGTTTTCGATTTCCTTTTTATCTACAAAAGAACTTATATGATTTGTAACCTGTTTTAAACCACCATCATAATTAAACTTAGGATATTTTTGATTCATGTTTAATTCTCCAATATCACTTAGGGAGTTAACTCCATATAGATTCATGAAATTATAAAGTTCATAGATGTATTCTTTATTACAAAATAAGATTCCGTTATCTGTATATTTATATATAATATCTTCAACTTGTATTTCTGCATTTTCATTTAGAAGACTTAGAAATAATTCATCACCTAGTATATCATCTAATTCATCATAATGTTCAATAATTGCTTCGTCTATTATTGCTTTGTCTGGTATTTGTGAAGAGCTTTTAGCATTTATTGATTTATTAGTCTGTTGTTGCTTAATTCTCGCAAAGTGTTTTTGAATTTCTTTAATTTCCGTCTCATCATTAACGATAGGTTTTAAAGAGTAAAAGTCTTTTTGATAAAATTTTTCATTTAAAACAGAAGCAATTTTATCATTACTTTCGTCTTTAGATGTGTTATAAAATTCAGAAAAAGTAGTTTTATTTGGAAAAGAAAGCCTTCCGTTGTCAATTACTATTTTATCCATTGAAACTATTTGGTCATTTGACTCACTAATCTGATCTTTTTCGCAAGATAAACAGCAAGTTAGAATCAGAAATAATACGGGAAATAATTTTCTGTTTTTCATAATTATATATTTTTTGGTTGTTAATACTTTCAAAAGTATAATTATGTCTACCTATAATTTATAGGTTTCACCTGATAATAATAGTTTTAATGTATAAGTTATTTCTTATTTTTGTAAGAAAAAATGATCGGAGAAAAAATCAGGAAAATCAGGATTATTAAAGGATTTTCTCAGGAATACATTGCTGATTTGTTACAAATATCGCAATCTGCGTACTCTGATATTGAAAGAGGGAAAACGAAAATTAATTTAGAAAGGCTGAAGAAAGTGGCTCTAATTTTTGAAATTGATGTGAATTATATTTTGGATTTTCATGAAAAACAATTCTTAACAAAACCAATTCAAACTAGTTTAAAAGAGATCGATAATAATGAAAAAGAAATAATTGCAGAACTTTTTAATAAGGAACGGGAATTATATAAAGAACAGATAATCAATCTAAAAAATGAGATTGTTTATTTGAGAAGAAAACTAGATGAAAATAAGTCATAGTTTATTTTGAGATAGGAAATCAGATGTGCTATGTTTGTGTTAAATCAATTTTCAGTAAAGTTTCTTATAAAACCAAAAGCCCTAGCCCTGATGGGAGGGAAAATCCTTTTGTGTCCGCCGCAGCGGACATAAAAGATTGGAAGGACAGCGGGAAATAGCTTCAAATTAAAATTCCAATTCAAAAAATCCAAATTCTAATTTAAAAACATACAATCAAAGAAAACCTCTGAACCTTTGTCGCTTTGTACTTCTGAACCTAAAAAAAAACTATTTTTGTGAAATCATATTCAGTAAAAATGTCAATAGTTAAAGAGTTAGAACAATTATCAGAATCGTTAGAAGGAACACTTTTATACGACGATCTTCATAAAACGCTTTATTCGACCGATGCTTCGGTGTATCGAATTCGACCAAAAGCGGTTGCCGTGCCTAAAACGATAGCCGACATTAGTAAACTAATTAAGTTTGCGGGGAAACACCATATTTCGATTACGCCAAGAACTGCCGGAACTTCATTGGCGGGACAAACGGTTGGTGACGGAATTGTGGTGGATGTTTCGAAGAATTTTACTAAGATTCTGAATTTTGACCCAATC
Organism: Flavobacterium sp. ov086; assembly: GCF_900187965.1. Classification (GTDB taxonomy): domain Bacteria; phylum Bacteroidota; class Bacteroidia; order Flavobacteriales; family Flavobacteriaceae; genus Flavobacterium. The sequence continues at coordinate 53,059 of NZ_FZNL01000014.1, read as the reverse complement.
AAAAAAACGGTTACGGTCGAGCCTGGCGTGATTCGTGACGAACTGAATCTATTTCTGAAACCTCACGGTGTATTTTTTGGACCGAATACTTCGACTTCAAACCGCTGTATGATTGGGGGAATGGTGGGGAATAATTCTTCGGGAACAACTTCGATTCGTTATGGTGTAACGCGCGATAAAATTGTTGAAATCAAAGGACTTTTAAGCGATGGATCTGAAGTGGTTTTTAAGGAACTGACTTCGGCTGAATTTATCGAGAAAACCAAAGGTGATACTTTAGAAAATAAAATATATAAAAGCGTTTACGACGAACTTTCAGTAAAAGCAACACAGGACGAAATTATAAAGGAGTTTCCGAAACCCGAAATTCACAGACGAAATACGGGTTATGCGGTTGATATTCTATTAAAATCGGATTTGTTTGGCGGAACGGAACCAACGATAAATCTCGGAAAATTACTTTGCGGAAGCGAAGGAACTTTGGCTTTTACCTACGAAATTACCTTAAAAGTAGACGATTTACCGCCTGCCAATAATATTATGGTTGTGGCGCATTATCATAGCATTCAGGAATCGCTGGAATCTGTTGTAGTGGCAATGAAACATCATTTGTACACAGCAGAAATGATCGACGATACGATTTTGGATTGTACTAAAACGAATCGCGAGCAGTCAAAAAACAGGTTCTTTTTGGTTGGTGAACCAAAAGCGATTATGATGTTTGAAGTGGCTTCGCACGATCCTCAAGATGCCGAAAATCAGGCAAATGCTTTGATTGCCGATTTAGAAAAAAACAACTTTGGTTATGCACTCGTAAAAATTTACGGAGCCGATATTGAAAAAGTAAACGAACTTAGAAAAGCCGGATTAGGACTTTTAGGAAGTATCGTTGGAGACAACAAAGCAGCCGATTCTATTGAAGATACAGCGGTTGAATTGAGTGATTTACCGGCTTATATTGAAGAATTTTCGGCAATGATGCTGCGTCACGGACAAGGTGCGATTTATTATGCGCATGCGGGTGCGGGCGAGCTGCATTTGCGTCCGGTTTTGAATTTGAAGAAAACATCTGACTTAAAATTGTTTAGAACTATCGCGACTGATGTGGCGATTTTGGTTAAAAAATACAGAGGTTCATTAAGCGGTGAACACGGTGACGGAATTGTGCGTGGAGAGTTTATTCCGTACATGATTGGCGAAATAAATTATGAATTGCTGAAAAGAATCAAATTGGCGTTTGACCCTAATTCGGTTTTGAATATCGGGAAGATTGTCAACGCCTTAAAGATGGACGAAAACCATCGTGTGGTTTCGGGCAGGGTAGAACCAGATATTAAAACGTTTCAGGATTTCTCAGACAGTTTAGGGATTTTGCGTGCTGCCGAAAAATGCAACGGATCGGGAGATTGTAGAAAATTGCCATCGGCAGGAGGAGCAATGTGTCCGAGTTATCGTGCGACCAAAAACGAGAAAGAAACAACGCGTGCGAGAGCCAATGCGTTGCGTGAATATTTGACGTATTCTGAGAAAGAAAATAAATTCGACCAGAAAGAATTATACGAAGTGTTTGAGTTGTGTGTGAGCTGTAAAGCCTGCGCCAGCGAATGTCCGAGTAATGTGGACGTTGCAACCTTGAAAGCAGAGTTTTTATACCAATATCAAAAAGCAAACGGATTCTCGACCCGAAATAAGATTTTTGCTCACAACGCAAAATTGAATAAAATGGGAAGTTTGTTTCCGTCCATAACTAACTTTATTTCGAATCAATCGCTCGTTAAAAAAAGCATGGGAATTGCACCTGAAAGACAAGTTCCGCTTTTGGCGAAAAAGACTTTCAGGAAATGGTACGAGAATCAGAAACCGCAAAATAATAATTTCCCGAACGGACAAGTGTATTTGTTTAATGACGAATTCACGAATTATTATGATGTAAATATCGGAATCGACGCTTTCGAATTATTGACAAAATTAGGTTATGAAGTTCTGGTTGTCGATCATGAAGAAAGCGGAAGAACGTATTTATCAAAAGGATTTCTGGAAGAAGCGAAGAAAATAGCCAATATCAACGTGAATATCTTTAAGGATTTAATTTCTGCGAAAGCACCATTAATAGGGATAGAACCTTCGGCAATTTTGACTTTTAGAGATGAATATTTACGTTTGGCAGATGATAAAGAAGCAGCCGAAAAAGTGTCGCAAAGTGCCTTCACGATCGAAGAATTCTTTAAAAAAGAGATTGTCGACGGAAAAATAAAACCGGATCCATTTTCGGAAGAAAAGAAAGAAATCAAAATTCACGGACATTGCCATCAGAAATCATTGAGTTCTGTAGAAGCGACTTTTGCAATGCTGAATCTTCCAACGAATAATACGGTTACGATTTACAATTCGGGTTGTTGCGGAATGGCGGGATCGTTTGGTTACGAGAAAGAACATTATCAGGTAAGTATGCAAATGGGAGAAGATACTTTATTCCCAAAAGTACGTGCTACTGCCCAAAACGTAAAAATTGCCGCAGCCGGAACAAGCTGTCGCCATCAAATTTTTGACGGAACGAGTAGAGAAGCGCAACATCCGGTAAGTATTTTAAAAAGCTGTTTGCGTTGAGAGATGGCACGCGGATGACACGGATTCACTTCGTGAAAACGCAGATAAGCACGGATTTTTTTATTTCACGCAGATTTGGCAGATTTTAGCAGATTTAATTTGGATTTAGCTTTAAATAAAATCTGCGCGCATCTGCTTAAATCTTTTTAAATCTACGTGAAATAATCTGAGTTAATTATTTTAATCAGTGGCAAAAAAAATCTGCGTGAGAAAATAATTCGTAAAATTTGTGCAATTCGTGGCAAAAAAACTTTGCGTCTTTGCGCCTTTGCGTCAAAAAAATAATTCGTTTGAAAACAAAATCGTTTTATATATTTGAAATCAGGATAATTTTTGCATTATTTGCAAAATAAAACCATAAAGACCGAAATATATTAATTTTAAAAGCAAAATCACATATGGCATTATCAGGTTTATTCCGTAAAAAAACGGTACAAGATATTCTGAAACAAGTTGCAAAAAATGAAGCAGATGGTCATAATGCACTAGGAAAACACTTGACGACTAGGGATTTAACTGCATTTGGAATCGCAGCGATTGTTGGAGCAGGTATTTTTAGTACTATCGGAAAAGCCAGTGCAGATGGTGGTCCGGCTGTTATTTTCTTGTTTTTGTTTACGGCTCTTGCCTGTAGTTTTGCTGCTTTTGCTTACGCCGAATTTGCTTCGATGGTTCCGGTTTCAGGAAGTGCTTACACGTATTCGTATGTTGCTTTTGGAGAAATTATCGCCTGGATTATCGGTTGGGCTTTAATCATGGAATATGCTGTAGGGAATATAACGGTTGCCATTTCGTGGAGTGATTATTTTACGGGACTGCTCCAGAGTGGCGGGATTCATTTGCCGCAATGGATTCAGATGGATTATCTAACTGCTTCAAATGGATTTAAAGATGCCACTGCTTTAATGCAAGGCGGAAAATCATACGAAAATTTAAGTACTGCTTTGCAAGCTTCTTATACTGCCTGGACAACGGCGCCAACAATTGGTTCTTTCCATTTTGTGGCTGATTTACCGGCTTTATTCATCATTATCTTAATTACAGCTTTGGTTTACAGAGGGATGAAAGAATCTCGTAACGCCAGTAATGCAATGGTAGTTGTAAAACTTTGTATTGTACTTTTGGTTATTGCGGTAGGTATTTTTTATGTGGATACTGCCAATTGGGATCCGTTTGCGCCAAATGGTGTAAGTGGGGTTTTAAAAGGAGTTTCGGCCGTTTTCTTTGCCTATATTGGTTTTGATGCGATCTCGACAACTGCCGAGGAATGTAAAAATCCGCAACGTGATTTACCACGCGGAATGATGTGGGCAATTATTATTTGTACTATTTTATATATTGCCATTGCCTTGGTTTTAACCGGAATGGTGCGTTATAACGAATTGAATGTTGGAGATCCTCTAGCGTTTGTTTTCGATAAATTAAACTTAAAATGGATGTCAGGAATTATCGCCGTAAGTGCGGTAGTGGCTATGGCAAGTGTTTTATTGGTTTTCCAGATGGGACAGCCTCGTATCTGGATGAGTATGAGCCGTGATGGTTTATTGCCAAAGAAATTTTCTACGGTGCATCCAAAATTCAAAACACCATCATTTGCTACAATTGTGACCGGTTTTGTGGTAGCGGTTCCGGCGTTGTTTTTGAACTTAACAATGGTGACAGATTTATGTAGTATCGGAACTTTATTTGCTTTTGTATTGGTTTGTGCAGGAGTTTTGGTATTGCAAAACAAAACGGATATCCCAAGAGGGAAATTCAAAACTCCTTATGTAAATTCGAAGTATATTTTGCCTGTTTTAATGATTGCAGGAATCTATTATGCTTTTGCTTTTAATAATAAAGCGACAATGGCTTTTATTAATAATGAAGCGCAAACAAATGATGCTACGACGATTATTACTTCTTTGGATAAAGAAGAATCAACGAAAGTTTTCAATTATTTAGAAAGTATCGATGTTCACAATAAAACTGCCGAAACATCAGATTTAGAGCATTTATTGAGTCAATATCAAGACGACGAAGCAAAATATGCCGAGGTTGTAAAAGGATTGCCAATTAATGATTCCTTGAAATACGAATCAGGTTTTAGTTTATTCAAACACAAAATTCCAATGTGGATCTTCATATTTGTTTTGGTTGGATTAGCCGTTTGGTCATTCAGACAAAACTTGTCTTTAATTCCATTATTAGGACTTATTTGCTGTCTGTATATGATGGCAGAATTAAGCGTTTGGAATTGGATTTACTTCACAATCTGGTTATTATTAGGATTGGTTATTTACTTTACTTATAGTCGAAAAAATAGCAAACTAAATTTTGTAGAGAAGATATAAGTTACTTGTAAAATGTAAAAAGTTATAGGTAAAACGTTATTTGTGAAAATCCGTTCTGAAAGTAATTTTAGAGCGGATTTTTTGTAAAAATAAACCTATATTTTTGAAATCTTTTTCTTAGGTTTGTCTTCAGTAAAATCTAAATTTAATTTTTTTAATACATGAATTTTTTTGATAAAATATTGGGTAAAAAAGAAGCTTCAATAGAATCTTATAATGATTTTTGGAATTGGTTTTTAAAACATGAAAAAGAGTTTTTCAAAATTGTTCAAAAAGAAGAAAATATACATCAAGGTTTCTTTGATAAACTTTCACCAAAATTAAACGAAATTCATGAGGGGATTTATTTTCTCGCGGGAATGCTTAATGATCAAACTGTCGACTTAATATTTACGCCTGATGGAGTTGTTAGAAATATTTATGTGGTAGAAGAGTTGGTTAATGCCGCTCCAAAAATTGAGGGTTGGAAATTTGGCGCTTTAAAACCAGCAACAGATATTAAAGATGTTAGTATTAATTATAAAGATTTTAATTTTGATTCAGATAGTTTAAAATTTTACCCCAACATGCATAACGGTTATCCGGATGAAATTGATTTAACTATTGTATTTGATGATTTTACAGAAGAAAAAAAAGGATTTATTGCAACTGGTGTTTATCTTTTTTTGGACAATTATTTAGGTGAATTGCATTCTCTTACTTTAATCGATAATATGAAAGTTGTTGGAAAAGAAGGAGTTTCTGAGGAGTTAATTCCGATAGAAAAATTAAATGATTATTTAATTTGGAGAGAAAAAGAATTTGTTGAAAAATACGAAGGAATAAGGCATAATACAGAAAATGATGGTTATGCAAATTTTGAAGGGAAAAGTAAAAACGGGAAAATTGTATTAGCTCTTATTAATACAACACTATTAGAATGGGATAAAAAAGCATCACATCCTTGGATTTTTATTATATCTGTTCCATTTAAAATTACTGATGAAACTGGTTTGCCTGATGATGAAACCTATAAATTATTGGATGAAATAGAGGAAGAAATAATGTTTAGTCTGTCAGATTCAGATGGGTATTTAAACGTAGGAAGAGAAACAGGAGATGGTAAAAGAGAAATCTTTTTTGCTTGTAAAGAATTTAGAAAACCTCCAAAAGTTTTAGATCAGATAATAAAAAAACAAAGTCAAAAAAATGATCTAAAATACGAAATTTATAAAGATAAGTATTGGCAGTCTTTTAGACATTTTGAACAAAGATAAATATTGAAAAGCCGTTCTGAAAATTAATCTCAGAACGGCTTATTTATTTAATCCAGTTTATGCATTAGAAAAGTATTAAATCATAAATAATTGATTTTTTAATATTTGATGTTTTTCTGTTCCATCGGAACATCTCATAGGTAGTAGATCAATAATAATGCATTTTTTACGTTCCGTAGGAACGTTTGCTTCATAACCAATATATGTAGATACAATTTGCCAAACATCCCTAAGGGATGATATCAAATTGCTTTTTTTTCAACCAATGAAATGTTCCGATGGAACAAAAAAAACAGTAAAATCTCTAATGCGTAATCTAGGTTTAATTAAAGTAAGCGCTAAAGAATCTATTTTTTGATAATCTTCTGCATAGTTTCTTTTCCGTTTTCCAATCGGATTGTGATAAAGTAAAGTCCCGTACTCAAGCGACTTACATCGATGGTGTTTGTATTCGATTTTCCTTCCTGAACTACACTTCCTTGTGCCGAAATAATGCTATAATCAGTTATCGGGATAGTAGAGTTTACTTGCAAGGTATGATCTACAGGATTTGGGAATAAACGAACAGCATAACTTTCTTCTTCTATTGTTGGACTTGTAGTCATTTTAGAAGTAGTTGTTCCCCATGTATAAGAGTAACCATTAGTTTTGTTCAATAGATCGGCTGTTTGATTTGCTGAACCGCTCGAACCATTGTTAAAAATCACATTTACAGATGTTGGTCCAGTAATCGTGTATTTATAAAAACCATTTGTGTCCGCTACCATTGCAACTCCCGGCCAGGTTGTGTTGGCGGCACTTCCTGAAGGAACAGCATTCCAATAATGTACTTTTGGAATCCCTGTCCAGCTCGTTGGCGGTTTAAAATAAACGGTAAGCGTTGCAACGGCATTAAAAGTATAAACCTCAGTTTTTACTGCCGATGAAACTCCGGCTGCATTAATCACAAAAGCTTTTAAAGTTGTGTTTGCAGTAAAAGCAAAAGATTTAGACCCAATTGCAGATGCAGAACCTGAAGTAGGCGTTGTTCCGTCTAAAGTATAATAAATAGTAGAAGTTGTTTCGTTTGCAGTCAAAACTACATTTACAGTCGTTCCCGTTGTAAAGGTTCCGCCTGGTTTTGAATTTGTAAAATCAGGAGCAATAACCGGACATCTATTGGCAGGTTCTGAACCTAACCAAGCCGAATCATAAAATTTGATTCCCGCAGTTGTGCTTAAATCGGCAGTTTTAAGACTTCCGTCATTGAATAATAAATTCGTTGCGCTCACTGTTGATGGAAAAGTATATTTATACCAATCTCCACAATCTTGTGTCATTGCAACTCCCGGATATGTTACGGCAGGAGCAGTTCCGGTTGGTGACCAGTAATACACTTTTACAGCAGAATTCCAGTTCGTTGGTTTTTTAAAGTAAACTGTAAAAGTAGTTGGCGTACTAAAAGTATACGTTTCAGTTTTAACAGCTGAACTTATTCCTGCCACATTTTTCACAAAAGCCTTAAGTGTAGTCGTGCTGTTTATGGCTAATGTTTTAGAACCCACAGAAGAAGCCGAAGCCGTTGTTGGAACCGTTCCGTCTAAGGTGTAATAAATGGTTGCCGTACTTTCGTTTGCTGTTAAAGTCAGGTTTACAGTTGTTCCCGTTGTAAAAGTTCCGCCTGCTTGCGAGATTGTGAAATCTGGCGCAACTGATGGACATCGGTTTGCAGGTTCTGAAGCTAACCACGCGCCGTCATAAAACTTAATTCCGGCAGTTGCATTTAAGTCGGCAGTTTTTAAAGTTCCGTCGTTAAATAATAAATTCGAAGCCGTTACAGTCGACGGAAAAGTATATTTATACCAATCTCCACAATCCTGTGTCATTGCAACTCCGGGATAAGTTACCGCAGGAGCAGTTCCCGTTGGTAACCAGTAATATACTTTTACAGCAGCATTCCAATTTGCAGGTTTTTTAAAATAAACCGTGAATTCCGGAATCGCTCCAATCGTATAGGTCTTAGTAACAATATCAGATTGATTTCCGTCTTTGTCAACCGCAAATGCTTTAACTGTTGTAGTTTGTGTAATATTCATTGTTTTAACAGACTCAACAAACGGAGACGAAAGAGTAGGCGTAGAACCATCAATTGTGTAGTATAATTTTGGTTTAGGATCTGTGCTGTCCGTAGCATTAATCGTTACATCTATTGCCGTTATAGAATTGCTCGTGTCAGGCGTGAAGGCAATTTTTGGCGCAACATCAAGATTTTTTCCAACCCAAACATGCTGAATTTTCGATTTGGTTATATTCCCTTTTTTATCCGTTACTTCAACATAGTAATCCAATAATTTCTCAGATATCCCTGTAATTTCAGCCGAATATTGATTAGCAATTACATCAGGAAGCATGTATAAATCGGCTTGCGGACTATTGGTAAAATTCCCTTTAGGAAAAACTCTTTCCGTCATTGGCAAAGTTACCCAGTTTCCAACTTCGGTACCGCCAGCGTATGTTTCATTTTGATTTGAGGTAAGGTTATTTTTTCCATCAACGTCAACTCTGTATTTTAGTTCCGATCTTTCGATTCCGCTTACATCATAAGCAAAAGTATATACTGTAAAATCTGCCGAATTCAGAAAATCTTTATAGGCATAAGGCGCTCCATATCCTTTTTCTCCGGGATTGTAAGGCCAGCGCTGTGGAATAAATACAGAAGGTTTTGTAGCGTCAACACCAGGATGAGCATCCAGAGTAGGTTTTGCAAATTGTACACATCGGTTTACGGCAAGCGTAGTTTTTATTTCTAAATCTTCGGCAAGACCGTAATAAGCATTTCCACTATCGTAACCCGCCATTAAAAAATGCCATGCTTTTTCGGCAGGACTTACGGCAGAAGTTGGATTTACAATTTCGCTCATTCTAAGATTATTTCCTTCCAGCTGTTCCGCCATAATAGCGTGATTTTCTCCGGCAGTTGTAATCGCCTGATTCATCATATCTTCAGTCCAGCCATTTGGATTGAATTTTTTTGTAACCGGATCAAAAAATGGCCACAACCAGTTTGTAAATTGTGGATGTCCAAAGTCGCCATCGGCATTTACCCAAGCGCCATCTTCGACATGCACAACTGCCGATTCCGGAACAGGATTGTCCTGTAAATACTGCGGAATTGTAGTCGGAATATTTCCGTTAGCCGCCGAAGCGTGAGAAAACCCCGTAACCGATTCGTTGTAATACGACGAACCACCGCCCCAGGCATTATCGCCATCGTGAGCAAATAATACCAAAGGAGGTCTTGGCGAAGTCGAAGCTTTTGCAACAATTGGCGCAATTAGCGAAGTGCCAATTGTGGCATATCCATCCTCGTAACTTTCATAATCCGCCATAGGAACAACCGTTATTTTGTATTCCTGGGCTGTTTCCGGATCGACATATTTTGCTTTATAAGGCAGATAAGAATATGGCACTGCAAACTGACCGCCACGAGCATCTTTTTGAGCCGAAAACCAATTGTTTCCGGTAGTTTCTACCTGATCGGCTTTATTAGGAACATCACACATAGTTCCGCCGGAGCCATATTTTACAGGATAATCAGCAAGAGTTCTGGACAAATGGCTGTTGGCAATTACAGACCATTCGATGCCACATTCCGTCAGGGTTTTTATAATCCTTTCAGAAAAAGCACATTCGGCAGGCCAATATCCTTTAGAATCATGCGAGCCAAACAATTGTGCGCTGTAATATTGATGTGCTTTGATTTCTTTTTTCAAAGCCTCGTCACTCAAAAGTGGAGAAAGTGCATGATGCATCGTAAACGAAACCACTTCCATACGCGAGAATCCGCCCGAAGTTTTCCATGCTTTAGCATCTTTAATATTTTGAGTCCAGGAATTAGAATATCCCCATTGATTGGCTTGGGCAAGTTCATTGACGTTTTCCATTAATGAACCTCCGTAAGTAATTTGCGCTCCGGCTTTTGCCAAATCACGGATAGAATTAATAGCATTTTTCGGAGCAAATTGGTAAGCCGCAACACGATCTCCGGTACCAAAAATTTCTTCAAGATTATTTGTAGGATGTGCCAGTCCGTTTTTATCATTATTACCACCCGAAACCTTCAAGTCCTGAGACTCTTTTACGATTTGATATCTGTTCGGATTTTTTTTACTCACATCTCCCCAATACGTGGGCTGATGCAGGTGCCACAAGTAAGAAGTATTCACCTGTGCCTGCAAAAAAGCAAAGGGAATTAGTAGCGTACAATACAAAAGTAGGTTTTTCTTCATAATTCAATTTTGGTTAGTTAAGTGGTTATTTTTTTGTTAAAAGTATATTTTATTAACATTAAAATTATTTAATAATATAAGATTGAAGAACTACAACGTTTTAGTGTTTACAACTTTTCTAAAAAAGCGAAGAAAAAAAACTTTATCCGCAGAATTTGTTGGTTTATTTTGAAGAATTGATTTATTGAAATTTTAATTATTTGGAAATGAGTAAGTAAAGTTTTTTTAGAGGAAATAAAAAATCCGCTTAGAGAAAAATCTCCAGCGGATTTAAACAAACTAATAAAAAATTGTGCAAATTTATTTATAAAGAAGTGTTTTCATTTTTGTAAGAAGCATTATAGAGTTTTCGCTACGAATTTCACGAATTTTCGCTAATTTTTTCTTTTGAAGATTTTTAATTAGTGCTAATTCGTGAAATTCGTGGCAAAAACTTTTTCTCGCGCAGATCTTGCTGATGCAGCAGATACTTTTTATAGATTTCTATAAAAGATCAGCATAGTCCGCCAAATCTGCGTGAAAAAAATCTTTAGTGAATCTCTGTGAAAGAAAGCTTATAGAATTCCAAGTTCTACCATACATTCCTTCATCATTGTATAAGTGCGCTCAATATCATTATCCAAACCAATCGAGAAACGAATCAAACCATCCGTCAATCCCATTTCGTGTTGTTCCTCTAACGGAATTTCACTTGAAGTCGAAGTTCCAGGTGCGCTAAACAACGTTTTGTAAAAGCCTAAACTTACCGCCAGATAGCCTAAGTTTCTCGCCTGCATCAACTCCATTAATTCATTGGCTTTAGCCAAAGTTCCAACATCAATCGTCATCATTCCGCCAAAACCATATTCCGGATTAATCATCGTTTTGTACAATTCATGACTTGGATGACTTTTCAATCCCGGATAAACCGTTTTCAAACCGTCAGCTTCAAATTTATCAGCCAGAACATGCGCATTATGACTGTGTTGTTTAATTCTGATATGTAGCGTTCGAAGATTTTTCATCACCGATGCAGATCGCAAACTATCCATCGTGGGTCCCAAAAGCATACTTGCGCCTGAGTTTACATTTTTCAAGGAATTGATAAATTCTTTCGACGCACAAGTTACACCACCAACCGTATCGCTGCTTCCGTTAATGTATTTTGTCAAACTATGAATCACGATATCAGCGCCTAATTTTGCAGGAGAAACGGATAATGGTGAAAAGGTATTATCAACAACTAATTTCAAATTATGCTTTTTCGCAATTTTAGCCAAACCTGCAATATCAGCAACTTCCAACAACGGATTACTTACCGTTTCACAATACAAAACTTTCGTTTTTGGCGTAATCGCAGCTTCCACAATATCAAGTTTAGTAATGTCTACAAAACTAGTTTCAATGTTAAAACGAGGCGTAAAATTCTTCAAAAACGCATAAGTTCCTCCATAAATCGTTCGGCTTGAAACAATATGATCGCCCGCACCGCAAAGCTGTAATAGAGTAGGCGTGATCGCTCCCATTCCCGAAGCCGAAACATTGGCAGTTTCCGTTCCTTCCATCGCTGCCAAAGCCTGATCCAGATACAAATTACTTGGCGACGAATGACGCGAGTACAAATAACAGCCTTCCATATTTCCCTCAAAAGTGTCAAACATCGTTTTAGCCGAAAGAAATGTATAAGTCGAAGAATCAGAAATCGACGGATTCACACCACCAAATTCCCCAAAGTATTGCAAATCCTGAATTTTATCAGCTGGATTAAAGTCTTTCATAATTAGTTTTTGAATTGATATTTTATTATTTTTTGATGTTTATTTATTTGTCATCCTGAGCGAAGTCAAAGGATTAGGAGCTATTTCCTGCTATCCGTTCCAATCTTTTGCTTTTTAAAGAAAAAAGAAAAAGGATTTCCACTTCTATCAGGGCTAGGGCATTCGTTTTCAAAATAAATTCTATTCAAAATAACATCTTATCAGAAAATTAATCAATGATGTGTTTTATAATTAGATTTTAAAACTATAAAAATTAATTTATAAAGATTATTATTCTAAATTTGATTCAGAAAAACCAAATCGCTAGATTTTCTTTCATTTCATAAAACAACCAAAAATGACTTTAGACGCCACCGACAAAAAACTCTTGGTTCTACTACAAACCGACAGTAAAAAAACAACCAAAGAATTGTCCTTAAAACTCAATCTTTCGGTAACCGCCGTTTACGAGAGAATCAAAAAGTTAGAGCGCGAAGGAATAATCAAAAACTATGTAGCCTTAGTCAACAAGTCAAAAATGGAAAAAGGATTTGTGGTTTTCTGCCATTTAAAACTCATTCAGCATACCAAAGAATTCTTAACCAAATTCGAAAGTGAAGTCATCAAACTCAACGAAGTTCTGGAATGTCATCACGTAAGCGGCGATTACGATTATATCTTAAAAGTTCTGGTAAAAGATATGGAAGCCTACAGAGAATTTCTAGTAACCAAACTCACAACGTTGCAACATATAGGCAGTACGCAAAGTATGTTTATGATTAGTGAGGTGAAGAATTCAACGGTGATTTTTTGAGGAAGGTTCAAAGGTTCAGAGTAACAAAGGGACAAGGGATTTTCGTAGAGACGCACAGCAGTGCGTCTAAAATTGGATGAATTTTTAAAGGTTCAAAGTTGCAAAGGTTCAGAGGAACAAAGGTTCTTCGTAGAGGCGCATAGCAGTGCGTCTAAAATTGGATGAGCCAGTTTTTATTTTTGAATAGCCTCCAGCTTTAGCTGGAGTTTATATAAATTCCAATTGAATGGCTTTAGCCAAACTTTAGTATTTTGGCTAAAGCCTTCTTTTTTGTTCTCCTATTAATATCTCCAGTTAAAACTGGAGGCAATTCAAAGTTGAATCTTTACATTTTCGCGATTTTATAAGAATTAAAAAATTTTGCATTATCTGCTAAATCTGCGAGAAAAACTTTTTATAATTCGCGAAATGATTTTTTTAAATTTGAAACTAATAAAAAGCACCTGTAGCAATGGAAGAATGGGAACCAATATCATTAAAAGAACTTAATAATGAAATTCTAAAAACAGAAAAGGATTTAGATGAAGAATTAAAGAACTTTTGGAATTTGATTAAAATCGATCCTGTGAAATGGAGTGAAGAAAAGTACGGAGAATTAGGAGGCGGATTTTGGGTTGTTGGTATTTTTGGTCATCAGGTAATTTGGTATAATGATATCGAAGAAGGATTTAATATTTCTGACTACAAAACATTTGGAGAAATTGAAGATTATTGGTGTAATCAAGACGAACTTGTTCATGTAATATACAGATTGTTTGAATTAATAAAATTTGGAGGAGAACTCACTAGAAGAGAAGGTCCTTCTCCGAATTTGATTGAATAAAAGATAAAAAAGACTTAGGTAACCTTGTGGTTAGACTCAAAATCCAAAATTTAAACACAATTCAAAAGTAAAAAGATTTAAATTTGATTTAAAATGGAAACGAAAGAATTGAGACGAAAATTGATAAAAGATTTCTAACTTATCTAAAATCATACTTAAAGGTTTTAAATACACATCCGGAATTATTCGAAATAAAAAAAGAACCATGTTATCGCGAATTACTACGGAATTTTTCTCAAGAAGTTCCGAAGGAACAAATTATATTGTAGGGATGGATTTTAATCCGTCCTTCGCAATCAAAATCGCCAATCTTTGTCGAGCTTCTGGCGAGGATTTCTCCTTCGTCGAAATGACAAACTGTACAATAAAATCATTGTTTTAAAGAAAAACTTTGCGACTCCGCGCCTTTGCGAGGCTAAAAAACAAAACTTATCAAACCTTCCAACTAAATCCACAATCCAAAAAAACTTTGTGCCTTCAAGCCTTTGTGGCAGAAAAACCTTCACTTAAATTTCACACAAAAAACATTGAGATTTAAACTTTAAACAAAACTTTATTCCTTAATTTTGTATCGCTAAAATTAAAATAGACAAACTATGAGTTCATTTGACGTAGTCATTATAGGTTCAGGTCCTGGCGGATATGTATCAGCAATTCGTTGCGCACAATTAGGTTTCAAAACAGCAATTGTAGAAAAGTATAGCTCTTTGGGCGGAACTTGCCTTAACGTAGGTTGTATTCCTTCAAAAGCATTATTATCTTCTTCTCATCATTATGCAGAAATTGCACATTTTGCAGATCACGGAATCGAAGTTTCCGGAGATGTAAAAATCAATTTAGAGAAAATGATTGCTCGCAAGCAAGCAGTTGTAGATCAAACCGTAGGTGGAATCAACTACTTAATGGATAAAAATAAAATCACTGTTTTCAATGGTTTAGGTTCTTTTGTTGACGCAACGCACATTGCAGTTGCTAAAGCTGACGGAACATCAGAAACTATCGAAACAAAATATGCTGTAATCGCTACAGGTTCAAAACCATCATCTTTGCCTTTTATCAAAATTGACAAAGAAAGAATCATCACTTCTACTGAAGCATTAGCTTTAAAAGAAGTTCCAAAACACTTGGTAATTATTGGTGGTGGCGTTATCGGAATCGAGCTTGGACAAGTTTACTTGCGTTTAGGAGCTCAGGTTTCTGTAGTGGAATTCATGGACAGAATCATTCCAGGAATGGATAGTTCTTTGTCTAAAGAATTGACTAAAGTATTGAAAAAACAAGGAATGAAATTCTACGTTTCTCACAAAGTAAAATCAGTAGAAAGAAACGGCGATGCTGTTGTAGTTCAGGCTGAAAATGCAAAAGGAGAAACAATTACTCTTGAAGGAGATTATTCATTAGTTTCTGTAGGTCGTCGTCCATACACAGACGGATTAAACGCTGACAAAGCCGGAGTTAAAATTTCAGACAGAGGACAAGTAGAGGTAAACGATCATTTACAAACTAATGTTTCTAATATTTATGCAATTGGAGATGTTGTTCGTGGAGCAATGTTGGCACACAAAGCAGAAGAAGAAGGAACTATGGTTGCAGAAATCTTAGCGGGTCAAAAACCACATATCGATTATAACTTAATTCCTGGTGTTGTTTACACTTGGCCGGAAGTTGCTGCAGTTGGACAAACTGAAGAGCAGGTTAAAGCTTCAGGAACGGAGTACAAAGTTGGAAGTTTCCCTTTCAAAGCTTTAGGTCGTGCAAGAGCAAGTGGAGATTTAGACGGATTCGTAAAAATCATTGCTGATGCTAAAACAGATGAGGTTTTAGGAGTTCACATGATTGGAGCGCGTACTGCCGATTTAATTGCTGAGGCAGTTACTGCAATGGAATTCAAAGCTTCTGCTGAAGATATTTCAAGAATGAGCCACGCGCATCCAACTTTCGCAGAAGCGGTAAAAGAAGCTGCATTGGCTGCAACTGATAATAGAGCATTGCACGTATAAGCTACGTATAAATCATATTTTAAAACCCGTCAGAACTAATTCTGACGGGTTTTTTATTGCTTAGCTATTTTAAAAATATAATAGGTTTCTTCATTTTTTGTATAGACGCTATAAGTTTCATTCTCTTCATCGTATAATTTATACAAATATTTATCGCCTTTAATACTTAAATTTTTTCTTGATAGATTGTTGCTTTCAATAAATTCAAGCTCAAATTCGCAATTGCCTTTTCTTTTATAATGTAATTTTGAAAATGTATCGTCAGAGAATTTTTCAATCCATAGATTGTCATTTAAAGTTACTTCTACTTTGTTTCCATCATTTTCGATATAGTAGTACTTTGAGATTTTATCAAAATGATTGCATTCTTCTTTAGATATTTTATCGAGAGGTTTCTCGGTTTGCATTGACCAACTGCTTTCCGGAGCCTTATTTGGAAAAAGTGCTACAAACTCATTGCAATTTTTTTGTAATCTGAAAAAGATCTGTTCAAACGCTTTTCTTTGAACAATACTGTCTTTGAACTTTGCCAAATAAGGCGCTATATGAGAATTATTGATTGTATTAATCCTGATTTCATTGTTCAAAGCTTTATTTTGGGCTAACGATTTACAGATTTCAGTATTTAGAGAATCCACTGATTTTATAGATTGTGATCTCGAAACGTTAATACAAAGTAGTAATAGGACTATAAGTAGGTGTTTTTTCATTTAGCGGCAAAGTTTTAATCAAATATAGCAGTTTAGTAAAAGTATTTAAAACTTTTGATTTATTCTTTTAAATCTTAGCGCTCAAAAATGTAAAATTCGAGAAAAATTTTGTAAATTAGATGTGGAATTCTGATGTTATCTTTACCTCTATAAAAAGATAATGTTATGAAAAATAGATATATAACTCCGGTTCTACTCGGAGTAGGAATAGCATTTATACTCTATTCCCGCCGTTCAAGCATTCCGAAAAAAACTGTCGCAATTACTAATTTTGACAAAGCTAAATATTTAGGAAAATGGTTTGAAATTGCCAGGTTAGATTACAAATGGGAAAAAGACTTAAACAACGTAACTGCCGAATATTCTATAAATGATAACGGCACCATCAAAGTTGATAACAGGGGCTATAATGTCACAAAAGACAAATGGGAGGAAAGCATCGGGAAAGCCAAGCTTGTCAAAAAGGACAATATTGGTATGCTTAAGGTTTCATTTTTTGGTCCTTTTTATTCCGGTTATAATATAATTGCGGTTGATGCAGATTATAAATATGTGCTTATCGCTGGTGAAAGTCTAAAATACATGTGGATACTTTCCAGAGAAGCAACTATTCCGGAGAGTATAAAAGCTGATTTTCTTATCAAAGCTCAGGAAATAGGTTATAACGTTTTGGACCTGGTCTGGGTAAAACATGACAAAAAAGGTTGAAAAAAGAAACCCGACAGTTATATGCTGTCGGGTTTCTTTTATTTTAATTCGAGAATGAATTTATACAGTAAAAACACTTTTGTAATTATCCCAATATCTGTAAATCAAAAATAAGTTAGCCAGGAACAGTAACGCTGCAATTGGTAATCCGTCCGGCGTAAGGAAATAATTGATGAATAAGATATTTACCGTAATTGGTAAAATCAAAATATTAGCTAATGTTACATAACGTCCCGTTACAAACGCAATTCCGCAAAGTAATTCTATTGATTTTGCTAAAGGCATTAAATAAGTTGAGGCCATCAGACCAACATTAAAGGCTTTAAAATCTCCTGTTGTTTCCGGCTCGGGCATTAAATGAAAGAAAAAACTAATAGAGGCAAACAATAACAACAAGCCAATTAAAACTCGGACAACAATGGTAGCAATTTTCATAATACTAGGATTTTTGATAGGTTAAAAATGTATAATTTATTTTTGGAAAACGTTACAATCTAAATTCTCGAATAAAATGAAAGTCCAATTTTAAAGCTATTCTATTGAGAATTTTACCATCTTTATAATCTTATTTTAAGATTTCGATAATGCTATATCAAATATAACGAATTTTTTCTTATCAAATTGCTATCTTATTAACAGTTTTACTGTTTTTTGATGTATTTTTTATAAATAAGGAAACCACCAAAACCAATCAAAATAAAAGGCCAAAGATTAACCAGAAATACAAAGATTGCCTCAAGAATGTACCAGCCCGTTTTTAATGAATCAATAATCTGAATGCCTAAATTTGGTTTGTAAGCGGCGCTGTCTTTTTTGCTTTCCATTATTTCTTGTCGGATAGTTTCATTTTGATAAAGCTGCAAAGTAATCGTGCTAAAGTTAACCTGATCTTGCAAGGACAAGTTCTCAATTGTATTATTGTCATTGGATTCTTTCTGGTTTGCCAAAGTGTTTTCGGCCTCTATAATATCATTTATTTTCTTGCCTTTAGCATCAATTGCTTTTTCGACTCTTTTTTCGGTTGAAGCGCTTCTTTTTTGCGAAAGCTGATTGGCTAATAACTTCAACGAAACATCATCAGCTTTGATAACTCTAAAATCCAGAAAGTCAATTTGTTTGGCAATCGTTTTTATTACCGTGTCGAGCTGCGTGTTAGGAACACGAATTGTAATGTTATTTTCGACCGTATATTTAGTAGTTTCAAGTGTACTGTCCTGGCTTATTTTAGTTTTAAGCTGATCGTGAATAGTGCTTTGTAAATTGGTATAAGTTACAAAACCTCCAAATTTTTGAGTGGCATTTTCAATTGCATAAGTAGATTTGACGACATTTTTAACCTTAAATTTAATATCAGCAGTTCGAATAAATTTCTGTTTACTGTTTTTATCGACTACCGCAGCCGATGAAGAAATTGCAGTACTGTCTGCTGTGGTTTTGTAATCTGCGATGTCTGCTGTAGAAGTAGAGTCTGCTTTTTTACAAGAAAATAGTAATACAATGATTACCAAGGTTGATGCGCCTAATTTTGCAATTGTTTTCATAAAGTTTTTAAAATTTTATTGATAAATGAAGTTTTGATTCTCATTAATGGTGTTTTTGTGTTAAAAAAAGTGTTTTAGTTATATGTGTTAATTCGATATACTAAAAAGTGTGCCAATAATTTATGAGGATTATTTTATTGAAGGATTTTTTTTGTCGTAATTTTGAAATCTAAAATTCACCCATTTTTGAGAGTTTCAATTCATAAACATATTTCAAATCCAGAGCAGTTTAAACAGCAACTTCTAACCTGGTCGCAGCAATTTCGCGAGGTAGTTTTTTTGGACAGTAATTCGTATCCACAAGAATATTCCAGTTTTGATTGTGTGTTGGCCGTAGATGCTTTTACTTCTTTAAAAACGGATTTTCACAACGCTTTCGACGATTTAAAACAATATCAGCAAACGACTAAAGATTGGCTTTTTGGTTATCTTTCGTATGATTTAAAAAATGATGTCGAAGATTTAAAATCATCAAATTTTGACGGTTTAGATTTTCCGGATCTATTTTTCTTTCAACCAAAAAAAATATTTTTATTGAAAGAAAATCAGCTTGAAATGCGGTATTTATTCTTGTGCGATGATGAGGTTGAAGATGATTTTGAAGAAATAATTCAAAGCGAGAATGATTCTTTTGTTACATTGAATAAGGTTAAAGTACAGCAACGAATCTCTAAAGATTTATATGTCGAAAAAGTAACAAAAATGCTCGATCATATTCACAAAGGAGATATGTATGAAGCTAATTTTTGTATGGAGTTTTTTGCCGAAGATGTCATTATAAATCCGTTAGAGAAATTTCAGAAACTGAACGCCATTTCGCAAGCGCCATTTTCGGTTTTCTTTAAAAATCATAAGCAATATCTACTTTCTGCTTCTCCGGAACGATATCTGAAAAAAGTTGGAGAAACTTTGATTTCGCAGCCTATAAAAGGAACTTCAAAAAGATCATCAGATCCTATTGAAGACGAAAAATCAAAGCAATTTCTGGAAACAGATGCCAAGGAACGTGCAGAAAATATCATGATTACAGATTTAGTGAGAAATGATTTATCGCACACTGCACAAAAAGGTTCTGTTGAAGTTAAGGAGCTTTGTAAAATCTATTCGTTCTTGCAGGTGCATCAAATGATTTCGACCATAACATCCAAAATAGATCCCCAATATTCGCCAATCGATGTTTTGAGAACGACTTTCCCAATGGGAAGTATGACGGGCGCACCAAAGATTTCGGTAATGAATATTATCGAAAATCTCGAAGAAACAAAACGCGGTTTGTATAGTGGATCAGTTGGTTATTTTACGCCCGAAGGCGATTTTGATTTTAATGTCGTGATCAGAAGTATATTGTATAATCAGGAAAATAAATACGTTTCTTTTTCTGTTGGAAGCGCCATTACATCCTTATCGATCCCTGAAAATGAATACGAAGAATGTTTGTTGAAGGCTAAGGCAATGCATGAAGTTTTACAGTAAAAAGTTTAAAAAAGTTAGCCACGAATTCACGAATTTTTTGTTTCTAATGTTTGTCAAAAAAAAAAATTAGCCACAGATTATAAAGGATTAAAATAATTTTGTTTCACGCAGATTTAAGCAGATTTTAAAGGATTTTTATTTAAAAATAATTTGCGTGAATCTGCTTAAATCTTTTTAAATCTGTGTGAAAAACAATTCGTGCTAATTCGCGTAATTCGTGGCAAAAAAAATAAATCTGCTCAATCTGCAGGATCTGCGTGAAAAATAGTTCGTGAATTCGTGGCGAAAAAAACACACGCTTAACATTTCATTTAAAAATAGATCGAATTTAATTTTCTACTTTTATCAAATGTTTAAAAATTTTCAAAATCACATCACTTCGAGGTTTCCATTTTTGGAAGATAAGAAACTATTTCTTGCCGTAAGCGGAGGTTTGGATAGTATGGTTTTATTGCATTTGTTGCAGCAATTACCCTATGAAATTGCAGTTTTGCATTGCAATTTTCAACTTCGAGGATTAGAAAGTTTTGGTGATCAGAATTTTATTCAGAACTATTGTGACCAAAATGAAATTCCTGTTTTTGTTACGCAATTTGATACCGAAGCTTTTGCAAAAGATTATAAGTTATCTACACAAGTTGCAGCTCGCGAACTGCGCTACAGTTGGTTTTATGAACTTTTGGAAACTCAGAATTTCGATTATATTCTAACGGCACATCATGCCGATGATAATCTGGAGACCTTTATTATCAACTTAACCCGAGGAACAGGATTAGACGGATTAATTGGAATTCCGGAAGAAAATGACCGAATTATTCGTCCGCTTTTGCCATTTTCGAGAGATGAAATTCTGAAATATGCAAAGGAAAATAACATCGATTGGCGAGAAGACAGCAGCAATGCTTCTAATAAATACCTTCGGAATAAAATCCGTCATGATTTGGTTCCGATCTTAAAAGAGATCAATCCACAGTTTTTGAATGCTTTTCAGAAAACACAATCTTATTTGCAGGAATCTCAGATAATGGTCGAAGATGCGTCGATTATGATTTACCAGCAAGTTGCTAAAGAAATTGGTGATGATATCTATTTCGATTTAAATCAACTTAAAAAACTACCTAATTATAAATCATATTTGTATCAATGGCTGAATGAATTTGGATTTCTGGCGTGGAATGATATCTATGATTTGGTAGATAGTCAATCCGGAAAGCAAGTACTTTCGGCTGAATTTAGATTATTGAAAAACAGAGATAGCTTAATTTTGAGCCCTATTTCTGATATTTTGGAAACAGGAGAATTTGAGATTAATGAAAATGATACAGACGTTAATTTTCCCTTAAAATTGAAGCTTTGTAACGTAAGTCACATTACAATAGATTCAAATAAAGCTATATTTGTGGACGCTGAAAAAATCCAGTTTCCGTTGGTTTTACGTAAATGGAATGAAGGTGATGTTTTTCATCCTTTTGGAATGGAGGGAAAGTCAAAAAAGGTAAGTAAGCTTTTTAAAGACGAGAAATTATCCCTGATTGAGAAAGAAAAAACATGGATTTTGTGTTCCGATAATCAGATTGTCTGGGTTATTGGAATCAGACAGGACGAACGTTTTAAAATTGAGAATACCACAAATAAAATACTTAAAATAGAATTACAATAATGAACTTTAATCAATACCATCAATCGATAATGTATAAAAGTGTCTGGAATAAAACCATCGTGTTTTTGCTGTTTTTCATGTTTGCTTTTGCAAAAGGGAATGCGCAAATTCTTGAACCGGTAAAATGGACTTCTAAAATAGAAAAGAAATCAGGAAACAATGCTGTTTTAATTTTTGATGGAACAATTGAAAAAGACTGGCATATGTATTCGCAGTTTACGCCAGATGGCGGACCGCTTGCATTAGAAATTGCTTTTAAAAATCAAAAGGGAAATTATGAACTTGTAGGCAAAGCCAAAGAAGGTAAAACGAAAACGGCTTTTAATGATGTTTTTGGTGTAAACGAAACTTTCTTTGAAGGTAAAGCACATATCGAACAGGAAATCAAGATTATAAACCCAAATTTAAAATCGGTTGACGTTGATTTTGATTTTCAGGTTTGTAAAGAAGTTTGTATCAATTCGAATAAAAAATTCTCAATAGCAATTCCATCAACATTTAAAATGGATGCGATTGCAAGTGTTACAGAATCAAAAAAAGATGAAACAAAGGTAGAAGGTTTGGCGGTTGATACCGTAAAACCAGCTGCGGTAGATACTACTAAAGCTGAGGTACATACAGCCCCGGCAGGAATTTCGGCTCAGGAAGAAGTTCCTGCACCAGCTCCAACAAGAAGTTTATGGTCGATCTTTTTTATTGCTTTTATTTCGGGATTTGCTGCTTTGCTAACACCATGCGTTTTTCCGATGATCCCAATGACGGTAAGTTTCTTTACCAAACAAAGCAAAAGCAGAGCAAAAGGTATTCGAAATGCTATTATTTATGGTTTCTCTATTATTGCAATTTATGTTATTTTAGGTTTGATTGTAACTAAAATATTTGGTGCTGATGCGCTTAACGCTTTGTCTACAGATGTTTGGTTTAACTTGATTTTCTTTATTATATTGATCATTTTTGCCACGTCATTTTTGGGAGCTTTCGAAATTATGCTGCCAAATTCATGGGCAAATAAAGCAGATCAACAAGCAGACAGAGGTGGATTAATTGGGATATTGTTTATGGCTTTGGCTTTGGCAATTGTTTCATTTTCTTGTACAGGACCAATCGTTGGAACTCTATTAGTTGAAGCAGCTTCAAACGGAGGTATTGCTCCAATTGTTGGGATGCTAGGATTCTCTTTGGCATTAGCATTACCATTTATGTTGTTCGCAATGTTCCCGGGATGGTTAAATTCATTACCAAAATCTGGCGGATGGTTGAATACGGTAAAAGTTGTTTTAGGATTTTTGGAATTAGCTTTAGCATTCAAATTTTTATCAAATGCAGATTTAGTGCTTCAATTGCACTTTTTAGAAAGAGAAGTTTTCATCGCAATTTGGATCGCAATTTTCGCAGCTTTGACTTTATATTTATTCGGAAAAATTACATTGCCACACGATAGTCCGTTACAGCATATTTCTGTAGGTAGATTGTACTTAGGATTGCTTACACTTGTGTTTACGGTATATTTAATTCCAGGACTTTGGGGAGCACCATTGAAATTAATCAGCGCTTTCCCGCCACCGCCGCAATATAGCGAAAGTCCGTTTGGAGTAGGAGGTTCTGCAAATTCAAATGTTAGTGCCGAATCTATAAAAGGTTTGCCGGATGGTGCAGAATTAGGTCCACATGGTATTATGGTTTTCCATGATTACGAAGATGGATTAGCGTATGCAAAGTCTATCAATAAACCAATTATGCTTGATTTTACTGGTTATGCTTGTGTGAATTGTAGAAAAATGGAAAACAATGTTTGGTCTGAACCTACGATTTTGCCAATCTTAAAGAATGAGGTTGTTTTGATTTCTCTTTATGTTGATGATAAACGTGAGTTGCCAAAAGAGGAGCAATTTGTGACTAAATCCGGAGATAAGATCATTACTGTTGGTGATAAATGGACTGACTTTATGATCTCAAAATATAAAACAAATACACAGCCTTTGTACGTTATAACAGACTTGGAAGGAAAGAATCTAAACAGTTCTAAACCTACTATTAGTTATGTTAGTGCTGATGAATATTTGCATTGGCTGAAAGAAGGGATTGGAAATTTTAAATAGTCTCTTTGAGAAGCAAGATGTTAGAAGCAAGAGGAAAGATTGGAGAGAATATAGAGTATAGAAAATAGACAATAGTTTATGCTGTAATAGAAATCTAGAATATAAGATCTACAATCTGAAATCTAAAATATAATAAGGGGTTGAAATTAATTCAAGTAAAAAGCACTCTAAGTGATAAACTCAGAGTGCTTTTTTTGTTTAGTCATTTTCTAAAATCTATTTTCTTCTCTCTAAGTTCTTACATATAAGTCTTGTTTCTAGCTTCTTGCATCTATTTCTAACTTCTATAATCTAACATCTATTCTCTAAAAAAAAACAAAAATCCCTCTAAGCTAAAACTCAGAGGGATTTTTTATTTAGGCAAAAGGGGGAAATTAATTTCTTATAAGAACTCTCCGTGTTGAGAAATGTCTAATCCTAATTCTTCTTTTTCTTCAGTAACTCTTAGTGGAGTAATTTTATTTACAACAAAGAATAAAATATATGAACCTACAAAAGCAAAGATTGAAACCGCTACTAAAGCAATTAATTGGTTGATGAATAAAGTTGGAGTTCCGAAAATCAAACCTTGATTATCTCCAACTGCAGGGTTGATTGCTTTTGAAGCAAAAACTCCTGTCAATAACATACCAACCATACCTCCAACACCGTGACAAGCAAAAACATCTAATGCATCATCGATTTTTCCTTTAGGGAATTTGCTTACTACAAGATTACTAACAATTGCAGCAAAAGCTCCGATGAAAATTGCATGAGGAATACTTACGAAACCTGCAGCAGGAGTAATAGCAACAAGTCCTACAACAGCTCCAATACAAGCTCCAAGTGCAGATAATTTGTGTCCGATGATTTTGTCAAGGAAAACCCAAGCCATAGCAGCGGCAGCAGCAGCAACAGTTGTAGTTCCTAAAGCTTGTACGGCTAATCCGTTTGATCCTAATGCAGAACCTGCGTTGAAACCAAACCATCCAAACCATAATAAACCTGTTCCTAATAATACATAAGTAATTCTCGCAGGATTCACTTTTTGAACTTTTCTTTTTCCTAAGAAGATCGCTCCGGCCAATGCAGCCCAACCAGCACTCATGTGTACTACTGTTCCTCCGGCGAAGTCTAAAACTCCCATTTTGAAGAAACGTCCATCAGGATGCCAAGTCATGTGACATAATGGTGCGTATATAAAGATAATGAATAAGACCATGAATAATAAATAAGCCCAGAAACGTACACGTTCTGCAAAAGCACCTGTGATTAATGCAGGAGTAATGATGGCAAATTTTGCTTGAAATAATGCGAATAACATAAAAGGAATTGTAGGGGCAAGACTCCACGCAGTACTTGTACCAACACCTTGAAAGAATAAATTTGGAAGTGGATTTCCAATGATTCCGCCAATAGTAGGACCAAATGCTAATCCAAATGCAACAATAACCCATAAAATAGTAACAATTACCATTGCCATAAAACTTTGTAGCATTGTACTGATAACGTTTTTCTTACCAACCATTCCTCCGTAGAAAAATCCTAAACCTGGTGTCATAAGCAATACAAATGCAGTTGCTACGATCATCCAAGCGGTGTCTCCTGTATCAAACTTTACAGCTTCTGCTGGAATTGGACTGTCTGATAAAATGAAGTTTGATACAAAGGTTAGTACCAAAATAGTGATAAGAATCACACTTAAAATAATTTTTCGCATAGTTATTTAGTTTTAAATTTTTGATAAAAGTATAAAATCATTCGACAACCCTATAAAAAATAGAGTTCAATGTTTGATTTTTGTTAATTTTTGAATTTAACCCCCTATATTTTGAGTGTATTTGTTAAAATGAACTTAAATTTTGCAATTTATTAATCTAGAATTTAAAAAATGCAGGCTTGTAGAGCCTTTGTTAACAGAAAAGCGACAGAATAATCTTAATTTTAAAATAAATATACGTGAATATTCAAAGAATTAATTGAAATAGTTATAATTTGAAAATAAAAAAAGGCATCAGATGAATTTTCAAATGATGCCTTTTTAATAAAAAAGTTTTAGTTATTTCTGATTGTACTTTGCTTTGAACTTATCATTCAGTTTGGTTTGGAAAGTTTCCAGATTAATGGTTCTTCCTTGTATAAAAGCGCTCGTTAATTTATTTGTTCTCATATCAAGAGCATCACCATCAGAGATAAAAAGGGTAGCATCTTTTCCGGTTTCTAATGTGCCGCAAGTAGCATCTATACCCAATAACTTGGCTGTATTTGAAGTAATAAGCTGTAATGCTTTTTCTTTGTCTAAACCAAAAGCAGCACATGTTCCGGCTAAAAACGGAAGGTTTCTAACGCTCATACGTTCATGATCTCCACTGTTTTCAAGACCTACAACAATGCCTTTATCTGTTAATATTTTTGCCATTTTATAAGGTAAGTTCACATCCTGATCATCGCTTGTTGGCAATTCATGAACACGTCTTAGAAAAACGCCAACATTATATTTTTGTAAAACATCAGCAGATTTATAAGCTTCAAATCCGCCAACGATAACAATTTTTTTAATTTGATTGTCAACCGCTAATTGTATTGCATCTACAATTTGTTTTTCTTCATCTGCGTGGATATAAAGTGTTTGAGTTCCGTCAAAAAGCCCTTTTGTAGCTTCCAATACAATGTTTCTTTCTTTTGGAGTTTCTTGGTTATACGCTTTTGCATTGCCTAGAAAAGCAGTAATTTCTTCTACTTGTTTAGGATAATCTTTATTGGCTTCAATAATTCCCGGCTCATACCATGATCCGGTTCTTCTAAAACCTGATGGAAAGTTTAAATGAATTCCGTCATTTTCTTTTAGAATGGCATCCTTCCAGCTCCAGGCATCTAGTTGTACTACAGATGATGTTCCTGAAATTCGACCTCCGCGTGGTGTTACCTGAGCGATTAAAACACCATTTGGACGAACTGTTTCTACCACTTTTGACTCAGAATTATAAGCAATAATACTTCTTACATTTGGATTAAAACTTCCAATCTCTTCCTGATCGTCAGATGATTTTACGGCATCAATTTCTACCAAACCTAATGTTGCGTTGGGAACAATAAACCCGGGATAAACATGTTTTCCGGCAGCATCAATAGTAGTATCATAGGCATTTGCAGCAAGTCTGATAGTTGTTGCATCTGCAACTAAAGTAATTTTTCCGTCTTTAAAACCAATAGCACTATTTTGAATAACAGTTCCGTCGCCTAAATGTGCGGTCGCATTCAATATCAAAACCGATTTGCTTTGTTTTGGTGCTGGTATTTGCTGCGCTTTTATGTGTACCGAGGCACAAAATACGAGCAGCATTATATATATGTTTTTATGTTTCATTTTATCTGGTTTTTTATCTTTTATGATTTTCTAATGCCTTAATTATTGCTCTAAAGTATCACAGTGATATTCTTTTTTCTCCTTTTTTGTTGGTGGCTGTGTACTCATTCCTTTGTTTTTCTCTTGTAACATCTGTCCAATCAACAAGCTTCTTTCTTTAGTAATCGCCACTTGTTTTTCGGCATCTTTTTCGATATCAAAATATACAACACCATCAATAATTGTTTTCTCGGCTTGAGCATAAATAGACAAGGGATTATCGCTCCATAAAACAACATCGGCATCTTTGCCCACTTTAAGGCTTCCTACTTTATCATCGATATGTAATAATTTAGCAGGATTCAGGGTTACAAATTTCCATGCTTCTTCTTCAGAAATATTCCCGTATTTAACCGCTTTTGCAGCTTCCTGATTTAGTCTTCTTGACATTTCGGCATCATCAGAATTATAAGCAACAACCAATCCTTCGTTATGCATAATAGGCCCGTTGAACGGAATTGCGTCGTTTACCTCAAATTTATAAGCCCACCAATCTGAGAAAGTCGAAGCTCCAACTCCGTGTTCTTTCATTTTATCTGCAACCTTATAACCTTCAAGAATATGGGTGAAAGTGTTGACTTTGAAATTGAATTTCTCGGTAACATTCATCAACATCAAAATCTCAGATTCTACATAAGAGTGGCAAGTGATAAAACGTTCTTTATTGATAATTTCGGCAAGAGTTTGAAGTTCTAAATCTACTCTTGGAGCTTTTCCTTTTTTAGAACCTGAGTTGAATTTTTTCCAACTTTCGTCGTATTCTTTAGCACGCTGAAAATAATCAGTAAAAACTTGTTCAACACCCATTCTCGTTTGCGGAAAACGAGTTGGATTAGTAATACCCCAATTGGCTTGTTTTACATTTTCTCCCAAGGCAAACTTGATAAATTTAGGTTGATTTTTGTATAACATTTCATCTGGCGAAGAACCCCATTTCCATTTTACAATTGCAGAACGACCACCAATTGGGTTGGCAGATCCGTGAAGCAATTGCGAGATTGTTACACCTCCGGCAAGATCTCGGTATATATTAATGTCTTCAGAGTTTACAACATCCTGAATCGTCACTTCGGCAGTAGAGTTGTGTCCGCTTTCATTTACACCTTTAGAAATTGCAATGTGCGAGTGTTCGTCGATAATTCCGCTTGTGATATGTTTTCCTTTTGCATCAATAATAGTTGCAGCTGCATCTGAAAGGTTTTTACCAACAGCAGCAATTTTCCCGTTTTTAATTAAAACATCAGTTTCGGTCAAAACGCCTTCTTTCTCGTTTGTCCAAACTGTAGCATTTTTGAATAATAAAGTCTGAGCCGTTAGTTTTTTAGAATCACCAAAAGCGATGTTCGGGAAAGTAGTTGGTACAATAGGATTTGGTTTTTCTACTTTAGAAGTATCTTTTACAGCAACAAACGCACTTGTTTTTAGAGCCGTCCAGACTAATTCATCTCCGTTTGCTAATACCGCTTTTCCGGATAATTTTTCCGGGTTTTCGATAAATCCTGTTAAGCGTGCAAAATTACCTTTGATTGTATCTGCAGGTTTTATCAATAGCGAAATCCAATTTTTAGAAACGGCAAAAGTGCTGTTTACTTTTTTAGTATCAACCGTAGTAATTTCAGATTTTTGAGCGTCAACGGTTCCGTCAATTTTCCATTTATAAGTATCTTTTCCAACTGTTAAGTCGTAGTTTCCGCGAATATCTTTTGCATTAACATCGTTTACAACATATTTGGTTCCTTGTACCCAGTTTTCATATAAAATCGTTTTCTCGTCAAAAATTTCACCAGATGTAATTATGAAATTCGCGTAACTTCCTGTTTTTAAACTTCCAACTTCGTTATTTTTTCCAAGAATAGCTGCAGGAATTGTAGTCAAAGCTTCTAAAGCTTTTGTTTTATCAAAACCATATTTAATGGCTTTCAATAAATTAAGTCTAAAATCTTCTGTCTTTTTTAATTTATCAGTCGTTAAGGCAAAAACAATTCCGTTGTCCGTAAGTACTTTTAGATTTGTAGGAGCCTGATTCCAGAAACGCATATCTGCCAATTCTATTTGGTTTGACAAATATGGATTTGAAACATCATAAGCTTCGGGAAAACTTATCGGAATAATATATTTAGCGTTCGTGTTTTTGATTTCTTCGATTCTTTCAAATTCATTTCCGCTTCCTTTTAAAACATAGGTTAAGCCAAATTCTTTCGCAATTTTTGAAGCTCTTAAACTATTTAGTTTGTCTTCTGAAGCAAAAATCTGAACCAGTTTTTCATTATTTGCCAAAGCTTCAAGTGATAAATCTTTAGTATCAGAATTTCCTTTTTTGTACCAATCCAGGTCTAAATACATTTGGCGCAGCAAAGCCATCATTCCCATTAAAGAACTTGGATAAGCTTGGTTTGTTAACGCACTTCTTGTAAAAGCAAAGTGATTGGTAACTTTATTGGCGATAATTCGTTTGTTGTTTTCGGCATTGTTTAAGGCAACTAAAATTCCCGTTCCTTGCGCAACCCCGTCTGGAATATGCGTTCCAACAACTCCAAAACCGGCTTTTAATAATTCTTCGGCCTTTGATTGATCGTATTTAAAAGTCTCGAAAGTATTTATTTCCGGACGAATACTTTCGTTCCAGTAATAACCAACTCTTTTAGTATCATACGATGGATCCTGATCAGGTCTATTATTGTTTTTTGGTTTTTCGACCCCAAAACTAGTATAGATATCTATAAATGAAGGATAAATTGTTTTTCCTGCAAGATCAATTGCTATACTGTTTTTTGGGATTGCAATATTATTTCCAACAGCGACAACTTTGCCGTCTTGAATCAATAATGTTCCTTTTTCGATTTTTTGTGTTGGGGTCACATAAATCGTGGCATTGGTAAAAACAGTATAATTCTTGTTTTTGTTTTGCACACTTTCATTAACAGGGAAATATTCCTGAGCGTACGTTTTTGTTAAAAAAACACTCAAAAAGAGTAGGAGTAGGGCTTTTTTCATAAGTTATTTGCAAATTTGTTGCTAAAAATATGAAATATATGTTATCTAAAATCCATTTTTTTGAATGATTTTTCTTTATTTAGATGATTTTTAAATTAACCCACTGATAAGTAGTACTTAGAGAATATTATGGAAAATAATAATAGAATAAAATGGGGAATTATTGGCTTGGGAAATATGGCAAATCAATTTGTTCCCGATTTATTACGCGTAAAAGATGCCGAGTTAAATGCTGTTGCTTCGAGAAATAAGCATGAAGCATTGGAATTTGCAGTAAGGTATAATTGCAGTAAATCTTATGGTTCTTATGAGGCACTTTTTAAAGACCCTGAGGTTGATATTGTCTACATCGCAACTCCGCACGATTCGCATGCCGAATTAGCGATCAAAGCATTAGAACATGGAAAACATGTTTTATGCGAAAAGCCAATCGCGCTATCCTATAAAGATGCGTTACGAATGATTGAAGCTTCAAGAAAACACAATAAGTTTTTTATGGAAGCATTCTGGACGCGATTTATTCCGTCGATTAAAGAGGCTTTAGAAAAAGTAAACCAGGGAATAATTGGTGATGTAAAATACATTAAAGCCGATTTTGCTTTTTATGCAGATGAAAAAAAGGGAGGTAGACTTTTTGATAAAAATCTTGGCGGAGGAGCTTTATTTGATATTGGCGTATATCCGTTATTCCTGTCTTATCTATTATTAGGTATTCCGAAAGAAATTATTGCAAAATCAATCTATAATGCAAACGGAATCGATTTGCAGACTTCCATGATTTTGCAATATGAAAATGCACAATCGATTTTGCATGCTTCTATAGTTTCAGAATCTGATATGAAAGCAACAATAAGCGGAACAAAAGGCCATATTCAGCTTAATTCTCCGTGGTTTGCCGCTAATGGATATTCTGTTATAAAAGAGGAAAAGGAAACCAATTTTAGTTTACCAAATCATGGAAAAGGTTATACATACGAAGTAACTGAATGTAATAATTGCATCAGAAACAATCAAATTGAAAGTTCGCTTTGGTCACATCAGAATAGTTTGGATTTGAGTAAGATTGTAGAGGAAGTTAGGATTCAAATTGGGTTAGAGTTTTAGAAAATAATATATTTGAAAATAAATAAGTTGAACCACATTTTAAACAATCTATTCGCAAAAGAAGAATGAAAGAGTTGACTGAAAAAACACTTTTAAGAGAATCAATAGAATTTAATGGTTCTATTAATGAATTAAAAGAAAAAATTCAAATTACAACGGAGAAAAAATTTAAACTTGAATGGATTTCTGGAAATGAATTTACTATTCATTCGAAAATCTCTTTGGGCACATTTATTATTAGTTCATATCCTGAATATTTTGACGGAATAAAAGGTTTTGGAAAGTTAATCGAGTTAAAAAATGGAAAAACCCAAATTGATTTGAATACGAAGCTACGAATTGAACTTTATTTTATGGGAATTATACCAATATTAGCAATTTTTATTACATTTTTGAGAGGTAAAGAGATACCTTCATGGAGTATTTTTTTATTTCCTTTTATTATTTTATGGTTTTGGTCTATTTACAGATTTCAAGAAAAAATTCTTTTTAGAAAATTTAGAAATTATATAAAAGCACAATAAAAATATTCGGCAGAGCAGCTATTAACTGCGGATTTAGACAATAGCCTTAATGAAGAAATAATTTGATCTAAGTTATTTATCTAGAAGATAAAGAATCAGATTGGGTTAAAGTTTTAGAAAATAATATATTTCTAAATAAAAAATTAGCTGAAGCCTTATGAGATCACATCCTAACAATAGTGTAATTATATGATTGAGAAAACAGAATTTCTTGCAAATAAAATAAATGAGTTTATTGAGAAATATGGAGAAGTGCCTCCACACTGGATTTTCAAACCAGACTCGCATCCATATAGTATTTTTTGGAGACAAGGAAGTGGTGACGAATTTGGTGACTGTTTTTATATTTGGTTTGAAGAAAATTTAAAAACAGCCGAAGAAAGAATTGATTATTATAAGAAACATACTCCACCGCCAAGATGGTTAGCAGCAGTAGTTGACAATATCTGGGATCTGGAAGGATGGAATGAACCTTTTTTTGATTACACGCCATATTTAAAAAAACTCGAGGAATATGGTTTTGCAGGAACATCTGAATATGAAGAAGATTTAGATGATGAAAAATGGTTAGATAAAGAATAAAAATATCAAATACATGTTTTTGTGAAAGACAAAAAAAATGCTAAAAAGAAAATCATTGAGCAAAATTCATTAGAATTTAAAACTAAAAATCTATCAGAATATGAAATTTATAGTTTTGAGAAACTTTCTAGTTATCTGAATCTGAAATTACAGAAACCTATAAATTATGAGGATTTAAATAATTTATGTTATTCTTTATTTTGTACGGTAGATATTCTTCCTGAAGATTTACAATCTTTAAAAATCACAAAGAATGTTTTGGCGTTAATCCGTACGGAAATTTTAATTGAAAACTTCAATGAATTTAGTGATTTAGCTGATAGTATAAATGAAGAGTATTGGATTGAGCAAATTCGGCAATCAATGATAAACGGTATTTGGCCGAACATAGAAAATGCCAGAATCTTAC
Organism: Flavobacterium sp. ov086; assembly: GCF_900187965.1. Taxonomy (GTDB): domain Bacteria; phylum Bacteroidota; class Bacteroidia; order Flavobacteriales; family Flavobacteriaceae; genus Flavobacterium. Next base: position 20,033 of record NZ_FZNL01000014.1, on the reverse strand, counting down.
TCAAATCGGATTAAGGAAAACTGTTATCAACAACTGCTACAAAGGATTTGCATAATAGAGTTAATGGAGAAATAGTTTGTATTTAAGTTAATTTGTCAAAGAAATTATAGAATCAAATTGTATTATACTTAAAAACAATTCTTTTTACTCGATGTTTTTTTCGATGTAACTAGAACTTAACAGATACAAAGCTCCCATATATTTAATATTGAAAGAGATCAGATCGCCAATTTTATATTTTTGAGTTGAATTTGAAATATCAATCACCAACATATCAGAACTCGCATCGACAATTGTAATTTCTTTGTCGACTGCTTCCAGATATTGAGGTTGCATATCTAGTAATCCAATATCCAGAATCGCTCTCAAAGAAGTTCCGCCAAGATCTTCGGTACTTTGCATCGAAAAAGTATTTCCTGCTACATTTTCGCCCAGTTCTCCTGTTGGAACATCTGGTTTTTCGGTGATTTCAATGATTTCTGCAAAAAGTTTAAAGACATCATTGTGCATTCCTTTAATAGTTTCGCCTGTAAATAAATCTTTTCCAAAAAATAAGGCTTCACCAATTCTAAAATGATTTACAGCCATTGGTCTGGCATTCTTGATAATAAGAGGAATCGCAACCGATGTTCCGCCGGAAACCCAAGGAATACTAATATTGAATTTAGCTTCAATAAGCTGTTTATACAAACTCAATTGTATCAGTTTATCCTGAGTTGGCATAACTCCGCTAAGGCAATTTAAATTCGTACCAATTCCCAGAATTTCAATGTTTGGCGTACTTATAATTGTACCGTAAAATTCGAGTAAATCTTCGCCCATAACGCCTTCTCGTAAATCCCCCATTTCGATCATAATAATAATCTTGTGGATTTTATTTTGCTTTTTAGCCTCTTGCGAAAGCATTTGTATGGTATATATTTCAGTATTAAAACTTACATCGGCGTATTTTACAATATTTGTAATACTTCGTTTAGCGGGAGGTTTTATGTAAACAGTTTGTATAGAAGCGTCAAGCGATTTAATCTTTTTGAGATTACTAACCCTGGAATCGTGTATTTCTCTGACTCCGAGCGAAATAATTTCTTTCAGATACAGTTTGTTTCCGCATAAAAGTTTAGATACAACTCCCCATTGAATGTTTTTTGATTCGAAAAGAGAATTCAAAAAAGTGTAGTTTTCTTTTAGTTTATTTCGGTATAATTTTATGAATGCCATTTAGTTTTGTTTTTGTTGAATTTATTAATTCCGTTTATTTAATTAATTCAAGTTACAGGTTAATAAAGTGTAGTCCCTACGGGAAATGTCATTATGTTAAGGAAAAATCCAGTGGAACAATTTGGAGAATATCTCATCACTTTGTTTTTATGTTCCATCGGAACATTTCATCGGTAGCCAATAAATGTGGCGTTTTTTCACGTTCCATAGGAACGTTTGATTTTATAAATAATATTGGTAAAAACAGATACAGATTACATATATAATTTCTCAAACGTCCCAATGGGACGATGTTTTTCACGATGCATTTTTTTCTTCCGATGAGGTGTTCCAATGGAACTCAATCTAAAATATCTCGTAGGGATTAAACTTTTTACAGCTAACTTATTTGTTGAATTTATTAATTCCGTTTATTTAATTAAACGCATTTCCAGATACTTATTCGTAAAGCCAAGTTTCTCGTATAGTATTTTGGCAGGATTATCAGGTTCAACATGCAGCGCAATATTTCCTTCGGTAATCGAAATAGCCTTTTCTATTAATTTTTTGCCATAACCTTTTCCTCTTTCAGAATTGTCTACCGCAATGTAAACCAGAATATTTTCAGGAATATAATCTTTCATTCCTGTATTATTTAAAATTACGGCTCCTACAATTTTTTGATTTTCTAAGCCAATAACAATATTGCCGCCTTTGTCCGGATTCATTACATAATTGATGCATTTAAGAATATCTTCTATTTTATCGCCATATTGTTCTAAGTGAGTATGCAAAAATGTAGCTATAATTGTTGGTGTACATGTCTCGTCGTATCCCGAAATGGAATTTATTAATTTAAAGTTCATCTTTTAAATTTTTAGATTATTTAAGCTGATAGTAAATGTTCAGCCGATGTATAGATGCAAAACTAATTGCAGAAAGATTTCCAGAATCAGAAATCGAAATTTTCGATAGATAATCGATGATATTTTCGCAAGTTAAGCATAAATACTGGTTTTATTTCAATTTAATTGCGATTTCTGGTTTTTTGATACTTTTGAGAGTATATGTTTTTTGAAAGAAAAAGTTATTTATTTGTAATATTTTAACTGTTAAATAGATTTAATTTCACTAGATTTAAAAACATTTAATGAAAGGAATTTATGTTAGTAAAAGTTTACGGAAGTGCTGTTTTTGGAGTTGAAGCAACAACAATTACGGTAGAAGTTCATATGGATAAAGGTATTGGTTTACACTTAGTTGGATTGCCTGATAGCGCCATTAAGGAAAGCAGTTTCAGGATTGCGGCGGCTCTTAAAAATAACGGATTAAATTTCCCAGGGAAAAGAATAACTATTAATATGGCTCCTGCCGATTTGCGAAAAGAAGGTTCAGCCTATGATTTGACTTTAGCAATGGGAATTTTAGTAGGTTCTGATCAGATAAAAGCACCAGAAATTGAGCAATATATTATTATGGGTGAACTTCCTCTTGACGGAAGTTTACAGCCTATTCGTGGCGCTTTGCCAATTGCGATAAAAGCAAAAGAAGAAGGTTATAAAGGTTTTTTTCTTCCAGTTCAAAATGTAAAAGAGGCGGCGATCGTCACCGGATTAAATGTTTATGGAGTTGAAAAACTACAAGAAGTAATTGACTTTTTTGCAGGAAAAGGAACATTGGAACCAACAATTATTGATACACGTGCAGAATTTTATAAAAATTTAGATTTTCCTGAACATGATTTTTCAGATGTTCGCGGACAAGAAAGTATAAAACGCTGTATGGAAATTGCTGCCGCCGGAGGACATAATATAATTTTGATTGGTCCGCCCGGAGCAGGAAAAACTATGCTTGCCAAAAGAGTACCAAGTATTTTACCGCCAATGACGTTGAGAGAAGCATTAGAAACAACTAAAATTCATAGCGTTGCCGGAAAATTAAAAGAAGTAGGATTAATGAATCAGCGTCCATTTCGAAGTCCGCATCACACCATTTCGAATGTCGCACTTGTTGGCGGAGGTAGTTATCCGCAACCCGGTGAGATTTCTATGGCGCATAATGGTGTTTTATTTCTGGACGAATTACCTGAATTTAAGCGTGATGTTCTCGAAGTAATGCGTCAGCCGCTGGAAGATCGTGAAGTCACTATTTCTCGTGCAAAATTTACGGTTACTTATCCATCTTCATTTATGTTGGTGGCGAGTATGAACCCAAGTCCGAGTGGTTTTTTTAACGATCCAAGTCAGCCCAATACTTCGTCTCCACACGAAATGCAGCGTTATTTAAGTAAAATTTCAGGGCCATTATTAGATAGAATTGATATTCATATTGAGGTAACTCCGGTTCCTTTTGAAAAACTAGCCGATGATCAAAAGGCAGAAAGTAGTGTCGAAATCCGAAAACGTGTCACAGCAGCACGAGAAATTCAAACCAAACGTTTTGAAGAAATAGAAAACATACATTACAATGCTCAAATGAGCAGTAAACTGATTCGCGAGTATTGTGCGCTAGACGATCAATCCAAACAATTGCTCAAAACTGCGATGGAACGCCTTAATCTTTCAGCAAGAGCTTATGATAGAATCCTGAAAGTTTCCAGAACTATAGCTGATCTGGACGCATCACCAACCGTAATTTCGCAACATATTGCTGAAGCTATTCAATACAGAAGTTTGGATCGTGATGGATGGTTGGGGTAGGGCTTTAGGAGATTATTGACCGCAAAGTACGCAAAGATTTAATTTGTATTATGTATAGAAAACACAAAGTTCGCAAAGCTGAATCTAGATAAAGCTTTGCGAACTTTGTGTTTTATAAAACTTATATATTAAAGCTTTGCGTACTTTGCGGTTAAATATTATTCAAATTTTAAACTTGCATTTCTTGACATCAAATACGAAGTCAGCTTTTTTATTTTATTGTTCTCCATTTCAAAAACATCACAGAAAACAGCATCTAATATATTGCCATTTTTCATGTTTCCCTGTACGGCGCCTTCTGCAATAACAATGTTGTTCTCTTCAATCAGTTTTATGATTTGAATGGTTGGGCTTCCAATAAAATTCTCATTTTCAATTTCTTTATCAAAGGCTTCTTTGCCAACATGCTGATAAATTCCGGGCATTTCCCAAACAATATCGTCAGTAAGACAAGCAAGAATTCTAGCATGATCACTTACTCTAAATGCCGCCATATATTCGTTTACGGTTTGTTTATTTGGTGTCATAATTAAGAGAATGAAATAGCTTTACTATTTTTGGTTATGAGATAGTTGTCTTATTCAGCGTAAGGAATCTTTTTATATTCAAAAGTTCCAAGTTCTGATGTGATTACGCGTTTTTTAGCATCAAAATAATCGATAGAAGATGTGATTGAAACTCTGTCGTCAGCAATTATAAGTTCAGAATCGTTTTTAGATAATTTCCATTTAGAATATTGACTATCACTACCAATACGATTTTCAAAATCTCCATTTTCTTCGAAAATCTGCAAAACCTGAGTCGTTTTAAAATATTCTTTAATGTTCTGAGTTCTTCCGTTTTTGGTCCATTTTACCAACATCCATTTTCCAACAAGTTCTTTCTGTGTTTGTGCGCTTACTGATAAACCAATTAAACAAATGAAGATTAAAATTACTTTTTTCATTACCGTAGTAGATTAAGATTGTTAATAGTAGATTAGGGTTATGGTAAAGGTACTATTTTTTAGAAATATTCCAAAAACTAATTTTTCTTCTTGTCACAAAACCGAGTTTTTCATACAATTTAATGGCGCTAATATTACTTTCAACTACATGTAAATAAGGCGTTTTGTTTTGACTTAAAATGATATTGACAGCATGTTTAATTAACTGTTTTGCGTAACCTTTTCCGGTATGATCCGGATGCGTGATAATAGCGCTAACTTCGGTAAAATTATTCATTTTCATTCGTTCGCCTGTAACAGCAATCAATTGATTTTCTTTAAAAATTCCGTAGTAATTCCCTAATAATGGTGTTTTTGTTTTAAAATATCCGGGCTGAACTAAATTAACCAAATGCAAAAGTTCTTGATTGTGTTTTTCAGTAAGTGTAACAATTTCGATGTCTGTTTGAAACTCTATTGGATTGTGTGCAATCATTTGAAGACAAACCAGTTCTTTCACAATTTCTAGTGAATCTGCAATTAGAGGTTTTTCACCAACAATAAAAAAGCTATCGGTTAAGGATTTATATTGATTTTGTGCCTCCAAAACGCTATTGGGTTTAACAAAACCTCCAAACGGACAATAATCCGGATTGTAAAATTTAGTTCCGTTGTAATCAATCGCAAATTCGGCATGAGTTTCAGAGAGTGAATTCCAAACGGGGTTGTCTAATTTATTTTCGTCGCTATTTTTCATTTCGTTAAAAAATCAAGTTTAATATTTTTAAAATCGGTTCGTTTTATTAGTTCTGTTTTATCGGATAAAAAAAACGGAAAGAGTTTGAAACTGCCGGATGCAAAATAGTAGCGTGATTTTCCTGTGGGAAATAATCAAAATATACCTTTATGTTTTTACTTTTTGATGCCTTGATTTTTTCGGCTAATAAGTTTGCATCAACTTCCATAACTCTCGGAATCTCCGTTGGAGTAAGTCCTTCTTTGCCAACTGCAATATAGATATCGGTTTGTTGATTAAAGTTTTCCTGAAAAATAGGACTGTCCAGATTTAATATCGAACCATTGTTCCACCAAATACTTGGACTTACGATTATATATTTATTAAAAAGAGTAGGTTTCTTTAATAGGATTTCAGTTTCTAAAAGTCCGCCTAACGATTGACCAATAATAGTTTTAGAATTGGTGGTTCTGTATTTTTTATCTATAAAAGGTTGTAATTCCTTTTCTATAAAAGCGATAAACTGATCAGAATGTCCCGAAGTCGCAAATCTTTTTTGGTCGGTTTCTAGAGTCGTCGGAAACGTAAAATCCCTTCTTCTATCGACTGTGGCAATTCCCACAACAATAGATTTGGGAATCTGATTAATCCATTCAAAACTATTAAATTGAACCAATCCCGAAATATGAATAAAATCTTCATCGGCAGAACCATCCAGTAAATAGATTACAGGATATTTTGTTGCGTCGTCTGCATTATAACCTTCCGGAAGATAAATATTCAAAATTCTTTTTTCGCCTAATTCTTTCGATTGAATTTCGTCAATAACGCCCAATACAAAAGGTTTACTGGTTTCTGTTTCTTTGCTTTTTTTGGCTTGGCTAAAAGTTAATGTTGAAGTAAAAAGTAAAATTGTAAGGGTAATAATTTTATTCATTTTGTGGTATTTGATAACCTGTTTAGGTTATTGTAGTATTGATAAGTTATGAGATTTTTAGAGTGAGTTTCTAATCAAGCTAAAATACAAATTTTGATTGTAGTAAATGCAAAAAAATCCCATTCGTTAAAAAAACAAATGGGATTATAAGAATAAAAAACAAAGTTTATTTCGCTCTTGAAGCAAATATTTTGTCCAAACCTTCCATCGCAATGGTAAAACCTTCTTTGAAACCCATTTGGATAATCATTTCCAAATCAGATAATTTTTCATGTTTTATAGCAATGTCAACAATAGTCAAATCGCCTTGTTCAGAAAAATTGACATTCCAATTAGATCGCGGAAATTCGGTATTTAAATTACCTTCACTATCACAAAAAGCATCCAGATATTTAAAATTAGATTTTGGAGTTATCGAAGTAAAATCGGCAATAGCCCAGTGTTCTTCTCCTTCAGGTCCAACCATAGCATAAAGTCTGCGACCACCTTCTTTAAAATCCATACTTTTTGTTCTGGCTTTCCAAGGCGATGGTGCCCACCATTGGTCCAATATTTCAGCCTCAGTCCAGGCAGACCATACATTTGCAAGAGATGCATTAAATTCACGTTTTACATTAACCGTGCTCGTTTCTTTGTCCACGGTAAAATTCATCAATAGATTAGATTTCATTTTCTTTAGATTTTAGATTCATTAATACTTGATCCAATTGACTAAAACGGTTTTCCCAGATTTCCTTAAACTGTTCCAGCCATTTGTCAACCTCTTTCATTTTCTCAATTCTGAGTTGATAATAAATTTCACGTCCCGATTTCTTTTCATCCAATAATTCACATTCATTGAGAATTTTGATGTGTTTAGAAACGGCTTGTCTTGTCGTATTAAATTTTTCTGCAATAGCATTTGGTGTTAAGGCATTTGTAGCCACTAATACTAAAATTGCTCTGCGAGTTGGGTCGGCGATAGCTTGAAAAATATCTCGTTTCATTTTGGATTTATTTAAATACGCAACTAATCAGTTGCAAATATAAGCAACTTTTTGGTTGCGCAAGCTATTTTTTAATTTTTTTTTTAATTTTTTAATTAAGCGGGAAGAAGATGTACTAATTTGTACTTCTTCGAATTAAAAAGAATTATGTTTAAAGTTGGTATTGGTTTCCAACTAAGGATTTACTTTTATTTCTGTTCCTTCAAACTTTATTCTTGGATCGTTTACATTTACTAGTTCATCTAATTCATAAACATTTTTGTAGCCATATCCATAAAGATTTATATATGTTGGAATATTCAATGCAAGCATAACAGGTTTACTGTTTTTTATGGTCGGCGTCTCAGAAGTTTTTATCGGTAAAACTACTTTAGAAGTAAAATCTATTTGATCACCATTAAAATTATTATTGCAATAAATCAATATTATGGTGTTGGGATCCGGAATCAATTTATTTAGATTTTCTTGTGTAAAGTCAGTAAAATCTAGATGTATAGCACCTTTTAAATGTTTTCTGTTATAACGAAAATCTGAACGGGAATCTAAAATAACAGTATTTTTTTCTTGGCTCATTTTAAGAAAAACGTCGAGACTAACTAAACGATTTTCTCTTTGTTTTTCGATTTCCAGTACAAGATTTTTAAAATCACTATAATCAACTAATGCTTTTGGATAAGGCTGTTGCGCTGTCGTAGATAGTATGTTGGGAGTAGTTTGCGAATGAACAATGCAACTTGTTAAACAAAAGAATACTAAATTTATAATTGTTATATTTTTCATTTTACATCAATTTTATTATTCATTTAAATTATAATTTATCCCCTAAATCTGTTCCTAACAATAATATCCTTAAGTCGGGCTTTTAAATCTTCTCCCGTATCAAAAACCATTTGCTCATTATTTGGGAAAGGAACTGAACGTTTATTGAAATAATTCATATAATTATCCTCACAGGCATTTCGGTCTCCTTTGTAAGTAGAGTAAATATTCTCAAAAATAAATTCGCTCGTAAGCGGAAAAGATTGCATTAATTGATTCGTTTTCAAATCGATATAATCAACTTTTGCCGTTACCTGACAAGATTTAAATTGTCTGAATTCATATATATTCGCACGAAGTATTCTATAATTATCAACTTTTATTTCCTTGCCTAAACTATCCTTAACAGGTCTTCCGCGACCGTCTAAAAGTGTTTTTACACCATCTTTTATTTCTCTTTCCTTAATGAATTGCTTCTCTTTAATTTGTTCAGGCGAAATATTTATCTGAACAAAATTCACAATTAAACTATAATCATAAGTAACATTTTTTTGTCTTGCGTTATGATATACTGTCCATTTATCGTTTAATCCATACGTTTTAATATCCAGTAAATCATCCTGAAGCTGTTTTGGGATTACCATATTGGTCACATTTGTGGCATAAATATCCACAAAATCAGTTCCTTTAAACTGCGCATCATCCATCAATTTTTTAGTGTTTTTGTATCCCGGATTTATACTTTCAAGGTAGAAAAAATCATCATACGCCTTTCTAAAATCCAATTTATTGTTAGATTTTAAAAGAGCCGAAGCATGCTCATATAAATATTTAGATAATGCATTTTTGCTGCTCACAATCTCATTCGAATAATTATCAAACGGAAAAGAAGCATTTCTACCTTGTTTCAATAATTGCAAAGGCAATAAAGGTCTAATTTTTTCCTGACGGTTATTCAGTTGCAAATACGTATTATAAATTCGTTCAGCATTTGCAGGATTTGCTTCTTTTGTCATCAAATCAAGATTACGTAAATCTCTGTCTTTGGCTTTTGCAAAAGCTTCTTCCAGCAAATACACATAATCCTGTTTACCTTTCGAATCTTTTTTGGTTTTTAATGCATCAACCGCGCGGTCAATTGCGGCATCATAATTTCCGTCACTTAATAAGGATTGCGTCGTTTTTACGCCGCATGACGCAAGAGTTAAAAATAATATTGAGAACAGTAAAGTAATTTTTTTCATTCTAAAGACCATTGATTTTTCAAGGTGTAAATATATCGGTTTTTAGATGAAATCAGGTATTGTAATTTTTAAATTTCAGAAGCAGAAGTTTTTGTTTTCACAATAACCTTTAGTCCCGTTTTCGCCTTTATCTCTCCATCCCGATAGCTATCGGGATTACGAGGATATTGGCTCTAGCGGGGCTAAATCAGAGCTTTATTTCGGCCAATACAAAAAATTGAATTTATGACCATCCGGATCAGAAAATCCAAAGAAATAGCCTTGTCCGTATTCTTGTGGTTCAGCAAAAATTTTTCCGCCGGCTTTTTCAACAATAATTAGCCATTGGTCAACTTCCTCTTTGCTTTCGGCAGACAGAGAAAATATAATTTCATTTCCTAGCTGTAAGTCAGCCATTTCAGCATTTACGGCCCACTTAAACTGATCTTTTACAAAAAAATGAATGATGAAATTATCATCGCCAAAAAGAAAACTTCGCAGTTCTTTATTGGTATTGTGGCCGTTTGGTTCAAAGCCTAAATCATTGTAAAACTTGGTTGTTCTGTCTAAATCTTCGACACCTAAATTTGCCCATATTTTTTTCGTTTTCATAAGATTCGTTTTTAAAAAATTAGAACTTAAATTCCGATTATTAAAAAATAATCGAACTATAAATTTATGAAATTTTAAATTAAAAGAATTATTGAAACGGAGACGCACTGCTACGCGTCTCTACGGATTTAGATTTGTAGAGACATTGAAATTTTAAATTTCTATTTCGGTTCTGAAAATTACAACAGCTTCTCCTTTTATTTGAATTAATGCCGGCTTATCATTTTCAATCAAAACCTTAACAGTTATAGTACCAAGTCGGTTTATTTTTTCGCCTTGTCTTCCATTGAATTCAAACTGGTTGTTTTGATACGTAACGATATTATTTTGTATCAGGTAACCACCCAATGGTCCATTTGCATTACCAGTCACAGGATCTTCATTTATACCAATTGAAGGGGCAAACATTCTTCCATAAGTCAGGATATCTTCATTATCAGAATCGAATGTAAAAACAAAATAACCATTGCAATTAATCTGAGCACTTAATTCAGTTAAATGATTATATTTTGGGGATAAAGCATTAAGTTTTTCTCGGCTTTTAATTCCAATCATAACTTTTGAATGTCCTGTAGAAGCAATTTGAATTGGACATCTTGTGTCAATATCATCATAATCGAGTCCTAGTGCCTCAACCATTCTTTTTTCGGTATCACGGTCGAATGTTGTACTAAGTTCAAAACTTCCTTGTGTCATTAAAATCTGATAATCGTCCTCTTTTTTGATAATTTCAAAAGGAAGAATACCAATCTTAGTTTTCATCTTTAACACACAAGAATCTAAATTATCTTCCAGAGCTTTAGCATACATTGCTGCAATTGTTGCATGACCACAAATTGGAACTTCTATAGTTGGAGAAAAATATCGTATTACGCCATCGCAATCATCACTATCGGGCGAAAAAAGAAAAGCAGTTTCGGAATTATTTAATTCTCTTGCGATTTGTTGCATTTCAGAATCCTTTAATCCGTCTGCATTTACAACAACTCCCGCTGGGTTTCCTTTAAATTTTTCTTTCGTAAAAGAGTCTATTTGATATACAATAAGTTTTTTCATGATTTTAAAATGTCTGTGCAGAAGGTTTTTGCTTTCTTATGTTATAACTATCACTATTATTTGGTTAATTTGATTTTGCCTAACTTTTCGCAGAGTTCAATATTTTTCTGAGTGCCACTTTTTCGGTTAGAATCAGAATTAAAATCGATCGCAATAAAATGGGTGCAATTTTTTATAACCTCAGAATCTCTATGTTCATCATTTTCAAAACCTCCAATCAGTTTCCAACTGCTTACTTTAGTCCTGAACTTATCCGATAAATATCTTGGATTTTCGCCAATATGATAAACTGAAACATTTGCAGAATCGCATTTAAGGACTTCCATAGCGAGAACATCCACGCCTCTAAAATCACAAAGTAAAAAGTTTATGTTTTTGAGGTCAATATATTCATTAATTACACTTTCGTAATGTTCCTTAAATTGAGTGAAACTGATGTTTCCGTTTCCAAATATATAGATATTCATTTTATTATTTTTCTAATCGATTTGCATTCCGCTTTCAGCATCAAATTGATTTCTTTCGTTTTCAGTCATTCTGCTTCGTAACAATTTTATGGTGTAACCGCCAAATAATTTTCCGTTTTCAAGATACATCCAATCACTAATTTTTGAATTATCTATCTCTATTTTGTCTCCTATTTTGTACTCGGTAATATACTCAGGTTCATTGTCTAAAATTCCCCAATATTTTCCATCTTTATATTCAATATTGCTTAGCCAAATATGTTCGTTTCCATTGGCAGTTTCAAATTTAACTTTCAATGATTTAACTTCAATTTTTGGATTTTGTAATGCTGAATTAAAATCAGTTAATGTTTGATTGGCTTTTTTAATTGCTTCAGACATTTCTTTATCATCGCTTTCTACATTATAAATTGTGGGTTGATTTTCTCTTTCAACTTTATCTGAATTTTTGCAGCTCACACAACAAAATATAATTAGGATAACCAGGGCTTTTATTTTCATTTGATCGTTTTTATGGAATTATGTAGATTTTTTTTGTTTGATAAGCGATCTCCCAAAATATAACCGAAAAAACGGCATTGGCTATTACTGACGTTTCTATATCGTAAGGATCGTAGTTGGAGAACAAATGTAAATCTCCAAATTTTAGTGATAAAACTAAACTTATACAGGCAATAATAACAGCGTAAAGTATATTGAAAACGGCTGTCCATTTTAGAATTAAAAAAGAATATGCAATGTTTATTAAAGTAAATCCACAACCTAAAGTAATGAGTAGATTATTAGTATTTAATGCTCCATCGATAGTCATTAAAAGTATAGTTGAAAAATAATAGACAACCAGAAGTATGATATAAATAAAAATGCGGTTTTGTAATTTCATTTCAGGTTTAAATTTACTTGTAGATTTAGGTTTATTATTAGAGATTGCAAAACTTTAGTAGAAGAGATTATTACTTCTTATCTCTTTCGGCTATAGATAAATTTCCATTTGTAGTTAGTAGTATTACTTTTGTACTTTTTGGATTTATAATAACGTTTGATTCATCATCATACAGAAATGAAATCCAATATTTACAAATTACGCTCCATTTAGATTCTATTCCAGTATGTTTGTTCCAAAAAAATAAAACAAGGTCATCTTCTTGCCAATTAATTAAAGGTTTTACATTTTTGTTGAAAGCTTCAATATTATTCTCATTCCAATCTTTTTGCCAATTATATTGATTGCCAATCTCATTTTTTATTTTCCACTCGTCAGGATAATTTATGAGCATCAGGTGTTTTTTACTTTCAGAAATATATTTATTCCAAAGTTCCGAGCAGTAATAAGTGGTTAATGCTTTTATTTCTGTTTTATCCGAATCATTTAAAATTGGAAAGCAATATTCGTTTTCGAAATAATAGAATTTTTCCAGATTTTCATATTTTTGATTTAAATGATTTTTTTGTTCCTCTTCAATTTGTTTTTTCCAAAATTCTATAGCCAAATCAACATCATCAAATCTATCAATTAGAAATTTTGCGGTGCTTAAACCAACTTTTAGTTTTGTTCTGACAGAATTTATTTTTTCTGGATCTTTCATTTTGTCGATTATAAAAAATAAATGAAGTTGGAGGGAAGGTAGCTTGTTTAATCATCAATTAAGGATTCTTTGTCCCAAATTTTTGTACTTAGATATTTTTTGCAAAAGTCATATCGTTTTATTACTCCTTTTTCGGGGTCTTTGTTGTATTGAAAAATCCATATTTCATTTCCAACAATTTTTATTCTGCAAAATCTTCTGTAATCACAAGCATCGGATGAACAAATTAGTATTGAAGATTTCTTTAAAATTACTTTTCCATCAGTATTGATTATTCTATCAATGAGAGTGATCTTTTTGTGAGGTAACTTCCAAAATAGAAACTTTCGATCCTTCTCAAATCTTTCTGTTTTTACTATTAGTTTTTCAACGGAACATTTTCTTCCATTTTGAATAGTGTCTTTTATTGATTTCGATTTATTCATGCTAGACAATGAAAGAGAAAATAAACTAAATACTAAAAACGCTATAAATGTTGTCCGCATTTTGTTCTTTTTAATAATTGACATAAATAGTTATTCTCAATTAATTCAATGTTTTACGGGGATTTCCACATCATTATATTCTCCAATTTATTTTCATTATTTTCTGCTTTTCACTTGATAAACAATTTCCCAAAAGATAATCGAAAGAAGTGCATTTGTAAATATCGCTGTCTTAACCAAATAAGGATCATACTTTGAAAGCAGGTGTAAATTTGCAAAATTGACCGCTAAAAACAATGCCAGTGCCGCAATTACAACAGAACAGATTATATTTAGTAATAACGTCCACTTTAGTGCGAAGAAGGCATAAATGAGATTTAAGATTGCGAAACCAAAACCTAAAGTTATATATGGGTCCGTTTTTAATATTTCTCCCAACGAGAGTAAAAGAGAAGTCGAAGAAAGATATAAAAAGAATAGTATTGAATAGAGCAGAATTCGAATTTGTGGTTTCATTTTGATATTTTTTTAGTGAAGTTTAAAATGGGGTTTTAAAGATGTTTTTATTATTGTTTTAAACAATGTTTTTTCCAAGTTCGGTACTTTTTATATTGAAACCATCGAAAATTAAACAACCATAATTGCTTAAATTTTCAATTGTTTGTAGAATATCTTGTTTTGACAAAAGTATTTTATAATGTTCTAATAATTCATCAATATTTGAAAAATCATTCTTTAAATAGTGTAAATATCTCAACGCCGAATCATCCTGATATTTGAGTCCTCGAACAAAGCAAATCTGCAAGTTCATTTTTTCAACAATTGCTCTTGTTAAGTATTCCAGAGTTCTAATACATTCTAAAATATAACTATGATCTTGATTTCTCTGCGTTTCTAAGGTGTAATTTATTCCTTGATACTCAATTTCAAAAGTTGAATGCGAAAAACGCCAATGGTCTTTATTAATTTCGGGTTTAGTATAATCTTGTAATTTTAGATTTAATTCTTTTTCTATATCGTTTTTCAGTATTTGAAGTTCTTCAATTGGAATAGTAAAAACTTTTATAGATTCGATTTTGTCTAAATCTGATATACTCGGAATATTGAATTTAGAAAGGATCAAATAGTCGTAAGAACCATAAAATCCTATTTTCTCTGATTTCTCATCGTTTGATAAATATAAGACAACACCATCCTGAACCAATTTATTATTGATTAGTTCTTGATTTCGTTCTTTTTCGAGATAACAATTATAGCAAATATCTTTTGGCAGATGAGGGCTGGTTGTTGGAATTATTAGTTTATTGCAGCTTGAACAATTGATAGCCAAGTGCCTGTCTGACCATTTAGGGCAATCATCATCAGGCTCGTTTTGTGAAGGGAAATAAAATTCTAAGTTGTATTTTTTTTCTGCTAATATTCCTAATTCTTTCGCTAGGCTAATTTCTGTAAAAGGTTCATTTTTGAAAAGTCTGATATCTCCACCCAAACTAATATGTCCCAAAGAAAAGCGGTTAGTACTTTTATTAAAAAACGAATCACTTTTTGTATAAACAAATAAGCATAAAAACCATCCGGTTGTATCTCCATCCCATAAAGCTTCTAAAACAATGGGTTTACCGCCAAATTTCTTTATTTCATTGTCTAATGTTTCAAATGTTGTAATTTCTGGCATGTATTCTAAAGCTTTTAAAATGTTGGAAAACGGATAGATTCAAATGATAAATATAAGAACTTTTAGCATTTTATAAGTTATCGAATATGCTATTCAAACCAGATTGTATCAAACTGGTTTGGGTATTTATTTTTTGGATAGTATAGTTTGAGACGAAATTGCTTTTAGTATTTTTATTAACACATTTGTCTAAAAGTCAAACTAATTCGGCCATTTTCTGTATCAGATTTTGGAATTGAATGTTGCCAGATTGCTTGCACTTCTTGTGTCATGTAAACCAAACTGCCTGTCGTCAATTCATACGTTAAATACTGGTCTGTGTTTTCGATATTTCTAAATTTCAAAGTTCTTGTTTCTCCAATTGAAACAATTGCAATTCCTGTATCGGTTTCTAAAATATCCGTTTGATCAGAGTGATAACCCATTTTAGATTTTCCGTCTAAATAGTAATTGATTAAGCAATTATTCGGTTCAAAGCCAATTACAGGTTTTAATTGGTTAATTATGGAATCGAGTTCTGGCAGAAATTCCTGAAATGGATAATCTATTTGAGAATAATTATAAGCTTTACCAAAGCTTGCAGTTTTGCGCGCAGTCATGCGTTCATCCCATTTTACGGTTGATGTTAAAAGATCAAACAGCTCGTTTGGGTTATCAATAAAATTCTCAATGTATGTTATGCCGTCCATTTTAGGATATTTGTTTTTGTGAGTTTACAGGTTGGGTTTATCAGCGATGCTTATTTATACTGGAATATAAACTGTTTTTTGTGTCTAAATAATTCATAATCTCTTTGTACGGAATTATTATTTCTGAAATATATTCGCCAATTTGATCTTTTTCTTCATTCATGTTTAAATTTTTATCCAAAACTCTCACTTTAAAAGTAACACCTTCCGGACTAAAAAAATTAAAGTCTTTTGAATCAATTTTACATTTTACTTTATCATAATCATAATCCGATTGTTCAAAAGCAAGTTGATATTGGTTTAGTAAATCACCAAATCCATTAGACAATATTTGCTTGTAATTATTTACTATTTCTTTTTTGTGATTATTGGCGTAGTTTAAAATAGCTTTATTAAATGCATTAAGTTGATTATCTGTTATTAATGAAGTGAAATCGACTAATTTCATTTTGTTTAAATCGATATTCAGAAATTCATTATAAGGCGATCCTTTATCTGCATTATTAGTTAGCTCAATATTGTAAACAAGTATTTTATCTAAACAATAAATGTGTGTAGTAATATTTTCGGATTCATTACTTTCGTCACGCAGCTTTTGATAAGATTTTGAGTTTGAATTTGAAGTAAAAATTTTGGAGAGATCAAGGCGATCGACTGCATTTTGAAATTTTTTATTTTCTTCAGAATGATCAAAAACCGTATCGGGCTTATGAAACATTAGATCGGTATTTTCAGGATCGAGCTCTAAAATATATTCACTGTTTTTTAAAATCAATTTATTTAGTGCATCAAAACTTTTCCCATTTTTATCTGAAAACAATTTTATTGATCCATTTTTAAATGTATTTGGATCATTATAATAATACTCTTTAGATTTTAGATCAGAACAATTTATATTGCTTACGGGGATTCCATTTGCCTGAGAATAAGTAAATGTTGTTGATAACAGAAAAAATAAAATTACTTTTAGATTCATTTTTTACATCGTATTAATTAGCGTTATCATTGACAGTTTTTTTGCTACAATTTACTGTTTTTTATTCTTTCTATTTGTCGCTTGTGTCGCAAAATATGTACAATAGCATGCTCTGTTAACTGTTCAATATCATACAATTGTCCCCAACCTGTTTTTATTTTAAGTGAATCGTCATATTGTTCTAATTCGTCGTCTTTAATTTCGCTAAAAACATTTTCGCTAAATATGAAAACATTCGTCAGATCTTTCAAATATTCTTCAATAGATAAATGATAAACTTTGTCTGGTCTTTTAGCATTATGTCCTTTTAGGTTATGGATACTCGTAGCGTAGCTATAACCGGAACTTACAACGTGAGATAGAATTGTTTGTATGGATTTACAATCTTCGTTAGTTGTTTTTTCGTCTATAATTTTGGTCAAAGCATCATCTGGAATATCTTTAATGACATTCTTAAGGTCTAAAATTGCCTGCTCGTAAATGTAGAGTAATGCTCCAACGGCACCTTGTCTATTCATTTTTAGAATTGTTGTTTGGTTAAAGAAAACTTGTTAGTTTTATATTTTGTTTTTTACTAATCCAATTAAAAGTGTTATGCTTAATGTGTTTAATACAAGTAGAATAGCAACAGGAATATTGTCTTCAAATCCAAAATTATGGTTTAGATATAGTAATGTAAAATCATATAATCCATAAAACAGAAAAATGATACTTATAAAAACCAAACCAATAATTGTAAAACGCAAAATATCTCTAAGCTTTGATTTTGATTGATAATTTTTATCTAAAATGGTTAATAAAACTGCAGTAAGAATTACAAATCCTATTAGAGCATAATCACTAATTTTACTTCGCGAATTATGTCCTGCTGAACCTACCATAAATTTAGCAAATAGAAATAGCGGCAAAATTAAGATTAATATTGCTCTGTAAATTTGGAAACTTATTTTGTAGATGTTTTTCATTTAGTTTTACGATTCCTTTTATTCTTATTGCAAAAGCGCCTCTATTTTAGCTTCCGATTTTTCTTTGATTGCGCTATCAGGATGAAAACTCCAGATGATCAGGAATTTTCCTTTTGCAAGATATTCTTCGGGATGTTCGTCTGTTGGTTCACCGGCTTTTCCCCAAAGTAATCCTTGAAGGAAACGATCGCCTTTGAATCTGCTTTCAAATTCAAAATACATAATAGAACCGCTATCTTTTTTATTTTTGAAACTCTGAATTTCTTTGCTTTTTACAACTCCTACAATATTGCTGTAAGTCGCAATATCATTGTAGAACGTACAAGCCTGAGGTGTAATACAGTTGTGACCGTCGCTATAAGTGTAGGTTTTAGGAATTTCTTTGCCTTTTAGTTTTAAATCGACAATAGTCTGGCTGAATAAATTTGTAGTAAGTAACAGGAATAATGCCGACAGGGGAATCGTAATTTTCATGGTTTTGGGTTTAGTGGTAATTGAATTTGTACTAAGCTAAAATAGTTTTTTTATTTGAGTTTATTGAGTTTGATTTTTCATCGAAGAATAAAAATATTTATTAGCATGCTAGTGCAAGCGCAATGTGATTAAGTTAAGGGAAAAACTATAAAATTATTTAACGGTTTAATCAAAAAGTAATTAGAAAAATCCGTTTTTATCAGCGTTTTCGCTTTAGCGAATCAGTAAAATCAGCGTCTAATTTTGACGCGGATAAAACAGATTTACTTCGTAAAAACGCGGATAAAAACGGATTTGATTTGCAATAATTTTATTTTCTAAAAGTTTAACTTAATGACATTGCGCTCCTGCTAGCTTTTTTTATTTCTTCTATCTTTTATAGACACTATATTAATAAAGTTAGTCCCGTTAAATCAGCTTTCCCGTTTTTAAGAAATTCATAGGTCATTCGATCCGCTTGACAGTCAATAAACTGAATGCCTTTTAGCCTTTTGCCTTTAAAAAAAGTATTTATTAATGTTGCATTCTTAAAAGCCACTTTTGTAAAAGAGCAATTTTCAAAAGAACATTCTTCTATTGTACCATTAAAAACTGCATTAGAAATATGTGACAATTTAAATGACGATAGATTCCAAACCGCATTTTCTATAATGCAATTTTTAAGTTCTGTTGTCTTTAATTCAACTCCTGAAAAATTTGCTTTTGAAAAATTGCAGTTTTTAATTTCACTGGATGTGAATTCGGTGTCTATGAGTAAACATTCAATAAACTGATTATTCTCTAAGTTAGAAGTTCGAATTTTACTGTTTCTTAAATCTGAATTTGAAAAATCGCAACCTACAATATTGTTGGATTGAAGTATTAAATTCGACAAATCGGAATCAATAAATTTACAGTTCTTCATATTCGAAGTGCTGAATTTGTCTTTAAGGTTATTTAGTCCTGAAAAGTCTGCATCGACCCAGTTTCCTGATGACATGTTCCAGTTTAAGCCCAAATTAGTCTTAAGTTTTTTGATTGTTGAAATTTCTGCAGATTGCTTTTTGTCCGTTTCAAATTGGTTTTCAGAAACATTAGATTTAAATGTTTCAGAAAAATAGTTTAAGTCCACACCCAGAATTTGTGCAAGTCGGTTTAATGTAGAAATATCAGGCATTGATTCGCCTCTTTCCCATTTACCAACTGCTTGAGAACTAATAGACACTTGTTGCGCAAGGTCTGCTTGTGAAAGATTATTTTTCTTTCTGGCAGCTGAAATTTTATCGCCTACTGATTTTGAATTTAGCATCATAATTATTTTTTTTAAATTGATACTGCAAAGTTATATTGCTCCATAGCCTGTTTACAAAGAAATCCGGCTACCAATAGTTGTTATTACGCTACTTTTAGTTGTTATTGACAACTTGGGGTAGTTTTTCGGTGTTTTGGTTGAACTTTGATTTCATTTTATGATTTAATTATGCTGTGCGAAATCTCCCGACTTCGTACCCGCTCCAATATTTTTTTAATTAATGCAACGTTCTAGTATTGTCGCTACGAAGTTGGGAGACGTTCGCCTTTACTTTGGATTAGATAAAAAACTTTAATTTTATTCAAAGGAAAGCAGAGGTGAACTTTAGACTTCGCTAGTTAAGAACCATGCTGTG
>NZ_FZNL01000030.1 GCF_900187965.1 Flavobacterium sp. ov086 | reverse complement strand
AAAATACCCGATCAAACTAATTTAATACTCCACTCAGACCAAGGATGGCAGTATCAAATGAAACAATATCAATATTTATTAAGACAAAAAGGAATCAGACAAAGTATGTCAAGAAAAGGAAATTGTCTTGACAACGCTGTAATAGAAAATTTCTTCGGAATAATAAAATCAGAACTTTTTTATCTTAAGAAATACAGTTCAGTTAGTGAATTAAAACAAGAAATAATTGAATATATAAATTACTATAATAACGATAGAATAAAACTAAATCTAAAAGGAATGAGCCCGATACAATATCGAGCTCATTATTATCAAACTTAATTATAAATTCGTCTAAACTTTTGGGTGCAGTCTATGGGAATTGCGCATTTTTTTTGTTTTTATTGGAATTATTGCTAAGAAGTTCAATACTTTAACGCAATGATACTAAGATAACTGCCACTATGTATGTATAATACTCTTCTCAGTTATAATTAGCGTTTAGCAACTATTTTATTTAAATAGGTACTTCTAAACAATGGTGGGGTAAAAAAGTGCGCTACGAGTAATTTAGAAATTTCTATTGGGGTAATTGCATTAATACCAGTACTAACTATTGCATTTACATATTGCGTTAAATTTTTTCTAATTTTCTCTAATGCTTCCTCATCAATTACTTTTGTATTTTCACTAGGATTAACATTAAATCCTTTAATTTTAGGATTTTGAAGCGTTACGAGTGTATGCTGAGTAGACTCTCCATACTGTTTTTTAAACCATTCACCTGATTGCAATAATTGTCCAATATTATCTCTTGTAATCTCTTCATGTATAGCCATTGATTTAGCTTCTAAAACTAAAAAATGATTATCAGTCATACCCCATAAAACATCTGGACCGTTTCCAAATTCCAATTCTGGCTCTTGAGCAAAAAATCCTATCATTCTGCCCACATTTGCTAAAGCATTTTCGAATTTAGTATAATTAATATCTGGACTGTATTTAAAATCGTTAAGTATTTCTTCTAAATAAATTTTGAAATCTTGAGATTTACCAAATTGACTTAAAAATTTTTTGACATTTGAAGATTGTTCTTCGTGAACACTTATTTTAGTATAATTATTTCCTAATTTAGTTTGAAACATATGAGTCGCATTTGCTGATGCTGCTAATTGCAAATCATTTGCACCTACCTTATTTTCTAAATATAATAATTGAGCTGCAAATTGAAAATACCATCCTTTTTGTTTACTTGAAATTGATGTACCATCAATTATTTTTTTTACAATAGTATCTTTTGAGTTTAAATAATTGCGTGAACGAAACAAATCAATTGCTTCTTTTTCATAAACAGCAATATTAATATTCTTTATTTTTTCCTCATTTAAAACATCAACATCTACTTTAGAAATTCCTTGTGAATGATATGTTCTCCAATCAATATTTTGAGACAAACAAAAATCAATTGTTTCTCTTATCGTTTTGATAGAATCTTCCTTGCTTTCTTCATCTAACAAAGAAAGTCCCATTTCAAGTTGCTTCCTAGTTACTGAAGTAAAATATTGTAAATTATATCTATTTCCCAAAAATTGAAGTAAATCATTACCCATTAATATAACTGCACAAAAATCACTTCCCGATCGAACTCCTCTTCCTAATCCTTGTTCAATTATTTGTGCTTTCAGAGAAGCTTTAACACTATCAAGTCTCATTTCAGTATATAACTCTTTAGAAGACGTGAATGCAGGATAACCATCCATTATTAAAATTCTGCACATATCACCATTCAAATCGACTCCATCATATCTATTAACTAATACATGTAATCCTCCTTGATTAGATTTAAGATTACTTATATTCTCATTTATATCTCCTTCATTTAAGACTATTCCTCCATTTTGTACCCAAGGTTGTGCTTTTGCGTACGATGGAACTAACACAACAACATTAATATTATTTTCAGAATATTCTTTTGCTAATTTATAAATATCATTATCAAACAAACTTGGATCAAATCTTTTCGGTGCTAAAATTAATCTTTGTCCAATATCTTTTCTGTCTTTTGGTATTAAAGCGTGAATAATACTTTCAGAACTTATACCAAAATCTTTAATTAAATCCGTTTGATCTTCAAAAGTTGCAGATAAAATATATCTATGTTTTGCTTCAAAAAAAGATTTTACATTTTGAAAAGGTACATGTATAGGGGCAATTTCAATACCCTTTGGACCTAAATAACAGTCATATGATAGTAAATCATCTGCTATTAATCCCCATTTAAATTTGAATTCATCATCTGATGAAAATTTATTTAAAAGTGTTGTTACTTCTTCTATCCTTTCAAACCAAGCCCAATATGGCACTTTTAGAATGCTTGCAAATGGATCTCCATCAATTAATCTTCTATATGTTCCTGGTGCTTGATCAATAAATTCTGTCTCAAAAATTTTAATTATTCTTTCACAAGCTTCATGATTTCTAGGTAAATCAAGTGTAGTTGTGCTTCTTGCCTTGTCTAAACAACTATGAGCATCATCAATAACTATAGAACCTATTTTAATTTGATCGCGATTAAATATTGATTTAGAATTGAATAATTTTTGGAAAGTACAAAGTAATATACTTTTACAATTATGAAAATCAGTAGGAAAATCATTATTTTCATCAATTTCACAAACTGGAATACCATAAAGCTCAGCTTGCTTTTTTGCTTGATCAAGTAATTGTTTATCAGGGCATAAATATAAAGCTGTGCCAACACCTTCATTCATTTTTGAATGAAGCATTAACAAACTTACAAGTGTTTTACCTGATCCTGTATTCATCTTACATAGAACATCTCTCTTATCTCTGATTGAATGCCAAGAATTTAGTACTTCTTCTTGAATACCTCTTAAATAAGAATATCCTTCCTTATGAAATAGACCTTGAAAAATATCTATTGGATGAATTGGTAAATCTTCATCATCATTTGCAACTAGTTTTTTAGCAAAAATATTCATACTATATAATTTATTTGGTTGTTAGTTTGAAAGTTATTTTCTCTTTTGAGATTTTTTTTTATTCTAAATGCCTTATGCATCAAAAGTCACTTTCAGCAAATGTGCATAAGATTTAATCATGAATTTTATGGTTTTCCATAATCCAGATAATTATTTACAAATATCATTGTCTCCAAATATATATAAACAAAAAGCCTTTAGAACAAGTAAAAACACCTGATTTAAAAGCAAAAAAAAAATCTATAACAATACCTAACAGGTCTTAAAAACCTGTTAGGAAAGCTACTATCTAGTATTCATCATCTACTTTTATTGGTTTTTTATTTCGTGTTGCAATTTCCCAATTCTCTGTTTGATATGGATTATCTATTTTTTTTATTTGAAATAAAAACCGTAATTCTCCTTTACGGTCGTCATCTTTATCAACCACAACTCCAAATTCATATCCTTTTATCTTTTTGATATATTTGTTTTCGACAGCATTGTTTTGATAATAGTTTACTGCAACATTAATTTCATTGGAAAACTGAGTATTCTCAGATAAAAATTCTAATAATTGTAAAGCAGTTTCCTTTTTATATTCAGAATCATTTATTCTATCCGGTTCTACTTTATAAAATGTAGTAAATGATAACTCTAAATTGTCGCAACCTCCCGCACTTGCTGTAATTATGGTATCGTTCTTTTTATAAATCTCTTCGATAGTTTCAGTATAATTATGCATTTCAATGCTTCTGGTACGTTTTTCTACTGCCGGAATATCATTAAAAATAGTTTTTGATTTTAATCTTGCCAATTTACAACTTGACAAATACGATTCTTCATATAGATTTCCATTTTTATAAATAAAAGAAAACGATGCAGATTTTAAATCCTCACCTAAGTAGGTTCTGAAGTTTTGTGTGACCTTAATTTTAAATTTATTGTCAACAAAATTTGCTTTGTCAATTATATTGTATGAAAAAGGAGCATATCCCAAAATACTGTGCGATTCTTTTTCATGAATCTCATCTTTCATAATGTAAAAAATGAAATCATCGTTCGTATTCGCATTTCCTCCTAACATTCCTTCAGATGATCTGTGAATTACATAATCAATTATTCTGTCATTATTAAAATCACCTTTTTCAAAAATTGAAAATGAAACCGTATAAGGATCGCCAACATTTGCGAATGAAACATAATAAGGCGATTCGGATATTTGCATCTCCTTGTATTTTTGTTCTCCAATTTCTTCGTTTATAAGTCTTTTTAAGAAATTGCTTTCTATTTCGGTGGGAATTACTTTTTCTTCTTCGGGTTCTACAGTAGAAACGGTGTCTTTTTTGCTAACTTTATGTACTGTTTTAACTTCTTTTTTACACGAAAATGCTAATATTATAAATGCGAACAGGATTATTTTATTAGGTTGAAAGTATACTGATTTACAATTCATTAATCAATCTGTTTTTAGTGGTTAAAATATTTAAATTAATTGGCTTTTCTTCTGTTTGATATTGAGATCATAATTTCAAATTAACAAATAAAAAACCACAAACTCGCATGATAAATTGCAAATTTGCGGTTGGAAAAAACAATTAAATTGTAATTCTAAATACTAAAAAATAAAGGTGTGCAAGGACTCGAACCCGCAACCGCTCGCTTGATGGGCAAGTGCTCTTCCAATTGAGCTAACACCTTTATATGAATTTGCCACTAATGTACTAAGACACAAAGTTTTTTTACTTTCTCCTTAGATTTTATGCCTTTGAGCTTTAGAATCTTTGAACCTAAAAAAAAATAAAGGCGTGCAAGGACTCGAACCTGCATCCGTCAGTTTAGCAAACTGCTGCTCTTCCAATTGAGCTAACGCCCTTCGTGGGATAGTTGGGACTCGAACCCAAAACTACTGCGGTGGCGGCAATTATTTTTCCAATTAAACTACTTCTCCCTTTTTACCATTGAGAAACTTTATAATTTTTCAATAAGACCCCAAATATACTTTTTCCGTTGATTCCTTGCACTATTGGATCAAAAATTCTACTGGCGCCATCAACAGAATCCAGCGGCGGAATATATCCTTCTTCAAATTGTTTTTTTCGCAGACTTTCTTTTGCGCCTGTCGAAATCCAGCCTACATCTACGCTTGTCATAAAAATAGAATCAACAGCAAATTCTCTTGCCGAAGTCAGCGTCATCATATTCAAAGCCGCCTTTGTCATATTGGTATGCGGATGAAAAACGGTTTTGTTGGTATAACTAAAAATCCCTTCGGAAGAAGTTACATTTACAATAAAACGTTCCTCAAAATTGGAATTCAGAAACAATGGTTTCAACTCTTTTATTAAAAAATAAGGCGCAATTTGATTGATTAAATTCACCTCAACCAATTCATACATGCTGATTTCTTCCAGAGTCGAATTCCAACTTGTCTTTTCGCGATTATCAACCGGTTGTCCAAAACGTGTGAGCTGTACTTCGGTTTTTTCTCCAGAACTGTATTCCAACGCTTTTACTTCTTTTGTAACTGCGGTTTGATTGGCAATTAAATTGCTATTGGCTTGAAAACTTATCAATAAATTCTCTTCCTTTTTTATCAAAGGCTGATAATATTCATCGGTATATTTTATGGTTTGTGCGGCATTGTTTATCAAAATATCCAAGCTTTGGAATTTAGATTTATAAAAAGAAATAAACTCCTTAATGGCATTTAAATTTCTTAGATCTAAACCGTAAACAATTAGATTTTCTTTCCAGTTTTCAAAATCACTTTCCTGCATAAATTGTTCTAAAGCCAACGCCGGAAAACGGGTTGTAAGTACCACATTAGCATTATTTCGCAACAATCTAAGAGCGGTTGCAAATCCAACTTTTACGCGACCTCCGGTTAAAATAACGTTTCTACCTTTTAAATCCAGATTCTGAAAACGTTTTGCATAATTTTCTTCGGCACAATCCGGGCAAAGTCTGGTGTAGAAACTATGCGCGAGTTTGTAAGATTGATTGCAGCAATAACAGTTTTTAGGCAAATTTAATTCGGTAAATTGCTGTTCGTCAGGATTCTCTTTTTCCGAAAACAAGGTCGTTCCGTTTAAAGCTTTCGAGACTAATTCGGCATTGAGACTTGTTTGAAGATCTTCCAGCTTTTTTGACGTATAACTTACATTGCGGATATTCTTTTTTGCATTTTTATGAATTTTGGTAATCAAACCGGCAAACAAATTATTGTCGGGATTTTCAAATGGATTTTCTTTTAATGCGTTCAGGACTTTTATACAGCTTTGCCATTCTTCATCACTAAAAGTATGTTTTATATCTTCTTTCATTTTATTCTTCTAAAAAATGTTCTAAAAACCCAATGAATTTCTTTCCGTCGCCGGACCATCTCATTCCCTGCCCGTTTGGTATTCTGATTTCGTAAACAATATCATGTTTATAATGATGAAATACATTCCACCATGTTTTATTTAGAATAATGTAGTGAACTAATTTCTCTACAGTTTCCTGTTTTTGTTGGGTATTTCCTTTTATTTCGCCAAAAATACTATCCTTTTTTCTGCCAACATGTTTTTCCCAGGCTCTCGCCACAATAGTGGTTTCGCTATTAAAAGGCTGTAAACAACTCTCTAAAAGAATTTCTTTTGCAGGAGGAATTGCGGTTTCATCCCGAACACTTGCCGAGGTTAATTGCTGTCCCAAAATAAGCAAAATAATTTCGAATGGCGTCTTTTCGAACATTTTAATAATTTCCAACTTCAATTGATCCGGATTACTTTCAAGAGCTTCAAAAATAGTTTTAAAATAAGGCAGAAGATCTTCTTTAAAAATTAAAATCTCTTCTTTAAAAGAAGGTAATCTTGAAACTTCAGACTTTTGATTTTGATAAAAATGAAACAGGTTTTCCGAGAAAAGATTTAAGTTTTCATCTGTTAGAAACAAAGCATATTTCTTTTTCCATTCTTTATTTAAGTCCGGAATTGTTGCTTTTATTTCTTTATAAAGCTGAGTCCTGTTCATTATTTACCGGCTTTCGATTATAGTTTCCTGAATGTTTAATTCAGCCAAAATATATTTTATGAGATTAAAATTAGCTGCACTATTATCCAAAACCCATGCATCAGAAGTTACTGCGATTAAATTACTTTCAGCAATCATTTTATCAGGATTATTGACCAGATCAACCTTCCAATTATAATGATTTAAGACTGCCATTTCTTCTATAATTTGCTTTAATTTCCCACTATTTGAAACTGGCTGATCAAAAATCCAATGTATCTTTTTGACTTTCTCTTTATCAAAAAAATCAGCAATGAGTTCAATTGCCTGAGCAGTTTGTTTTACTTTTTTGTAAGTACCATAAACGCTTGACAAATCTCTAAAGTACCCGTCTAATCCTTTGAAAACATAAGCATTCGATAAAATACTTTCTAATAAAATCAAGATATTAAATCCATCAATAATCACTTCCTGATCTATTAAATTTTGTTTGTCAATTTCTTTCGACATTCGATATTCAATTTGACTTTTGGAAGCACTCATACCGCGAACAGCTTGTTGTTGTCTTGAATTTAACCGATACCGATTGCCAACTAAAGCCTGCGCCGATTTTTCTCCGTAACCGCGACTGAGCAAATACTGCATATCTGTAACGGCTTCTTTTAATTTTGCCTGAATTTTTAAAGTCCCGAATAATGCATCATCACTCGCTTCTTTGCCTCGGTTTTTTAGATCTGCCATTGGTTAAAATATAAAACGGTTTATGATTAAGAATATATTCATCCCAAAGGGTTTTGGATCCCGAAACTTAGGGAATGTTTTAATTCGGTTTTGAAACTAAAAAATCCGAAATCAATCGTTGTTTGAATCGATCTATAGGTTTCAAATCGACATTGGTATCTCCGTTATGAATATCAAAAGGATCATCTAAACCACTGATTAATAAATACAAATAGCAAAATATAAAGGTAATCGCAGAAGTCACCAAATAATCTGCCGAAGGGCTTTTGAATTTGCTAATCAATAAAAACGACATGACAATAAACAAAATACTCTGAAGCAGGATATATGCGGGTTTGATGAAGTTGTTTCTCGAAATCGTATAGGCACGCGTAAGCTGTTTTCGCATTGCATTTGTGTTTTCCTGTATGCCTTTTATGGCTTCTTTGTCGACACCTCTTTCTGCAAAATAATAGGCAATTTCGTTAGATTTCCGAATCAAGGGAAAGATAACCGTAGAATCTTTTCCGCTGGAATATATCCAATCGATAATTCCGTTGGTAATAGAAATCATTTCTTCGCGTAAAAAAGCACTGTTTAATTCTTCTTTGCACAAATCAGAAGTTCCTGTTCTTGGCGCTCTGAAAGCGAGATAAATCCAATCTTTGATCGCTTCTAAATTTGAAGCAACTTCTCCCGGTATTTTTTCACTTTCTTTAAAATCAGTCATCGTTGCTGCCAATAATAATCCAAAGACAAAAAATGCTCCGGTGAAAATAATCGTAATATCTGATAATTCGATCAAATCATGAAAATCCTGTCCGTAGAAAGAAAGATTTTTGAATACAAAATTTTTAATTCCCAAGACAAGCAATGCAGCAATAAGTGCCTTTATGATTATGGTTCTGTGCAGTACGAATTTCATTATTATTTTTTTTCGGCAAATTAAATAAATATAATCAAAATAACTCCTTCAAATTGGGTTTTAAATATATAAGAAAAGCGCCTTGATATCAAAGCGCTTTTGTGTTTTTGAGTTTATACTTTAGCTTAATTTGTCTTTGATACACTAATTTTTTCAAGTGTTACTTTAGCATCTCCAATTCCGCTCTTTTTTATAATAATTTCAAAATTCTTATCTGTATTCACCAAATCATCTGAAATGTAATAAGAGAAATTAAGTTTTATTCCGGTTTCTGCTGCCGTATGATTTCCTTCGATTCCGTGATCATGAGCAACTCCAAAGAAAGTCATTGTTCCCACATATTGATCTGCTTTTCCCGGATAACGAAGATAAACGGTATAAAAATCTTTTGGCTCTTTGTAAACAACTACATCTAGATTTAATATTATTTTTGAGTTGGCTTCGGTTTTAAAAACTTTATTGGTGCTTTTTGAGAATGTACTGGTTACTTTGTGCGTAAACCCAGTGTTTTCGATTGTTTTTCCAATTTTTTGTTCCCAAATAATTTTCTCTTTTGAATCCTGAAATGAAACTTTCTTTTTTGAAGTTGATTCATTAGAAGCCAAAACCGGAGTTTTAGATCCATAAAGCAAGTTGTCGTATTTATAATCTAAATTAAAAACGATGTTGTATACTTCCTCCATTGTATAGGTAACATGCTGTCCGTTTGGAGCAATAAATTCATATGTCCACGGATTTGCTTTTAACTGATCTAATGTAGGACGCTGCCCATAAGCCGAAACATCCCAAGATTCCCAAATACGATCAATCATGCTGTGATGCAACCAAAAAACGGGATCAAAACCTGCCGAAGGAACATTTGCCATTAAACCTGAAAAATCTTTTAGTTGATAAATTTCATTATAATAGCTTTCTTTTGGATCTGCATATTCCCCTCCAACAAGATCGTGCATAAAACCATGAGGTGCACCTTCGAGGTTTTTGCTAAATCCCGCCAATCCGGTAAAAGAAGGATTTGTTCTTAATTCTTCAAGTGCTAACTGGATTTGTGTAAGATCTTTATCAGGAATTGGTTTTCCGTTGTTAAGAACACTATATCTGGCTGGCGCATACAAAGAACCCGATTTGTCTCTTGCTTCTTTTGGCAAAATATTATCAACAACTTCTTTGCTTCCGTAGTTCCAGTATGGTATCGCAAAATCTTGCTTTCCGGATAAATCCCTAACGATTTTTTCTAAATACCAAATGTACAATCTGTGCCATAAAAGAAAATTTAAGTTTGCAGCTTCTGAGTTTCTTTTATGCGTACAATCGCCCCAAGCCCATAATTTATCTTTACTTGTTTGATATTGTGCACAAAGCTCATTTTTTCCGGCAATTGAATCGGGAATATTATGTATTGCACCTTGATAATACCAACCAAGTCCATTCTCGCAGCCCATTTCGCGCATTTTTTTAAAGGCTGTATTCATTGCCAAAAGATCTGCTTGTCCTTCGGCTGTATTAACATTGTGTCGAACATATTTTACATTATCAGCACTCTGACCATAGCCAGAAAGTGTAATCAAAATAATAAAGAGTGATATAGTAATTTTTTTCATTTTGCTTATTTTTAGGTTAATTATAGATTTGTTTTTGATATTAGAGAACTTGAACTTCGAAGGTTAAAATTTCAGCATAATCGGGATTTGCTTTATCGTAGATTTTAAATTTGACAATACCATTTCCTGTTTTATTGGCAGGAATAACATGAATCGCAATAAATCCTTGCTGATCTGCATTTAACTTACTGAAAGCAGAACCTTTTGGAATTCCGATTTGGCAGGCTCCGTGCTGACACATAGAACAATCCCATTCTTTTGGAAAAGTATTTGAAACCGTTTCCCAAACCAGATATATGGGTTTATTGGATACGTTTTCGACTTTAATTTTAGAAATGTCCAATCGTTTATTTTTTAGCAGACTTTCTTTATTTGTTGCATTTCCTACTATAGAAAAAGTGGGTTTACTCTGTGCAGAGGAAATAGAAAAATAAAGCAGAATAATGAGGTAAAAGAGAGATTTTTTCATGGGGTGTTTGTTTAGATTTTAATAAAAAACCGGAATATCGGCCTGATAAAATATTTTTTTTGAAAGAGGATTTATAAACTGATATCTAATCTTTGCTTTTTTGGCAGTATCTCCTAAAAAAGCATACAATTCCAGACATTCTCCAGGATCAAGCGCAACATTATTGCCTGTCGATAATGCTTTGATATGATTACCATTTCCTGATATAAATTGAAGTTTTGTATCCAATGGAAATTTAATTTCATGAATGTATAATCCGGCATTAACTAAACGAAGCAATACCGCATTTTTTTTATGTTTTAAGGATTGCAAACCTTTGTTCTTTAAGATTGCTTCACCATTTATCAAAAAGTAATTCGGTTTATAATCCGGAAGAAGTATTGGTTTATTTGAATCGTCGTATTCTGTACCCATAATAGCATCTGTGTGCCATTTGGTATCTATTTCGTTACTGCACCAGAGTATTTCGGTTAAAGGTTTATCAGCTAAGGAATCTTTTTCTTTTAGCCGGATAATAATTACACCAAACATACCAGCCTGAAGATTGAAAGGATAATTTTCCGGACTATAATAGAGGTAGGTTCCTGATTTTTTGGCCTGAAAAGAATAAAAACCATGTTCCATGTGGTGAACTGGTTCTTTTTTATTCATTATTTTCTTTTGTTTATTCCGTTGTGTGAATTCAATTTCCTTACAATATAAAGAGACTGGATTTCCTTGGGAAATGTTCCAGAAATCGATGTTCACACTATCGCCTTCTTTTACATCAATATCATATCCCGGTAAAGTAACCTGTCCTGAAAGCGAATTGGCAAAACCAAAAGTTCTTATTACTAAATCATTCTTGATAAACAACTTACCTGTTGTTCTACCAATAATTAATCTTTCATTTTGAGAAAATGAAAATGTGGTAATTAGTAAAAAAGAAAATAGCAATAAGGTTTTATTCGGTTGTTTCATTTCTAAACTCCAATTAAATATTAACATCCGTTGTATGATATTAAAATTCAAAATTAGAGCTATTTAAAACGAAAAAACAGCGTATAAATACCTGTTTTTGTAGTAAAAATCCCAAAAATAAATACCTCAATCTAAACTGCCGTTTGAGATGGACTATATAGAAGAATTATTCTTTGGGTTAAAGTTTGTTAAGTTATTAAATCCCAAAAAAGTTCCTGGCATTTCTCGTCGTTTCCTCTGCAACTATAATCCCCGAAACTCCTTTGAACTGTGCAATTGTTGATGCTACAAAAGGCAGAAAAGCAGGTTCGCATCTTCGTTCGTGGTATTTCTTTAAAAGACTATTCGGAACATTTTTCGGGAGCATGAATGGCGCATCGGTTTCGATCATCATTCGGTCAAGCGGCACGTATTGAATTACTTCTTTTAAATGCTCAAAACGTTTGCTATCTGAAATTGCTCCGGTAAAACCAAGGTAAAATCCGTTATCGAGATATCTTTTGGCTTCTTGCAGATTTCCTGTAAAACAATGTACAACAGCTTTTGGCAATTGTGGCAAATAGTCTTTTGTAATGTCCATAAACTTTGCAAAAGCGGCTCTTTCGTGCAAAAACAAAGGTTTCTGAACTTCGATTGCCAATTCTAATTGGGCTTTGTAACATGTTTCCTGAACGTTTCTGGGCGAAAAGTCCCGATCAAAATCGAGTCCGCACTCGCCTACTGAAACGACTTGTTTCTGCTTTAATAAATTTCTCAGTTTCGGAATGCTTTGTGTATCAAAACTCTTCGCATCATGCGGATGAATTCCTGCCGTGGAATATAATATCCCTGAATATTCTTTGGCTATTCGAGCAGATTCTTCACTGTTTCTTACGCTTGTTCCGGTCAGTATCATTTGCGATACATCGGCATCTAATGCGTCTTGTACGACATCGTCTATGTCATTTTGGAATTGTTTATTGGTTAAATTAATTCCGATATCTATGTATGTATTCATTTGTTTTTTTTAAGGTCCAAAGGCTCATAGGGGCAAAGGTTCAGAGATTTTTGCTCGTTGAATCTTTATCTTTTTGTTTTAATATTTTAGAAAAAAGAAGCCAGAAACAAGACTCTCAAATACTTTCTTCTTGTTTCTTTTCTTTATTCTTTATTCTTTATTCTTTATTCTTTATTCTTTATTCTCTTGGTCTTGTTTTAATCGCGCAAAGACGCAGAGTCGCAAAGTTTTTTTTGCCTTTGTCCCTCTGCACCTTTGAAGCTTTGAACCTCTTTTAGAAATCCCCATAGTACACTTGGAAGCATGGTAATTTCAGGTCATTTCTCCAGGTATCAACTACTTGGTTTCTATCGTCCAGAACAAATTCTACAAAGTATTTATCTTTGATGGATTCGTTATAGATTTCGGTTTTTATAACGGAATCTTTTCGGCTGTCTTTGGTTTTTCGCATGATTAAGGCATCGTATTCGATTTCGTGTTTTTCAAGAAAACGCAACGTTGGATCTTTGTATCGGTCTTCTCTTCCCGAAACCAGCAATATCTCATAACCCAATTTTTTATAATTTCTCAAAACATTCGCCACCGGAGTATTGATTTCGTCTTGGTCACATTTGCTTGCATCAAAAGGGTTTCTTCCGTTCATTAAAGCCAGTGTTCCGTCTAGATCACAAATTATGGCTTTTGGCAAATCAGGGTTTTGAGTGCAATATTCCGGAGAATCTTTAAAGAATTGTCGGTGCATTTTCAGGATTACTTTTTCTCCAACAGGTTTCTCTCTCAAAGCATCTCTTTCAATACAAACCGCAACATCTGTATTAACTTCCAGAACCTCAACTTCTACCTTTTCATTGAATTTTATGTTGTATTCCTGAACCAATTGTGAAACACGTCTAAAATTAGTATCCGATAAATTCGTATCATCGATCACAATGCTTTTTCCTTCTTCAAGAGCTTTTACGATTAATACATCACGTACTTTTTTAACGAATTTCTCGTTGCTTTGACTTGTGTTTCCGTTGTCAAACATCGCGCGCAAATCGTCTCTATTTATTCTTTTATAAGTTTCTGGATTATCTGTTATTATCTTTTTTGCCAAAGTAGATTTCCCACTTCCCGGCAATCCTTTCATTAAAATTACTTTTCTCATTTTATTCTTCTTCTCTATTAAACGGTTTTTCAAATGTTGGCCGAATCATTTTCCATATAATAACCGAATAATCTTTGTTATTCAGCATGGCAAATAATACGCCCGGATGTTGACAAGTCAGGAAATACAAAGCGGTTTCTTTGACCGTTTCTAATACTTTGAAATCCTTTTTTGCCTGATTTTCTATTACCGCATATTTAGTTTCTAAATCTTTCTTAGTTTCTTTTACCCAATCGAAAAACTCATCTGGAACACGCTCCAAAATTTCTTCCATTGGCTGATTGGTTTTCAAATATTCCCAGATATTCAAGTTAGAAACCTGAGTAATAATTCGGTGTAAACGAAGATACTCTTCAAATTTAATTTTCACTCTAAAATTGTTCGAATATTTAATGATAAAACCTTCTTTGTTCGCAATATCCATTTCTTTTAAAACCGAAAGATCTTTGATTCCGTTATACTTCTCAACTACAGGAAAACCAAGATCTTCAAGGTCAAATTCTTCTCCGGATTGTGTATCAATAATTGCCAGTAAAACCAATTCTTCTGAAGCTCCATAGTCTAAAACAATTCGGTTTTCAGGATAAATAATTTCGAACATATACGTTTTGTTTTTATCCAAAAGCTTCCATGTTGTTTTGTATTTTCCATGCAACATTTCATTTGCCTTATCTGATTGAAAGCTCGAAAAAGAACCTCTACTTGCGATAAAAGGAACATCATTTATCCAATATAAAATCCCTAATGAACCATCCATTTTATCGTAAACTTCGAAAGTGGTATCCGTAAGAACCTGATTTTCCATTTCGCCCAAATTGAAAAACTTAGAAAAAGGTCTTGCGATTACATTCCCTTTTTTATCCAGAATTAAACCTCTGCACGCCAATGTAACTTCATTCCAAATTCTCTCAAATTGCGCGCTTTGTGTATAATTGTATATGTATAAATCATGTTCCGGATGTTTATTTACCCTTACATAATTTTTGGAAATCATCTCTTTTAAAAGTACTGTATTCATAAGTTCTAATCTTTAAACAAAGATTCAAAAGTTACTGCGCAGTTATCTTGCGTAATTAAAATCATTTTCTTCTTCATACTTATATTCAGACTTGTTTTTCATCATTAACATTCTTATTTTCAATAATTCAACAAATATTGAAAGCCTTTTTTGCAAATCATTCAAGTTGACATTTTCTTCTCTGGAAAGATATTTTCTTAGATCTCGAAAAGAAGCTGCAATTTGATTTTTAGTATAAAGTTCTTTTCCTTCACTAAGTGCAATTGTCTGCCCTAACTGAAAAGCGATTGATTTTAAAATATCCTTTTTCGAATTGTCTTTTCCAAAAGAGGTTATTGTATTTAAATCTATAGTTTCTAAAGCCTGAATCTTTTCATCCAGATTTCCTTTTAAAGCTTTTTTTACCAAAACTCTGTATTCTGTTTTGCTTACAAAAGACAAGATCATTCTGGTACATCTCAAAAATTTAAGATCAATATCCCTTACCAAAAGTTTCGTTATTGGATTCTCAAACTTTTGTTCGTGAAAATGATAGGTATAAAATAATGCATTATTTAATTCGTCAGTTGTTCCTTTGTAAACCTCAACTAAATAACCGTTTTTACAAACAGCAAGATTAGCATTGATCTCTTTTTCAGGAAAGAATGACTTTATGGATACACTTAGTTCTTTTGATATTGTTAATTTTTCTAATATCGTTTCCGGCATTTCTTCAACGAAAAAAACCAGATCGACATCAAGAGAATTTTCAGAACCGAATATTTGATAGATTGGTGATTTCATTTTAAAACTTTTCGTTTAACATATCGATGCTTTCATTATTACAAGTCAAAAAACCATTTGTAGATTTAAATTCTCCAAAATCATGAAGCAGCTTTAGCCAATGCTTAATGTATTTCTGCAAAATCATTTTATCTTCTGCCGTAATTGTTTTTCTATATATAAATACTTCCAAATCATTGAAATGGCTCACAAAATTCTTTTTGGTATATATCTCAATATCATTTTCGATAAGTGCGATATTTTGTCCGACATAAAAAGCTATAATTTTCCAAATATCTTCATCTCTCGTATTCTTCTGATGAAACTCTGAAAGTGAAAGAAAATCTATTTTGTCCAGTACTTCCAATTTCAAATTAAAATCATGTATTCCTTTTAAAATTGGACGAATCTGAGTTCGGTATTCTGTTCGCGTTAACATGGTCAAAACGGTACGAACTGCTTTGTAAATAGCTAAGGTTTTATTTCTGATTTGTTTTTTGGTGACTAATAATTCATATTCCTGTTGATGCAAACTATACGTTTCCAGCAATGCATTATTGAGGGAATCAATCCATGATTTGGTAAAAATTGTATCTGAGATTATTCCGTTTTCGATTACTGCCAATGTTGCATTCCAATTCAGATTGTATTCTTTCAAAAGAAAAAAGACCTTATTTTTTCGGTCTTCCTGTGTTTCCGGCATATCTTCTTTTGGAACTATAATAATAACATCCTGATCTGTAGAATCGTCAGAACCATAAATATAATACGGATAAGGGAAAGCATTTTTCATTTTGTAATTGTATTAATTTGATGGCATAAAATTGTTGCACCATTATCTGATTATTCTATATAATTATTAATATCTGAAAAGTTCAATTTTGAGATATTCTTTCAAATTATTCCCTAACATTATGATATCTGATCCCCAAACTGAAATAACTGGCGATAAATATTTGTCTTTAAAAACCACAAGTGCTCTATGATTGTACATTGGAATATAACCGACTATTTGCGAGACATCAAAACCAGCTTCGGCAAGGGCCGCTTCTGCTTCAATTTTAAATTCTTCAATGTCATTTATTAGCCATCTTGATTTCTCATAATCTTCAGGATAATTATAAAAGAAATTATTTTCAGAATATTCTATATCTGATTCATTTTCTGGATTAATTGAAATCATAGGTATGTCTAAATTTGAAAAAACCAGAAGCATTTCTCTGTAATCCCAAGGAAAATCAAAGCCAAATAATACTTGTAATTGATCAATCTCTTTTCTGCTAATACCTTTTGTAAACTTGGTATTGGGCTGAATTTGAAAGCCCCAAACATCATCTCTGAGTTTTATTTTTTTAAACTTTTTTTCAGCTTTGTATTTTATATCTTTTACTGTCATAACGTAAAATTTTTATGTTTTTAATTTTAAAAGAGGTAATGTTTAGGGATGGTTTATTTTTCATTGGAATCGAAGTAACCATTTCCTGACGACACTCTTTTTTAAGAGCAATATTGTATAAGTGATAATTTGATTGAATGACGAAGTAACACTTTATACACGGCATCTTATAAATTTGAAAAAGTAACAATTGATGAGAATTCTTTTTGGAACGAAGTATTTCTCACACACGACATTTTTCTATTTTAAAAAGAAGTTAAAAGCAACAAGAGAAACGGGGCATGTCTTGCCAGAGTCGAACTGGATAACCTTGCTGATTCTACAACTTCGCTATTCCTCCCCAAATTTGCGACGAAGTAACTCTTGTTTACGACATTCTTTTTTATTTAAAGTATTGGATAATAATCAATAAGAGACTATAAAATTGTGTGTTACCATTTCACTATCAGCCTAAACTGAACAGGATTCGAACCTGTACTACAACTCCCCTGAAGTAACTCTTATCTACGAAACCAATACATTTATTTTAAAACAAGGCAACATTTAATAAGCTATTCTCGTTCTGCTCTAACCACTGAGCTACATCTCTGCTACGAACAGAAACGGTAGGGATCGAACCTACGACCGGACCGTTAAAATTGCGAAGTATTGCTTATCTACGACACTTGTTTTTTATTATTATTTAATGAACATTTCTATTGCAAAGATTCAAATACTACTGCGCAATTATTTTGCGCAGCAGATTTTTTTTCTACAACTCTATTCGGTTGATGTAATTCAAAGCGCTGTTTTTATCGTCTAAAGCATTCAATACATCAAACACTTTATCTGACCAACCAGCTATTAAATAAACATCGTTTTTCTCGACATTTATTGGTGTCTGACCGTAACCTGCCAAGTCAAACAAATACAATTTTGCATTTGGAGCGATCGCTTTGTATCGGTTCCAAGAGTTCGCGAATGAATCTTTTGTGTAAGCATTATTCCACATTTGAACATCGGTAAACAACATTACTTTATCAACTATTTCATTTCGTTTTATCAAATCTTCCAAAACCAAATAACCATTTGTCGAGTAACCTACCTCACCTTCTCGCTTGTAATATTCGTT
Source organism: Flavobacterium sp. ov086 (assembly GCF_900187965.1). Classification (GTDB taxonomy): domain Bacteria; phylum Bacteroidota; class Bacteroidia; order Flavobacteriales; family Flavobacteriaceae; genus Flavobacterium. The sequence continues at coordinate 37,271 of NZ_FZNL01000030.1, read as the reverse complement.
TACGTTGGACAATATCGCTCGTTTTGGCATATTGATAATTTTCCATCGATCACCAAACATACCGCTTACCACATCTTTGCAACGGCTTTGCATTAACATACCCAACATCAAACCTATGTCGTAAAGCATTATTTTACTTTTTGGCGAGATGTTTTTTTGCATCGAACCAGAAACATCACAAGCAATTACAACGGATGTATTGACATCAAAACCTTTTATGTTTTGCGCACTCGCCATAACCGCATCTTCTAATGCATCCAAAATCATTGGTATGTATTTAGATTTCAATTCTTTTAACTCACGATATGCGGCTAAAAATCGGAATGGCAATTGTTTCGAGTTTGCAACCGCTTTTTCATTAGAAAGGTAATCACAAACTTTTGAGATATGATATCGGGAAACATTAGCTTCTACTATATTTCGCAAATTACGCAACAATGCCATATAACCTATTTTGTTGCTATCGATCAACTCCTCCCATTTTTGGGTGAATGCTTTTTGCTTTTCGGCTTCATTAAAAAACTTTACCTGACCCAATTGCGACAATTCGGTTTCCCATGTATATGGCGTTTGCAATGCATCATTTACTATTTTGTTGAACAATACTTGTTGCGCTTCGTCTTTTGCTTTTGGATGTACCAAAAACAAGGCATCTTTTAATTTTACCGCGCCATCACGATTGTATTTTGCAAATTGATATTCATCAAATTTATTGAATGAATTTGCCAAACCTTTTTGGATTTGTTTCGACAAACGGTTTAATTTTTTCACGCCGTTTCGTTCGTTTGCCATTTGGTAATAGGCCAATAATTCAGTTATTTCGTCCGCACGTTGTATAACTTGTATAATCATTTTACTGATTAGGGAATCGCCTGAATATATCTTCGCCAATTCTACGATTAAAACTAACGGAACTGAACGCATATGCATTTCGTTTCGGGCATAAACCGCCAATTTTGCTACAAATACCGGATCACTTTTTTTGATTAACTGTTTAATTCTTTCTAAACGAGTTGTATCTTTTTCATAGAATGAAGCATTTAAACTTGTTGTTACAACCGCTGCATACAATTCATAATCTGGCGTTAACGGAAAAGCTACGGCATTTTCGTAATTAACTACGGTGTTTTTTTCTTTTGCTAAAAAATTGAATTTCATAATTTCTCGTTTTTAAAAATTAAACAATCTAATTGTTGTTCCTTTTTGACATTACAAAGATTTCAATTGTACTACGCAATTATTCTGCGCAGTAAAAAAATCTTTATTTTTTTGTGACCTTGATGAGATTCGAACTCATATTCCCTTTCGGGCATTGCGGCTCTAAATACGCTTCCCTACTTTCCCTAACGATTTCGGTGCTTCTGTAAATTCTACCCATTAGTCCGCTCGGGTCTAACCGGAATATCCGCAAACTCTACAGCCAGTAATTTTTCTGTAGGCTTTTCCTTTTAAGCTACAAGGCCTTTCGTTTTGACATTACAAAGATTTCAGAACTACTACGCAATTATTTTGCGCAGTAAAAAAAGAATTCTATATTTGAGTAAAACAAGAATATGAATCTAAAGGAAAAATATACCGAATTGCTTACAAACATTGGCTTTGACGAAAAAGCAATTGAAAAAAATTGGTCTGATTTAGAAAAGGCATATTCCAAAAAATCAAGACATTATCACAATCTGACACATATAAAGGATATGATTGAGTGTTTTGAAACGTATTTTGATAATCTCAAATTCCCGAATGAGGTTTTGTATTCCATCTTTTATCATGACTACATATATATAAGCAGCAAAAAAGATAATGAACTCAAAAGTGCCGAGTTTGCGGTTAAGATTCTACCTAAAGATTCTAATCTAAATCCCGAATTGGTATTTGATATGATTTGCGCGACGCAATTACATCAGCATAATACAATTGAAGATATTAATTGGCTGATTGATTTTGATTTGAAAATTCTCGCCAGAGATTGGTCTGAATATCATATTTACTTTGAACAAATTAGAAAGGAATATCGCATTTATCCTGATTTTCTATATAAACCGGGACGCGCAAAGGCTTTGAAACATTTTCTGGAATATGATTTTATTTTTCAAACGGATGAATTCAGGAATTTGTATGAAAAGAAAGCAAGATTTAATATTGAAAGGGAGGTTTTGTTCTTGACGTAAATGCGTGAGGGATAGAGGCGATATCCTTTTGTGAAGTGGAACGGAACAAAAGATAAAACCGAAAGCCCGATTCGCCGCGGCGAAACACGCCCAAAATATACTAAGCAAAATTAATCGCGCAATCCCGATAGCTATCGAGAGCGAAGTCACCAAGTTTTTTTTATGCCACAGATTAAAGGATTAAAATGATTAAAAAAAAACTGCTTAAATCTGCATAATCTGCGAGAAACAAAAACTTCGCGACTTTGCGAGCAAAAACAAAATAATATGTCTCAAAACAAGAATGCCTTAATACGGTACAAAACGATAGACAAATGTCTACAAAATAAATATCGGCAATGGACTTTGGAGGATTTGATCGAATGTTGTTCTGAAGCTTTGTTTGAATATGAAGGTCGGGAAAATTCGATTAGTAAACGAACTATCCAAATGGATATTCAGTTGATGCGAAGCGAAAAACTGGGTTATAACGCGCCAATTGTCGTTTATGACAAGAAGTTCTATAAATATGAGGACGACGAATTTACGATTACAGATATTCCGCTGACAGAAACGGATATGAATGTTTTGACGGAAACGGTCTCGATGCTGAAACAGTTTAAGGATTTTTCGTTGTTTAATGATGTATCGGATATTTTGCAGCGTTTGGAGGATAAAATCTATTCGGAGAAATCGCATACGAAGCCTGTTATTTATCTGGATAAAAATGAGGGTTTAAAGGGTTTGCATTATCTGGATGAGATTTATCAGGCGATTGTCAAAAAGGTTGTGCTTGTGATTACTTATAAATCATTTAAATCGAGGGAAGAAAGTAAATTTCATTTTCATCCTTTTATCTTGAAGGAGTTTAATAATCGTTGGTTTTTGATTGGGAAAACTAAGGGTTCTCAGCCTATTACGAATTTGGCATTGGACAGAATCATTTCGATCGATTACGATTTTAATCTTCCTTATATAGAGGAGGATTTTGATGCTGATGTTTATTATGAAAATATTATTGGCGTGACGGTAAATTCGGGTTTGAAACCAAGGAGAATTGAACTTTGGATTGATGCCACAAATGCGCCTTATGTTTTGACGAAACCATTGCATCATACACAAAGGCTGGTTACGGAGAATGAAGATAAGAGTATTATTGTTCATTTGCTTATTACTCCAAATTTTGAAATGGAACGCATAATTCTTGGTTTTGGAGAGGGAATTGAGGTTTTGCGTCCTGAACATCTTCGGAATCGCATGAAAAAGATCCTTCAGAAGGCGGTTTTGCGATATGAAGAGTAAAATTTATTCGCACTTTATTATAAGTTTTTTTACATAAAGAAGAATTTTAGAGGCTTTTAGACTCAGAAAACGTCTTTTAAGTCTTAAAATTTGTTAAAATCCCAAAAAAGAATAGTATATTTCAATTAAAAATTAACCGTAAACCCCTCTATTTCAGAGGAATTTTTTAAATAACCAAAAATTTATGATAAAATAATATGCATGCATAGTATTTTTTGATTATATTTGAAATCGATATAGTTACTTATGAAAGACAAAACAATAGATTATATTTTGAGAGCTACATGGCAAGCCGTATCAAGAATGTATAACGAGGAAGCTGCTAAATACGATGCCACTATGGCCACTGGATTTGCACTTTTGAGTATTGATAAGGAAGATGGAACTCCATCGACGGCTTTAGGGCCAAGAATGGGTATGGAAGCCACAAGCCTTACAAGAACATTGAAATCAATGGAAGACAAAGGTTTAATTGTTCGCAAAAAAAACCCAAGTGATGGTCGCGGTGTCTTAATCTACCTGACGGAATTTGGAAAAGAAAAAAGAGAATTATCTAAGAATACAGTTCTAAAATTTAATGAAACGGTTAGAAAACATGTTTCGGATGAAAAAATGAAACATTTTATCGAGGTTTCGGAAATCATAAATGAACTTATTCACGATAAAAACATATTTAATCAAACAGAAAAAACAGGAAATGAATAACCTTATTTATTAAGGAGTTTCAAATTCAAACAAAAACAAACATTAACAAATATGAAACGCACAATTAAAAAAGTTGCTGTAATTGGATCCGGAATTATGGGTTCAGGAATAGCTTGTCATTTTGCCAATATTGGTGTTGAAGTTTTATTGCTTGACATTGTACCACGCGAGTTGACAGAAGCTGAAACTAAAAAAGGATTAACGCTTGAAAGTAAAGTTGTTCGCAACCGTGTCGTAAATGAGCACTTGGCGAATTCATTAAAATCGAAACCGTCTCCTATTTACAGTCAAAAATTTGCTAGCCGAATCACGACTGGAAATACGACTGATGATATGGCAAAAATTGCTAATGTTGACTGGATTATTGAAGTTGTAGTTGAACGTTTGGATATTAAAAAACTGGTATTCGAACAAATCGAGAAATTCCGTAAACCGGGAACTTTGGTTACTTCAAACACTTCTGGTATTCCGATTCATTTTATGAGCGAAGGTAGAAGCGAAGATTTCCAACAACACTTCTGCGGAACTCACTTTTTTAACCCTGCGCGTTACTTAAAATTATTTGAAATTATTCCTGGCCCAAAAACTTCAACTGAAGTATTGGATTTCTTAAACGAATACGGATCTAAATTCTTAGGAAAAACCTCGGTTGTTGCTAAAGATACTCCAGCGTTTATTGGAAACAGAATTGGTATTTACGGTATTCAGAGTTTATTCCACTTAGTAAAAGAAATGGGATTAACGATTGAAGAAGTGGATAAATTGACTGGTCCGGTAATTGGTCGTCCAAAATCGGCTACTTTCCGTACGGTTGACGTGGTTGGTTTGGATACTTTGGTACACGTTGCCAATGGTATTTATGAAAACTGCCCAACAGATGAACAACACGAATTGTTTAAACTTCCTGATTTCATCACAAAAATGATGGAGAATAATTGGTTAGGAAGCAAAACAGGACAAGGTTTCTACAAAAAAGTAGACAAAGATATCCTTACTCTTGACTTAGATACATTAGAATATCGTGCTGCTAAAAAAGCAAATTTTGCTACGCTTGAACTAACAAAAACTATCGATAAACCTATCAATCGTTTTAAAGTTCTTGTAAAAGGAAAAGATAAAGCAGGTGAATTCTACCGTAAGAGTTTCGCTGGAATGTTTGCTTATGTGTCAAACAGAATTCCTGAAATCTCAGACGAATTATATAAAATTGATGATGCGATGAAAGCTGGTTTTGGATGGGAAAATGGTCCATTCGAAATTTGGGACGCTATTGGTGTTGCAAATGGAATCGAAATCATGAAAGCAGAAGGTCTTGAACCAGCTGCATGGGTTAACGAAATGTTGGCTTCTGGAAGCGAAAGTTTCTATTCTGTAAAAGAAGGAGCAACTTATTTCTATAATATCCCAACAAAATCTCAAGTAAAAGTTCCGGGACAAGATTCATTCATTATTCTGAACAACATTCGCGAAAGCAAAAAAGTTTGGAGTAATAGTGGTGCAATTATCCAAGATTTAGGTGATGGAATTTTGAACTTAGAATTCCAATCAAAAATGAATACTATTGGTGGCGATGTACTTCAGGCTATCAATAAAGCAATCGACTTATCTGAAAAAGAATATCAAGGTTTAGTTATTGGTAACCAAGCAGCGAATTTCTCTGTTGGTGCTAATATCGGAATGATTTTCATGATGGCGGTTGAGCAGGAATACGACGAATTGAACATGGCAATCAAAATGTTCCAGGACACTATGATGCGCGTTCGTTATTCTTCTATTCCAGTTGTAGTAGCGCCTCACGGAATGACTTTTGGTGGTGGATGCGAAATGAGCTTACATGCTGATAAAGTTGTAGCTGCTGCTGAAACTTACATGGGATTAGTTGAATTTGGTGTTGGTGTACTTCCTGGTGGTGGTGGATCTAAAGAAATGGCTTTAAGAGCTTCTGATTTATTCCGTAAAAACGATGTGGAATTGAACGTTCTTCAAGAGTATTTCTTAACAATCGCTATGGCAAAAGTATCGACTTCTGGTTACGAAGCTTTTGATACAGGACTTCTTCAACATGGTAAAGATGTTATTGTAGTAAACAAAGATCGTCAGATCGCTGAAGCTAAAAAGCATGCATTGTTAATGGCTGAAGCGGGTTATACTCAACCTATCAGAAGAACTGATGTTAAGGTTTTAGGTAAACAAGCTCTTGGAATGTTCTTAGTAGGAACAGATCAAATGGAAGCTGGAAAATACATTTCTGAGCACGATAAAAAAATTGCTAACAAACTGGCTTATGTAATGGCTGGTGGTGATTTATCTGAAGCGACTTTAGTATCTGAACAATATTTATTAGATATCGAACGTGAAGCTTTCTTATCTCTTTGTACTGAGAGAAAGACTTTAGAGAGAATTCAATATATGTTAACTAAAGGAAAACCATTAAGAAACTAGAAAATAGAACAAAGAGAATAGAATATAGATTTCAGACTTAGTAAAAGTCTATTTTCTATACTCTATTTTCTATACTCTTAAAAAAAGAAACAAATGAAAACAGCATATATAGTAAAAGCTTACCGTACTGCGGTAGGAAAAGCACCAAAAGGGGTTTTTAGATTTAAAAGACCTGATGAATTAGCAGCAGAAACTATTCAGTTTATGATGGATGAACTGCCTGATTTCGACAAAAAACGTATCGATGACGTGATGGTAGGAAATGCCATGCCGGAAGCAGAACAAGGACTTAACGTTGGACGTTTGATCTCTTTGATGGGATTAAAAGTTGAAGATGTTCCTGGTGTAACCGTAAACCGTTATTGCGCATCCGGATTAGAAACTATCGGAATGGCAACTGCAAAAATCCAATCGGGAATGGCAGATTGTATTATCGCTGGTGGAGCCGAAAGTATGAGTTTTATTCCGATGGGAGGTTACAAACCAACTCCGGATTATAAAGTTGCTGCTGCTGGTCACGAAGATTATTACTGGGGAATGGGTTTAACTGCTGAAGCGGTTGCAAACCAATACAAAATCTCCAGAGAAGATCAAGATGAGTTTGCTTACAACTCTCATATGAAAGCTTTGAAAGCACAAGCTGAAGGTAAATTCGACAAACAAATCGTTCCGATTACTGTTGAACAAACTTTCATCAATGAAAATGGAAAAAAAGAAACTAAATCATATGTTGTAAAACAAGACGAAGGTCCACGTGCTGGAACTTCTGTAGCTGCTTTAGCAGGTTTAAGACCTGTTTTTGCTGCTGACGGAAGTGTAACTGCAGGTAACTCTTCTCAAATGAGTGATGGTGCTGCTTTTGTTCTAATTATGAGTGAAGACATGGTTAAAGAATTAAACCTTGAGCCAATTGCAAGATTGGTAAACTTTGCTTCTTCTGGTGTTGAGCCAAGAATCATGGGTATTGGTCCTGTAAAAGCAATTCCAAAAGCGTTGAAACAAGCAGGATTAACATTGAACGATATCGAGTTAATTGAATTAAACGAGGCTTTTGCTTCACAAGCTTTAGCAGTAACTCGCGAATTAAACATTAACCCAGAAATCGTAAACGTAAACGGTGGTGCAATCGCTTTAGGTCACCCTCTGGGATGTACTGGTGCTAAACTTTCTGTTCAGTTATTCGACGAAATGAAACGCAGAGGTAATAAATACGGAATCGTTTCTATGTGTGTAGGAACTGGGCAAGGTTCTGCGGGGATTTACGAGGTTCTTTAAGAAGAGAGAATAGAATATAGAGAATAGATTTTTTTGAGAAGAAAGAGATAAGACTTTTTGGAATGACAAAATGTTTTAAGAACAATAAATAGTAATAATCTTACTTTTTTAGTTTAATTCTTTAACTTGGCTCAAAAAACATGAGACATAATTATAAGAACTTGAAGATTTGGAAACTTGGAATTTCAATTGCTAATGATATTTCAGATTTATTGTTAGACTTTCCGAAACATGAAAGATATGATTTAAGTTCTCAAATAAGCAGATGTTCTGTTTCAATGCCTAGTAATATTGCTGAAGGTTCATCACGAACAGATAAATCATTCAGTCATTTTTTAGACATTTCTCTAGGTTCTTCATTTGAACTAGTAACACAATTATTGATTGCAACGCATAGAAAATATATAAACGAAACACAATTTAACCAATTAGAAATTAAAATAGAAGAATTTCAAAGAATGACAATGGGCTTCCAAAACGGCTTAAAGTAAAGTAAGCCCAGTCTAAAATCTATTCTCTATATTCTATTTTCTTTTCTCTAAAAAGAATAAAAATGGCAGATACAATCGAAAAAAACGTAACCCGTGGTGGTCAGTTTTTAGTTAAAGAAACAAAATGCGAAGATGTCTTTACACCAGAAGATTTCTCGGAAGAGCAGTTAATGATGCGTGACTCTGTAAAAGAGTTCGTTGACAAAGAATTATGGGCGCATAAAGATCGTTTCGAAAAGAAAGATTACGCTTATACTGAATCATCTATGCGTAAAGCAGGTGAACTAGGACTTCTAGGAGTTGCAGTTCCTGAGGAATACGGTGGATTAGGAATGGGATTCGTATCTACAATGTTAGTTTGCGATTACATTTCTGGTGCTACGGGATCTTTCTCAACTGCTTTTGGGGCACATACAGGTATTGGAACAATGCCAATCACACTTTATGGAACTGAAGAGCAAAAGAAAAAATACGTTCCTAAATTGGCTTCCGGAGAATGGTTTGGAGCTTATTGCTTAACTGAGCCAGGCGCAGGATCTGATGCTAACTCAGGAAAAACAAAGGCTGTTTTATCTGAAGATGGCAAATACTACTCTATCACAGGACAAAAAATGTGGATTTCGAATGCAGGTTTCTGTAGCGTTTTCATCGTTTTTGCTCGTATTGGAGATGATAAAAATATTACTGGTTTCATCGTAGAAAACGATCCGTCAAACGGAATTTCTATGAATGAAGAAGAGCATAAATTAGGAATCCGTGCTTCTTCTACACGTCAGGTTTTCTTCAACGACACTAAAGTTCCTGTTGAAAACATGTTGTCTGAAAGAGGAAACGGTTTCAAAATTGCAATGAACGCTCTTAACGTTGGACGTATTAAACTAGCTGCTGCTTGTTTAGATGCACAACGTAGAGTTACTACAAATGCAGTGAAATATGCTAACGAAAGAATTCAGTTTAATACTGCAATTTCATCTTTTGGAGCTATCCGTTCTAAACTAGCTGAAATGGCAACTAATGCATACGCTGGAGAAAGTGCTTCTTACCGTGCTGCAAAAGATATTGAAGACAGAATTGCTGCTCGTGAAGCGGAAGGAACTACACACCAAGAAGCTGAATTGAAAGGTGTTGAAGAATATGCTATCGAATGTTCTATTTTGAAAGTTGCGGTTTCTGAAGACGTACAAGCTTGTGCTGACGAAGGAATTCAGATTTTTGGTGGAATGGGATTCTCTGAAGACACTCCAATGGAAAGTGCCTGGAGAGATGCTCGTATCGCTAGAATCTACGAAGGAACTAACGAAATCAACAGAATGCTTTCTGTAGGTATGTTGATCAAAAAAGCAATGAAAGGTCACGTTGATCTACTTGGACCAGCAATGAAAGTTTCTGAAGAATTAATGGGAATTCCATCTTTTGATACTCCAGATTTCTCTGAATTATTTGCTGAAGAAAAAGGAATCATCGCTAATCTGAAAAAAGTTTTCTTGATGGTTGCCGGAAGTGCTGTTCAAAAATACGGACCGGATTTAGATGCTCACCAACAGTTATTAATGGCTGCTTCTGATATCTTAATCGAAATCTATATGGCAGAAAGTACTATTCTTAGAACTGAAAAATTAGCCAAAAATCAAGGCGAAGCTAAAGTACAAGAGCAAATTGCTATGGCAAAATTATACTTATACAAAGCTGTTGACATCGTTAACTCAAGAGGAAAAGAAGGAATTATTTCTTTTGCAGAAGGAGACGAACAACGTATGATGTTAATGGGATTAAAACGTTTCACAAAATACACAAACAATCCAAATGTTGTAGCCTTAAGAGAGATTATTACATCTAAATTAGTTGCAGAAAACGAATACTGCTTCTAATATAAAAATAGTTTTTAGCTTTTAATTTGTTTAAACCCGCACTAATCCGAAACAGTGCGGGTTTATTTATTTTATTTTTTACCGTAAAGTCATTTTACCATATAAGTTATATAAGTTCATTTAAACAATGCTGTTTATCTTTTATTACGTCATTATATAACCCACGTATATTACATTTAAAGAACACTACTTATATTTTCTTATACATAAAATCATAAGTTGCGCAACACACCACTTACATTATCTTATATAACTTACATGGTTTAAAACACTCATAGGGTTATACCTTTACAATTAACCATTTACAATTAATAATTAACTATTAGGTTTCATAATTAAATCATGATCTCCTTCGGAGCTAAGATTTAGAAAACGTTCATATTCTCTTAGAACGTCAGAGATAATGCCGTCTTTAGTCAAATATTGAATATCATAACCCATGCGATGATCTCCAAAATAAGTAATTGGTAAAAAGACCGTCTCAACATCAATATCTGGTGTATTTTCTTCTTTAATGAAAGTTTCTGAAACAGTTTGTGCCTGAGCCATTACACCATATTTAAAGTTTCGTAACTGATCGTATTTTATTTCCACCTCAACAGCTTGCTGCGGAGAAGAAAAAGAATTTATAGTAGCTTCAATATTATTCCTAGCCAATTCTGCCAATAATTCTTCAAAAGCTTTTTTCACAGTTTCATTCAAAAACTTATGAATATCTTTCTTTTTAGAAACAGTTACAATCTTTTCTAAATGCTCTTTCCAATTGCTGTTATTCCAATTTAAACTTCCGTGCGAATATTTTTTGTCGCTGTATTCACTATCTACGACCAAAGCCTTCCATAAATTATAACACAACAACGCCATAATAATTCCGAAAGGTAAAGCAGTAATCAAAGTCATTGTTTGAAGGGAAGCTAAACCTCCTGTTCGCAATAAACTCAAGGACAAAAGCGATAATAAAACACCCCAGAAAACACTTTGCCATTTTGGTGAACTTACAGCACCTTTAGACGCAATACCATTCATTATAAAAATCCCTGAATCGGCAGAAGTGATAAAAAACACGCAAATAATCAGAATTGATAAAATATTCAAGAAGGTCGTTAGCGGGAAATACGTAAAGAAATTAAATAAAAGTGTATCGGGGTTTTTAGCAAATTCGCTTAACGCTCCATGTGCCACGTGTTCATCAATCCACACCGCGCTGCTTCCGAAAACGGTCATCCACAGAAAATTAAAAAATGCCGGAATAAATAATACTGCCAAAATAAACTCTCTGATTGTTCTTCCTTTAGAGATTTTAGCAATAAACAAACCTACATAAGGCGCCCAGGATATCCACCACGCCCAATATAAAATGGTCCATTTTGAAAACCATTCCTGACTTCCTTTTTCGTAAGCATACGTATTAAATGTTAGTGATATAAAATGACTGATATAATGTCCTAAACCTTCTGTAAAAGTACTTAGAATATAAATAGTTGGTCCTGCAATCAGTATAAACAACATTAACAAAACGGCCATAATGATGTTTAGCTCACTTAGTTTTTTAACTCCTTTTCCTAAACCTGAAATCGCCGAAAGAACAGCAATTACCATAACTACCAAAACAATCACAACTTGATAATTAAAACTAGATTCCGGAATTACACCGAGACTCACTAATCCGGCGCTTAACTGAACGACTCCAAAACCAAGCGTTGTCGCAATTCCGAAGAAAGTACTACACAGACCAAAAACATCGACAATGTTTCCAAATCTTCCATGAATTTTACTTTTCAAAATTGGATAAAAGCCACTCCGAATGGCAAGCGGCAAATTATGACGATAAGCAAAGTAAGCAAGAGACAAACCTACTACTCCATATATGGACCATGCATGAAAACCCCAATGGAAAAAAGTATACAATTGGGCTTCTTTGGCTCGTAAATTATCCGCCAGATTAGCATTGGCTGGCGTTGCATAATGCGCCATGGTTTCTCCTACTCCAAAATACATTAAACCAATTCCCATTCCGGCGGCGAAAAGCATTGCTATCCATGAAAAGAAAGAATATTCAGGCTCAGAATCATCTGCTCCTAATTTGATTTTGCCAAACTTACTAATGGCTAATGTGATCAGAAACAAAACAAAAACAGTTACCAATAAAACGTAGAGCCAGCTTAAGTTCTTAAATATGATGTCTTTTACAAAATTAAGTGACTGTTCTGCTTCTTTCGAAAAAAAACCACAAAACAATGAAATTGCAATAATTATGGTCAAACTTGGTAATGCAACTGATTTTGTAAAATTGGTTTTAAAGACACTTGAGCTTGTGGATTTATTCATGGTAAAATTGTTTTGTCATCGTTATTATCTAAAGTAAAATCCGAAATTTAAATTCGGATTGAGGAAGTTTTTATAAATAGAACTTAGATAATTTCTATAGAGATGTATTGTAAATTTAGTCAAAAAGAAGCAATTCCTCCCTTAAATACAGTAAAAATTGCCTTTTAAAACATAAAACGTAACAAATGAGCTTAATACTGTTCTTCTATTTAGCATCTATTTTATTCGAAAAGTTTTATATTTAGCATTCTAAAAACTCAAAAAAACATACAATGAAACAAATTAATCTGCTTGCTTTATTTTTATTGTGTTTATGTACCACAAATACATTCGCACAAAGAAATAAAAAAATGGACATTATTGCTTATTACACTGGCGATGATAAACTAATTAATGAATACGAAGTAAACAAACTAAATCAAATCATCTTTAGTTTCTGTCATTTAAAAGAGGGCAAACTAAGTGTCGATTCTCCAAAAGATTCAACTACTATTAAATATTTGGTTTCTTTAAAAGCTTCAAATCCACACCTTAAAATTATTCTTTCGCTTGGTGGCTGGGGAGGTTGCGAGCCATGTTCTGCTGCTTTTTCAACGGCGGAAGGAAGATTGACTTTTGCAAAATCAGTAAAAGAAGTCAGCAATTATTTTAAAGTAGACGGTTTAGATTTAGATTGGGAATATCCGGCGATTGAAGGTCTTCCAGGACATTTGTATCAAGCTGCTGACAAACCTAATTTTACAGAATTAATCAAAATTTTACGTTCTACTTTAGGTAAAAAATACGAATTGAGTTTTGCAGCCGGTGGATTCCAAAAATATTTAGATGAATCTATTGATTGGAAAACGGTAGCGCCTTTAGTAAATCGTATCAACATTATGAGTTACGATTTGGTAAACGGATATTCTAAAGTTACCGGACATCATACTCCATTATACAGTACAAATCCAAAAGAAGAATCTACAGACAGAGCTGTTACCTTTTTATTGAAACAAGGAGTTCCTGCTGAAAAATTAATTATTGGAGGCGCATTTTATACCAGAACATGGAAAAATGTAGAAAATATAAATAATGGATTGTATCAAGCAGGAGAACATATACCAGGTGTTGATTTTAAAAATTTTACCACTACTTATACAGAAGCTAATGGTTGGAAATATTTTTGGGATGATAAAGCTAAAGCACCATATTGGTATAATGAAAAAGAAAAAACATTTGCTACCGGTGACGATTTAACTTCTATAAAAGCAAAAACAGAATATGTCAAAGCTAAAAACTTAGGCGGAATCATGTTTTGGGAACTTTCTCTGGATGCTCCACGCAACGGAATGGTAAATGCAATTTATGAAGTTAAAAACAAGAAATAAAACCTCTTGTTTGGCTAGATGAAAAGCGGTAAATAATTAAATTATTTACCGCTTTTTTATTTATTTATCTAGCATAAAATAGAAATACAAATGCCTTTTATTATTAAACTAAAAACTTTTAGAGGTTTGTTTTTCAATCTAAAACATGGAATTTAGACTATTAAAAAGTATTGGATCAAAAGGAATAATTAAATTATTTATTATACAAAGTAGAACATTACCAATTTAAAGCTTCTTCAGCAACTCATCTTTATCAGTTGTAAAACTTGTTCATTTCCTGATAACTATTAAAAAACAAAATATGCTAAAAAAAGGCAGATTCGTATTTAAACTTATTTTAATTTTTGTATGTCTTGTAACAAGTAGTTTAAGAGCACAAGCTGACTTGGATACAAATACTATTGTGACTGAAAAAACTACCTTATTAAATTCTATACCTTCCGCTAATACTTCATCTCCGTGTACAATCCGAATTGCAAGATGGGCTCGTTACACTATAGGAGATACATGGTTTTCAAATTTTAACAGTCAGCTAAAATCACCAGACAATTATGGTTCAAATGGTACTTACAATAAAATACTAGGATTTACTTTTACAGATATATCCAATACTTATCAAAGTTATACTGCCCAACAATTAAAAGATTCATTTGATATCATTAATACAGGATATAAAGAGATGAACGTAGTACAGTCTTTAAAATTAAAAGAATACAATGAGCTGGGAGGAATAGTAATTGTTAACTGCGATCAATATATGGGATCACAACTTTTTCAGACCTTTGGAGGTATAGAATATGTTGGATTTGGTTATCAACCTGCTAAAACCAACAATAACACTATTCTAAACGGAATATTTGGCACTGGTACTAATGCCAACATAACCGGTACAGAATCTATTGGTCGTTTTACGTATAGACAATTGCCTCCAAACTCAACTGTACTAATTAATGAAATCACGGGAGAGCCTGCTGCATTCCTTACGGGGCCAGAAAACAGAGTCCTCTTCTTCTGGGATGAAGGGGTCTTTCGAAATGTAAGTGTCTCCGGTACAACAATCGATTCTCCTCAGGAAATAGTACTGCATAATCTTATGGTATATTTGATTGATAAAATCCATATCAATATACCAACAGTTACCGTAAACAGCCCAGCAAGTTGTGCTGGAGTCAGTGTTACTATAACCGCAACTCCTGGAGTAACAGGAATCTATAAATATGACTGGACGGTTCCAACAGGAGTAACACCACCAGGTAATGTCTCCAGTTTTAAAACAAAAACTGTCGGAGATTATAGTGTAATTATTACTGATACTGTAACAGGCTGCACGAGTTTAAGCTCATCAGGCTCAGTAATTACATATCCTGAACCAACCGCAAGTGTTGTTGCAGAAAACAGAGAAACATGTAAAAACGGAGATCCTCTAGAACTCACCTTTACTGGTGGCGGAGGGGTCCAGCCTTATACTTTTAAGTACCGTATAAACCAAGAAGCTCCAAATATAATTACTACTCCAATTGGTGAAAATTCTGTAACAATAGAAATTCCAACAAACATTGCCGGCACATTTATCTATGATTTAATAAGTGTTCGAGACGCTAATACTGCTGCTTGCGAATAATAGTCAAATGCTTAAAACACAAATAACAGATCCTAAATTGAAACCATTTATACAAACAAAGGCAGCTATTTGATTAAAATAACTGCCTTTCTTTTTATGCAAAAAAAAATTACATTTGAACTTTACTCTTATCTAATTCTCCTATAAAAGGAATTGACTCTAGAGTCTCAGCTCGGATTATCGTTTGAAGATATACTTCTAACTGAATAAATTTAGCAGCATTTATTGCTCCAACAGCTTTTTTTACTTGTCCGTAAGTTTTAGAATATAATTTTTCGTAATCTAAATGATTTTTTAAAGTTCCTTTTGCCAATTCATCTGCTTTTTCATCCGTAAGTGTGGCATAATTTGTGGCATAATCATTAATAAGTTGAAATTTTGCTTGTCCAAGCGCCTTACGTTCTGTTTCATAATTGTCATAAACTTTTGTAAAAGCAGCAGATTGTGCATCAGACAAATTCATATACTGTTTTACAAGATCGCTTTTTGATTTACCATAAATACTTTGCAAAACATCAACATCTTCTTTAAATGAAGATTGAGCATAAGAAGAAAAAGAGGCAATTGCCATAATAAGAATAAGACTTAATTTTTTCATAGTTCTAATATTAAATTTGTTTGTAAAAGGTTACCCATTCTCAAATATACTGATTTTTAAAACATTATGAAACAACTAAGTAAAAATATTCTTACTATTAAAAAAAAGAGTATTGATAGGCAGCAGTCAAAGCATAATAGTTTAATCCATTGTTTGTGTATGCCCCTACGTGATATTGAAATTTTATTGATTGTCCTTTAGCAATTGGTGTAGAAAAAGTTCCTCCTACCCTCCAATTGTCAATTTGGCTATCATCAGAAACTCCGTCTGTTATTGTTTTTCCGCCAAAAAACCAATTGGTGTTAAAACCAATCCACATGTGATTTTTAAAGTAATAACTCGCATGAGCCTGTAAACTATATGTTGGTTTTTGCTCTAACTTTTTGCCAAGAAAATCGTTATTATTGGTATAAAACCAAATACCACCATAAACCTCAGCATAAACACGGGCAAAACGTTTTGAGATCCCGATTTCAGGTTTAAATCCCCAACGATTTGTACCTATATTAACTCGTTTATCATCGTAATATTTACCGGTTGGAATTGAAGTCACGAAGCTGACCCCAAGAATTGTTTTTTGCTCGAACTTTCCAAATTCAGCTTTATCAAGAGCGGGAGAACCTAATAAATTGATTCCCAATCGCACTTTCATATCAGAAAATCCAGATCTTGAACCGCTTATATTATCGCCATTTACGTTTGCCGATCCATCCATAAAAGTATATGGCAGCGAAACCTGCACTCTTGCCAATTTATTCGATAATCCGAATGTTCTAACAAAACTCGCTGCCAGATTATGGCTCTGAATGGTAAAATCAGTAATAGGCAAAGAGGGTTCTGTTAAGACATTTCCGTCCATATATGCATATCCAACTCCAATTACATTTAGATTTTTTGGAACATTTGCATAAACTCTGGGCTCTAAATCCTGACTATAAGTTGATCCTGTAATTAATAAAAACATCGTTACCAGATAATGTTTTCGTGACAAAGCAAAAAGAGTCTTTTTCGTCATAAATAATAGAAATTCGGGACACAATGATTAGCATTTTATTTTGTACTTTCAGCTGTTTTAGGAGCTTCAATAACTCCCTGATAAGAGATTGCTGCTTTATTATTGCAATTAATAGAAAGCGTTGCTCCTCCATCATAAAAAACAGAAAACAATAAATCATAAACATCATCCTTACCTTTTACAGTAGCTTTGACGTTGTAACTTTTTTTCTTTTTTTCAATCTGAATATTCTCTGGTATTCCTTCAAACTTTATCCCGCCATCTCCGCCATAAGCTACATTATAAGCCCGCCCAAAAAATGGCAAATCACAAGTTGTTTTTGTGGTATTAAATTTTAAAAAATAAGTATTGTAATCTAAATTAATCTGTCTTGTCCCCAACGGTTGGGCTTTTTGCGCTTCAAAAACAAAATTTTTAGAATTGATAAGACTATCAATTTCTTTTTGTTTCTGCAATTCTCTCTCTGCTTTTAATTCTTTCTTTGTTTTTTCCTGTCCAAAAACAGCCATATTAAAAAGGCAAAACAACATCAACACCGTTATTTTAGTTTTCATAAAACAATTATTTAATAAAGTTTAGAAAAGCCTGATTCTATTTTTTGGTAAATCGCATCATTGCAATATCTCCCGAAATAAAATGGAGTGTTTTACCATTATCTGTAACATCATACGAAGTGATTTTTGGCAGTGTACTCATAAAAGTCTGTTCCCCTTGTTGACCATCTACACACATCATTTTGGTCATTGCCATTGGTTGTGTCAAATCAATTTTGTTTCCGGTTACACTAAGTTTTCCTGTATAATTATTGCAACTACTGTTTCCTGAAACCCTACTTTCTTTAACGTCAAAAGTAATTGTTGGTTTCTTATTAGGGTATAAACCATCGAAAGCAATTCTTGGTCCAGTGATATAATTTAATTCCCAGGTTCCTTCAAGTTTAGAAACCGAATCTTCTTTTTGAGTCTTAGAAGCATTGCATGAAATTAAAACAACTCCTAAAAAAACTAAGGTTAAAACATTTTTTATCATAATTCTACAGATTAAATTAAAAAACAGTAAACACTAATTCTCAAACTTTTAAATTCGAAGCTATACGAAATTACATAATAATTTTTGGTTTTTCGCTTAAAGCGGAATTAAATCACAGCCTATAGTTTTAGTTTTTTTTAACTCTTGGCTTCAACCAATGTCGGAATTTTATGTTAAATTTACTTAATCTTTAATACAAAAGCCTCGTATATGAAAAAAATAATTGTTTCTTTCGCAATAATTACAGCCTTAGTTATTGGCTGTAAGACCAATACAAAATCAGCTGATGCAAAAACTTTGACTGTAGCTCTAGAGCCAAAAAGTAACAGTACCGTAAGTGGAACAGCAACTTTTACAGAAAAAAATGGAAAAGTAACTTTTACTGCAAAAGTAGCCGGTTTACAGCCTGGAGTTCATGCCATACACATTCATGAAAAATCAGATTGTACTGCTGCTGACGGAAGCTCAGCTGGAGGACATTGGAATCCTACTTTCAAAAAACACGGTAAATGGGGTTCTGCTGAATATCATAAAGGAGATATCGGAAACTTTACCGCTGATGCAAAAGGGAACGGAACTATAACACTAACTACTGACGAATGGTGTATTGGCTGTGGAGATGCAACCAAAGATGTCTTAGGAAAAGGTTTAATTGTACATCAGGGAACTGACGATTTTACGACTCAACCAACCGGAAATGCCGGCGGAAGAGTTGCTTGTGCAGGAATCATCAAATAAAAAAACACAATAACCACTATATTTTCACAAAATGTAGTGGTTATTTCATTTAAAATTAATACCAAAACAAGAAAAAGATATAGCTTTGCAGCTATAAATTAAAGTTAATGATTAACCCATCAGCTCCAGGTTGGATAGACAAATTTTTTAGTGAACAAAAGTTTTCAGAAGCCATTCCTTTTGAGACTACAGATTCGTTCTACTATAAAGTCAGAGAAACCGGTTTTATTTATGGCCATATCATTGCTATAGATTCTCAAATTCCAATTCCTATAAAAGGATGGTTTAAAACCGAAATTTCTAAAGTCGCTTTACTAAATACTTTGTATGGCGTTTTTTGTATTGAAAAAAGAAGTTCTGAGCCTAATAATTTCATTACAGAGGTTCTGAAATTTTATAAGGAAATGAATCCTGAAGGATTTAGTTTATTCAAAATTTTACTTCCAAAAGATACTCCTTCTCTATCTCTAGAGAACATTATTGATCAGCGCGTTCAGACCAACGACAGTATTATCAGTAAAAACTTTTCGCATTTGGTCACCAATGCGCTTTTGTTTATTGATGTTTTGGCTTTCAGACAATATTTAGAACACGGTGCAATTCCTGATAAATATCTAAAGCGAATTGAAGAAACGGTTCTTGGTATTGTAGCTTTGGCTTTAAAAACCAAAACCATAAAATCTCAACATGACGATTTATTGATAAAACTTTTCGAAGCTTCGACACGATATTCTAAATTTTCGAAAGTTACGGTTGATACTTTAGAAACTTTACAACTAGACTATTTCAGCAATAAATTGGAGCAATATTATTTAATCGATATGGCTGGAATGGCTTTATGGAGCGATGGTGTTGTAGAAAACGAAGAAGCTTATTTCTTATACTCATTGGGATCAATGATGCAGGTTTCGGATGAATTTGTGGCCAAGAGTATTGAAACAACCAATACCTTTATCACTACTCATAAAAAGAAGATTCCATATTTTAATTACTCCAATCCGGTAAAACACTTTTATGATCAGATGACGCACAGTGTTGTAAAACTGATTATAAGAAACAAAAACAGACTGGTTAAGGAAATTGTTCAGAGTAAAGAATTAATGATTCTATTGGCTTACTCGACAACCAGAGATTTGGATGCTAAAGAAAAGAAAAAAGTAAAAAAACAACTTTTAGATATTTGCAAAACGATTCCGTCACTTACGATTTTTTTACTTCCCGGCGGAAGTTTATTATTACCGATTCTAATCAAGTTTATTCCAACAATGTTACCATCGGCCTTTAACGAAAATCTAGACGAAAACGAATAAAAAAAATCGCCCTTTTGAGGCGATTTTTTTGTTTTATGATTTATAGGTCTAATTGGTAAACCTCATCAAGCTCTTCATTCGAAGCGATATTTACATTCAAATCCGTTACAAAACCAGAATTCAAACCATAAACCCATCCGTGAAGCATTAAGTCCTGACCGTTTTTCCAAGCCCCTTGTACAATTGACGTTTTTGCTAAGTTGTAAACCTGCTCTTTTGCATTGATTTCAACAAAAGCATTAAAACGCTCTGTTTCATCTTGAATAGAATTCAGGTATTTATCGTGCAAACGGTATTCATCTTTAATGTGACGAATCCAGTTGTCGATAATTCCAACAGATTGATTGCCCATTGCAGCTTTTACACCACCACAACCATAATGTCCGCAAACAATAACATGTTTTACTTTTAGAACATTTACTGCATAATCCAGAACACTCAACATATTCATATCTGAGTGTACAACCATGTTTGCAATATTACGGTGTACGAAAACCTCACCTGGTTTAGCTCCGATAATTTCGTTTGCAGGAACACGGCTGTCAGAACATCCAATCCATAATAATGGCGGTGTTTGACCTTTGGCTAAATCTGCGAAATAATTTGGGTCTAATGCTAATGATTTCTCAACCCATTGCTTATTGTTTTCTAATAACTGCTTATAAAACTCTCTCATTTTTTTGTTTTTTGAATGGTATTTCTACATGTTTAAACATATCAAAAATAACTTTATTGTAAAGTTATCTAATTTTTAATACTTCTCACACTTAAGAAATACCTTAATTACTTTAATTTGTTTAAATATTTTCTTTTACCGTTTCTTTTTTAACCAAAGCTCTTTTTGCAACATCATAATAATGTTCTATAGACACATGATTACCCATATCCGGAGAATTTTCAAGCTGGTAAGCTTGTTTGAATCCTTTTAGTTTCACTTTAATATTTTGATCAACTGCGCGTGTTTCTTTAAACTCGCGAATTAAATCCAAAACATCGTGTGCAATGTACTCTGTATCATGCGCGTTGATGATTACTTTAGAGTTTTCAGGAATCTCGTTCAATGTCAATTTAATAGCCGCTTTGTTTAAGAACGAAACTTCCTGAGCTAAATCAATATGAATAACGTCTCCGTCTTCATATTCTTCTTTTTTGAAGCTGTAAGCTCTTTTCAAGTTTCCTCTCAGTACAAAAATGATACTGATGATAATTCCTAAAGCAACTCCTTTAAGTAAATCTGTTGCTACAACAAATACTAAAGTTGCAATAAAGGGTACAAACTGGTATTTTCCTTTTTCCCAAAAATGAATGAAAGTTGCCGGTTTTGCTAATTTATATCCCACTAAAATCAACACAGTTGCTAAAGTTGCCAATGGAATCTTGTTTAAAATCATAGGTATTGACAAAACACTGATTAACAAAAGTACCCCGTGAATAATAGCCGACATTTTAGATTTTGCACCTGCATTATTATTAGCAGATGATCGAACCACAACAGATGTCATTGGTAAACCACCCAATAGCGAACTCACAATATTTCCAATACCCTGAGCTCTAAGCTCTACATTTGTATTTGTATAACGTTTTTGAACATCCATTCTATCAGCAGCTTCAATACATAATAATGTTTCGATAGAAGCGACAATGGCAATTGTTATAGCTACCACCCAAACCTGCGGATTTGTAACAGCGGCGAAGTTTGGTGTAATCAGAATAGATTTAAATTCATCAAAAGATTTTGGAACTGGCAATGAAACCAAATGTTCTTTTGCAATTGCCAATGAGCTTCCTGTTGAAACAAAAAATTCATTTAAAGCTATACCGGCAATAACGGCTACTAATGCACCCGGAATTAATTTTAATCTCTTTAAAAACGGAACTTTATCCCAAGAGATCAAAATTACAAGTGAAACCAATGAAATAACCACCGCTCCTAATTGAATGTGATTTAAAACATCGAATAAAAACGAAAATGAATTACTTCCGTCGTTTTGTGCAAATGCCTGATCACCTTCAAAATCTGTATCATAACCAAAAGCATGAGGCAATTGTTTTAAGATAATGATGATACCAATACCGGCTAACATTCCTTCAATTACATTTGTTGGAAAATAATTTGAGATACTTCCGGCTCTTAAAAACCCTAATGCTAATTGAATTAGTCCCGCAATAAAAACAGACATCAAAAACACATCAAAAGCACCAAAATCGGTAATAGCAGTTAAAATAATAGCTGTTAATCCAGCTGCTGGTCCAGATACACTAATGTGTGACTGGCTTAAATAGCCTACCACAATACCACCAATAACACCTGAAATAATTCCAGAAAATAAAGGCGCTCCAGAAGCCATTGCAATACCTAAACACAACGGAAGAGCCACCAAAAAAACCACTAAACCTGAAGCAAAATCAGATTTTAGGTTAGCAAAAAGATTGATTTTTTTTGTCATAACACAATACTAAAAAAATTATTCATTAAAGATTAACCACATCTGTTCATAAATGCAGTTGAGTTCAAAATAATCGGAAGTATTATGCCAAGTTTGGAGGTGGAGCAAAAATGCTCGGAGAAATATTGTCTAGTTTTACAATATTTTCAGACACGATGGTCTTTTTTTCAATATAAACTGGCATTATTACTTCATGTTGAAGTATTGCTGGATAAACAGCAGCCTTAAGTTCTTTATGCGAGTGCTCCTCTTCAGAAAAACTGAAAAACATAGACGTATCATTACTTTTCTTCAGTACCGTTACAATAGTTGGGGTAGCTAAGAAAGCAATAAATATGAATAATAATATGCGAGCGATTAATTTCATTGGAGCAAAAATAGTGTTAAACTGATAAAATCAAAGCGAGAGGGCTAAAAATTTTATACAAATTTAACAAACATAAAAAAACAGAATGAAGGCAAGCCAACATTCTGTTTATATTTCACTCAAAAACAACCAATTACAATTCTTCTTCTAACCAGGCATTCATCATCCAAATTGTTTTTTCCTGCTCTGCAATGAAGTCACTCATCATAGAATTGGTTCCTTCGTCGTTAATTTCGTCCGATTGTCGAAGAATTCCTCTTTCGATTTTTAATAAATCCGTCAAAGAATGAACAATTAACTGAACTGCTTTTTCATCGTTTGAGATGTTTTTTCCAACTGCTAATTTGTTATTTTTTATATAATCTTCAAAAGTATGCAAAGGCGTCCCTCCTATTGTCAAAACTCTCTCAGCGATCATATCTATTTTTAATTGTGCATCCGTGTATAATTCTTCAAATTTCACATGTAAATCAAAAAAACGCTTCCCACGAATATTCCAATGTATTCCTCTTAAATTCTGATAGTAAACCTGAAAGTTTGACAATAGTACATTTAATTCTTTTACTACCAATTCAGACTCTTTTACAGGTAATCCTAAAATATTTGTTTTCATAGTTATCGTTTTATAATAAGTTTACTACAAATTTAAAACAACTTCCCTAAAAATAGTATCAAAAAAAATTATATTTTCTTATTTTTGCATCAAAAAATACTATCAAAATGACTATAACTCAATTACAATATGTATTAGCCGTTGCCGAGCATAAAAATTTTACACTTGCTGCTGAAAAATGTTTTGTTACTCAGCCTACCTTAAGTATGCAAATTCAAAAAATTGAAGAAGAGCTTAATATTTTGATCTTCGACAGAAGTAAAAAACCTATTCAGCTTACTGATATTGGTCAGAAGATTGTTAACCAAGCCAAAAACATTGTAAATGAAGCGGACAGAATTAAAGACATTGTAGAACAACAAAAAGGTTTCATTGGCGGAGAATTTCGCTTAGGAATTATTCCAACGATTATGCCAACGCTTTTACCAATGTTTTTAAGTAATTTCATAAATAAATATCCAAAAGTGAAGCTTTTAATAGAAGAGCTAAACACAGATGAGATTATTACGAAGTTAAAAAATGGTCATCTTGATGCTGCAATTGCTGCAACTCCGCTTGAAGATGAAAAAATAAAAGAAATCGTTTTGTATTTTGAACCTTTCGTAGCTTATATTCCGGAACATCATGCTAGTTTCCAGAAAGAAGAAATTGAAGTTTCTGATTTAAACCTCAACGAAATTTTGCTTTTGCAGGACGGACATTGTTTTAGAGACGGGATTTTAAATTTATGCAAAAACGGTTCTGATATCGATCAGACTAATTTTCAGATCCAAAGCGGAAGCTTTGAAACGCTTATAAAATTAGCCGACGAAGGCTTGGGCACAACGTTACTTCCGTACTTGCACACCTTAGACTTAAAAGAGTCCGACAAACTGAAACTGCGTAACTTTAAGGAACCAAAACCTGCTCGCGAAGTAAGTTTAATTTACCCAAAGAGCGAATTAAAAATGCAAATCATTGACGCATTACGATCTACAATTGCCGGAGTTGTAAAAGGAGCAATTGTTTTTCAGAACGTTCAAATCATTAGTCCGCTACAAAAGAAGTAAAAATAAAAAAGGAGCCAATTTGGCTCCTTTTTCTTTATACTTTAATTAGTAGTAAACTTTGTTTTAATTCTGGTTTTTCAATAATGAAATTTAATAACCATTCTTGTAATTGTTCCATTTCGTACGGTAACAGTGTTTTGATAGCTTTCTCTAATTCTTTACAGAAAAGTATCGGATCGAAACTCACTCTCTCAAGTATTGATTTCGTGTAATCAAACATCATTTTTGACATAATAAAATACGATTTTTGGGGGTTATCAATATTTCTAAACTCGCAACAAATTTAAACAAATATCATTCATGTGCATTCAATTTAACTTATTTTTTTAAAAACTTTAGCAACGAATACGTTTTCTTAATAAATATAAATCAATATAGAATAATTCTAAACAACTCATTTAAACCTTTTTAAAGGCTCGAAACATCTCTCGTTTTCCCGGAGGCCCTGCTAATTTTTCGACAGTAAATCCAACTTCAATCATACTTCTTTTAACAACTCCGCGAGCGGCGTATGTTACTAAAACGCCATTTGGCTTTAAACTATTGTACATTTTCCTGAAAATTTCCGTACTCCAAAGCTCCGGCTGCACCCGATATCCGAAGGCATCAAAGTAAATCAAATCAAAAATTTCAAAATCGTTTATTTCATCAAAAAATTGTTTCCTTTTGGTTAATGAAAAATCCGAAGTAATAATATTCTTTTGATTCCATTCGCATTCATGCATTTTTTCGAATATACCTTTATATTGATTTGCTTCCAATTCAGCAACATAATTCATCTCCAAAACTTCTTTGGCATCAACCGGATACGCTTCTACTCCAACATAATCAATTTGTTGTTGCTTTGCGTTTGACTCCAAAAAAGTTATAAAAGCATTCAGCCCTGTTCCAAAACCAATTTCAAGAATACTTACCGGATTGTTTTCAAACAATGAAAGTCCGTTTTTTATAAATACATGTTTTGCTTCCTGAATTGCGCCGTGCTTAGAATGATAACATTCATCCCATTCCTTTAAATGAATTGTTGTTGAACCATCCAGCGTTTTAATTATCTCTCTTTCCACTATTTATAAATTTGTAGTACATTTTTGTACATTTTCAAGCCATTTTACGAGTCAAATTTAGGCAAAACAAATGCGTAAAGCCTTAAAAATCCGCACTTTTTTCATAAATTCTTTATAAAACCGAGCATTTTTTTTGAGTTTATTATAAGATAAATAAATCTCAGTTAAAGGCACTAAATAATGCAGTTTTACTAAGCAAATTATATATTTTTACTTAATTTTGCATTCAATAAATTCTATTTAATACCACATCATTACTTTAGATTATTCTATTGAAATGAAAATTACATAAAAAAACTTACATTATTATGAGTACAACTCAAGCAAGCAAGATTGAAATCAGAAAAGCAACTTCGTCAAAAATAAGCGGAGTAGACTTTGAAAACTTAAGCTTTGGTGCTGTTTTTACAGACCATTTATTTGAATGTGATTTTAAAAACGGAGAGTGGTCAAATCCTGTCATTAAGCCTTATGCTCCAATTTTAATGGATCCTTCTTCTAAAGTCTTTCATTATGGACAAGCTATTTTTGAAGGAATGAAAGCTTATAAAGATGATAATAATGATGTTTGGTTGTTTAGACCAGATGAAAACTTCAAGCGTTTTAATAATTCGGCAGTTCGTATGGCTATGCCAGAAGTTCCGGAATCTATTTTTATGGATGGTTTGAACGAATTATTAAAAATTGATCAGGAATGGATTCAAAAAGGAAACGGAAGCAGTATGTATATCCGTCCTTTTATGATCGCTACTGGTGCCGGAGTTATTGCAAATCCTTCTGACGAGTATAAATTCATGATTTTACTTTCTCCTGCAAAATCTTATTATTCAGGTGAGGTAAAAGTAATTATCGCTGAACATTATAGTAGAGCTGCAAATGGTGGAATTGGAGCTGCAAAAGCTGCCGGAAACTATGCTGCACAGTTTTACCCAACTAATTTGGCAAACAAAGACGGTTTTCAACAAGTAATCTGGACAGATGATGCAACGCACACTAAACTGGAAGAAGCTGGAACTATGAACGTTTTCTTTAGAATTAATGATACTTTATTGACTGCTCCAACAAGCGAAAGAATCTTAGATGGTATTACCAGAAAAAGTTTAATTGCTATGGCAGAAAAAGAAGGTCTTAAAGTAGAAGTTCGTCCTGTTATTGTTTCAGAATTGGTAGAAGCGGCTAAAAACGGTTCATTAAAAGAAATTTTTGGTGCTGGAACTGCTGCTGTTATCAGCGTAATTAAAGGATTCTCTTATCAGGATGTTTATTATGAAATGGCTCCAATTGAAAATACTTACGGTGCTCTTTTAAAAGAAAAACTAACAAATCTTCAAAATAAACTTTCTGAAGATACTTTTGGATGGACAGTAAAAGTTCAATAACCAAAAGATTAATATAATAACAAACCCGATAGCTTCACAGTTATCGGGTTTTCTATTTATATCATAAAATGCAAAGCTAATTTTACCGCAAAGTGCGCAAAGATTAAACGCAAAGTTCGCAAAGCTTTGTGTTGATCTAGCTTTGCGAACTTTGTGTTTTCTATCCGTAAAGAAAAATTAAATCTTAGCGCACTTTGCGGTTAATTTTCTCTATAAAAGTTTAGAAAAATCAGGTTTAAAATAATTCGGACCTTTCATTACTTTTCCGTCTTCTCTGTAAATTGGTTGTCCGTCTTCACCAAGTTTACTCATATTACTACGCTGAATCTCGTCAAAAACAGCTTCGATTTTATCCTGCAAACCGTGTTCGATAATTGTTCCGCACAAAATATACATCATATCTCCCAGCGCATCAGCAATTTCAACCAAATCATTATTTTGAACCGCTTCAAGATATTCTTCATTTTCTTCTTTCATTAAATTATAACGAAGCAGTTTTTTAGTTTCTCCCAAATCAGCAATTGGAGTTTGACTGTGACCTATTTTAAAAGCAGTATGAAATTCAGTTACTGCATCAAGTTGTTTCCTCATGATTTTAATTGATTAAATGAAGTGGCAAATTAGCAACAATTCATATACAATTCTCTAAATTTGCCAAAAATAATTTTTACTATGTTTAGTCAAGGACAATTAATATTCGCACTCTGTTTTTTTATTGCATTTGTAATCGTAATGATATTTGCTTACCGAAAAGATCTCGCTTTACACAAAGTTTTCTACAAAGGAAATTACAAAGTACTAATTGTATTCCTACTTTTTATTGCCATTTTATTTGTGATCAAATTCTTTTTCAAAAGATAATTCATAAATAAAAATAAATCTCAAAAAATTACAATTAAACTCCCCCAAAATCGTTTTATTTGAAACTTTTATTGAGCAAATAAATTTATAAAGTGTACTTTTATTGCGCCGCTACTAGTGCGACTAGTAATAAAATTTATAACTTTACGACACCAAACAACCTACAACAATGAAGATTCTAAAATATTTATTTCTTTTATTATTATTAAGCTTAGTTGCTCTCACTGTTTTTGTCGCTACCCAAAAAGGGATTTTTTCTGTAGAAAGAAGCAAAGTGATTAATTCGCCAAAAGCGACTGTGTACAACTATGTAAATGATTTTAGAAATTATGAAGATTTTGAATCCTGGTCTGTAGAAGATCCTTCAATGAAAATGACATTCCCAAATAAAACAACGGGAAATGGAGCTTCTTTTTATTGGACAGGTGCCGAAGGAAACGGAAATGCGATCACTCTTAAAACAAAAGAAGGAGAAAGCATTCAGCAAAAAATGAAATTTGACGGAACAGAAGCTGATGTAAACTGGACATTTAAAGATACCCTTGCCGGAAAAACAAAAGTTACCTGGAAAGGAACAGGAACAATGAGTTTTCTATTCAAAATTTACACAGCTTTAAACGGTGGTTCCGATAAAGTTATTGGAACTATTTATGAAAAAAGCCTTGCAAACATTGACAAAAACTTAGATTTCGAAACAAAAACCTATGCTATAAAAGTAAATGGTGTTGTTAAGAAAACTGAGACTCCTTATATAAAACAAACATTTACGAGTGAAATTTCGAAAGTAAATAAAAATGCAAGAATTGTAATTCCGAAGCTTATTGAGTTCAGTAAAAATAATGGTTTATCTACCAACGGAAAACCATTTATCATTTACCATACCTACGACACAACTACGGGACTAGCTAAAATTTCGATTTGTTTACCAACAAACAGAGAAATTACAACAACTTCAGGAAGTGATATCTTAGGCGGAAAACTAAATGGTTTCGAAGCTGTTAAAACAACTTTAACAGGAGACTATTCGCACACAAATGAAGCTATTGCAAAAACGACAGCCTACATCAACAACGAAAAAATCTTCCCGGATTTATCCTGGTCACATCTTGAAATTTTAACGATCAGTAAATTAGATGTAAAAAGCCCATCTAAATTAATGACTGAAATTTATTTCCCAACGAAACCAAAAGTGATCCCTGTTGCAAAAGTTCCGGTTTACAAACCACAAACAACAGATTCTACACAACCAAAACCTGCAGCAACTCCAGCGGCAAAAACTCCTGAAGAAGAATCTGAATTTTAAAAAAAAAGCAAGACTGATTAAACCTTTTGTTTAAAATTCATTCTAATACTAAAGTTTGATAAATCAAAAAGTTTGATAGACGAAAAGGAATTTATACAACAGTTACTAGATCCTAAAACGCAAAATACAGCGTTTCAAAAACTCTTGTCTGAATATCAAAAACCTTTGTATTCTCATATTCGAAACATCGTTTTGAACCATGATGATGCAGACGATGTCTTGCAGAATACATTTGTAAAAGTTTATCAATACCTAAAAAACTTTAAAGGAGAAAGCAAGCTTTTTTCCTGGATGTACAGAATTGCAACTAATGAAGCTTTGACTTTTTTAAGCCAAAAAGCAAAATTAAACGGAATAACATCAGAAGCACTCCAAAATAAAACCATCGATAATTTAAAAGCCGATGTTTATTTTGATGGCGACGAAATTCAGATCAAGCTTCAAAAAGCAATAATTACCTTGCCTGAAAAGCAACAATTGGTTTTTAAAATGAAGTATTTCGAAGAATTAAAATACGAAGAAATAGCCGAAATTTTAGGAACTTCAGTAGGTGCTTTAAAGGCTTCTTATCATCATGCTGTAAAAAAAATTGAAATATATGTTACATCAAATTAAACCTTTTGTAACAAAATCTATCTTATTGTTATTATGAAAGCATTTAAATTAGAAAACGAACCGAAAATACCCTCTGGATTTAAAACTCCGGATCATTACTTTGATGATCTTTCGGCAAAAGTTTTACAACAGATTAACGAAGAGAAAAGAGAAGTAAAAGTTATTCCGTTTTACAAACGCAAACGAGTACTTACAATTCTTGCTGCTGCTGTTATTGTTATTGCCTTAATGATTCCTATAGTAAACAATTACAACGCAACTTCTAAAGAGCTTGACGAAGACACTTTAGAAACCTATTTAGCGTATCAATCTAATTTGAATCAATATGATTTGATTCAGAATTTAGATGCTAAAGACATTCAAAAACTAAATAAAAATGTTGCCATAGAAGATGAAACTCTTGAAGATATTTTATCGTCAAGTCCAAATATAGAACATTTAATTTCCGAATAAAACAAAACTTAAAAGATGAAAATCAAAAAAATACTACCGATAATTCTGTTTTTAGTAAGCTTTTCGTTTTATGCACAAAACGGTAAAACAGATGAGAAACGCGAAAAAATTAAAGCTTACAAAGTATCTTTTCTAACAACTGAACTAGAATTAACTTCTACAGAAGCAGAGAAATTCTGGCCCATTTATAATGCTTATGATGATAAGCAATTTGAATTAAAACATCAAAAGATGAAAATGTACCTGCAGCGATTAGATGATGACAACATCAATTCGATTTCTGAAAAAGAGGCAGCATCATTACTTTCTCAAATGGAAGCCACTGATAAAGAATTGTATCTTTTAAGAGTAAAATATAATTCAGATATAAAAAAGATTCTTTCGTCAAAAAAGATATTAAAGCTAAAAAAATCAGAAGACGATTTTAATAGAAAATTGCTAAAACAATACCGTGATAAAGCAGGAAAAGATTAAGTTCCTGCCCAAAAGAAACAACAGCGGTAAGGAACCCTATATAATAATACTTGCTTTATTATTTAGGGTTCTTATTATTTCAGGACTATTTAAGGATCAATCCCAAAACCTGTGGAAAAAAAATTACCGCAGAGAACACTAAGTTTTTTTATTCTTAGGTTTTATAAAAAGCATCCCGAAGCCTCGGGACGCTTGCTAAGACATTCTTAGTTAAAAATCTTTGCATTCTCTGCGGTAAAAAATAATTAGGGAGTATATTTATGATTCCCACAATATTTAGCCTTGATCCGTTTTCGTGTTAATCCTTATTTAAAACGCAGTCTTACTACTTTATTATGCCCTGCGGCAATCGCAAGGTTTCTATTCACAAAACGAAGAGTGAAGAGTTTTGAATCTGTAGACAATTGCGTCCAGTTTTGTCCGCCATTTTGAGAATATTGTATTCCTTCAGAACCTACACAAACAATTTCTTTACCATTTCCGCCTGGAACATATTGCACGCATGATGCATAACCAAATCCCATATCCTGACCTATTAACTGCCAGGTTTTTCCTCCGTCTTTAGTAAAAGCTTTGTTATCTGATTTTTTGCTTGGAAGCTCATAATCGCCACCGGCAATAAATCCGTTTTTAGAGTCGTAAAAATCAGCTGTAAAAATACCCGTCATTGTTTTTCCATGAACAATTGGTGTCTCAACCACTTTCCATGTTTTTGCTTTATCCGGCGAATAAAAAACACGCGCTTTTTTTCCGCCTGAAACCAACCATGTATCATCTCCTTTAATTACAATATTTGAATTACTGGCTGCAAAAGCTGCTTCACCGCTTGCATTTGTCGGTAACTTATCAGACAAAATTTTAGTCCATGTTTCTCCTCCATCACGAGTTACAATAATCGAAAAAGTATCTTCTGTAGGATCTCCAATAGCGATTCCTTCTTTATCATTCCAGAATTGCATACTGTCGTAAAATATTTTTGGGTTCACTTCTTTATATACCAATTTCACTTTATTTGTCTTTTTAGAAACAGAATAAAGCAATGCCGGATTACCTACACTTAATAAAAAAATATCTTTTGAAGTTTGAGCAATACTTCTGAACTCTAACTTTAAGGTATCGCGATAAATATGCTCTTCGAATTTCTCTTTTTTCTCTAAATCGTAGTACCCAAAACGAGAATTATCTGCTCCATACCAAATTTTATTTTTATCAATTGATATCGCTCTAATGCTAATTTTATCCTGAAATAAAGTATCAATTTGTATAGATGTGAAACCACTATAAAACATCCTTTTATCACTATCACTCAGCGTTTTAAAAGACACAAATAAAATAAAAGCGCCACAAAATAATAATACTTTTTTCATATAGGTTAAGATTTATTTGTTGCTAAAATACAATTAATTCTAACATATAATTTAAGTTTTGTTTTTTTTTCTGGCACAGTAATTGGATATCATCAAAATATCAATCTTAATATGATTTTGCCATGAAAACGAAATTACTTTTAATAGCCATAATAGCAATAGGTTTCGCCTCTTGTACAGCACAAAGCCAAACTACTGTATATGCAAAAAATTCAGATATCAGCGATAACTTAGATTTAAGAGCCGTTGCATCTATGTTTGGAGAATCTGCGAATCTTCAGGATTTTGAAAGACGCTTGAACGATCCAAAATATCAAATTTCAAACCTTGATTTGAATGATGACAACGAAGTAGATTATTTACGTGTTATTGAATCTGTAGAAAACAGAACGCACGTTGTAATTATCCAAGCCGTTCTTGATCGTGATGTTTATCAGGATGTTGCAACAATTGATGTAGAAAGAGATAATTATAATAAAGTTAGCGTTCAGGTAGTAGGTAACACTTATTTATACGGAGACAATTATATTTATGAGCCTGTTTACAGCGTAGCTCCGGTAATTTACAGCTCATTTTGGGTTACGAATTACAGACCTTACTACTCTACTTGGGGATGGAATATGTATCCAACTTATTATGCTGCATGGAGACCTTACCCAATTTACAGATATAGAAACAACATAAATGTATGTATCAACGTAAACAATCATTACAATTATGTAAATACAAGAAGAAGTTATGTTGCTCCTGTTTTGTACCAATCAAGACGTTCTTATGGATATGAAACCAGACGTCCTGACTACAGTTTTTCTCAAAGACATGCGAATGTTTCTAACAGATATGATCTTGATCAAAGACGTGTTGCAAGCAGAGATTACAACAGAACTCAAAACACTTATAACACAGACAGATCAAACTCAGGAAGAATTTCTACAGGAACAGATAATAGAACTCCTAACAGAAATTATGGTGAAAACAGAGTAAATATGGGAGGAGTTTCTACTCCAACAGACAATAGAACTCCAAACAGAACCTATACTGATAACAGAACAAACTCTGACAGAAGCTACAATACAAATCGTGTAAGTACAACAAACAGAGATAACGCTGCAACAGTAACTAATCCTGTAAGAGTTGATAATACGAATAGAACTGATAGCAGAAGAGATTATGGTCAGAATAACGGAGGTTACGGTAGAGGAAATTCACAAAGTACGATGAATACCAACAGAGTTTCAACTCCAGCTCCCGCAAGAACAGAATCTCCAAGAAGTTATTCCGATAACAGAGCTAGTACACCGAGACAACAAAATACTCCAAGTATGCAACGTTCTGAAGCTCCAAGAGCTAGTCAGGAATCAAGAGGCAGTCAACCACAAAGAGAAAGTGGTTCTAATTCAAGAGGTAATGGTGGAAGAAGAGGTTAATATTAAAATCGCATTTTCAGATAAAAATCTAAAGCACAATTTGACGATTGTGCTTTTTTTTATCTTTTTAATTATAATTGACTCTAATTTGTTTTAAAACAGTAAATTTGCAACCGTCTTTTATAAAAACATACATGAGCGCATCGCATAAAAACTTACATAGTAAGTTGTCTATAGGAGGTTTATTGATAACATTGGGAATTATTTATGGAGATATTGGTACTTCTCCATTATACGTAATGAAAGCCATACTTGGCGATTACGCAATTAATGCCGATATTGTTTTAGGAGGTATTTCTTGTGTTTTCTGGACATTGACTTTACAAACTACCATTAAGTATGTACTTATCACTTTAAGTGCTGATAATCATGGCGAAGGTGGGATTTTTGCTTTATATGCCTTAGTCAAGAAAACAAAAATTCAGTGGCTAATTGTCCCCGCCATTATTGGAGGGAGTGCTTTACTTGCCGATGGTATTATAACACCCCCAATCTCGATTTCATCTGCTGTTGAAGGTATTAGAGCTTTCTATCCTACAATGGAAACACAAACAATTGTTTATATTGTTATCGGGATTTTATTCATTCTATTTACCATTCAACAATTTGGAACTAAACTGGTTGGGAAATTTTTCGCCCCAATGATGTTAATTTGGTTTGCAATGTTGGGAACACTGGGAGCAATTCAAATTTTAAATCATCCTGAGGTTATAAAAGCGGTAAATCCTTACTACGCTTATCATTTATTATCGATTCATCCAGATGGTTTCTTTGTTCTTGGATTTGTATTTTTATGTACTACAGGAGCCGAAGCTTTGTACTCTGATATGGGACACTGCGGAAGAAAAAATATTAGAATTAGCTGGATTTTTGTAAAAACAACTTTAGTATTAAACTACTTTGGTCAAGCAGCTTATTTAATTCACCATGAAGGAAGTACATTACAACAACTAGGTGGAGAAAACGGAAATCCATTTTACCTCATCATGCCGCATTGGTTCTTGCCGTTTGGTATCGTAGTTGCGACTCTTGCTGCGGTAATTGCCTCTCAGGCGCTTATTAGTGGGTCATTTACTTTGATCAACGAAGCAATGCGTTTGAATTTCTGGCCAAAAGTAAAAATCAAATATCCTACAGAAGTAAAAGGACAATTATATATACCGTCAATTAACTGGTTATTATTCTTTGGTTGTGTTGGAATTGTTTTACACTTTCAAGAATCAGGAAATATGGAGCATGCCTATGGTCTTGCTATCATTCTATGTATGATCATGACAACTATTTTACTTAATTATTATTTGATAATGAAAAGAGTAAAATTGTATTTAATGGTGCCATTAATTACGATTTATTTATTAATCGAATTCAGTTTCCTTTTTGCAAATATTACAAAATTTGCCGAAGGTGGTTACGTAACATTAATCATTGCAATAATGTTGATTTCGATTATGACGATCTGGTATTTGGCTAAGAAAATCAATAAAAGCTATACTAAAATCATCAAGATTGACGATTATAAGAAAGTATTAATGGAGTTAAGCGAAGACTTATCTATTCCTAAATATGCAACACATTTAGTTTACATGACCAATGCAAACCGTGTTGATGAATTGGAAGAAAAAGTAATTTACTCGATTTTACAAAAACGTCCAAAAAGAGCTGATATCTATTGGTTTGTACACGTAAACATTCTTACGGAGCCTTATAAAACACAATATAAAGTTACTGAAATTGCTAAAGATGATATTTACAGAATCGATTTTAATTTAGGATTTAGAGAACCTACAAAAATCAATTTAATGTTCAGAGAAGTAATTCGTGACATGGTAAAACGTGGCGAGGTAGATATTACAAGCCGTTACGAATCTTTGAACAAAAACAATATTATTGGTGATTTCAAATTCGTATTGTCTGAGAAATTCTTATCAAATGATAACGATTTAAGATGGCACGAAAATATTATCATGAACTCTTATTTCTTCATCAAGAAACTGAGTTTATCTGAAGAAAGAGCTTTTGGTTTAGACAGTAGTTCGGTTAAAATAGAGAAATTCCCAATGGTGCTTCACGCTCCGGAAAATATCGGATTGACCCGAATTATAAAATAAATCATTTATAAATACATTCAAAAAACACTCTTTTAAACTTTATCAGAGTGTTTTTTTTCTTTTTAAAAGGAAGTTAAAACAACAATCAAAATTAAAAATTTAACTTTCAATCAATTAATAGTACCTTTGCAACTCAAATAATTAAAATGAGATTACACAGAAATTTAGTTTATACTACCATCGATTCTTTAAATGCAATTTTCAATGAAGGAGAATATGCAGACAAAGTGGTAGCTAGAGCCTTAAAAAAAGACAAACGTTGGGGAAGTTCTGACAGGAAGTTTGTTGCTGAAACGATATACGAAATTGTTCGTTGGAAAAGATTATATGCAGAAATTGCCGAAGTAAAAGAACCTTTCGATAGAGATAATTTATGGAGAATGTTCGCAGTTTGGGCAGTTTTAAGAGGATATCCAATTCCGGATTGGAGACAATTAGAAGGAACTCCTGAAAGAAAAATAAAAGGACGTTTTGACGAACTTTCAAAAGTTAGAGCACTTAAAGAATCTATTCCCGATTGGATGGATGAATTGGGTGTAAAAGAACTTGGAGAGAAAGTTTGGTCGACAGAAATTGCCGCTCAAAACCAGCCTGCAAAAGTTATTTTAAGAACCAACACCCTTAAAGGAACTAAAGAAAGTCTGAGAAACACGTTGATGGATTTAAATATTGAAACAGAATATTTAAAAGATCAGCCTGAAGCTTTAGTTTTAAAAGAAAGAGCAAATGTGTTTTTGACAGATGCTTTTAAACAAGGACTTTTTGAAGTTCAGGATGCAAACTCACAATTAGTAGCTGGTTTTCTAGATGTAAAACCAGGAATGCGTGTTGTTGATACTTGCGCCGGTGCTGGAGGAAAAACGTTGCACATTGCTTCTTTGATGGAAAACAAAGGACAATTGATTGCAATGGATTTATACGAAAGCAAACTGAAACAATTGAAATTAAGAGCCAAAAGAAATGGCGCTTTTAATATCGAATATCGTATTATTGACACCACAAAAGTGATCAAAAAACTACACGAAAAAGCTGATCGTGTTTTAATTGATGCACCTTGTAGTGGTTTAGGAGTTTTAAAAAGAAACCCGGATGCAAAATGGAAATTACAACCTGAGTTTATCGATAACATCCGTAAAGTACAGGCAGAAGTTTTAGAGAGTTATTCTAAAATTGTAAAACCAGGTGGGAAACTAGTTTATGCAACTTGCTCTGTTTTACCATCAGAAAATCAAGAACAGGTAGAGAAATTCTTAAAAACTGAAATCGGAAAGCAATTTACTTTTATAAAAGATCGTAAAATATTAGCTTCTGAGTCTGGTTTCGACGGATTTTACATGGCATTGCTAGAACGTAAAAATGCTGTTGCTGCTGAGTAAATCAAAACGCATAAAAAATATAAAAGCCTTTAGAAAGTATGAACATGCCCCAAAAAGTTAGACACTATTTGGGGCATTTTTTATGGAAAGAAAAGTAAAGTATGACTATGCATTTAAGTTAGAATGTGTAGA
>NZ_FZNL01000011.1 GCF_900187965.1 Flavobacterium sp. ov086 | reverse complement strand
AGCAAAATCTTTTTTCCATTTTAAAACTATGGAAATATCGGGAATATTAAATCTTATACCAGCCTGCATCAAGCTAAGGGATTCCTTTTCTATGATATTGAGCACTTTTAGCTTAAATTCGGCTGAATAGCTTTGATTCATTCGTGGCAATAAACCAATTTTACCATATGTCTTATAAAAACTGACCCACTTACGAATATTCCATCTTGGAGTCTGTTTTAATTTTGAAACATATCCATCTGAATAATGCTTCTTTAAAACCAATTCTACACATTCTAACTTAAATGCATAGTCATACTTTACTTTTCTTTCCATAAAAAATGCCCCAAATAGTGTCTAACTTTTTGGGGCATGTTCAGATCGGGCTTTTTTTATGATTTTGCCACAAAGGCGCAAAGTTTTTGTTTCATTTTGGTTGTGCAGTTATTTTAATCATTAATCTGTTGCATTAAAAAAAACTTTACAACTCTGCGCCTTTACGAGATTATTCAAAAAAAAAAAAAAAATTGCGCCTTTGTGCCTTCGTGGCAAAACCTCCAGTTCATCCTCAAAAAATTACAGTTCGGAACTATTAATTATTGTAAGCTAAATTATTGATCGAAGTTTGATCCATTAAACTAACAAACCTAAAAATGGAAGCAACTATCAAGATTTTAATTTATATTCATGCCTTCTTTGGAGGAATTGGACTTATTACCGGAATTGGAAGTATTATAGTCAAAAAAGGAGGATCATTACATAAGAAAATGGGTAAACTATTTTCCATAGGAATGGTAACGAGTTCTCTTATTTCTATTCCGATTTGCTGGATGCCTAAACATCAGAATATCTTTTTATTCTTAATTGGTTTGTTTACCATTTATCTGGTTATTTCGGGAAATCGTTTTTTAAATTTTAAACGCAAAACAAAGGCCGATTTCACTGATAAATTAATCTCCGGAAGTATGTTATTCTTTTCCGTAATAATGATTTCAATTGGACTATATTGTCAATTCAATAGTATCGAAAATGGTATTTTGTTTACTTTCTTCGGAGGTTTTGGATTTTACATGACAGTGAAAGATTTTATATTCTTCAAAAATCTTTCGGTATCCAATAAAAACTGGCTTTCTAAACACATCGGTAAAATGATTGGGGCTTTAATCGCTTCAATAACAGCATTTATTGTTGCCGGAATTGGTATTGGAAATATAATTACCTGGATGGCACCTTCCATTCTGGGAACTATTTATATCTTTTATTGGAATAGAAAAATAGCTCCTAAAACAGATAAATTAGTTGAGGTTTAAATTGATGAAAATGGCATGTGGATTTAACGGATAAAACGGATTTACACTGATTTGATTTTAAAAAAAACCTTGAAACCTTTTTACAACATGGAGCAAACAAATATGCGTCTCTATGTTAAACCTCTGGACCTTTGCAACTATGCACCTCTGAACCTCCTAATAAAGCATCTGAACTTCTTTGATATCAAATTCGGAAACAGAATCGTCTTCTAATAAAATTTGAATTTTTCCAACAGAAGAAACGCCTTGAATGATTCCCATGAAATTTTGCCCAGAGGTTTCGGGGTCTAGTTTTTTGAATGGCATTGGAATTCCTTTTCGGAATAAGGTTTCAAAATAAGCTGCCCAGGAATCATCAGAATTAGTTCGCCATAATTGGATTTTTTCCTGCATTTTTTCGATAATTAAGGCTGGCAGAGCATCTTTATCAAAAGTATTTCCGGCAATGACTGCCAAAGAAGATGCGTTTGGCAAATGATCAAAATTAGTTTGGTTGACATTTAGTCCTAATCCGACAACTGACACGATTCTGCCATCGCTTTTTATGGTGTTTTCGATTAGTATGCCACCAATTTTCTTATTGTATGACATAATGTCGTTCGGCCATTTTATACTTAAATCAGAAATATTTAACGTTTTTAAAACCTCAATTACGGCTAATGAAACCACAATACTCAGATTAAAAAACTGTTCATTATCATATAGAAATTCCTTCACCAAGACACTCATAATTAAGTTTTTACCGGATTCAGACTGCCACTTTGCTCCCATTTGCCCTTTTCCTTTTGTCTGATTTTCAGCTGTTACGACAGTGAAATTCTCAAGTTCATCTTGGCTTGACAATGATTTTAAGAAATCATTTGTTGAATCTATGGCATCGAGTTTGATTAGCTTCATCTAGGTAATTTAAATAACTTAATTTAATATTTTGTTAAGGTTCAAAAATAATCACAAAATTTGGTAACTTTACAAATTCATATAAAATAATTCATGGCGAAAAAGACGATTAATAATGATGTTCTATTGGCGAACATAATCAAAGGGATTGAAGAAGTAAAAGGAAATGATATCGATATTCTTGACTTAAGAGAAATAGACACGGCTGTTTGTGACTATTTTGTCATTTGCAACGGAAGCTCTAATACCCAAGTTAACGCCATTGTAAACTCAATTCAAAAAACAGTATCTAAAGACTTAAAAGACAAACCTTGGCACGTAGAAGGAACCGATAATGCAGAATGGGTTCTGATGGATTATGTGCATATCGTGGTACATGTTTTCCAAAAACACATTCGTGAATACTATAATATCGAAAGCCTTTGGGGTGACGCCAAAATAACTACAATCGAAAACAAATACTAAAGAAAATTTTTTCTAATGGCTAAAGATAATAATCCAAATCCGAGTAAATTTAAAATAAGTCCTTGGTTAATATACACCGCAATACTTTTAGTTTTTTTATTTATAAGTTTTGCAACCGGTGGATCTAACTTAAGCGAACCAATACAACTATCACCTCCTGATTTCAATAATCTTTTACAAAAAGGTCAAGTTGAAAAGGTAATAATCTATAATAAATCAGAAACAGAAGTATACCTTACTGCTGCTGCTCTTAAAGATCCTGCAAACAAAAAAGTATCCAAAGATATGTTTGAAAGGGTTAATAAAGGACCTCATTATATTGTAAAAATTGGAGATATTCAAAATTTTGAAAAAAGCTTACAAACTGCTATAGCAGATAAAAAGTTAAAAAATTATACTTTCCAAGAAAAAAATAACTGGAGCGATATTTTAATTAGTTTGCTTCCAATCATCATCATTATTGGTGTATGGATTTTCATTATGCGTAAAATGTCAGGTGGCGCAGGTGGCGGTGGCGGACAAATTTTTAACATTGGAAAATCTAAAGCTAAATTGTTTGATGAGAAAACTGATATCAAAACTACATTTAAAGATGTTGCAGGTTTAGAAGGTGCAAAAGAAGAAATACAAGAAATTGTAGAATTCTTGAAAAACCCTGAAAAATACACCAATCTTGGAGGTAAAATCCCTAA
The DNA here is from genome assembly GCF_900187965.1 of Flavobacterium sp. ov086. GTDB lineage: Bacteria > Bacteroidota > Bacteroidia > Flavobacteriales > Flavobacteriaceae > Flavobacterium. The sequence continues at coordinate 178,626 of NZ_FZNL01000011.1, read as the reverse complement.
AGGAGCTTTACTTGTAGGTCCTCCTGGAACTGGTAAAACTTTGCTTGCAAAAGCTGTTGCCGGTGAGGCTCAGGTTCCATTCTTCTCTTTATCAGGTTCTGATTTCGTAGAGATGTTTGTAGGTGTAGGTGCTTCACGTGTTCGTGATCTATTTAAACAAGCTAAAGAAAAATCTCCTGCTATTATCTTCATTGATGAAATTGATGCTGTTGGTAGAGCTAGAGGAAAAAGCAATATGTCTGGCGGAAATGACGAAAGAGAAAATACTTTGAACCAATTACTAACAGAAATGGATGGTTTTGGTACAAACTCTAACGTAATTGTTTTGGCTGCAACCAATAGAGCTGATGTTCTTGACAAAGCTTTAATGCGTGCTGGACGTTTTGACAGACAAATCTTTGTTGACTTACCGGACATTCGTGAAAGAGCTGAAATTTTTGCTGTACACTTAGCTCCTATCAAAAAAGTCGAAGGTCTTGATCTTGATTTCTTAGCAAAACAAACTCCGGGATTCTCTGGTGCTGATATTGCTAACGTTTGTAACGAAGCTGCATTAATTGCTGCCCGTAACAACAAAACCGCAGTAGACAAACAAGATTTCCTTGATGCTGTTGACAGAATCATTGGCGGTCTTGAAAAGAAAAATAAAATCATTACTCCAGAAGAGAAAAGAGCAATCGCTATTCACGAAGCTGGTCATGCAACTGTAAGCTGGATGTTAGAACATGCTGCACCACTTATTAAAGTAACTATTGTGCCTCGTGGACAAAGTTTAGGAGCGGCTTGGTACTTGCCGGAAGAAAGACAAATCGTTAGAACAGATCAAATGTTAGACGAAATGTGTGCAACTATGGGCGGAAGAGCTGCAGAAAAAGTAACTTTTGACAGAATTTCGACTGGTGCATTAAGCGATTTAGAAAAAGTTACACGTCAGGCTCGTGCTATGGTAACTATCTACGGTTTGAATGATAAAATCGGAAACGTTACTTATTACGACTCAACAGGACAAAGCGAATACAACTTTTCAAAACCATATTCTGACGAGACAGCAAAAATTATTGATGCTGAAATTTCAGAATTAATTGAAGGTCAATACAAAAGAGCCATTCAAATTTTAGAAGAAAACAAAGACAAGTTAAATCAGCTTGCTGATATATTAATTGAAAAAGAAGTTATTTTTAAAGATGACTTAGAAACAATTTTCGGAAAACGCACTTTTGATAAAAATTTAGAAGAAGTGGTTTCGTAAATTCTTCAGAAATACGTAATATTTTTTAAAATCTTAATTCAAAATAGCCTTTTGAATTAAGATTTTTTTATCTTTGAACGTTTTCAATTAACATGTAAAGTATTTCATATAAAAAATGAATTTTTTCAAAAAAATATTTGGTTCTAGCGATGCCGCTTCCGACGACGAAAATGAAAGTGAATATGCGGGCAATTCAATCCAGGATAGCCATTTGTCTATAGACGAAAGGTTCATTTTCAATTTTAAGAAAAATGGCGGTAAGTTTTTGTATTGTGAAAACAAACAAGAAGTAGCTGAACAGTTTGAAAATATTTTAGAAGAAAACGATTGGTTCGAAAATGAAGTCCTTTGTTATGAACCGGGTCTTTTTCATTTATTAGAGGAAAATAAGTTACTCTATATTGCACCTGCCAGACCAAAATTTCTTTTAGCAACTTGCGAAAATCTTATTGCTGATGAAGGTTCTATTTTGTTTTCATCAAAACAAATCAGACAGAACAAACCAAACGAATTACCTGCAAATATTGTAATTATTGCTACAACAAGTCAGATCCTTTCTATAAAAAGCGATGGTTTAAGCGCTATTAAACGTAAATACGAAAGAGATTATCCTACTAACATTACCACAATAAAATATTTCGAAAAAGCGAAAGAAGAAGATTTTACACAATACGGAAGTGTTGCCAAGAATCTTTATTTATTGCTCTTAGAAGATCTTTAAGATGAATGAAACACTCAAGAGAACCATTTCTGGTGCTGTTTATATCGCTTTATTACTAACTTCTATTCTGTTTTCAACAGAGAGCTTTATCATTCTTTTTGGTATTTTTCTAATTATTGCAACTTATGAGTTTTGCAATCTGGCTGGAATCAACAAGATTATTGCTATCTTGTTTGTTACACTGTTTTACTCTACAGTTTCGCTAATAAGTTTCTATAGAGCCGAAACTGAAAACTACATCAACAAATTTCTAAAAGAAAACATTCAAATTACGGTTGATACAGACAAATTATTCTCTGTGTTGCTTATAATCACTTTGATTGTCTCTATAAAATGTATTTTCTTTTTATTTGATGACACGCAGAGCATCAGCAAGGTCTCCAAATACATTTATTTGATTGGATATATCATGTTGCCTTTTCTTTTTATCACTAAAATTTCTTTTGGTATTAAAGACTATAATCCTAAAATTATTATTGGTTTATTCGTCTTAATCTGGACCAATGATACTTTTGCTTATCTGGTTGGAAAATCAATGGGTAAACACAAATTATTTGAACGCATTTCTCCTAAAAAAACCATAGAAGGCTTTTTGGGAGGTGTTGTATTTGCTAGTTTTGCCGGTTTTTTAATTTCAAAATTATACATACAGCCTAATCCTGAGTTTAGCAACAAATCAATCTTAATCTGGATGATTATTGCTTTAATTGTCAGCATTTTTGGAACGATTGGAGATTTAATAGAATCAAAATTCAAAAGAGTTGCCGGCGTAAAAGACAGCGGAGCAATAATGCCTGGCCACGGAGGTGTATTAGATCGACTAGATAGTGTTATATTTGTAGCACCAATTATATTTTTATTTTATCAAATTTTATATTATGTTTCATAAAGAAGGAGGTCCATCCATTTTATTAGGTACTGTTTTCACGGTTGCCGTACTTTTACTTGCTGAGAAATTTATTGATATCAGTTGGTTGAGAATACTGGTACAACTAGCTGGTTTATTAGTTTTGATCATTATTTTACAATTTTTTAGAAATCCTAAAAGAATCGCAATCAGAAACAGCGATCACATTCTTGCTCCTGTTGACGGAAAAGTTGTGGTTATTGAAGAAGTATACGAAGGTGAATTTTTCAAAGATAAACGCTTACAAGTATCTATCTTTATGTCGCCAATTAACGTACACGTTACTCGTTACGCAATGGACGGTATCATAAAATTTAGTAAATATCATCCTGGTAAATTTTTAGTTGCATGGCATCCAAAAGCAAGCGAGGAAAACGAAAGAACAACTATTGTAATTGAAAACGAAACTTTCGGACAGGTTTTGTACAGACAAATTGCAGGTGCTTTGGCCCGTAGAATTGTAAATTATGCACAAGAAGGAATGCAGGTTGTTCAGGGAACTGATGCCGGCTTTATTAAATTTGGTTCAAGGGTAGATTTATTTTTACCTTTAGGTACTCCAATTAATGTGGTATTAAACCAAAAAGCAATTGGAGGAAAAACCATTATTGCTACAAAAGCTTAAATGATCGAAAAAGATTTAGATACTCGTTTTTTAGAGGCTGTAGAAACTGCTTTGAAAATGACCCAAGCCTCATTGCCACAAGATGTGCAATTAAGGCTTTATGCCTATTACAAACAGGCGACATTTGGAACAGCTGTCTACAATCAATCTGAGAATTTTGATTTACGCGATGCTTTCAAAACAAATGCATGGATGCAAATTAGCCATATATCAATCGACGAAGCCAAAGAAAGCTATATAGAAATTATTAATTCACTAACATCAAAATAACTAACATTATGGAGAAAAACATTACCCGTTTTGGCATTTTAGCTTCATTGTTTCTATTATTTTCTTGTAATGACAATAAGCTAACTGAAGTTGTCGAAGTACCTTTACCGACAAAAGAAGAGAAGATTACGATTGGGTCTCCAAATGATGTAAAAGCAGATCCGGGATCTTTTGAATTAACAAAACTTTCTTTTTCGTATGATGGATTAGCACCGGCAATACGAACGCTTACTATGGAGACGCATTATTCTAAGCACTATCTAACGTATACGAATAATCTAAACAAAGAGATTGTAAACACCGAATTTGAAAACCTGCCAATTGAAGATATCTTAAAAAAATTAGATCTCAACAATGCAAAACTTCGTCAAAATGCTGGTGGTTATTACAACCATACTTTGTATTTTAATATTCTGACTCCAAAAGAACTAACTCCAAAAGATACTTTGGCTGGTTCTATCAATAAAGAATTTGGATCTTTCAATAACCTTACAAATCAGTTTAAAGGACAGGCAACCAAACAATTTGGATCTGGATGGGTTTGGTTAGTTGTAGACAGATACGGAAAATTACAAGTAACGACAACTGATAATCAAGATAATCCGTTAATGAAAAATGCATTGATTCCGGGAACTCCAATTATGGGGATCGATTTATGGGAACATGCTTATTACCTGGATTACCAAAATAGAAAAGGAAGTTACATCGATGCTTTCTACCAGCATATAAATTGGGAAAAGGTAAACGAAAACTACATAGAGGCTTTAAAGAAAGTCAAAAAAGTATAAAACACAAAAAGCTGATACAATTGAGTATCAGCTTTTTTTTTTGCCAATAATTCCCTTTATGTTAAAATTAAATTTGTATGATAAAAGTCATATGTCAGAACTTTCCTTAATAATACCTTAGTTACTATATAACAGCGCTTTAATTTCAATTACCTCTCACACATCAAGCATACTAATGTTTGATGAATAAATAGAAATCGATGTTGTAAAACATGAACGATGACTATGTTAGTTTGAGAAAACATTAAAAAATATACAATTGAAAATTAAAATTGCTCTTTTTTGTCTTGCCTTTATTGCGCTCTTTGCATGTGAAAATAAAAGTAATATCACGTCTGTACCAAAGCAGTTGTCGCCAAATTTTCGGGTAAACTCTCCTAATAAAAAAAATAAATTAGTTCAGGATTCTGTTCAAAAAACCAAAATTGAATATTCTTCAGAACAATTGGACAATACTAAAGGACTATCTAATAGTTCTATTAATACTATATTTCAGGATTCTGAAAACTTAATTTGGATTGGAACATGGGATGGATTAAATCGTTATGATGGAAGTAATTTCAAAATTTTCCGTCCTGAATTAGATAATAAAAATAGTATCAGTAATCAGGTTATTCTTAAAATAGACGAGGACAATGTTGGTCAAATTTGGATATTAACAATTCATGGAATAAACCGATACAATAAAAACACAAACACATTTACTAGCTACTTTTTTGGCAGAGAAAATATACCTCCATTATCTGAAACTGAATTCAATATTACTTTTGATACTGATAAAAAAGTGTTTTGTTCTGCAAAAGATTGGGGAATTGGATACTTCAACAACGATAAATTTGAGTTATTACATTCAAATCAAATTCCGAAGAAGGCTGTAAAAAAAATGGAATTCACACAATCGGGAGAATTAATAGCCTTGTTTGAAAATAACCAATTATATGTGCTAACGCTAAAAAATGCAAATAATGGAAAAAAACTGATTTCAAAAGTAAAATTAATATCCGATAAAATCCGATCATTTGAAATAGTATCAAAACAAAAAATATTTGCTTTATCTCTAGAAAGTACTTCGCAGCTGTACTCTACAAATAATAATGTTCCTGTTTTCTATGAGAAAAAAATTGACAAAATCATTGGAAAAATTCCCGAAGGTCTTGTCGTTTCAACTGGGTCTTCTCATTTTGTTATTGATTCAAACGGTAATATTATAAATTATGATTGGTTAGAACATCTGAAAAATCATAAAACAACAACACTAATTCAAGGCAATGAAAACACTTTCTGGGCAGGAACTGATGGTGACGGGATTTTTAAAATAAGTCCGCTTAAAAAAACATTTTACTCTATTTCTAAATCACAAATGCCTGAATTGGACGGTGCAATTGTCAGAACTTTTCTGAAAGGACAGGATAATTCTTTCTGGGTTGGTACAAAAGGTAAAGGGTTATTTAAGTTTCCTTCAAATTTTTATTTAAATCCCAAAACTATATTAGAATATAAAAATTTTAATGAAAACAATAGCATTATTAATAATGCTGTTTTTACATTGTGTGAAGGACAAGACAACTTGATTTTTATTGGTACGGATGGAGACGGTATAGCTTTTTTTGATTTAGAAAAATCAAAATTAATTAGCTGGACAGCAATTATAGGAAATGAAGATTGTGGAGTTTTTAAATCTGTTTATTCTATTTATCAGGACAAAAATGGTTTTATCTGGATTGGAACCAATGGTTATGGCATGATTCGATGTAAGATTCAACGCTTGGGTTCAAACTTAAAAGTCTCTGATTTCAAAAGATATTTTGCTGATAATAGTCAAACAAATAAAATAAGCAGTAACAATATTTTTTCAATTATTCCAAAAAATGAAGATCAGCTTTGGATAGGAACCCGATTTGGTGGATTAAATTTGTTCGATAAAAATTCTGAAGTTTTCACCATCTATAAAAACATTAAAAATGACTCTAAAAGTTTATCAAACAATGATATTTTATGTTTACAAACTGATTCTAAAAATCAACTTTGGGTTGGTACCAGTTTTGGCTTAAATCTACTTGAACATATAAAAGACGATGGAAAAGCGGTATTTAAAAACTTCACTGTTAATAATGGCCTTCCTGATAATACCATTCACGGAATCATTACGGATCAAAAAGATAATCTTTGGTTAAGCACAAATTTTGGGATTTCAAAATTCGATTTTAGCAAATTAAAATTTATTAATTACACCAAAAATGACGGCCTTCAAAATAATGAATTTGCTGATGGGGCTTTTTACAAGGAATTAAAGTCTCAATTTATTTTTATGGGAGGAATAAAAGGATTTAATTATTTCTTACCTCAAAAAATAAAAGAATCAGCTGTTATTCCAGATCTTTTTATTGATAAAATTAGTGGTCAAAACCAACCTATTCCCTACTATCAGGGTTTGGTTATAACTCCAAATTCAAACACTCGGCCATCAATTGTTTTAAATCATAATCAGAATTTTTTTGATATTGAGTTGACAGCTTTAACGTATATTAATACTGAAAAATGTCTATATGCCTATCAATTAACCAATTTTGATAATGATTGGAAAAATATCGGTAATCGAAAAATAATCTCCTTTACCAATGTTCCTAAAGGGAAGTATTCTCTTTGGCTAAAATGGTCCAATGCAGATGGTGTTTGGGGTAAACCCGTTCATGCCATCGATATTTGCATTAAACCTGTATTTTGGCAGTCAAAATTGGCTTTGCTAATTTACGCATTGCTCTCTTTGGCTTTTGTGGTATTTGTCATTAGTTATTATAAAAAGCGCCAGTTATTGCAGCAAAACATTTATTTTAGAAAAAAAGAAGAAGAACTTCACGAAAACAAGCTTAATTTTTTCACTGAAATTGCACATGAATTTCAAACTCCTCTAACTTTAATTGTTGGACCTGTTGAGAAGCTTTCTGAGGCAAAAAATCTTAGCGAAAAAAACCAGAAATTCATACAGATGGTCCAACGAAATTCGTCGAGGTTATTATTTCTTACACAACAATTACTTGAATTTAGAAGAGCCGAATATAACTTTTTGCAGATAAAAGCAAAAAAGTTCGATTTGATAAGTTTAATCGAACAAATTGCTGAATTGTTTGACGAATGGGCTTTAGACAAAAACATTGATTACAAGCTCGACATTCCTCCTACTTTATCAGGTTGGTACGACAAGGATAAAATTGAGAAAATTGTTTTTAATCTAATGTCAAATGCTTTTAAGTATACGCCGATAAATGGAAGAATAACTCTTAAACTTTATATTCAGGAAAAAGGTTCAGAAAAATTAAATATAACAGTTACTAATACTGGAAAAGGTATTTTGAAAGAGGAATTAGATTCTGTTTTTGATCCATTTTTTTTAGCCAATACACATAAAGAAACTGACAATAATATGTTCAGAACTGGAATTGGCTTAGCATATGTAAAAAAATTGAGCACCGTTTTAAGAGGTCAAATAGAGGTTTCCAGCACCCTAAATAAAGAAACAACTTTTACTGTTTTATTACCATGCAATAAAGATTCATTTGACAAAAAAGAATTAGAAATCTCTCAAAGTCCAATTCTTATTTCAAACCATTTAAAAAATATACTGGAAGAAATTCCAATAAAGAATACAGAAATCCCAAACAAAATTTCAATCCTTGAAGAAATTGAAGATCAAAGAAAAGTAATATTAGTTGTTGAAGATGAAAAAGAAATTCATTCCCTATTACAACAAATTTTAAGCAAAAAATATAAATTAATATCGGCTTTTAATGGTTTGGAAGCACTGAAAATTCTTGAAAATGAGATTCCTGACATTATTATCAGTGATGTTATGATGCCATTTATGGATGGTGTTGAGTTCTGCAAAAAAATTAAAGGACAAAGCAAAACCTGCCATATTCCATTTATAATGCTTACCGCAAAAGATTCTGTCATACACAGAATTGAAGGAATAGGAAGCGGAGCCAATTCTTATATTCCAAAACCATTTCATCCTGATCATTTATCAATAAGAATAAAAAAGCTTCTTGAAGAGAAAAAACTTGTCCTGAAACATTTTACTGATGACATTCTGGTGGATAATTTGTCAACTAAACCAACTGATACCAACGAAAAGGATTTTATAAAAAAGGTAATCAAACTAATTCGTAATAATATCGATAACGAAAATCTACAAAGTTTATTTATCGAAAAAGAACTAGGCATCAGCAATTCACAATTGTATAGAAAAACCAAGCTCCTTTTTGGTTTTACACCAAGTGATTTAATTCGAACTATCCGATTAAAATATGCTGCAGAATTACTGCGTAAAAACAAATTGACTGTTTCAGAAGTTTGCTATCAATCCGGCTTTAATAATCGTTCTTATTTCTACCGTGAATTTAACAAACTGTATAATTCTACACCCAAAAACTACCAGCTTAAATTTAAATCAGAAAGCTAGTAAGTCGTAACCACTTCATTATTAAACGACAAACATAAGTGTACACTTTTGACGAAATAGTGTACATAATTTCCTATGCCTCTAAATTAATTTTATCAGCGAGAATCAATTCAATCGTTTTCGCCATAACCATAAAACAAAATACTAATGAAAAATCATAAAAAAAAGCAACCAGTCAATAATTCAATTAATACATTCTTATAATGATGAAAAAATATATTTATAAATTATTCTTACTCGTAATAATTCTGGCAGGAAGTTTAGCTAACGCACAGTCAGTAAAAGGTACCGTTATAGATAGTGATGGCCCGATGCCTCAGGTTAATATTGCCGTAAAAGGCAGTAATAATTATTCAACAACCGATTTTGACGGAAATTATTCTATTTCGAGTGTTGATTCTAATGCTGTTTTGGTATTCAGTTATATTGGATATCAAACTCAGGAAGTTGCCGTATCTGGCAGAAAAGAGGTAAATATTACTTTAGTAAGTGACGTAAATACCTTAAATGAAGTTGTAATTGTAGGTTATACAAGTGAGAAAAAATCTGCAATCACGAGCGCTGTGACAACTGTCGATATGGGTGAATTATCTAAAACCAAAGTGGCAGATGTTGGCCAGGCTTTACAAGGTCAGGTTGCAGGTGTATCTGTAAGTTCAAGCTCAGGACAACCTGGAGACGGAATGGAAATTCGGATTAGAGGTGTCGGAACTCTTGGAAACAATGAAGTTCTTTATGTTGTTGATGGTGTACCTACTCGTGATATCAATTTTTTAAATCAATCCGATGTTAAGTCGATGACGGTATTAAAAGATGCGGCGGCAACAGCAATTTACGGCTCTCGTGCAGCAGGTGGAGTGATTCTTATTACTACTAAAAATGGATCAAAAGGAAAAACCAGTATCAATGCCGAATATTATACGGGATTAAATTATGCGACAAACTTACCTAAGCTACTAAACAGCGATCAATACTTAACGGTTTTAGATCAGGCATGGCATAATAGTATTGGCAATGATGCAAATGCAATAAGTCCATACCAAAAAGCTAAAAACGACGGATCTGTAAACGGAATAGCATTGGCAAATACGGACTGGCTGGATGAATTATTCAGAACCGGGCAAACAACAAGTTTTCAACTTTCTGCCAGCGGTGGAAATGAAACCACACAATATTTAATTTCCGGTGGTTATTTTGCCCAAAAAGGAATTATTGTTGGAGACAATAACAAATATGAACGAATTAACTTTAGAACTAATGTTAATTCCAGTCTTTCTGAGCGCTTAAAAGTGGGTACAAACATCCAACTAACAAACAGCGTTAAAGATAAATTATCTTCTAGTGGTGATGAAATGGGAGTAATTCGTTTTGCCATGTTTAGACCTTCAATTTTTGGAGTTTATAAAGATGTTAATGATCCAACTTATTCTGCTGCAAACCCATATACTGACTTGCCATTCTATTTGAATAATAATACCGAGACAGGATGGAGTCGTAATTATGATTCTGCAATGAACCCAATTGCAATTGCAAATCTTATCGATAACAAACTCAAGGCTTTTAGAGTTTTTGGAAATCTATATGGTGAATACTCCCTTTTAAGCGACAAATCTTTAAAGTTCAGAAGTAGTTTTGGAGCTGATATGACTTTTACACATGATAAGAAATTCAGTCAAAATTTTGGAGATGATGATGGCGGAGATTCACGTTTCCCAGGACAAGGAAGAATAAACAGGCCTACTACTCTTACTGATGATATGGCTCAGGAGATGACTTTTACTTTTAGTAACACTTTAAATTATGTAAAAACTCTTAACGAAAAACATAGTATAAATGCCTTATTAGGTACTGAAAATATAATGAATAAAAAAGATAATGTTGGTGGGTCAAGAAATAATTATGATAACACTACAGATGCTTTCCGTTATTTAGATTATGGTGGATTAAATGTAGACAATTATGCAAGTGGAACCAGTTCTAGCTGGGCTTTAGTTTCCTTTTTCGCCTCAGCCAACTACGGCTACAATAACAAATATTATGCTTCAGGAACTATTAGAGCCGATGGTTCTTCTCGTTTTGGCCCTAGTAATAAGTGGGGTTATTTTCCATCAGTTTCCGGAGGTTGGGTTATATCCAAAGAAAAATTCATGGAAAAAGCGGACTGGGTTTCAAATTTAAAATTAAGAGCGAGCTGGGGACAATCTGGAAATCAGGAAATACCTAACAATACTTACCAAACACTTGTTTCGCAAGCAAATGATAATGTAAAAATTATCCGTTACGGAAATCCTGATATCAAATGGGAAACTACTACTCAAACCGATTTTGGTTTGGATTTAAGCATCCTAAAAAATAAACTATCGATTACAACTGATTATTTTGATAAAAGAACCAAAGACATTCTGCTAACAGTAGGCTTGCCTGCCGTAACTGTGGGAGTCATTGAATCTACGTATGTTAATGCAGGAATCGTTAGCAATAAAGGATTTGAATTTGGAGCAAATTATCATAATGACAACAATGCATTTAAATATAGCATAAGCGGAAATTTCACCACATTAACCAACAGAGTTGAAGCTTTACAGCAATATATCAAGAATATTGAAGATCTGAAAATGAATACCAGAACAACAGTCGGACAACCAATAAACTCTTATTACGGATATATTTTTGATGGAATTTATCAGAATTCAGCCGAAATAAATTCGCAATTGTATAGCAATACAAATGGTGTTGTACCGGGAGATATGAAGTTTAGGGATTTAAATGGTGATGGTCAGATCAATGCCGATGATAAAACTTTTATAGGGAATCCTATTCCAAAATTTAATTATGGTTTAGCCCTTAACGGAAGTTACAAAAACTTTGATATATCGCTGCTTTTGCAAGGTGTAGAAGGTATTGATCGCTATAATAATTCAAGACAAGTGACCACTTACAGTACTAAGTTACCGTTAAATTCTAATGCAGAAATATTAAACGCCTGGAATGGTGAGGGAACTAGCAATACAATTCCCCGAGTAACTTTTAACTCTAACGGAGGAGGACAAATGTCAAGTGCTTTTATAGAAGATGCATCTTATTTAAGATTAAAGAATGTAGAAATTGGGTATACGTTTAATCCTGAAATGCTGGGAAATGCTAATCTTCGTATGTATTTGTCCGGACAAAACTTATTTACTGTAACAAAATATACAGGCTTTGATCCTGAATCTACTTCTTTGATTGATATGGGAACATACCCGCAATCGAAATCTTTTATTCTTGGGTTAAAATTAAATTTATAAAAAAAACGATCATGAAATATACAAAAATAGCAACACTATTTATAGGATTAGCAACCTTAACAAGTTGCAGCGACGAACTATCGATAGACCCTGTAGGATTGCTTACAAATAAACAAATAAATGCAACTCCTACCAAAACTGCAATAGAAAACTCTGTTAGTTCTTCGTATTTACTCTTAGGAAATACATTTAATTTAATGGGAGATTGGGATTGGGCAGGCGGACTTGTTACTAATAATGATATTATTCTGCAAGATGTAGCATCTGATGATATGCAAAAAACGTGGATATCTAATTCTGATCAACCCTGGATGGATGAACTCGATAATTTTACTTATACCTCTAGTAATGGTGGAATAAGTGGTATGTGGAAATACAATTCTGAAGGAATAAAAAGAGTGAATATCGCCCTTGATTTTCTGTTAAATCCTAACATTGAAAGCATTACAGGAATCACTACCGCAAGAAAAAATCAATTATTGGGTGAAGCTTATTTTCTGCGTTCTTTCTATTATTTCAGAATGGTAAATGATTTTGGGGATGTTCCATTAATCCTGACCACTATAGAATCATATCAACAAGCCTTTGATAAAGCCGTAAGAGCTCCTAAAGCTGAAGTTTGGGATCAAATCAATACAGATTTGGCTTTGGCGAAAGACTTAATGCCAAATGCAAAAATTAGTGCAGAAACAGAACCTTGGAGAGTATCCAAAGGTGCTGTAATTGCACTTCAGGCAAAATCAGCTTTATACAATCAAAAATGGGGAGAAGTAATTACAAGTGTAAATGAACTGCAAGGACTTGGATTTTATAATCTGAATGCCAATTACTTCGATAATTTTAGCACGCAAACAGAATTTACAGACAATGAGGTGATTTTTTCTTTTGATCATCAAAGCAATGTTGTTCCAGCAAGAGGAAATGGTTATTGTGCATTACTTGGTTGGGGATTTTTTGCCCCAACTACAGATTTTACAAATTCATTTGAACCAAATGACCCTAGAAAATCATATACGGTAAACAGAGACAAAGAATGGGTCAATAAAATATTAGGAACAATCAATGGAACAAATAAAGGAAGTGATCAATCGCCAAGTAATAAAGTTTATATGCGTTACGCAGACGTGTTGCTTTGGAAAGCCGAAGCTCTTAATGAAACCGGAGACTATGCCGGAGCAGTAACTATAATCAATCAAATTAGAACAAGAGCCAGAACTACGATTACCGTAGATGGTACAATATCTCCAGCGGGAACTTTGCCAGACAGACCATCATCATCTGATAAAACAACTATAAAAAATTGGTTAATTACTGAAAGAAGAGCAGAACTTGGTTTTGAAAACCAAAGATTTGCGGACTTAAAAAGATGGGGAATAGTCAAAGAGGTTATGACAGCTAGTGGGAAAAAATTTCAGGATAAGAATATGTTATACCCAATTCCGCAATCAGAAATTGATAAAACTGCCGGAAAATTAACCCAAAATCCTGGATATTAATACATTAATTTAAATAAGGGGTAACTTCTTTTCTTGCAAAAGAAAAATTCGTTACCTTTTTATTTACAACAACTTAGCAATAAAAAACATGAAAGATATAGCAAACCGTTTCACAGCAAATCCTCTATTATCCCCTATCGATATTCCAGCAAGCAGAGGTGGATTAGAGATTACCTGTTTATTAAATCCGGGAGTATTTCAATATAAAAATAAAACATGGCTAGTGGTACGAGTAGCCGAAAGACCGAAACAAAAAGAAAACATCATTTCTTTTCCAATATTAACCGAAACTGGTGCAATTAAAATCATTGAAATTCCAAAAGATGATCCTGAGTTAATCGCAACAGATGCACGTGTAATTAACTATAAAGGAGTCGATTATTTAACCACGCTTTCGCATTTGCGCTTATTATGCAGCGAAAATGGACGTGATTTTTATGAGCCCGAAAACTATCCATCTTTAGTTGGAGAGGGAATTTTAGAAACATTTGGCATAGAAGATTGTCGGGTTTCTTTAATCGAAGGAACCTATTACCTAACCTTTACTTCTGTATCAGATAATGGTGTTGGTGTTGGTTTACGCACCACAACCGACTGGATAAACTTTAAAAAACACGGTATGATCTTGCCGGCACACAATAAGGATTGTGCCATTTTTGAAGAAAAAATAAACGGATTATTCTACGCTTTACATCGCCCAAGCAGCGTAGATATTGGAGGAAATTATATTTGGATTGCTTCGTCTCCAGACGGAATTCATTGGGGAAATCACCATTGTATTCTTAAAACAAGAAAAGGATTTTGGGACAGTAAAAGAATCGGTGCCGGAGCTGCTCCAATAAAAACCGATAAAGGCTGGCTGGAAATTTATCATGGTGCAAATGAAAATCATCAATATTGTTTAGGAGCGTTTTTAATGGATTTAAAAGATCCAACCAAAGTAATCGCAAGAACCGAAACACCTATTATGATTCCTACAACAGATTATGAATTAAGCGGTTTCTTTGGAAATGTCGTATTTACAAACGGTCATATTATCGAACCCGACGGAGATACTGTTACCATTTATTATGGTGCTTCTGATGAGTTTGTTTGTGGTGCACAATTTTCGATTAACGAAATTCTTTTACTTCTAAAAACCAACTAATGTTTAAAAAACTTATATCAGAAATTGATCATTTTAAAAGCCAAACCCACAATTTTCGCATCTTAATTTTTACAAATCTAGTTTACGCATTAGTTTTACCCGTTATTGACATTTTTGTAGCAGCTTATATTATGAGGAATTCCAACGATACCTCTAAAGTTGTTATTTATCAATTGGCAATTTATACAGGGATTCCGCTTACATTCTTATTAAATGGCTTTCTATTGAAACATTTCAATATAAGAAAACTATATTCCATAGGGATGATGTTAAGTGGTGTTTCGATGATTATAATGATGTCATTAAAAACACTCGATTTAACCGGAATTGGTGTTGCCGGAATCACAATGGGACTTTCTTTTGGTTTGTACTGGTCTAATCGTGATTATCTTGCATTAGCCATTACCAATGATCAGAATCGTAATTATTACTACGGATTAGAAACCTTTATTTATACCATTATCGCTATTGCAATACCCGCAACAATTGGCTGGTTTATACAATCTAAAACAGGTGAAATTGAAAAGCATCAAGCCTATGTAATCATTACCGGAATCGTTTTTCTAATTACTATTATAGCCTCTATAGTATGTTTTAGAGGCAAATTTGAAAATCCGGTGCAAAAACAATATATCTTTTTCAAATTCCATCCTTTATGGTATAAACTATTATCGCTCGCAACCTTCAAAGGTTTAGCACAAGGATTTTTAGTAACAGCTCCTGCAATGCTAATTTTTAAGATATTAGGTGAAGAAGGCGCTTTGGGAAAAGCACAATCTATAGGAGCGGTCTTGGCTGCAATCATAATTTACTTTATTGGACGATTTTCAAAACCATCAGACAGAATCAAAATCTTTTCAGTCGGACTAATTTTATTTGCTTTAGGCGCATGCTTAAACGGCTTGCTTTTTGACAAAACTGGCGTGATTCTCTTTTTGTTGTTATTACTCATCGCAAAACCCTTAATGGATCTGGCCTACTTCCCTATTCAGTTAAAAGTAATTGACATTGTATCCCGCATAGAAAAAAGAGGTGAGTTTGCTTATATCCTAAATCATGAAGCAGGACTTTACATTGGCAGACTTCTGGGTGCCGGAACTTTCCTGACATTATATTATACCGTTTCTGAAGATTTTGCGCTCAGATATGCAATCGGAATAATTGCATTATTACAATTATGCTCCATTTTTATTAGCAAAAAAATTATCAAACAAGGATTAGAACTTTCTCCGGAAATAGAAATTACACCAAAAATCTTAGATGAAGCAACAGTAAAATTGCTTTAAAATTAAACACTCAAAGAAATGAATACATTTATAAAACTTACTGTTTCATGTCTGTTTGCTTTAAATACAACGGCACAAATAAAACAGCAAAAGATACCTCGCATAGACCAAATGCCAAATCTTCCACAGCAGTTGAAGATTATTGATTATAAGAAACTAGCTTTAGATTTTGATAAAACCGTGTATGATTTTAATGCCAAAGGAAAGTTTTGGCCAATGGTTTGGATGGACGACAGCAAAAAAAACTTCCCTGAAACCGTTGTAGGTTTATATACAGCTGTGGGCGATGTAAGGCAAGGTCCCGATCACAATAATGGAATGTTTCATGAAGCTCTGGCTACAATGGGCGCAACTTTAGGCGCAACATTAGTGGGTATTGATAAAAACCAGCCAAATCTGAATTATGTTGGAATGCTTAAAAACTACTTCAACAAAGAAACAAACTGGGATATTATGATGAATAATACGTGTCCCGAAGTTGCTTTGCTTGGCGGAGGTTACGGTCGTGACTGGTGGTATGATGTATATCCTAATCTTTTGTTCTTTGCTGTTTATGACAAATATCCAAATGAACCCGGTTTTACTGAAATTGCCAGAACTATCGCAAATAAATTCTACGAGGCTGATTTAATTTTAAATGGAAATTATGATTATTCTTATTTTGATTATGCGAAAATGACGCCAATGACAAATCATATCTGTACTCAGCCAGATGCCGCTGCAGGACATGCATGGGTTTTGTATATGGCATACAAAAAATTTGGAGATGCCAAATATTTAAAAGGAGCAAAAAGTGCTTTAACAGCTTTAGAATCTCAATCTAAAAACCCTACTTACGAAGTTTTAATGCCTTTTGGAGCTTATTTAGCAGCAAGAATTAATGCCGAAGAAGGAACAAAATATAACACAAACAAAATGTTAGACTGGACTTTTGACGGAACGCCAATTTGCCGTGAAGGCTGGGGTGCATTGGTAGGAAACTGGAACGGTTTTGACATTTCAGGTACTTTTGGAAGTACTGTAGATCATGGCGGATATGGCTTTCTGATGAATACCTATGATGCTGCCTGGCCGTTAGTACCAATGGTAAGATACGATCAATCATATGCAGCTGCAATAGGAAAATGGATGTTGAACGCAGCTAATGCTTCCCGTTTTTTCTACCCACAGTACATGCCAAAAGAACATCAGACTATTCCTGAATTTGCCCAAGTTACAAAAGGAGTAATTGGATATGAAGGAATTATTCGTCAATCGAGTTATAAAGAACACGAAAACTTAAAAGGCCCCGTAGCACAAGGTGACGGTCCGCTTTGGGTATTAGGTCAAAATCCTAAAGAATCTCAATTTAGTGTTTACGGAAGTGGTCATGTTGGCATTTTTGGAAGCATTATCCGTGCAACGAATGTTACCGGAATACTACAGCTTGATTTATTGGCAACCGATTTTTATAGTGATAAAGCTTATCCTTCTTACCTGTATTACAATCCCTATTCTGAAAGTAAAACAGTTACTATAAAAACTCAAAAAGGTAAAAAAGTAGATCTATACAATACTGTTTCCGGAAGTTTCATTGCCAGGAATATTTCTTCTTCCTCTAAAATAAAAATCGAAGCATTAAGTTCTGCCGTAATAGTAATTGTGCCGTCAAGCGGAAAAATAACATACGAAGGAGAAAAAATGTTAATTAACGGAATTGTAGTGGATTATAAATTTCAACAGAAAAAGTAAAATCTTACTATGAAATCCAACACACTAAATCGCTTATTCTTTTTCTTTTTAATGATACAAACAAGTATTGGTTTTGCTCAAAAAACCGTTGATAAAAAATGGTGGAAAGAATCTGTTTTCTATCAAATTTACATGCCTAGTTATGCCGATAGTAATGGTGATGGATACGGCGATTTTAAAGGAATGACTGAGAAACTGGATTATTTACAAAATCTGGGGATAAAAGGTATTTGGCTTACTCCTTTTTTAACCTCTCCAAAAGTAGATAACGGCTATGATGTTGCCAATTATTATGAAGTAGATCCAACATATGGTAACAAAGCCGACTTTGATACATTTCTAAATGAATCGCACAAGCGTGGTATTAAAGTAATTATAGATATGGTTTTTAATCATACTTCTACTGACAGTAAATGGTTTCAGGAATCAAGGAAATCAAAAGATAATCCGTATCGTGATTACTATATCTGGAAAGATGAACCCAATAATTGGGAATCCTTTTTTGGAGGAACGGCATGGGAAAAAGATCCTATAACCAACCAATACTATTATCATAAATTTGATAATAGAATGGCCGATCTTAACTGGTCAAATCCTAAAGTTGTTGCTGAGATTCAGAATGTATTGCGTTTTTGGCTTAATTCCGGTGTAGATGGTTTTCGATTGGATGTCATTAATTTCTTAACCACCAACGGAATTACAAAAGATAATCCGATGAAAGACGGAAAACAAGATCACATAAACGACATTGATCAGGAAGGTGTAAAAAATGCTATGCGAATTATAAAATCTACGGTAAATGAATATGATAACCGATTTATTGTGGGAGAAATAGGCAGCGATAAAATCGAAGTCCTAAAGCAATATCAATCACAAGATTTACTAGATGTTGTTTTTAATTTCAATTTCGGAAGCATCAAAAAGTTCTCTACACAACGTATTTTTGATGAATTGCAAAGTATGGAGAAAAACATGAGCAATTATCCCACTTTATTCTTTGGCAGCCACGACATGCCTAGAATGATAGATAGACTGGCAGATGGCAAAACAGACAGAGCAATTGCTTTAACAGCTTTGATGCTTACTGCAAAAGGGGTTCCGTTTATTTATTATGGAGAAGAAATAGGAATGCACAATATTATTGCCAAAAAAATTGACGAAATGGTCGATATACAAGGAAGAACACATTATAAACTGGCAATTGAAAAAGGCAAAAATAATGCAGAAGCACTTCTTGAAGGAAACGAACACAATCGTGATAAATCGCGAAGTCCAATGCAATGGAATTCAACCGTTTTTGCAGGATTTTCTAAAGAAAAAAGCTGGATTAAAATTAATTCCGATTATAAAAAAACAAATGTTCACGTTTTAGAAAGTCAAAAAAGCGCTATTCTTAACAGCTATAAAAAACTAATCGCTTTACGAAATAAAGAAAAAGTTTTACAATACGGAACTTATGAAAATCTTGAATATTCAAAAGATCAAATTTCTTTTACAAGATTATTCGAAGGAGAAAAAATTACTGTTATTATTAACTTTGGCATAAAAAAAGTAATCACACTGCCTCAGAATTCTAAAGTATTAATAGGAAACACACTTTTAAAACCAAATAGTTTTATTATTTATAAAAACTAAGTTTTCATCTTACAAAGTTTTATAAAGCAAACCCGACAGGTTTTATCCCCAGGCTTCGGGACTGTCGGGTTTAATTAACTATTTCACTTCATAAATAAACGATTCCGAAGGTGCTATTTTAATTATAACAGTTCCTTCACCATTCTTTACAAGCAAAATATTTTTATTATTCGAGTACAATTGATCCGTAAGAATATATTCTCCATCTTTTAAATTCCATTTTAAAATAACATCTGATGGAATCTTCAAATCAAATTCACTTGTTTTTTCAGAAGAAAAATTTGTTACAATTATCAGTTTTTGAGTTTCAGACCAACGGACATAAGAATAAATCAATTCATCATAACCTACATTATTCTGACGATTTACAGATTGTATCTCTTGGAAATCTCCCATTAAAGCCGAACTATTAATCGAAAAATTCAACAATCTTTTATAAAAATCACGAAGACTTCTTTCTGAATCTGATAATTTTCCTCCATCAAATTTTCCGTCGTTCATCCAGCGTTGGTGATTTGGAACTCCTACATAATCGAAAATCGAAGTTCTTGAATGCGTTCCAAAACCTGCATTTTCATTTCCTGCCTCTCCTACTTCCTGTCCAAAATAAACCATTGTTGGCGAAGTGCTTATTGTTGTCGAAACCACCATCAAAGGTTTTCCTCTTTCGGGAGTTCCAGCAAATTCAGGGCTTGCTAATCTTTGTTCATCGTGATTATCCAGAAAATGTAACATATGATGTTCTATATCATGCATTCCTTTTTGAATATCTGATAATCCGTCAGGCGAAGATTTTCCTCTGATAATGTCTTTCAGTTTATCATACGTTTCTACTTTATCATACAAATAATCCATTTTTCCTAAACGGATATAATTGCGATATTCATTCGGATTATAAACTTCTGCCAATAAAAAAGCATTAGGATTTTTCATTTTGATAGCCGAATTCATATAACTCCAAAATTCATACGGAACCATCTCTGCCATATCATAACGGAAACCATCAACACCTTTTGCTGTCCAATACAAAGCAATCGATTTGAATTTTTTCCAGGAATCCGGAACATCTTTATCCTGCCAAAAAGCAAAATGTTCTGCATACGATTTTTGATCAAATCCAGCCGGAAGCTCCGGAAAATCTTTAGAGCCATCAGGACGAATACCATAATTTACTTTTACCGTTTCGTACCAATCGTTTTGATCCGGTTTTACTTTTCGGGAACCATTTCCAGTCCATTTTGCTGGGTTTTCATCAAAGAAACCATCAATCATAGGATTCTTTTCTCCGTTTAACGGAATATCTCCATTTGGAATTTCAAAATGCTCTTTCGGGATATAATAGAAGTTATTATCTCTTTTGTATTCTACATTTACATCATCATTCGCACCAAAATCCTTAACTCCATCAGGATTATTCTTTCCCTCATATTTTCTCGCAATATGATTTGGAACAATATCAATAATCAGCTTTAATCCCGCTTTATGAGTTCTGGCAATTAAAGCCTCAAATTCCTGTAATCTATTTGCAGGATTTATTGCCAAATCAGGATTTACATTGTAATAATCTTTTACTGCATAAGGCGATCCTGCACGGCCTTTTACTACTTCAGGATCATCATTTGAAATTCCGTAAGCCGTATAATCTCGAACCAGTGCATGATGCGGAACTCCGGTATACCAAATATATGTAACGCCTAAATCTTTAATTTCATGAAGTGCTTTATCTGTAAAATCATTGAACTTCCCTACTCCGTTTTCTTCAATAGTTCCCCAAGGTTTGTTGCTGGTATTTTTGTTTCCAAATAAACGTGTAAAAACCTGATACACTACAATTTTCTTATCTGTAGAAACTTCTTCTTTAACAGTATTCATTTTTAAATCTTTTGTTTTACATGCCGAAAACAGCATTGTCACAGCCATTCCTGCAACTATAATTCTTTTATTTATCATATCTGTTTTATAAACTGTTTCTTAACTGAATCATAAAGATTGAATCAATACAAGAAACCATTT
Organism: Flavobacterium sp. ov086; assembly: GCF_900187965.1. Taxonomy (GTDB): domain Bacteria; phylum Bacteroidota; class Bacteroidia; order Flavobacteriales; family Flavobacteriaceae; genus Flavobacterium. The sequence goes on along the minus strand of NZ_FZNL01000011.1, from coordinate 157,012 downwards.
TTTAAATTTAAGCTAAATTTTAAAACTCAGAAGAAACTCTCACTAATTTCAAATCTAAAAATATAACTACAACGAAATAGTTTTACCTTTTGTTGGTAACTAAAAAAAGGTTCAAAGTTACAGAGGCTCAAAGGGACAAAGTTTTTTTAAGGACTTAAAACATTTTGAATGCATATCACTTTCTTTATGTTAGACGCACTGCTATGTGTCTCTACGATATACATTGTGCATAAAATTCGTTTACAAAAAAAGCTAACAAACCTTTGTCCCTTTGCTACTCTGAACCTTTGAACCTACTCCATATTAGACGCACTGCTGTATGTCTCTACGATATACATTACCTATAAAAATTCATTTTACCAGAAATATCACAGTCCTTATTGAATCTTTAAACCTTTGTCCCTTTGAGCCTCTGCAACTTTGAACCTACTCCATATTAGACGCACTGCTGTATGTCTCTACGATATACATTCCCTATAAAAATTCATTTTACCAGAAATATCACAGTCCTTATTGAATCTTTAAACCTTTGTCCCTTTGAACCTCTGTAACTTTGAACCTACTAAGAAAACCTTTGTATCTAAAAAGATATAATTTAATCCTAATAACATTATAAGGTTGTAACCTTTTTCATAAATTTGACAAAAATTTAATCAATTGAAGAAATCACTCTTTTTCATATCTTACTGTTTGCTTTTGTTAAGCGTACAATCCATTTTTGCACAAGCGCCAAAACCAAAAACAATTAATATTGAGAATTCTGACCTTGTAGAAGTTAATCAAGTTTTAGTGCCTGACGGGATTTTGCTTACCGGAAATGTAAAAGTAAATCATGATGGTGTCGTATTAACTTGTAATAAAGCTTATTTCTTTCAGAAAGAAAACTACATCAAAGCTTTTGGAAATGTACAATTAGTGCAAGGTGATACTTTGTTCCTTAATAGTAAATATGCCGAATATAGTGGAAACGCAAAAAAAGCTTTTGCAACCGGAGATGCTGTTATGAGTTCGCCTGACGCTACTTTAAGCACGGATACAATTAATTTTGATCGAAATGTTCAGCAGGTTTTTTACAATACAAAAGGTACAATTGTCAATAAAGACAATACGCTGGTAAGTAAATCAGGTAGATATTATGTTGAGGAAAAGAAATTTCAGTTTTTAACCGAAGTAACAATTACAAATCCAAAATACGTTATAAAATCAAATCACTTAGATTATTATAGCAATTCAGGACATACTTATTTGTTTGGTCCATCAACGATTACCAGTAAAGCTAATTATATTTATACAGAAAAAGGTTTTTATGATACCAAGAAAAACCTCGCCCACTTTTTACGGAAATCCTATATAAAATATGATGACAGACTTATCGAGGGCGATAGTTTGTATTATGATAGAAATGTTGAATTTGCATCGGCAACGCGAAATGTAAAGATTACAGATTCTATAAATCGCGGAATTGTAAAAGGACATTATGCCGAAATTTACAAACTGAAAGATTCGATGTTTGTAACCAAAAGAGCGGTTGCAATCAACCTTGTTGAAAAGGATTCGGTTTACATTCACGGACAAAAATTAATGGTTACCGGCAAAGAAGGTGAACGAATTTTAAGAGCGTACAAAAATGTTCGTTTCTTTAAAATAGACATGAGCGGAAAATGTGATTCTATTCATTCAAATTCTAAAACCGCTTTGACAAAACTAATAGGAAGCCCGATTTTATGGAATGGCGATAATCAGATTACCGGAGAAGTCATGCATTTAATTGGCGATAATACCACCAAAAAATTAGATTCGTTAAAAGTACTCAATAACACCTTTCTCGTCTCGCGGGACACACTCGGAACCGGTTATAATCAAGTCAAGGGAATCAATTTATTTGGAAAATTCAGAGATGGAAAACTTCATGATGTTGATGTTATCAAAAATACCGAAGTCATTTATTTCATGCGAAATGATGAAAAAGAACTCATCGGAATCAATAAAAATGTGAGTAGTAAAATCAATCTGATTCTGGAAAATAATGCCATAGAAACGATTACATTCTATAATAAAGTTGATGGTGATATCTATCCCGAAGCCGATTTACCCGAAAATGCCCGTAAATTAAGAGGTTTAGTCTGGCGTGGTGATGAACGAATAAAGTCGAAAGACGATATTTTTACCGCAGAAGAAAATGAAATGAATGACAAATTAATCAAGGAAGGAAAAGATGACGAAGCCAAGAACAAAGATGTTCCGCTGAAAGTCAGGCAAGAAACCTTAAATTATGATAAAAAGAAACCAGCAGTAAAACCAGCAAAAGCAAGTACAAAAACTAAAAAGTAGTTTTCAAATTCTAAGTTTACAAAAGAACGTTCACAAAAATGAAAATATTTCCGGCAAGTAATTATAGCTTCAAAATAATTGGAGAACAAACAGAATCTCTTGAACGTTTAAAGCGAAGAACACAAATTTCTGAAAGTTTGAGTTCGAAGATAACTGATAAATCTTTTCTTGGAACAATTAACAACAACAGCTTTAAAATAATTTCAACTGAAATAGGAAAAGGTGCTTTTTGTGTTTTAAACGGGGAAGTCACTAACAAAAATGGAACTGTAAACGTAGAAATTAACAAAGCTTTCCAGATTTTATTATTCATTTTATTATGCTTACCAATTGCAGGTCTAATTGCGCAATTGTTTACTCAGGAACTAAATTTATTTTTAGTATTTATTGCAGTTGCAATTGGCCAAATCTTAATGATTCGATTTATATTTATTGAATTGGCTTTTAGACGTTTATCCAAAAGAAGTTTAAGCCGCTTAGTAGATGTTTTAGATATTGAGTCGCTTGAAAAAATATAATAAATCATAAATTACAAAATTGGTACTCAACTTTAAAGTTCATATACATTTAACTTTAAAACCTCAGAACCTTAGTACCTTTGCCACTTTGAACCTTTAAAAAGAAATGAATCCAGATTTTATAAAATATCAAGCACAAACTTCTCCATATCCATTAGGAATGGAAGTTTCGCATGCCATTGGCTCCTACATTTACGACACCAACAATAAAAAATATTTAGATTTCGTAGCAGGCGTTTCGGCTTGCACACTTGGTCATCAGCATCCACGAGTTAATCAGGCCATAAAAGATCAGTTAGACAAATACTCGCACGTGATGGTTTATGGCGAATATTCACAAAGTCCAGCCGTTCAATATTGCAAACTATTAGCTTCGCTCCTACCGGAATCTCTAAATAAAACCTATTTAGTAAATTCAGGTACAGAAGCGATTGAAGGTGCCTTAAAATTAGCTAAACGAACAACAGGACGCAGCCAGCTTATTTCGTGTCATAACGCTTATCATGGTAACACGATGGGCTCTATGAGTGTAATGGGATTCGAGGAACGCAAACAAGCTTTTCGTCCTTTGCTTCCTGATGTTGACTTTATCACCTTTAATAACGAAGCCGATTTAGAAAAAATAACCACCAGAACAGCTGCAATACTTTTAGAAACTATTCAGGGAGGCGCAGGATTTATTCAGCCTCACGATAACTTTTTACAAAAAGTCAGAAAACGTTGTGATGAAGTTGGAGCCATGATGATTGTCGACGAAATTCAGCCTGGATTTGGTCGAACCGGAAAGCTTTTTGGTTTCCAAAACTACGATGTCATTCCGGATATTGTCGTTATGGGAAAAGGAATGGGCGGCGGAATGCCGGTTGGTGCTTTTACAGCTTCGGCAGAAAAAATGGATCTTTTAACCGAAAATCCTAAACTAGGACACATTACAACTTTTGGAGGTCACCCTGTCATTGCGTCAGCATGTCTGGCTACTTTGCAGGAATTAACTGAAACTAACCTAATGCAAGAAGCTTTAGAGAAGGAAAAACTCTTCAGATCGCTTTTGGTACATCCTTTGATAAAGGAAGTTAGAGGAAAAGGACTAATGCTCGCAGCGATGACAGAAACAGCCGAAATAACTAACGAAGTTATTTTGACCTGCCAGAACAAAGGGCTTATTTTATTCTGGTTGCTGTTTGAAGGATGCGCCATTAGAATAACACCTCCATTAACAATTTCTGAAGAAGAAATAAAAGAAGGTTGTGCCATAATCTTAAATGTTATGGATGAAATCCTGAAAAAAGAGCAAAAAGCATAATTTGGAGCTATTTCCTGCTATCCGCTTTATCTTTTATTTTTTAAAGAAAAAAATAAAAGGATATCGCTTCTATCAGGGCTAGGGCTCAACGTTAAAAATAAACTATAATAATAACTAATAATCTCCTTAATAATAAGAAGATTATGACTAAAAACAGAATCGGAATTCTGTCCATATTGTTAATTAAATTGTTCAAAACAATTAATTTCCTTTCCCCACAACAATAATATGGTTGCCTAAATTTATAACAGGCTAATTTCAAATAAACAAAGTATGCAATTAAGCAACGAAGAAGAAGATTATAACCTATCCCTATCCAAATTTGAGTCTATGTTAAAAACTAACAAAGTACTCTTTTTTGATTCTGAAGAATTTGAAGAAATCATTCTTCATTATTTAGATATAGGTAAGGCTAATTTAGCAAAAAAGGCCTTGAAACTTGCATTAGACCAACACCCAAAATCTACGGGCTTAAAATTAGTACAAGTAGAAATGTTGGTTTACGACGATAAACTAGAAATCGCCGAGAAACTCCTGAATGAGTTATATGCAATTGAACCTAACAACGAGGAAATTTACATCCAGAAAGCAAATATTTGTTCTAAGAGAGATCAACACGAAAAAGCAGTAGAATTACTTAAAATTGCCTTGCAATATACGGACGACTACGCTGATGTCTACAACTTGATTGGAATGGAATATCTATTTATGGATAACCTTGAGATGGCAAAAGACAGTTTTATCAAATGTCTTGAAGAAGATTTAGAAGATCAATCTGCCTTGTATAATGTGGTTTATTGTTTTGAATTTTTAGATCAAAACCAGGAAGCCATTTTATATCTTAACGATTATATCAATAAAAACCCATATAGCGAAATCGCCTGGCATCAGCTTGGACGTTTGCATTATGGCGTAAAAGAATACGAAAATGCGATTCGCGCTTTTGACTATGCAACTCTTATTGACGATGAGTTTTTAGGTGCTTTCATGGAAAAAGCAAAAGCATACGAACGTCTTAAAAAATACGGCGAAGCAATCGAAAGCTACAACCGTACAATTGAATTGGACGATGCCACTTCTTATGCGTTATTACGTATTGGAAAATGCTACGAAAAGCTTGGTAATTCGGCGAAAGCCTTACAATATTACAACCAAACTGTGCACGAAGATCCGCTTTTAGATAAAGGCTGGATTGCGATAACTGATTTTCATGTTCGTCAAAAAAACTTTCAAAAAGCATTATTTTTTGTCAATAAAGCTTTGGCAATCGACAATCAAAATCGTTTGTACTGGAAACGTTATGCAACGATCAATAAACAAATGAACTTCTTTGAAGAAGCTGAATTTGGATATAGAAAAGCGGTAGAATTTGGAGATTATGCTTTAGATACCTGGTTATTCTGGGTTGATATACTTCAGTTTTTAGGAGAATTCGAAAGTGCTATTCAAACCTTATTACAAGCTACAGAGTATTTTCCGGAAGAAAATGAAATCGAATATCGTTTGGCGGGATTATATTTTATGATTCAGGACACCACAAAAGCAAAATTCCATTTAAGCAATGGTTTGCGTTTGAACTTCGATAATTACATTTTAATTGAAGATTTATTCCCTGTGGTTTGGTCCAAAAAAACAGTTAAAAACTATATTGAAAAACATAGAAAACAATAATGATTGATATTTTAAGAAGACGTTTTGGCTTGTTAGGCCGTAATATTAGTTACTCTTTTTCGAAAGGATATTTTACAGAAAAATTTAGCGATGAGGTATTTGCTGGTAACAGCTACGAGAATTTCGATATTTCTGAAATCAACTATTTTACTGAATTAGTAAAAAACAATCCGGATTTAAAAGGCTTAAATGTTACAATACCTTACAAAGAGCAAGTTATACCATTCTTAGATAAACTTTCTAGAAAAGCAGCCTTAATTGGTGCTGTAAACACTATTAAATTTACCAAAAACGGAAAATTAAAAGGCTACAACACCGATTATTATGGTTTCAAAAAATCATTAGAACCACTATTAGAACCACATCACAAAAAGGCTTTGATTCTTGGTACTGGCGGCGCATCAAAAGGTGTTGCTTTTGCACTTGACGAACTTAATATTCCGTATGTTTTTGTTTCGAGAGAAGCCAAAGAAAACATCATTGATTACAATTTAATCAACGCCACTACTTTTGATAATTTTCAGATCATAATCAATTGCACTCCGGTTGGAACAAGTCCAAATACAGAAGCTTGTCCGGATCTTCCTTATGAGTTTTTTACAGAAAAGCACATTGCATATGATTTAATTTATAATCCGGCAGAAACTCAGTTTTTAAAAAATGCCAAAGAAAGAGGTGCAACAATAAAAAACGGCTATGACATGCTTATTTTTCAAGCTGAAAAGGCCTGGAAAATCTGGAATAAATAAAACTTTCATTACGAAGAAAATGCTAATGTAATTTTATTATAACTACTCATTTATAAGTAGTTATAATAAAATCACCAAAACTATTCTTGCTTATTTTTTTTGATTAAAATTTCTGCCTTTGCACAGGATAATAATCAAGATGCAAATGAAAATTCACAAAACCGTTACACAGAAGCCTGGTATCATTACTACTTAAAACTATTTTACTTTTTAATGAGTATTTAGATACCGATAGCGGATCTTTTAATACCACAGAACTCAGGTTTTTATACTCAATAGCTAATAAAGCCTGGAATTTAAGAGTAGATTTTCCATTAATTTCTACCAATACATCTTCTATAAATAAAACCGGAATTGGAGATATTGGTGTCGGAATCAGCTATATTCCATATTTAAAGCATGAAAGTGACGGGATTGCTTTTCGGGCAAGAGTTATTTCCAATTCGGCGGCAGCTCAGGTTTTAGGATCTGGGAAATAGGTCTTTGCACCTGCTATCATTTATGGAAAATATCTAATTGCAAATAAACTTCTTTGGATAACCAATCTCGAAAATCAATCTAGTTCTGCAAGATCAAACAACCGAAACGATGTAAATCTTACTACATTCGAAAATTATTTCATGTATATTATTGAAAGGAATTGGATTGCTACCGATGTCGCTTTTCGATATAACAATATCAATAAAGGATATCCCAATAATGCCTTTGTAGAATTTGGCCGAAAAATTACCCAAAACGATATGGCATATATTCACCCAAGTGTAGATTTTGGAAGTCACAAAACATACAACCATGGTATCGAAGTTGGAATGCTTATTTTATTCTGTTTTTTTTACCAAAAGAAACTTCTACTGAAACTACTCTAGCTTTTATTTTAATAGAGAAAAATCAATTTATTTAAATCAAAATATCAACTTCACATCATTTTTCTTAAATGGATATTTATTTATTATTTAAATTAAGTTTAAAAGAAATAGCAAAAAATTCGATCTCACATTCGTAAATTACTTCAATAAATAGGGATTTCATCGCAAAATAACGTATAAACAAACGATTTATTTTGTATTTAGAAACACCTTTACTATCTTTCGGTCTGTTTAAAATAAAAACCTTATACATTTAAAATGTTAGAAGAAAAGAATGATAACCTGCAAGAGGCAGACGGAAAATTAGAACTCGAAATTAGCGATTCTACACAAGATAATGCAATTGAAACAGCTGCTCCTGAAGCAACAACCGAGAATGAACCTTCAGTCAATGAAGTTGAATTAGAAAATACGGTTGAAACTACAGAAACTGAGCACCAAACTGCATTAGATGCTATAACAAATTCGAATGCCGAAGAAAGTGAAGACGAGACGCTAAAGGATCGTCATGACATTCCTATGCAGGATTACAATACTTTTTCTTTGGATGCACTCGTTGATGAATTGAAAAAATTGGTCAACGATGATAAAGCAATGTCTGTAAAAGACCATATTGAAGAAATCAAAAAAGCATTTTTACTACAATATAACCATCTTATAGAGGAGAAAAAGGAAGAATTTAACGCTTCTAAAGAAGACCCGAACGAAGAATTCGAGTATCATTCCCCATTGAAATCTAAATTTGATGAATATTATAATGTTTTTAGAGAAAAAAGAAATGCTCATTTTAAACATTTACAAACAAACTTAAAATCAAATTTAGACAATCGACTTGCCATAGTTGAGGAACTAAAAGAACTTATAAATCCGCAGGAAAACATCAAAGACACACTTAAACATTTTAATGATTTAAGAGAAAGATGGAAAAATGCAGGAGCAATTCCAAAAGACAAATACAATCACGTTTGGAACAACTATCATTTTCATGTAGAGAATTTCTATGATTATCTGCATTTAGATCGTGAAGCCAGAGATTTGGATTTCAAATATAATCTGGAACAAAAGCAAAAAATAATCGCTCGTGTTGAAGAATTGGTTGACGAAACTGACATTAGCAAAGCATTCCGTGAATTACAGGATTTACACAGAATCTGGAAAGAAGATATTGGACCGGTTTCTAAAGAACACCGTGATTCAATCTGGAATAGATTTAGTGAGTTAACTAAAAAAATTCATGACAAAAGAGAAGTTTTATTCGAGAGCCAAAGAGCAAACGAACAAAATAATCTTGAAGCTAAGAAAGAAATTATTGCAAAAATTGAGGTTTTAGGAACTGAAAAAGTAAACTCTCACTCACAATGGCTGGTACAAATTCAGAAAGTAGAAGCACTTAGAAATGAGTTTTTTGCTGCCGGAAAAGTGCCATCAGAAGTAAATGAGGAAACTTGGGCTGCGTTTAAAACCGCTGTGAGAAACTTTAATTCTTTTAAAAACTCCTTTTACAAAGACATTAAAAAAGATCAAAACGATAATTTAAACAAAAAAATGGCTCTTGTTGCAAAAGCCAAAGAATTACAGGAAAGTACTGATTTTGGTGCTACTACTCCAATTATGAAGCAAATTCAGGAAGAGTGGAAACAAATTGGTCATGTTCCTAAAAAGTATTCAGATAAAATCTGGAAAGAATTCAAAGACGCTTGTAATCATTATTTTGATAAATTAAAAGAACACAAATCAGAAGAAAACGTTGATGAAGTTGCTGCTTTTGACAATAAAAAAGCCTATTTGGATGTTTTGAGAGCTTATCAACTAACAGGTGATCACAAAACAGATCTGGACGCTATCAAACAACATATCGAAATCTGGAAAGGTTATGGAAAAGTACCTTTTGGAAGAAGACACATCGAAGGAAAATTCAATAAAATTCTGGATGCTCTTTTTGAAAAATTAAGTTTGAGTAAAAAAGAAACTGAAATGATGCGTTTTGCTAACAGAATCGATTCATTATCTGACAGTAATGATACTCGTAAATTAGACAACGAGAAGATTTTCTTAATGCGTAAAATTGAAGAAGTTCAAAATGAAATTTTCCAATTAGAGAATAATATTCAGTTTTTCACGAATACTAAAAACGCTAAGAAAGAAAATTCAATTGTTCTTGAAGTACGTAAAAACATCGCTATCCATAAAGAAAGCCTTGACGTTTGGAAAGATAAATTGAAACAATTACGCAATTTAGGTCAGGAATAAGATTTAAGTGCATAAATTAATATTTAAAGGTGTAATGAAGATTTTTCATTGCACCTTTTTTTTTATGCACTAATTTTTTTTACCGCAAAGCACGCAAAGATTTTACGCAAAGTTCGCAAAGCTAAATAAACACACAGCTTTGCGAACTTTGCGTTTTTATAAACTCCGGCATATTTAAAAAACTTTGCGCGCTTTGCGGTTAATTTTTTCACACACTTCTACCTAAACTTAACATTACAATTAAATTTCATAAAACTATTCTTTAAAATATTGATTATATTTGAGAATCAAAAGATTATAAACTTAAAATATTATAAAATGAAATTTACAAGAAAAGCAAATGCCAACTGGAAAGGAACCGGCATGGAAGGAAAAGGAACAATCAGTACTCAAAGTAGTACATTAGATAATGCACAACTATCATTTAAAACAAGATTTGCAGACGGCGTAGGAACAAACCCTGAAGAACTTGTTGCTGCAGCACATTCTGGCTGTTTTACGATGCAATTAAGCTTTTTACTTAACGAAGGAGGTTTTACAGCCGATGATTTATCTACAGAAGCGACAGTTACTTTTGAAGACGGAACAATAACTTTGATTCATTTAGATTTAAAAGGCAAAGTTCCATCAATCTCTGCAGAAGAATTCGAAAAAACTGCTGCAAAAGCAAAAGAGATTTGCCCAATCTCAAAACTTTTAAATACTACAATTACTTTGTCGGCTGCATTAGTTTAGTCAACAACAGTAATTTTTAGACATAAAAAAATCCCGTTAAAACGGGATTTTTTTTATAAATCAAATAATGAATTCTTAGTTCATTGTAGCTTTTAATGCTTTTGCCTCAGCAGTCATTTCTAGAGCTTTATAAACTCCTAATAATGTTTTAGAAACATCTTCGTTTTTAGGATCTAATTCATTTGCTTTTTTAAGGTAAGGAATAACTCCTCTAAAAACATTTTCTCTTTGTGCTTTCAACACATCGTAACGTTTCATATCCTTTGCAGAAGTACCCAATTTATTCATTTCGTCAATAATTGGTTTCTCAGCTTCCAGTTTTAATGCTGCAAGATTAAGGTAAGCATTTGTATAATTTGGATTGATCTCGATTGCTTTTAAATAGTACTTCTCAGCATCTGCCGTATTTTTTGCATTACCACTGATTACACCTAAATTAAAAACAAGATCAGCATTGTTTGGTTCTTTTTCCAAAGCCTGAGTTACTAATTTTTTATAAGTATCATAGTCTTTAGTTTCAAGGTATAAATTAGCTTCTGAAAGAATCAAAGAAGAATCATCAGGGTTTGCTTTTCTTGCATCAGCGATAGCTTTTTTAGCATCTTCGATACGTCCCTTTTGAACTAAAATTAAAGCTAGATTTTTGTAAATCTCCCCTCTTTTAGAAGGAATAGCTTCTGTTTTTGGTTTTTCGTGAGTTCCCAATTTTACAGCTAAATCTCTTTCTTTTGCAGTATTAAAACCATCTTCACTACCTGAAGCTTTATTCACAGCAGTATATGCAGTTCCTTTTCCTGAAAAGTTTAATTTTTTTAATTCCTCATACATTGGCAAAGCACTATCATAATCCTGTGCATTTACTGCCGTAGAAGCTGCATAATATAAATTGATTGTATCTTTTGTATCTAACAAGTAAGCATCATACAATTTTTTTGCACCTTCTTTTACTTTATTCTCTTTTGTATCAGCAATAGCCGAATTAATTAATTTTCCTTTAATTTCAGTAATTGAAGTAGCAGCCTGAACCGAATACTTTTGTTTACCTGAAGTTTTCTCAATCTCAATTAATTTTTTGTAGCTCTCAGCAGCAAGAGATAAATTTTTACCTTCTTCTACTTTTTTGTTTGCCAAATCTAAATAAGCATTTCCTTGTACAAAATAGTATTGTGCTTGTTCAACGTCTTTGGCATTTACTACCAAGTTTTCAGCGTCTTTCAATATTGTAATTGCTCCTTGAGCATCGCCGCCTTTTAATGCTTTTTCAGCACTCTTAATTTGATCTTTTTGAGCAAAAGTAGCTACCGAAATCAATAATGCTGATGCTAGTATTACATACTTACTTTTCATAATATTCAATTTGTGTATTTAATTTTAATTATTCCCGGGTTAAATTTATTATTCTTCAGATTCTTCTTCTTCAGAGTCGTCTTCGTCTTCTATTTCTTCATCAGAATCATCGTCATCGTCTTCTACAGTTCCGTCATCTTCCAGAACTTCTAAGTCCGGCTTAACTCTTTCGATCACAGACTCAATAACATTACCATCTTCATCAACAACAACTTCAGCAACATCATCTTTCATAACTTTTGTTACAGCCGCAATAGAATCTTTACCTTTTAGATTAATCAAACGAACACCTTGTGTTGCACGTCCCATTACACGTAAATCTTCAATAGCCATTCTAATTGTCAATCCTGATTTGTTGATAATCATTAAATCATCAGCATCGGTTACAGCGCTAATAGAGATTAGTTTTCCTGTTTTCTCCGTAATATTAAGTGTTTTAACACCTTTACCTCCACGGTTCGTAATTCTGTACACATCTTCACCATCGTCATCCACTAATTTAGTACGTTTACCGTATCCGTTTTCAGTTACAACTAAGATTTGTGAATCAGCAACATCATTTTTACCAACAGTAACCATACCAATTACTTCATCAGTATCATCTTTTAAGGTAATTCCACGAACTCCAGAAGCTGTTCTTCCCATCGGACGTGTTTTAGTTTCCTCAAAACGAACCAATTTTCCAGATTTAACTGCCAAAATAATTTGGCTTTCACCATCCGTTAATTTTGCTTCAAGTAATTCATCACCTTCCTTAATAGTAATGGCAGCAACACCATTTACTCTAGGTTTAGAATATTTCTCTAAAGATGTTTTCTTAACCTGACCTTGTTTTGTTACCATTACAAGGTTATGACTGTTAATATAATCTTTGTCTTTTAAGTCTTGCGTACAAATGAAAGCTTTTACTTTATCGTCGCTTTCAATGTTTACCAAGTTTTGGATTGCTCTACCTTTTGCGGTTTTGCTTCCTTCCGGAATTTCGTAAACACGCATCCAGAAACATTTTCCTTTTTGAGTAAAGAACATCATATATTGGTGATTGGTTGCAACGAACATGTGTTCAAGGAAATCCTGATCTCTTGTTCCTGCACTTTTTTGTCCAACTCCACCTCTATTTTGAGTTTTGTATTCTGTTAAGTTAGTACGTTTGATATAGCCTGCGTGCGAAATTGTAATAACCACATTTTCATCAGCAATTAAATCTTCGATACTTACATCTCCACCAGAATATTCAATTTGAGAACGACGGGCATCTCCGTATTTCTCACGGATTTCTTCCAGTTCTTCTTTGATTAATTTAGTTCTTAAATCTACGTCCGCCAATAATGCTTTTAAATGCTCTATTAACTTCATTAATTCTTCGAACTCAGCTCTTAACTTATCTTGTTCCAGACCTGTTAACTGACGTAAACGCATCTCAACAATAGCACGAGCCTGAATATCTGATAAATTAAATCTTTCGATTAATTTATCACGAGCCTCTTCTGTATTTTTAGAACCTCTGATGATCGCGATTACTTCATCAATATTATCAGAAGCAATGATTAGACCTTCTAAGATATGTGCTCTTTCCTCCGCTTTACGCAATTCAAAACGAGTTCTTCTTACTACAACATCATGACGGTGCTCAATAAAATAGTGAATCATATCTTTTAGATTCAACATTTGTGGGCGACCTTTTACCAATGCAATATTGTTTACACTAAAAGAAGATTGTAGTGATGTGAACTTATATAAGGTATTCAAAACTACGTTTGGCGTAGCATCACGTTTCAGGATATAAACAATACGCATACCGTTTCTATCTGACTCGTCACGAATATTCGCAATACCTTCAATTTTTTTATCGTTAACTAAGTCAGCCGTACGTTTGATCATTTCGGCTTTGTTAACCTGATATGGAATTTCAGTAACAATAATACATTCTCTTCCGTCAACTTCTTCAAAACCAACTTTCGCACGCATTACAATACGTCCTCTACCAGTTTTAAAAGCTTCACGAACACCTTCATAACCATATATTACACCACCGGTTGGAAAATCCGGAGCTTTAATATGTGTCATTAATTCGTCAATTTCAATATCATTATTATCAAGGTAAGCAAGTGTTCCGTTGATAACTTCAGTTAAATTGTGTGGCGGCATGTTTGTTGCCATACCAACTGCAATACCAGTTGCTCCGTTCACTAATAAAGTAGGAACTCTTGTAGGCATTACTTTTGGCTCATATAATGTATCGTCAAAGTTCAATTGAAAGTCAACTGTTTCTTTTTCGATATCTGCCATGATATCTTCTGAGATTTTGCGCATTCTGGCCTCAGTATAACGCATTGCTGCCGGACTGTCACCATCGACAGAACCAAAGTTACCCTGACCGTCCACTAATAAATAACGCATACTCCATTCCTGAGCCATACGTACCATTGCATCATAAACAGAGGTATCTCCGTGTGGGTGATACTTACCCAGAACCTCCCCTACGATTCTCGCAGATTTTTTGTGGGCAGATCTTGATGTTACTCCTAAGTCATACATTCCGTAAAGAACTCTTCGATGCACTGGTTTCAAGCCATCTCTAACATCAGGAAGCGCTCTCGATACGATTACTGACATCGAATAATCGATGTAAGCTGATTTCATTTCATCTTCTATGTTAATAGGAATTAACTTTTCTCCTTCAGACATAAGTTGTTATGTTTAAATAATTATATTAGTTTCAAAGCGTGCCAAGATACGTTTTTTTGGAATTTTTTCAGCTATTTACTTACACTTATTTCAATGATTTATTAACAACTTTATTTCCTCTTTTAGTTAATAAATTAAGCGTATTTTAACGCTTTTATTGTTATTTTTTTCGTCCCTTAGCTGTCAGGAGATCTCGAAGGGTATGGTTTTTGTTTTTCAAACACTAATTCACTAAATTTACAATACCAATTATATATTATGGATGATAATTTTTCACCAAGAGTAAAAGATGTTATTACCTACAGTAAAGAGGAAGCCTTACGTTTGGGCCACGACTTTATTGGTACTGAACATCTAATGCTAGGCATTTTAAGGGATGGAAACGGAAAAGCTATTCATATACTTAATAACCTTGCAGTCGATTTAGATCATTTACGCAGGAAGGTAGAAATACTGAGTCCAGCCAATCAAAGCGTTGAAGTAAATGCCGAGAAGAAAAATCTTCATCTTACCCGTCAAGCGGAAAGAGCCCTGAAGACAACCTTTCTTGAAGCAAAAGTATTTCAAAGCTCGTCGATTAGCACGGCGCACTTGCTTTTATGCATCTTACGAAACGAAAACGATCCAACAACCAAGCTATTGAATAAACTAAAAATAGATTATGACATAGCTAAAGAACAATATTTAAACATGACTCCAAACGAAGAAGAATTCTTAGAAAACTTGCCAAGAAACGAATCGTATAATGACGATTCAGGACAAGATGACAGTCTTAAAGAAAGTAGTTTTAATAATCCCGCCAATAAGTCAAACAAAAAATCTAAGACTCCCGTTTTAGATAATTTTGGGAGAGATTTAACAGAAATGGCCGAGGAAGGAAAACTAGATCCGGTTGTAGGACGCGAAAAAGAAATTGAACGTGTTTCTCAAATCCTAAGCCGTAGAAAAAAGAACAACCCGCTTCTTATTGGAGAACCTGGAGTTGGTAAATCTGCTATTGCAGAAGGACTAGCTTTGCGTATTATCCAAAAGAAAGTATCTCGTATTCTTTTTCACAAACGTGTGGTTACTCTTGATTTGGCAAGTTTAGTTGCCGGAACAAAATACCGCGGTCAGTTTGAAGAAAGAATGAAAGCTGTAATGAACGAGCTGGAGAAAAATGACGACATTATTCTTTTCATTGATGAAATTCACACTATCGTAGGCGCTGGTGGAGCAACGGGTTCTCTTGATGCTTCAAACATGTTCAAACCTGCTTTAGCAAGAGGAGAAATCCAATGTATTGGTGCTACAACTCTTGATGAGTACAGACAATATATTGAGAAAGACGGTGCCCTTGAAAGACGTTTCCAAAAAGTAATTGTAGAACCAACTTCTGTTGAAGAAACGATCGCGATTTTGAACAACGTAAAAGACAAATACGAAGATCACCACAATGTAACTTATACTCAGGAAGCAATTGAAGCTTGTGTGAAATTAACAAACAGATATATGTCTGAGCGTTTCTTACCGGACAAAGCTATTGATGCTCTTGACGAAGCCGGATCTCGCGTACACATTACTAACATTGATGTTCCTAAACAAATTCTTGATTTAGAACGTCAGTTAGAAGAAGTTCGTGAAAACAAAAATATGGTTGTTAAAAAACAAAAATATGAAGAAGCAGCCAAACTTCGCGATGATGAAAAACGTATCGAAAAAGATCTGGCGGTTGCACAAGAACAATGGGAAGAAGATTCTAAAAACAACAGAATCGAAGTTACAGAAGATAATGTAGCTGATGTTGTTTCTATGATGACCGGAATTCCTGTAAACAGAATTGCACAAACAGAAAGTAATAAACTGGCTAAATTACCTGAATTGATTCAGAATAAAGTAATTGGTCAAAACGAGGCAGTTTTAAAAATTGCACGTTCTATTCAACGTAACAGAGCCGGACTTAAAGATCCTAACAAACCAATTGGTTCGTTCATTTTCTTAGGTCAGACTGGAGTTGGTAAAACTCAATTAGCAAAAGTTTTAGCAAAAGAATTATTCGATTCTGAAGATGCATTAGTTCGTATCGACATGAGCGAATACATGGAAAAATTTGCGATCTCTCGTTTAGTTGGAGCGCCTCCGGGATACGTTGGTTACGAAGAAGGTGGTCAATTGACTGAAAAAGTTCGTAGAAAACCATATTGTGTTGTACTTTTAGATGAGATCGAAAAAGCGCATCCTGATGTGTTCAATATGATGCTACAAGTTCTTGATGATGGATATTTGACTGATAGTTTAGGTCGCAAAATTGACTTTAAAAACACTATCATTATCATGACATCTAACGTTGGAGCACGTCAGTTAAAAGATTTTGGACAAGGTGTAGGATTCGGAACCGCTGCAAAAGTAGCTCAAGCCGATGACAACTCAAAAAGCATTATCGAAAATGCATTGAAAAAAACCTTTGCTCCTGAATTCTTAAACAGAATTGACGACGTAATCGTGTTCAACGCATTAGAAAAAGCCGATATTGATTTGATTATCGAAATTGAACTTGCAAAATTATATTCTCGCGTTTCTGAATTAGGATACAAATTAAATCTTACTGATAAAGCAAAAGCATTTATTGCAGAAAAAGGTTTTGACAGACAATTTGGAGCAAGACCTCTAAAAAGAGCAATCCAAAAATACGTTGAAGATTTATTGGCCGAAGAAATCATTACTTCAAAAATACATTCAGGTGACGAAATCTTAATGGATTTAAAAGATGACTCTCAAGAACTTTCAGTAGAAATACACAAAGCGGAAGAGCCAACTAATCAATAAATTATTTATTTTTTTTAACAAATTTAATTTACCCGTTACGTTTTCATAACATAACGGGTATTTTTTTTAGATAATTTACTATCTTTAGTAAAAGCAAATAGCTATTTTTGGCTATTAAATTTTATAATAAAAAACAACGTATGCTTCAAAACAAAGTCATTTTAGGTAGCGAAGAATGGTGCTCATTTCCAGAACTAGGAATTCCAACAATCAAGGCTCGTGTTGATTCTGGCGCCAAAACTTCGGCAATGCACGCCATAAACATAGCTCCTTTTATTAAAAATGATACCAATTGGGTAAAATTTGATATTAATCCTATTCAGAATAATATCAAAACCATTATTCATTGTGAAGCTCCCCTGGTTGACAAGAGAATTGTAAAAAGTTCAAGCGGATTTAGAGAACACCGTTATGTAATTCAAACGAGTATTAAACTTGGCGATGTAAAATGGCCAATCGAAATGACATTGACCAATCGTGACTCTATGGGTTTTCGAATGCTTTTAGGCCGTGAAGCCATGAGCGGACGTGTTTTGGTTGATCCCGAAGAAAAATATCTATTAGGACAACCTACTCCGGAATCTTTAAAAGAATTGTACCAAAACTCTGAAAAAGCAACCTCCGGCTTACGAATTGGACTTCTTGCCAGTAATCCTGAATTGTACAGTAATAAAAGAATCATGGAAGCGGGTGAAATGCGCGGTCATGAAATGCATTTTTTGAACATCAAGGAATGTTACATGAAACTGGATGCCAAAACTCCGGAGATTCATTACCGTGGCGGAAAAATATTAAATCAATTTGATGCTATTATTCCAAGAATCCGACCAAGCATAACGTTTTACGGATGTGCTTTAACACGTCAATTTGAAGCTTTGAAGGTTTTCGTTTTAAATTCGGCTACAGCCATAACACAATCGCGCGATAAATTATATTCGCTGCAATTGCTTTTAAATAGCGGAATTGATATTCCGACAACTGGTTTTGCTAATTCTCCTTTGGATACAGATAATCTAATTAAAATGGTTGGAGGTTCGCCTTTAATCGTAAAATTATTAGAAGGAACCCAAGGAAAAGGAGTTGTTCTGGCAGAAACCAAAAAAGCCGCAGAAAGTGTTATCAATGCCTTCAAAAGCTTAAATGCAAACATCTTAGTTCAGGAATTCATAAAAGAAGCCAACGGAAAAGACATTCGTTGTTTTGTAATTGACGGAAAGGTTGTTGCAGCAATTCAGCGTGAGGCAATGCCAGGAGAATTTAGAGCCAACATTCACCTTGGCGGAACTGCTTCTGTTATAAAAGTTACTCCCGAAGAAAAAAAGATCGCTATAAAAGCAGCAAAAGCTATGGATCTAAAAGTAGCTGGTGTTGATATTATTCGTTCTTCAAAAGGACCTTTATTACTTGAAGTAAACTCTTCTCCGGGTCTTGAAGGAATCGAAGGCGCAACAAACAAAGATATTGCCGGAGAAATGATCAGAGCA
The DNA here is from genome assembly GCF_900187965.1 of Flavobacterium sp. ov086. Classification (GTDB taxonomy): domain Bacteria; phylum Bacteroidota; class Bacteroidia; order Flavobacteriales; family Flavobacteriaceae; genus Flavobacterium. The sequence goes on along the minus strand of NZ_FZNL01000011.1, from coordinate 138,265 downwards.
ATCGAAAAGAATTTTAAATTAAGCTAATTCACTTTAACTTAATATTTCATACTTATTTTAGCAGCTTTGTCAAAGTTTAAAACTTTGACAAAGCTTTTTTTAAAACTAAATTGTAAAAGAATGACATTACTTCCATATATAGACATCAGTTTAAGAAGCCTTGCTGTCTATTTTTTCATGACGATTGCCTTGAGAATCTTCGGTAAAAAAGAGCTTTCTCAATTAAACACTGCCGACATTATTCTGATTTTACTAATTAGTAATTCCGTGCAAAACGCGATGGTTGGTCCTGATACAAGTCTTTCAGGAGGATTGATTGCTGCTTCGGTTTTGTTTATAATCAACTTTATAATCAAAAAACTAACACATAAATATAAAATAGTTAATGATCTGCTTCTGGACAAACCCGAAATCCTGATTCATAACGGAACATTGGATTTTGATGCTCTAAGCAAATTAGACATTTCACACGAAGAATTAAAAGAAGCGGCACGTGAACATGGTTTAGAACATTTAACAGATATAAAGCTCTGTACACTAGAAATTGACGGTACAATAAGCATTATTTCGAAAGACAAAACCAACTTAAAAGAAACTCATTACAAGCGCAAGCACAATCATAAGAATTTAAGAAAGTGATTCTTTCAACGGAATAAATACTTTACAAAAAAAAGCTAGTTTCAAATAAAGAAACTAGCTTTTTGTTTTTGCGATTCTACTTTTTAACTTCGCCAATAAAATAGTTATCTACATCGATCTTTTTTATTGTTTTGTTTGTTAAACCATATGATTTAAGTCTATGATTCAGGTTTACTAAAATATAATCTTTTTCTCTTGGAAATTTTTCAGCAACCATCTTATAATGCGGTAAAATTTTTCGATCTTCTACTCCATCCAGAGCCTGCAAAACCGTATGAATTACTCTATTTGAAGCATCAGAAAGACCTGCTATAAAAGTATCTATATAATCAGCTTTATTTTTCAATTGACCAAGTGCATAATAAGAACTAATTCTTATGTTTTTATTTTTATTAGAAGTAAAAGGAATAAGAATACCACCGTAATCCAAATCTGTTTCTTTTAACAAATAAGTACACAATCGAAACGTTTCTTCATCTTTTATTGCATCAGCATTTGACTTGATCGTTTCAAACCAATCGGAACTTTTGTCTTTTGCATACCAAAATATACACTGAAAAACTTCTAACAAACTCTCTTTTGTAAAATCAAGCAAATGAGGATACGCTCGTTCGTAATCAAATTTAGTAAGGATTTGAAGTAGTCTTTTTTGAATTGCACCAGAACTTAATTTATATTGTTCTTCTACTAAATTAATAGTTTCCAGATCGAGATTTTTCTTTTTTAAGATCCCAAATAAACAGTCCATTTTGGTATCAATTGTATGCGTTGAAAAATACACCTCAAAAATATGACTGCTTATTCCTCCCAATGTATATCGGAACAAATCAGGATCAGCCGCCTTTATATTTTCAGGTATAATTTCGTCAAGCCATCTCTCATACCAATCTAAAAAATTTGATTCAAAAGTGAAGTGTGGTTTTTGCCTGTCACTATCTATATTCACAATTCTTCCTTTAAATTCCCCGTTTAAAACAAGTGCATGATAATAGGTGCAACCCTGACTGCCGAGAGGCAATAATCCCGAAAATATTTTACCTAATTCGAGATCAAATTCTTCCTCAGAAATAGCATCATTCTCTTCAATATTTTTATTGAGATCAGTCCAAAATTTATCAGACATTTTTGGAGAGATTTTACAATCTTCTTTTAAGTAGCTTTTGGTATTTTCATAGATAAATTCATTTGTGTTTTTTCCTAAAGCATAAATTCCGTAGTAAGGTCCGCCAGCAGAATTTGAATCTGAAATTCCACCATTTCCTACATGAAGTAAAAACTCTTTATACGCTTCTGGAAGTTCCAGATTATACTCTTTTTCGAAATCAGAAATTTCTTTTTTACTTACCGTTTCTCCCACAAAATATTTATGATTCGCCGCGCCAAAAAACTCTAAGTTTTTATCGGCATCTTTTGCCATAACCAACTTGCTTTTGATTCTTTCGATCTGATTTAAGTAATCCATTTTCAATCTTTATACCTTCTTATTTTACAGTAAATATAAATACATTCTAACTTAAACAACTAACAAAATAAAACAAAAAAGCCGGTTTCAATAAAGAAACCAGCTTTTTTTATGTCGATAAAATGTGATTTAAGATCTCACATTTTACAAAAATCTTTTTACTATGAAATAAATACGCTTAATACAAAGTACACCAATCCTGCTAAAATAGCCGAAATAGGAATCGTTAATATCCAAGCCCAAATCAAACTTACAGTTACTCCCCAACGAACGGCAGATACACGTTTTGTTAATCCAACCCCAATGATAGAACCTGTAATTGTATGTGTTGTACTTACCGGAATTTTTAAGTGTTCTGTAAAGTAAAGTGTCAAAGCTCCGGCAGTTTCAGCTGCTACACCTTCAAACGAAGTTACTTTTGTGATTTTAGAACCCATTGTTTTCACAATTTTCCAACCACCACTCAAAGTTCCTGCTGCAATAGCAGAATAACAAGCTAATGGAATCCAACCTGGCATTACTCCTTTTACACCTAAATCATCATTTGGTAAAACAACATCTAACCAAGAATCCATATGAACACCCGGATTAGTATGAATATAAACCGCTACAGCTGCAGCAATAATACCCATTACTTTTTGAGAATCATTTCCTCCGTGTCCTAAACTGAAGGCTGCAGAAGATAATAATTGCATTTTTTTCAAAGCAGCATCAGCCTGATGAAGGTTTAAACTACTGAATATTAAACAAAATGCACTTACTGTTAAGATAATAAAGGCTACTAAAAACCATTTAATATTATGAGGATCAAAAGCTACACTCCAAAAATGAGATGCAAATCTAGGTTTATCGATATCAGCATAAGGCACCATTAGATTACTAACAAGCCAAACCGTCGCTATCATTAAAGTAACTGTAAATATTTTAGGACCTATAATTTTTCGAGAAGCATTTAATAACCAGATCGAAATTAAATAAGATGCTAAAGCCCCCAATAATGGTGCTAAAACAATAAAAGCAATAATGATAATAACTCCCGAAGGCATTCCGCCATCTTTTCCTGCTTTATACCAGCTTACAATTTCGTACCAATAATGAGTAACTCCATCTTCGCCAACATAACCAGAAAAACCATGTACAGCGATCGCATGAGCTACTGCTGCCCCGGCAAAACCACCAATTAATGTATGTGATGAACTTGAAGGAATTCCTAACCACCAAGTCAATAAATTCCAACAAATCGCTGCAATAACCCCAGCTAGAATCACGACCAGGTTAATCTCCATAGTGTGCGCCGTTTTTGCAACAGTATCCGCAACACCAAATCCGAAAACCCAATAGGCCAGAAAGTTAAAAAATGCTGCCCAAAGAACGGCCTGAAAAGGCGTTAAAACCTTTGTAGCAACAACGGTTGCTATAGCATTTGCCGCATCATGAAAACCATTGATGTAATCAAAAATTAAGGCTAGTACTATAATAATTATAAGTAGCGTCATAAAATTATAACTTCAGAATGAAATAAATTGAATTTAAGAATGTTTTACAGAAATAGATTCCAGTATGTTCGCAACACTCTTACATTTGTCAGTTGCTGATTCTAAAACAGATAACACCTCTTTATATTTAATAATATTTTTAGCGTCTGTTTCGTTTTCAAAAATTTCAAAAACTGCTTTGTTATAAACGTTATCAGATTTGTTTTCTAGTTTATTAATTCTAGCACAAGCTTCTTTAATAATGTTCATGTTTTTCAAGTTGCTCAACTCTTTTACAGCACTGTCAATGTTTTGACAAGCTTCAAGGTTGATTTCTGTCATCTTTCTGATAGATTTTGTAATCTTATCAACTTGATATAATCTCATTCTGCTTGCTGCACCGTGAAGGTAATCAGCAACGTTATCAATTGAAGTAATTAATGTATGAATATCCTCTCTATCGAATGGAGTAATGAAATTTCTGCTCAATTCAAGATTGGTTTGACGTGTAATGTCTTCTCCTTTTTGCTCTAATTCATCAATTTTCTGAAAAAGAACTTCTCTTTCTTTTAAAGGAAGATTTACAGCTTCGTGTAAATTAGAAGCTAATTCAATTAAATTGCTTGAAGCCTCTTCAAAAAGTGGAAAGAATTTCTTGTCTTTCGGCACTAAAAATTGGAAAATACTGTTTATTGACATTTTTTTATTTTTGATAGTGCAAAATTACTTCATTATTACTTTGTCATGTTAAGCCATTGTTAACAAATCGTTTTCAATTTGGAAACTATTCAGAAATACCACCGTTTTTTCTATGTCATAATGTAAGATTCTATCCTCTTTTACCAAAGGCACAACTTCTCTGTAGCTGTTCAAAAACATTTCGATGAAATCACTAGATTTTAAAGGCGCTCTGTAAGCAATTGCCTGAGAAGCATTCATTAATTCAATAGCCAAAATACGCTCTAAATTATCCATAACACGCAATGCTTTTGTAGCTCCATTTGCTCCCATACTTACATGATCTTCTTGTCCGTTACTAGAAACAATACTATCAATACTTGACGGAGTTGCCAATTGTTTATTCTGACTTGCAATACTTGCAGCAGTATATTGTGGAATCATAAATCCTGAATTTAATCCCGGATTATCCACCAAAAATGCCGGAAGATTACGCAAACCTGAGATCAATTGGTATGTTCTTCTTTCAGAAATACTTCCTAATTCAGCCAACGCAATTGCCATAAAATCTAAAGCTAAGGCTAAAGGTTGTCCGTGGAAATTTCCTCCAGAGATAATCTGATCTGATTCAATAAATATATTTGGATTATCTGTAACCGAATTAATTTCGGTTTTGAATACTTTTCTAACGTAATCAATCGCATCTTTAGAAGCACCATGAACCTGAGGAATACAACGGAAAGAATACGGATCCTGAACGTGTTTTTTCTCCTGTGCAATGATTTCACTTCCTTCTAAAAACTCATTGACACGTTGAGCCGTAACAATTTGACCTTTGTGAGGACGTATAAAATGGATCAATTCGTTGAAAGGCTCAATTCTTCCATCAAAACCTTCTAAAGAAATTGTTCCAATTAAATCAGCTAAATAAGAATATTTATAAGCTTTCAATAAAATATGAGCTCCATAAGCGCTCATAAACTGAGTTCCGTTTAATAATGCTAAACCTTCTTTTGACTGTAAAACGATTGGTTCCCAGTTAAAATGTTTCAAAACTTCGGCAGAAGCTACTTTTTTACCTTCAAAAAGCACTTCTCCTTCTCCTAATAAAGGTAAAGATAAATGTGCCAATGGCGCTAAATCTCCAGAAGCTCCAAGTGAACCCTGTGTATAAATTATAGGTAGAATATCATTATTATAGAAATCAACCAAACGTTGTAAAGTCTGTAATTGAATCCCTGAATGTCCATAACTTAAAGATTGAATTTTAAGCAATAACATTATTTTTACAATCTCAGCTGGAACTTCTTCCCCAGTTCCGCATGCATGCGATTTTACCAGGTTTTCCTGAAGTTGTGATAAATTTTCATTTGAGATTTTCACATTACAAAGTGATCCAAAACCTGTATTGATACCATAAATAGGTTCAGAATGTGAAGCCATTTTTTTATCTAAATAATCTCGGCACTTTTGCACATTTACCTTAGCTTCTTCTGATAATTCAAGTGTTTTTTGATTTACAATAATTTCTTGTAAAGCTTCTAAACCTAAAGTTTCTGTACTTATATAATGGATTTCTCTCATGATGTTTATAATTTTAGATCCCAAAATTCAACAAATCAATATTAAAAAGCAACATTTGTTCATAATAATTAAAATTAGACCAATACAAATTCTCCACTTTTAACTTTTTCACAATACTAATCACACAAAATCAACTCCTTATTTTGCTTTCGGGAAATTATTTTTTTAGAATGCAGAAACAAAAATCAAAAAAAACCAATTCCTACTTACCATATAGGCTAAATTAGCTTTATTTCGAAGCATTTTTCTTAAAAACCAAGCTATTAACTCTTACTGACCTCAGCAAAAACACATCTAAATATACGAATCCATCAATTTATCATAATCTATCCTGACAAAAACTCAATATTAATTTCATGAGATTTGAATTATTAAAATATTCGTAAAAAAGACATTAAAGGTTTTTAACTTTTATAAAAAACTGTACTTTTGAAAAATCAAAAATGAAAAGTAACAGCGCAAAATATCAATCTTCAATGACAACTCAAACTAGAGTTGCAATTGCTGCTACAATTATTTCTACTACAACAACTACTACCCCTTAGGGGTATACATTTTACATATAATCCTGGTTATCTATACTTTTTTTCTTGAAAGAAGAAAGGCATTGGATACATAAAAAACATTTACAAAGAAAAAAAAAGTCGCAGTTTTCAGTTTCAGTTCACAGTTGATAACCTTTGAACCTTTGTTACTCAAAATCTTTGCACCTTATTAAAAAACATCAAAATGAAAGTATTAAAATTTGGCGGAACTTCGGTTGCCAATGCTCAAAATATAAAACTCGTTCTCGAAATAATAAAACAAAATTCTAAACAAGATAAATTAGCTATTGTAGTTTCTGCTTTAAGCAAAGTGACTGATTTATTGCAATTAGCGGCATCAAAAGCAGCTGCAAACGACGAAAGCTTCAGAGAAATTGTTGCCGAAATCGAGAAAAAACACCTTGACACTTTAAAGGAATTAATTCCGGTAAGCGAACAAAGCAGCTTATTAAGCCACGTAAAAAGAATTATCAATCATCTTGAAACTTTATTGGACGGTTGCTTTTTATTAGGCGAATTATCTCCAAGAACAGCTGACACCATTTTAAGTTTTGGAGAGTTACTTTCGTCATATATTATCGCTCAGGCGTATCAGCAAATTGACAAAAATGTAGTTTACAAAGACAGCCGCGAATTAATCAAGACCAATAACAATTTTAGTAAAGCAGTTGTAAATTTCGAAGTTTCGAATCAATTGATTCAGGAATATTTTGGAGGAAATCAATCGCAAATCAATATTTTACCGGGTTTCATATCTCAAACTCTAGACGGAATCACTACAACTCTTGGCCGTGGAGGTTCTGATTATACTGCTGCAATTATTGCAGGAGCACTTCAGGCATCTCAATTAGAAATCTGGACTGATGTAAACGGTATGTTTACTGCAAACCCAAAAATTGTAAAACAAGCACGACCAATTGCGAATATATCTTACCAAGAGGCAATGGAATTGTCGCATTTTGGTGCAAAAGTGTTGTATCCACCAACAATTCAGCCGGTTTTAAGAAAAAATATTCCAATTTTAATCAAAAATACTTTTGAACCGGAAGCTGTAGGAACTTTAATTTCCAGTCAGGTTTCATCAAAAGATACTGTTGTAAAAGGAATCAGCCATATCGATCATATTTCGCTTGTAACACTTGAAGGTCCTGGAATGATTGGAGTTTCGGGTTCATCAAAGCGTTTATTCGAAGTATTGTCTCAGGAAAAAATCAATGTTATTTTTATTACTCAGGCTTCTTCTGAACATTCAATTTGTATCGGAATTTTAAATTCAGATGCAGAAAATGCCGAAGCTGCGATTAATAAAGCTTTTGAAGTGGAGATTTTACAAAACAAAATCGATCCTGCAATTGTAGAAAAAGATCTTTGCATTATAGCTTTGGTAGGCGAAAACATGAAAAACCACCAAGGTTTAAGCGGAAGAATGTTTAGTACTTTAGGAAAAAACAACGTAAATATCCGTGCCATTGCGCAAGGTGCTTCTGAGCGTAATATCTCGACTGTAATCAACGAAAGAGACGTTAAAAAAGCATTGAACACTTTGCACGAAAACTTCTTTGAAGAAAACACAAAACAGCTGAATTTATTCGTAATGGGTGTTGGAAATGTAGGTGAAAAATTCATCGAACAAATTCACAATCAAAGAAAGTTCTTAAAGGATAATTTGAAGATTAATGTTCGCGTAATTGCATTGTCAAACTCAAGAAAAATGCTTTTTGACGAAGATGGAATTTCTCTAAAAGACTGGAAATCGGCATTAGACAAAGGGGAACACGCTATTCCGACAGAATTTATTGCACGTGCCAAAGAACTGAATTTACGTAACAGTATTTTTGTGGATATTACTGCAAATGCAAGCGTTTCTGAAACTTACGAAAAATTCTTAAAAGAAAGTATTGCCGTTGTAACTTGTAATAAAATTGCCTGTTCATCAGCATACGACAATTATAAAAAACTGAAAAGTTTATCACGCCAATATAATGCTCCATTTTTGTTTGAAACCAATGTTGGAGCAGGATTACCAATTATCGATACCGTAAAAAACCTAATTGCTTCTGGCGATAAAGTGCATAAAATCCAGGCAGTTTTATCAGGAAGTCTAAACTTCATTTTCAATAATTTTGATACCAATAATTCTTTTCACGATGTTGTAAAAGAAGCCGGAGTTCAAGGGTTTACAGAACCTGATCCAAAAATTGACTTAAGCGGAATCGACGTTGCGCGTAAAATCCTGATTTTAATTCGCGAAAGCGGTTACGAAATGGATATTGACGCCATTGCAAACGAATCGTTCCTGCCTGCAGAATGTCTCGAAACAACAAATAACGAAGACTTTTTTGCTTCGCTGATTAAACACGCTTCGCATTTTGAGAAAATCTACGAAGAAGCTTTAGCCAAAGATTCAAGATTGAAATACGTAGCACAATTCGAAAACGGAAAAGCAAGCGTAGGATTACAATTCATCCCAAAAGATCACCCGTTTTACAATCTGGAAGGAAAAGACAATATCGTACTTTTCTACACAGATCGTTACGTAGATCAGCCTTTATTAATCAAAGGCGCCGGAGCCGGAGCAGCAGTTACCGCTTCAGGAATTTTTGCTGACGTTATTAGAATAGGAAACATATAAAATTTTGTTTCAGGTTTAAAATTTAACCGCAAAGTTTACAAAGAGCTACGCAAGGTTCGCAAAGCTTTGTTTTTTTCTTGTGTCCTTTGCGAAAAAACCTTGCGAACTTTGCGGTTAAACTCACAAAGTTTGACAACTTAAACTTTAAACCTGAAACCTGAAACAACAAAAAATGGAAATAAAATTATTCTGTCCCGCTACAATTGCAAATCTCTCATGCGGATTTGACGTACTTGGACTTTGCTTAGACAATGCGGGTGACGAAATGATTGTTCGAAAAGCAGCTCAAAAAGGAGTTCGTATTACTAAAATTGTTGGTGCCGATTTGCCTTTGGAAACCGAGAAAAATGTTTCGGGAGTTGCGGCTCTTGCAATGTTAGAAGCTTATGAAAGCCATTTTAACCCGATTGATTTTGGATTTGAAATTGAAATTTATAAAAATATCAAAGCCGGAAGCGGAATTGGAAGCAGCGCTGCAAGTTCTGCCGGAGCAGTTTTTGGAATAAATGAATTATTAGGAAAACCGTATTCTCGTAAAGATTTGGTGCAATTTGCCATGCAAGGCGAAAAATTAGCCAGCGGAAACGCACATGCTGACAACGTTGCTCCTGCCCTTTTGGGAGGTTTTACATTGGTAAGAAGTTATGCTCCGCTTGATATTATCAGAATTGATAGTCCTGAGGAATTATATGCAACGGTTGTTCATCCTCAAATTGAGTTGAAAACATCTGATGCACGTTCGGTACTGAAACAAAATGTTTCCCTAAAAAGTGCGATTATGCAATGGGGAAATGTAGGCGGATTAATAGCGGGATTATACACCAAAGATTACGATTTAATCGGAAGATCACTTCATGACGAAATCGTGGAACCTTTAAGAAGTGTTTTGATTCCGGGATTTGATTTAATCAAACAAACGGCTTTGGAAAACGGCGCTTTAGGTTCTGGGATTTCAGGTTCCGGTCCGTCGATTTTTGCTTTAAGCAGAGGAAAAAATACCGCAGACCAAATCGCCAAAGCCATGAGCGAGGTTTACGAAAACATGAATTTACCATATGAAATTCACGTTTCGAAAATTAATCCTGATGGCGTAAGAATTATATAACACGAATTGCACGAATTTACACAAATTGGATTGTGAGATTGTTAATTTAAATAATTCCGTTTGTCAGGCTGAGCGAAGTCGAAGTCCGCGCAAAGTATAGCACACAAAGATAATACACGAACAGTTTGTCATTTCGACCGAAGGGAGAAATTCTCGCAAGAAACTCGACAAAGATTAGACTCTCATTGCGGAGCTACTCGCGAGGATTTGCTTCGCCAGTCGCTATCGCTCGAGTCTCCTCCGTCGAAATGACAAAAAAGACGCTTAATTAAAAATCATTGAAATAAAAAAACATCACCACAAAGCGTTGCGATCTCTGCGTTTTCAAAAGAAACAATTTCCTTGCGCTCTTTGCGGTTAAATAAAACAACCATTGGAATTTGGAATTTTAAAAATTTGGAATTTATTTTTAAGAATCTAAAATCTAAAATCTAAAATAAACCATGAAATACTATAGTTTAAACCATAATGCACCTGAAGTTTCGTTCAAAGAAGCTGTGATACAAGGATTAGCGAGTGATAAAGGATTGTATTTTCCGCAAACTATTACGCCATTAAATCCTGCATTTTTTAATGTAATCGAAAATTTAACCCACAACGATATCGCTTTTGATGTGATTCAGCAATTTGTGGGTGATGAAATTCCGGAGGACAATTTAAGAGAAATTATAAAAGAGACTTTGTCTTTTGATTTTCCGGTTGTGGAAGTTGAAAACGGCATTTATTCGTTAGAATTATTCCACGGACCAACAATGGCTTTTAAAGACGTTGGAGCGCGATTTATGTCACGTTGTCTGGCGTATTTTAATAAAGATAAAAAAAACAGCAAAAATACCGTTTTAGTAGCAACTTCCGGAGATACTGGCGGTGCGGTTGCAAGCGGATTTCTGGGTGTTGACGGCGTTGATGTTGTCATTTTATATCCGTCAGGAAAAGTGAGTGATATTCAGGAAAAACAATTAACGACTTTAGGACAAAACATAAAAGCACTTGAAGTAGATGGTGTTTTTGATGATTGCCAGGATATGGTAAAAAAAGCATTTTTAGACGAAAGTCTGGCGCATAAAAACCTGACTTCGGCAAATTCTATAAATATTGCACGTTGGTTACCGCAAATGTTCTATTTCTTCTTTGCTTACAAAGCGTTGAAAAGCCAAAACAAACCGTTGATTTTCTCTTGTCCAAGTGGGAATTTCGGGAATATCTGCGCGGGAATTATGGCAAAAAGATTAGGACTACCAATTGAACATTTCGTAGCTTCTACAAACGTAAACGATACTGTACCTAGATTCTTAGAAAACGGAAAATATGATCCAAAACCTTCTAAAGCAACAATTTCTAACGCAATGGACGTTGGAAACCCAAGTAACTTTATCAGAATTCAGGAATTATACAATAATGATTTAAAAGCTTTCGAAAAAGATTTCTCATCATACAGTTATACGGATGAAGAAACACTTGTAGCTTTAAAAAACATCTATCAAGTCGATGGTTACATCGCAGAACCACATGGTGCTGTAGGTTATTTAGGTTTGAAAAAAGAATTGCAAAAACATGATAACGCAATTGGTATTTTCTTAGAAACAGCACATCCAATTAAATTTCTTGATGTTGTTGAACCGGCTTTAGGAATTACACTTCCGATTCCAGAACAAATTGAAAGTGTAATTAATGAGGAAAAAGTTAGTTTGAAGATTAAAACTTACGAGGAGTTAAAAAATTTCTTAGGATAAAAGCTTTCTTTTTCACTTATAATGATTAAAACAAAGGATATCTAGTCTCAAGAGATATCCTTTTTGTTTTATTTATTATTTTAAAGTCAAATCTTCTTTATCAATCGAAAAAATCTCTATTAAATAATTTTCAATACTTGGAGAAAGGATTTTATAAAGCGGTAACTTTTCTTTAGGTATATCATTTTCTGAAATACTCAAAAAATGAATTACAGCTACCGGTACTTTTAAAACTTCACTAAGTTTTTCTAGTGTTTCTGATTGAGGCTTAAAAGTACCGCTAATAATCTGTGATAACGCAGTAGGGCTTTTACCAATTAATTTGGCAACTTCTACTTGTTTCATATTTTGTTTTTTGATTAAAAGTTTAATTACTTTACCTATTTCCATAATAAAATTATTTTCATTGAAACATGGTTGCAATAGCTACACCTGTAGTTATTACTTCCATTAATTTAAACGCTATTTGAAGCTTTTCTTCATTTGTTTTTGCTTTTGGAATTTCTTCTTTTAGCCTTATTAACAGCTCCCTTGTAACATCATTCATCTCTACATTTAATAGAGCGTTATCGATTTGAGATATGATCTCTTCATTATTTTTTTTCATTTCTTTAATATTTTAATTTAAAAATCTAAAATATTAAGGTCTACAAAACCATTTAAACCTTAATTCGCCTAAGCTGTTAAAGAAAATGAATGATATTCGTCATCTAAGTTTTTGAAATGAAAACTATTTATTTTTCTAAAAAAATCTCTTTTATTTAAAGCACTCTTTTTAAAACAATTAGATATAGATATTATTAACTTGTTTAAGATTTCTAATTCGAAAACAGTGCTATTAATCGTCTCTTCTAATTCTTCAATTCTCGTGAAATGAGTCCAAAGGAAATCTTCTAAACCAATAGTATATGTGAAATCGAAATCACCATTTATAATATAGTCTTTCAGATTTTCTAAACTCTGTTTACGCTGAGTATAGTTATGGTCTAATATTTCTCTTGTAGATTGATAAAGACTATTGCAAATATCAGTATAACTAATACTTCCGTTTAAAACTTTTTCTACATCTTTACTTATTTCATCCTTTAGAATACGATTCTTTGCTACATCGGATTCGGCAAAAGATTGCAAACTTTCATAATGGTCTAAATTTTTAAAACTACTATGAAATTTTAAATTATCAGAATCCCACTTTGATTTTGGAGCAAAATGTTCCACATCCCAAGAATTTGATATACTTACTTCTTTATATTTTGAAGTAATTGGTAAATAAAATGAAGAATTAATCTTCTCCAAATGTTTTTGGGAACGCACAAATTGTTGTAAATCATCCCATTTATTAGACATTTCATTACTATTGAATGACTTATAAAATTTTAGTGAATTTTTATTAATATCAAAATCAACAGTTGTTGACAAATTTTGACATTTAGAAAACAAACTATTTGATTCTTCAATTTTCGAAATTATCGAATTGTATTTCTTACAATCAACATAAGCTTTACTAAATTGAGATTGAATTTTCATTGCATTAGAAAATTTCTCAACTGCTTTTAATTGAGCATTAAGTCCTGAAGAGAAATTGACAATATTTTCTAATGAATTTTTCATGTTACAAATTTAAGTCATACTTAAATAATACACAAGTTTATTTTACTATTTTTTTGTTAAATTTTAGAAGCCCTTATTATAGAGCAGGAAACTTTTAAAATATTATGATACAAGTAAATCTACTATTTCCCTAGACAGTGCAAACGTCCCGTTCGTAGAACACAAAGAAATTCAAGAACAAATTTTTAAAGGATGCAAGTGAACACAAAAAAAGAGACCTTAACTAAGATCTCTTTCTAGAATTAATATATCTTCAAAAAACGGTTATTTCCCGTTTAATAATTTTTCTAAATATTCAACTTTCTCTTTTTCAGCATATAGAGGAGAAACTTCCAAAAAAGGCTCGACAACCGAAGCTAATTTATTAGAAAGAAAAAGAACCAACAAACAAGAATTAAAATCTTTTTTAGGGTAAATATTTATTCTTTACAGAAAACAGATTAACAAAGATTCTATTACTTTTGTGTTTTATCCCTTATCATAAAAACACAAAAGTAATTTTACCAAAAATGAAAAACAAGTTACCTTTTCTTTCTATTGCTTTACTCCTGTTTTTCATATCAAACCAGACCATTTTTGCTCAAAAAGATAATTATAGCGTCAAAATAGACAGCTTGATTAAAACAACTTCGGTTCGACCTTTTAACGGTACAATTCTCGTATCTCAAAATGGAAAAATCAAATATTCTAAAGCCTACGGCTATTCTGATTTTGTAAAAAAAAACACCTCTGAAATTAGATGACCCTTTTGTTATTTTATCCAATAGCAAGCAAATTACCGCTGTTCTGATTCTTCAGCAAGTAGAACTAGGGAAAATAGTTTTAAATACTGCTATAAAAAAATACTTGCCAAACATAAAACAACCTTGGACAAGTACTGTAACTGTCGAAAATTTATTAAATCATACTTCGGGCATTGTTGATTTAGAGAAGCCAGCAATTTTTCCTGCCGGAACTCAATTTAAATACTCCGATTTAAATTATATTTTACTAGCTCAAATTTTAGAAAGAGTAACTAACAAAACTTATGAAACTGTTGTAACCGAATTGTTCAAGAAGAACTACATGAAAGATAGTTTTTTCCCTAATGCCTCTAACCAGAATGAGGTCGTAAACGGTCGTCAATTTTTTAAAGACAATACAACTAAAGAAATTAAAGGTGTTATTGTTCCTAAAGAGCGAATTCCTGCTGCAGGACTTGTTAGCACGGTCGAAGACTTAGCTCTTTGGAATAATTTGTTACATAATGGTAAACTTTTAAACTTAGTAACTTATGGCCGAATGACTAGTTATACGATCACAAATCAACATTCGGTTTTTGGTGATAAAGAAATTGGTTATGGATATGGGATTCGAGTAAACGATGAAGCAAAAATTAAAGAATTTGGTCATACCGGAATTGTACCTGACCAAGGATTTACATCGGTAAATTTATATTATCCAAAAACCAAAACAAGCGTGATTGTTCTGGAAAACCAAACCTTTGAAAATTTTGATATCGCTTATTATTTTGAAACTGAAATTCGAAAAATCGTACTCAATAGTGGATTACTGGATTAAGAAAATTGAATGATTTAAAGATTGAAAAATTAAATGAAAAGCTACAAGTATAAATTTTGTAGCTTTTTTTATAAAAATCAATTTCATCATTAAATTTCTATAAGTGAAATCATTAAGTTTGAAATAAATAAACTAAGCCATTTTTATATCCGTTTGTATTATATTTTTTGAACCCCATAAAACATCAAAAATAAATTAATCATGAAATTAATAACAAAAGCAAAAAAAGGTGAATACCCTGAATATGCAGAAATGTATATGAAACTATTATCTGATGACGGTTTGATTTTAAAACATCTGAAAGATAATTTTTTGATGATAAAAGACTTCATATATTCTTTACCCGAAGAAAAATTATTACATCGTTATGAAGAAAACAAATGGAGTATTAAAGAAATATTAGTGCATATCATTGATGACGAGAGAATTTTTTCTTATCGCGCATTGCGATTTGCAAGAAATGAAAAACTAAACTTAATTGGGTTTGACCAAGATTCTTATGCTACTTATTCTGGAGCAGATAAACGAGATTTAGATAATATTTTTGAAGAATATGAAGCCGTAAGAAATTCTACAATTGCTCTTTTTAATGGGCTTCCTGAAGAAGCATTTGACAGAATGGGACATGGTACCGGAACTGCAAATGATGCAACTGTCAGAGCATTGGCTTATCATATTGCAGGACACGAACTTCATCATTTTAATTTTATCAAAGAAAACTATTTGTAGAAAAGAAATCTAAAACCAATCAAAATGAAAAAAAATATTTTTTATGTTTTATTGCTATTTATAATAAGTTTTTCGGGTATTGCTCAACATTCTTTAAATAGAATTTGGATAACTGATAGTATTTTACCAATTCCTGAATCGGTATTATATGACAAAACAGATCAGATTTTATACACCTCTTTAATGGATGGTTCACCAGCTGAACGTGACGGAAAAGGAAGTATAGGAAAATTAGCTACTGATGGGAAAATCATTAATTTAAATTGGATACCAGGTTTAAATGCCCCAAAAGGAATGGCAAAATTCAAGAATAAATTATTTGTAGCCGACCTTACGGAAATTGTAATTATAGATATAAAACAACAAAAAATATTAAAAAAAATAACCATTGATGATTCCAAAATATTAAACGATGTAACTATTGATAAAAAAGGAGTTGTTTATGTATCTGATCCAAAAGTTGGTAGGATTTTCAAATTAGAAAATGATATTGCAACTGTTTATTTAGAAAATCTAAACAAGCCAAATGGTTTAAAATTTATCGATACTGATTTGTATTTTTTAGACAATGGTTCATTATACAAAATGGATGATAAAAAGAACAAACAACTTTTGGCAGAAGGCATGGATGAAAATACAGATGGAATTGAGCCGATAGCAGACAGTGAGTTTATTGTGAGTTGCTGGACTGGAGTTGTTTATTATGTAAATAAAGATGGCTCAAAAGAAATTCTTTCGGATACCAGAAAAGAGGAATATTACTCCGCAGATATAGGACTCGACAATGAGAAAAAAATAGTCTATGTCCCTTCTCTTTTCAAAAAAACCATAGCAGCATATTCACTTAGGTAAAACAAGAATAAAAGTCTGTCTTTCCTTTTAAATTATCTATTTTAGAAAACCCTTATTATAAACTAAAAGCTACAACTATAATTTTGTAGCTTTTTTTATCTTTGAAAAATCAATCACAAGAATATATTACTCATGATTACAAAAGCATCTTTACAAGACATTCCAGCATTAAATATCTTAATCAATTCAGCTTACAGAGGCGAAACTTCAAAAAAAGGCTGGACTACAGAAGCCAATTTACTTGGAGGAAAAAGAACAAACGAAGAAGAATTGACAGAAACAATTCTAGATCCTAAAAACACAATTCTTAAATATACCGAAGACAATAAAATTATTGGATCGGTTTTGTTAGTAGAAAAAGAGCATCAACTGTATTTGGGAATGCTAACGGTTTCGCCCGAATTGCAAAATAGCGGAATTGGCAAAAAGATGTTGGCTGAAGCCGAAAATCACGCTAAAACTTTGGGTTTATCGAGTATTATTATGACGGTTATTTCAGTCCGTGAAGAGCTTATTGCTTGGTACAAACGCCATGGTTATGTTGATACAGGCAAAAGAGAAGCTTTTCCTGAAAGCGGAATTCATGTTACGATTTCGGAGAAACCTTTGGAGTTTATTTATTTCGAGAAAAGGATTTAAACAGGTTTTACCACAGAGATACACAGAGATTTTGCGCAGAGATTCGCTAAGGTTTTTTTAATCTCGCAAAGACGCGAAGTCGCAAAGTTTCTTTTATATTTCTTTGCTCCCGAAGCCTCGGGACTGCGACTTTGCGAGATTTTCAATTCTTACGTTAGACGCACTGCTGTGCGTCTCTACAAAAAAACCTTTGCCTCTTTGTAACTTTGCAACTTTGAACCTTTTTTAAATAATAAAAAATGAACATACATCTTTTGCCTAAAAAAGATAGTAAAGCCTCTATTTGGAGCGGTGGATTGACATATGAATATATGATCTATCCGGAAACAGCAAACTATACCAATAGAGATTTTACATTCAGAATAAGCAGTGCTACAATAGAAGAAGTGCCTTCAGTGTTTACCAAATTTAAGGGCTATCACCGCTACTTGGTAATGCTTGATAACAGCTTATATATTGAGGTAAACAAAGAAAAAAAAGTGCATGAGAAATATGAAATCATGGAGTTTAACTCAGATGATGAAGTGACTTCTTATACAAAAGGTATTGATTTTAATTGGATGGTTTCTGAAAAAATAAGCCATCACAAACTAGAAATAACAAATGGTTATCAGAATTGTAATGTTCCAGTAATAATTTTATTTTCTTTTGATACTACAGTTATTAAAATTAATGAGAAGTCATACGATCTGGAACCTCATGATTTATTAGTAATCGAAAATCCAGAAAAGGAAAATATAATGCTTCATTTTTCTAATGAATGCCTATTTGGAATACTGGATTTTTAATGAGAATCATGTATGGTTTTACCACAGAGATTCACAAAGGTTTTGCGCAGAGATTCGCTAAGTACGCCTCTACGGAAAACCTTTGAACCTTTGTTACTCTGTACCTTTGTACCTTTTTTAAAGAATACATGAGACGCACTACTGTACGCCCCCACGGAAAAACCTTTGTTCCTTTGTCACTCTGTACCTTTAAACCTTTTTTTAACAAATACAGTTAGAGGCACTACTGTGCGTCTCTACGGAAAACCTTTGAACCTTTGAACCTTTTTCTAAACCTTCCTTTTAATTTTTGATAAAAATTCGTGTGAAACTCCTA
This sequence comes from Flavobacterium sp. ov086, assembly GCF_900187965.1. Lineage (GTDB taxonomy): Bacteria > Bacteroidota > Bacteroidia > Flavobacteriales > Flavobacteriaceae > Flavobacterium. Next base: position 119,917 of record NZ_FZNL01000011.1, on the reverse strand, counting down.
GATAGGAAGATAAATTCCGGTTATTGATTTTATCAACTTTGTGTGAATATCTCTCTATAAACTCCAGATATCTTTGTTTAGAAGTTTTATTCAATACATCTAAAAGCCTTTGCTGAATCGCAATATTGGCTTTTTCGACCATGAGAATATGAAACTGGATCAACTTGGGCACTTGCTCAAATAAGAGTACTTTATTGGCTTTGCTAATCACCAGAATTTCGCTGTCTTCAATCGCCTTGATATTATAGGTTGTTGGCTTTTGATGATAGAAACTTTCGAGATCGCACATCCATTCGTTTTCGAATGAGAAAAAAATAACACTTTCGTTGCCATTATCATTCAAAATATAGGTTTTGAAAGCTCCTTTGAGAATAAATCCTTCATAAGAACTGTTGGAATCCTGAATTTGCAGGAATTCATTTTTTTTAAGTTTTATAAACTCTGTCTTCTCCAGTATTAATTTCCATTCTTCATCCGTTAGTGGTATTTTACGTTCAATAGTTAATCGTAGGTTTTTGTACATGTTTTTTACTTTTATTCTTACTCAGGGGCGTAAGTATGTGAATGAATTAAAAATAATGTAATCGATTACGCAAAAGTATAGCTTTTTGTAATGCGATTGGTGTTAAAAACACATTTAATAGTAAATTATTTTCAAAACATTGAACTTGTTCAACTTTTTTCATCCTAATTATGAGCAGATTTGCAGTCTTAACTATTTAACCAAACTTAATATTATGAAAATCAAATCAACATTTTCAGTGTTTCTATTAACACTTGTTTTCGGTTTTACAGCGTGTAATACCGAAGAAATTTCTTCTCCTGAAAACAGCGAGAATGCAACTAATAAAACTACCTCTTCCGGAAGTTTAACAGCAAAAGTTGGAAACTGTGCTGAGGTTCCCGGTTGGGCATCTCAAAATGGCAGTACAACGGGTGGCGGAACATCGGCAGAAACAACAGTTACTACTTATGCACAACTGAAATCGGCAATTGAAAACAGCGCCGTTAAAGTCGTAAAAGTTAGCGGTACAATTACCATTACTACAAGATTATCATTGCAGGACCAAAGTGGTAAAACTATTTATGGTGCAAGCGGTGCAAAACTAGTTTCGACCAATCAAACTAAAGATGGTTCTGGTATTATGAACATTAAAAGATGTACGAATCTAATCATCAGAAATTTAATTTTTGAAGGCCCGGGTGCTTACGATACTGATGGTTGGGACAATGCTATCTTAGACGATTGCCAAAATGTATGGGTTGACCACTGTGAATTTAGAGATGGTGTTGACGGGAACTTTGACATCAAAAACAAATCAGATTATGTGACAGTTTCGTATTGCAAATTTGGTTATCTAAAAGCGCCTAAAGCTGGAGGTCCCGGAGGTTCTGACGATCACAGATATTCAAATCTAATAGGATCAAGCGATGGCGCAACTGCCGATCGTGGAAAATTGAGAATTACTTTTGCTCGTTGCTGGTGGGCTCCCGGTTGTAAAGAAAGAATGCCAAGGGTTCGTTTTGGAAAAGTACATTTGATCAACAACTATTTTAATAGTACAGTAAGTAATAAATGTATTGCAGCAGGTTTTGAAGCTAATCTTAAAGTAGAAAACAATGTTTTTGAAGGTGTAAAAACGCCAATCGATTTAATGACAGGATACACAGCTGTTACAGCTGTTGGAAACGTATTTACAAATACTACCGGAAATACTGCAGGAAGCAATACTGCTTTTACTCCGCCCTATTCTATCGTAACGCTTGCGGCTTCGGCTGTTAAGGCTGATGTTACTGGTGGCGCTGGTGCTACATTTACAGGTAATACTTGTGGATCGTTTTAATAAAAATTGAGTTAGTTTTTAGTTTTTTACCATATAAGTTATTTAAGTAAATTTAAGTCTTTGGCTTTTTTTCTTAAATTGCTTATATGGTTGTTTTATTTTTGGTGCGAGATATTCGCGCAAAGTCGCAAAGTCACAAAGTTTTTTATATTCTTTGCGGCTTCGCGTCTTTGCGAGATTTTTTATAAATATTATGTTGGAGCACTGCTGTACGCCTCTACAGAAAACCTTAGAACCTTAGCAACTCAGAACCTCAGAACCTCAGAATCTTAAAAAAAACCTTTGAACCTCTACTAAAGAACTAACTCTTCGAATAAACGCTGAATCGTTTTTTCTAAATCCTCACACAATCCCGGATGCGGTCTTGAGGTTTGAATTGCTGAACTGCGAATGGCCGTTAACCAGCGAAAACGCTCCGGAATTTCCATTTGGGCGATTGGACCGCCGTCTTTGGCTCCGTTGGCAATTTTTTCTAATGCGGTTACATTGCAATGTAATTGTTCGATATCAAAATCGTTTGAAAGGGCTTCAATTTTAGTATCGTTTATGTGGTGCAATACTTTGATAAATTTGGCCTTTTTACAAAACAAAATGATTCCAATATTTAGGAATTCTTCGCGCTCCACTTTTGGTACCACACGAATTACGGCATACTCATATAAGTGACTATCTTGCATTTTGGGCTTGATTTACAAAGATTTCTGAATTATTTAATCGGGTTTGCAAAAACTGTAAGTAAACATTTCGCAAAGCTTCTGGGGTTTCATCAGTGTCTTCCCATTGCAGCCATTCGAGCGGAATTGTGTTTACAATTTCTTCAAGAATTACCGGTGTTAAAAGTGCTTTATATTCGGCATCGACTTCTTTTAAAAGTGTTGCTTGTGGCAATAAAACGTGATCTTTTATTAATGCAAACGGGCTTTTGGCATGTTGCTCCCAATTGTTCCAGGAATGATGAAAGTACAAACATGCTCCATGATCGATAAGCCATAATTCTTTATGCCAAATCAACATATTGGTATTTCTAAACGTACGATCTACATTGGTGATATATGCGTCAAGCCAAACAATTTGCGATGCTAATTTTGCATCTACAGTTGTTACAACGGGATCAAAAGTGATTGCACCTGATAAAAAATGAAGTGCGAGATTTAATCCCTGACTTCCTTGTAGTAAATCCTGAATTTCCTCGTCGCCTTCGCTTCGTCCAAAGGCTTCGTCAAGATTGGCAAAAACCAATTCCGGTAATTGTAATTTTAAGGCTTTTGCAATTTGTCCGCCTACCAATTCGGCAATTAAAGCTTTTACGCCGTGACCGGCTCCTTTAAATTTTAAGACATATTTAAAATCGTCATCGGCTTCTGCCAAAGCGGGTAATGAACCGCCTTCGCGTAAAGGCGTTATGTAACGTGTAACATTTACGGTTCTTAGATCGAAATTGTTTTTCATAAGCAGTATTTACTGAACTACAAACTTACGAATTTAGATTTCTGATTGCAGAGTTTAGATTTTAGATTTTTCTTGCTTTACGGTAAAGTTTTAAAAATAATCTCGCAATCCCGATAGCTATCGGGAGCAAAGACGTAAAGTTTTGTATTCCTGAGCGAAGTCGAAGGCGCGCCAATTGGAAAGCGGCTTCAACTTCGATCAGTCTGACATAAAACATGTGTAAACTTTAGTTTATAAACAAAAGTCTATACGAAAATCGGATGAACTTGAAACTTGAAACAAAGAAAACCTGAAACAATTATCTAATTATCTCAATTTCCTAATTATCTAATTCTCTAATTCAAGAAAAGCTTTTCCAAGATTCTCTATAATATCCGAAGCAATGAACGACTGATAACCGGTTTGTGGCAAGGCAATATCAGCGGTTAATCCGTGGAGGAAGACACCTAGTTTGGCTGCATATTTGGGCTCGTAACCCTGGGCAAGCAAACTTGTGATGATTCCGGTTAGGGTGTCGCCGCTTCCTGCGGTCGCTAATGCGGCATTTCCGGTGGTGTTTTCGTAGATTTCAGATTTGTTGATGATATAGGTTGGTGCGCCTTTCATGACGATTATAACTTTGTATTTTTCAGAAAAGGCAATTGTTTTTTGAAATTTTTCGGATTCTGAATTCCACTTGCCAATTAGGCGTTCTAACTCTTTTGGATGAGGTGTTAAAATCGTGTTTTCTGGAACTAAATCTAACCAGGATTGGTTTTGTGCTAAGATATTCAGGGCGTCGGCATCGAGAACTAAAGGTAAATTATTGATTCTTAAAAATTCGAACAGGGCTTTTTGTGTGCCTAACTCCTGCCCTATTCCGGGGCCAATTGCGATCGCTTGGGGAATTAATGGCAGATGAATATTGGTAATGAAATTGGCGTTTTCATCGGTTACTACCATGACTTCGGGAATTGAGATTTGCAGGATTTGATAACCGCATTTTGGCGTAAATGTGGTTACGAGTCCGCAGCCTGTTTTTAGGCAGGATTTTGATGCGAGAACTGCTGCTCCTATTTTGCCGTAACTTCCGGCAATAATCACGGCGTGCCCTTGTAGTCCTTTGTGCGTATGGGGATTTACGGGTTTGTAGAATTTTAATATATCTTCTTTTGTGATTAGAAATGGATCTTTCATTTGACTTTTTTATCTATTGTATTATCTTAATTTTTAATCGCTTATGGTTTTAAGTTAATGCTATTTATGACGCTGATTAAACAGATTTACTTTGTAAAAACACGGATAAAAACAGATTTTTTATTAGCTGATGTATGTTCTGCCTTAATTTGAGTATTGTTAAAATTAAGGTTATTAAAGTTACATAAAAAATTGATGACGAAAATGTTTATTGTTATGATAATGCCTAGCCCAGATTGTAGGGAAAAGCCCGGAGTAAAAAAAGCAAAAGTTTCTTGTTTCAAAAAAGCGACCAACGGAAGCTCTTTTTGGAACATTAGAAACTTTGCTTTTTTTATGTCCCGATAGCTATCGGGATGTAACGAAAAGCTGGAATTGCTTCTAATCATTGCGAAATTTATAATTTTGTGTATCTTGTTTTGATATTTTTTGAATAAATTTGCGATTCAATTTTTTAAAACAACACAATGAAAAACACTGCGCTTACGCACATACATGAGGGTTTGGGAGCGAAAATGCTGCCATTTGCCGGTTACAACATGCCTATTACATACGAGGGAGTGAATGCTGAACACGAAACGGTTCGAAACAGTGTGGGGGTCTTTGACGTTTCTCACATGGGAGAATTTTTATTGACTGGACCAAATGCTTTGGCTTTGATTCAGAAGGTGACTTCGAACGATGCATCGACTTTGACTATTGGAAGAGCGCAATATTCTTGCCTGCCTAATAATGATGGCGGAATCGTAGATGATTTGATTGTTTATAAAATGAAAGATGAGGAGTATTTATTGGTTGTAAATGCTTCGAATATCGAAAAAGACTGGAACTGGATTTCATCGCACAATGATTTGGGTGTTGATATGAAAAACATTTCTGATGATTATTCTTTATTAGCGATTCAGGGACCTAAAGCGGTTGAAGCTATGCAGCCTTTGTCTTCTATAGATTTATCGGCGATTGCTTATTACCATTTTGAAGTGGCTGATTTTGCAGGTTTTAGTGATGTAATTATCTCTGCAACTGGTTATACTGGTTCTGGTGGTTTTGAAATTTACTGCAAAAATGCTGATGCTGAAGCGATTTGGAATAAAGTTTTTGAGGCTGGTGCAACTTTCGGAATTAAACCTATTGGTTTGGCGGCTCGTGATACTTTGCGTCTTGAAATGGGTTTCTGTTTGTACGGAAATGATATTAATGATGCTACTTCTCCGCTTGAAGCTGGTTTAGGATGGATTACTAAATTCACTAAGGATTTTACAAATTCTGAAAACTTTAAAAAGCAAAAAGAGGAAGGTGTTACTAAAAAACTTGTTGCTTTTGAAATGCAGGAGCGCGCTGTGCCTAGACATGACTACGAAATTGTTGATGCTGACGGTGCTGTAATTGGTGTTGTAACTTCTGGAACGATGTCGCCTTCTATGAATAAAGGTATTGGTTTAGGATATGTTACGGTAAATAATAGTGCTGTTGACAGTGATATTTTTATTAGAATTAGGAAAAATGATGTTGCTGCAAAGGTGGTTAAATTACCTTTTTACAAGAAATAGTTTTTAAGACTTATATATTTTAGAATGCATTGCTTAATTGTGATGCATTTTTTTTTGCCACGAATTCACTAATTATTTTTAATTTCTTTTAAACAAAAATTCATGAATTCGTGGCTTATTTTCTGGCTTTGCATTTTGAAAAATTGATTTCTATATGTTAAAATAAATTGTCTTGCTGTAAGAAATTTTAGAAAATAATATAACCTTTTATGAAAAATTAAATGTAACTTTAGTCTAAACGATAGATTTTCTATTTATGAAAAAAATTTGGCTGGTATTTCTGTTGACTTCTACTGTTCTATTTAGTCAAAATAGCGCTGAAACGTGCGAATTAGTAAACAAAATTAATGCTCTTATTCAGGCGGAACATCTTAGACCTAAACCTGTAGACGATAGTTTATCTGTCTACGTTTTTGATAATCTAATCAATGGTTTAGATCCTTCACGAAACATTTTTTATAAGAGTGAATACGACGAAATAGCGGCTAAATATCGCTTGAATATAGACGATTTAATCCTGAGTGATGATTGTAGTTTTCTAGCTGATATTACGGACAAATACAAAACCGGTCTTTTGAGAACTAAAGCTGTTTTAGAAAAAATTCAGGCCGGACCGATTGATTATACCAAGAAAGATACGATTAGGTTTTATAAAAAATCATTTCCGTTTTACCTTAAAAAAGAAGATTTAGAAAAGGTTTGGCTTAAAAAACTTCGTTATCAGATTTTGGATGAAATAGCGGAAACCAGCGAGAATCTGGATTCAATTAAGACCAATTTCAAATCGATTGAACTTACAGCGAGAAAATTGATTTTGACGAACGAAATCTGCAGAATCAATACGCTTCTTGAAACAAAACTGAAACAGGAAGAGAACTTTTACAATTTCTTTTGTACTTATTTTGATCCGCATACGGCTTATTTTAGTGATGATTCTAAAACAAGTTTTGTGGCTTCATTATCCAAGGAGCATTTGTCGCTGGGAATGAGCGTGAATCTAAATGAGAAAAATGAAATTATTATTGAAGAGATTGATCCAAATGGGCCTGCTTACAAAACGGGACAAATCAAAAAAGGGGATCAGATTATTTCTATTTCGAATCAAAAGGAAACATTACAGGTTTCTTGTGCTTCATTAGAATCTATTTCGACAATGATTTTATCTGAATCTAATAAAAGCATTACGCTTACGCTAAAGCGAAATTCGGGCAAAAGCTTTGATGTTTACATTGAAAAACAAGTGATGAAAGACGAAGAAAATTCGGTTTTTAGCTTTATTGTTGGGAAAGAAAGTAAAATTGGATACATCAAAATTCCGAGTTTTTATGCAGATTTAGACGGAACCAGTAGAAAAGGTTGTGCCGATGATGTTGCTCGCGAAGTGATAAAACTGGAAAGGGATAATATAAAAGGTCTTGTTATCGATTTGATCGATAATGGCGGCGGATCGATGGAGGAAGCCATAAAAATGGCCGGAATGTTTATCGATTATGGCCCGTTGTCTATTGTGATAGATAATAAACAACAAACATCTGTGATTAATGATCCCTACAAAGGCTTGATTTATAAAGGTCCAATTGTAGTTTTGGTTAACAGCAATACTGCTTCTGCAAGTGAATTTTTCTCTTCTATATTGCAGGATTATAATCGCGCCTTGCTGTTAGGAAGTAACACGCTTGGAAAAGCTACAATGCAGACTATTCTTTCGCTTGACGAGAGTAAAAATACGGACTTTTTAAAAATTACGATTAACAAATTCTATAGGGTTACGGGTAAAAGTCATCAATATGTTGGGGTTAAACCCGATGTAATTCTTCCGGAATTCTACGAAGGTGTTTATCAAAAAGAAAGTGATTTCCCAACTGCGATTAAAAATGACAGTATTGAGCCGTTTTTAAAATACAGACCTTACGTAAAAAGAAGCCTTATTGATAAATTGTCCAAAAATAGTATGGCAAGATTGGCGGATAATTACTTTTTTAATAATATAAAAAAAATCAACCTAAAAATCGATCAGCTGGTAAACAAACCTAAAGCAGAGGTTCCGATGACGTTAGAAGCGGTTTTTCAGCAGAAAAAAATGGTAAACTCCCTTTGGACGGAAATCAATACTTTTAACGATGAAAACAATCCGTTGGATGTTTACAATTCTACGGTAAATCAGTTTTTATTAGGCTCCTATCCTACCGAAAAAACGATAAATCAATATCAAATCGATAACCTAAAAACTAATCCGTATCTAAACGAAGCGATAAATGTTATTAATGAATTCAATGCGTCGAAGTAGATTTTAGATTTTAGATTTTAGATTTTAGATTTTAGATTTTAGATTTTAGATTTTAGATTTTAGATTTTAGATTTTAGATTTTAGATTTTAGATTTTAGATTTTAGATTTTAGATTTTAGATTTTAGATTTTAGATTTTTCTCTCTTTGTCAAAGTTTTCAACTTTGACAAAGATGTTCCGAACAGAAACCTTTGCGAACTTTGCGTAAAACTTAGTGAACTTTGCGGTTCAATATTTCCCACAATCCAAATAAATCAAATCAAAATTTACGTTTAAAATCTTCATAACAACATAATTTAAAAAAGAATAGAATTGATTTTGGAAAAATAAGGAATAACCGTATTTTTGCATCACAAAACTAAAAATTAGAAATGGGAAGAGCGTTCGAATTTAGAAAAGGAAGAAAAATGAAACGTTGGTCAGCAATGGCCAAAACATTTACCCGAATTGGTAAAGACATCGTTATGGCCGTTAAAGAAGGTGGTCCTAACCCAGATGCCAATTCTAGATTAAGAGCTGTAATACAAAATGCAAAAGCGGCCAACATGCCTAAGGACAATGTGGAGCGCGCTATAAAAAATGCAAGTAATAAAGATACTGCCAATTATAAGGAAATTTTGTTTGAAGGATATGCTCCTCACGGAATTGCAATCTTGATTGAAACTGCATCTGACAACAATAATAGAACTGTTGCAAACATTAGAAGTTACTTTAACAAATGTAACGGTACAATGGGAACACAAGGTTCTGTTGAATTTATGTTTGACCATACTTGTAATTTCAGAATTGCAAAAGGGAATCTTGATCCTGAAGAATTAGAATTGGAATTAATCGATTTTGGTGCCGAAGAAGTTTTTGAAGATGAAGACGGTATCTTAATTTATGCTCCTTTTGGAAGCTTTGGTGCTTTGCAAAAAGAATTAGAAAACAGAGGTTTAGAAATTTTATCTTCTGGTTTTGAGCGTATTCCACAAATTACTAAAGAACTTACCGAAGCTCAAATTGCTGATGTTGAGAAATTAATTGAAAAAATTGAAGAAGATGATGACGTTATGAACGTTTATCACACAATGAAAGAAGAATAATATTCTCTTTTTATAAATATCAAAAAGCCTTGAAATTTTCAGGGCTTTTTTGCTTTTACTAAGTCTTTGATTAAGTTAAATTAGATTTTGTTATTCCTATTTTTCTTCAACAAAGTTGGCACGTATACCACCTAGTTGATATACCTTATTTATAGTTTCACTTTCGATAATTATATCTTGCTGAAAAACATTCTTTTTTACTGACTTCACATCAAAAGGTATGATTTTAGACAGATAATAATCGCTTCCAGCAATATTAATAATCAATACTTTATCATCTTTTGAAAGTATAACTGGAATAGAAAATTCGCCTGTTTTAGGATTTACCTTAACAGGAGTTGGTTCATTATTAATATTAAGCGTCAAGTCAGGATATGTTCTTTCGTCCAAAGGTCTATGGGTTTTGGCATCTAATAATTTCCCTTTAACTATTATCGAAATATTCTCTGAAACAGCAGGTATATAAGCAATTTTACCAAGAATATGATTTTCGGGTATTGGAGAAATAACTTCTGTTTTAATTGGCTCCTTTTCTTGCGCAACAACGTTTGATGTTAGTAAAACCGATGCCGCAATTGCTGCATATTTTAGATTATTCATTTTAGAAATTTCATTGTACTCAAATTCATTTTCTAATTGCGTTGTTTTCAATCTTGCGCAAATGTTTTGATCTTTATTTTCTACTATAAATCTGGCAATTTCTGAATTTGTTTTTCGGCTTAAATCAATCACATTTTTAGCACAGGAATCGCAAAATGAACCTTTTGAATTAGGAATCATTTTATCAAAATTTTCAGAACAAGGAGTTGTTATTTCTAAGGTGAATTTCTTTTTCATACTCTGTTTTTTAAAGTTAAAATCATTTCGATGATGATTATTTATATAGAGCACGTTTTACACAAAAAGGTTGGGAAGCAGGAAGTTTTTTTGTAATTATTCGATATTTTCAATACCCAATATCGAATAAATCAAACAAACTACTATATTTGCCACACCTCAAAAAAAAAAGAAAAAAATATGAAGACATCTAAATACACAAGAATTGCCGTAATTATTATGGTTTTATTGTTTGTACTAATCAGTGTTATAAGCTGTAGTACACATATACATACGCAAGGCAATGGCTCAGGTAAAATTCCGCCGGGACAAGCAAAAAAAATGTCTGGAAGTAAAAGTGCAAAAGCTTATGCTCCGGGACAACAAAAGAAACGTTAAACAATACACTCTTTGTCTAACATAACTCAATAAAGTAAATATTGGAATGCTGGCAAGGAGATTGTTTTATTTGTTATTCTTAGTGTTATTACCTAAAAACTAACAAAATATAATAGCAAAAAAAGCCTTCTTAAGTTATACTTAGAAGGCTTTTTAATTTTTACTCCCAGTTTCTAATTGAAACCTTATTTTAATCTAATTTCTTTGTAATTCTTAAATAGGTTTACACAAAAAGTCAATAGACTTTATTATGTTTATAGTATGGAATAAAAAGTGCAAAAATCAAAGCTTTCAGGATTTGCTGCTTTCTTAAAAAGATAATTTATGATTAAATACGAATTTTATAAAAATGAAATTGGAACACCGTGTTTTTCCATAAAAGGTGATTTGGAAGTTTTAAATGAATTGGCATCTTGTAACTTTGAGTATTTAGAAGAAATAGTTCACTCACTTGAAAAGGTTTTAGAAGGCGAATTGCAATACTACGATTTTAGACATGAGATCTATAGTATTGAATCTAAAAAAGAAATAGCTCAAATCGTTGATACTTATGATTACTGGAAATGTATTGCCGAAATCCCTACTCAGGCAATATATCTATTAATGAAAGATTGGAGAAATTATTTGATTAATAATCCCGTAATTACAGAAAACACGAATGTTGTTAATGATTTAGAAATTCCGTTTAATTATATTTTTTTCGACGGTATAAAATCGCATCGGACTAATAGCATATATAATGATTGGCTAAGTTCTCCTGATTATTCTGTTTGGAGTAATTCGTATGTAGAAGTTCAAGATAAAAGAATTTATATTATAAAAGAAAACGTAAAAGTATTATCTACTTTTAGATATTTTAATAAGGAAAAGCTCGAATTGTTAGCTCAAAAATACAATCTAAAAATAAAGGAAGAATATGAAATACTATACGCTTATACCGATAATCAAAGTTCATCAAGGGTATTAGAGATTTCTCAAAATGATCAATTAACAGTTATTTACTCTCTCACGGGAAGAAATGCACCGGAAGGTATTTTTATTTACGGAGTCTTTGAAAACTAAAGAAAAAATGAAATTAATAGAACAATTTTATTGTATCCAAACGGAAATTTTTGGAAATGGTAGTGAAAAAATTAACAACAGTATTGCTTCAATAAAAACAGAATTAATACGACCTGTAATAAAATTTTTAGATGAAAGTGAAAATAGTACATCTCCTGAAAGAAAAACATATAGAAAACAAATAACTGCTAAACCATCTGAAGATGACTACTTTAACATCAGTGAATTATTATTTCTATCTAAAACGTATGGATTTGAAATTGAAGAGCATGCAATTTATAAAGGGTATTATACAAGTGTTTTAAAAATCAACAAGCTATACGATTGTCCAGGAGAAATTACTCTGATTGAACAAGAAGGAAAGGAATATATGATGATTGAATTTAAGAGATGGCAATTTGAATACCAACCAAGGGGCGCCGGAGAAGATTTTTTTGGAGAAGATGTTACTTATGTTCTTGGAATATGGGAAAATCCTTTATTAACAGATAAAATAATCGCAAAAATTAAAAATAACAGATACTAAAAATCAGAAATCTAAATTGTCTCAAATACAATTATCAACTCATAGAAGGTATTTGCATCTAATTCGAAAATTAGGATTTTAAATCAAATGAAAAAATTAAAAGTAACTAAAGAATGGATTAACTGGTTTCATAAAGAAACTATAGAAATTGTTACTACAATTGACAATCGAGAATTGTTTACTCAAACCTTTGAAGGGAACTTTCCTGGTGATCAATTGAATTACAAAACTGTATTTAAACTGATAGATGCTTTTATATCTTCATATAATTTTCTGGAATTAGATTATATCAGATTAATATGGTCCGAGGAATTGGAGAACAAAAACTCACAATTTCACAGAAGCGAAAACAATTTTTTAGTCTGGAAGGAAAATGTAATTAAAGATAACTTCGAAATAGAAAATTCATATTTAGGAGATTATGAAGATCCGTCAGAAATATTCCATAATTATTGCCTTAATGCAGAAGGTGCAAAAAAATCTTTATACAAATATGGCACAAACGATAGAACTGCAATTTATTTGTGGTATAATGTAAAAACCAAAACAACACACTACTCTATTTCTATCGAGTTTAGAAAGAGTTTATTTATGATTGATAAGCTTTTTGAAACGAATTTACCTCCTGTTTATATCGAATTTAATAACTATTTGAAAACAACCGCTGAAACAAAAATGCTACAAAAACTTAACAGCTAATATTTGTTGTTTCATAATACACAAGAAAGTAAAAAAACTATAGGCACAAAAAAAACCTTCTGAAAGAATCTTTAGAAGGCTTTTTCTACTATTCCAAAAAATTTAACGCCACTAAACACAACATAGAAAACAAACTAACTATTTAAAAATTATTCTTTATCTCTATTTTGAAGTAATTTTTTTAGATGGAGTATTTGTTATTTTCAACAAATAAGTTCCTTCCGGCAAATCACTAATACTCATTGAATTATTACCTATAATTTTTTGTCCTTGTGAATAAACCTCAACATTTTTCCCTCCTCCATTTACATCACTTGTAGCAATAATAGCATTTGATGGCGCAGCTTTTGCAACCGTTTTTGTTTTGCCCGCCGTTGTCACTTTTGTTGCTTTTGCAGCAACTACTGGCTCAGCAATAACCACCAAAGGCTTAGAACTGTTATAAAGCTCACTAACCTGACTTTCTGTTAATGCTACATCATATATTTTTAAATCGTCTATATCAGCATTGATCCCAACAGTAGTATTTATCTCTCCCAGTCTAAAAATATTTCCTTTAGTCGAACGGCTAATTCCGTTTACAGATTTTAGCAATTCTCCGTTTCTATATAGCTTCGAAACTTTGCCATCATAAGTTATCGTATAGTTGTACCAAATTTCTTTTGATAGTGGTACCGAAACAATAACATCATTTGTTGCTCCCCAACCTGCCAAACTTAGGTCTGAGTTCAAAGAAGTGGTACCCTGCTGTAACAAACCACAATATTGGGCATTATAAGCAGTTCCGTACCCCCAAATATAATTTGCCGATGATATCTCATTTAGTTTAACCCAGATACTTATCGCTCTTGCGCTATTTTCTTGTGGAAGATTATCAATAACAGCTTCCAAAGCTTTATTACTTAATCGTTGTGCTCCTTTTACAGTTCCTGATCTATCGGTTACGAAATTATCAGTCCCCATGAAAGAAGTTGTATTACTAGTATTATTTAAAGTACCATTGAAATTAAATTCCTGAATTGGATTTTGTGCATCAACATTCAAATAACTTACAAACATTAATGTGAGTAGTATTTTTTTCATTATAATAGATTTAGGGTATTAAAAAACTTGTGTCATTTTAACACTGCTAAACTATATTATTATGCATTTTAGCAAAAATTTCTTCGACAACTAACCTAAATAATCGTTAAAATAACCAAAATTGATGATTTCGAACACTCAATTATATTTATTTATACTTTTACTAATATTATTAAAATACTAAATTAACCTCAATCAATACTATATTATCTTACGTATAAATACGGTATTTACAATTAAATCAAAAATATTAACATTTGCTTGTAACCTAAAATCTTCAAATATTTAATACATATTAATTTTGTAGAAGTTCTGAAATAGTTCAAAAAAAACTCCATTCATTTTTGGTGAATGGAGTTATATTCCAGAAACTATAATAGCTATTACAATTGTTAACTACTGGCAAACCTTAATTTTGGCCATTTGTTATTTTCAACAAATAAGTACCTTCCGGTAAGTCACTAATATTTGTAGCGTTGGTTCCAATTATTTTTTTTCCTTGCGAGAAAATTTCAACCTTTTTTGCAACAACATTCCCTCCGATTGTATTTTTAGAATCTGTTTTTACATCTGTGGAGCCTTTTTTTGCCTTCTCTGTTTTTTCAGCAACGACAACTAAGGGCTTTGAACTAGTGTAAGACTCCATAACCTGTTCGTCTGTCATAGCGACATTATATATTTTAAGATCGTCTATATCAGCATTTATCCCAACAGATGTATTCATTTGTCCTAGTCTGAAAATATATCCTTTTGTTAAACGCGTAATTCCTTCTAATGATTTTAACAATTCACCATTACGATATATTTTAGAAGTAGTACCATCATAAGTAACACTATATTGATACCAAATACCTTTTGCAAGCGGAGCCGTAACTACAACATCATTTGGAGCACCCCAACCTGCCAAACATAAATCAGAGTTAGATCCCGCTACGTTTTTCTGTAACAAACCAAAATATTGTGCATTTACCGGACTTCCATATCCAAAAATATAATTAGCTGCAGCAATTGCATTAAATTTTACCCAAATTGAGATTGATCTTGGCTTATTGTCTTGCGGAAGATCACCTACAACAGTCTGCAAAGCTTTATTAGTAAGACGTATAGCACCATTAGCAACTCCCATTCTGTCATTTACAAAAGTAGAAGATCCCAAAAATGAAATTGTTTTATCGTTATTACTTAGGTTTCCATTGAAATTGAACTCCTGAACGGGATTTTGAGCATTCGCATTAAAAAAACTTACAAACATTAATGTGAGTAATAATTTATTCATATTGATAGATTTTAGAGGCGTTTAAAACGAAATTCATTAACAATACTAAAAATTATAGATGGAAAGAGATTTATTCAATATAAATAATCAAAACTGATACTTTTATTTTTTCAATTAAATTCCTTTATACTTTTTATAATTTTGTTAAAACTATAAATTTTATTCAACTTAACAAATGATATTCAACTATAAATGTGGTATTCTCATAAAAATAAAAATTTGCATCAATTAAAATCAATTTACATTACACATTTGTAAAAACATTTTTACAAAAAAACTCCATTTGTCGAAACAAATGGAGTTTTATATTTTTAAAAGTATTTTATTACTTTACGAATTCAATTTTTTGAACTTCTTCTTCATTGATACTATCAAAGAATCCTTGTTCATTCATCCAATCATCACTGAAGACTTTACTCATATAACGAGATCCGTGATCTGGGAAAATTGCTATAATATTACTGTCTTTTGTAAACTCTCCTTCTTCTGCATATTGCTTAATCGCCTGCATTACTGCTCCTGAAGTATATCCTACAAATAAACCTTCTTTTCGAGTGATTTCTCTTGCAGAGTGTGCACTCTCTTCGTCGGTTACTTTCATGAATTTATCAATAATATCAAAATCTGTAGCCGATGGGATTAAATTTTTCCCTAAACCTTCTATACGGTACGGATAAATTTCTTTGTTGTCAAACTCTTTTGTTTCGTGGTATTTCTTCAATACTGATCCAAAAGCATCTACTCCTAAAATTCTGATATTTGGATTTTGCTCTTTTAAGTATTTTGCAGTTCCCGAGATTGTTCCTCCAGTTCCGCTACAAGCAATAAGGTGTGTGATTTGTCCTTTTGTCTGTTCCCAAATTTCAGGACCTGTAGAGTTATAGTGCGCATCAATATTTAATTGATTAAAATATTGATTAATATAAACGGAGCCTTTTGTTTCTTCGTGTAAACGTTTGGCTACGTTATAGTATGATCTTTCATCATCTGCAGAAACGTGTGCAGGACAAACATATACTTTAGCACCCAAACTTCTCAACATGTCAATCTTATCTTTCGAGGATTTTGAACTTACTGCCAAAATACAATTGTAGCCTTTTATAATGCTTACCATTGCTAAACTAAAACCTGTGTTACCAGATGTTGTTTCTATTATGGTATCTCCGGGTGATAGAATTCCTTTTTTCTCAGCTTCTTCAATAATATATAACGCTATTCTATCTTTTGAGGAATGACCTGGATTAAAAGCTTCCACCTTTGCGTAGAAATTTCCTTCTAAGTCTTCGGTAATTTTATTTAGTTTAATAAGTGGGGTGTTACCTATTAATTCTAAAACATTATTATAAGCATTTATTTCTTCTTTCATAAAAAAATAGTTAATCAAAGGCATTTTAAAATAACCTTGATAGGTTGCAAATTTAACAAAAAATTTCTAATTAGCTTTTAATTTTTTCTAAATCTAATAAAAAACTAAATTCTTTTGCTAAGTCTTTTAAAGCCTCAAAACGTCCTGAAGCTCCGCCGTGTCCAGCATCCATATTGGTATCTAAAAACAAAAGATTATTATTTGTTTTTAGGTTTCTCAACTTGGCTACCCATTTAGCTGGCTCCCAATACTGTACCTGCGAATCGTGCAATCCTGTAGATACATACATATTTGGATAATTTTGCGCTTTTACATTATCGTAAGGTGAGTACGACAACATATAATCGTAATATTTTTTATTGTTTGGGTTCCCCCATTCATCATATTCTCCAGTTGTCAACGGAATACTGTCGTCTAACATTGTTGTAATAACATCTACAAATGGCACCTGAGCGATAACTCCGTTGTATAATTCCGGGGCTTCATTTATGATAACTCCCATTAAAAGTCCTCCTGCTGAACCTCCTTCTGCATACAAATGTTTAGAAGATGTATATTTTTCGTTAATTACAAATTTAGAGCAATCGATGAAATCTGTAAAGGTATTTTTCTTTTTTAACAGTTTCCCATCTTCATACCACTGTCTTCCTAAGTCCTCTCCGCCTCTAATATGGGCGATTGCATAAACAAAACCACGATCTAACAAAGAAAGTCTTGTCGACGAAAAATAAGTATCCATTGTGATTCCGTAAGAACCATATGCGTAAAGCAATAACGGATTTTTACCATCTTTATTTAATCCTTTGCGATAAATCATCGAAATTGGCACTTTTACTCCATCTCTGGCAGTTGCCCAAACACGTTCTTCTATATAATTTTCTTTATCAAATTTACCGCCTAAAACCTGTTGCTCTTTTAAGATTTCTTTGCTTTTAGTGGTCATATTAAAATCAATTACAGACGATGGCGTTGCAAGTGATTGATAGCTATAACGCAAAATATCAGTATCAAAATCAATATTTGTCGTGGTAAAAGCATTATAAGTTTCGCTTCCAAAAGGAAGATAATAATCCGGCTCCCCATTCCAGGGCATGATGCGAATATGATTTAAACCGTTTGAGCGCTCTTCAACCACTAAATAATTTTTAAAGATTTCGATATCTTCCAGCAAAACATCCTCGCGATGCGGAATAAGATCTACCCAGTTTTTCTTTGCTGTTTTATTCTCAGGCGTTTTCATCAACTTAAAGTTAGTCGCCTCATCTTTATTCGTCAGAACATAAAATGAATCTTCAAAATGCGAAATACTATATTCTAAACCGCGAACACGTTTCTGAAATACTTCAAATTCTCCTTCTGGACTATCTGAATTCAAAATTCTATATTCGGTTGTTAAAGTACTACCTGAACTAATAACAATGTATTTTCTAGATTTTTCTTTGCTTACAGAAACATTAAATGTATCATCGGTTTCATTAAAAACCAAAACATCAGTTGTAGAATCTGTATTTAGTTTGTGTCTGAAAATTTTATCAGCTCTAAGTGTAACTTCGTCTTGTTTGGTATAAAAAACAGTTTTATTATCGTTTGCCCAAACAGATCCGCCTGTAGCATTTTCTATTTTATCAGAAAGGATTTCTCCTGTTTCTAGGTTTTTAAACTGAATGGTATAAATTCTTCTTCCAACAATATCTACTCCAAAACTGGCAAATTTGTTATCAGGACTTATACTTAAACCTCCTAATTTAAAATAAGCATGTCCTACAGCTAATTCGTTACAGTTGAACAAAATTTCTTCTTCTGCCGAAAGGCTTCCTTTTTTTCTGGCAAAAATTGGATAATCTTTCCCGGTTTCAAAACGAGTGATATAAAAATACCCATTATAGAAATAAGGTACAGAAGAATCGTCTTCTTTAATTCTGCCTTTCATTTCCTCATACAAATTCTCCTGAAGAGTTTTTGTATGCGTTGTCATGTCTTGGTAATAGGCATTTTCCTGATTTAGATATTCAATAACCTCAGGATTCTCGCGGTCATTTAGCCAAAAGTAATTGTCAATTCGGGCTTCTTTGTGTTTTTTTAATGTTTTTGGAATTTCTTTGGCCTTTGGAGCCATTATATCGTTTTGCATTGATTAAGCATTGGTTTGTAAATTCGGAGCTGCAAAAATACTACAATCACAATAGAACCAAATTAATTTTTTCATAAAATATTCTATTGATATAATACAGCAATATACTAATTTTGTATGAAATAATTTAAAAATCAACAAAAAATGGATTTAATGGGAATGATGGGTAAACTTAAAGAAACCCAACAAAAAATTGAAGATACAAAAAAGCGTCTGGATACAGTTTTGATTGATGAACAAAGCGCTGATGGATTATTAAAGGTAACGCTTACTGCAAATAGAAAAGTAAAATCAATCTCAATTGACAACTCTTTACTAGAAGATAAAGAACAATTGGAAGATTATTTAATTGTAACCTTAAATAAAGCAATCGAAAAAGCTACTAGTGTAAACGAAAGAGAATTGGATGCTGTTGCAAAAATGGATATGCCAATGATTCCGGGAATGGATAATCTTTTTAAATAAGATTCAAAGGTTAAAAAAGGTTCAAAGGGACAAAGGTTTTTCTATTGTGAATAAAACCTTTGTCCCTTTTTTATGTCTTTAAATTTTTATTTTTCAAAAAAAGCCTCTGTTCCTCTGAACCTTTGCAACTTTGAACCTTTTTTCTAAAACTTCTGAAGCGTTTCGATCACATACGTATGCATTACTTCTTTGTAATCAAGATGTGTAACGATTCTTAATTTATTGTGTCCCATCGAACTTATTAAAATATTTTTAAGTTTTAGTTTTTCAATTAAAAGTTGGTCGCTATAACCTTCGGCTAATGAAAAAATCAAAATATTAGTTTCCACTGGCTCAATCGCCGCCACCCAAGGTTTTGTGCTTAAAACTGCTGCAATTTCTTTGGCTCTTCTATGGTCTTCTGCCAGTCTTTCAATATTATTAGCTAAAGCGAACAATCCGGCTGCAGCCAAATAGCCTACCTGACGCATTCCTCCACCTAATATCTTCCTGATTCTCAACGCTCTACGAATATCATCTTTAGTTCCAAGCAAAATTGAACCTATTGGAGCGCCCAGTCCTTTTGACAAACAAACCGAAATTGTATCGAAAATAGCTCCAAATTCCTTCGGATTTTGTCTTTTAGCCACCAATGCATTCCAAATTCTGGCTCCATCCAAATGAAACTTCAGATTATTGGCGTCGCAAACCTTTTTTATTTCTTTTAAATCTTCTAATTCATAACAAGCTCCACCACCTTTGTTTGTGGTATTTTCGACACAAACTAAACTCGTTAACGGGCTGTGGTAAAACTCCGGATCATTAATAGCTGCTGCAACCTGAGATGCATTTATCATTCCGCGATTTCCGTCTAACAAACAGCACGAAACACCGCTGTTAAAAGAAACCCCTCCTCCTTCATAATGATAAACATGTGCATATTTATCTGCAATCAATTGTTCTCCGGGTTGTGTATGTAATTTAATTGCGGTTTGGTTTGCCATAGTTCCCGACGGGAAAAAAAGTCCGGCTTCCATTCCAAAAAATTCAGCCACTTTAGTCTCTAATTCGATAACTGTGGGATCTTGCCTGTATACGTCATCGCCAACATGAGCGTTAAACATATACTGCAACATTTCGTATGTTGGTTTGGTAATGGTATCGCTAATTAAATTTATTTCCATATTCTAAAAAATATCTCTTTTTTGTGTGGCAAAATTACGTATTACTAATAGTTATTCTTGGCAAGTTTTGCTAAAATTTAACTAGCAGCTTACTATAAAACCAAATTAACGTAATATTTGCAAAAAACATATAAAACTAGCATATTATTCTAAATCTAACTTACAATTTTTGAAACTATTTTTTTGACCAAAATAATATATCCCACGTACCGTCATAAAAAGCATCATATTATTAAGGAGCATAACTGTTTTTACAATCAAGACTTTTTAATATACTTTTTTCTTCTGTTAAATTATTTTCAATATTCTGAAAACTATATCTTATTTTTGTACAGCAAAATTACATACTTACGAATGGTTCTGTTTGATGAAGTTTCATTAAATTTTAGCCTTTAAATAATTACGTAATATTTATAAAAAAACTATAAAACTATTATTAATTTATGACAACTACCGAGCAAATAAAAGGTATTGTGGAGCGCCTTGGTGCGTTGAGGAGGTATCTTTGACGTCGATGCCAAACTAATTGAAATTGCCAACGAAGAAGAAAAAACCTTCGCACCCGACTTTTGGAACAATGCAAAAGAAGCCGAAGCAATTGTAAAAAACCTTCGAAACAAGAAAAAATGGATCGAAGATTATAACAAAGCCATCGAACTTACGGATGAATTGCAGCTTGCCTATGATTTCTATAAAGAAGGAGAACTTTCTGCAGAAGAATTAGACGAACATTATAATACAACACAAACTCATATCGAGAATATTGAGTTCAAAAACATGCTTTCTGATGAAGGCGACAGTTTAAGTGCCGTAGTTCAAATTACTGCCGGCGCCGGAGGAACTGAAAGTTGTGATTGGGCTGGAATGTTAATGCGTATGTATATGATGTGGGGCGAAAGTTATGGTTACAAAATAAAAGAACTAAACTTTCAGGCCGGCGAGGTTGCAGGTATTAAAACCGTTACGCTGGAGTTTGAAGGTGATTATTCTTTTGGATATTTAAAAGGAGAAAACGGTGTACATCGTTTGGTTCGAATTTCTCCTTTTGACAGTAATGCCAAACGTCATACTTCATTTGCTTCTGTTTATGTTTATCCACTTGTTGACGACAGTATCGAAATTGACATTAATCCTGCCGATATCGAAATTACAACTTCTCGCTCTAGTGGAGCCGGAGGACAAAACGTAAATAAGGTAGAGACAAAAGTACAATTGGTGCATAAACCAACCGGAATTCAGATTCAATGTTCTGAAACCAGATCTCAACAAGATAACAGACAACGTGCCATGCAAATGTTACGCTCTCAATTGTATGAAATCGAGTTGAAAAAACAGCAAGCACAACGAGCTGATATCGAAGCCGGAAAAATGAAAATCGAATGGGGCTCGCAAATACGTAATTATGTAATGCAGCCTTATAAATTAGTAAAAGATGTTCGTACCGGTCATGAAACCAGCGATGTTGATGGTGTTATGAACGGAAATATTGACCCCTTCCTGAAAGCATTCTTAATGATGATGGGACAAAAGGAAGAAGAATAAAATTTTTATTTGAACCATTAAGAGATTAAGAAAATTAAGTTTTAGTCTTAATGAAACTTATTTTTCTTAATGGTTAAATTTTAGAATAATTTTCATTTTAAATCTACTACTATGATCAAATGGGCAGATATAATTCGTTTTACGAATAAAGGAAATCCGGTTCCGGAGAAAAGAGTTGAAAAAACACCGGAAGAATGGAAACAAGTCTTAACTCCTGAAGAATTTCAGGTAACACGATTAAAAGGTACTGAAAGATCGTTTAGCTCTGAACTTTGTAGTTTATTTGATCCGGGGATATACGAATGTAAATGCTGTGGAACGTTGCTTTTTGATGCTTCTGAAAAATTTGAATCAGGAACTGGATGGCCATCGTTTACACAACCGCTAAAAGAAAATGCAATCGCTTATCACGCCGATAAATCATACGGAATGATTCGCGTTGAAGTCGTTTGCAATACTTGTGATGCACATTTAGGACATGTTTTTCCTGATGGACCAGAACCAAGCGGCTTGCGATATTGTATTAATGCCATTTCATTATCCAAAATAAAAGAATAAATATTCTCTAAAAGCGATTCCTTTTTAAAAGGAATCGCTTTTTTTATACCATTAAGTAAAAGATACTTAAAAATAATATAAGTTATTACTTACCAATTACTAAATTCCTTTTTTCAGCCTTAATTATCTGAAATACAGACCATATACAAACAAATAATTCAATATTAGCAACATTCCTTAAATTAGAAACACTTTAATAAATTAATAGTTAAAATGTTAATTTTGTAATATTTAAACTGTTATTTTAAATATATTTCAGCAAACACAAAAAAAATATTAGGTAATTAAGATCTAATTGGTTTTATTTGGCAAAAATTAACCCTTATATCTATTAAACTCGCTAAATGAAATCCTATTCAATTCAAGAAATCAATGAAGTTATTAATGGCGTAATTTACGGCAATACTTCGCAAAGCATCACCGCAACAGAGCAATTAGAAAAAGCTACAACTTCAGAAATTTCATTTATAGGAAACAAAAAATACGAGAAATTTTGGTCAGCTTCAAACGCATCAATTGCTGTAGTTAACGAAGATATTTCGATAGAACCCGGAGAAAATCGTGCTTTTATAAAAGTAAAAAATGCCGATTTAGCAATGTCTCAAATTTTGGCCCTTTTTGCCCCACCCACCCCATTATTTCACAATGATATTCACAGAACAGCCGTTGTAGACGAAACAGCAATCATTGGCGAAGGTGCACGTATTGGTGCCGGATGTTATATTGGACCAAAAGTAGAAATTGGTGCTTATGCTACTATCTACCCAAATGTGACTATTTTAGATGAATGTACGATTGGTAAAAACACTATTATCTGGTCAGGAACCGTAGTTCGTGAGCGTTGCCATATTGGTCATGATTGTATTATTCATCCAAATGCGACAATTGGAGCAGATGGTTTTGGATTCCGTCCTTGTAGCGAAAAAGGTTTGGTGAAAATTCCACAAATCGGTAATGTAATTATCGGAAATGGAGTTGAAATTGGAGCAAATACTTGCGTTGACCGCGGAAAATTTAGCTCGACTATTCTTGGTGACGGTTGTAAAATTGACAATTTAGTTCAAATTGGACATAATAGTAAATTAGGTAAATTTTGTATTATGGCAGGCAACAGTGGTTTAGCCGGTTCTGTAACTTTAGGAAACGGTGTTATCATTGGCGGAAGCGCTTCTATAAAAGATCATACTACTATTGGTGACGGAGCTATTGTAGGCGCTGGATCAGGTGTAGTTGGTGATATTCCTGCGGGGAAAACAATGTTGGGTTATCCGGCTGTAGAAGCTCGTGATGCTCTTAAACAATGGGCTATTTTAAAACGAATGGTTTGCGATTCTAAAAAATAATCAAAACAATATTATATAAAAAAAACCAGAAGCTAACTTCTGGTTTTTTTATACTTATCTCTCAATGATAAAAAAGCTATTTATAAAGCTTCACATTTGAAGCCTAAGACTTTCATTAAAAGAACAATCTCTTTTATAATATCGTTATCCGATTCAAGTCGCAAAATACGATCACAATCTTCAAGATCAAAATTCCACTTTGTTTTGGGAAATAATCGATTCCATTTTGGAGCAATTCGCTTTACTTTCAAAGGAGAATCTACATTTGTTTTAAACACTAAAACCATCATTTTAATTCTTTTTGGGGTCATTTAATTTTCAGTTGATACCTTTATTTTACTTAAAATTTTAGTATCAATATAAAAGGTTCCAAACGGAATAATACAGGCCAAAAGCACTTTCCAGGTTGTATCCTTAAATCGCCAGTTTTGTTCTACTCCTACGCTTAAAGTATTAAAAATAAAAAGCAAAAATAAAGCACCATGAACCGTACCAACGGGCCGTGTCAAAAATGGCATTGCAAAGATATATTTTAGCGGCATAGCAATAAATAAGAGTATCAATAAAGATGTTCCTTCTAAAAATCCAATAATTCTTAATCTTCCGGTATTTGTCTGTAGTAAGTTTTTCATAAAAATGTTATCTAAAATAAGGTCTGTTTGCTAAAGGAGAAAATGGCCACGGAATGGCGACAAAAATGACAATTAAAGCGATAGAAAACCATAACAGCATTGTTTTGAACTTATCGCTGTCGTTTTGTTTTCTTTTGGCTAAAGCCGAACCAATCGTGATTAAAACAATTGCGCAAAGCATTAAAAGAATATGCAGTATCCCGAAAAAAGCGATATCGGTATTTTGTATTCCTGCTGAAAAATTTTTCCAAAAGTATTTTACAATCGGACTTTGTACATAAATGAGGATTCCAAAAATAAGCTGAATATGTGCGATGGTAGCTGTCCAATGCCGGACCGAATTATCTGTTTTAGTGAAAGGCAGTTTTGAAGAATATCCTCTATAAGCTCGAAAAATGGAATACAATAAGCTTACTAGCACAAACCATCGCAAAACCGAATGGCAAAATAATAGTGATTGATACATTGTTTTTTGATTAAGACAATGCAAATATATTTAAAAACATACTAATTAGTATGTTTTTGAAAATAAATTTATTTTAAGCTACTTAAGTAATTCTTAAACTCCCTTAAATAAACAATATAACAAGAATTACTATCCTGAAGTTTTCCAAAATTACGGATTCCCCAATACCCTGACATAATAAAAAAAGATACTTGCTGACCGTCTACATCTTTGCGAATCAATCCTAAAGTTTGCCCTTTTACAATTGCATTTTCGATTGTCATCATCCATTGGTTTACCAATTCAGACAAAGCCAGACTAAACTGATTATTCCAGGGAGTCATTTCCTGTGTCAGATTTCCAACCGGACACCCATATTTTACTTGCAGTAAAGGATCTTCAAGTAATAAATAGGAAATCATATTGTAAAAGTCCTCAATTGGATTTTCCGAATTTTCTATTGGTTTTATAAAACTTCCCAGCATTGTTGGTTTCAAAATCTCTTCGATAATAGCAACTCCCATTTCATCTTTTGTTTTAAAATGGTAATAAAAAGCACCTTTAGTTACTTGTGTTGTTGCAATAATTTCATCGATACTTGTTGTTTGGTATCCTTTTGAATAAATCAATTCAAATGCTTTCAGAAGAATCGTAAGTCTTGTATTTGCTGCTTTTGACATAAAAAATACTAGTTAGTATGAAATAGCAAATTAAGGTAAAAAAAATGACTTATTACTCGTTCAGCTTTTGAGCATAAATTATTAGAATTTTGAATATTGGTAACTTGTTTTTATTTCATCTTCCTAATAATATTTTATGCTGTCAGTTTCAATTGATTTTGTAAATTAGCCAACACTATTTTGTAAAAAATTTAATATATTATGGATTTAAACTTCAATAAAAACGAAGATCACAATAAATTACTACTTTCTGAACTAAAACAAAAATTTGCCAAAGTAAAATTGGGCGGAGGCGAAAAGCGAATTCAAAAACTACATGCCGAAGGCAAAATGACCGCACGCGAACGTATTGAGTATTTATTAGATGAAAATTCTAAAAGCATAGAGATTGGAGGTTTCGTTGGAGAAGGAATGTATGCAGAACACGGCGGATGTCCGTCTGGAGGTGTTGTTATTAAAATAGGATATATTAGAGGTAAACAATGTATTGTTGTCGCAAATGATGCTACGGTAAAAGCCGGTGCATGGTTCCCGATTACAGCAAAGAAAAATCTGCGCGCTCAGGAAATTGCCATGGAAAACAGATTACCAATTATCTATTTAGTAGATAGTGCAGGCGTTTATTTACCACTACAGGATGAAATTTTCCCTGATAAAGAACATTTTGGCCGAATTTTTAGAAATAATGCCCAAATGAGCAGCATAGGAATCACTCAAATTGCCGCTGTAATGGGAAGTTGTGTTGCCGGTGGTGCTTATTTGCCAATTATGAGCGATGAAGCCTTAATTGTTGATAAAACCGGAAGTATTTTCCTTGCCGGAAGTTACCTCGTAAAAGCAGCAATTGGAGAAACTATTGACAATGAAACTTTAGGCGGAGCAACCACTCATTGCGAAATCTCAGGCGTAACTGATTATAAAGCCAAAGATGATAAAGACGCTTTAGACAAAATAAAAAATATCGTAGATAAAATTGGTGAATACGATAAAGCGGGCTATAGCCGAATAAAAGCAGAGAAACCAGCTCTAGAACCAAAAGACATTTACGGAATCCTGCCAAAAGCGAGAAACGAACAATACGATATGATGGAAATCATTAATCGTCTAGTCGATAATTCTGAATTTGAAGCTTACAAAGATGGTTACGGTCAAACGATAATTACAGGTTACGCCAGAATTGACGGTTGGGCAGTTGGTATTGTTGCCAATCAAAGAAAAGTCGTTAAAACCAAAAAAGGCGAAATGCAGTTTGGTGGTGTAATATATTCTGATAGTGCTGATAAAGCAACTCGTTTTATTGCCAATTGCAACCAAAAGAAAATACCATTGGTTTTTCTGCAAGACGTTACCGGTTTCATGGTTGGCTCTAAATCTGAACATGGCGGAATCATAAAAGATGGTGCAAAAATGGTAAACGCTGTGAGCAATTCTGTAGTTCCTAAATTTACTGTTATTGTTGGAAATTCTTATGGAGCCGGAAACTATGCAATGTGTGGAAAAGCTTATGACCCTAGATTGATTTTTGCCTGGCCAAGTGCAGAACTTGCAGTAATGGGCGGAACTCAGGCTGCTAAAGTTTTAGCACAAATTGAAGCTTCTTCGCTTAAAGCAAAAGGAGAAATCATTGACGAAGCCAAGGAAGCGGAACTTTTTAATAAAATTAAAGCACGTTACGATGAACAAACTTCGCCTTATTATGCTGCTTCAAGATTATGGACAGATGCAATTATCGATCCTTTAGACACCCGTACCTGGATCTCTATGGGAATTGAGGCTGCGAATCACGCTCCTATTCAAAAACCATTTAATTTGGGTGTAATTCAGGTTTAGACTTTCAAAGATCATCAAAACGCGTTAAATAAATTGCAAAAAACTTATTTTCAATGCTTTAAAAATATACATATCATTAAAAATTAGTAACTTTATCTATAATTTTTAATCACGTAGTATCATGGAAAATGTAAAAAGTTTGAATAAATGGGCAAATGCGCACACTTATTTACCTGTAGATTTAGTACGTATTGTATTGGGTGTTTTTTTATTTATGAAAGGGGTTTCATTTGTAACAAACGTTCAATATCTGCATGATTTAATTTCTCCAATTGATCATTTTGGCGGCGGAATGTTTTTATTACATTACATTGCACCGGCTCATATGATTGGAGGCATTATGATTGTTTTTGGGCTACTCACCCGATGGGCAATTGCAGCTCAATTACCAATACTTTTTGGAGCAATTCTGATAAATTTCATGGGACACATGCACTCTGAAAGCCTTATTTTAGCAATTGTAGTCTTGCTGATTTGTATGTTCTTCTTGTTTTATGGAAGCGGAAAACACTCAGCTGATTATTATTTCAAAATGCAACAATAACCTTGTTTTATCCTCAGGAAGAATAGTAAAATCTTGAGGATAAAATAATAACCCAATTTTTAAAGTTAATTAATTCTATAAAATTTCTTTAATTGTCATTTATGAGTTAAATTCGCCCCATGAATTGGATTCGTAAAACTTTTATTTTTGCATCACTTTTGATCATCGCTTTCTTTGCTATTCAGGCAGACGGGAGTGCTATGGGGAAAAGTGAAAGCGTAGAAAGTGAAAATCAAAAATCGGATACCAATTTCTCTCTCGATTATTCAGACTCTTTAGCTTTTATTCAGCCACAAACTAGTTATCAATTTGCGGCAAACGTAAAAACAAACCCATCTATTTTAGTTAAATGGTTTGATTCTGTCCTGATGGTGGTTCCTCAGCACAAAGCGGTACAATCAACATCAAACTTTGCAAATCAATTTCTTACCCAGAGCAAAAAAGTTTTACTTATGCTCTACCCTTTCCATTTTTTCTGGTAGATAAACACATGAAATCCTGATCAGAAGAATAATTTTCTTCTAAACTAAATAAATCGTTTTCCTTCTGAAAACTTTTTATCATTTCGTATTATTTATCAAATTTTAAACACAAAAATGGAAACAAGTGTAACCATAATTGGTATTGTGATAGCGATCATAGTAGCTGTACCTATTTACTTTTCTGCACGATCGAGCGCTGCAAACAAATCAAAGATTTTAAATATAAAAAAGAAATTTAATCCTACACATCCTGAAGATTTTGATTTAACCGAATCTCAAAGCCATAAAACGCTTGCTATAGATCAAAAAAATAGAAAATTTATTTTAATGAATTTCAATCCAAATCAACAAGAATCAACTTATTTAGATTTAAAAACGGTTTCTTCCTGTAAATTAATTTCAACTACAGACGGAAATTCGGACACAATCCTAAAAATTGATTTTGAATTTCAGGAAAAAGAAACAACAAAAAAAATCACAATTCCATTCTATGATTTTGACGACGATCGCATCAAACAAATAAGCGCTTATCAAGATCATATGTTTGCTAAAAAATGGCTTAAAACCATCCAAGATTCTATTTCACGTTAGTTATTTAATTCAGAAAAGAGGTTCATAATGAGCCTCTTTTTTTTGGTAATTACATGACATTTGTCATTTTATGTCTTAAACCTAAATCTTAATTTTGAAAGACACAAAAATCCGTTTTTATGAAACTTTCATTGACCCAAAAATACAATGTACCAGGTCCAAGATACACAAGCTATCCAACAGTTCCTTATTGGAATGAAACTGCCTTTACAACGGAAAAATGGATTGAATCTTTTCAAAAAGCATTCATTGAAAGCAATTCACAAAGCGGTATAAGTCTATACATTCATTTACCGTTCTGCGAAAGCATGTGCACCTTCTGTGGCTGCAATAAACGAATTACAAAAAATCATTCGGTTGAAGAAAACTACATAAAAGCACTTTTAAAAGAGTGGAGCTTGTATTGTAAAGTATTACCCGAAAAACCAATTATCAAAGAAATACATTTGGGTGGAGGAACTCCAACATTTTTCTCGACAAACAATTTAGAACATCTTATAAATGGTATTTTTTGTTTTGCCAATAAAGCTGAGAATTATGAATTCAGTTTTGAAGGCCATCCTAACAATACTACTTATGAACAACTCAAAAAACTGTATGATTTAGGCTTTCGCCGAGTAAGTTTTGGTGTTCAGGATTATGCCGAAAAAGTTCAGAAAGCAATACACAGAATTCAGCCTTTTCATAATGTTGCCAAAGTGACTTTTTGGGCCAAAGAAATTGGTTATACTTCTATTGGACATGATATTATCTTCGGTTTACCTTTTCAAACCATTGAAGATGTCATTGATACCATCGAAAAAACAAACTCTCTTAAACCAGATCGTCTGGCTTTTTACAGCTATGCTCATGTTCCGTGGATAAAAGGAAACGGGCAACGTGGTTTCAATGAAGAAAACCTTCCGAAAGATTCCGAAAAAAGAAAATTATACGAAGTTGGAAAACAGATGCTTTCTAAAAACGGCTATAAAGAAATAGGAATGGATCATTTTGCTTTAGAATCCGACAGTTTGCACAAAGCGGTACAAAACAAAAAACTACATCGAAATTTTATGGGTTACAGTGCTTCAAAAACTCAACTTATGATTGGTTTAGGAGTTTCTTCTATTAGTGACAGCTGGTATAGTTTTGCTCAAAACACAAAAAATCTGGAGGATTATTATCAGTTACTAGAATGGGATAAACTTCCTGTTGTTAAAGGTCATATTTTAGATGATGAAGACTTAATTATCCGCAAACATATTCTAAACCTAACCTGCGAGCTTGAGACTTCCTGGTCTAATGAACATCTCTATTTTAAAGAGATTCCAAATGTTTTATCCGATCTTAAAGAAATCGAAAACGATCAATTAATCGTAATTGAAGAAAATTCAATAAAAATTACCGAAGCAGGAAGACCATTCGTTAGAAATATTTGTATGGCTTTTGATTTGCATTTAAAAAGAAAATCACCGGAAACTAATTTGTTTTCGATGACAGTTTAATAAAAACTTAATGGCAGTTAGGAGTTCCTTGTACAAATAAACTCATATTTGATGGAGAAATATAAGGAATTCCTAAACCTAGTCCTCTTAGGATAAATAAAACCCCAATAATAACTGCAACGTAAGGAATTGCTTTTTGTATTTTATTTCTAAAAGGAAGTTTTATTAATGAATTAACATACACTACAATAGTCATTAATGGCATTGTTCCCAATCCGAATAAGACCATATACAATACGCCAAAACCTGCGCTCTGCATTGCGATAGCACCAAACAAAGCAACATATACCATTCCGCAAGGCAGGAAACCATTTAATAATCCTATTGTAAAGAGAGATTTATAGGTTTTCTTTTTAAATTGATTCCCTAAACTTGATTTTATATTTGAAATAACCTTATAAACGGGTTTCGAAAAATTATACTGCGCAAAAATTTTCTCCGGAATCAAAACCACAATTATCATTGCAATACCAATAAAAACCGACATTTTTTGTTGTAATCCAGCCAGGAAAAAACCTCTTCCCAACAAACCAAAAATTAAGCCTATTGTTGCATAAGCCGTTAAACGCCCTATATGATATGTAATAATTTGAATTACACGTTTTGTTTCGTTCTGGCGATCCACAGGTAACATCATAGCAATTGGACCACACATTCCTATGCAGTGCAAACTACTTATTAATCCTAATATGAAAGCGGAGTATAACATTTATTCTATTTTTTCTTTTACCACAGATTCACTTGATTAAAATGATTTTAAAAATTCCATTAAAAAAAACTACGAATAACTGGAATCATTGGCAGAAAAACATTTTTTTAATTTACATATATTACTTCTTTCGAAAGATATTTAGTTCCCTTATACTCCCATTCCATATTAACATCCCAACGTCCTTTAATCAATTTCTTTTGCGGAATAAGCAAAGAGGAGTTCGTCAAAGCTATTTGAGTATCAAAATCAAATTTCTTGTTTGATGGTCTGTACAATAGTATATTTCCTTTTACTTTATCACTTTCAAAAGTAGCAGGAAAAGCTATTTTTACACCGTTTTCAGTATAGACTATTGATGGTTTTTGCTGTAAATCATGAGCATTTTGAATTCGGGCCATTTCATCCTGAAACTGTGAATCGTGTTTGTAATATTCTTCAACAACCAAGTCATTGTCATACTTACTATTTGACTGTACTTCAAAAACAAAATATAAAATAAAAGTCATAAACAATGCAAATGCAATGACAATCCCAGTTCCCCAATTTATTTTCATCATAGTATATTTTTAATTAAAACTTCGTGGTCCCAAAAAATTAGTTGTTGTGGTTTCAATAAGCTCTTTGCCATTAAAAACCCCAATTTCAACTTTGGTTTTATCACTTTCCAAAAGAGCTTCGTCAATTTCTATAAATAATGTTCCTTGTGAAATTCCTTCCTTTAAAACTTTAAAATGCTGTGTTCCTACATTTTTAATTTCTCCTTTTTGATCAATTAATTCAAAATGAATATCATGGTAGTCTTTCATTGTTTTATTAACGATCTTATAGGTATAAACATTACTGATTTTATCTCCTTTATGTTGAAATAATTGTCCCGGCAAACGCAAAACAACTGCCTGAACATCTGTTCTTAGAAACAACATTCCAACAAAAACGCTTAACAGAATAAACAAAACTGCTGTATACCCTTTCATTCTTGCAGTAAACTTAAAAGGTGCTTTTTTTACAATTTCGTCTTCAGATGCATATCTAATAAGTCCTTTAGGCAAACCAACGCTTTCCATAATGGTATCGCATTCGTCAATACAAGCGGTACAATTTGTACATTCTAACTGTGTTCCGTTTCTAATATCGATTCCCATTGGGCAAACGTGCACACATTGATGACAATCAATACAATCTCCCTTTCCAGTTACACCTCTGTCTTCTTTTTTATTGAATTTTGCTCGCCCTTCTTCTTTTTCTCCCCGAACAAAATCATAGGCCACATTTATTGATTTATCATCTAAAAGCACACCTTGTAATCTTCCGTATGGACAAGCAATGATACAAACCTGTTCACGAAACCACACAAAAACAAAATAGAAAACTCCGGTAAAAATTAATAATGCAATAAAATTACTTGCTTGTTTAATTGGTCCTTGTTCAACCATTAAAAACAATTGGTCACTTCCTACCAGATAAGCCAGAAAAACATTAGCAATCCCAAATGAAATCAAGAAAAATATTGCCCATTTTATCAATCTCTTTCTAATTTTTTCTGAATTCCATTCTTGTCTTGCTAATCGTGATTGAGCACCACGATCACCATCAATCCAATATTCGATTCGGCGGAAAACCATTTCAAGAAAAATAGTTTGCGGACAAATCCATCCACAAAAAATCCTGCCAAAAACAACGGTAAACAAAATAATAAAGACAATACCAACAAGCATTGAAATTACGAAGAGGTAAAAATCCTGTGGCCAAAATGGAAATCCAAAAATATTAAATCGACGTTCCATAACATTGAACATCATAAATTGGTTTCCATTTACCTTAATAAATGGATTGGCGACTAAAATAGCTAATAATATATAACTAACTATTTTTCTATATTCATAGAATTTACCAGACGGTTTTTTAGGGAAAATAAATTTTCGATTACCTCCTTCATCAATAGTTCCGATGGTATCTCTAAATGCTTCGTCTGGTAAATTTGACATGATTCTTATAATTATTTTTTAACTTCAGTACTATCTTTTACTGTACTTGCTGTGGTATCTTTTGTTGGAGCACTATCATCTACCCAAACTTCCCCCTCTGCCTCTTTTGGATCTTTAGGATTACTTCCTTGCAGGGATAGAATATAACTCGCTACTTTTTGAATTTCCTTAGGTTTTAAGGTTCCTTTCCAGGCAATCATCCCTTTTCCGTCACGGCCTCCATTGGTTATGGTGTGAAAAAGATTCTTAATTCCTCCACCTAAAATCCAACGATCATCGGTAAGGTTTGGACCAATTTGTCCACCTGCATCGGCACGGTGACAAGCGGCACAATTTGTTGTAAATATTTCTTTACCTACAGCTAAATTTTCCGGATCATTAAGTAAAACAACCGTTTTTTCATCCATTAAATCGGGAGCCGTTTTAAGATATTCATCGACATCTATTTTTGCTTGGGCCATTTCTTTTTTAAGCTCTGTTTCCTGATCGTCTCCACCAAAAAATTCGTAACGGGCTACATAGATTACCCCAAAAACAACGCATATATAAAATAAATATACCCACCAAGGCGGTAAATTATTGTCTAACTCTTTAATCCCATCATAATCATGGTCCATTAGCAAGTCACCTTCTTTTTCAATTGGCTGCGTTTGGGTAAGCTTTTGCATTAAATCTTTGTACCAGGTACTTTCTGTTAAACTCAAGCTGTTTTCATACTCTAATTGTGCCTTTTCTTCAGGTGACATCAACTGATACATAATACGATTAACCGCACTTAATGTAATTTCGATTGCTATCAAGATGAATAAAAAGACAAACAAAAAAACCGAAACCATTGGGTATTTTACAAAAGCTGGTTTATCACCTGAATCTATAAAATATTCCATCAATCCAAAAACGATGAAGAAAATCAGCGGTACTCTTACATATACTGGGAAAAATTTTTTCATTTTAAATATCTTTTGAAATTATACTACACCCTTCATCTAAGGGAATTTCACTCATTTCCTGTATTTTTTCTTTTTTATAGGAGAACACCCAAAAGCCTAAGCCAACAAAGAAGGAGAAAAAGATCAAGAGAGAAAGTATCGGGTAAATTTCTATACCCGAAATAGTCTCCATATTGTGTTTTATTTGTTCAAACATAATGTTATTATTTAGATGTCTCTTTTACTTTTATATCAGTTCCAAGTCTTTGTATATAAGCAATCATAGCAACTATTTCTCTTTCATTCATAGGAATGAATTTTTCGCCTCTTGCAGCTGCTTTTTTCTTACTTTCCTCGTAACTTTTTACATAGTCAGGATCATTTTCTAAGTTTTTTTCAATTGCAAGTGCCTGAGTTCTCAATGTTTTTTGTGCATTTGCAACTTCAGCTTCTGTATAAGGAACACCAAGTGTAACCATAGCTTGCATTTTCTTTTGAGTTAATGAAATATCCATTGGCTCATTATCAAATAACCATTTATAACCTGGCATAATTGAACCTGCAGAAATACTTTGCGGATTCCAGAAATGGTTAAAATGCCAATTATCATTATACTTTCCGCCCACTCTTAACAAATCAGGACCTGTACGTTTTGATCCCCAAAGGAATGGATGATCATATACGAATTCTCCCGCTTTTGATTGTGGCCCGTAACGTTCTACTTCACTTCTAAAAGGACGAACGGATTGTGAGTGACAACCAACACAACCTTCTCTGATATATAAATCACGCCCTTCAAGTTCTAAAGGTGAGTATGGCTTAACACTTGAAATTGTTGGAATGTTTGATTTAACCATAATCGTTGGTACAATCTGAATAACCCCTCCAATTAAAATGGCAATTGTAGCCAAAATGGTCAATTGAATTGGTTTTCTTTCTAACCAGCTATGGAATTTTTCACCATTAAGCCTGTTACTGCTAATTCTTTGTAAAGCCGGAGCCTGAGCCAATTCATCTTCGATTGTATCACCTGCTCTCACGGTCATAATGATATTATAAACCAATGTCAGCATTCCAATTAAATACAAAGTACCTCCAATCGCTCTCATCCAATATAATGGCATAATCGCTGTTACTGTTTCAAGGAAGTTACCATAAGTTAAAGTACCATCTGGATTAAATTGTTTCCACATTGACGCTTGTTGAAAACCAGCAACGTACATAGGTAAAGCATATAAAATAATTCCTAAAGTTCCAATCCAAAAGTGGAAGTTGGCTAATTTCTTTGAGAATAAGGTGCTTTTTGTCATTCTTGGAATCAACCAATAAATGATACCAAATGACATAAACCCGTTCCAAGCTAATGCTCCTACGTGAACGTGTGCAATAATCCAGTCTGTATAGTGCGCGATAGCATTTACATTTTTTAAAGAAAGCATCGGACCTTCAAAAGTTGCCATTCCGTAACCTGTAATTGCTACTACAAAGAATTTTAAAACCGGTTCTTCACGAACCTTATCCCATGCCCCTCTCAACGTCAGAAGTCCGTTAATCATACCTCCCCAAGATGGAGCTATTAACATTATTGAGAATGCTACGCCTAAATTTTGAGCCCAGTTTGGTAAAGCTGAATATAATAAGTGGTGTGGTCCTGCCCAGATATAAATAAAGATTAAAGACCAAAAGTGAATAATAGATAAACGGTAAGAATAAATAGGACGATTAGCTACTTTAGGAATAAAGTAATACATCAATCCTAAAAATGGTGTTGTCAAGAAAAATGCAACTGCATTGTGACCGTACCACCATTGTACCAGTGCATCCTGAACTCCTGCGTAAACAGAATAACTTTTTAAAGCTGAAACCGGAAGTTCAATATTATTAAAAATATGTAAAACAGCAACTGTTACAAATGTTGCAAGATAGAACCAAATCGCAACGTATAAATGACGTTCTCTACGACGTAACATTGTACCAATCATATTGATTCCCATTACTACCCAAATAAGAGCAATAGCAATATCAATTGGCCATTCTAATTCAGCATATTCTTTAGAAGAAGTATAACCTAATGGTAATGTTATAGCCGCCGCAACAATAATAAGCTGCCAGCCCCAAAAATGCAGGTTACTTAGAAAATCGCTAAACATTCTGGCTTTTAACAATCGCTGTAGCGAATAATACATACCGGCAAAAAAAGCATTTCCAACAAAGGCAAAAATAACCGCATTGGTATGCAATGGTCTTAATCGACCGTAACTAAGCCATGAAATCCCGTCTGTTATATTGGGAAAAAGGTACATAACCGCTAAGGTTAGGCCCACTAACATACCCACTACTCCAAAAAGGATGGTGGCGTAAATGAATTTTTTTACAATTTTGTTATCGTAGTAAAACTGTTCCATTTCCATAATTATACTTGTTTTTCTTCTGTTGGTGAATTATTATTCTTGGGAGTGATTTTGGTTTCATCGTCAAAAAGCATTCTGACGGAAGGCGTATAATCGTCATCATATTGTCCTGATTTAACAGCAACAATAAAGGCTATAAAGAATCCAATTGCCACGAAAATACTTACTGAAATTAATAGATAAATAACACTCATACCTTAAATATATGTTAACAAAATTACTATGTTGTCGGCAGGTAAAATATGATAATTATCATAGTTGAAGTAATATGTTAAATTTATAAAAAAAATACTATAAAACTACTTAATAATCATTTTAAATTACTCTTAATAAAATAGTTAGACATTAAAGTCACAAAACTTACGATCGTAATAGTGCTTAAAGGCATGATAATCGCCGCAACCAAAGGAAGTAAGTTCCCTGTAATTGCGAAAGAAAGTCCTACAATATTGTAGAGTAATGATAAAACAAAACTCATTTTTATTATTGTGATTGATTTTTGAGACAGCTTTAAAAAGTAATCAAGTCGCGAAAACTCGCTCGCCGCTAAAATCGCATCACAAGCGGGAGAAAACACATTGACATTTTCAGAAATAGAGATTCCAACATTACTTTGTGCTAAAGCACCGGCATCATTTAAACCGTCACCAACCATCATTACATTTCGCCCGCTTTCTTGCAGTTCTTTAATAAACTCGAGTTTCTGTTCCGGCTTTTGATTAAAAATCAGTTCTGTATTTTTAGGCAAAATAGCTTCCAAATTAGCTTTTTCACCATCGTTGTCCCCTGATAATACTTTAATTTGATACTCTTTATTTAGTATCTGGAATAATTTTTCCAGTCCTTCTCTATATTGATTCTGAAATGTAAATTTTCCATAATAAATACCGCCAATTCTAATATGTAAACCCGTTTTTTCAATTTCTGAAAGATCAGAAACCGGGCTTTCAACAAATTCTGCAGATCCTATTTTGATTGTTTTATTCTCAACAGAAGCCTGAATTCCTTTTCCGGTTATCTCCTGAAAATCATCAATTATAAGTCTTTTTGATTCCGGTAAAAGATCATACAACATTCGGCTTAAAGGATGATTTGAGCCGCGAAGAACATTTTTGATAAGCATAGAATCTGCTTCACTTAATTCATCTCCTTCATATAGAATATTGGATTTTTTGTTGGTTGTAATTGTTCCGGTTTTATCAAAAACTATGGTATCTACTTTAGCCAATTGTTCTATAACTAAAGCATTTTTAAGATACATTTTTTGCTTGCCCATTATTCTTAGAATATTTCCAAAAGTAAACGGTGCAGTAAGAGCCAATGCACAAGGACAAGCTACAATTAAAACAGCTGTAAAAACGTTGAAAGCAGTATTTGCATCAATAAATATCCAGTAGCCAAATCCACCAAAAGCAATTAATAATAATATAGGGGTAAAATAGCGACTAATTGCATCGGTAATTGTTTTGTGTTTCTGGAATACTTTTTTCTGGAAAATTTCATTACTCCATAACTGCGTCAGATAACTTTGGGAAACGGAATGCAAAACTTCCATTTCAATAACTTTACCTATTTGTTTTCCACCGGCAAATACTTTATCTCCCGATTTTTTTGTTATCGGAACTGCTTCTCCTGTTACAAAACTGTAATCAATTTCAGCACTTTCGCTTATTAAAATACCATCAACCGGAATTAATTCCTGATTTCTAATTAATAATCGATTCCCTTTTAAAATATCATAGATAGGAACACTTTCTTCAGATGTATCTGCATTGATTCGGGTAACAGCAATTGGGAAATAGGATTTAAAATCACGTTCAAAACTTAAAAAACTATAGGTTTTTATTTGAAACATTTTTCCAAGCAACATAAAGAATACCAGTCCCGTTAAGCTGTCGAAAAAACCAGATCCATAATTCATGAAAATATCAAATGTACTTCGAACAAACATTACGATAATTCCTAAAGCAATTGGAATATCAATGTTTAACAATCCCGATTTGATACTTTTGTAAGCAGAAACATAATAACCACTTGCTGAGTATAAAAAACTAGGCAATGCCAAAACAAAAATTAAAATTCTAAAAAACGGTTTGTAGTTGTCTAACCAGAATTCTTTAATTTCAAAGTATTCCGGAAAAGAAAGTAACATAATATTTCCAAAACAAAAGAAAGCAACACCAAGTTTATACGTTAAACTTCGGTCGATACTATTTTTTCCTGTTTCGTAATTTTCTAAACTAATATAAGGTTCATAACCTATTGAACTAAGTAAATTTGCAATATCCTTGAGCGAAACAAGATCTGAATTGAAGGTAATACGAACTCTTTTTTCAGGAAAATTAACTTGTGAAGTACTTATTCCAGATTGAATTCTGTTTAAATTTTCAAGAATCCAAATACAGGAACTACAATGAATATGGGGTATATTTAAGGAAACAATTGCTGTATTGCCTTCCTGAAATTCTAATATTTTTGATAAAATAGCCTCGTTGTCCAGGAAGTCATATTTACCCTGAATATCTTGTGGAGTGGCACCTGGTGATTTTTCAAAATCATAATAACAGGTTAAATCATGAAGACTAAAAATTTCGTAAACGGTTTTACAGCCGTTGCAACAGAACTTTTTTTCATCAAAATTGATCTCTTCATTTTTAGGAACGGTAAGCCCACAATGAAAGCAACTCTGCTCACTCATAATTTGTTTTTTTTATCTAACAAATATTCAAAATAAGAAGCGACTTTAAATATGACATTTATCATATTGTAATAAAATCGAATTCTAATTTACTGAAATAAAACAGTTAAATAACAAGATAAGATTTTTTATATGTTTTTTAGCTAATAATAACACCTTCGAACGTGAATATTGGTTAATTTTGCAGTAAATATTTTTGCTATGAATAAATGTGACCAATGTATCGTAAGACAGTTATCTTCTCTTAAAGCACTGAATAAAGATGAGGTTGTACAGTTGGCTAATAGCAAATCTACCTATAAAATAAAAAAAGGTGAAGCAATTTTTGAAGAAGGCGAAATCACAAATGGTGTTTTTTGTATAAAAGATGGCGTTGGAAAACTTTCTAAATTAAGTGCTAACGGAAAAGATCAGATTGTTAAACTGGTAAAATCAGGAGAACTTTTAGGTCAACGTTCTATGATTAGTAACGAACCGGCAAATCTGACTGCAAAAGCAGTTGCCGATATGGAAGTTTGCTTTATTCCGAAAACTGAAATCATACATTTCTTTAATAATAACAATCAGTTTTCTATGAATCTGATGCAATCTGTTTGTGAGGATTTGAAAGAATCTGAAAACGACAAAATCGCATTGGTTCAAAAAACGGTTAAACAACGATTAGCCGAAACCTTATTGTATCTATATGACTTCTTTGGCGAAAACACAGATAAAACCCTAAAAGTACAGCTTAGCAGAGAAGAATTAGCCGGAATGATTGGAACTGCTACCGAAAGCTGTATCCGATTATTATCAGATTTTAATAAACTGGAATTGATTGAATTAAAGGGTAAAAAAATTATGCTAAAAGATATTAAAGCATTAAAAAAACTGGCTGAATAGTTATAGTTTTTTAGCCTCGTTCCAAAACACATCCATTTCCGCCAAAGTCATATCCATTAACGGTTTACCTAATTCACCGGCTTTGCTTTCAAGGTATTGAAAACGCTTTATAAATTTTTTATTGGTACGTTCTAAAGCATCTTCCGGATTTACATTTAGAAATCTTGCGTAATTAATCATTGAGAATAAAACATCACCAAATTCGGCTTCAATTTTATCCTGATCACCTGATTTTACTTCAACTTGTAATTCTTCCAGTTCTTCCTGGACTTTATCCCAAACCTGGTGTGGTTCTTCCCAATCAAAACCAACTCCTTTTACTTTATCCTGAATTCGGCTTGCTTTTACTAGTGCCGGTAAGCTTCTTGGAACTCCTTCTAAAACGGATTTTTTGCCTTCCTTGAGCTTTAATTTTTCCCAGTTTTGTTTAACTTCTTCTTCATCTTTTACAACGGTATCACTATAAATATGTGGATGACGATGAATTAGCTTGTCACAAATTTCATTACAAACATCGGCAATGTCAAAATCATTGGTTTCAGAGCCTATTCTGGCATAAAAAACAATATGAAGTAACAAATCACCCAATTCCTTTTTTACTTCATTCAGATCATTATCTAAAATAGCATCTCCTAATTCGTAAGTCTCTTCAATTGTAAGATGTCTTAAGGTTTGCAACGTTTGTTTTTTATCCCAAGGACATTGTTCACGCAGCTCATCCATGATAATTAATAATCTTTCGAAGGCTTTAAGTTGAAGTTCTTTGCTCATTGTTTTATTTATTAGAACAAAATTAATTTATTTTATTAATTAAGTCATCTATATATAAAAAAAGAAGATCTTACGATCTTCTTTTTTCTAATACTTATTTAGATTCCTTAATAACCCGCCCATTTAATTGCTGGATATCTCTAAAATTATTAATTGGCATTATTTTTCTTAAATCTTCAATCATTTTTAAAGAAACATCTACTGAATTTTTAAAAATAAACCATTGAACTCCTTCTGTACAAGGAGGAGTTGTTAGTGACCCCGTATAGGTATAATACGCTTGATTATCAGGTAAAACTTCTTTTAAATTGAAAACATCTTTTACTTCAATAGTCTCGTTAACTTTAATTGGTAAAAATTTATCAAGAAAATCAAAAGTTTCATTATTCCCTTTACTTTCTTTTGCCATTATAGCCACTACGGCAAACTTTCCTTCCTTATTTTTATGAACCATATGAATTACTAATGGATATCTAACTCCTTTAATAGTATGTTCTGCCGGTTCATGAAAATGAAATTGTACTAAATTATATTGATCTCCGTTAAGAGTTATATAATTTCCTTCTTCAAAATTAAACTGAATAGAATGCCCATTATTTACAACATCATGTATTTTTGTTTCTTCACTGTAATGGAAATCAATAGGCTGTAAAGTTTCATCCATTTCGGTTTCTACAATATCAACTGGAGATTGTGCGCTTCCTCCACAATCACTCTGATCAATTTCTGACCAATATTTCGGGCCTGTTTCTCCATCATAACTCCAGTGCTTTGATTCTTCAGGCACCTTTTTTTCTCCTTTATTATTCTCACAAGATATAAGAATAATTACTGCCAAACCAAGCAAAATTTTTGCGCTAACCTTTTTCATTTTTTTTATTTAAAAATTAAATTATAGAAAAACAATATCAACTTTCAATTCAATTTTCAAAACTAAAAGCATTAAACCGAAGCAGAATTCATTTACTTTAAGTAAATGAATAATTAGACATATTTTCTTACAAATTTAAATTTTAAATTTCATTAATTACCTTTAAAAAATCATAAATAATTTCAAATATGTGTAGCTTAAAAAAAAAAATCCTGTCAAGAAAATGTCTTAACAGGATTAATATATTTGAATGTAAAAATCTACTATTCTTCTTTTTTAGCTTTTGCTTTTTTAGCAGCCGGAGCTTTTTTTGGTTTTTCTTCAACAACTGGTGCTTCTTCAGTAGTTTCAGCAGCAGCTAGAGCTAAATCAGTAACTAATCCTTTTGTTTGAAGTGTGTTGTACCAGTTTAATACTTTTTTAATATCAGAAGGATAAACTCTTTCCTCATCATAATCCGGTAAAATTTCTTTGAAGTAACCTGCTAATGTAGCATTATCTTCTTTGTGCGAAATAGCTTGCCCTTTGTTCTCTTTAGTTGCAATACGTTGCATTACTTCAGTCAATGGTTTTTCTC
This sequence comes from Flavobacterium sp. ov086, assembly GCF_900187965.1. Taxonomy (GTDB): domain Bacteria; phylum Bacteroidota; class Bacteroidia; order Flavobacteriales; family Flavobacteriaceae; genus Flavobacterium. Next base: position 77,573 of record NZ_FZNL01000011.1, on the reverse strand, counting down.
CTTCGTGTGTATAAATTGAAATTTCTGATAATAAACTTACGTTACTTTTTAAGTTTACTGTAATTTTTTTTCCATCTAATAATGATTCTGCCACAAAACCTGTACGAGTTTGTACTTTCAATACATATAAACCTGGTTTCCCAGAAATGGCTAAAATTTTCTCTAAATTCATGTTTATTAAAATTAGTATTAAGAATTTGATTTATTATATTTTCTCGATTCTAAAACTACTTTAGAATACTTATCTTCCTTTTTTTGCAGCAGCAAATTTCATTCTGTACTCTTGAAAAGTTTTACCCTCAGTAATATTTTTCAATTTCTTTTGAATCAAACGTTTTTTTAATGAAGATATTTTATCTGTGAATAAAACGCCTTCAATATGATCATATTCGTGCTGAATAACTCTTGCTATTAAACCATCAAAAACCTCTGTTTTCATTACAAAATCTTCTTCGCAATATTCTATCGTAACAGTTGGTTTTCTATAGACATCTTCGCGAACATCCGGAATACTTAAACATCCTTCGTTAAAACTCCACTCCTCACCTTCTTCTTTTACGATCTTAGCATTGATAAAAGTCTTTTTAAACCCTTTTAAGTTTTTTTGCTCTTCTGACGGTAAATCTTCATCATCGCTAAAAGGAGTCGTATCAATCACAAACAAACGAATTGCTGTACCAACTTGCGGTGCAGCTAGTCCAACACCATAAGCGTTGTACATGGTTTCATACATGTTTGCTATTGTTTCTTTTAAGTTTGGGTAATCTGGCGCAATTGCCTCACCCACTTTTCTTAAAACAGGATCACCATATCCTACAATTGGTAAAATCATTTGTATTATTTTAATGTATTATCTACTGAAAAACCTAAATTTAGTCCTCCTTAATTCAGGTGGCAAAAATAGTAAAAAATAGTCAATGAATAATTTTCTACAATAGAATATATCTATTTTTTGATAACTCCGCAAAATCTCATCCATAATTATGCCAAAATAATTCGTACAATTCTTACCTTTGCTAGTAAACCGCAATATATGCTTGATCGTATCTCGAAATTCACCAACAGTACTTCTTTTTTAAACGCCTCAAAAGTAACTATTGCTTCTGTTGTTCCTGTTTTAATTTTAAATTTTTTAGGACATTTCGAAATTGGTTTTACAATTGCTTTAGGTGCATTTTATACCTATCCAAGTGATATTCCGAGTTCATTAAGTCATAAGATCAAAGGACTTATTGTTGCTTCATTTATTGTATCCGGCGTTAATTTATTAGTAAATCTTACCTATCCATATCCGTTTCTATTTTATCCTTTTCTGGGGTTTCTGCTTTTTTTATGCTCGATGATTTCGGTTTATGGACAACGTGCTACTTTAGTTTCATTCTCAGCTTTATTATCTATTTCATTATCATTCGGGCATTTGCATGAAGGATGGGAAGCTTTTGAATACTCCGGTTTTATATTTATTGGCGGTATCCTATATTTAATTGTATCTCTTGTTTTTCATTTTATACAACCTTATAAGTATGTAGAATTACAAATTGCCGATGGAATAAAACTAACTGCAAAATACTTAAAATTAAGAGGTGATTTATGGAGTCCTGAAGCCAATAGACAAGCCATAATTGAGAAACAATTGGCCGTTCAGGTTGATTTAAATCTGATTCATGAAGATTTAAGAAAGATGCTTATTGGTAATCAGAGCGCATCTGCAACTACGAGTCAAAACCGTAAAATGCTGCTTGTTTTTATCACATTAGTCGAAATTCAGGAACTGGCACTTTATACATCCTTTGATCACAGTAAACTTCACGAGAAATTTGCTAAACATCCGGATGTTCTCAGAACTTATCAAAATGTAGCTTATAAACTAGCTTCAACTCTAAAAAAACTTTCTAAAAACGTACATCATATTGCCGTTTATGTAGATAAAAATGATTTAAAAAATGAACTTGATGCTCTTGAGTTTGCCATTTTTGATTACGAAAAAACATTAGGTCCTGAAGAAGCTGCTGAAGGCGTTTTGATGTTAACCAATATGCTGAAATACGCCAAAAACCAAGTTGGGAAAATTAAAATTATTCAGCGTGCTTTTTCGCTTGCCATGCAATCTTATAAACTAAAGGACAAGGATAAAGAGTTGGAAAAATTCTTAACGCCGCAATATTATCCGTTGCGCACGTTAACTGAAAATTTAAGTCTTTCCTCTTCTATTTTCAGACATTCCTTGCGTTTAACGATTACCATTTTGATTGGTTTTGTTGTCGGGCAGCTTTTACCTTTTCAAAATGTCTATTGGATTTTATTGACGATCGTTGTAATTATGCGACCTGGTTATGGATTAACCAAAGAACGTTCGTACAATAGAATTTTCGGAACTATTCTGGGCGGATTACTGGCTTTTGGAATTGTTTCAATCATTCAAAATCACGTTGCACTTAGTATATTGTCTATCATTTGTATGCTTCTTGGAATTTCGTTTACTCAGATCAATTATAAAATAAGCGCAACTTTTGTGACCATGTACGTTGTATTTATATACGGAATTTTAACTCCCAATGTTGTTGAAGTGATTCAGTTTAGAGTTTTAGATACATTAGCCGGAGCGATTCTAGCCTTTGTCGCCAATCAGTTTTTATGGCCTGCCTGGGAATTTATAAATACACCTATCCATATTGAAAATACGATTCGTGCCAATAGAAATTACCTTAGGGAAATTGCTGATTTTTATAATAAAAAAGGAGAAATTCCAACGTCGTACCGATTAGCCCGAAAAAATGCTTTTGTTGAAATTGGTAACTTAATGACTTCTTTTCAGCGAATGATGCAGGAACCAAAGTCGAAACAAAAAACATTACCATTAGTCAACAAATTGGTTGTTTTAAACCATTCGATATTATCTGCTTTGGCATCATTATCGACATATATTCAGTCGCACCAAACAACATCAGCCTCAGAATCCTTTAATTATATTATAAAAACTATATTATCGAATTTAGATCATTCGATTTCTATTTTAAGAAATGAAGCCGTTATAACAGATACTTTTTTCGATAAAGAAGATGTTACTTTACAATTTGAAGAACTTAAACGAGTTAATTTTAAGCGCTTGGCTGCAGATGATGAACTCGATAAAGAAACACGTCAAGCCAAGATGCAGGAAGCTCAAATGGTTATCGAACAATTGATCTGGATGAGCAATCTTGCCGAAAAGATTCTGAAAATTACAAAAGAGATAAAAGCAACAAATCCAGATTAATTCATCTGGATTTGTTATTTATTATAAGATCTGAGCTTAGTTATTTCTTAATTTCAAAACTTCAGAAGTATGTTTTCTAAGTTCTGCTAAAAGCTCTGGTTTATCATTTAAAGTCTGTCCGTAAGAAGGAATCATGTTTTTCATTTTTGCCTCCCATTCCGGTGTTTTAATTTGGTCTGTAAAACATCTGTTAACCAAATCAACCATAATAGCTACTGCAGTTGATGCTCCCGGAGAAGCTCCTAATAAAACCGCTAAAGTTCCGTCATGAGTATTGATAACTTCTGTACCAAATTCTAAAACTCCACCACCTTTTTCATCTTTTTTAATCACCTGAACACGTTGCCCCGCTTTCTCTAATTTCCAGTCTTTAGAACGTGCTGTTGGCAAATATTCGCGTAAAGCTTTCATTCTGTCTTTTGGAGACTGACGCACTTGCTCGATTAAATACTTAGTTAATGGAATATTATGAAATCCCGCTGATAACATCGGAATTAAATTGTTTGCTTTTATAGATAATGGTAAATCCAAGTAAGAACCATTTTTTAAGAAACGTGTTGAGAATCCAGCAAAAGGACCAAAAAGCAATGCTTTTTCTCCGTCAATTACACGAGTGTCAATATGAGGAACTGACATTGGTGGTGCACCAACACTAGCTTTACCGTAAACTTTTGCCTGATGTTTAGCAATTACTTCCGGATTTGTACATTTTAACCATTGTCCGCTTACCGGAAAACCTCCGTAACCATCTCCTTCAGGAACATTTGCCTTTTCTAACAAAGGAAGTGAACCTCCACCAGCTCCAATAAAAACAAATTTGGTATAAGCTTTTCGTTTTTGACCTGTTGCTATATCAGTTACCTTAATTCTCCAGGTTTTATCCTCACGCTGTTTTAACTTTGTTACTTCATGATTAAAATGTAAAGTAACGCCATCAAGTTTTTCCAAGTAATTAAACATACTTCTGGTCAAAGCACCAAAATTAACATCGGTACCAATTTCCATGTGAGTAGCTGCCAGTTTTTCATTAGCTTCTCTACCTTCCATTACAAGTGGCATCCATTCTTTCAGTTTTTCAAAATCAGAACTGAATTCCATTTGCGAAAAGATTGGATTACTTTGCAATGCTTCAAACCTTTTTTTAAGGTATTCTACATTTTTTTCTCCCCAAACAAAACTCATATGAGGAACGCTTTTAATAAAATTATCCGGAGATGGCACTTTATTTTCCTGAACCAGATAGGACCAGAATTGACGAGAAATCTCAAAAGATTCCGCTATACTTATTGCTTTTTTTGGGTCAATACTTCCGTCAGCCTTTTCTGGAGTGTAATTTAGCTCACAAAAAGCTGAATGTCCTGTTCCTGCATTATTCCAAGCATCTGAGCTTTCGGCTGCAGCAACATCTAATCTTTCGTAAATTTCAATTTTTATATCAGGTTGTAATTCTTTCAAAATTACCCCAAGAGTAGCACTCATAATTCCCGCTCCAATAAGTACTACTTCACTATTAGAACGTATTGTTTCATTAGGCATAACAATATTGTTTTTAAAGTGCAAAGGTACTTTTTATAATTGCAAAAAAAAACTAAAATTATATGATAAAAGTTATGTTTTTCTAAAAAATAAGAGGCTATGGTTTTGAATGTTAAAAAAATTAAAAACGTTTTGAAGAAAGATAATCCTGAAGCATTATTGTAGCCGAAATTTCGTCAATTAATCCTTTATTCTGACGCTGTTTTTTACTCAGTCCACTATCGATCATTGTTTGAAATGCCATTTTTGAAGTAAAGCGTTCATCGACACGAACAACTTTCATATCCGGAAAAATATTAGAAAAATGAGTCACAAATCCTTTAACAATTGAAGCACTTTCTGAAGGTTGTCCGTTCATTTGTTTTGGCTCGCCAATTAAAACTGCTTCGACTTTTTCTTTAGCAAAATAATCTTTCAAAAAATCGATTACCGTATTTGTGGGAATCGTAGTCAAGCCAGAAGCTATGATTTGCATTTCGTCAGTAACAGCAATTCCGGTGCGCTTTTGTCCGTAGTCTATGGAGAGAATTCTTGGCATTTTTTGTTTTTTAAGCAAAGATAGAAAGGAAAAATCATAATCTTAAAGAGAATTTCTATATTTAATAAATGCAAAAACAGAAACTTTTTGAAGATCAACATCTACTTCATAAACAGAAACGTAACCTTTAAAAACATAATCTCTAATATTTTCGTAACTAAAATGAATTGATTTTTTAAAATGAAAAGGATTCACCAAATCTTTTTTAAGTTTCTTAAGCAAATCATTCTTGAATTTCCTTGCGGCTATCGGTTTATCTCTGGCTATATAATCAACTTGTTCATTAATACTTAGTATAAATTCTGTAGTAAAACTAACTTTCATATTTAGAAATTGTTTTTTCCAAAATCTCATCTAATTCTTCGAAAGTATACAACTTCGTATTACCACTTTTTAATTTTGCATAAGCTTCATGCACTTTTCGTTTATCTTCTTCAAAATTAGAATCTTCTTCAATAATTCTCAATTCATTTGGAGAAAACTCACTTAATAACTTAAGCACTTTCTCTTTAATCTCCGGTTGAAACTCTAATCTGATCGCTTCCATAATACTTTCATTTATAACACAAATATAAACCTTTTAAATCTAATCTTATTTAGATTTAACGTTACAATAAAAAATCCGTTTTGAAAACTCAAAACGGACTTTACTCAAATATCTGAAACTAAAAAAAACAATTAAATTTACCTATTAAATAACCTTCTAAAAAAACCTCTTTCCTCTTCTTCCTCCTCTTCTTCTGCTACATATTGAGAAAATTTCGACTGACCTTTTTCATGTTCATAAATCAATTCCTTAATATATTCAACATACGTTCTCTTTTTTTCTTCCAGAAATCCAATCAAATATTTTTCGCTAAACTCTACTCCGCTTGCAGCTTCAATTTGCAATAGCTTTTTATATAAAGGAATAATATGTTGCGTAATCACTTCTTGCGGAACTGATTGTCTTCGTCCAAAATAATTTACAATTACACCGTTTTCATCTTTTGCGATTTCAAAATCAGTAATAACCCAATAATATCTTCCGGATTTAGCCAGATTTTTTACAATTGCGTGGAAGTTTTTCCCACCTTTAAGATTTTCCCAAAGCACTTTAAAAATAACTTTTGGCATATCCGGATGGCGAATAATATTATGGGGCTGCCCCATTAACTCGTAATCCTCGTAACCCGAAACATCAACAAATGTCTCATTTGCATATTCAATGATGCCAAACGCATTTGTTTTACTCATAATTACCTGAGTTTTGTCCCACGAGACTTCTTTATCTATAACTGGAATTCGGTTTTGTAGTTGATTTTCTTGATTCATTTTCTACTGATTATAATGATTTGTTTTGGAATGGTATTTTATAATTCCGAATTGAAAATCATTCCGGAATCGTGCCGCGAAATTAGAAAGAAGAAAAAATTGAGAATCTGATTTTTGTCATATTTTGATATTAAAAAAACTTTTATAGGATCTTTTTTGCAAGCATTATCGCTATAAGCTGAAGTTTTTATTTATCAAATTAAAAACAAAAAGTTATATCTGTAACATTTTACAAAGGTTTTACTTTTTTGCTTTTGCTCAAATAGGTTATCTTTGCCAAAAATTAAATCATATGAATTCTTTACAAACTATAATTGAACAAGCTTGGGAAAACAGAGCTTTATTACAAGAAACCACTACAACTGATGCCATTAGAGAAGTTATCGAATTGGTTGACGCAGGGAAATTACGTTGTGCTGAACCAGTTGGTGATAAGTGGCAAGTAAACGAATGGGTTAAGAAAGCAGTTGTAATGTATTTCCCAATTCAAAAAATGGAAACATGGGAATCCGGTATTTTCGAATATCACGATAAAATGTTGCTAAAAAGAGGTTATGCTGAAAAAGGAATTCGTGTAGTACCAAATGCTGTTGCCCGTTACGGAGCTTATATTTCCAGCGGTGTTATTTTGATGCCAAGTTATGTAAATATTGGTGCTTATGTAGACGAAGGAACTATGGTTGATACTTGGGCAACTGTTGGTAGTTGTGCTCAAATTGGTAAAAATGTTCACTTAAGCGGTGGTGTTGGAATTGGTGGAGTTTTAGAGCCATTGCAAGCTGCTCCGGTAATTATTGAAGACGGTGCTTTTATTGGTTCTCGTTGTATAGTCGTAGAAGGTGTGCATGTTGGCAAAGAAGCTGTTCTTGGTGCTAACGTTTGTTTGACTGCTTCAACAAAAATTATTGATGTAACTGGTGATGAGCCTGTTGAAATGAAAGGTTTTGTTCCTGCACGTTCAGTTGTTATTCCTGGAAGTTATACTAAAAAATTCGCTGCTGGTGAATTTCAGGTTCCATGTGCCTTAATCATTGGTACACGTAAACCATCTACAGATTTAAAAACTTCATTAAATAATGCACTTCGTGAATACGATGTTGCCGTTTAAGTTTTAGATATAAAATTCAACTTTTGAAATATCAAAGCCTTCCTGATCACAGGAAGGCTTTTTTTTATTACACTTCTTTAAAAGTGTTTTATTGAGGGCCACTTTAAGCTTAAAAAAGCAAAAGTTATTTTTAACCTTAAAATACTGACTAACAATACTCAACATAAAATACTTCAAATAACACCAATTTTTCTCTTATGTTATTTAATTTTTTTTTTCTTTTGCAAAAAAATTCCCCTAGTTAAATAACAATTTCATAATAATAAGTAAATGGTTAATCACAAAAAAAGCACTATAACATTTTTAAAAAATCTCCTCTTAATTATCACTATTTACACAGCATTTAGAGCCTTGTTTTATTTTATGAATATTGAATTATTTGGAACATTTTCTTTTGAAACATTTCTTGGTGGTTTACTTTTTGATCTTTCCGCGATTGCCTATCTAAATACTTTTTTCATAATTGCATATTTATTTCCGGGTAATTTTAAATACAAACCCAAATATCAAAAGACTTTAAAAATTGCCTTTTACACTGTTAATTTAATTTTTATAGCAACAAACTTTATTGATCTAATCTACTTTAGATTTACTGGCCGAAGAAGTACCTATAACATGATTACCGCTAAAGGAATGGAACACGAAGCGATAGGATTAATTCCAACTTTTCTCGTAGAGTTCTGGTATATTACCTTTATCTTTTTTGCACTTAGTATTTTATTATGGTTTCTAATTTCTGTTCCAAGTAATGATATTTCAGTACAAAAATTAACCAAAAAAGATTATTATAAACAATCTGCATTTCTGGTTCTTTCAATTGTAATAATTTTAATTATTGGCCGCGGAGGTATACAAGAGAAACCTATTAAAATTGTAGATGCGATTCAATATGGAGCCCTTCAAAATACTGGGCTAGTCTTAAACACACCATTTACTATTTTAAAAACCATTTCAAAAAATGATGATATTGAAGAAACTAACTATTTCAACAAGAAAGAGTTAATCAATATTTACGATCCTAAAATTTCATTAAACCCAAATCAGGCTCCTATCAAAAAAAATGTTATCATTTTGATTTTAGAAAGCTATGGAAATGAAAATGTTGGGCGTGGACAAACTCCTTTTTTAGATTCGCTTATAACGAAATCCCATTATTTTAAAAATGCCTTTGCAAACGGAAAAGTTTCTATTGATGCTGTTCCTTCAGTACTTTCAAGCATTCCGAGTTTAATGAACAATTCATTTATAACATCTAGTTTTTCATTAAATAAAGTAGATGGGCTTCCTAAAATTTTAAAAGATAAAGGCTATAACACTTCCTTTTTTCATGGTGCTTTCAATGGTAGCCAAAACTTTGATCAATACACAAAAGTAACCGGTTTTGATCAGTACTTTGGTAAAGATGAATACACGGGCAAAGATGCCTTTGACGGTAAATGGGGAGTTTTTGATGAGGAGTTTTTGCAATTTTTTGCTTCCAAAGTAAAAACATTCAAACAGCCATTTTTCACGACATTATTTACCATTTCGTCACACACACCTTATACAATTCCAGAACGATACAAAGGAAAATTTCCAAAAGGAACTACAGAAATTCATGAAAGTGTAGCTTACACCGATTATGCTCTGCGTAAATTTTTTGATAATGCAAAAAAACAAGACTGGTACAAAAACACTCTTTTTGTTTTTACTGCAGATCATACATCAGCAGGAGGAGATAAAGATATAGACAAAACAAATATGGGAAAATTTAGAATCCCAATTTTATTCTATGATCCCTCAAATCCTGGATTTGCTGGTGTTGACGAAAAGATTTTTCAGCAAACCGATATTATGCCTAGTATCTTAGATTATCTCAATATTAAAAGCAGCATGATTAGTTTTGGGAAAAGCTATAAATCCAAAGAAAATTTTGCCGTTTATTATCTTCAGGGAACTTATCATTTAGTTCAGGATGATTATTATTTAGCTTTTGCAAACAATGAAACTATTGGATTATACAACTGGAAAAAAGATGTTTTATTAAAAAGAAACTTAACACACACAGACAAATTACAAGCAAAAAAAATGGAAACTTTCTTAAAAGCATACATACAAACTTTTAATGGAAGAGTCATTAATAATGAACTTGTTATTTAAAGAACTTCAAAATAAAAGATTTCGAATACAAATTAAAAAATCCAAATTCCAATTGATACTATTGGAATTTGGATTTTTTTTGCTTCAATTTGTAACCAACAAAAAGACTCCGTTTTCTATATGAAGATACTTGTAATTCAACAAAAAATGATTGGTGACGTTTTGATCAGCAGTATAATATGCAATAATTTGCGTACTGCATATCCAGATGCTCAAATAGATTATTTAGTTTACGCCTCGACAACTCCCGTTTTGGAAGGTAATTCAAGTATTGACAACATTATTTTATTCGAAGAAAAACATCGTAAAAGCAAAAAGGAATTATTAAAGTTCGGCTTGCAAATTAGAGCCGAAAAATATGATTTATTAATTGATGCTTATTCGAAACTCGAAAGCTGGATTTTGGTTTTATTAAGCAATGCCAAACAAAAAATCTCTTATAAAAAACCCGGAAGAAACTTTTTATATACTGATAATGTTCCGTTTGAGCCTTTTCCAAAAACTAATTTAGGATTAGCGATCGAAAGACGTCTTTCTTTATTAGAGCCTTTGGATTTAAAGATAAAAACAGATCCAATTCCAAAGTTATTCGTTTCAGAAAAAGAAAATCAGGAAGCTATTGCTCTTTTTGAAAAACATAATGTTCGAAAAGATCGAAAAACGGTTATGATAAGTCTTTTAGGAAGTGAAAAACTAAAAACATACCCTTTAGAATTCATGGCTAAAGTGGTTGATTATGTTGCGGATAATGCCGATGTGAATATTCTTTTTAATTACTTCCCAAAGCAGCTTGAAGAAGCCAAAACTGTTTATGACGCTTGTAAACCTTCAACACAGGAAAAAATCTACTTTAATTTATTAGGTGGAGATTTGCGATCTTTTATTGGCTTAGTAAATCAATGCGATATAATTATTGGTAATGATGGTGGTGCAATTAATATGGCAAAAGCGCTTGAGAAGCCTTCTTTTATTATTTTTTCTCCTTGGATAGAAAAGAAAATCTGGGCAACTTTTGAAGATGGAATTCATCATCTTTCGGTACATTTAAAAGACTACCGTGCTGATTTATTCGAACAGAAAACAGAAAAAATACTCAAAAAAGAGTCTTTATCTTTATATCAGGAATTTAAACCTGAATTTTTTAAAGATAAAATTGAATTATTTCTAAAGCAAAATCTTAGCTCTTCTGCAGAATGATTTTACCGGAAAAACAACTTTTAACGGCATTGGTAATTACGTACAATGAGGAACAAAACATAAAAACTGTTCTCGATCATTTGGCTTTCGCCGATGAAATTATCGTTGTAGATTCTTTTAGTACAGACAAAACCTTTGAAATAGCAACATCTTTCAAAAACGTGAAAGTTGTACAGCATGCTTTTGACAATTTTGCCGCACAACGTAATTATGCTTTAAGTTTAGCTTCGAATTCGTGGATACTTTTTCTAGATGCCGACGAAAGATTAACTCCTGAACTTCAAAAGGAAATTAGCTTTATAATCAATCAGAAAAATAGTGCTTCAGCGTATTTTATGCGCCGAAACTTTATGTTCGAAAATAAAAAGTTACGCTTTAGCGGATGGCAAACAGATAAAATTATTAGACTTTTTAAGAGAGAAAAAGCCAGTTATAATATCAATAAAATAGTTCACGAAAAGCTAATTGTAAATGGAAAAATCGGAAAACTAAAAAGCAAGCTTATACATCATTCGTATTCGAATTATGAAGATTATAAGCAAAAAATGGTTTTCTACGGGCAATTAAAAGCTCAGGAAGAGATACTAAAAGAAACCTCTCCAAATTATTTTCATTTTTACATTCGTCCTGCATACCAATTTCTGAATCAATATCTGGTTCGCCTCGGTTTTCTGGATGGTAAAAAAGGAATTATAATTTGTTATTTAAATGCTTTGAGTGTCGCTGTACGTTTTCAGGAACTTAAAAAGATAAAAGCAAAAAACTAAGATTTTTTCCAGAATTTCAGTTTCTTTTTAAGTCTTTTCTTTCTTGCGAATTCTTCTTGAAAATCAGAAGTTGCCTGCCACATTTTTTCAAAAATTTCAGCTTCAGTTTTGGCTGTATAGAACTTTGAATATTCATTGCTCATGATCGCAATCATTCCTTTTTGCGGCGTTAAACGGCTGAAATTATTCATACGTTGCTCAAAACTCATTACATCATGAAAATTCATTCTATTTAAATCAACCAAAAAGAATTCATATTGATTTTTAGCTACTTTTTTAATTAACGTATTTCCAGGAGAATGATCCAGAAACTCCACTCCTTTTTCGTGCAAATCAAAAGTAAACTTCGTAAATTGTCTTAATATAGTATCGTGATCAGGATAATCAGGGATTTCAACCAGTTCTCTATATGTCAATTCGGTTACTAAATGCTCGCTGGCATAGTAACTATCTTTTAATCCAATAATATTAAAATTTTCAAGAAACGCAATAGGTTCCGGTGTTCCTATTCTCTTTTCTAATAAAATTGTAGCATATTCAAAAGATCTTCTGGCTTTTGATTTTCTGAAATACTTATAAGCAACTTTGTTTATTATATTAGGAATTTTAAACGATTTTATGTTGATTATTTTACCGTTTAAATCAAATAATTTGATCTTATTTCTATCTCCATTACCAAAAAGCTCACCCTCGGTATTGAAATTTTTAATTAAAAACAGTATGTCTTTTGAGCTTTTTATAGCAGAAGAAAATTTAAATTTTGCAATCATGTTAATGTAAAATTGATTTAATATTTTTCAATTATTGGCTTCCAAAAATTAATTACTTTGGGTTTGTTAATAGCATGACAGCCAAATGGAAGTTCATTATGAGTTAATTTCATTGCAAGATTAGGTTTTCTGTCTATGGCAAAATATACAGCTTCTTTATAATTAGGGATTTTAAAATTTAAATCGAATTCTGGCGCCTTTAAAGACCAAAAGACATCTTCAATAGCATAAATCTCCTTATCTTTTTCATTTAAAAAATCAAAAATAAATTCCTTATATTTTTTAGAAATTTCATAATGTGATTTCACCTTTCGTAATGAAAACCCTCCATTTCCGACTTTAAAGAATATTGCTTCTCTAGCTCTTTTCTTTTTCGATCGAAATAATTTACCAAGTTTATACAATAAACTCCTGCAAGTGGAGTCTGCATAAGTTGCTAACCAGGGAGCACCAATATAATCATATCCCTTTTCACACCAATTTTTCAAATCGTCTTTAAAAACAAATGCATCCAATTGATAGATTAAAATATATTCTGTGTCTAAAAAACTTTCATAAAAAGTAGAAGATAATAATAATTCATTATAACCTTCAATATTAGCAAAATAGTGTTTTGGGAAACTTTTAGAAGAAATGTTGTCAAATTTTTCTGATAAATAAGAATGATTTAATCCTTCCGGGTGTACTATTACAATTTCATAATCTTTTAAGATTTTACAACACTGAAGAAATGATTTTTCTTCTAGCTTACCAAAAAATTCCTTATATACAGGAATAACTATTTTTACAAAATTTTTAGGCATGTGGCACTTTATAATTAGATCTAGACATCAAGAATCTCAGCAAACATAGATGTTTTGTTTTTTTTCAAGTTAAAAAAAACAAAAATAAACTTATTACTAACAAGAAAGTCAATAAATAAATAAAAATATAAATTTAAGTGAAAGAAATCATAAACAGGCTAAAAAAATCCATTTTTGATCATAAATTTATTAAGAAAAAACATTTTAAAACTATCTAATATTTTAAGGAAGTATTTAATCTTCTTAAAAATGGATTGTATGTAGTAAAAAATAATAAATTTTTAATAATTGGAAATCTAACAAACATATTGCAACAATTTTAAAATAAAATGGACAATTTTTTTTAAAGCCTAACTTAAATACATACAATAAACAATTTAGTATCATTAAAAAAAATGTCTGTTTTTCAAGAAAACAGACATTTCAAATTTTATAAAAAGTAATTTAAGAAATATTAAAAATTAGTTGCTCACTGTCACCTTAAAAGATGTCATTTGATCATTCCAATTTGTACCTGGTCCCATTCTATGACCTCCAAGGTTACCATCATAAAGTTCTAATGGTACTAAGAAACTTATAGATCTACCACCATAATTCTGATCTCTAAATAAAGTTACAGTATACTTATTAAGCACATCAACTTTAATATAAAAAGAACTAGCTTTATCACTAAAACCATAAGGAATACCAACATCCGGAATTTCAACACCATTATCATACACTGGAAATGTTAAAAATTGTCCGGGATTAGAAATATTGTGCTCATAAAAAGTAATACTTCCAGTTTGAACTGCAGCCGTTTTACCTGTTATTGATTTTTTAGAACTATTTTTATTGTCTAAATTTAAAGCTTTTTGCAAATCTTTATAATTGTCAAAAAATAATAAGCTTTTATCAGCATTTACGTAAACTGCTAATTCTTGTAATTCTTGTATTTTTTGATAAACATCGTTTGCAACACTTTCATTAAGTACAATTGTAGAATCATTTTTTACTTCGTAAGAAGATGAATATGATTTAGATTTGTATGAAAAGTTCATAACATTCTTTGTTACGTCAGTTTTCTTTTCAATTCCATTGACATTAGAAATTGAAGATTCCTGATCAGAACTACATGATAATAACGAAGTTACTACTAAAACACAAAGTAACACTTTTTTCATTTTATTTTTTTTTAAGGTTAAACATATAAATAACTACACAAACGTACGAATAAATCTTAAAAATTCTTAAAATAGAAAAAATAAACAAATATTATATTACAAAAAAGATATTTAAAAATTTCAAATAAAAATTCAGCTAAATTAAAAAAAAGCAACTCCTCCAAATTTGAATTATTATCTTTGTCGAAATTAAAGTTTTTACATCAAAAATACCAATCTGGAAGTTATCGACGAATTCACAATCATAAAATATGTTGGAACATTATAAAAAATCTTAAAAATTCAATTAATCTTTCATTTGAAGAAAACATAAACAATCATGAAAAAAACTTTCAAAAATCACGCAACCATTAACGGCTTTTGATATCTTAATAAAAAACTGTGCTTATAAAAAATGAGAAACATTTTTCTTTAATTTTTTAAAGATTTTTTTGAAAAAAAAGCACACTAAATTCTTTTTAATATCTTCGCCAACTTAAGAATCATCTTATATTGTAAATAACATTCATTACCAACCTAATAGACAATCTTAATTTTAATATTAAATATTACATTTCAACACAAAACAATTTATGCGTATCACCTTAGTAAGCTATGATAATTGGGGATTTAATAATCACATTGCGATCTCTTTAAGACACAAGGGACATAATGTACATCATATTAATTTTAATAAGTATGAATACAAGTATCCTAATTTTCTTTGCCGAATACATAATTTTATTCTAAAAACATTTCTTAAGAAAAACTTAAAAACGATATATTTTGGAAAAAAAATCCTTGAAAATCTAAAAGAAATTAATGAAACACAAGATGTAATATTAGTCATCAAAGGTGATTTTATTGATCCAAAAAGCGTTTTAGAATTAAAGAAATATGGAAAAAAAACAATCGCATACTTTAATGATAATACCTATCGTTGTCCTAAAATAATTAGAGTTATTCCCAATTTTGATGAAGTTTTTTCATTTGAAAAAGAGGACTGCAAAAAATATAACTTAAAATCTGCCACAAATTGGATCTATAATTCTGATTGTAACGTGCCTCAAAAACCATTTGAATATAAGGTTTTTAATATTATCTCAAAAGATAGAAGACTTCCTATTGTTTCCAGAATTGCAACTGATTTAAAATCAAAAAACATCAGCCATAAGTTTTTCGTTTATGATAAAAAATACAAACAACAAACTTCGACTATTGAGTTTATAACAAATCATATTCCGCTATCAGAAATAAATGAATACATAAATCGTTCGCAGGTTTTACTTGATGTAAATCGAAAAGGTCAAAGCGGACTAACATTTAGAGTTTTTGAAAGCATAGGATTGCAGAAAAAACTAATTACCACAAATCCGGATATTGTAAATTATGATTTTTACAATCCTAAAAATATTTTGGTGATTAATGAGGAAAATCCTGATATTCCATTATCATTTTTTGAATCAGAATATGAAAATTTACCTGATAATATTTTTTATAAATATACATTAGAAGGCTGGATTGACAATGTAATTTATAATACGCTCAGATAATTTAATACAAAAATAATGGCTCAATATATATATATCGTTTGCCCACCAAAAAAAGCGACCGGAGGTCCGGAAGCCCTACATCAATTAGGCTATATTCTAAACTCATTAGGCTATAATGCTAAAATGCTGTACTCAAAACACAAAAAAGATCCTGTACATCCTTTCTATAAAAACTACAATGTTCCTTATGTAATGAAGGTGAAAGACAGCGTGGAAAATGTGATGATTATACCTGAATCAATGACAAACCTTATTGCCAAATATCCTTTGGCACAGAAAAAAGTCTGGTGGTTAAGTCTTGATTTTTACGAGGTTTTAATGAATAGCCGTGAAGAGAAAAAAAATTGGATTAGAAAAATATTTGTGCCTTATAAACATACCGAATATCGTTTTGAACCAAACAAAACTGTTACACACTGGTACCAGTCGCAGAGAACAAAAGAGTTTTTACTGACTAAAAAACTTGACAATGATATTGCTTATTTGTGTGATTATGTAACGGAACTTTTCTTTGAAAATTTACCAGAACAAAACAATTTTCCAAAAGAAAACATTATCACATACAATCCAAAAAAGGGACTGGATAAGATCGAAAAATACATGAACCTTCTTCCTCAATACAATTGGGTACCGCTAAGCGGAATGACAAGAGAAGAAATGAGGGATACTTTACGAAAAACAAAATTGCATTTAGATTTTGGTTACTTTCCAGGAAGAGACAAAATTCCTAGAGAAGCATTAATTTCCGGTGTATGTTTATTAACAGGACGTGACGGAACATCAGCGTTTAAAGAAGATTTGGGAATACCTGAAAGATACAAATTGCATGCTGACGAAGTGCAAACTGAAAAAGTAATTGAGCTTATTAATCATGTAATGAATAATTATGAAGAAGTTTTTGAAGAATTATCCTCTTTTAGAACATTTGTTATGAATGAAAAAAGCAGAATGATTGAAGATGTAAAACAACTTTTTAATAAAAACTAACTAAAAAACTATATGTTTGTAAGCGTTGTAATGATTACTTATAATCACTCTTTATATATTAAACAAGCCATTGAGAGTATTATATCACAGAAAACTAATTTTGATTTTGAACTTGTTATTTGTAATGACAAATCTACAGATGACACTGATGCTATTATTAGAGAAACCATAGCCTCAAATCCAAATGGACACAAAGTTAAATATTACAATAATGAGGTCAATTTGGGTATGATGCCAAATTCTGTGTCTGCTTTAGAGAAAGCTTCAGGAAAATACATTGCATTGTGCGAAGGTGACGATTATTGGTGTGATGATCAAAAGCTACAGATTCAGGCTGATTTTTTAGAAAACAATCCTGATTTTAGCATTTGTTTTCATAATGTATATCTATTGACGGGAACAGAACTTAAAGAGGACAATCCGAGAAAAAAAATACCTGAAATCACCACTATAAAAGATCTTGCAAAAAACAATTATATCCACACACCAAGTGTGATGTATAGAAATAATCTGTTTGAACTTCCTAAATATTTTGGCGAAGCACCAATTGGAGATTACTTTTTGCACATGTTAAATGCACAACATGGGAAAATAAAATATATAGATAAAATTATGTCTGTATATCGAATTCATAATACCTCTTACTGGTCTTCTAAAAAAGAAGCTGAACAGAGAATAATTATGATTGATTTTCTAACCAAATTAAAAACGTATTTTGATCAGGACACCCAAAAAATATTAGATCGACAAATTCTAAAGATAAAATCAAAAGATATGTCGTTTCTGGAAAAACAATTATATAAAATAAAGTCTCTGTTTTAGCAGAGACTTTATTTTTTTATAATTCTTTCAATTCTTCTAAAATTCAAGTTTCTTAGCTGGAATTCCAAAGACTGTAGTATTTTCTTTTACATTTTTAATAACCAGACTGGCTGCTCCAACGGTTGCGCCTTTACGAACTATTACATGTGGCAGTATTGTAGCACGCGTATTAAGCGTTGATTCTTCTTCGAGAACTACAAATCCTCCTGTGAAAGAATAAGAGCTTAAATGTGCCCATTTTTTAATTTTAGTGTCATGTCCTAAGCCTACATAACCTTGTATAGTAACAAAATCCGCAATAATACAATCATTACTGATATTGGCATACATAAAAACAATTAAACCTTCACCAACACAAACATTAGTATTTAATTTTGTCGAAGGATGAATTAAATTAATAAATCTACCGCCTTTTTCCAGAATTAATTCAGCATAATGTTTTTTCCATTTTACAGTTCCTAATGCACAAACAAAAACATCATTTTCCTGGATTTCATAATCTTCTACAGAAGAGATAATTTGAGGATAATTTTCAAAACCATTAAGTGCATCTATTTTATCATCTAAAAAACCCTTAACAACATATTCTATATTATACCCTGAACATTGTGTAGCGAGATCATAAACTTCACGTCCAAAGCCTCTTGCCCCAATAATTATCAAATTTTTCATTGCTCTATTTTTAAATTACATGCCGCCCACGAATAACCTACTCCAAAACCTGCCAGAATTAAATTTTTAATATTGTGCAGTTTCTCTTCTTTTTGAGCTTCATAAAGTGCAATTGGAATTGTAGACGAAACGGTGTTACCACAATGTTCCATTGCTATAAAGAATTTTTCCTCAGGAATTTTTATTTTCTTTCTTAAATGATTAAGCATGTATTTATTGGCCTGATGAAAAATATACAAATCAATATCGTCTTTTGATAAGTTAGATTTTTCTAAAATTGATTCGGTAAGTTTTGGAACAAATTCTCCTGTGAAATTGAAGATTTCAGTTCCATTCATGAATAAATTTTTGTCATTTCGGATGTTTCCAAATTCATCTTTAATATCCTCATTTTCATCAGAAACCGGAAAACGCATTCCGCCCTGTTTTACAATCAGATTTTCTGCCCCTTTTCCATCAGTACCAAAAACGAAATTCTCAATAGAGCAAAAACCTTTCTCGCTTGTAATTAAAGTAGCTGCTGCTGCATCTCCAAAAATAGTTTTATTACTTTTATCTTTCGGATGAATAAATTTTGAATATGTTTCTGAAGTAATTAATAAAATATTTTCAGCCATTCCTCCGGCAATCAAACCTTTTGCCAAACTCAATCCATAAACAAAACCAGAACATCCCAGATTAAAATCTAAAGCTCCAATTGAGGTTTTTAATCCCAATTTTTCCTGAATAATACAAGCTGTTGTAGGCAAAAAATAATCCGGACTTTGTGTACAAAACAACAAATAGTCAATTGTTGATCGATCTATATTATGTTCTGTAAACAATTTTTCAGCAGCCGAAACAGCCATATCAGACGAAAATTCATCACTTGCGCTTATATGACGTGAACTGATTCCTGTTTTTGAGCTTATTTTTTCAATATCCCATTCCGGAAATTCCTGATTGATTAAATCATTAGATAAAACAGCTTCAGGGAGATAATAGGAAATGGCCTTTATACTTGCTTTCATCTTTAGATTATATTGTTGAAGTTCTTCCTCCATCCAAAACTATATTTTGCCCCGTAATCCAACTGCTCGCTTCCGATAATAAAAATACAATCGGGTTAGCAACCTGAACCGGATCACCATATCCCAAAGGATATTTTTTTTCATCCTGCTGGATAACTTCTAAAGATAGATCCTCGATAGATTTTGAAGTAATTTCTGTTTTTACCATACCTGGTGAAACGCAATTTACACGGGTTTTGCTTACTGCAAACTCACTTGCCCAAACTTTCGAAATAGCAATTAGTGCACCTTTACTAGCAGCATAGATTCCATTTCCTTTCATTCCGAATAAACCTGCAATTGAAGAAACCAAAACAATTGAACTGCCTTTATTAATTTTTTTCTTTTTGAAAATTAAGTTTATCAAATAAGCAATCGAGTCAAAATTTATACTCCTCATTTCATTCATTAATTCTTCTGAATAAAACTTAACAGGAGCCAAAGACACAATTCCTGCAGAATGAACAATTCCGTCAATATTTTCGATTGTATCAACAATAGTTTTAATATCCTCCATTTTAGACAAATCTGCGGTTATAAAACTATGTCCCGTTCCGCATTCTTGTACTAGTTTTTCCAAAAAATCTTTACGTCTGGCTACTGCTATAAAAGTACCGCCTTGTCTTGCGATTGCCAGACAGGTTTCGTAACCAATTCCTGAAGATGCTCCTGTTACAAGTATTTTTTTTCCTGATAAATCGAATGGATTCATTATATGTTTTTTAGTTCTTTTTGTTTATTAAAATATTCGTAAAACTTTAAAATCCGAAACTCTTCATCACCAAATATTGGAGAATGGTTTTTAAAATTAGCAAGATTGCCTTGAATATTTTCTATAATTTTTTTGTCTTCATTTAAAACTAAATCCAAAGAATCATTAGAACTGTTATTAATAAAATCAATAATATTCTGTTCTGATTCACTTAATTCTTTTTCAAATTTTGAAGAAAAATATCGTACTCTTAAATTTGTTTTCGAAGGGGATTCCGGAAGCATAAATCCAAAATAAAATCCTTTTCCTTCTACAGAGCTTATAAATGCATTTGGATAGATGTAAAAATGCAGATATCCTTGTGTTTTAAAAGTTCTGTTTGACAAAGATTTTTCAATAATTTTACTGGGCTTTACATCCTCACTTTTGGGAAACTCGCACCAACTATGTCCTTCAAAAAAATCAAATTTTTCTGGAGGTACAGAACCAAATCCCATTTTTGCAAATGAATTTTCGTGTACAGAAGTACAATGATAACATTCTAAAACATTTTCGACCAAAAGTTTCCAGTTTACTTTATGCTCTATTGTATAATCTATTGTTTTGGTTCCAAAATGAGAACTTATCTCTTGAAGCGGAGCATATATATTTCCTAAATAATGCTCTAAACTTCTATCGAATTCCTTATTTAATTTCAGAAAAATAAAATCGCCACAAAAGGCAACCTCATACTCTTTAAGTCTTAATTCATTTATATGATCTTTTTCAAATGAATTTCGACACATTAAACCCACAACATTACCTTTTTTTCCGTAAGTCCAGTTATGATACAAACATGACGAAACCCTGTTTCCGGAAGGTTCCTCGTGTATGGTATTAAATCTGTGCAGGCAAACATTTTGAAAAGATTTTATAGTACCATTAAAATTCTGAATGAAAATTTTATCACCATAATATTCAAAAGTCAAAAAGT
Source organism: Flavobacterium sp. ov086 (assembly GCF_900187965.1). Lineage (GTDB taxonomy): Bacteria > Bacteroidota > Bacteroidia > Flavobacteriales > Flavobacteriaceae > Flavobacterium. The sequence continues at coordinate 56,235 of NZ_FZNL01000011.1, read as the reverse complement.
CATTATTATTTAATAATTCATTTTTGTGCGCTGCTAAAATCCAGGATTCGTTAGAAAACAAAGATTTCTCTTTTGAATAAACCTCTTCATCTATATAATCTAAATTCTTTATCATATTTCTATCAAATCTGAAATCACAACATTATTCAGCCTGATTTTAGCTGTTCCCCATGATAAACCAACTCCAAATCCACAAATTATCAAATCTTTAGAAGTGTTTGTCAAATTCTCTTTCAATTGAGCAACGATAGTTAAAGGAATGGTAGTAGAAGAAGTATTTCCAAATTCTTTTAGAGAATACGGAACTTTTTCAACCGGTAATTTTAATTTTTTAACAATCATTTTATTCATCATTAAATTGGCCTGATGAAATACAAAATGATCTATTGCGTCTTTATCAATTTCAAATTTCTCAATAAGTTTATTTACCGTTTTTGGAGCTTGTGAAATTCCGAAACCAAAAACATCCATTCCGTCAAGAACCAAATTACAGGAATTACGACTGATTCCCTCTTCGCTTTTTGTTACTTTAAGAGAATTTTCATCTATTCTGTTTCTTGATCCTCCGTCTGGTATAATAATAGCTTTATAGCCAGATCCGTCTGTCCCTAAATCAAACAACAAGTTCTCTGCACTTTCATCGAATTCAAATGCAGTCGCACTTCCTCCGTCACCAAAAAGCGGAACGGTACTCTTATCTGTTTTTGAAAGTAATTTACTGCTGGTATCTCCGGCTAAAAGTATACCTTTTTTTAGACCGGTTGCTTTCATCATAGCTGCAATAATAGAAATTCCGTAAACGTAACCAGAACATCCCAAAGGAACATCAAAGGCGATACAGTTTGTTGAGAACCCTAATCTGTCTTGAAGTATTGCAGCAGAAACCGGCAAAATATAATCGGCAGTCTGAGAAACAAAAACCAGGATTTCGATTTCGTCTTTCTGCCAATTTAAATCTTTAATTAACTTCTCAGCAGCCTCGCAGCATAAATCAGAGGTACAAATTTCTTTTGTTGCAATACGGCGTTCTTCAACTCCAGTTGCATCAATAAATTTTTGAATTTCCTCCTGTGTTAATATTTCTAAATCAATATTTCGTTCCTTATTTTTAGGAACGCAGCAAGAAATACCTCTTATTGCAATGTCATTTACTGAAAAAGCTGCCATTTAATTATCCTTTATTTTTAATAATTTCGAAGATATCGTTCAATGAATTAGATGATTTAATATCATCTCCTGTCAATTTTACAGAATATTCTTCATCAGCCATAGCGATTAATGAAAGTGCAGTTAATGAATTCCACTCGTCTAAATCTCTAAAAACAGTTTCTTGTGTAATTAATGCCGCGTCTGTGTCATCTAAAATGTCTGCAAAATTTCTCAAAAAAGTGTTGATTTCCATAGTAATCTAAAATTTATTTTTATTATTTATATTAATCTCATCAAAAATCGAAAAAAACCTACGTTTAATTCAAATTTAAAAAAGCCCTAAAACATTGCTAGACAAGCAAGTTCAAAACATGTCTGACTCATTAGAATGTTATAATAGGCGCTAAAGCCAAAAATTAAGGTTTCTTTTCCTAATTTTACCCCGCAAATATAACAATAGTTTACCCTTAAAGATAAATTAAACTCACTAAATCCATAATTAAATGATTCCTGTAACCAAAACTTTTCTGCCTTCGCAAGAAGAATATAATTCTTATTTAAAACGGGCATGGGACAAAGCTTGGCTTACAAATCGCGGTGAGCTTACTTTAGAATTAGAAGAAAAACTGAAAAATTTTCTTAATGTTTCTAATTTAATCATAACTAATAACGGTACAATTCCTATTCAAATTGCATTAAAATTATTTGGAAAAGGAGGCGAAATAATTACAACACCTTTTTCATATGTTGCAACTTCGGCTGCGATCGTGTGGGAAAACTGCACTCCGGTATTTGTAGATATTCATCCAGATTATTTAACGATTGATGAAACCAAAATTGAATCTGCGATTACCCCAAAAACTACGGCAATATTAGCTACGCATGTTTTTGGAAATCCGTGTCATGTTGTCGAAATAGAGCGAATTGCTAAAAAATACAACCTGAAAGTCATCTATGATGCAGCGCACTGTTTTGGAGTTCAATACAACAATCAGTCTGTTTTTAATTTTGGTGATGTAAGCACCTGCAGTTTTCATGCAACCAAAATATTTCATACAGGTGAAGGTGGTGCCATGTTTTGTAATGATAAAGAAACATATCATCAATTATTCTACAGCCATAATTTTGGACATAATGGTCCCTTAGCATTTCATGGATTGGGTATAAATGCCAAAATTTCTGAGCTACAGGCAGCAATGGGATTGGCGGTCTTTCCACACCTATCTTCTATATTTGCGGAAAGAAAAAAGGTCGTAGATTTTTACAATGAAAATTTAAACTTCGACACTATAAGATCTTTAAAAATAAGAGAAAACACAGAATGGAATTATAGCTATTATGCCGTGATTTTTGATTCGGAAGATACCTTATTAAAGATTTTAGATGCTTTAGCAAAAGAAAACATTATACCAAGACGTTATTTTTATCCTTCGTTAAATACAATCGAATATACAAAAGGAGATAAAATGCCAATTTCGGAATCTATTGCATCCCGAATTTTATGTTTACCTCTTTATGTAGGAATTTCGACAGCAGATTTAGAAAAAATCGTTAGAACTATAAATACACAAACACTATAACAGTAAAATTGCTAGTATAAAATATTTTAAGTTATGAATTCAGATATAAATACAGAAGTTCACAATGCATTCGAAGTCATAAAAGAAGGAGGAATCATACTTTATCCAACAGATACTGTTTGGGGAATAGGTTGTGACGCCACAAATCCGGATGCTGTTGCAAAAATATACAAGCTTAAACAGCGTGCCGAAACTCAAAGTATGATCGTATTGATGAATGGCGAAAAAATGATGTATAACGTTTTTAAAAACATCCCTGAAGTTGCCTGGCAAATTTTAGATTTATCAGAGAAACCAACTACTTTGATTTTAGATGAACCAAGAAATGTAGCCAAAAACATTATAGCTGCTGACAATTCGCTTGGCGTTCGTGTTGTAAAAGAACCTTTTTGTTTTAAATTATTAGAACGAATGAAAAAACCATTGGTTTCGACTTCGGCTAATATTTCGGGGCAGCCTACTCCTATTGCTTTCAAAGATATTAATCCTGAAATCATAAAAGGTGTTGATTATGTAGTAAAACTAAATCAGGATAAAGTTGCCGGAAAGCCTTCGACAATTATAAAGTTGACAAATGATTCGCAGGTTAAAGTGATACGTAAGTAATTGTGAATTGTTAATTATTAATGTCCCAAGTTCATATAAAAACCTTACAACTTCAAAATTGACTTCGACTTCGCTTAGTCTGACAAAGATTGTCTTTCTGAGCGAAGTCGAAAAATATTCAAGAAAAAAAACTTAGCGACTTAGTAACTCAGTCCCGAAGCTCAATGTCATTAAGTAAAGGATAAAACTATAAAATTACTTAAACAATTTAATCAAGAAAGTAATTAGAAAAATCCGTTTTTTATCAGCGTTTTCGCTTTCGCGAATCAGTAAAATCAGTGTCTAATTTTGACGCAGATAAAACAGATTTACTTCGTAAAAACGCGGATAAAAACGGATTTGATTTGCAATAATTTTTTTTTAAAAAAACTTAACTTAATAACATTGCCTGAAGCCTCGGGATAGTAACTTTCAAAAAAACCTTTGAACCCTTTGTAACTCTGAATCTTTGAACCTACAAAGTTTTAAGACTTTGAACCAACCAATCAATATCTTCCTTGGTATTATAATGACTAAATGAAATTCTGAGATTTGGTAATTTTAAATCTTCTTCAGACAACATTTCTTTCAAAACATGAGATGGTTTTATACTTCCGGATTGGCATGCGCTTCCTCTTGAAACTGCAATTCCTTTCATATCCAAACTAAATAAAAGCATTGAAGTTTTATCTTGCGAAAAAGGCAAAATGATGTTGATAATATTATAGAAATCCTCTTTTTTTCCGTTGATTCTAAAGTCGGGAAAATGAAGTTCTAATTGCTCAATCAAATACATTTTTAAATCTGTAATGTATTTTCTTTCCTCATCTAAATTTTCATACGAAAGTGACAGCGCTTTTGCCATTCCCGCAATTTGATGTACAGCTTCTGTTCCTGCGCGAAGTCCTTTTTCTTGTTCTCCGCCAAAAATCAAAGGCTGTAAACCTGAATTTTTTCGAACAAAAGCAAAACCAACGCCTTTTGGTCCATGAAATTTATGTGCGCTAGCTACTATAAAGTCAACTGGTATTTGTTGCAAATCTATTTCGGTTTTCCCGATAGACTGTACCGTATCTGAATGAAATAAGACGCCATATTGTTTGCAAATAACTCCAACTCTATCTAAATCTAAAATAGTTCCGGTTTCATTGTTTACGTGCATTAAACTAACAATTGTCTTTTTATCTTCAGATAGTAAATTTGACAAGTGCGTTAAATCTATACTTCCGTCAGGATTAATATTAACATAATCGACCTGAATATTATAATCAGATTGCAACGCCATTGTCGTGTACAAAACTGCATGATGCTCAATTTTTGTAGTAATGATTCTCTCGACTTTCAGATCTTCAACCGCCGAACGAAGAATCCAGTTATCTGCTTCAGTTCCGCCAGAAGTAAAAATAATTTCTTGTGCAGAACAATTTAAATGCTTGGCAATACTTTTTCTTGAAAGTTCTAAAACAGTTTTTCCATTGCGTCCAAAACTATGTGTAGAAGACGGATTTCCAAAATCTTCTGTCATAACTTTTGTCATTTCCTGAATGACTTCAGGGCGCATAGCTGTTGTAGAGGCGTTGTCGAGGTATACTTTTTTCATCATTGCAAAGTTATGAAATATCAATTGTGAAATCTTAAATATCAATTGCGAAATTTTTCACTATTTTTGACCCAAATAAAATTACGATGAAAAAATATGCTTACCTTCTCTTATTTGCACTACTTTTAAATGGTTGCGATGATGGTGATTTAACAGTTGATTCTATAGATTTTGATAAAGTTACTGCCACAAACTGTGACACAACAAACACTTTACTTTACAAAATCAAAGACAGAGAGTCGATATTATTGCAATTAGCTCCCAGCAGTCTTATAAACAACCCAACACCAGAAGGTCAACCAGTAAAATACGACATTAAAAACGACAGCCAGTATCGCGTTGTTTACAGAGCCTACGATGGTACTGTTGGAGTACCAAATATTTGCGGTATAATCCCTCCAAAAACACCAAATGTTATCGAAGAATGGTTAGGAACCAGCGGAAAAATAGAAATCACTACTACGCAAATTACTACTGTTCCAAGCGAGGTAGATGGTAGCACACGAATTACAGGTTATAACCATAACATTATTTTTAGAAATATAAGTTTTCTAAAACCTACCCAAATGACGCAGGTTGAAGCAGAATATATTTTTGGAGATTTTAAAATTACTCAAGATCCGCCAACTTTAACTTTTGCCAAACCAGACGAAGCTGGAGAATGTCCGGATTTAAAACAAGTCTATAACTACAATGCTGCATTTTACATCATGCTGGAACATTTTGATCCTACTTTATTTGTAAATGTGGCAACTCCACCGGGAGTGCCAAGAGTAAGAAATATAACCGCAACAGAAAACAATGTTGTTTATCGTACCCTTACCGGTGTTGCTTTAAATAAAGATTATTTCTGTAATGCTATCGCTCCAACAAATCCTGCCGTAAAAGAAACCTGGAACGGTACAAGTGGAACAGTTGAAGTTACAACGGAAATCGCCGGAACTATAGTTCAGCACACCATTGTAATAAAAAATGTAACGCTTGTAAAAGGAAACAGCAGCTTTAAACTAGGTAATAATTTTGCAATGGGAACTGTAACAAAATAGACAAATTAGGCTTAAAAAAACTTTTAAAGACTAATTTAATTCTTACAAAAAACGTCCATTTTTCTAAACTGATTCAAGTATAAAATCAGAAAGAAAAACGGACGTTTTTTTGTGCTTTATAATAAATGGTTTTTAACCCAAAAAGCGACTTTACTTATTATTTTGTCTAAAATAAACTTCAGTTGCACCTAAACCATATTTTTGATAATTGGCATCCTGAAAATCAATTCCGTCATAACGACCTAATAAAAAATCAAGTTCGGCTTTTAAAATTCCTTCGCCAACACCGTGAATAAAAACAATTTTAGGAATGCGATTTCTGATCGCAAATTCAATGTGTCTTTTTGCCGTTTCAGTCTGCAAAGTCAGGATATCATAATTTGACATTCCGCGTTTGTTTGGAACCAGTTTTTCGATATGCAAATCAAATTCCGGAGCTGCAATTTCGCGTTTATCCTTCTTTTCTTTCACAAAACTACGTGGTTTTGGTTCCGTTTTCTCTTTTGTAATCTCATCTAAATCGATTCTTTTAATAGAATTCATTAAATTACTGGAATCCTGAATCTTAAGCAATTCATTGGCAAAAAATGTCATCATAAATCCATCTTCCGTTTCAATTAAAACTTCATTATTTTTAACCGAAACTACCGTTCCGTTTATAGCTTCGTCTAAGACTGAAACCTTATCTCCTTTAGTCAACATCCTTCTCTTCTTTATCTTGATTTTTACTTGGTGTTTTTGCGCTCAGCTGCATCATTCCAAACATGAAAACTGCAATCGCAATTACCGTGATATAGACATTCTTTTCTGCTGAAACCTGCTCGTATAATGCAACCGAAATAGCAAGAATCATTATTATAATTTTAATCGCTTTCATATTTTAAAGTATAAGAATTCAAAAGTATAAAACTTTAAAATAGCAGTTCGCAACTTTTGAAATGTTATCAATTATTTTTTTTGTAAAATTGTAAAAAATAATCGACTTGAACTTAGAGAAATATATGATCCCTTGCCTATTCAAAACATTCTTTGGAGTGGAGTGTTTGGGATGCGGTTTTCAGCGTGCTTTAGTCTTACTTTTTCAAGGTGAATTTTCGGCTGCTTTTCAGATGTATCCGGCACTATATACTTCACTTTTATTTTTCGCTTTTGTGGCTTTGTACTTTTTAGACAAATCAAGAAACTACAAAAAAATCGTTTGGAATGTGGCGTTCATAAATCTCGTTTTTATGCTTGGCGGATACTTTTATAAACACTTCTATCTTTAACTTTTTTAATTCAAAAATCACTGAAATTATTTCTTGATTTGGTTTAGAATATCATTCATCATTTCGATTTGTACTTTCTGAATTTCGATTAATTCCTGTTGTTGGTGCATAATCATATGATCGATTTTATCGTGAATCATTCTAATTTCTAATTCTGATTTAAGGTTAATCATATAATCTTTTTTGGCTCGGTTTCTGTCTTTTTCTTCCTGACGATTTTGACTCATCATAATTACCGGAGCCTGCAATGCCGCAATACAGGATAAAATCAAATTCAGTAAGATAAATGGATACGGATCAAAACCTTTATTAACCAAAATATAAACATTAGCAGCAATCCAGACGATTATGAAAGCTAAAAACGAAATAATAAAAGTCCAGCTTCCGCCAAAATCCGCTACTTTATCTGCTATTTTCTGACCAAAACTTCTGGTTTCCTGCTCATCTTCTGCAATACTTACAATTGATCTGTCTTCTTTTAAAGATGCAATTACACTTTTTTCAAGATCAGAAAGCGTCCCTATTTCTGTAGACAAATAGTTCGACACGTATTTTTGGCGATATTCATTTAACTCCTTAACCGCAATACAATCGTCTTCGCAAAAAGAAGGATAATCTTTCATAATTAATCCCAAAATTGGATCATGTATTGATTTTCCGTAAATTTTCTCACTTTCCGGAAATTCAAGATTAGAAATAGCGCTCTTAAAAGTTGAATTGTTTTTCATTTTTATAAATTTTACTGGCTAATTTACGCATTTAACTTCTTAAGAATCATATAAAACAATCGCTTTTATCATTCTTTTTTTTATCACAAATAGAATTCGCTATGCAAAATTTCTTTAGTTAATTCGTGCCTTTATTTACAAAAAACACCTTACTTTTAGCATTTCAAATTATCCACTCAATTTTACAATTGTGACAAAAGAAAGTATCATACAAAACATAAAAGCTCTAAAAAGCCATTCAAACATTAATTACGGAATCAAAACCAAAACAGAAGATTTTACCGAGAAGCTTTTCTATACTCTTTTTGATTCGAATGCCGCTTTAGATGAAAGCATCGACGAACTTGAAATACGCTTTAAAGAAATTGCTATTCTGGCTTGCAAAAAACCAGAAAACTTATGCGAATCGATTTGGGATCGATTCCTCGAAAAATTACCACACGTATTAGAAAAACTAAATAACGATGCAGCCTATATTTTAGAAAATGATCCTGCGTCAAATAGTATCGATGAAGTTTATTTGGCATATCCCGGTTTCTACGCCATTGCGATTTACAGATTAAGTCATGAATTATACAATCTGGATTTGTTGTTATTCTCGAGATTAATGAGTGAATATGCGCATCGAATTACCGGAACAGATATTCATGCCGGTGCTCAAATTGCCTCACCTTTTTTTGTTGATCACGCCACCGGAATTGTTATTGGTGAAACAACCGTCATCAAAAAACACGTTAAAATTTATCAGGGTGTAACACTTGGAGCATTAAGCGTAAGCAAGGAAATGAAAAATGCCAAAAGACATCCAACCGTAGAAGCTAATGTTTGCATTTATGCCAACGCAACTATTTTGGGAGGTGAAACCACTATTGGAAAAAATAGTATTGTAGGAGGAAACGCCTGGATTACCAAATCGATTCCCGAAGATTCTATTGTTCTGAATACTACTACAACTGAAGTTAAAATAAAAGAAAAGAAATAAAAATGGGTCCACAGAAATTGCTTAGCCTAATTGGAAATACTCCTTTGATGGAAACTGTCAATTTGGTTAAAAATAAAAACGTAAAACTTTTACTGAAGCTTGAAGGAAATAATCCCGGCGGAAGTGTAAAAGACAGAGCTGCATACAATATGATTGCTTCGGCTCTTGAAAGAGGCGATATTAAAAAAGGTGATAAACTAATTGAAGCAACAAGTGGTAACACGGGAATTGCTCTTGCAATGATTGCTCAATTATTTCAAATAGAAATAGAATTGGTTTTACCGGAAGATTCTACAAAAGAACGTACACAGACAATGCGTGCTTATGGCGCTACAGTGATTTTAACACCTGCCAGCGAAGGAATTATTGGTTCGCGTGACTATGCCGACAAAAAAGTAGCTCAAGGCGGTTATTTGATGCTAAATCAATTTGCGAATGATGACAACTGGAAAGCACATTATAAAACTACAGGTCCTGAAATCTGGAACGATACTGACGGAACTGTTACTCACTTTGTCTCTGCAATGGGAACTACGGGAACTATCATTGGAACTTCGACTTATTTAAAAGAAAAAAATCCTGCAATCCAGATTATCGGAGCACAACCAAGCGACGGATCTCAAATTCCGGGAATTCGTAAGTGGCCACAGGAATATTTACCTAAAATTTTTGATGCTTCAAAAGTAGATACTGTAGTAGATGTTAGCGAAGAAGAAGCTCGCGTAATGACCAAAAGATTAGCACTTGAAGAAGGTGTTTTTGCCGGAATGAGCAGCGGTGGTTCTGTTGCCGTAGCTTTAAAAATTGCCGAACAACTAGAATCAGGTGTAATTGTAGCCGTTATCTGCGATCGCGGTGATCGTTATTTATCTTCTGATTTATTTGATTAAAGAAAGAGACAAAGGTTATGAGGTACAAAGGTTCAAAGGCAAAATTTATATCCTTTGATTCTTAGACCCTTAAAAAAAAACCTTTACCTCTCTGAACCTTTTTTTAACCCCTGAACCTCAAAAAGAATGAACTATAGAAAACTAGGAAAAACAAACTTCAATATATCTGAAATCTCACTTGGCACTTGGCAAGTTGGAGGAAAATGGGGATCTGCTTTTGATAATAAAACTGCAGATGAACTTTTGAATACTGCCATTGACAATGGCGTAAATTTTATTGACACTGCCGATGTTTATGAAAATGGCTTAAGCGAAACTGCCGTTGGTCGTGTAGTTCGCTCACGATCTGAACGTATTTATGTTGCTACAAAATGCGGCCGCCATATTAACCCGCATGTTAGCGAAGGTTACCAGCCAAAAGTACTTCAGAAATTTGTTGAAGACAGTTTAAAAAGAATGGGATTGGAAACTTTGGATTTGATTCAGCTGCACTGTCCTCCTACTGAAGTTTTTTATCGTCCCGAAATTTTCGAACTATTTGACCGATTAAAAGAACAAGGCAAAATCCAGAATCTTGGTGTTAGCGTAGAAAAAGTTGAAGAAGCCTTAAAAGCAATTGAATATTCGAATGTAACAACGGTTCAGATTATTTTTAATTTATTCCGTCAACGTCCATCTCAATTATTTTTCTCAGAAGCCAGAAAAAAAGATGTCGGAATCATTGCGAGAGTTCCTCTGGCAAGCGGACTTTTAACAGGTAAGTTTGATGCAAAAACTAGTTTTGACGCTCAAGATCATCGAAATTTCAATAGAAACGGTGACGCTTTTGATAAAGGAGAAACTTTTTCAGGAATTGACTATGAATTAGGTCTAAAAGCCGTTGAAAAATTAAAATCATTATTTCCGAAAACTCCAAATCTTGCTCCAATTGCACTTCAGTGGATTTTGAGTTTCGAAGATATAAGCTGTATTATTCCAGGTGCTTCAAAAGAAGATCATGTTTTATCAAATTTATCTCTTTATGATTTACCAGAACTAACTCCGGATAAAATTGCGGCGATGAATGCAATTTACGATGAATACATTAAACCTTCTGTACATCATCTTTGGTAGTTTCTTAAAGATTCTAAAATACTATCCCGAGGCTTCGGGACTGAGATCCTAAGTTTTATAGGCTGAAAATTTATTAACCTTATTTCTTATCGTAATTAATATCAAACTCAATTTTAAATTCGGCGCCTTTGTTTTTTCCTTCGCTTGTGGCGCTTAATTTTCCTTTGTTTCTTTCGATAATTTTCTTGCACAAATACAATCCAATTCCGGTTGACAATTCATTAGCGGTTCCTAATCTACTCATTTTGGTGAATTTCTTAAACAATTCATCAATCTGATTTTTATCAAAACCAATTCCTTTATCTATAACAGTAATGACCAAATTTGAATTCTGAAGATACATTCGAACTTTAATTTCGCTATCAAAATAAGAGAACTTAATTGCGTTACTTATTAAATTAACCAAAACCTGAACCAATAAACCTTCGTCGATTTTAAGTTTAGCTTCGACTAATTCTAAACTTAGATTTAACTTTATATTTTTATCGATCAGGCGCTGCTCAACCTGCTCGTTTATAAATGGGAGAATATTAGGAAATATAATGTTTTTAGGATCCTGATTTACTTTTACAATCTGATCCTGTTCTTTTAGCAGTTTTATAAAATTTTCGATGTATCGGAATTGCAAATTAGTCGATTCACATATTAATTCTGCCAAATGCTTAATAGAATCTGATGGATTTTCGCTTAAAATTAGCTTTGCCAAACCTTGCGGATTTCCCGCAAAATTTTTCAAATCATGAGAAAGCATGTAAATTAAATCCTGCTTTTCGTTTATAAAACTTTCAGATTCATAAATTGATTCTTGAATATTACACATCAACAACCCTGCTTCATCTGAATACTCTGTTGGCAAAACAGATAATCTTCTGTTATTTCTATAATCATCTAAAGATTTAGAAGCTAAAGAAATAGGCTTAATCAATTGATTTAAAACCAAAAGCGTCACTAAAGTCGCCACTAAAGTCATTATCAAAGCAAACACTAAAATGGAAATTGGAGAAATAGTATGATCCGAAAAAATTACGAAGAATAGTATACCAATTAAGGGAATATGAATACCTATGAAAGCAACAAACAGGAATTTGAACACATAACTTTTTCTCAGAAAGCCAATTTTGGAAAGATTATGATACAACTTCATAAAATAATAACAATACTATAGGTTAAAAATGTAGCATTTGGGGTTATTGCCATAAACAAAGTTAGCTTTTAAACTTAATAAAACTAGTAATTTAAAGAAATTGATAAAATATTTTGAAATTTAAATTTATAAAAGTTTACAAACCCTTATTTTTGCGCTATGGGAAGAAAAAATACAGACAAAGTTGTCTTTCATCAAATTCAGGTTCTTGATGCTGGAGCAAAAGGAGTATCAGTTGCTAAAGCTCCTGACGGAAAAGTAATCTTTATTCCGAATGTAGTTCCGGGTGATGTAGTTGACGTACAAACTTTCAAAAAAAGAAAAGCCTATTATGAAGGCAAAGCCGTAAAATTTCACGAATTTTCAGAACATCGTATAGAACCAATATGCGAGCATTTTGGAGTTTGTGGAGGATGTAAATGGCAAAATATGAAATACAGCCAACAGTTGTATTACAAACAAAACGAAGTAAAAAATCATTTGCAACGTATAGGAAAAGTGGAACTTCCTGAATTTGAAGCTATTTTAGGTTCGGAAAAACAGTTTTTCTATAGAAACAAAATGGAATTTTCGTTTTCTAACAGTCGTTGGTTAACCGAAAAAGAAATTGAAAGCACAGAAGATTTAGGAAACAGAAACGCCTTAGGATTTCACATTCCGAAAATGTGGGATAAAATTCTTGACATTCAAAAATGTCATTTACAAGAAGATCCTTCGAACGCGATTAGAAACGAAATCAGAGATTTTGCAAACGAGCATAATTTAGCATTCTTTAATCCAAGAGAACAATCTGGTTTATTGAGAACTTTTATGATCCGTACGGCTTCAACCGGAGAAATCATGGTTTTGATTCAGTTTTTCGAAAATGACAAAAAAAACCGCGAACTTATTTTAGATCACCTTTACGAGAAATTTCCACAAATTACTTCGTTGCAATATGTCGTAAACGCAAAACAAAACGATACTATTTACGATCAGAATATCAAACTATATAAAGGTAGAGATTATATTCTGGAAGAAATGGAAGGTTTAAAATTCAGCATCAATGCTAAATCTTTTTACCAGACCAATTCTGATCAGGCTTATGAATTATACAAAATAACACGTGATTTTGCCGGACTTTCAGGTAACGAAACTGTTTATGATTTATATACTGGAACTGGAACTATTGCACAATTCGTTTCTAAAAAAGCCAAAAAAGTAATTGGTGTAGAAAGTGTTCCCGAAGCAATTTTAGACGCTAAAGCAAATGCTGAACGCAATAATATAACAAATTGCGAGTTTTTTGTAGGAGACATGAAAGTGGTATTTAACGAAAGTTTTATCGCTCAACATGGTAAACCAGATGTTATTATTACTGATCCACCTCGTGACGGAATGCACAAAGATGTTATTGATCAAATCTTGAAAATTGCTCCTAAAAAAGTAGTTTATGTAAGTTGTAATTCAGCAACACAAGCACGTGATTTGGCTTTAATGGATGAAAAATACAAAGTAACACGTGTACGTCCGGTTGATATGTTTCCGCAAACACATCATGTTGAAAATGTTGTACTTTTAGAACTTCGATAACAAAAAACTATAAATGAAAAAAATAGTAGCTTTTTTATTACTCTTCACTTTTGGCTTATCAAGCTGCGAGAAAGATGATATTTGCGATTCAAACACTCCTACAACCCCTCGATTGGTAATATCTTTTTATAATAATGGTGATGCAACTTTACCCAGAAAAGTAACCAATTTAAAAGTCGTAGGAAAAGATAAGGATGGCAAAGATTTGCCTGAAGGAATAGTTTTTAACGAAAATGTTACAGATACAACCAAGTATTATGCAAATGGTGTTTCTACTATTTCAATTCCGTTAAAAACCGATGAAAACTCTACGACTTATACCTTTATTTATAATGCTGCAAGTACAGATCCTACTCTGATTAATAAAGATGTAATACAATTTGACTATAATCATAAAGATTTATATGTATCAAGAGCATGTGGTTACAAAACTACTTTTACATTAAATCCTTTTATTGCTGATCCGGTATCACAGCCTTTTATATATAGTCCGGGAGTAGATGGACCTTGGATGAGAGTAATTAACGTAGAAAACTTTAACATTGAATCTGAAAATGAGACACATCTTAAAATATACTTTTAGTTTTTGCTTATTGTTTTCAATGTTTTGGGTTCAAGCCCAGGAAACGCCGACTACAGCAACAAAAGAAATTGTTCAGGAAAAGCCAAAACTAAAATCAAAAACCGAACCTGCCAAACCGGCGATTCAGGAAACAAAAAAGGATTCGGTTCCTAAAACAGATCGTTATGGTTTGCGTGTAGGTGTCGATTTATACAAATTGACTCGCGGATTTTATGATAAAGATTATAAAGGTGTAGAATTTGTGGGGGATTTTCGCCTGACGAAAAAATACTATCTGGCTGCCGAACTTGGTTTTGAAGACAAAACAACTGACGACGATAGACTGAACTCTACAGCAACAGGAACTTACATAAAAGGAGGTTTTGATTACAATACATATCAAAACTGGCTTGATATGGAAAACATGATCACGATAGGTTTAAGAGGTGGTTTTAGCTCGTTTAGTCAACAATTAAACAGTTATAAAATCTACAATCCTAATCCGTATTGGGGAGAACAGCCTGCAATTGTTTCAGACGAAAAATTCAACGGTCTAACAGCCGGATGGCTTGAAGTTGCATTGGGAATAAAAGCCAAAGTCTTCAATAATGTATTTGTAGGCTTTGGAGTTCAGTTAAAACTTTTGGTTATGAATAATAAACCAAGTGGTTTTGACAATCTTTACATTCCTGGTTTTAATAGAACTTATGATGGAAATTTTGGAGTAGGTTTTAATTATACCGTTTCTTATTTTATACCTTTATACAAGAAAAAAGTTATTGTACCTGAAACTCCTGATAAAAAAGAAACTCCTAAAAAGTAGTTTCTTCTGTAAATAAAAAAAGCCCCGAATTTCTAATTCGGGGCTTTTTATTTATATATCTAAGACAATTGAAATGATATTGCAGCATTCGAATGTATCAAAGTAGTATCAAAAACAGGAACGGTAACATCCTCCGGTTTTATAACTAAAGGAAGTTCTGTACAACCCAAAATAACACCTTCGGCACCATTTTCTATAAGTTCGTTTGTGATCTTCAAAATGCGTTTTTTGGTTTCATCGGTAACGATACCTTTTCCTAATTCTTCAAAAATTGCAGTGTGTAGAAAATCTCTGTCGTCACTATTCTCCGGAATAATGGCTTCAACACCTCTAGCGCTCAGTTTTTCTTTAAAGAAATCAAGTTCCATTGTAAACTTAGTTCCCAATAGCGCCACTTTTTTAAGGTTTTGCTTTTCAATTTGAATAGCCGTTTCTGTAGCAATATGAATAATAGGCAAATCAATTGCTTTCGCGAGTCTGTCCGCAATAAGATGCATCGTATTAGCACACAAAACAATTGCTTCTGCTCCACCCGATTTTAAAAATTGACAAGCTTTAAAAAGCATTTCAAACGTACGATCCCAATCGTTGGTATCGTTATTCTTTTTAATATCAGCATAATTGAAAGAATAAATCAAACATTCTGAGAAGTTAAGTCCTCCCATTTTCTCGTTCATCCCCTGATTTATAAGTTTGTAATAATCTACTGTAGAAACCCAGCTAATTCCGCCTATAAGTCCAATTACTCTCATATAAAAATCACTTTATTAGTTATCCAATCTCTCTAATTCCTTTTATAAAAATCCATTTCATGAACAGCTTTTCTCCATCTTTGGTTTTTACCGCCTGAAATTTAGGCGAAATCAAAGTTGCCGCAATAAATGAGGTCATCGGGATCCAAAATCCAGTTAAATGGGTATAGGTTGCCACCAAATATCTTCCTAAAATAAATAGAATCGCAAAACATCCTAATTGATATAAAAAAGCTCTTACTTGTAGTTTAGTCATTATTTTTGAGTTGCTAAGGTTTTGAGACGCTAAGTTGCTAAGTTTTTATTTAGAAGCTTATTTTTACCTAACCTTAAATTTTTATTTTGAGTCGCTAAGGTTCTGAGTCTCTAAGTTGCTAAGTTTTTTTTAGAAGCTTATTTTCACTGACCTTAAATTTGTTATTTACTTTATATCATAAGACACTGAAATGCAAAGCTAAAAAACTTAGCAACTCAGCATCTTAGTAACTTAGAACCTTAGATCTGAAATTTCGTTCTCTTACTTCCTTCGTACATTTCGTATTTTACCAAACGTGCTTCTAAGCTTGCGTTGAAAAGTTTAATTTTACGAGAAGGTTTTAAACCTACAAACTTCAATGCTTCAAGATTTGCAGTAATAAACCAGGCATTTGTTCCCGGATAGCTTTTCTTTAAAGTATCTCCAATGTTTTTGTAGAATTCTTCCATATGAATATCCAAACGCTCATCATAAGGCGGATTAAAAACCATGTGTAACTTTCCTTCTACTTCTTTTTCAGTATCAAAAAAGTTATTTTCAGAAATAGTAACATAATCATCCAAATTGGCGTTTCTGATATTGTCTTTGGCTTTGTTTACAGCGCTTGGAGCTTTATCAAAACCT
The DNA here is from genome assembly GCF_900187965.1 of Flavobacterium sp. ov086. Taxonomy (GTDB): domain Bacteria; phylum Bacteroidota; class Bacteroidia; order Flavobacteriales; family Flavobacteriaceae; genus Flavobacterium. Next base: position 39,561 of record NZ_FZNL01000011.1, on the reverse strand, counting down.
TTTATAGTATAATGGAATTCTTTTGTTTTTTTCATCAGACTGTTTACAATCTGATCGAATAAATCATTATCCCAGTCTTTCCATTTTTCGAATGCAAATTCTTTTCTGTTGATATTTGCCGGAATATTACAAGCGATCATCGCAGCTTCTGCAAGGAAAGTTCCAGAACCACACATTGGATCTAAAAAGTGACTTTGACCTTCCCAACCTGACAACAATAAAATTCCTGCTGCTAAAACTTCGTTGATTGGTGCAATATTCGTCGCTGTTCTATAACCACGCTGGTGCAATGAATTTCCTGAGGTATCTAATGCAACCGAAACCTGATCTTTGTCAATATGAATATTGATTCTCAAATCCGGAAATGCTTTATCGATACTTGGTCTTTGTCCCGTTCTTTCTCTAAATTGATCTACAATTGCATCTTTACATTTTTGAGAAACAAACTCTGAGTGATTAAAATAAGTCGAATGTACTGTAGCATCAATTACAAACGTTTGATTTGCATTTAATAATTTAGACCAATTTACACCCGAAATTCCTTTGTATAATGCTTGTTCATTATTTGCTCTAAACGAGTAAATAGGTTTTAAGACTTTAAGTGCCGTACGCAACGATAAATTGGCTTTGTACATAAAACCTTTATCGCCCTTAAAGCTTACCATTCTCACTCCTTTTTCAACATCCTGAGCGCCAAGAGCACGTAATTCGTTCTCTAATATTTCTTCAAAACCAAAAAAACATTTGGCAATCATTCTAAAATTTTCTTCCATCTTTATTTTTGTATTAAAAAACAACTCCGATCACAGTATATAACTAATGATTATACAGCTATATCGCGAAATAGTTATTTTTCGGCAAAAATACACTAAATTTGCGGTACTTTGAATTAATTGAAATAGAATAAATGTCTGAAGCACCAAACTCATCCACACCAAATCAGGATCGTAACACTCAAAACTGGTTCACATCATGGTTTGACACTCCGTATTATCACATTCTTTATAAAGACCGAAATTACAGAGAGGCGCAGATTTTTATGGATAATCTTACACATTATTTAAACCTGCCTGAAAAAGCTAAAGTACTTGATTTAGCTTGCGGAAAAGGACGCCATTCTATTTACTTAAACCAATTAGGTTTTAATGTTTTAGGTGCAGATTTGTCTGAAAACAGTATTGCCGAAGCCAGTAAAAACAGTAACGAAACCCTGCATTTTAAAGTGCACGATATGCGTGAGCCGTTTGAAGAAAAATTTGATGCTATTTTTAATTTATTTACCAGTTTTGGTTATTTTGAAAGCGACGATGATAATTTGACCACTCTAAAAGCAATCAAAGAAAGCTTGTCTGAATATGGTTTTGCCGTAATCGATTTTATGAATGTAAATCAGGTAATTGAAACGTTGGTTCCTGAGGAAGTAAAGACCGTTGAAGGAATCGATTTTAAAATCAAAAGATACGTTCGGGACGGGCATATTTTTAAAGAAATAGATTTTGAAGATCAGGGTCAAAATTATCATTTTACTGAAAAAGTAAAAGCGCTGACTTTGAAAGATTTTGAAGAATTAATGGCCGAAGCCGGTATTTTTCTATTAGATATTTTTGGAGATTATAAACTCAAAAAGTTTCATAAAACCGAAAGCGAACGATTAATCATGATTTTTAAATAATTGGTAAATCGTTAAATTGTTTAACCGTCTAACCGATTAAACAAATCAACAGTTAAACGATTAAACCAAAAAACCGATTAAACAAAATATGAACTATCTTTTACCTTTATTTTCTGTACTATTAGGATATATTGTGGCTTTGTTTTTAAAACCTAAAAGCAAAACCAATCTAAAATTGCTATTAGCATTTAGCGGTTCATTTTTATTATCGTTAACCGTAATGCATTTGTTGCCGGAGGTTTACGAATCGCACAATCACAACATAGGTTTATTTATAATGGTCGGAATTTTATTCCAGATCGTCTTGGAGTTCTTCTCAAAAGGGGCTGAACACGGTCACGTTCACGGACATGCACAGATGTCTCAGATTCCGTGGTTATTATTCATAAGTTTGTGTATTCATGCCTTTTTAGAAGGTTTTCCCGTTAGCCATCATCACGATTTAGCCATCGGGATTGCCATTCATCATTTGCCAATTGCAGTCATTCTGACTACATTTTTCATCAATGCAAATCTGGACAAAAAAGCTATTTTTATATTCATGCTTACCTTTGCAATTATGACGCCACTAGGCACAATTGCATCTGAATATTTATCCTTTTTAAATGATTATTATACTGAGATAACTGCTGTTGTAATCGGGATTTTATTTCATATTTCGTCGACTATTATTTTTGAAAGCAGCGAAGGACATAAATTCAATATTGCCAAAGTTTCGATGATAGTTCTGGGAATTTTATTAGCATTTTTTATATAAGTTGGGCGTGACCATATTCACAAAAGGCGCTATTTAACAAATCGCTTATAAGCGCCTTTCGCAAATCCGGTCGGGCTATCCGCACTACTTCGGTAGTTTACTCCTATCCCTCACGCAAAAAAACTCCTCTCGTTTAAAAATACCTAACAGGTTGAAAAACCTGTTAGGATACTAATTACAGATAAAACAGTAAATTCCAGAATTATCTAATTTTCTAATTGCCAAATTATCTAATTAATTCGCCCTCTTTTTCTCCTCCTGATTTCCAAAAGCTCTTTCCTGTACTTTTATTTTGTTGTTCCCAAAATTGTAAACCACAGATAAACGCGCAAATCTATTGCTTTCATTTTGGCTATAAACCTGTTTTACGCCATTTACAATCGAAACATCATTCTTTAAATAAGAAGTATTAAAAATATCATTTACCAAGAAAGCAATCTGCATTGTTTTGTTTAATAAATCTTGTTTAAAACCAATATTCAAACTTGACGTATATCCGGTTTCATACAAACCGCTTTTATAAGGCGAAGTGTAACTAAAATCTACTTGCAGTTTCGTCGCTTTACCCAATGAAAATGTATTGTTAGTCGAAAAATCCACTTCAAGACCATTTTGTGGTGTAGCATTAATATTTTTAATAAAAGTAGTTTTTGAACCTAAAAGATAAAGCGAATTTTCACTCTGCCACCAATCTGCAAAATTAGCCGAGTATGTTTCTCCAATTCCATAATTAATCCCTTTAAAATAGTTATCTCTTGATACAACTTGCGTCATTGTTTCCGGATTTGAAGTAAATATTACCCCATAACCATCTGTAATTGCATTTAAGAAAACACTGGTTCTTAAAATTTCTTTGTACGAATGCGCAAATTCAAAATTATCGCTAAAAGAAGGCTTCAAAAACGGATTCCCTTCAGAATAACTGTTACTGCTTATGTAAACTCGAAACGGATTTAATAAAGAAAAACTTGGTCTGCGGATTCTCCTTCCGTAGTTTAAACTAAAATTATTGTTTTCATTTTCTTTATAAGAAGCATAAAACGTTGGAAATAGTTTAGAATAATTGTTTATCGTTTCCTGATTTAAATTTACCGAAAAACCAGTTGTTTGGGTATTTTCCAATCGCAATCCCAATTGAAAATTCCATTTATCATTGATTTTTTTATCCGCATTAATATAAACCGCCTGATTATTTTCGGTGTATTCAAATTGGTTAGTCTGGTTTGGATCTAATACCGGAGTTCCGGTAATTGTATTGTAAAAAATAACATCACTTTTACTGTTTGTAAAACTCGCTTTGGCTCCATAAGACAAGTTCAACGCCTGAAGCGGATGTTCCATATCAGCCTTGAAACTCAAATTATCAATATCCTGATTAGAAAAATTTCGTGCCGATTGATTCACGTCGATAAAAGTTCCATCTGCTGCATAATTGTTTGCTAGAAAATTTCTGTCGAATTTTGAACTATAATCAAAGTAATCTACATCAAAAGACAATTTTCTATTTAGAGAATCTAGTTTTGTAATCAAATGCACATTATAAGTCTGATTACCCAATTTCCTGTCCAGAAAGCTCTCATTGATGATGTAATTGTCTAATTTATTTTGAGCATTATAATTATTAATTCTAATATCCGAGTCAAAATTCGGGCTGCTTTTATCTTTTAAAAATTGAAAACCAATCGTCGTTTTTTCCGAAAAATCATAATCTAAAGCTATTTTTCCAGATACGTTATCCTCGTTTAATTTTGTTGTCACATCCATTTTCGTAGGTCCTTCAACAAAATACATATCAAGAGTTTCTTTAAGATTCCTGTAACCCGTTTTTCCATTAATACTCGCCGAAAATCGGAACTTGTTTTTATTATAAAAGAAGTTATTCCTTAAAGTATAAATTCCGTATTTATTTTGATCGTAGGAAGCTGTAGTTGTATTTTTCCAGGAATCGCGAGCACCTTTTTTCATGATAATATTAATCAGTCCGCCAGTTCCTTCGGCTTCATATTTTGCCGGAGGATTACTGATAATCTCAATATTTTTAATATCACTTGCCGAAATAGATTTCAGGAAATTATTCAGTTCTTCACCTGTTAATTCAATCATACGCCCGTCGATCATAACACGAGAAGTTCCTTTTCCTAATATATTGATCGCATCATTTTGTACTACAACACCCGGCGCCGTATTTATAGCGCTCAGAGCATCTCCGCCAACATTTGTTACATTATTCTCAAGATTGTAAACCAAACGATCTGTTTTTTGCTCAATCGTACTTTTTCTGGATTGAATGACAACTTCACCTAAATTTGTTACATTTTCTTTTAAAATGATCAAACCCAAATTAATATCTTTTTCTATTGTAATTTCCTTCTCAAATTCAGAATATCCAGTTGGATTCATTTTTACTTTATAGAATCCTTTATTCAAAATCACTTCAAAACTACCGTCTTCTTTTGTTGTAGTTCCGCTTATAATTTTTCCTTCTTGATTTAAGATTACAACATCTGTCCATGCTATTGGTGTTTTTTCGTCGGCAATTTTTCCATTTAATTTAAAGGATGTTTGTGCTAAACAAAAAAGAGGCAATAGTAAAAAAATAAGGAGGTTAACTTTTTTCATAATTTCTAGTTTTAAACTTGTTCGATTAATTTGAAGCAAAGTTGCCTTAGAAATTTTCCAGATGCGACCGACAAAAAAAAGTCGAACCAATTTCTCTCTAAGAAATCAGTTCGACTTTATTAACCCCGAAGTACGACTTTTTACAAACCACTAATTATGAAGCGTTTCTATATGCTGTAGGCGTTAGATTTGTATATTTTTTAAACGAAGTATTAAAAGATGATTTTGAATTAAAACCTACTTCATACAGGATTTCCAAAACAGTTAAATCAGTTTTTAAAGGATTTTTCAAAATACTCATGGCTTTTTGAATGCGATGTTCGTTTACAAAATCAAAAAAATGCTGATCCATATGGTGATTAATCAAAACTGATAAATCCCGAACCGGAATATCAATTTGATTTGAAAGCTCCTGAATTGTAAGTGACGGATCAAGAAAAGGTTCTTTTTCTTTCATATACTGTTTCAATGTCGAAATTTGAGCCACAATTAATTCGTTTTGATGTTTTTTGGTTTCGGTAATATTTTCATTTTCCTTAGGTAGAATATCTCTTGCCAATTGCAATTTAGAATTGATTCCTCTAAAAAGTTCCGGATCGTTCAAGGCCTTTAACACAAACCAGCAAGTTACTACTAAAGCCAAAAACTGCATGATTACATTTGCCCAAATCCATAGCGACTCAAAATCAGTAAATCTTAAAACATTCTTCGCTATTGACAAATAATACAAAACAAAGAAAACGGTCGATATTTGAAATAGCCATTTAAAAATAGAGCTTTTAGGATTCGTATAATTTTCCTGATATATTTCTCTGTACTTTTTTAAAACCAAAAATACTCCAATGCTATAGAATACGATTTGCAAACCTAGCATCAACTGGAAAACATAAAATTCGGGCATTTGACTACGATGGTCGTAAAACCTTATTTTATCTATATTATTTAAAAAGTAAACCCTGACTATAAAAACTATATTTACAATTATAAATAGAATTGTGTGAAGTAAATGCTTTGTTTTTAATCGAAAATCCGTAAAACAAACTGACAATATATACAGATAGAAAACAGGAATTATCAAAGCACAACTTGTCCATCTGAAAAATTCTAAATTGAGATTGTTTTTCACGAAATCTTCCGAAATAAAAATTCCAATATTATCAATTATAAATAATAGCAAATAGGAAGCAAATAGTCGATTTGCTAATTTATTTTGGGTTTTCACCGTAAGTAAAAAAAATGCCAGCAATAGTGAAACAAAAACCGACATCCAGCCCATAATGCCTAAAAAGCTATCTATACTCATTTGTTTTTTGATTATTCAACAAATATAATATTTTAGTTCTTTTAATACGATCCATTAAAGAAAGCATTACGCTAGTTTGAACTAGAATCAAACAATTTATTATGAAGCGTTTCTATAAGCTGTAGGTGTGAGATTTGTGTATTTTTTGAAAGAAGTATTAAAGGATGATTTGGAATTAAAACCAACTTCATACAAAATTTCCAAAACTGTAAGTTGGTTTTTCGATTGATCCTTCAAAATATGCATTGCTTTTTGAATGCGATATTCATTTACAAAATCAAAAAAATGTTGATTCATATGATGATTAATCAAAATTGATAAATCCCGAACCGGAACATTAAATTGATTAGCAAGTCCCTGAATTGTAAGCGACGGATCTAGATAAGGTTCCTTCTCTTTCATATAATTTTTCAATGCCAGAATTTGTGCTGAAACAGCTTCATCCTGATTGCTTATCGTTACTATTATAGTCTGGTTTTCTTTTGGAAGAAAATCTTTTGTCAGTTGCAATTGCGAATTGATTCCTCTAAAAAGCTCCGGATGATTCAACGCTTTCATTACAAACCAGCAAATTACGCATAAAGCCATAACTACCATCAAAACATTTCCCCACAGAAAAGTATCTCTGGAAGCCGTATAACGCAGTAAATTTTTTGAAGCTGTAATACAATGCATTATTGCGAAAACGCAAGTCATTTGAAAAAGCCATTTGTAAGTAGAAGTACTTGGATTGGTATAATTTTCCAGATAAATTTTTCGGTATTTTTTCAAAATTAAAAAGATACAAACAATATAAAACCAGTATTGTAATTCGATTAATACCTGAAAAAAATAAACTTCAAACATTCGACTGTAATTGGCTATAAACTGTTCTTTTACAATACCTGATTGCAAATAAAATCTTGGCATAAAAACCAAATTCATAACCATAAAAGGAAGTGTATATACTAAATGCTTCCATTTTAATCGAAAATCAGAATAACAAACTGCCAAAACATAGAAGTAAATCAAAGGCATTTCGAGTAAACATACCGTAGATCTCAAAATCTCTAAATTTACATATTGATCCGGAAATGTATAATCAAGAAGACCACTGAAATCAATTGCCGACAAAATAATAAAGCAGGCAAAAAGTCGATTTGCCAATTTGTTTTCAGTTTTTACTGTCAGTAAAAAAAGTGCAAGCAGTAACGAAACAAAAACAGCAATACGGGCAACGCCATCCAAAAAGCCTAACTTATCCATTTATCTTTTAATATGTAACAAATATAATATTTTAGATCTTTTAAAAAGGTTCGAAAAATTGCGATAAAAAAGATTAATTTTGGCATGAGTAATTATAAGAGAAAATGACCTTTACAAAGACCACAGAACAAGCTTCAAAATACGAACATTTAGAAAAAATGTCTGTTCATGAATTGCTTAACAATATCAATCAGGAAGACAAAACAGTTCCAAATGCTGTCGAAAAAGCAATTCCGCAAATTGAAATTTTAGTCGCTCAGGTAGTTGAAAAATTAAAATTAGGCGGGCGATTATTTTATATCGGAGCCGGAACATCCGGACGCTTAGGCGTTGTTGATGCTTCTGAATGTCCTCCTACTTTTGGTGTTCCTTTTGATTTGGTAAACGGAATTATTGCCGGTGGAGACACTGCAATTCGTCGCGCTGTAGAAAATGCAGAAGACAATTCAACACAAGCCTGGATTGACTTACAAGCCAATAATATTGGCAAGCATGATGTTGTAATTGGTATTGCAGCTTCTGGAACTACACCTTATGTTATTGGTGGTTTGGAAACCTGTAATCAAAATAATATTGTTACCGGATGTATTACCAATAATGCAGGAAGTCCTCTGGCTCTGACAGCTCAATTTCCCGTTGAAGTAGTTGTTGGCCCAGAATTTATTACCGGAAGCTCAAGAATGAAAGCAGGAACAGCTCAGAAATTAGTCTTAAACATGATTTCGACTGCAGCCATGATTCAACTTGGAAAAGTAAAAGGTAATAAAATGGTCGATATGCAGTTGAGTAATGTTAAACTGGTTGATCGTGGAGTAAAAATGATTATGGGAGAAATTCCAGTTTCATATGAAGAAGCTTCTGAATTATTAAAAAAATACGGCAGCGTGAGAAATGCTGTTGACAATTATAATAAGTAAAAAAGGTTTTACGAAAAATGTGAGCATCACGAGTATTTAACCGCAAAGTTCACAAAGGTTTTTCGCAAAGGTCACGAAGGTTTAACTTGAAATGTAAAACTTCAAAAAACAAGTTTTTTTGAGATCGCAAAGATGGTGTCGATCTTTGTCAAAGTTTCAAACTTTGACAAAGATTTCAAACTTGAAACCTGAAACTTTTTAAACTTGACACTAAAAACAAAAAATGGCAACAAATAAAGAATTACTAGGAAAAGGAATTAAATATTTATCAGGTTCATTGCCATTATTATTTATTGGTCCGTCCTTAATTTATAATGCTTTTATGAATCAGCATACAAATTGGCATTATTTAGTTTTAGGAATTGGGATTGTGGCTTGTTTGAGTGCTATGTTTTTAATTTTCTACGGATTGAAAATCATTATGAAGGGTTTGTTTAATGACTAATTTGTATCTTCATAAAAATTAAATAATTATGGATATTGAAACGAAATCAGACGGGATTCTTCAAAAAATTGATAATACAAAAGAACTTTACTGCAACTTACAATTTAGATATTGAAAATGCTCTAGAAAACATTAAAAGTAAGGAATTCTTTACTGAGGATCAAGCTAAAGAAATTGCTCAAAAATGGGGAAGAGAATAACTTTATCTGGTTACGATTCAATCTATAATTAACAAATTACAACACCCGAAAATCCAAAAAATATTCATGGAAAGTTTAATTCACATTCAAAAAACCTTTGAGAAAGTCGCTTATATTGATAAAAAGATTAACAATCGGGAGTTTGAAGATTGTGTTTTTAAAAACTGTGATTTCTCTAACAGCAATTTTGGCTATAATACTTTTTTAGACTGCGAATTTATTGATTGTAATCTGTCGATGACAAGCTTATTTAGTACAAGCTTGAAGAATGTTACTTTCAAAAATTGTAAACTTCTTGGAATTGCTTTTAATGAATGTGACGATTTCCTATTTCAGGTTTATTTTGAAGAAAGCACTTTGGATTATGCTATTTTTTCGAATAAAAAAATGCCCAAAACTAAGTTCATCAATTGTTCTGTAAGAGAAGTAACTTTTATAGGAACGAACTTAACAAGTTCGGTTTTTGATAATTGTAACCTGGAAGGAGCGATTTTTAACGATACACAATTGGCAGCCGTTAATTTTAAAACCGCTTACAATTATAAAATTGATCCCGAATTTAATCCAATGAGAAAAGCACAATTTTCAAATGACGGAATTGTTGGACTTTTGGATAAATATGACATTAAGATTGTATAAAAAAATATGCCACGAATCTCACTAATTTTCGCGAATTTTATGTTTTGATATATCCCGATTAAAATTTTAATTCGGGAGAATTCGTGAAATTCGTGGCAAAAAAAATATAATTATGGAAGCAACTGAATCTTATTTAGAAAGTGTTAAAAAACAATTTTTATATTATAAAATGTTGGGAGAAAAAGCAATGGATCAATTAGAACCAAATCAGCTTTTTGTTTCAATAAATGAAGACACCAATAGTATTACTACTATAATCAAGCATATTTCGGGTAATATGCTTTCGCGCTGGACAGATTTCCTGACAACTGACGGCGAAAAAGAATGGCGCAACCGTGATGCCGAATTTGAAAATGATCTACAATCTAAAGAGGAAGTTTTAGAAGCCTGGAATAAAGGCTGGGATTGTTTTCTGGGTGCTTTGAACAATTTAAAAGCGGATCAACTTTCTGATATTATTTATATTCGTAACGAAGGTCATACGGTTATTGAAGCCATAAACAGACAATTGGCGCATTATCCGTATCATATTGGTCAGATTGTTTTTTATGCCAAACAATTAAAAAATAGCAGTTGGGATAGTTTGTCGATTCCAAGGAATAAATCAGGAAATTATAATGCTGAAAAGTTTGCCAAGGAAAAAGAAATCAAGAACTTTACTGATGATGAATTGAAAAGATTGAAATAAGAATTATTGTTATATTTATTTCGGAATTATAAATATGAAAGACAACAAAAACGAAACACATCATTTCTTGCCTAGTGGAGAATGGGAAGGATTTTATTGTTATTCTAATTCGCCTCACCAACATAAAATGTCTATCGAATTGAATTTTGCAAATTCTATTATTTCCGGTTCGGGAATTGATGATGTAGCCTCGTTTCGATGGAATGGTTCTTATAATTTAGAGCATTTTAAAATTAAAATGGTCAAAAAATATTCGACACATATCATTAATTATAGTGGCGATATTGACGAAAATGGTATTTGGGGGCTTTGGGATAATCCTGAAGATTTGAGTTTTTTTGCTGATATTTCGCCAAACGTTCTTCGACAAGCGCAAGCTATGGCAAAAGGAGGTTTTCATATCTGGCCAAAAGCAGTAAAGAGCGAATCTAAAGAGGAAGTCAGAGAAGAAGTAAAAGAATCTAAAAAATTGAAAGAGTTCTATATTCAGAAAATTTAGATCTTATTGATATATAATACAATTGGTACTTGATTAACCGTTAACTTTCTAGCCCTGATGGGAGGGAAAATCCTTTTACTTTTTTCTTTAAAAAGTAAAAGATTGGAAGGAACAGCAGGAAACAGCTCCAAAAAAATAAATTAAACTTAAAAATGAAAAAAATTATATTCTTTTTACCGCTTCTAACATTATTGTCTTGTTATGACGCAGAACACAATTGCAAAGATTTTAAAAACGGAAAATTCAAATTTGAGTTTGATGTAAATGGTGTTAAAAAAACAACCATTTTTGAGCGTAAAGATGGTATTGAAATAGAAACTTTTGAAGGTAAGACAGATACCTCGACAGTGCGCTGGGTAAGCGATTGCGAATATATTTTGCAAAAGAAACATCCGAAAAATATGGCTGAAGAAAAAGCAATCAATATGAAGATTTTAACGACTTCTAAAGATTCTTATACTTTTGAATTTGGAATGGTGGGTTCTGATCAAAAACAACGCGGAACGGTACATAAAGTTGAATAAACTAGAAAAAGTCTCAAATTTGAGACTTTTTTTTTATCTCCACTTGAGAAAAAACCTTTGCCTCTCTGCTCCTTTGCATCTTTGTCCCTTTTTAAAAAATAATCAGAGGTGTTTCTTTTACATTTCTTTTTTATGTCTTACATTAGAACCTAAATCTTACGCATGAAAAATACCATTTCGCATAGAGTCGCTGACTTTTTAAAGGACTTTCCTCCTTTTAGTTTTTTACATCAAAAAGACTTGGAAAAACTGTCTGAACAAATTTCTATTGTTTACAAAGATAAAGATGCCGTGATATTTGCCGAAAATGATAAGACCCATGATTCTTTTTATGTGGTTCATAAAGGCGCTGTAGCACTCAAAAAAAATCAGAAAAACAATGTTCTTGACATGTGCGATGAAGGTGATATTTTTGGATTACGTCCGCTTTTGGCACAGGAAAATTATATTATGGAAGCTGTCGCTTATGAAGAAACCATTTTATATGCGATTCCAATTGCGGTTTTTAGACCTTATGCTCTGGAAAACAGAACCGTTGGTAATTTCCTGATCGAAAGCTACGCCTCAAATACCCGAAATCCATATTCTGATATTCATAAAGATAAGTTATACGGAGACGATATTGTTCATGATCAATTGCATTCTAATAAAGATTCGTTTGATTTACAGCCTATAAAATATTCCAAAAAAATTGTCACTTGCAGTCCGTCTACGACAGCTAGAGATATTGCAAAAATCATGAATAAGAAAAAGGTCGGCGCCATTTTAATCGTTGACGAAATGCTGCCAATTGGTATTATTACGGATAAAGATTTACGCAATAAAATCGTAACTGGCGATTTTTCGATCATGACTACGGCAGAAACTATTATGACGAAACCTGTTATTACATATCCAAAGAAAATGACGGTTACTGAGGCACAAATGGCAATGATGAAAAGTAATATTAGTCATTTGTGTCTTACTAAAGACGGAACTACTAATACTAAAGCTGTTGGGATTTTATCGAAACATGATGTTATGGTGGCTTTAGGAAATAATCCTGCTGTTTTAATAAAGGCCTTAAAAAGGGCTAAAAAACCTAAAGAAATCAAACCTATTCGTGCGAGAATAATGCAATTGCTTCAGGGGTATTTAGATCAAAACATTCCGATGACGTTGATTTCTAAAATCATAACGGAGCTGAATGAAGCTTGTACAACGCGCGTTATTGAAATGTGTATTGAAAAAATGAGTAGTCCGCCACCTGTCAAATTTGCCTGGTTAGCTTTGGGTAGTCAAGGCCGAAGTGAGCAAATGCTGCACACAGATCAGGATAATGCGATTGTTTATGAAAATGTTTCTGAAGTTTTTAGGGAGGAAACAAAAGTCTATTTTTTAAAATTTGCTTCATTAGTAAATAAAGGTTTATTTGATATTGGCTACGATTATTGTCCTGCCGAAATGATGGCTTCAAACCCTAAATGGTGTATGAGCCTTGATGAATGGAAAGACAAAGTCCATCACTGGATTACAAATCCGGGGAAAAATGAGGTTTTATTGTCTTTCATTTTCTTTGACTATAGTCTAACTTATGGTGATGCGGAAGTCACGAATGAGCTTTCTGATTTTATTTTTGAAAATATAAAAGCAAACCCTATTTTTTATGTTCATTTAGTGAGCGGTGCTTTGCAAAGCCCTTCGCCTACTGGATTTTTTAGACAATTTCTGGTAGAACAAGATGGTGCAAACAAAGATAATTTTGATATTAAAAGACGTGCTTTAATGCCGCTTACAGATGCTGCACGTGTTTTAATTTTGTCGCATTCAGTAAAAGGAATCAGTAATACGGCAGAACGTTTTGAAAAATTAGCAGAGTTAGAACCCAATAACAGCGAGTTGTATTTGTCATGCTCTTATTCGTTTAAAGCTTTATTGAAATTTAGAACCAAACAAGGTCTTTTACACAACGATTCAGGGCAATTTATTGCGTTGGAATCTTTGTCTAAAATGGAAAAGATTAAGCTAAAAAGAACTTTCAAAACCATAAAAGAACTTCAGGAATTAATTAGCGTAAGATTTAATGTTTCAAACGTGGTATAAGTATGGCTTTATTTAATTTTTGGAAAAAAGAAGAAAATCTATTTAATGAAAATATCGGCATTGAAGAAACAAGATTTGTAGTTTTAGATACTGAAACTACAGGTTTTGATTACGATAATGACCGAATATTATGCATTGGTGCACTCGTACTACAAAACAATGTTATTGCTATTCAGGATAGTTTTGAGCTATATATTGAACAGGATCATTACGATAAGGCAACTGCTCAGATTCATGGTATTTTGAAAGCTTTCGTAATTCAACGACCTTCAGAGTTAGAAGCTTTACAACAATTCTTATTATTTTTAGGAGATTCTGTAATCATTGCGCATCACACTACTTTTGATGTTACTATGATCAATAAAGCCTTAGAAAGAAATGGTTTGCCAGAATTGACCAACAAATGTTTAGACACTGCTATTTTATACAAAAAGACCTTAATCAAATCGCATTTGTTTGAGAGAAAAGATCATTACACTTTAGATGATCTTGCCGATAAATTTGACATTTCTAAGAAAGACCGACATACTGCTTTGGGCGATGCTTATATTACGGCAATCGCCTTTTTGAAGATTGTAAGTAAATTGAGAGAGAAAAAAGAGATTAATCTGAATTTGTTATTCAAGTAAGAAACATTTAATTACTTGTAAAATCACTTTCTTTGGCATATAAATACAGTCTGTTATATTTCAAACTCTTTTGTGAATATTTGCCTAGAGAATCAGGTTTACGATTTATCTTTTTAGTGACATAATCTTCTTTTTTTAAAATCACTTTATATGCCAAATTTGATTTTACTTCAATGCAAAAATATCCCGTACTGTCTGTTTGGGTCTTATAACCATTTATATCTATAGAAACATTTTCAATGGGTATTTCTGTATCATAGTCGTATACATGTCCATTAAATTTATTACTGTCTATACAACTGGAAAACAGTAATACAATAAAAATAAATTTACTTTTCATATCAAACCTTTAATGTCTATTTCTTTTATTTAATTTCCTAGCCAGGAACATTAAATAAAGACAAATGTAGACTTAGCATCTACGATAAGGAGTCTACTATAAATTATAAAAATATAATTATAGGGTTTATCAGAGAAAGAATAGTACAAAAAAACCGCTAAGAAAATCTTAGCGGCTTTTATTTTTATTCTAAAACGAGTCCTATTTGTCCATCGTCATCTAATTCTGTTTCAACCGAATCATCTTCCTCTAATTCCGGTTTTTCCGGAACTTCTTCAACGGGTTCTTCATAAGGTAACGGATCTAAAAGATTAACCTGTTTTAATTTTTCAGTAGTCAACTGATTTCCTAATGCTTTAAGACCTTTTATGGCAATAAAATCCTCTACATCTATATGTAAATCTTCTTTTTGAACTCCTTTTACTTTTGCATAAACCAATTGTGCCACAGGACGATAATCTGTTGATACGATCTCTAATTGTGAATTTGGATGTTCTGTAATAAAACTTTCCTCCTTTTCTGTTTCAACCAAGAAACGTTTCAAATAATAACGTTCTTTTTCTCCATCGTAATAAATCGCCGAAATTGGTTTCTTAGGATTCCATTTCTCCAAAACAATCATATCCTCATCAAAATGGGTTGATAATTCCGGTATAATAACCTTCAGTTTACCTGTTTGATTAATGATTAAGATTTTATCACTTGGTTTAAATTCACCTAATAATTCTCCCCTTGCATCAACATTCAGACGTTTTACGGTATCATCAAACCAAACTTTTCTTGGCAATAAAGTCGAAATTCCTTTCTCTTTTAATTCAATTTTCTTGATTGGGTATTTAGTAACCAAATTTCCTTTTGAAGCACGGCCTTTTATCGCCAATTTGGCAAAATCAATATCAAATTTTAATTTCTTGATCGTTCCAACCTGACGCAATAAAATGGTAATGACCTCAGCTTCCCCATTTGGATTATGCGAAAAATAAACTACTTGTGAACCAGCCGTTTCATTCGTCAAATCATAAGGTTTATCACGTGTAACACCAGAAACATTGAATCGTTTGATATAAGAAGGTCCTGATTTTCCATCACGATACATCATGTTGTAAATCGTTCGTTTATCGCTCTTATCAAAAATTGCAACGTGAATAATATCTTTACCCACAAATGTTTTGGCATCGACTTTTGTGACAAGCATTTTTCCGTCACGAAGAAATACAATTACATCATCGATATCAGAACAATCGGTAAGATATTCGTCTTTTTTCAAGCTTGTTCCAACAAAACCTTCTTCGCGGTTTACGTATAGTTTTGTGTTACGTAAAACTACTTTTGTAGCCTCAACGTTGTCAAAAACACGAAGTTCTGTTTGACGCTCACGACCTTTTCCGTATTTCTCTTTTAATTTGGTGAAATAAGCAATCGCAAAATCGGTTAGATTTTCTAAATGATGTTCCACTTCCTTCATTTCGTCTTCTAACTTGGCGATAAAATCATCGG
The DNA here is from genome assembly GCF_900187965.1 of Flavobacterium sp. ov086. Taxonomy (GTDB): domain Bacteria; phylum Bacteroidota; class Bacteroidia; order Flavobacteriales; family Flavobacteriaceae; genus Flavobacterium. Next base: position 23,505 of record NZ_FZNL01000011.1, on the reverse strand, counting down.
CTTTATCAGAGTCAAAACGAGTAATACGAATCATCGGAATTTGAGTCAGTCTTTGCAAATCATCATCGTTGATTTCTCTAACAAATGATTTTTTGAAAGGCTCAAATCGATCGTACAAATATTTATAAAGAGATTCTCTATCTGAATATAATTTGAAATCAATGTACATTTCTTCACGAATGAAGATTTTCTCTAAAGTAGAGAAATGCCATTTATTCTTTAATTCTTCTAATTGAATTTCTAATTCCTGACGAAGTAAATCTACTGTTCTGTGTGTCGAAATTTTCAACATTTCAGAAACTCCGATAAACAACGGCTTATTATCTTCAATAACACAACCTAAAGGCGCTACAGAAGTTTCGCAAGCTGTAAAAGCAAACAAAGCATCGATAGTTTTATCCGGAGAAACACCTGGGAAAAGGTGAATTAATATCTCAACATCTGCAGCTGTATTATCTTCGATTTTCTTGATTTTGATTTTACCTTTATCATTGGCTTTCAAAATACTATCAATCAAAGTCGTTGTATTGGTCGAAAACGGAATTTGCGTAATTACCAAGGTATTCTTGTCTAATTGTGCAATTTTAGCACGCACACGCACACGTCCGCCACGAAGTCCGTCATTATAATTCGACACATCGGCAATACCTTGTGTCATAAAATCAGGATATAATGTAAAGGCTTTTCCTTTTAAAATCTTGATCGAAGCATCAATTAATTCATTAAAGTTATGCGGTAATACTTTAGTCGAAAGACCAACCGCAATACCTTCTGCTCCTTGTGCCAAAAGCAACGGAAACTTTACCGGAAGATTGTTTGGTTCTGCACGACGACCATCGTACGAAACACCCCAATCGGTAATTTTTGGAGAATATAAAACCTCCAAAGCAAATTTAGATAAACGTGCCTCGATGTAACGAGAAGCCGCAGCTCCATCACCCGTTAATATATTTCCCCAGTTTCCCTGGCAATCAATCAATAAATCTTTCTGACCAATTTGTACCATCGCATCACCAATACTCGCATCTCCGTGTGGGTGATACTGCATGGTATGTCCTACAACATTTGCAACTTTATTATAACGACCATCATCCAATTCTTTAAGCGAGTGCATAATACGACGCTGAACCGGTTTAAAACCATCTTCAATCGCCGGAACTGCACGTTCAAGGATTACATACGAAGCGTAATCCAAAAACCAGTCTTTGTACATTCCCGTTACTTTGGTAATAACGTCTTCTCCTTCTTCTTCCTGATTTTCGTAAAAATGCTGCCCTTCAAAATGCTTGGCATCTACGTTGATAATTTCATCGTCGCCGTCTTGATTGTCATCAATTTGGTTTTCATCTGAATTATTCTCGTCGTCGTTTGGAATTATGTTATCGTCTTCTTCGTCTTTCATTTTAATGCTGAATTTATTCCAGTATGTTTATGATTTAATTTTATTTTAATATTCCTTTATCTTTAAAGAATATGTATTCTTGATCTTTATCTGAATCTTCCATAAAAAGGTTAATTCCAAACTTTTTAAATAATGCTTCCATATCAGAATAACAATATTTTTGAAATCCATCAAGATTAGCTGAATTGCTTGAAGCATAACATTCCATGCAAAATTCATTATAACCAATAATTCTGTTTTTATCATCTCTAAACAAAATCATGTGCCTGGGATTATAACACGCTGATTCAATTTGCTTCAGAGCACAAGTATCACATACCATTAGATTTAAAAGTTCTTTCTCCTGAACCTTATTAAGTACCACTCTCTCCTGAATCATTGTACTGTCGAAAGTTAATTTATAATTATCAACTAATACCTTATAAATTGGAGGTTCTCCTTTATATTTTGTATCCCAAACTACTCTGTTATAATAAGAGATTAATTCAATTTTTGAATAATTCTTTAAAGGAAATTCTCTCTTTGTAATCAGTTTACTAAATGACTGACTTTCTATCTTTTCTTTTTTACAAGAAATAAGAATTAAGATGGAAATCAGAAATAGTATTTTCTTCATTTATTAGAATCTATTTACACTCCAGAAGTTCTTTCAAAACCTCAACACTTGGTAATACCGTTTTATATTTACTGGCAAAAATTTGCTCGTTGTTTTCAGGTAACGTATATTTTACTACTGCTTCACTTTTATTTTGGCAAAGAACAATTCCGATAGTTTTGTTTTCATCTTCCAATCGCATTTCTCTGTCATAATAATTGACATACATTTGCATTTGACCTAAATCCTGATGTTTTAATTCACCTATTTTCAAATCTATAAGAACAAAACATCTTAAGATTCTATTATAAAAAACTAAATCTATTTTAAAATGTTTATCATCAAATGTAATTCTTTCCTGTCTTGCAACAAAAGTAAAACCATGACCTAATTCTAGCAGAAAATGTTCTAGTTTATTAATGATTTCTTGTTCTAATTGAGATTCTGAATATTGATGTAATTCTGGTAACCCCAAAAATTCAAGTATATATGGATCTTTAATAAGATCTTTAGGTTTTTCGATAATCTGACCCTTTTCAGAAAGTTTCAAAACCCCTTCTTTATCTCTGCTTAAAGCTAATCTTGTATAAAGCGCTGAATCATATTGACGTTTTAATTCCCGAACACTCCAATTGTATTTTTCAGACTCTATTTTGTAGAAACGTCTTTCTTTTTCATCATCGATTCGCATTAAAAAAACATAATGGGTAAAAGTCAATTTAAAAAACGAAGCCAATGTTTCGTAATCAATCCTATTAAATTGCGCAGTCACTGACTGCGTTTTTTTAGATTTGAATTCCTCAGTCAGTGACTGGGTTTTTTGAATTTGTAAAATCCGAGTCAGTGATTCGGAATTTGAGTAGGTCAAATAAAACTTCCTAATATTCTCTAAACTAACTAAAGAAAAACCTTTTCCAAACTCCTTTGTCAATTCTTTAGAAAGGCTTTTTAAAAGCTTTTTCCCGTATTCAGCACGCTCTTTACCTCTTTGCTCTTCCTCAACAATGATTCTTCCAATTTCAAAATAGGTAATTGTCATTGTTGAATTTACGGTACGTAAAACTTGTTGTCGGGCATTTTGCAATAACTCCGCAACTTGCTGAAAAATGATTTTATTTTGAAGACCGTCTGGCAATATTATATTACTTTAATTTTTAAACTTCAGCTTCAACCGTATCCAATTCCACCTTCAAGTTCTTGATGATAAATTCTTGTCTGTCTGGTGTGTTTTTTCCCATATAAAAAGACAATAATTGCTCAATCGAGGTGTTTTTATCCATCATAATTGGGTCAAGGCGAATCGTTTCTCCAATAAAATTCTTGAACTCATCCGGAGAAATCTCTCCCAAACCTTTAAATCGGGTGATTTCCGGTTTTGGTTTTAGTTTTTCGATCGCATCTTTTCGTTCTTCTTCTGAATAACAATAGATTGTTTCTTTCTTATTTCGAACCCTGAAAAGTGGCGTTTGCAAGATATACAAATGCCCTTCTTTGATTAATTCAGGGAAAAATTGAAGGAAAAATGTAATCAATAACAAACGAATGTGCATTCCATCGACATCGGCATCGGTTGCGATTACGATATTGTTGTAACGTAATTTTTCCAATCCGTCTTCGATATCCAGAGCTGCCTGGAGTAAGTTGAATTCTTCATTTTCATAAACAATTTTCTTACTCATTCCGTACGAATTCAAAGGCTTACCACGTAAACTGAAAACTGCCTGAGTATTCACGTCACGCGACTTTGTAATAGATCCGGAAGCCGAATCTCCCTCGGTAATAAAAAGTGTACTTTCTAAGTTTCTTGGGTTTTTAGTATCCGGAAGATGTGCGCGGCAATCTCTTAATTTTTTATTATGAAGATTGGCTTTTTTAGCACGATCTGTTGCCAGTTTTCTAATTCCTGACAATTCTTTTCTCTCGCGTTCAGCTTGCAAAATTTTACGTAATAAAGCTTCTGCCGTTGGTGTATTTTTATGTAAATAATTATCTAGTTTGTTCTTCACAAAATCATTTACAAAAGTACGAACTGAAACTGCTGGAGTTCCGTCATCAGAACCCATATCTGTAGAACCTAATTTAGTTTTGGTCTGCGACTCAAAAACCGGTTCCATAACCTTGATACTAATTGCACTTACGATCGATTTACGAACATCTGACGCTTCGAAGTTTTTGTTGTAAAACTCCCGAATGGTTTTTACAATCGCTTCTCTGTAAGCCGCTAAGTGCGTTCCTCCTTGTGTGGTATTCTGACCGTTGACAAAAGAGTGATATTCTTCGCTATATTGCGTTTTACTGTGCGTTAAAGCGATCTCGATATCATGATCTTTTAAGTGAATAATTGGATATTCAAGGTCTTCTTCACTAATTGTTTCTTCTAATAAATCTCTAAGACCATTTTCAGAAATATATTTTTCACCATTAAAAATAATCGTCAAACCATTGTTTAGGTAACAATAGTTTTTGACCATTTTAATTACATATTCCATACGGAATTTGTAATTTTTAAAGATGGTTTCATCTGGCGTAAAAGTAACTTTTGTTCCTTTTCGCTTTGTTGTATCAATTATATCTTCTTCAAGAACCAGATTTCCTGCTGAGAATTCTGCTCCTTTTTGTTTATCATCACGAACAGATTCTACACGGAAATAATTTGAAAGTGCATTTACGGCTTTTGTTCCGACACCGTTCAAACCCACTGATTTCTGGAAAGCTTTAGAATCATACTTTCCTCCTGTGTTCATTTTTGAAACTACATCAACTACTTTTCCTAACGGAATTCCACGTCCGTAATCACGAACCGAAACCGTTTTATCCTTGATAGTCACTTCAATAGTTTTCCCCGAGCCCATTACGAACTCATCGATACAGTTGTCTAAAACCTCTTTTAACAGAATATAAATACCATCATCCGGCGAAGATCCGTCTCCCAATTTTCCGATATACATCCCCGGACGCATACGGATATGTTCTTTCCAATCGAGTGATCGAATATTATCTTCGGTATATTGATTTTGCTCTAGCATAAAGTAAATTGGATTTTTGGCTAATGTACCATTTATAGTCAAAAAATGAAAGCGTATTTTTTTTTTGTTATGATTAATAACAGCTTTAAATCCTATTTAAATTGATTTTAAAATAATACGACCATTAAAAGTATAAAAAATCAGCTTTTAAACAAAAAAATACTATTTGATTCCCAGTACTTCTTTCGCCAAATCAATCATTTCAGGCGTTCCAGTATTTTTATTTTTCTCATCAGAAAGTTTTACAACTCCCTCCCAATGTCTGTTTTCCATTTTAACTTCTGTCAATTTTATAACCATATTCATAGATGGCAGACCTACATCATTGGTGAAATTGGTTCCAATTCCGAATGACATTTTGATTTTATCTTTACAGAAATCAGTTATGTTTTTTACCTTATCATAATTTAGAGAATCCGAGAAAACAATTACTTTCGATTGCGGATCAATTCCCATTTTAGCATAATGCGAAATTACTTTTTGTGCAAACTCAATTGGATCTCCGCTATCATGACGTACTCCATCAAAAAGTTTGGAGTATTTTTTATCAAACTGACTGAAGAAAATTTCACTAGTATAAGTATCTGTCAAGGCAATACCCAGATCTCCACCATAAACTTGTGTCCAATGTTCAAGGCTCATAAAATTAGCCATTTTAAACCCGTACTGCGCCGCATGAAACATAAACCATTCATGTGCATGTGTTCCTAAAGGCCGCATGTTATTAACCATCGCAAAGTGTACATTACTGGTTCCTATAAAACTTTGAGAACCAAAAGTTCGCAACGTATCGTTTATCAAAACATGTACATCATAAGAATGACGGCGTCTTGTACCAAATTCCAAAATCGAAACTCCTAGTTTATTATAATTATCAATTTTGTTTTTAGTAAGCTCTTTTACCGCTTCATCATTTAAACGGATTAAGTGATTGGATTTATAAAAAAGTTCCGAAATTAATGCCATCAAAGGTACTTCCCATAAAATCGTACGATACCAATACCCTTCAACAGTAACTTTTATATCGGATCCTTCCTGACTAATTTGAACTTCTGAAGGATCATAGATATATCCTTGCAAAAAATCAAAATAAGTGGGATCCAAATAAGGACAATGATGTGATAAGTACAGCTTTTCCTCTTTTGTTAATCGCAAGTCTGCCATAGCATCGACTGATTTTCGAAGTAAATCTCCAAAACCCGGCGGAAAACTATGCTTTCCTCTATTTATAAAACCATAACGAACTCTTGCCTTTGGAAAAAGTTTTATTACAGTATGCTGCATCGTAAATTTATAGAAATCATTATCTAATATTGATTTCAGGAAAGTTGTTTCCATAATCTGGCTACTATATTAATTTTCAAAACCCTAATTGCTAAGATACGCCAATTCGATAAAAGAAGAAAACTCTTTAAACAAACATTATGGCTACATTAATTTTGGAACTATTTTAAAAGCTGCAAGAGCTTGATTAGAGAGAAAAAAAGTTATAAATCGACCATATTTTCTGTTATAAGTAACCTGAAATTCTAATGCTCCATTTTTTTCTTTTGGATTTTCAATCTTGACATGCTCATCTTTTTTATTCAAATAATAAAGATCCTCGAGTCTTGAAATATTTTTAATTTGAAAGGTTATTTTATCACCATCATTTGCATGAACAACTCCTGAGTATGGAGCTGAAATTTCACAGGAATTATCTACAAATTCATTATAGATAAGTGGTCCGTTTAAAAAGGCGTCTTTATTTCCTGTGTTACCTGCATACATTGACGACTCCGGAAAATGTTTCATGTAGAAATATTCAGGAGCCATATCAAAATAAATGGGCGTAAATTTCTTTACGCTAACCTGACGCTTTTCATCAAAATATCCTTGCCCCCATGTCGCATCAACTAATATCCATTTTCCATCAATCTGAACCGTATTCCAGGCATGATTTGATCCTAATCTTTTTCTGCCAATATCATTCAGTATTATTTTAGAATCTCCGGTTACAACCTGACATTTTAATCCGCACAATGTCGCCAAATGCTGGTACAACAAAGAAAATCCCTCGCATACTGCTTTTTTAGATCTAAATGCTTTCTGGGTGGTACTTACATGCGCCAATTGAATTTGTTTAGCATTCTCCGATTCATTCTTAGAATCAAAAGTTTTAGGTTTTGGAGGATCTAAATAAGTCTTTAAATCATAATCCAAATTCAATGCAATCCAACTATAAATTGCTCTTGCTTTATCTTGTTCTGATATGAAATCTTTTTGAATTCTTTCTGCTAATTTTTCTGTACTGCCAAAACTTGGGTACTTCAAAACAATACTATCTATGGCACTATATTTTTGAGAATAAGACGAATTTAAAAAAACAATATTCAAAAAAAGGAAGACAAAGGCGATTTTTCTTATTGCCATAATAGGTAATTAGGTTTAGGAGAGGTTAAAATTTAGTGAATTTATTTTGGAACTATTTTAAAGGAAGCTATACTGTTTTGATATAGAAAAAAAGTAATATACGAACCGATTCTTTTATCATAAGTAACCTGAAATTCTAACGCTCCTCTTACTTCTTTAGGATTTTCGATTTTAGCAGCCTGTCCTTTTTTCAAATAAAAAAGTGTGTCGGTTTTTGAAATATTTTTAATTTTAAAAGTGATTTTATCACCATCATTTGCTTCAATTATTCCTGAATTTGGTGATAAAATTTCATTATCGCCTTCAATAGTTACATCAAAAATCAAAGGTCCATTTAGAAAGTCATCTTTGTTTAGTTTTTCATTTAGATAAACTCCCGAATCAGGAAAATGTTTCGCAAAAAAGTATTTGGGATCAGTATCAAAATAAACAGAATTAAAATAATTTACCATTGTTCTTTTGTTACTGTCATAATATCCTTGTCCCCAGGTTGCATCGACCAAAATCCATTTTCTATCAATTTGTACGGTATTCCAGGCATGATTTGATTGTGAATTTTGACGGCCAATATCACTTAATAATCGTTTGGAATCACCCCGGATAACTTCGGATTTTAAACCAACCAAAGTAGCTAAACGCTGATATAAAAGTGTAAAACCTTCGCAAACTGCTTTTTGAGAATCAAATGCTTTTTGCCAGGTTTTGTCCTTTAATGCTTCTATCTGTTTTTGCTTTTCAGCTTCAGTTCTATAGCTAAATCTTATTGATTTTGGAGGATTGAGATATGATTTATAATCGTACTTTATATTTAAAGCAATCCAGCTGTAAATCGCTCTTGCTTTATCATGTTCAGACGTGAAATCTTTTTGAATTCTTTCTGCCAGACTTTCTGTAGAACTAAAATGTTTGGGATATTTCAATACAATCTTATCAATCGCATCATATTTTTGAGAATACGACGAATACGGAAAAATAAGACTCAGGAAAAGAAATATAAAGGCAATCTTTTTTATTGTCATGGTTTAAAAACTAGACTTAATAATGTCTTTTAATTCTTTATCTAACTCTGCATTTGAAATTTTATTTTCTACTAGGTCAAAATTTGCATTAAAAGTTGGTAATGAGTAAGTCGCTTTTATTTGCGCTCCGTATCTTGGTAAAGCATTATTAGCGATTTCCAAAACCGAAGCTCCTCCTCTTGGACCTGGCGAAGTTGCTAATAATAACATTGTTTTTTGCTGAAAAACTTCTTTCATAATTCTGGAACACCAATCAAAAAGATTTTTGAAAGCTGCGGAGTAATTCCCATTGTTTTCTGCCAAAGAAACAACCAAAAGATCAGCACTTTCAATCTTTTTCAGAAATGCTTTTGCAAGTTCATGCTGGCCAATTTCTTTTTCTAAATCAACACTAAATAATGGCATTGCAAAATCGTTCAAATCTAAAACTTCAACTTCTGCGTTTTCAAATAAACTTGCTGCATAAGTTGCAAAATGTTTATTGATCGAATGCTGACTGTTACTTCCTCCAAAGGCTACAATTTTCATATTTATTTTATTTTATGTTAATTGATTTTTTTGCCACTGATTGCACTGATTTAAAAGATTTTTCTAAAAAAATAAATTCTAATCTGTGTAAATTTGTGGCATATTTCATTTTGGGATTTCAAAAATCTTCTTTTTTATTTCAACAGAATAATCATTTGGCGCAATTTGCCCTCCAAACGACTTGGCATAAACCTTAGTAAACTCAGCTCCAAAATATAAAATTATAGCTGAATAATATACCCAAACTAAAATAATAATTACAGATCCCGCCGCTCCGTAAACACTAGCAATAGTTGAATTCCCTAAATAAAATCCTATTGCAAATTTACCAATCATAAAAAGAACTGCCGTACAAACGGCGCCAATAAAAGCATCTTTCCATTTTATGATTCCGTCTGGTAAAGTTCGGAATATAATTGCGAAAAGCAATGTGATACTTCCTAAAACAATCACTAAATTTATAACATAAAATAAATATATGGTACTATCTGCCAGATAAATCTTTAACCTGGAATTTAAGACATCTAAAGTTGCATTTAGCATTAAACTGACCAGCATCAAAAATCCAACAGAAACTATCATGGAGAAGGACATGATTCGGTTTTGAATGAATTTTTTCAGCCCTTTATTCGGTTTCGCACGCAATCCCCAAATAAAATTAATAGAGCTCTGAATTTCTGCAAAAACTCCTGAAGCACCTATTAATAACATCACAACTCCAAAAACGGTTACAAAAACATTACTATCAGATAATTGCACATTTTTAATTGCATCCTGAATCTGGATTGCAGCGTCGTTACCAACTAAACGATTTATTTGTCCGTAGAGTTCACCTGTTACAGCTTCTTCTCCAAAAAAGAAACCGCAAATCGTAATGATTATAATCAATAATGGCGGTAATGCAAATATGGTATAGTAGGATAATGCAGCGCTTAGTTTAATAGCGTTGTCATCATTGAATTCTAAAAAAGTCGTTTTGAGTAAATACCAGATTTTTGATAAAATATTTTGCTTATCCACAAGATTAAATTTTTGAGATTCTCTCAAAATTATGAAATTTCCGAAAATTTTGAATTGTTGCTTTTTTCGTAAATATTACATTTTTACCATGTGGTTTTGAGTTTCTTTTTATTTTGAAACCTTGTCATATTCCTCATCCGTCCCGAAATTTTTGAATTTAAGCATTCTTTTGAATTCATTTCGTGTTGGCTTAATCAAATAGGACATTGAATCTAATTTTTCACCTTTAATACTTGTTACGGAATCCAACTTTTTTAGATCACCAGGCAAATAAATTTCTTTTATCCTGAGTTTATTATTTTTTAAACTTAAAAAATTTATTCTCCAGAAAATAGAATCTTTCATACTCATTATTAACTGACCATCAATCCGTTTTAGTTTATGATAATATGATAGCCTAAAAAATGTATCTATAGAAACTGTCGTAAATTCGATTGAATCTCCAATTTTATGCAAACTAGACTTTTCATTTGTATCTTTATTTGTTACCTCATTTCCAACAATTTTATATTGTTGCTTAATAGAATCAAATTCGGTTTTATGAATTTTATATTTCCAGAAATACTTATATATCATTCTATCTTCTTCAATTCTTAAAAAAGTAGAATCTTTATCGATGTAAACACCTCTAAATCTAATTGGAAAATGATCCATTTCGCTATCATTGTTTGGTTGTGGACTTTCGAAATAAAAGATAAAACAATCTGGACACGGACGCATTCTTATTTTTTTACAGGAAGTTAAAACGACAAGTAAAACGAGAATTAATACTATCTTTTTCATGGCTATTTTTACTGATAATGACAGAAAATCCCTTTATCATAAATCGTCCACAAACTTGCTTTTTGATTGGCAGCTTTTAATGCGCAGTTCGCCCAGGTATTACAGGTATAAAATAAACTATAACTTCCTTTGGCCTCATAAAAAGCATCTTTCTTTCCGTAGCTATAACCTTGAATCCATTCCGGGCTTGTGGGGTTATTGAAGCTTTCTGAAATATAAGTTACTAACTTTTTATAATCTTCTTTTGAAATCAGAATACGTTTGCAGTTTTCGCCTTCTCTTAATTGTTTAAAAAATGTGGTGTGCATTGCCGAAGAGCTTACTCCAAAAATCGCTTTTAAGGCTGTGCTTGCTTTTAGGTCTGACCATTCTGGCGTGTGCAAATAAAATCCTTTATCGCCCCAGCCAAAAGCTACAAACTGCATTACACTATCTTTTGATTGGGTCTGACTGAATTGGATTTCGTTTCGCCAATCTTTAATTTCAGTTGTAATTGGAACTACAATGTCAGTGTGAACTCCATTGGAAAGGATGTAAATAGGAATTGCGTCTTTTTCATCAACTTTTGCGATATCTGAATTAACGGTGATTTTAGAAATCAAATAAACAGAGATTACATATAAAACAAGAAAAGTAATGATTCCGAGGATAGTCCAGCCCAGAAATTTGAAGGTCTTTTTTAGCATTTGGTTGGTTGTTATTAGGTTTATAAAATGGTCTTTTTTGTTGTAACCAATTTTTGAGCCAAAAAATTAAAAATGTTAAAATTTTATTTTCCTTATTTTACTTAACCCCCCTAAAGTCTTGATTCTACAACTACCCCAGATTAGAATGGAAAGCATTTTTTATGAATTTATATTTTTTTCGGCGATAAAAAAGCGACTGAAAGAAGCTCTTTTTATGCCAGACAAAAAAATATATTCAGGAAAAATCTTGAAGTGTAAAGCTGGAAACAGGTTCTAAAAAAATGGCACACAGATGATGCGGGTTTGAACAGATTTATACGGATTTCTTTTTACTTTGACTTTTTGTTTCTCGCAGATTCTTCAGATTTATTTTGAAAACAAATTGTCATCCTGAGCGAAGTCGAAGGCTCACTAAACTTTGACGGGCTTCTCCCGAAGTTTCGGGACGCTCAGCCTGACAATCGCTATCTTTCGAGCATAAAAAAACTGCTGAATTTCTCCAGCAGTTTAGTCTTGTTTCTAAAATCTTGATTCTATAATCTTGACTCTATTCTCCAGAACTTAAACGTTGAAACGGAAGTGCATTACATCTCCATCTTTTACAACATATTCTTTTCCTTCGACTTTGAATTTTCCTGCTTCTTTTGCTTTTGCTTCTGAACCGTATTGAACGTAATCTTCGTATGAAATAACTTCTGCACGAATGAATCCTTTTTCAAAATCAGTATGGATAACTCCAGCCGCTTGTGGCGCTGTTGAACCAATGTTGATTGTCCAGGCACGAACTTCTTTTACACCTGCGGTAAAGTAAGTTTGTTGTTTTAATAATTTGTAAGCTGCACGAATTAAAACTGATGCTCCCGGCTCTGTTAATCCCATATCTTCAAGAAAAACCTGACGCTCTTCGTAGCTTTCTAATTCTGTAATATCAGCCTCTGCTCCTACTGAAAGGATAATCACTTCAGCATCTTCATCTTTTACTAATTCACGAACCTGATCTACATATTTATTTCCGTTTACTGCAGAATTCTCATCAACATTACAAACGTATAAAACTGGTTTTGCAGTAATTAATTGGAAAGATTCCATTAAAACTTCTTCGTCATTACCTTGAGGAGTAATAGTACGAGCCGATTTAGCTTGTAATAATGCTTCTCTGATTCGGTCCAAAAGTCCTTTTTCAGTCTGTGCTTCTTTATTTCCGGTTTTAGCAGCACGATTTACTTTTTCCAAACGTTTTTCAACTGTTTCTAAATCTTTTAGCTGTAACTCGATATCAATCGTTTCTTTGTCACGAATTGGGTTTACATTTCCGTCAACGTGAACGATGTTATCATTATCAAAACAACGTAAAACGTGAATAATAGCATTACATTCTCTAATGTTTCCTAAAAATTGGTTTCCAAGACCTTCACCTTTACTTGCTCCTTTTACCAAACCTGCGATATCAACAATATCAACTGTTGCCATTTGTACGCGCTCTGGTTTTACCAATTCTTCTAATTTGTTGATTCTTGGATCCGGAACGTTTACAACACCAATATTAGGTTCGATTGTACAAAACGGAAAGTTCGCACTTTGCGCTTTTGCATTAGATAAACAATTAAATAATGTTGATTTTCCAACATTTGGTAATCCTACAATTCCTGCTTTCATCTGTTGTTTCTATTTATTTTTTATTAGATCCTGATTCTCTCAGGTCTTTATCATTAATGCTTTTACCTTAATATATAGATCGTTACTTTAATGATGTATAATTTATGGCTTGCTTTTTTGTTTCTGCCAAAATGATGTTTTTTGGCTTTAAAATTTTGCAAATATAAGATTTAATAGCTCGTAAGTGAAGTAAAAATGACGATTATTATATTTCGATACCTTTTCTTAAAAAAAATTAAACTTATTACTAATATTTTGTTAAATAACATTACTTTTATCGACATATTTAACAAACCACTATTGAATTTTTAACCAAAACAACTTTAACCATGAAAAAAATTGCAATTTTATTATTTCTATTTAACACTTTGGTCATTTTTGCGCAACAGCAAATTTCGGGTGTAGTAAAAGACAAGACGGGAACTCCACTGCCTGGTGTAAACATTCTTGAAAAGGGTACTAATAATGGTGTTTCTACCGATATTGACGGATCGTATAAAATCACTGTTAAAGATGGTGCTTCATTAATTTTTACTTATATGGGATACAACAGCGTAACCAGGCTGGCAAATTCTCCACAAATTGATGTTGCCTTATCTGAAGAAGGAGGGCAAAATCTTGATGAAGTAGTCGTTACAGGTTCCAGAGCGGCCGTTAGAAGTAATACTACGAGTGCATTACCAATTGATATATTGTCTTCCAAGGATTTAACTTCTACAGGTCAGGCCACGTTTGATAAGGCTCTACAATACAAAATCCCATCCTTTAATACGGTACAAACTCCTGTAAATGATGCTACTTCATTACTAGATCCATATGAAATTAGAAACATGGGACCAAGCAGAACTTTAATTCTTATTAATGGTAAACGTAAAAACTTAAGTTCTTTACTTTATGTACAAACTTCTCCTGGACGTGGAGAAACGGGTGCAGATATTTCTGCTATTCCAACAGACGCGATCGAGAGAGTTGAGATTCTTCGTGACGGTGCTTCTGCTCAATATGGTTCTGACGCGATTGCGGGAGTAATGAACATCATTTTAAAGAAAAACAACCATGACGGATCTTTAACTGTAAGAAGCGGAATTACTTCTGAAGGTGATGGAGAAATGCTTGGCGCAAGTTTAAATAGTGGTACAACTGTTGGCGAAAAAGGCTTTTTGAATTATACGATAGACTTTTCTAAAGTAAAATTAGCGAACAGAGCAGGAACAGTCGATGGTGGAACTAGTCATTTAGGGCCTGATAATGAACCGCTGGAAGGTGGAGAATATGCAGATTTTGTATATGTTGATCCAGAAAACCCAGCCAATTGGACAAATGGTGCTACTCCTACATCGATTAGAGCGGATAATGTCGCAGGAATAGCGGTCATAAATGATTATTTAAAAAGACATCCTGATGCCAGAAACGTTAATGGTTCGCCTGAAACAGCTGCTGCAAAATTCTTAATTAATGGTGGAAACGAAATTAGTGATAACACCAGTTTGTATTATAATGCTGCTTATGTGTATAAAAAAGTAAATTCGTTTGCTAACTTTAGAACACCATATTGGAGACCTTTATCTTCTGATCCTTATTTGAATGATTTCTTTGGAAATGGTGATCCGGCAAATCCATCTTATGATGGTTACGGACCAACTTTTGAAGGAGATTTAACAGATTATAATGGTACATTAGGTTTTAAAACGGTTAAAAACGGTTGGAATACTGATGCCAGTTTAACAGTTGGTGGAAACAAACAAGTTTACACTGTAAACAATTCGGTAAACAGATCAGATATTACTACAACAACGATTAACCCTGATACAGGTCTTCCTGAGACTTCTTTTGTTTATAGAGAAAATAGTCCAATTTCGTTTAAACCAGGAGGAACTTCTTTTAACCACATTGTTGGAAATATTGATGTGTCTAAAATTGTATCAGACCAAATTAGTATAGGTTTTGGTACAGAGTTCAGATCTGAATATTTTGCAGTTATTGAAGGAGATAAGGCTTCATGGGACGGAACCGGTGCTGACTCTTTTGCAGGAAACAGACCTGAAAATTCAGGAAAATGGAACAGATATAATGTAGGTGTTTATCTGGATGTTGCTTTTGATATTACAAAAGACTTTTTAATAAACGGAACAGTTCGTCATGAAGAATATAGTGATTTTGGCGGAGCGACAGTTTGGAAAGCAAGCACAAGATATAAATTTCTGGATGATAAAATTACTTTAAGAGGATCTGTTTCAACAGGTTTCAGAGCGCCAACTTTACATCAAATTTATACCCAAAAATCTCAATATTCATTTGTAGCTGGAGAAGGAATTCAAATTAGCGGAATCATTAATAATGTTTCCCCTCAGGCTCGTCAATTAGGAATTCCACCGTTAGATCCTGAAAAATCAACTAACGTAACGGTTGGTGTTGGTGCAAAACCTTTTAAAAACTTTAATATAACTGTTGATTATTATAATATTAAAGTAGAAGACAGAATCGTTTTAGGAGACAGACAAGATACCGAATTTGGAGATGTGGCTTGGTTTTCTAATTCATTCGATTCAAGAACTGCTGGTTTAGATATTGTCGCAGGTTATAATAATGTTGGTATTGGTGCAGGTAAGTTAGGATTTAATGTTTCTGGAAATATTACTTTAGAAAATAAAAGAATTTCTCCGGTAACAAACAATTCATTCGGAGATATCTTAAACTCTTTGACTTTTACTTCAAGACCTGATACAAAATGGATTTTTGGAATTAACTATGAAATTGGTAAATTCTTATTTTCTTTAAATAATACTTATTTCGGAAAAACTACTTTTAATCAAGACGGTTTAGCAACAAATGATCCTAATGCACCAGTTACATCACCGGAGTTTTTAGCAGCTAACTTAAAAACAGAATTCATTCCTAAAATTGTTACTGACTTAGGTGTTAATTTTAATGCTACTGAAAAACTAACCATTGCATTAAATGTAAACAACTTATTTAATGTTTTACCTCAGTGGAAATTCGTGGCAGAAAATGAGGCAGGAGCTGCATTACTAGCTGATCCGGCTCAAACCAGACAACAATCTAACTTACTTACATTTAACCAACGTTACTCAAGAATGACTTATGATGGATTCCATTTCAGTCAATTAGGAACTATGTTTAACTTATCTGTAAACTATAAATTCTAATTCAAATTGTTTAAATAATATAAAAGGGTTGTCTTTATGATGACCCTTTTTTATACTTTTATATTAAAATTTTCAAGTTATGGCAAATTTATATGATGGTAAAATGGCCGCAATTTACGATGCGATGTACCAGACTTTTGTTGATTATGATGAAGAATATGCATTCTATAACAATCTAATTCAGGAAAACAAAGCTTCTGGCATTCTGGAAATTGGAAGCGGAACCGGAAATCTTGCGCAAAGATTTCATCAAAACAATCAAAATTATCAAGGTTTGGATTATAGCGATGATATGATTACAATAGCCAGACAAAAAAATAAAGATTGCTCTTTTACTAAGGGTGATATGCGCGATTTTAAACTTAACAAGTTATTCGATGCTATTTTAATTACCGGAAGATCTACAAGTTATCTCATTACTAATGATGACATGAACAGAACTTTTAGTTCTGTTCGTAAAAATTTAAACGATAATGGCGTTATTATTTTTGATTTTATAGATGCAAATAGATTTATTCCGTTCACAAAAGAAAATCCGGTTATTATGCATGAAGCCAAATATGAGAGCATAAATTATATCAGAGAAAGTCATTGGGATACAAACAATTCCCTTGAAAATTTCATGCTGGAATGGACGGCAAAATATTACACTTTTGTAAATGGAAAAAAAGAAATAATAGAAAATGATTTTTCGACCGTTCGGGTTTTTACTCTTAATGAAATTGAGCTTTTTTTATATCTAAATAATTTTGAAATACTTAAAATAATTGACCGAAAAACCTATGCTTATGATACTTATGTTATTGTGGCAAAAAAAATATCATAAAAAAAAATCCGGAACGTAAGTTCTGGATTTTTTTACCTAATAACTAAAAACTACATCTTAAAATCCAGCGAGCTTATGATTGCTTTTTCTTCTTCGGTTGCTGTAAACCCTGAGATATCCCAATAATTGGTTAGAATTTTATTCTTTTTATTAAACAATGATTTTTCTTTAAAAACATCGCTTTCACTATAAGTATAATTTTGTCTATTGAAATTTGTCGTCACAAAATTATTACGAACCTGAATGTTTTTGACTTTATCTTTCAAAATCAAATCATAGGCAATTTCCTCATTAGAACTCAGTAAATAATAATCTAAGCCTTCTGCTCTATAACTAACTTTTACAAATGACCTTGTAATATGTTTAGAACCAATACTTGGTTTCTCTTCCGGCTCCGGAATATTTCCGGGGGCAATAGAAATCGTAAATTCAATAATGAGTTTTTTTTCCGGATCGTAGGTAATTTCAAAACTATCAATAGCCTTTTTAGATTTATTCAAAGGCGTAACCGTCATCACATAATAGTCTTTATTTTTGGGATGTCCTTTAGTTATAAAATCATAATCTTTTCTAGTTTTTGAATCCAGTAAAGGATCGAAGTATTTAAAATTTGAATAATTTTCCATTATATTATTCAAATTATAGCCTTTTAAATCGGCACTTACATCCGTTTCTAATAAACCATAAGATCTATTTTGCTCTACCAACAAAGTTGTGTTTATCTTTTTTTGACGTGCTACAAATTGAAAATTTACCAAACCATCATTATAGTAAGAGTATTTATTGTCAAGCATAAAAAACTCTCTCACATAAACTTTAAGTCTGTAAGAAGCGGCTAATTTCTGTTTTGAATTAGCAACAAGTTTACTGAGCGATCTAACTGGTTTTTCTTTCGAAACAACAATTTCATCTAATTTATTATTGTTACTTTTAAGATAAACAACAAACATGTCTGGTTTTAAAGATCCCCAGCGAAGTGTCACTTTTTCGTAATCGGTCTCCGAAACCTGAATATTAGACCCGCCGGTCAACATAAAAGTTACTTTTCCGTCTTTATTACTTATTAATGTTTGTTTCGTTTTCAAAATAAACACAGCAGCATTTTCTATAGGCAATTGTGTTTCAATATCTTTTACAATAATTGAATACTCAATCTTCTGAGCAAAAACACCGATATTAAAGAACAAAACAAATAAAAGTATTAGTCTCTTCATAAACAATTATTAAATTTCTCAACTAAAAACACTTCCAGTATTAAAAAATTATCATCAAATTAACTAAAATAAAACATTAAATACCAGTATTATATAAAAAAAATATATTAAAAAAGTGACAAAAAAAAATCCTGAGCATTAAAACTCAGGATTTTTTCAAATCTATTCGAGATAAATAAAATTATTCGTTGTGTAAAAACGCTTGTCTATTCAACAAGGTTTCTTCGTCTTCTACATGATTATCATCTGGCACGCAACAATCTACAGGACATACGGCTGCACATTGTGGTTCATCATGAAAACCTTTACATTCTGTACATTTTCCGGGAACGATATAATATACTTCGTCAGAAATTGGAGTTTGAGCATCATCAGCATCAACCTCAGTTCCGTCAGGTAAAATTATTTTCCCTGAAAGTCTTGTTCCGTCTTTATATCTCCAATCGTCAGCTCCTTCATAAATTGCTGTATTAGGGCACTCTGGTTCACAAGCCCCACAGTTTATGCATTCGTCAGTTATAATTATTGCCATTTTGTTCTTGGTTACGAGTTAAAAGTTACAAGTTGAGAAATAATAATACTAAGATTTTATTCTGCTTTGTCTTATAACTTAATATAGCTTATTTTTGTGCAAAATTACAATCAAAACTCTTCATAAACAAACATTATGACATTAGAAACAAAAAAAAGTATTTTTGTTGAATTAGGAAAATTTCTAAAACAATTTTCTGAAAAGGATACAATCAAAAAATCGGATGTCTTACATAACGATTTATTTTTTGATGATTTCGAAAAGCTGATACATTTATCGCAATCTCATAATGGCTGGTATACCCCTGAACAAGTGTATTTTGCAATAAAATCATGGGCAGACGCTTTAACTAATGAAAACATTGACAAATGGCTTTCGCAATATTCATCAGAGTTTTCTCAGGAGGACAAAACGGGGAAAACAGTCGCTTTAATATTAGCCGGAAATATTCCGTTGGTAGGTTTTCACGATTTTCTTTCGGTTTTAATTACCGGAAACAAAGCTTTGATAAAAACTTCCTCCAACGATCAGCATTTATTACCGTTTTTGGCCAAGTACTTAATTGCTGTTGATGAAAGCTTAAAAGATAAAGTCACTTTCGTGGAAGGCAAACTGGAAAACTTCGATACCGTAATTGCTACAGGAAGTAATAATACTGCCCGATATTTTGAATATTACTTTAAGGATAAACCATCAATTATTCGAAAAAACAGAAATTCGGCTGCCGTTTTAAACGGAAAAGAAACGCATGAAGAATTAGAAGCTTTGGGCGAAGATATTTTTAGATATTTTGGTTTAGGATGTCGCAATGTTTCTAAACTTTTTGTTCCAAAAGGTTATTCTTTTGATACTTTTTTTCAGGCAATTTTTAAATATCAGGACGTTATTCACTACGAGAAATACGCTAACAATTATGACTATAATAAAGCGGTTTTTTTAATGAGTAATTTCAAATTATTAGACAATGGCTTCTTGACTTTAAAAGAAGATTCGAGCTATGCCTCGCCTATTTCGAGTGTTTTTTATGAATTTTATGAAAATATCGAAGATTTGCAAACGCGTCTTGAAGTTGACGCTGAACAAATTCAGTGTATCGTGAGCAATGATTTAATCAAAAACAGCATCTCTTTCGGGCAAACACAAAATCCTCATTTGTGGGATTATGCAGATAACGTAGATACTATAACGTTTTTGTTAACAACAAAGTAAAAATATGTTTAATTATTTCGAATAATTTATCGGTTTTTCAGCTCCTATTGCCGAAATTTGCATCTTTAAAATTTCCGACTATTAACAAAAACCATGAAAAAACACAACTACAGCGCAGGACCAAGTATCTTACCTCAAGAAGTTTTTGAGAAGGCATCAAAAGCAATTTTAGATTTTAATGATTCAGGACTTTCTATTCTGGAAATTTCGCACCGAAGCAAAGATTTCGTTGCAGTTATGGAAGAAGCTCGTTCCCTTGCTTTAGAATTATTAGGGCTTCAGGGAAAAGGATATCAAGCCTTATTTTTACAAGGTGGTGCAAGCACGGCATTCTTGATGGCTCCTTACAACTTGATGAAAGAAAACGGAAAAGCGGCTTATTTAGATTCAGGAACCTGGGCAACTGCTGCTATAAAAGAAGCTAAGCTTTTTGGAGAAACTGTTATCGTAGGTTCTTCAAAAGAAGAAAATTACAACCATATTCCAAAAGGATACGAAATACCAAGTGACGCAGATTATTTTCACTGTACAAGTAACAATACTATTTTTGGAACTCAAATGAAAGAATTCCCGGCAACTAACATTCCAGTAGTTTGCGATATGAGTTCTGATATCTTTTCCCGCGATTTAGATTTCTCTAAATTTGATTTAATCTATGCCGGAGCTCAAAAAAATATGGGTCCTGCAGGAACTACTTTGGTAGTTATCAAAGAAGAAATCCTGGAGAAAAACGGAAGAACAATTCCAAGTATGTTAGACTATGCAAAACACATTAAAGGAGAAAGTATGTATAATACTCCACCTGTTTTTGCGGTTTACGTTTCGTTATTAACATTACAATGGATTAAAAGTAAAGGCGGAGTTGCTGCTATTGAAAAATTAAACGACGCAAAAGCAGATTTACTTTATACTGAAATCGACAGAAACCCATTATTTAAAGGTGCTGCAGCGGTTGAAGATCGTTCTAAGATGAATGTTACTTTCTTATTAAACAACGCTGATCATACGGCTACGTTTGATGCTTTATGGAAAGAAGCTGGAATTTCAGGATTGCCAGGACACCGTTCTGTTGGTGGTTACAGAGCTTCTATTTACAATGCTATGCCTATCGAAAGTGTTCAGGTATTGGTTGATGTAATGAAAGCTTTGGAGTCTAAAGTTTAATCGCTTCTTTCGGTAAATCGTTAATCTGGTTAACTGTTTAATCGAAAATTTGTATTGAATACTGAAACCCTAGCCCTGATAGAAGTGGAAATCTTTTTGTGTCCGCCGCGGCGGATAAAAAAGATTGGAACGTCCCGAGGCTTCGGGAGCGGGATTAGCTCCAAAACAAAAAAAAGAAAAAATATAATAATTGGTTCTTCGGTTAAACAATTAAACGATTAATCAATAAAAAAACACATAAACTAAAATGAAAGTATTAGCGAATGATGGAATTTCTAAAAGTGGAATTCTTGCTTTAGAAAAAGGTGGATTTGAAGTTATAACTACAAAAGTAGCTCAGGAACAAGTTGCTAATTTTGTGAATGAAAATAATATAGACGTTGTTTTAGTGCGTAGTGCAACTAAAGTTCGTAAAGATATTATCGATGCCTGCCCGGGATTAAAAATTATTGGTCGTGGTGGTGTTGGTATGGACAATATCGATGTTGATTATGCAAAAAGCAAAGGAATTCATGTAATTAATACGCCTGCTTCATCATCAGAATCTGTTGCTGAATTGGTATTTGGACACTTATTTTCTGGTGTTCGTTTCTTGCATGATTCTAACAGAAATATGCCTCTTGAAGGGGATTCAAACTTTGATGGTTTGAAAAAAGCTTACGCAAACGGAACTGAATTAAGAGGTAAAACTTTAGGTATTGTTGGTATTGGTCGTATCGGACAAGCTACAGCAAAAATGGCTCTTGGTTTAGGTATGAAAGTTATCGCTGCAGATATGTTTATTCCGACTGTAGATGTTAAAGTTGAGTTTTTTGATGGTCAGTCTATCACAACTACAATTGTTTCTCAATCATTAGAGTCTTTATTTAAAGAAGCTGATTTCATTACATTGCACGTTCCTGCTCAGGATGGTTACGTAATTGGAGAGAAAGAATTGGCAATCATGAAAGATGGCGTTGGAATCGTAAACTGTGCTCGTGGTGGTGTTATTGACGAAGTAGCTTTAGTAAAAGCATTAGATTCTGGAAAAGTTGCTTTTGCAGGTTTAGACGTTTTTGAAAGCGAACCAAAACCAGAAATGGCAATCTTAATGCATACTAAAATCTCTTTGACTCCGCACATTGGAGCTGCAACTGGAGAGGCTCAAGACAGAATTGGAACAGAATTAGCTTCACAAATTATTACTTTGTTAAGCTAAGTAATAAAAAAATAGATTAACTTTAGAGGGATTTACTATTTATTTGTAGTAAATCCCTTTCTTTTTGCATAAATTTGACGTCTAATTTAAACTCTAAAAATCATGTTTGAACAATTAACGCAATTAGTACAACAATACGGAGGAGATGCCGTAATAAATAATTCTGCTATTCCAAATGAGCACAATGAAGCTGTAATTACCGAAACAAGTTCTTCAATTTTTGCAGGATTGCAAAAAATTGCTTCAGAAGGCGGCGGCGAACAACTTGCCAGCTTATTTAGCGGAACATCTGCAATAGACAGTTCAAATCCTGTTGTACAGCAATTAACACAACAAGTGACAGGAAATCTTGGTGAAAAATTTGGATTAAGCAGTGCAGCTTCTTCTGGCGTGGCGGCAAGCATGATTCCGCAGATTTTAAGCTCGTTAGTAAATAAAGCTAAAGATCCTAATGACAGTAGTTTTAATATATCTGATATTATTGGTGCTATTTCCGGAAACAGCGGACAAGCTTCAGGAATTATGGATACGATTTCTAAATACGGAATGCAGTTTGGATTAGATCAAAATGCTGACGGAAAAGTAGATGTAGCAGATGTTCTTGTTGTTACCAAAAGTAAAGGTGGAATTGCAGGATTTATTGGAAAATTATTTGGAAGTAAATAAAAAGGTTCTGAGTTGCTAAGTCGCTTAGGTTCTAAGTCTTTTTAGCATCTTAAAAAATATTAAAGGCTGTTTGCTTAGACTGCACCCAAAAGTTTAGACAAATTTATAATTAAGTTTGATAATAATGAGCTCGATATTTTATCGGGCTCATTTTGTTTAAATTTGATTTAATTCTTTCGTTATTGTAATATATTATATACTTATTAATTTCTTTTTTTAATTGTTCTATTGATTTAAATTTTTGGGTATAAAACATTTCAGATTTTAATATTCCAAAGAAGTTTTCAATAATTGCATTATCTAGGCAGTTTCCTTTTCTTGACATGCTTTGTTTGATTCCTTTTTGTTTTAATAAAAGTTGGTAATGATTCATTTGGTATTGCCAGCCTTGGTCTGAATGAA
>NZ_FZNL01000004.1:68250-372032 GCF_900187965.1 Flavobacterium sp. ov086 | reverse complement strand
CATTTGTTCCTTTCGAGTATTTTATAACACTGTCAAGATATTGAATCGCTTTATTCTCATCAGATTTATAATAAAACAAGGCAATTTGATAATTAGCTTTAGCTTTCCTTATGTTATTATTTTCTCTTATTGCCTTAGTCATATAGGCATTTGTATATAGTATTTGTTTCTTTTGATTACCAACATTATCAAAATACAATTTATGCAACTGATCATAAGACAATTTTGTAAGGTCTTTTTGTGTAGGCTGAGCAACCAAAAAAATAGGAAGTATTAATAATAGTAAGATTCTTTGAAGTTTATACGGAAACATACATTGGAGTTTCTTACAAAAATAGAGCATCTTTACAGAATTGTAATGATAAATTCTATTTTTTTTTGGCATTCATCAAAACACTAATAAACAATCACTTAACATTTATTTCTTGTCGAATTCCTGAATTGCGTATCGACATTCCTGAATTTCGATAACGATCATTTGCTTTCATTATAATGTTTCCCATAGTTTTGGCAAAAGAAAATGAGATTTTTTTTTAACAAGAGGTTACCTTAAAATACTGTTATTTTCTAGAATTATAGTTTGAAGAATTTTTAGGATTGTTTACTTATTTTATAACCTTTAAAAATAAAACAAATGAGAATACATTAAAATTAATATTAACCAATTAAATATTTATATCATGAAAAAATTAGAATTGAATCAAATGGAGAATTTATTAGGAGGTCAAAAGCAAAAACTTAAAAACGCTGATGATGGGAGTTCAGGTGCGGGTGGACCATCAGCAAATTGCTATATATCAATTGCGGGAGCTTTAGTTTTTGGAACTGGAGCAATAATTGGTGCAGCCACAGGTGGAGTTGGTGCAATAGCTTTTGCAATGGCTGGAAGTTACTTTGGTTGGGGAATGACCGCTTATACCTGTAGCTAATAAAACAATCCGTCTCTACGAGGCGGATTATAATAACTAAAAAAACAAATTATGAAATCCATTACCCTTTATACTTTTGTAGTAGCAATTATTTTTATCGACCTAATTTTTATGAAATATATTCATGTAGAATTACTCGATATTATATTTTTAATGAGTTTATTTAATATTGTAACTTTTCCTGTAATATATGGATTTATTACAATGAGAACTATTATATCAAGTCCAAGTGAAAAATATAATGTTTTTTGTATTAGTAATTCAAGAGTCAATAAAAAGACAACACAAACAATAAAGGAACTGCTTTATATATTAAAACAGCCTATTACCATTTTATTATTTTCTTTTCCTTTCTTATTTTTATTAAATCATAAAGTAGATATTACCGTTTTTACTTGCATAAGTATCGTTTTTCTTTTTTTTGCTTTTTTAAACTTATTGATAATCTCCATTTTAATAAAATCCTTTTATGAAGGAAAGTTTTTTATTCTTCTTTGCATATTAAATATTTTAATTACAACTACATCAGCAACAGTCTCTTTTATAAATGAGAATATGTTCAATATTACTTTATCACTAGTTGGTTTATCATTTTTAAGCATCTTATTTATGGTTTATTTCATAAAAAGAAACTCTACAGGGAGAATAAAAACTGAAACGAGCAAATTATAATGACATCGAGGAGCAATAAAATATAATTCTCATGAATAAAACCCCATATCTATTATGCTTCTTACTTTCTCTAGCTTTAATATTACTAGGAGAAGCTACAAAAGCAATCTTAGAAATTGATGCCTTACAATACAGTTCAATGGCAGAAAAACTCACTTCTCAACAATTAAATCAATATTTTGAATTTCAAAATAAATGGAAGTGGGTTTCCTATTTTTTCATTCCAATATACATAGCAATCAAAACAAGTATAATTGCTATTGTATTGTATATAGGAACTTATTTTTTCAGTCAGAAAGAAGTAGTGTACAAATCATTATGGACTATTGTTATTAAAGCAGAGTTTGTTTTTTTATTAGTTGGTATTGCTAAAATTATTTGGTTTTCTTTTTTTCAAACTAAGTACAACTTCGGGGATATTCAATATTTTTATCCTCTGTCGGCTCTAAATATCATAGGGTATAAAGAACTAGAGACTTGGTTTATTTATCCGTTTCAAACACTTAGTTTATTCGAATTGACATACTGGCTTATCCTTGCTTATTTAATAGGTAAAGAAACTGAAACCAATATGGATAAAGGTCTAAAAATTGTCGCTTATAGTTATGGCCCTACTTTATTGTTATGGATTACTACTATTATGTTTTTCACTCTTAATTACTCTTAAAATGTCTAAAATCAGAAAAATATTTCTTTTTGCATGCATTATAATGCTTATTGCCCATATTATTAGATATTTCTTTTATAATGGAGATATTCTTCAAACTTCTATAGGAACTATTGCAATGATTTGCCTTATAATATCAGTTATTCTAAATAAAGGGACAGAAAAATGAAAAAAAAACTAAAAGGTATTTTTCTTATAACATTCATTGCTACTCTCCTTATTCTAAGTTACTTAATTGTGTCTCAAATAAAACATAAAAAGGAGATTGAAAAAAATATAAAAAACATCCCTAAATTTTCATTTCAAAACATAAATGGAGGAATCTTCACCAATCAAAACTTAAAAAAACAAACTGCAACTATTTTTATTTATTTTAATACAGAGTGCGAGTTTTGTAACGAAGAAGCCAAAATGATTAAAGAAAACATGGAATCCTTACGTGATTTCCAATTAATTTTCGTCTCATTTGAAAAAACAGAAACTATCAAAACATTTGCCCAGAAATATCAATTAACCACTTATGACAACATTTATTTTTTATCTGATAACAAAGTTACTTTCGCTTCTACTTTTGATGTAAAGTCACTACCGAGTTTAGTACTTTATAATAAAAAACAAAAACTAATTGAAAAAATAAAAGGTCAGACCCAAATCGAAGTTTTGATAAAAAAATAAATCTCCAATAAAATATAATGAAGATAAAACAAATCCAAAAAACGCATACACTACAATTAGATCAATCTGATTGTGGTGTAGCTTGTTTATTATCGATTATAAAATTATATAACGGGAATCAGTCCATTGAAAAACTTCGCGAAATAAGCGGAACAACAAAACAAGGTACCACGATACTAGGTTTGTACCAAGCTGCAAATAAATTAAGTTTTAAGGCAGAAGGTTGTGAGGCAGATATAAAAGCACTGATCGACTACAAACAGCCTGTTATTCTTCATGTGATAGTAGATAACCAACTGCAACATTATATTGTTTGTTATAAATATGATGAAAGTAAAGGTTTCTTGATTGGAGATCCCGCAAAAGGTGTTTACAATTTATCAATAGAACAATTAGAAACAATTTGGATTTCAAAAACTTGCTTAACGCTTGAACCAAATGAAAATTTTATAACTGAAAAAACAGATAAAAATGCTCAAAAAAAATGGTTTCTTGACTTACTAAAAGAAGATTATGAAATTATTTGTATTTCTGTTTTATTAGGCGTTTTTATTGCTGGTTTGGGAATGTCAATGGCATTGTTTTCTCAAAAACTGATAGATGATATTTTACCTTCAAATAATATTAAAAAGCTTATCTCAGGAATTTCTTTATTGGTAGTTTTACTTTTGGCTAAAGTAGGAATAGCAGTTCTAAGGGAATACTTTTTACTACAACAGTCTAAAGACTTTAATAATCGAATAAATAAATCATTTTTCTCTTCACTTTTACAATTACCTAAGCCTTTTTTTGATACTCGCCAAATAGGAGAGCTTGTTGCGCGATTAAACGATGTGCAACGTGTACAGGGTGTAATAAAAATGCTGACTAGTACTTTAATTATTGATATTTTAGTTGCTATAATTTCATTAGTATTCTTGTTTGGTTATTCCTGGAAAGTTGGATTAATGTCTTTATTAAGTTTGCCTATTTATTTTTTTATAATTTACAGCAAGAACAAAAAAATAATGTTTTTGCAAAAAGAAGTTATGCAAAGTTACGCCCTTAATGAAAGTAATTATATTAACACTATTCAAGGAATTGCTACCATAAAAAATGATAATAAGCAATCTGTTTTTAATAAAATAAATGAATATATTTTTGCTGACTTTCAACAGAAAAAATTTAATCTTGGCAAAATTAATATTGACTTATCTTGGCAATCAGGTTTAGCAAGTGTTATTTTTTCTATTAGCATTTTAATTTATACTTCTGTTCAAGTTTTTAGTAATGAAATTAAAATTGGTGAATTAATGGCAATTTTAGGTATTGTAGGTGCTTTATTGCCCTCCATTGCAAATTTAGCCTTGATATCTATCCCTATAAATGAGGCTAAAATTGCCTTTAACAGAATGTATGAATTTGCATCGATAGAAAAAGAAAACGAAGAGGGAAAAGAGATTTTTGAAATTGATAATATTTCAATACAGAATCTTTCATTCCGGTTTGCAGGAAGAAGTGAGCTTTTTCACGATATAAATATAGAAATGGAAAAAGGAAAATTCATTGCAATTGTTGGAGAAAGCGGAAGCGGAAAAAGTACTTTAGGTCAAATCTTACAGCGCTTCTATAATTTTGAAAATGGAAATATTATCCTAAATAATAAATACTCTCTTAAAGAAATTAGTCTACGTTCTTATCGAAATTTATTGTCTGTAATTCCTCAAGAAATTACTGTTTTTAATGGAACCGTTATCGATAATATTTTACTTGGTAAAGATGAAACGCCAGAAAACTTCATAAAATTCCTAGAAGAGTATAGTTTTGATTTCTATTTCAGTCAATTGCCACAAGGTTTAACAACAATTGTTGGTGAGGAAGGAATTAATTTATCAGGAGGTCAAAAACAAATCATAGCTCTGGCAAGAGCTTTATACAAAAAACCACAACTACTAATTCTTGATGAAGCTACTGCAGCAATGGACCGAAATACAGAACAGTTCACTATAAACCTCTTGCAAAAAATAAAAAAAGAATGTGCTATTTTTTTTATCTCGCATCGCTTAAATATGATGAAAAATATTGCTGATACAATTTATATTCTGGAAGATAAAACAGTTTCTATATCAGGAAATCATTTAGAATTAATGGAAACTAAAAATTTTTATAGTGAGTATTGGAACTAAAACAAGATAAAAAGGCATCAAAATCACCTCTACTCTCACAAGATTTAATGGAATACTGTTGTATTTTGTCTGCTTTTCTATTTGCATCATCGCATTTATACAATATTTTTTATTTCTTGTATGCTTTTGTGTGAGGTTTGATATTTGCTTTTTTATATACGAGAGGCAAGAATCAAAAACATGCAATACTAATAGCTTTAATTGCTCACACTATATATAATGGTATTGTTTTTATAATAAAAACCTACTTCTCATAATTTTTTTTATTCAGAATTGTTTAATTATAATAACCTTCGCCACTCTTTTTATAATTGTATATTTTAATAAAAGAGAAAAAAAATTAAAGATTAAACATTCTATTTAGAAATTGAAACTCAGAAGATGCATTTATATATTAATAATTAAAAAAAAGATTTTATGAAACATCAAAATATATTTGAAAAATATTTTCTAGGTAAAAAATATAAAAAGCCGCTAATTATCCTTTATACTTCATTATTTTTCATCTTTTGCTTTTATTTTTTAGGAGAAATATTAGGTAAAGCTTTATTTTATATTAACCAATAAGCAACAATAAATAGCAATAAATGAAAAAAATATTTAATTTTTACATCAAGGCATTTTTGTATATTTCTTTTATTTCAATCCCCTTTCTTTTTATTGCTTTTCCTGATTTAAAAAAAAATGAATTCACTTATCGAATTTGGATTTCTACTTTTTTTCCTCAGCTACTATATATCTTGTATTTATTCAGGAAAAACGACTTATTTGGGCTTTTTAAAGCTAATTTTATCAATAAGTTCTTCTATACCAGTTTGATTATATTTTCTTTCTCGATGCCATTTATAGTATATTTTTCTTTAATTGGTTTTAGGCTAATCGAAGTTACTGAATACTACAACTGGGATATTAATATTATTTATTACTTTATAATGATATTTCTTTCAGCATTATTGGAGGAGATATTATTTAGATTTATACCTTATACATTATTAGCTAATAATATTACAATGAAAAAAGTGATATTAATCTCTGTCTTTTTTAGCATTTTTCATGTATTTAATCCAAATATCACCATCATTGGTATTCTTAATATTATAATTGCAGGTATCTTTTTTAGTATAATATATTTAAAAAGTAATTCGGTTTTTCTAGTTACGATTGTACATGCTTTTTGGAATTTCTCAATGGGCTGTATTTTGGGAAGTAATATTAGTGGGGCAAAAATTACAAGCATTTTAAAATACATTCCAAAAGAACCTTCTGTTTTGAGTGGTAGCGAATTTGGTTTCGAAGGATCAATCATTACTACACTAATCTTCTTAACTTTTTCGGCTGTTCTGTATAATTTAAAAACAAATAAAAACAGCATCAATTCGCAGAAAGAACATAGTATTTAGACGCTCTGACACTCATAGTTCCTCAGTTTAAAAAAAAATACTATTTTTAGTAAACATTCAATCTTTTTATATGACAGATAAATCACAACTTCGAAGCTCCATTTTTAGACATCTTGACGGTTTAGCCATTGCTCCGGTAGCAATAGCGCTTAAAAACAATGCAGTTTTAGAGTTTATCCTCAACAAAAAGCAGGTACAATTAACTGAGCTCGTAAATGTTTTTAAGGCAAATGAAGGTTATCTGAATGTTGGTTTGCGGATTTTGGCTTCTCAGGGTTTTTTAGATTACGAAGTAAACAACCAAACACAGGAAATTAAGATTTCTGTAAATGAAAAGACAGCAATAGCTTTTTCACTCTTTTATCTTTATGAAGATGTTGTCGATTTACTTCAGTTTTCTATTCAGTTTCATTCACGTCTTTTCGAAGATGAACCGTTTGAAAAGCTCAACATTATTTTTGAAAAATATAAAAAAAACTACGAAATTAAACCTTCTGATGATGCCTTGATAAACAGTATTCAGGATCAGATTTTAAAACATATTGAGGGATATTTAATTGGACCAACAATAGTTCGTTTGGCAATGAAAGGAATGTTTCATAAGTATTTTATGGAAACTTCTTTTAAGCCCGAAGAATTTCATAAATCTCCTGAAAACTTCAAGAAAATATTAGACTTTTTTGTGCATCTTGGATGGTTTCTGGAAAAAAAAGGCAATTATCAATTTACCGAAGACGGTTTGTTTTTCGCAAAAAGAGCCAGTGCTTATGGTGTTACGGTTTCTTATTTACCAACATTTGCCAAAATTGAAGAATTAATTTTTGGAGATCCTGCCGCATTAAGAATGATAACCGACGGTGAAAACGAAATTCACGTTGATCGCGAAATGAATGTTTGGGGAAGCGGTGGTGCTCACGATACTTATTTTAAAGTTGTAGACGAGATTATTGTTAAACTTTTTAATTTACCCATTGAACAACAGCCCAAAGGAATCCTCGATATGGGTTGTGGCAATGGTGCTTTTCTGCAACATATTTTTGAAGTAATCGACAGGCAGACTTTACGCGGAAAAATGCTCGATGAATATCCGTTATTTTTGGTTGGAGCAGATTATAATCAGGCTGCGCTGAAAGTAACGAGAGCAAATCTTATAAAGGCAGATATTTGGGCAAAGGTA
This sequence comes from Flavobacterium sp. ov086, assembly GCF_900187965.1. GTDB lineage: Bacteria > Bacteroidota > Bacteroidia > Flavobacteriales > Flavobacteriaceae > Flavobacterium. The sequence continues at coordinate 364,347 of NZ_FZNL01000004.1, read as the reverse complement.
ATTTGGGGAGACATTGGACGCCCGGATTTACTTTCGGATGACTTGAAAGAAAATTATAATATTGACCTGAAAGATTTACTTAACGTAAGGACTTTTCTAGATCACAACCGAATTTGGACTGATCCGAAACATATCGACAAAGACAGAATCAGTAAATCTAGCGGTGCATTTGCTTACAGAGGAAAAAGAATCAGCAACAATCTTGTAGAAGATAATCTATTGGAACATTTACAAAAATGGTCACCATATGTTCGCAAATTTGGTTTACTCCTGATTGAGTTACACACGATAAACCCAAAACTTGCCGCCGGTAATTTAGGAAAAACTCCCGCAACAGCTTACGATGCTACTCACGGTTTTTCTGACCAATATATTGTTGAAATAGATGTCTTTAATAATGTCGCTGCCGAAGCAGGATTGTTTCCGGATAAATCAATTTTTAAACGATTTCCAGATGCTGACATTGCTACGGTTAGTATCAATTTATTGAAAGGACATTAAAATTATTCCTGACAGTTACATAAATCATTTGAAAATTACAAAAACCGAAGAAACCAAAAACAAATTATTAGTATGGAATCTAACGAGAATAGTAGAAAAGGTTTTATGCCAATTGAGCCTGATATTTATGACCAAATAGATGGGGATTATGATCTTATAATATCGTGTTTCGAATACATTCGAGGTGAAATTCCAACTATTTTAAATATTGATCCTGATGCCATTGAGGTGTTTTTGGTTTCATTTTGTAACTTTTTAGGACAATATTATCCTGCAATTGGAATTCGGGATAAAGTAGATTCAAAAGAATCGATACATTTAGATTTTTTTGAAATTGATGACAAAATAGAAAACTGGTTAACTAATCTGGGAATTGAAAATCTCAAACAAAAAGCAAAAGAAATTAAAACTGTCGATTGGAAAACATTACAAGAGCTAAAAGAATATCCAAGTCAATAAAACCACACTAAATATTTGATTCTGATAAAAAAACATCAAACCAAGAAACCTCCAAAATCAAATGACTTTGGAGGTTTGTAATGTATAATCTTCAATAAGAAACCCGAATATTATAATTTACTATATCTTAATAAATTACTTGACAATCAGTTTTTTAGAAACATTATAACTATTTGAACTGATGGTAACAATATAGATTCCGCTACCCAAGTTGTGATTGATTTTTGCAGAAGCATTAAGTTTGTTTAGCAAAACCTTTCTTCCGTTAATATCCGTAACCGTAACTGTTGCGACATCATCTGCATTTAATTCTGGCAAGACAACATTAAATTCTTTGTCAATTGAAGGATTTGGATAAATACTAACTTCAAAGTTTTTCTCTGCTGTTACTTCCGGTCCATTAACTTTTTTCGATGTTGAAGTGCTTTGAAATTGCCATTGCGCACTATCCCAATTGTTTTGAGCTCCCGCATATTGAGCAGAACCATTCAGGTTTTCAATATGAATCATGCTTCCTGTTTGCCATCTGTTTTTAATTCTCACCCATGTAGCATCAACATTTTCAGTTGACCATTGTGCACTCATCCAATCAGGACCGGCAACAGTACATTGCACCGCTCCTGTTAAGTTTTCGATATGCATAACATCTCCTGTACCTACATTTTTTAGTATAAAATAAGTCGCATCAACAGCTACTTTTTCCCATTTATAATTATTATTAGCAACAGTTGTTCCGTAGCCAACATTTGCACCGGCATCATATAGATAATTATTAGTCCATTTGTTTTTAATAGTAAAGTAGTTTCCTGTTGCCGTGTTAACCGTAATTGTAGCCGTACTTGTTTTATTTCCGTCAGCGGTTGTTACCGTAATTATTGCTGATCCGTTAGCAACTGCCGTTACTAAACCTGAAGCATTAACCGTTGCAACGCCCGTATTGTTTGATGCATAACTAACCGCTTTATTTGTTGCATTCGACGGAAGAACTGTTGGTGTCAATTGTTGTGTTCCACCAACACTTAAAGTTGCTGTTGTTGGACTTAAACTTACACTTGTTACCGCCACATTTGATGAACTCACTGTGATTACAACAGTTGCGGTTTTGTTACCATCCTGAGTTGTCACTGTAATTGTTGCTGATCCGGATGCAATTGCAGTAACCAAACCTGATCCGTTTACCGTTGCAACGCCAGTATTATTAGAACTGTATGTTACTGTTTTGTTGGTCGCATTTGCCGGAGCAACGGTTGGCGTTAATTGTTGTGTCGCGCCAACGCCTAAAGTAGCTGTTGCAGGTGAAACCGTTACGCCTGAAACCGGAACTGATGTACTTGAACAGTTAGAACCTTGTGTCCATGAAAATGTACCAATTGCACTAATTTCTTCATTTGCTGTGGCATTACCACCTCTATTAGAATAATTCATGTTGCAATACGTACCATTTCCGGCAGGAGAACCTGCTATAAGCACAAAATATCCTCTGCCCCAATTTCTGTTAAGTGCATTATTATTTGGATATTCTTTACCGGTTCCGTTAACTGTAATGTCCTTAAACGAAAGATTATAAATACCATCACCTGATCTTTTACTAATCGAAATAGCATCATTTCTTGAATCTAAAATGTCGATACTATAAAGCTGCACATTTTTAACCTGACTTCCGGCATTAGTAGCGCTAAAAATATCTACCGCAGCAACCGGATTATTATAAGTATCATTAAAAGTTCCGCATGCTGTTACCGTAATATCGTGTATTTCGTGCATTCCGTCATTGTTAAATGGCGCTCCCGGAAAATTATTACTCACTCTGATACCCGCTTCCAAATTGTCTTTTATAATCAAATTGTAGGCTTTGTTATTCTTTCCGCCATAAATCGCCAGACCGCAGGCACGCCAGCAATTTTCTGAAGTATTATATCTAAAAGTATTATTGATACATTCCAAACCATCGGCAGACCAAATTGCCTGATCATCATCTCCATTATTTCTAAAGTTGCAATGCTCTACAATTGCATTTGCAGTTCCTTTGCAAAGATTAATTCCATCGGCATAATTATTTCTAAAACGACAATGTGATACCGTAAAACCATCGGCAATTGCAGGTCCTCCGGTATTATATTGTGCAATCCAAGCTCCGCATTCAAAATGTTCAGCCCAAATATTTTTTACCGTTGAAGTGGATGTAAAAACACCATTTATAGCTTTATAAGAATTACTTCTGGATGCTGAATTTGTTGTTAAATAAAGATCCGTAAATGAAATACCTGCCGCATTGGCACGCAATCCACCATTTAAGCTGCTTGTGTTGGTAAAATTAATCTGCGTGTACCACATTCCGGCACCTACTAATGAAGTATTGGCAACACCAAAATACAATTCTCTATTAACGTTATAAACCCCACTTGGAACAAATATTTTTTTACCACCGTTTGCATCAATAAAAGTCTGTAAATCACTTCCGTTTCCGGTGTAAGTCACGGAGCCCGCCGGAGCTGTAACGGCTGTAGCGATTGGTTCCATTTCTGCAAAATCCACATGGACATTCCCCGATTCTCTTACCAGTTTTAAAGTTCCGGATACAGCAATTTTAGCCGGAAGTTTATAACGTACTTCATCAAATCGCATTCTTGGGTTTTGATTGGTGATTCCGTTATTGTTAGGGTTTCCGTTGCTCCACAAATATTCCCACGACCAGGTCGAAGTCAAGGTTAGAGTTGTAAGTTTTGTGTTTCCATTATACACGCCCAAAGTAGCCGTTTGCCCATCAGGAACACTGTATCGAACTACAAGTCCGTCTGCGGCTTCTGTAAGCGTCCATTGTACTGTGGCATTGTTAGCAGACATATTCACACATTGTTGATCTGTGGCTTCCGATTGAAGATCTCCCTGAACATAGGATTTTGAAGTAACTGTACTCCCATTAGACAATTGACCTAAGTTTGCTTCATACCTTTTGTATGGTGCATCATAATAACCTCGCTGTGCAAATAAATTTGAGGTTAAGAGTGCAAAAAAGATCCACATGATGTGGCAATATTTGTCTCTTTTAAAAAAAATAGTGTGTAATTTGTTTCTCATAGTTTTAGGTTTTTTAAATAGTTAGTTCCTATAAAAAGGACCTAACGAAACTAGACCTAAAAAAGAAGTTTTAAAAAAAATGGGATAAAAATCAAGATTTACACAACGCTTTAATCAAGCCAATAAGCTAATAATCAATAAAATACACTTTATCATCAAATAAAAAATCAAGAATAAATATAGATAATAAGTCTGTAATTTAAGGCTTTAAAAACAAGAATATTAAAAAATTTAACATCATTAATAATGATATTCTCTTTTTTTATGATTTATAATGTAAAATTAATTTTCATAAATAATAATTATTCTTATAAAATTGAATCAGTTTTTTTTTGAGTTCTTTAACTGTATAATTTCTTTCATCAATAAGAGATTTATTTGCCAAGCATTAAAAACTAAAAAAAGCTCATTTCCTAAGAAATGAGCTTTTTTAAAATCTTTAAACGAATAGGATTTAAAATAATTCGCGATGAAAATTTTCAAAATAAATCTCAATCAATAACTCGGCACCTTTTGCAGATGCCAAATCGATTAATCCTATTTCGCAAAGTGCATCTATTCTGCACATTTGATCTCTAGTCGATTTTAGTTTTCCCACACATTTATCAAAAATAGCGATGTTTTCGATAGCGTTTTTTACAATTTTAATCAATTGTCTAAAATCATCCGAAGATAATTTACTTTCTTTTAGATAATTTTCTAATCTGGCTCCTTCTCTGTAATGAGGATAATTTTCTAACCCCATAAAGGTTAACATCCACATTTTATTATAATTCCATGTTGTTTTAATAATACCAATGTAATCGGCTATTAACTCATCGTGCAAATTATTGGTGGCCTGTCCGTATTTTTTAAGCGTATACAAATGCGTAAATTCATGTTCTTTTCGAATAGAAACTGAATATAAATTCCATAAATCCTCTGTCAGTCCTAACTGATTCGCCGTTACGTCACTGTAAGGTTTTGTGCTTAAAATGATCATTTTATCTTTGTATAAAGATTTATTGGGCATTACATTGTCTAAAAATTCTGTGTTCCAGTCTCCTAAGGAATTATTTTGCAACCAGTTTTTTTTGATCATATTTAATCGTTTCGAATTGTTAAGACCATTCAATAATACGGCTCCCATTGATGAAGGAATGGCTACCGGATTGTTTTTATAGACTAAAGACCGTACTATTTTTACAAAATCTTCTTTGCGAGGTATGATTAAAACCGGGATTTTACCTGCGATGCTTTCATGAACTTCAAAACTAATGTTTTTTGAATCTTCTAATTTTTGATAATCCTCTAATTTTATATCATTCATTTTTCCTCTTAAAACAACATCGATATAGAGGTCTATTTTATCTCTTTCTTTTTCAATCAAAAAATTCAATTGTGAATAACATTCTTTTAATATGCCAAAGATGTCTTTTCTGCCAGAAAAATTAAATAACGTTTCTTTCCAAAATTGAATTCCCTCATCTTCGACAATAGTAGATACCTCATAGTCATCGTTTAACGAAAATTTATTAAACAAATAAGCTTTAAGTTCATAAGATAAATCAATTGATACAACTTGATCAATTCGCTCGAGTGTAAGTGTATTATTCATTATTATTACGAAATTTGACGTTTAGCCAGCTGGTAAAGAAGCCATCCATAATTTGTGATTTCGGGTTGGGTAACTTTAATTAATCGATCTCATTTTCTAGTATAGAAACTTTTTCTAACGTCTATTTTATAAAAATGCTATCCATATATGTTTTGCAAAGAATTATACAAACTTTCGTAGTCTGTAATAACAGAGTCATTTGAATTTGCTCTGTTTAATTTGCTTTTTTTTTTGCGTTTAATACCTGATCACTATGCTTTAGTTTTATAGGAATATTGATGTATAAATATTCTGGATCAGACTGATCTGTTACTTTAATTTTTCTTCCGTTTGGCAAACTTCTCCCAAAAAATTTTTCTAATGTTTCTTCAGGGTTAGTAATTAATGATTTTTTAAAATCATCGTTTTCCCAGGCTTCCGTAATTATCCTAAAAAACACATCCTGACCTTTTTTTTGTTCTTCTGTTAAAATCATTTTATTTATTCTTAAAATTAAAATTTTACTTCATGCTTATCAAGATTATTAATCTATAACTTATTTGCAGAGAACTGATTAATTATCATACACATAATCTTTTAAGCTGTTAGTAAAGAGTATTCACATTCCTTATTTCGAAATGTTTTATTAGGCATTTTATCAATGTTATCAGATGTTATTAAAAATTTATTATCAGAGTAAAACTTTTTCAAACCATCATAACTCATTGCTATCGGTATCGTTTCAGAACCCAGATAATTAATAGAGCTTCCTATAACTTCTGCTTGTATGCCAAGCAAATTCATAATTCGTAACAGTTTGCTATCGCACTCTGCAAAGGCAATACCTTTTTTTTGCTCGCATAAAGGAGCAATTGCACACACCATCAGTCTTCTAAATAGTGTCTTATCTTTTATGTTTCTTTTGGTCGCAAATCGCCCAATGTGCCAAACAGAAGATAATTTTTCTGAAAGATCTAAAACACTTAAAGGATTAATATCAAAAATTTTCTGGAGCGGAAGCTTCATCTCATAATCCCATTTAATTACTCTAATCGATCCTTGAATATTTCCTGAGAAATCTTTGGCAACAAAAATTTCAGAATCTTTAAAATAATTTAATTCTTCATTATAAACTTCTTGTGTATCTGTGTTAATTTTTTCGGTACTTACATTTTCGCAATGATGATTAAAGTTTTCTTCTACTACAAACTTGGCTAATTCTGTTAATTGATTTAATTCTAATCTTTCAAGGTAATTCTGGTTAATAGTCATGGGAGTCCATTTGCTTTTGGTTATCATCAAAACTAATTGTAGAAAACCGCACTATTACTACACTAAATAGTAGTATTAAGCTACCTGCAATAAATTGTACTTTAGGGTAATATTGCTTTTAAGTTGTAAATTATGACGAAAGAAAATAATTTTATAAAGATGGTTTGATCGATACGTTTTTAGCAAATATTGGTTTTATCCGTTTTAAAAGAAAACGCTATAATTATCTTAAGTCAAAAAGATTTTAACTGCTAACAATCAATAAGTTATAGTAAAATATATTTTTTTAAAGATCTGTGTAATTATTATCACACATAACAAAAAAATTAAATTAAATTTGATTAAAATTATCCAAATGAAAGAACAGGATTTAAACTCTTTTTTTGATTCCAGAAATATCATTTATGGTATGACAGATGAAGAAAGGTCAACAAGATTTGATTATTTAGAACCTATTAAGGCATTTGCAAGAGCAACATATACAAGTCTTTACGTTATAGATTATTTAATACAAGGGTTTGAGTTTGTTTCTGATAACCCATTATTTTTATGTGGCAATACAGCAGAAGAAGTGCTTGAAATGGGCTATTCTTTTTATTTTAAACATGTTCCTGAAGCCGATTTAGAATTATTATTGAAAATTAATACTATTGGATTTGATTTTTATGAAAAAACGCCCTTAGAAGAGCGCACTCATTATACCATATCTTATGATTTTCATTTAAGAAATCAGGAAGGAAAATTAATTTTAATCAATCAAAAACTTACTCCTGTTTTTTTAACATCAAGTGGAAAAATATGGAAAGCAATATGTATTATTTCATTATCATCTGAACGTAAGGCGGGTAATATCAAAATACACAAAAACGGAGCAAACACGGTTCAAAAGTATAATCTTGAACTGAATCATTGGGAAGATTCCAAAAAAATTGCTTTATCTAAAAGAGACAAAGAAATTTTACAATTTTCGACCAGGGGTTTTACTATAAATGAAATTGCCGAAGCGCTATTTATTTCGCCGGATACGGTAAAATTTCACAGAAGAAATCTTTTTCAAAAATTAGAAGTAACGAATATTTCAGAAGCAATTGCTTTTGTAACCAGTAATAAATTAATCTAAAAAAGTAATCTCTTTAGATTAAAATTTTAGATTTCATTTTTTTTTCTATCTGATCGTCGTTAAATAAAACTCCGGAAATACTTTTATGCGTTTATTGATACAGATATCAAACGCAATATTACTGCATATTCCAGCTACTAACCAGGAAGCAATAGAAAGTTGCGGAGGCGAAAGATTTTTGTTTTCATTTATATATTCCCCCAGAATTTTTTCCAGCCAGTCCTGCGGATTTTCCCAATATCTCATATATTCTAAAACATAATTGACAACATTAATTTCGCTAAATTTTTCGTCCGGTTTTCTTAAAACATCTAATCCTTCATCATCTGAAATAACCAATACTAATGCTCCCCATCCTAAATTATACGGATGCAAAACCGGTATCTTTTTTTTCTGGCAAATAGAGTCAAACAAAAGCGGAACATCAGAAGTGAAATCTAAAGCGTTTATAGCAATTTTATGATCTTTTATATAATCTTCGACATTTTCCGGTGTTAAAAAACAATTATGAGTTGTAATTTTAGCTTCACTGTTAATCGCAAGTAATCTTTCTTTAAGCGCTTCTACCTTAGGTTTTGAAATATCTTTTTCGGTATAATTTTGTCTGTTTAAATTTGATAATTCAACAACATCGCCATCGATTATGGTCAGAGTTTCGAAACCCAGTCTTAATAAACATTCGGCAATAACACTGCCTATACCTGCCCCGCCTAATAATATGGGAGTATTCTTTATTAATTCTTGTTCTTCATGGCTAATATAAAGCCTGTTTCTTATATGTCGTTGATTCATGTCTAAATTTTGCAGTAATTATAATTTATCTTTTGAAAGATATAAAAAAAGTAACAATATGATATTTGAAATTTGATTTTATTCCGGTTGATAAGTTGAATTAATTATAATGATATCAAAATAGAAATTACTGATGTCATTATCTCAAAATAACCCATTATCTCAGTACTTTTATAAGAAATAAAACAGATGAATTTAAAGGTGTTTTTAACGAACTTGAATATTATTTTAATATATAATAAAGCCTTAAAGAGGACTGTTTATCCTATAATGTTTCATCATTTTTATTTAACTTAGCACAGTAAATCTTAAAATGTAAGATTAAAACAAACTTTATTTTTCCGCAAAAAACTGATTGAAAAAGCATTACTGTTTTTTCTCTTACTTTTTTTCTGGAAAAAGCATCTTTCTAATAATTTTAGTTAATTGAAAACTATGAACAAATTTGATTTTGGAATTGTAGGGCTCGGCGTAATGGGTCGTAATTTACTTTTAAATATTGCGAGCCATAATTTTGCAGCGGCAGGTTTAGATTTAGATACTGAAAAAGTTAACTCTCTTCAACAGGAAGCTGATGCTGATCATACTATTGAAGCTACTACAGATGTTAAGCATTTCGTAGATCTTATTCAGCAACCCAGAGCCATTATGCTATTAGTTCCGGCAGGAAAACCTGTTGACAGCGCAATAGCAAGCTTACTTCCTCATTTAGACAAAGGAGATATTATAATCGATGGTGGTAACACTTATTTCACCGATACAGACAGAAGGTTTCTGGAATTATCTGCTAAAGGAATCCATTTCTTTGGAATGGGAATTTCCGGAGGTGAAAAAGGTGCGAGATTCGGTCCTGCTATGATGCCTGGTGGAGATCAGAAAGCATACGAAAGACTTCGTCCTATTTTTGAAGCTATTGCAGCAAAAGTTGATGGAGAACCTTGTGTTGAATATTTAGGAAACGGATCTGCCGGAAACTACGTAAAAATGGTTCATAACGGTATCGAATACGGAATCATGCAATTGATTTCTGAAATTTATGACCTGATGAAAAGAGGTTATAATCTGGATGAAGACACGATTCAGAAAACTTTTGAAGAATGGAATCAAACCACTGATCTTAAATCGTATCTGATCGAAATTACCGGAAAAATCCTAAAAGAAAAAGATGCAGACGGAAGCGCATTAATCAATAAAATTTCGGATTGGGCAAAATCTAAAGGAACAGGAAAATGGACTTCTCAAAACGCAATGGATTTGCAAGTGCCGGTTCCAACTATCGATGCTGCAGTTGTCATGCGTGATATGTCTAAAACTAAACCGGAAAGAATTGAAGCCGCTACTAAATTAGTTTGGAACACGAATCCAACTGATGTAAATGCAAGCGAAGCAATTTCGGCATTAAAATCGGCATTATATTTTTCTATTGTCGTGACTTATGCACAGGGATTAGCACAGCTTCATACCGCTTCTAAAGAATACAATTACGGATTAAATTTAGAAACTGTTGCCAAAATATGGCGCGGAGGCTGTATTATTCGTGCGAATGCTTTAGAAGATTTTAGAAAAGCATTTGCTGCAAAATCAGATTTACCAAACTTACTTTTAGATGCTGGCATCGCTTCAAAATTAACCGATAACCAAGCCGGAATAAGAACCGTAATTCAATTTGCTGTTCAACAAGGATTACCTGTAGCCGGACTTATGAATTCATTGGCCTATTTTGACGCCTACAGATCTGCAAATCTACCAACAAATCTAATTCAGGCACAGCGCGATTATTTTGGTGCTCATACCTACGAACGTATTGATACCACTGGAGTTTTCCACACACAATGGTCTGAATAAAGAACTATAAGCAACACAACACACACAAATGAGTAAGTTCAAAAATATAAATCCAACGGTCATTGTGATTTTTGGAGGAACCGGAGACCTGGCAAAGAGAAAGCTCTTTCCCGCATTTCAAAATCTGTATCTTGATGGCCGTATGTCAGACAAGTTTCAGATTATCGCGCTTGGAAGAGCTGAAAAAAGCGACGAAGAGTTCCGCAGCTATGTCTTAGAAAATCTAAATACATTTTCAAGAAAAAAAGGTCTTTCTGATCCTGAAACTCAAAAATTTCTTTCCCACATAACCTATCATAGCCTTGATATTGACAAAGAAGAATCTTATCAAAGTTTAAATGAAAAGATAAACAATATCGATGAGTCTTTTGGAGAACGTGCCAATCGTCTTTTTTACCTTTCGATTACACCTTCTTTCATCACTACAATCTCAAGTAATATCAATAAAATTGGCCTTGCCGCAAATCCAAAGCAAGACCGTATTATTATCGAAAAACCTTTTGGTTACGATAAAACTTCTGCCATTGCGCTTAATGCAATGCTTTCACAAACTTTCAAAGAAGAACAGATTTACAGAATCGATCATTATTTAGGTAAAGAAACAGTTCAAAATATCCTTGCTTTCCGTTTTGGAAATTCGATGTTTGAACCTCTATGGAGCCGTAATTTTATTGATTTTGTTCAGATTACAGTTGCAGAAGAAGTTGGCGTTGAAGAACGCGGCGGATTCTACGAAGGCGTTGGTGCATTGAAAGATATGATTCAGAACCATTTACTTCAAATTTTATGCATGACAGCTATGGAGGCTCCGGCTTCATTAGAAGCAGATGATATTCGAAACCGTAAAGCCGATGTTTTAAAATCTATTCGCCGTATCAAACCGGATGAAGTTGATCATTACGTCGTAAGAGGTCAATATGATGCAGGTGAAATAAAAGGAAATCCGGTTCCGGGATATCGTCAGGATAAAGGAATTGCTCCGGATTCTAATACAGAAACCTATGTGGCAATGAAAATTTATCTTGACAACTGGAGATGGCAGGGAATTCCGTTTTATTTGCGCACCGGAAAAAGAATGGAAGAAAAACAATCTTCTATCATTATACAATTTAAACCAGTTCCACATTCGGCATTTTCATACGGAAAAGAAGGTATGACACCAAACAGGCTTATTATCAATATTCAGCCTGCAATGGATATCAAATTGCAATTTATGACCAAAAAACCTGGTCTGTCACTTTCTTTAAGACCGGCAGAAATGATCTTTGATTATTTCTCCTGCTCTACAATGTCACCAGAAGCTTATGAAACCCTAATTGCTGATGCTTTGGCAGGAGATCCTACCCTATTTATGCGTTGGGATCAGGTAGAACAAGCGTGGGATGCTATCGACACTATTCAACAAGTATGGAAAACTACAGCACCAACCAATTTTCCTAATTACAAAGCAGGAAGCTGGGGACCAGAAGAAGCTGATGAATTATTGGCTCGTCAGGGACATGCCTGGATTCCGAACACACAAAGTAAAATAAACGAAGAAATTTTAAATGATACAGATATACAATAGTACGGAAGAAATTAATATTGAAGCAGCAGATCTTTTTGTAACATTAGCACAGAAAGCAATTGCCGAAAAAGATAAATTTACTGCTGTACTTACGGGAGGTTCTTCTCCTGCAGGGATTTACAAATTATTAGCTTCTGACGATTATAAAAATAAAATAGACTGGAGTAAAGTTTTTATATTCTGGGGAGACGAACGCTGGGTACCTCTTAATGACGACCTCAGCAATGCAAAAATGTCTTATACCGCATTGCTAAGCCACGTTCCTATTCCGTCTGAAAATATTTTTGAAATGTACAAAGATGGTGTTACACCAGAAGATTATGCCGTTACGTACGAACAATCTATTCGAAAAGTATTAGGAGAAGAAGGAAAATTTGATTTGATCTTATTAGGAATGGGAGACGACGGACATACAGCTTCGCTTTTTCCCGGTCAGCCTGTATTAGAAGAGCAAACTAAATGGGTTTCTGCCTACTATCTGGAACCTCAAAAAATGCACCGTATTACACTTACTGCACCATTAATAAACAAGGCCGAAAAGATTATTGTAGTGGCTTTTGGAGAGAAAAAAGCACCTGCATTAAAGGAAGTAACAACTGGAGCATATAATCCTGCAACTTACCCAATGCAACTGATTAAACCCGTTTCTGGTGAATTATTATTTCTGGTAGACAAAAGTGCTGCCGGAACGAATTAAGGAATCGTTTTTATAATCTATATTAAAGGTTTATACTTTTCAGTATAAACCTTTTTTTTTGCTAAAAATCTATTGGTAAATTCGAAAGTAAATTTCACTGTCATTATTAATACACATATTTATATTTGCTGTTTTTGTTCCATCGGAAAACCTCATCGGTAGCCCAATAAATACGGCATTTTTTACGTTCCGTAGGAACGTTTGATTTTATAAATAATATTGGTAAATATATATATTGATTACATATTCAATTTCTCAAACGTCCCAATGAGACGATATTTTTCACGATGCATTTTTTTTCTACCGATGAGATGTTCCGATGGAACAAATTGTTGTTGACAATATCTCTATTACTCATCTTCTTTTATAGCTTGAATTTCTGCTTCTGATAAAATCTGATTGAACACTTTTAGATTTTTCATTTTTCCGATAAAAGAATTCTTGCTGTCTCCAATTTTATCCAATGGAAAAAACAATGTTTTCATAATCCAAATTGTATCCTTTTTGTTCCCGTATGGAATTCCTTCTCTTTCCATTTTTTTAACCAACTTACCATTTAAATATAATGTAGTCGAATTATTATCTCCTGAAATCGCAATGCTGCTCCACTCCTTTTCCGGAATCGAAACTCCAAAATCATAATCTTTCCCTTCGTGAGAAAAACCAAGATTAGACGTATTTCCTTGTTTTAGTTTCACAATCGCATGATCTGATTGAAAAAGAACTGCATTATCAGCATTGTTTTCAGAAGGTTTCACTTTAAAAACAACTGTATAATTATATCCAATTTCCTTGTAAGGAAGTTTCACCTGACTACTGCTGTTCTTAAAATTTAATACCTTTCGGGTTCCGTCCTTTACGTAACTTACATCGGCTATTTTTTTAATCGCTTTGTCGTTGCCTTTCATCTCATAGTTTACAACCAAAGGATCTTTAGCAAAAAATTTTCCTCTTAAATTCAATCCCGGACCTTCATTGATAAATTTAACCTTACCTGAGAAATCATTAAAATTCACCTTTTGATTCGTTCCACTCCACATCTTTTCGCTTAATACCTGAATTGCAGGAAAAACTCTGTCGGTAACATCCTGAGCGGTAATTCCATTGTTTGCTATATCATTCCATACGGTAAACATACCGCCTCGAATAAAAGGATCTCCCATCTTGAAAACTATAGCTCCAACGGCAACAGGTTCCCATTTTTCATATAAATATTTCAAGTCTAAATAATCGTAATAATATCCAGCAGCCGGAACAATATAAAGAAAACCATCTGGCGTACTGATAAGCGGATACCCCAACTCTTTCATTTTCAAAGGATCGGCATAACCGTTATACCACGCATTCATAGTTACCCCTTTTGAAGTAACCGGAGTTACACCTTCAGCATGTGTTAAGGCTCCCCAAACCCTAACATCTTTGCCAAAACTTTGTACATATTTTATAAAATGATCGGTGAACTTTCTAAAAGGTTCAGCTTCTTCTTTGGCATATTCGTCAGTGCCAATATGTACTTCTTTAAAACGAAATACTGGATTTTTACCTTCTAAATATTCTTTAAATATGTTTTCTACAATGGTGTAAGTCTCCGGATTCTTTATATCAAGATGATCTTTACCATATTTTTTGCTCGCAACTTGCGGAAATACTTTAGAAATAGCCAGCGAATGAGCAGGAACGTCAATCTCCGGAATAATCTTTATTCCGTAACGCTCTGCCAATATTTGTAAATCAATAAATTCTTTCTTGGTGTAAAATTCACCCTTTGTGGGTAGATTTGGATATCGCTCATTTTCAAGTCTAAATCCGCTATAGGTTTTATCCCAGTCATTGTCGAAATGTTTTACAAATGCGTTGTCACTTAAATGAATCTGAAAATCACTCATTTTATAATAGGACATCAACTTTATGTAATCTCTCAAAAAGTCTATCTTGAAATATTTTCTCCCTACATCCAATAAAAAACCTCTTACTTCATATTTTGGATAATCCCTTGAAATTCCTTTAGGCAAAGTGCAATGTTTTGTGTCTTGTTCCAGTATTTGCAAAATGGTACGTGTTCCCCAAAAAGCTCCTTTGTACTGAGCAGCATTAATAGCAACATAATCACGAATGGTAAGAGAATAACCTTCTGCTCCCAATTCTTCATTTTTCCCATTAAGGGAAATAAAAACATCTCCTGCTTTTGGATTACCTGTACTAACTTTTAGCTTTAAGTTGTACGCTTTATCTAAATCGTCCTGAAAGGTTTTTGCTGCCTGTAGAAGTGTTTCTGCATATTTTGCATCAACTATAATTCTTGATTTTGAGGTCAATGTAAAATTTCCTTCCTCTCCATGCCATTCTCTCAAGGACGGAATCACAAAGGGTTTTGCATTCTTTGCCTGATTATTAAAAGTTCCTTCTACGTTTACAACGCACGGAATTTCTATAGACGAACCATTCTCCGTCTTAACCGCTTTAAACAATAGATTAACCGTCATATCGTTCAACGGAGTAAAAACAGTTCCTGATTTAGTTATCACCGAAAGATTATCTGAACCTATCAATTGTAAACTAAAACCTTCAGGGCATTTGGGTGCTTTATAGGTTCCTACTTCTTTTGAAACAGCAGTTACAAACACTGTATTTTCTACTAAAAAAATCGAGTCTGACTTTGTCATTTTCGATTGTGTTAATGCTCGGGGTGAGACTAAAAAAAGACTTATAAGAATCAGATAATGTTTGTAATTCATTTTTAAGTTTTTAAAAAATTAGATTTTTACTTTTTACAAATAAAAATCCTGCCTACTTTAATCCATAAATTAGTTCAAAAAAACTCCATTAGAGAGGCTCTAATGAAGTCTTTTCAACTAATCAAAAACCAATTCATTGGTAAGAAATTCTACAAATAAAAACTACAATTATGGCAATGTCGTAAGATTAACTGTTGGTTGAGTTCCCGTGGCTGGTCTTGTAAACGTTGTATATTTAGCAACATATGTAGGGAAAAAACCATCGTTTTGAAGATAAAAACTACCGTTTTGTATTCCTCCTGCGTAGTCCATTCGCTGTTTGTTGTCTCCTGTGGCATCGATTGTAAATTCAGCTGTGGTTCTTTCTATCCAGGTGCCTTCTACTGTGCGAACCCACTGATTGTTAAAAAGCACTTTTCTGCCAAGATATCCTTGTTCCGGATCAAAATTTTCAAGGAATGAATAAAACCCTGTTAGATAAGTAACCGTATTAGGTCTTTTCCAGGTCGCAATAAATTTCCAGCTTCCTGCTTCGGGAGCAAAAAACCATGCCGAATAAACAGTTGCTCCTGTTCCGTCTGGCTTAGCCTGAGTAAGGAATTTATACGTATTTCCGGCAACCCAGTTGTAAACCAAATAACTTTGTCCGCCAGTGCCTTCTCCTCCAAAAGTATTATCAACTACATTTGAACCTTTGCGCACTAATGTTGTTTTACCCACAGAAGGATCCCATACAGAAAACAGAATTCGTCTTTCTGTTGCTGAATTAACCTGAATTCCAAAATAACCTTCTCCAAAACCATTCGCCATAAAGTAAGAACCTATTTTATCTTCACCCACAGGAATAGTTACTTCATTGTAATTCCATTCGTTGTTTGAAGCAGGTGCTCCTGCATCGTAACTCAAATGAACTGAAGGACCTCTTCTGGACCAATAATAATTAGCTGGGTCATTGGCATATATTACATCTGAAGCTGTTGCAGCACCGCTAATTACCAAATCAGAAACCTCAGCGTAGTTGCTTCCTGTTTTGCTAACTCCTTGAAAATCTACTTTTACATAACCTACATTACTAATATTGACAGTTCCCACATTGAAAGTTGCGTAGTTTTTTCCAGCTAGGTTTACGTTGTAAGCCGTTCCGTTTATCGTTACTTTAATAGTACTACTTCCAGACGGAACTTTGGCTTTTACTTTTACTGTTAAAGCTCCTGTAAGTCCCAGTCTAAAATAAGCACTAAAAACACTATTCGGATTTGTCCAGCCTGCCAAAGAAGTAGCCGTAACGTTTTCTGTACCGCCAGCAGCCAAGTTTGTAACATAGGCATTACCTCCCATAGAAACCGTATAAGAAGATGCTGCGGGTTTACCGGTATTTTCTACCAAACCGTTTTGATCATTAGCAGCTATATCTTCTTTGTTACAAGAATGCAAACCACCAGTTATTAACACAATTAACATAACTCCAATTCTTTCTTTAATTCTTCTCATAATTTTATTGTTTTTGAGGTTAAAAAAAATCTATTTATATATAAAAAAGCTATTTCTTCGTTGTGTACGGAATCTTCATTTTAATTTCCCAAGTACCTGAATCATTAATTTTCATCCCCCATCGTATATAGGCTCTGTTGCGAATTTGCCCTGTAGAAGGGTCAAGATATTTACTCCAGTCTTTTACTCCATTATCTGCTTCAAATGCAGCTTTGTCTACCGTAAAAGCATCAGCTGTGGTTAAATAATACATTAAATAGGCATCATTTCCGGTATAATTTCTGGCGTACTGCGGAAATGGCGGAGCCGGCAAACCAAAAATGGTACTTTCAGAGTCCAAGACTGTCCCTATCGTATTATCATGATAATTTTGTAAAGGCTCAGATCCTCCTCCATAGTTAAACACAACTTTATTAGGATCCAGAGGTGTACCGTGACTATCTGCAATAATCATTTTTACTTTTACTGCCAATTTAGGCTCATCACTTATTTTTACAATAGTAACATAAGGATCTGTCCCGTCTAATACACCCGGCACTTTTGGATCATTATCATTAACTATAGAATAGGTATATCCGGTATCATAAACACCTGCACCTCTACCCAATTGTAATCTTGATCTAATCTCGGTTTTGAACTCTATAGGTACGAAAGGCCCCATTTTTACGCGTGTAAACTTGTCTAATTTACGTTCTCCGCGAATATTTTTTGCATTTACATTGATGACAAAATGATCATTAACAACTGCTTTCGAAGCTTGTGTAAAAACAAACTCTCCACTTACAGGATTCATTATAATCGAAGGCTGCGGACTCAACTTTAACTTTTTCATTGCTAACTCCAGTGTAGTATCTGTAGTAGGGTCAAATGGAGCCGTCCAGGTCAAAATTTCGTGTTTATCCTGTAGTTCTGTGGTTAAGTTTCCGTCTTTATCGGTAATACTGGTAATCGCCCACTCTAATGGATAGGTGGAGCCTTCGACAGCCGGTGGAGCCGAAGAAAAAAAGACGCCACGAGGAACTGTTATCGTGTCTTGTAGTGAATGTATATTATCACTGATATAACCCACTTCGGGCTCCTCACAGGACAACACAAATAGTGCAATCCCAAATAGATAAATTATTTTTTTCATATAGATATTTTTTTATAATAGATGTCTTTTACTTAAAATAAGGAACTTAATCTATGTAATTTGAAAAATGATGCGACCCTTGAAGAACATGAATTACTCCGTTCGTAGAAATTAAATTAGAGGTTCTGACAACCGTTTTAACATCATCATCTACAGCATCTGTCGGGTCCCAGTCACCACCACCTTTAACAGTGTAATACACATACTCCGGAAATTGGTCCAATTGGTCTTTATAATCCTCTACAGGTTCAAGAGAAAGTAATCTTTCCTCTCCATTATGTGCTGTATAAACTTTTCCTTCTTTTACCAATTTGCTGCGATCCAGACTTTCGTTAAAAATATACGCGCCCAGCATTTCTTTCAAATTAGCTACAGGAATATCGTTAATACCATAATTTTGATTCTCCTCTATCTCTTTCATATAATAGATATATTTTTTTATAGACAAGTTATTTGGAGCGAAGAGTGTGGTTGATTTAGCATTAACCACATCAATCATACCCGCTTTTTGAATTAAAATAGCTAAGGTGTCTAGTTGTTTATTTGATTTTAGAAAATCATAAGTCGATACCCCAACATTTTGGTTAGCCAAACCTCCGTCTATTAGATAGTCATCGTTTGAACAGGAAGTCAAGCTAAATAGTACTATTAATACATATATATATTTCATGTTTATGTTCTTTAAAGATTATTAAATAAGTTACAGTTTGCCCTTCCAGTAATCCGTTTGAATAATGGCCGGGTTAATAGAGATAATTGATGGATCAACGGGCCAAAAACATCCTTTGTGTGCAATTCTGCTAGGATTCATCCAGCTTACTCCGGAAAAGTAATTCAGTCTGATTCTGTCAAAACCTGATTGCCCTTCTCCTACCAGCTCAATTGCACGCTCATCAAATATGGCTTTGGTTAATGATGTACGGTCAGTAGCTCCGGTATAATCCGGTACATTGGCTTTAGATCTGATCGTGTTAATATCGGCAACAGCCGCTGCACCATTTCCTAATTTCATATTCGCTTCTGCTCTAAGAAGATAAACATCTGCCAATCTGAAAATTAAAATATTAGACTCTGAAAATCTTGCATATGAGTCTGATGATTGCCCGTCTTTAGCGGTTTGGGAATATTTAAGTAAAGAAGAAATCTCGGAAGAATCGAAATCACTAAAAAATAACGTTTTACGGATATCATTATCACGATCACTATTAGAATTCATCATTTCTTTGCCATAAAAATCTTCACTTATAATTGGCGCATTACCATTTGGGTCTTTAAAAAAAGGATTTGTTAATGTTAATCCTGTAACATATGCATCTTCATCACTAACACGGTACGATTCATTCATTGTAGCACTGACATTAATCTCAAAAAGTCCCGTTTTTGATTGTCCAATGCACATATCATTAAACCCATCTACACCTTCATTTACATAATCAATAAGCGAAGCATTACTATTTGCAATTACAGAATTGGCAGCTGCAAGAGCCTGATTAACCATCGCAAGATTGTCCTGATCTCTGCTTGCGTACCAAAGCGCAATATGAGCTTTTAAGGCTTCGGCACTAGCTTTATTGGCCGTAATTGCCCATTTTGAAGCACCAGGAGAAGAGTATTTTAATAAACTGATCGCTTTATTGGCTGCAGCCAAAGAAACATCCAATACCTTTAATTCGTTTTCTCTTGGTTTTGTAACAATATTACCGTCTTTAATCAATTGATCTGACGTTTCGATAACTTCGTCTACAATAGGCGCATCGCCCCAAATACGGGCTATGTAGAAATAAGATAGCGATCTTATAAAAGCGGCTTCTCCTATTAGTCTGTCTTTCTCCGCTTTTGATTTGAATTTGCTGTCCGGCATTTCACTAACGTGTTTCTCGATCGAAAGTGCCCAGTTTGCTGCTCTGTAAAATCCTTTCCAATTACGGGATGCATCACGATACGCTAAAACGTAATTTCCGTTTCCTTCGATATAATCAACAATCCAGTTTTCACTGTCCATAAAAGTCATTCCGGTAAACTCTCCCCATAACATAAAGTTCGAGTCTGTCATCAAAGCTTCTTTAAGTAAACCATAATCTCCTGCTACAGCAGATTCTACATTCTCCTGAGACACCCAGAAATTTTGTGGTGTTGCAAGTCCTAAAGGTTCCTGGTCCAGCATATCTGTACAGCCAAAAGTGCTGCACAAAACAAGCATTAAGGCTATTATTTTACTATGTGTATGTTTTTTCATTTTCGAATCAATTAAAATTTAACATCCAATCCAAATGAGATTGTTTTTGTTTGTGGGTAGCCGTTTCCAAGAGTATATCCCATTTCATCTACCTGAGAAGCATCTGCCACTACTTTTGAACGCTGCCATTGGTACGGATTAATAATCGAACCGTAAATGCGTACACGAGAAATGTGTATTTGTTCCAGAATACGGCTTTTATCAATTGTGTATCCAATAGAAGCATTTGTTATTTTCCAATAATCACCACTTTCTTTCCATAACGACTGACCGCTTCTAAATCTATAATACGGCGTAGTATTTGGCTTCGCAGGATACAAAGCCGGATAATGTGCTCCTGCTGCACCATCTCCCGGATTCTGCCAAAAAGAAAGATTACTTAGATCCTGCAGTCCTTTGACAGCCCAATCGTCACCTCGGTCATAATTGTCTAAATACTTTTGTGTTGACGAATCTATGATATCGGAACCAAACGAGAATTGGCTATAAGCTTGTAAATACCATCCTTTGTATTTTAAGTTCAAATTCAATAAACCTGTAAAATCCGGTGTTGGTTTAAATGAAGTATCCAATTTATAATCTCCGGCTTCATCTAACAGATAATCGCCATTGTAATCTTTCCAGATAGGTGTACCCGGTGCTATAGTACCCCAAGCAGACTTACCATGCAGTATTTCACCTGTATAAGGATTTATCGGTAACTGACTCAAATTATCAACGATATATTCATTCTTGAATTGTACAGGAAGAATTAATGGCATTCCTACTACATATCCATAACTTCTATCCGTATTTACATCATATCCGTAGTAATCTTTGTTTCCATTAGGAAGCTTCGTTACAAAGTTTTTGTTTTGGCTAACTCCCGTGCTTATTTCCAATTTCCAAGGATTTTCGCTTGAGAAGATTTGGAATTTAATCAATGATTCCCAACCGTAATTCATTACTCCTGCCACATTTGACTTTGCCTGATTGAATCCTGAATAAGCAGGAAAAAGTGTTTCGAATAGCAGATTTTCTGTTTTCTTGTTATAAGCGTCAAAAGTTACATTGATACGATTATTAAATAAATCCAGATCAAAACCTATATCCCATTGTTTTGAACTTACCCAGGAAAGATTTGGATTTCCGATAGTGTTGTAATCTGTCACAACTCCTGTTGTACCTCCATAAGTAGAAACATTCATAAGGTTAGACCATAATGAAGATGGATTTCCGCCGTATCCTAATTTGTAGGATCCATATCTTAAAAAATTCTCATCAATTTCGTTTCCATTTACACCATAACTGGCTCTGAATTTTCCATAGCTTAAAAAGTTTAAACCTAGTTTTTTGATGAATGGTTCATCAGAAAATATCCAGCCTACTGCGGCAGAAGAGAAATTAGCATATCGAACATCTTCTCCAAAACGAGAAGAACCGTCTCTACTAAAAGCTATATCAATCATATAACGCTCTTTGTAACGATATCCTAAACGGCCAAAATAAGACAGTAAAGCATTCGACTCAATACTTGTATAACCATTAATCTGATTTTGAGTATAACGGTCGTTGATAACCTTGATCGCATCTACACCAAATCCTTTGGCATAGATAAACATATCTTCGTATTTGTTGTAATCTGTTTTTTGACCAAGTACAGCCGTAACAGTATTGTTCCCGAATTTTTTATAATAGTTGGCATAAAGATCTGATGATAAATTTTTACGATTATACAACGCATAACTGGCAAAACCATCTCCTTCTTCACGCACTGTCGAAGGTTCATAATAATTTTTCTTTTCAGAACTATACACATAATTAAATTGCGCATTAAGCGAAAACGCACTGGTGAAATCATACTTCATAAAATCTGACAAAGTCATTTGTACCGTTTCGTCAGTATTTAGTTTATCTGACAATTCTCCTTTTAGCGATTTAGCTTTAGCATCAGACACATAAAACAAAGAAGAATTTAAGTCAGAAGGATCTGTTGGTAAGGTATTGTTAAACTGAAATTTTCCGCCATCAGGATTTCCCTGACCCGTTTGATTTTCTGTTTGCACTAAATTCACTCTAAATTGATTGTCAAAATTCTGACCTACTTTAGAATTAACATTCCCCGAAAAAGTATAGCGTTTAAAACCTGAGTTTTGAATAACTCCTTCTACATTATCATATCCTAATGACAAACGGTAATTGGTACTTTCGCTACCGCCTCTCATACTTAAATTGTATTTATTAGAAATTCCGGTTCTGTAAAATAATCCCTGATAATCTACTTTGTTATTAAACGCCGGATTCAAACTATCAGATAAAACCATTGGCAGATACGATGTTTGTACATCATCAGATTTCCACCATTTATTTACCATTGCCATCTTAGCATTTCTTTCGGCAGACCCAATATTCATTGGTACTAAATTAGGAATTGGTGATATTCCTGTGTTTAATGAAAAAGTAAATTCGGGTTTATCCATAGCGCCTCCTTTTTTGGTGGTAATTATGATAACCCCATTTGCTCCGCGTGATCCGTAAATCGCAGCCGCAGAAGCATCTTTCAGGAAATCTATTTTGTCAATGTCATTTGGATTCAGGGAAGCTAAAAAGTCTGTATTAGAAGTATTATATCCCGCTAAATCTTCGAGTGAAGTCTGTACTCCGTCAATTACATAAAGCGGACTGCTGTATCCTGAACCGGATAAATTGGTGTTCCCACGAATGACTAAAGATCCTCTTCCGCCGGGAGCTCCTGTTTGGGTAGGAGTTTGTATTCCTGTCGCCAAACTACCAATGATAGAAGAAACACTGATTACCGGAATATCCTGCAAATCTTTACTGCTAATGGTTGATACAGCAGCATTGACATTTTTTTTATGTACTTTTTGATATCCAATAATTACAACATCACTCAAGTCATTTTGTGCCGATTTAAGTTTAATATTATAATTTTTCTGACTGCCTACAACTATCTGTTTGCCTTCATAACCAACAAAAGAGATTATAAGAACATCGCCTTCTTTTGCTGCAATAGAGAAACTCCCATCTTCTGTAGTAACGGCTTGCGTGGTTGAGCCTTTTACTTTGATAATAGCACCTGATAAGTTTTCGCCTAGTTCTCCCGAAATTTTTCCGGTGATGATATTATCATTTATGAGGAAAGTTAAATCTTTTTCTGTTTTTAAATTCTCAGAATACTCCATCAAATTGGTTTTGTTTAAATGGAGAGCGTTCAATAAAGTATGCCCAAAAGAAGAGATACTGAATAAGGTCACACAAAAAAAGATCGATTTCTTTTTCATCCGAAGAAAGAGCTTCTTTTGTTTCGTTAACATCCCGATATTTACCGGGTCTAACAGGTTTTTCATAAAATTGGTTTTTTATTGGTTAATAAATTGGTTACTTATGCAGCATTCATAAAGTTTCATTCGTAAAATAACTTCCGGTTCATTCTTTATGAATGGGTTTTCAATCCTGTTTTTTAAAATTAAAATCGGTTAAGTTTTAATTTAAAAAAGGGTAAAATGAAGACAAAAAGCGTCCTTTTATTTTGAAATATTTTGCGGTATTTATTTTAAAAAAAGCATAGAAAGAGCTAGAATTAAACCAATGTGGCTTAACCTTGTAAAAATCTCAATTGAAAAAAAATGTATAATTATGATTATCAGCCTGTAGCAATTTTTCGAGCTACTACAGGCTTTTTGAGCGTTTGCTTAGCCTTTTTCAGGTTGCAAACTTTCTAATATAGGGGTTTCTAAAGTTCCTACTGATGTTTGAATCTTGTCATTTTTTTGTTCGAAAATCACAATCTCATTAACGCCTTCTTTTAACCAGCATCCCGGCACATATAAAGTTTGTTGCGGGCCAACACTCCAATAACGTCCAATATTGATTCCGTTAATAAAAACTATTCCTTTGCCCCAGTCGCGCATATCAAGAAAAGTATCACCTGTTTTACTCAGGTTAAAAGTTCCCTGATAAACCGCAGGAAGTCCAACTTTTGCCGTGTTTTTAGCAGCTATTAGATTTGGCACAACATCCATTGGTAACATATACATGTTCCAATCTCCGGTAATCGTTTGTCCGTTAATGATTACCGGAGAAATAATTCCTTTAGTACTATTTATAATATCGGCACCATAATTAATACGTCCCATATTTTCTACAATAATGTCCAAAGTGGCATTAAAAGGCACATCAATCATGCAATCATATTTTTTATAATAGCGATTTAACTCTGCTACTTTTACTCCGTTTACATAAACAATTGCATAATCACGAAGTCCATTTAGTTCTAATTTTCCGCTAATAGGCTGTTTGAATTTCTTACTGTACCAAACATAACCGTGACCTTGATTTAAATCTTCAAAAGTCAAAGGAGAATCTGCGGTAACCGGTTTTACTTTACTTTTTAGATATTCCAGACTTACGGCTTTTGTTAATTGAATATTCGGGATTGTAATTACTGGAATCTTTGCCGGAACTTCCGGCGTTTTAGGATTTTTTAATAGCGTACGCAAAGCATTATATTTTTCTGTTCCCCAGCCTGCTTCGCTTATTGGTGCATCATAATCATAAGTCGTTAAATCTGGCTGAATATCATGGTTTCCGTCATAATTTGCTCCAGAGGTAAAACCAAAATTAGTTCCACCATGAACCATGTAATAATTGAAAGAAACGCCACCGTCGAGGTACTTTTGTGTTTGTTTTACAACACTTTCTGTAGACACTTTCGGAAATTCCTCGGCCCAATGATCCAGCCAACCCGGATAAAATTCTGCAACCATATATGGTCCTTTTCCATCATTGTATTTATTGACAATCTCTTTTAATTTCGTAACATCATCTTCACCATTTGCAGTTGGTAAAGCTCCCGGAAGTGCGCCTCCTTCAAACAGCCAACTTCCATCAGAAGTAAAGAAAGGCACATTGAAACCCACATCTTTTAATTGCTGAAAAACTGCAGCACTATATTTCTTATGCTCTTCCAGGGCTATATCCTTACGCTGCGCCACATAAGATCCAAATTCATTTTCGCCCTGAACCATAATTATTGGTCCGCCATTGGTAATCAATAGTTTCTTCACCTGACCATAAAGTGCCGTAAAATAAGCCTTAGTAGCTGCCAAATACTGCGGATTATTACCTCGAATAATCATTCCCGGAACTTTTTGCAAAAACCACGGATATCCACCAAACTCCCATTCGGCACAAACATATGGCCCCGGACGCAGAATAACGTACAATCCTTCCTCTTGTGCAATTTTGATATATTCTGCGATATCTTTATTACCTGTTTTAAAATCCCAAACACCGGGTGCTGTTTCATGATAATTCCAAAAAACATAAGTCGCTACAGCATTCAATCCCATGGCTTTCATCATTTTTAATCGATGGCGCCAATACGGTTTAGGAATACGTGCATAATGCATCTCGCCACTATGAATCTGAATGGGTTTACCGTCTAAAACAAAATTACCATCAGTAATAGCAAATGTGTGTTTAGTTTGACCTGTTGCGCTTACCGCTAACAAAAGGAATAAAAACAAGGTAAAAAGACTTTTTTTCATTTGAAACTATTTAATTTTAATGGGCACTTGCCATTGTTAGGTATTAATTTTTATTCTCAAATACGATTGTACACTATCCATAAGCTTAATTTGAGTTTTGGCTCTTATCAGATTTTGATCTTCGTATGTTGTATTGTAATAACTATCATTGTTTAAATAATCGCCCAGAAAGCGGCAGGCTTGCTCAAAAAGAATCAATGGCAGACTTAAATGAATGTTTCTTGCCTCTTCTTCAGACATGAAAGAGGTGGCTTCATCAATATATGCCTTCATAAAAGCTTCATATATTTCGGTATCGAAGCGTACTTTAGACAAATCCTTTTCCTCTTCTGTAGAAGTATTGGTACCAGTTCGTAATGCATCGCCAATATCATGAAAAATACTCCCGGGCATTACTGTATCAAAATCTATAATGCAAAGAATATTTCCATTTTCATCAAAAAGCATATTCATAATCTTGGTATCATTGTGTACTACTCTCATTGGGATTTTACCTATATTTATAGCAATAGCAACATCCTCTATACTTTCAAAATTAGATTTTAAAAACTCTATTGATTCTTCTGCTTTTAATACTCTTTCTGCCGAAGCTTTTTTTATACTCTGCTCAAAATCATGAAACCTCTTTATGGTATTATGAAAATCCGGAATTGTATATTCTAAATCCGAAACTGGAAAATTGAGCAACGCTGTATGAAACTTTGCCAAATAAGCCCCTACCTGACTTGCTACAGCATTCGAATCAATTCGATCCAAAACCACTGACGGGATATAGGTAGAAAGCTGCCAAATTGCTTCGCCATGTTTAGAATAAAACCGTCCTTCTTTATTGGCAATAAATGTCAAAGTAGGAAATCCGTTTGCGTTCAGATAACGAGTGGTTTTTATCTTATTATTCAGTAAAGCTTTTATATTTGGAAATACAACCTGATTCATTTTCTGCAAAATAAAATCTGCATCTGCAGTCTCAATTTTATACGTGCTATTAATCAAGCCACTGTGTATGGTTGTATGACCAAGGATTGGTTTGTCCGGATAAAAATCTTTAAATACGGTCTGAATTATTTCTTCCATATTATATTTTTATACGTTTGACAATGAAACGATTATTACTTTTTTTTTCTTCATTATTTTTAGTATTATCCTACTTTTTGAGAGCGCTTTTTCCATCAAAAGAGATGGTTTATTCTGTTTTACTTTTTTATTTTAAAATCGCACAAAAACAGCTATATTCAGGCTACAGTTATTTCTTAAAAAAAATAAAAAAAGATGCTAAAAAAGTTGTTTTAGCATTTTTAATTTAAAAATAAAACAATATTATTCCTAATTTGATGAAGAATATATATATTATTTTTTAATAAAAAAATGAAAATTAAAAAAATGTGCTCGTGCACATAAAATTAGTGTTATCGAGCACACGTAAAAGCACTTAACGACTGGGCTCAACAACTTTTGTTAATTTTTGCATTTATTGGCTGTAAGAAAAATAAAGTACCTTTTTTTAAACCTTTGAACCTTAAAATCAGAAAATTAGTTTTAGGGGAAACAAAAAAATCACCACTCAATTTTAAATTTGAATGATGATTTTAGATATAAATGACAATATTGGGGTTACAAGGGATTAAAATCCTTCGCTACAAAATAAATCATTCCTGCGAAGTTTAAGAGTGTTTAATCAAGAAAGTAATTGTAAAAATCCGTTTTTATCAGCATTTTTGCTTTAGCGAATCAGTAAAATCAGTGTCTAATTTTGACACGGATAAAACAGATTTACTTCGTAAAAACGCTGATAAAAACCGATTTGATTTGCAATAATTTTATTTTTTATAATGCTTAACTTAATGACATTGGGCTTCGGGATCAATCCATCCATCAGAAGCAATTCGACAAAGATTATAGATTTTCTTTGTCGAGTTACATGTGTGATTTCTCCTTCGTCGAAATTGACATAAAATGAGGAGACAAAACTTTGCGACCTTGCGTCTTTGCGAGATTATTAATAACTTCGTTTGCGATGAATTTCATTATAAATATTTTTTATAAAGTTGCAAGATCAATATATTAAAAAGCTTAACTCAATGACATTTGCCTAACGGTTTACCAAATTAGAAATAATAACCAATGTTACATTGCAGACGAGCATGCCACTTATTATCATAATCGTTATATAAACTGGCTTGATTACTACCTAAAAACGGATGATTATATCCTGCAACATATTCTACATAAGTATATATTCCGTCTAATACTCTAATCAATACGCCGTTTGTAAGCATCTCTGATGCCTTCAGGTTATATTTTTTTCCTAAATAGCCGTACTCGCTGTAAAATGCGATTTCATTTAATGATTTGCCTTTAAAAGGAATACTATATTTAGCTGATAATGCATAAACATCTCCTTTTGAAACCACCTGATACGTATACCCAAAAGATCCCATATCTACATATTCTGAACTCTTTCCTTTTGGGTTAAATTCATATTTATAAACTTCTGCTTTTATCCCCAGGTTTTTGTAATCCATATTGTAGTGAAACGCAAAGGCGTTTCGGCTTCCCATTCTGTCTTCTACAAAGTTATAGAGTTGTCCAAATTGTCCGGAAACACCAATTTTATGCAAAAAATTATTTGTTTTGATCTTATATACAATCTGTCCGGCGAGTTCATTGATCTCTTTATTGTCCCCTAATACACTTGCAGACCATTGATTTTGCCTTAAAGCGGGATCGTTTGTAAAAGTTTCCATTGCATTTTTCATAAAAGCAAGCTGCCAATCCCAAGTGTTTCCTTTATGATGGTACTTCGCTCCCATAGCATATTTACCTTCAAAACCAAGGGCATATCCTATTCCTAAAAACCAACTGTATGAATTATATTCTAAGTTCCCAAAAGGACTTTGTACTAAACCTACCTGAATATCATCTCCGTTTTGAAAATCATAACCTACCCAGCCTTCTTTTAGCATTATTCCACCAGATGAAGCCGGCATAAATCTCATATCGGCCATTATTTTGAACTTTTTATGGGAAGCATTTACCACAAGTCCAAAAAGGTCAAAACCAAACTCGCCTCCTTCTTTTTTTCTTGTTTCATTATAAAACTCATCTTTATAATGCACTCTAAATGCTCCGTTTATTGTAAACCTTGGCTTTTCAGAATCTACAGCCAAAGTATCTGCTTTGATGTCAATATCTGCTGCCTGCGAATAAACAAAATTACTTATAGAGAGTGTGACTAAAATCAACAGAAATCTGCCATAGTTGTAATGCATAATTTTTAGTATTTGAATTATAAAATTCAGATTCGTTCAAGCTTTCATCGAGAGCATACAACATAAGGGCATGAAATGTACAACTGCACATTATGCCTTCTTTTTATTGTAAATTGATTTTATGCTTGAGAAGAATAGCCTCCTAATCTGACAATAGAAGGCTATATGTAATGGAAAGAAAACGAAGCTTTATTCCGCTTCTAAACTTTGCATTTCTTTTAATGTGTTTTCTAACAGTTGCGGTAATTTATGATAAACTTTATCATTGATTTGTTTATACTTTTTATGAGTTTCTAAATTAGGAAGGAACTCTTCTTTTTCTTTTACCATTTTTTTCACTGCAGTTTCAAAATCCGGGTAACATCCTGTCGCTACTGCTGTACAAATAGCAGCGCCTAATGCAGCCGAACCGCTCATTTCGTTTCGTACAATGGGAGTTCCCGTTATATCAGCAAAAATCTGCAGGAATAAATCACTATTGGCCCCGCCTCCAGAAATAATAATCTTTTCAGGATGATGCCCCAGCGTTTCATTCATTAATTGATAATGATTGTTTAGTGTCAATGCAATTCCTTCCAGAATGGCACGGTAAATATGTCCCCGTCCCTGATGACCGTTAAAACCAATCATTACTCCTTTTCTATAGGATTGATATGCCGGTGCAAGCCAATCCGGAACGATCATTAAACCGTCTGATCCTACAGGAACTTTCAAAGCTTCTTCTTCTAAAATTTGTTCCGGTGAAACTCCTTTTTCCTTTGCTTTGATATTTAGTTCTTCGCCTATAAGATCTCTAAACCATGATATTAACCACATTCCTCTCCTTACTCCGCCGCTTTCGAATAAATAACGATTTGGGATGCAGGATAAATTTGTAAAATAATTATCATGAGCCGGTCTGTTTTCGTTACCTACAACCATCGACGTAATATAGGTGCCTAAAGAAAACAACCCTCTTGAGGAATCTATTAATCCTGCTCCCAAGGCTTCTACCGCTTTATCATTTGCCGTAGCCACAACAGGCAGTCCTTCTGGCAAACCGGTTAGTTGAGCTGCGGCTTTGGTTACAGTTCCTAAAACTGTTCCTGGCATCTGGAGCCTTAATAATTTCTCATTCGGAATTTTAAAACTGCTGAGAACTGCTGGGTCTTCAGACCAATTCCAAGTATCCATATCAACAGGAAACTGCCACTGAAAAGCATTTGCCGCTGTATCTTTTAATTCTCCTGTAAGACGATGTGTGATATATCCTGTGGTAGGACACGTATAAGCAATTTCTTCTGAATCTTCAAAAGGTTCATAGGCTCTTACATCCATCCAACTCATCACGGGGGCAGCCAGATTTCCGTCTTTTTTCATGAACACCCTGCAGCAGCGAATGGTACAAAGTCCAACTCCTTTTATAAGATTTACATCTCCTTTAAAGTTTTTCATTAACCTGATTAGGGCTACTTTTATACTGTCCCACAAATCATCATCAGGATGCTCTACATATCCGGTTTCCCTGAACATCATAGGCTTTAGGGGCTCAACTTCAGAATGTATTATTTCCCCTTTAGAGTCAATAATATATACTTTTGTGCTTTGAGACCCGTTGTCGATTGAAATAAAATATTGTTCCATAACAATTCGTTTTATCTCGTTAAAAATCCGCCGTCAACAGCCAGAATATGTCCGTTTACGAAGTGAGAAGCCTGGCTTGCCAAGAATACTGTTGTTCCCATTAAATCGGCAACATCTCCCCAACGTCCTTCTGGTGTATGATCTACGATCCATTTATTACGTTCAGGATTATCTATAGATGCCTGAGCTACTTTTGTTTTAAAATAACCCGGAGCAATTCCGTTCACCTGAACATTGTATTGTGCTAATTCATCACAATATGCTTTTGTTAAACCTGCTAATCCGTGTTTTGTAGCTGCATATGCCGGAGACCATTGTCCGCCTAAGAAAGAAAACAGTGAGCAGATATTAATGATTTTTCCGCTTTTTTGAGGAATGAAAAACTTGGTTACTTCTGCCGACATTTCAAAAGCAGCAGTCAGATTGATACTTACCATCGGATCCCATTCTTTTCTTGTAAAATTCAGAACATCTGCAATTAAGCAAATTCCCGCACAGTTCACCAGAATATCTACTGATCCTAATGTTGATACACATTCTTCTACAATTTTTTTAGGTATCCCGTCTTTGGTAATGTCTGCTGACATATATACTGCTTTTCCACCTTCGTTTTCTATCAGTTTATTGAATTGAGCATCATCCGGCATAATACTTGGCATAAAGATATTAGCGCCTGCTTTTGCCAAAGCCAAAGAGAAAGCTTGTCCTAATCCTGTATTTCCTCCTGTTACAATTGCGTTTTTCCCTTTAAGAGAAAAATAGTCCATTTTAAAATCAGTAATTTCCATATTGTATATTTTTAATTTATTTTTTTTGACTTTGTTGTTTAAAAACAGCTACGAAACAAATTGCTGCTATTCCAAGAATTGCGCTTATGGTAAAATAGGCATTGTAGCCTCCTTCCGTACCAAATTTGTTAAAAACCACCGTACTGAAATAGGGTATAAAGATGTCCGGCAAGTATCCCAGAAGCGAAATAAAACCTACCGCTGTACCCATAATTTTATTGTCTATTCTACTATCGCCCAACAATGACCAATACGTACCGCGAATGGCATAAACAAATGTTCCTCCTAATATTATCAGAATGTAGTAGATATAGAAATTTGTGGTTGCTATAGGAAGGAATGCAATTGCAAACAGCGTAAGAACTGCTCCGCATAAAGCAGAAACCAATACCAGGGTTTTTCCAAATTTATCTGCCAGAAAACCGCCTAAAATTCCGCCTACAGGTCGCATCCACAGTACAATTACCATAATTGTATTTACGGTTACGGGAGTGATTTTTAGATTTTTTTCCATAAAACCTCCGTAATAATAAACTACCCATGTTACGGCATAAGAACAAAAAATAATTGCCCCCATTAAGTACACAAACTTGTTTTTAATAACGGAATTGACATCCTTAAAATCAAAACCTTTTTCTTCTTCTTCCTGAGTGTTTTTTATTACTTTTAATTCCTTCTTATCTGATTTAACGACCTCTTTTTCTACAAACAGGGCAATTAGAATTCCTACTGTAAGCAACACGGCAGAGTACATATAAATAACAGACTTAAGTGCTTCGGTTTTATTTTCGAGCGTTTCTCCTTTTCCTAAAATATGAGAAAAAATAAGCAACGCTACACTTGCCAATATTGCCTCGACAACACCTCGGCCTCCATCAAGAAACCCAAAGAAACGTCCTTCTTCTGCCGGAGTAGACAATAATTTTACCAGTTTCATATGAGCTCCCCAAAAAGTAAATACAGAGAAAACTCCCCACAAACAGAATATTCCTATGACTGAACCATAACTTGGAATCTGAGCAAACCAAAATCCGCCGACCGCTGTACCTAACAAAGAGAAAACCAGCAGATACTTAGCCGAAAATTTATCACTTAAAATACCACTCGGAAAATAGCCTAATATGAATATAAAGCCCAATACGGTATAGATTATATTAAGATCGTCCAAACCAATTCCGAAAACGGATAAAATAGTTTCCTGATAATTTGTTCTTAAATAAATCAGCGGATAAATTGCTCCCGCAGCCAGCACAATGAGAAGAAATTGAATATACCGTTTCATACACTTGGTTTTTAAATGCTATTATTTTTGATATTTTTCTCCTTCAACCTGAGGGAAAATGGTTCCGAAATTCATGATTCCGTTAGGGTCAAAAGCTTCTTTTAACTTCTCAAGCATATAGTATGCACTTCCGTGCTCTTCTTTGGTCCATTCATTTCTGTACTTTCCAATTCCGTGATGATGACACATAGAACCGCCAAGTTTCAGGGTTTCTTCGACGATAATAGTTTGTATTGGGTGGTGATACAGACGCATTTCATCTTGCGGCTCGCAATTGATGTTGTAGTTGTATACAAAATACATATTGGTTCCGTTGATATAACTGTGAGAAGAGTGTCCGCCAAGCATGGTAATATCTTTACTGCGCGGAAATTCATTTCGAATTCTTTCTATTACATTGTAGTAAATTTTAGTAACGTTCTCCCAATCTGCAGATATTTCGGTTGTAAAACCATCGTGAGAATTTTTAGTCACCATATCTTTAATCTCGTCTTCTATTCTCTGCTGACTCCAGTTAAGATGATTAAACCACTCCAAAATAAATTTAGAATCAACCTTTTCATTAATTCCTGTTCTATATTTTTCTACCGCTTCTTCTATTCCCGCAGCAGTAGCATTTACCATATTTCCATTGCCTTCTGCCATAAAAATCAAAACACACTGCCCTTTATGAAAACCGACAAAATGCTGTGCAGCATCTTCTTCCGAATATACTCTGGCTACAGAAGGTCTGTAACCGTTTGCCATTACTTCCCTAAGAATACTAATACCTGTATCTACATCTTTAATTAAATAGCCGAAGAAGCGGTTGTTTTCAGGGAAATATCTAAATAACTTAACCGTAACTTCTGTTATGTAACATAAAGCTCCTTCGTTACCAATGGCAATATGTCTAATATCCGGTCCTCCTGCTCTTCTTGGTACATTTTTGATACGAGAAATATGTCCGTCAGGAAAAACGCATTCCAGTCCTACAACCATATCTTCTATACCCCCATATAAAGTAGAAAATTGCCCAATACTGCGAGTAGATACCAGACCTCCCATTTGAGCAACTGGTTTAGATTGAGGAGAATGTCCCATCGTTAAACCATGCTTTCTAACTTCATCTTCCAATTCTTGCAAAACAACGCCCGATTGCGCTGTAACCTGCATATTATAAGAATCTATTTTTATTACTTTCTTCAAGTTTTTTCCATCAACAACTAAAGTCTGTTCTTTCCAGTTTTCCAGACCTCCTTCTGTTGCAGTTCTGCCACTTCTTGGAATAACATTAATTCCGTATGCATTGCAATATCTTAAGATTTCAGAAACCTGTTCTGCAGAATCAGGATAAACAATTGCAAGTGGAGCCGGAACATCCAAAACTTTCTTTGCTTTAGCATATTTTTTATATCGGTCTGCCGATGCTTCATATAAATCATCCGGATCGATGTTTATTTGCTTCTGCGTCAGCATCTTTTGTAAATCTTTTAAAATCATCGCATTTTCTTTCATCTTTTTTGAACTTTTTTGATTAGAATCCATCTTCATTTTTATTTTGCATTATTTCTTAACTTGTAATACAACTATTACGATATAGCAAACGTAGGAAAAATATTTCATTATAAATATTTATTTTCCTTAAATTTAATTTTAACACATAATAATGGAAAATAATTACAAAAAACGGCAGATTCAAAAAATATAAAATCAGAAAAAAACTCCCATAAACGGCTAAAAAACGCTAAAAAGCTTTAAAAAAGGAAAAAAAAGTTTTATTCTCAACCCAATAAGACTTATTTTTAAATGGAAAATAAAAGCACCATTAGATCCTCCACGGCGAACTTAAATCACATTAGAGGTTTTTAAATAACACAGATAAGCATATAGAAAGCCTATCAATTTAAAAAAATGTAATATTTTTACTAAAAATAATTACGGAAAATGTATATCATAAATAAAGAGTCACTTAACGCTCTGGAGAGAAGTATTTTTTCAATTTTAATCAAAGAAATAAAGCAAAACGACACACTATCTATTACAGATGCTGCATTGGTTTGCAATTGTTCTCCTTCTAAAATTTCAAAATTTGTACAGAAACTGGGTTTTAAAAGCTATAAAGAATATCTGGCATTTGTAAGCGGGAGATCCTCTACTGTTATTCCAAATGAAAATGAACGCTTGAATAAATTCTTAGAGAACTTTAATTCTGCCATTAGCAATGATTTCGCTGCTTATCTTCAAAAATTCGAGAAAATTATCTTATTTGGCTACGGTCCTTCGTTTATTGCGGGCCAGTATTTTGAGTATAAACTAAGAAACCTGCTGGAAGTCCCAATATGGGCCGTTGCACACGAAACATCCATAAATGATTTATTGAGTAAAAACAATCTGGTCATCATTTTTTCTGTCACCGGACAATTCAAATCTTTTAACGAATTGTATGAAAATGTTATTTCAAAAAACAGTAAAGTTGCCTTTATACTTGAAGAAGGGTGCACTGAATTTTTGGAAACTTATGATTATACGATCGCTTTAAGCAATTTTATTCAAAGCCCTGAACTGATGCCTCATGAAAAGACAAGAACCACATTCTTCGCTTTCATAGAAGCCGTGATTAAGCAGTTAGAAACATCATCTATTGAAAACACCATTAAATCCAGGAAAAAAATATAAATTTTACATCACATAAATTATATAGAATAATCCGATAACTACTGAAAGATGGAAGAAATAAAACTATACATTGAATATGTCGCAAAATCTATAGAAATAGCCGGTATCATTACAATAATTATAGGAATAGTGCTAGCAATGGGTAAATTTATTTTCACTTTGCAAGGAACAGTTACCCGTTCTTATATAATATTGAGACAAGAACTTGGTAAAGCTATTTTATTAGGATTAGAAATATTGGTTGCCGGCGACATCATTGGAACCGTAGTTACCGAACCAACAATGGACCGTGTACTTTCGTTAGCTGTAATTGTATTAATAAGAACATTTTTAAGCTTATCACTTGAAGTAGAAATCGAAGGAAGATTTCCTTGGCAAAAAAAAGAAACTAAAGAGAAATAACTATTTAGTTTTTACACTATTGTATAAATTCAAGTACATAAAACATTAATTATCAAAAACATTTTCCGAAATTTGTTGGTACAATAAACAGATTGTTCCTTTAGTTGCTCTTTTTTATTTCTTGAAAAATGTTGCAACTAAATAAGATTCATTATCACAAAAGTGGAATTTTAAAACTTAGCATTGCCAAATAAAATGCTATTCCTGCCGCATACCGCTTAAACAAATTACAGTGCCCCGATAAAAAAGTTTGCATCATTAGATACAACAAGTGTAATTCAATATTATTTGATGGTATAACCTATTTTTCTTTTAAATTAAACGAAATCAACTGGTAAAACTCATTGTATATTATGAAAATAACGAAACATTCGGGCCATAAAGTACCTTTCGATAAAGAAAAACTAAAACTTTCTCTTGAAAAATCAGGAGCTAGTAGTGATCTTATAAATGATTCTCTGGCAGAAATAGAAAAGCGAATATATGACGGCATAACAACAAAGGAAATATACAAACTTGCCTTTGATTTTTTGAAAAAAGCATCAAATGGACATGCGGCACGTTACAACATCAGGCTTGCTTTACAATTACTTGGTCCGGCAGGGTTTTTCTTTGAAAAATACATTGCAAGATTGTATGAAGCTGATGGATTTAGAACAAAAACAAATTTAACGCTGCTAGGAAAGTGTGTATCGCATGAAGTTGACATAGCAATCTTGAAAAACAACATGATAGCTATGGTCGAATGTAAGTTTCACGGCAGTCGGGAAGCTTCTACAGATGTAAAAGTGCCCATGTATATTCTTTCTCGTTTTAACGACCTAAGAGCAAGACAACACCTCATTTTTTCTAATAATGAAAGCATTAACTCCTGCATTATAGTAACCAACAATCGTTTTACAAAAGATGCACAGGATTTTGCTAATTGCAGCGGAATCTCACTTTTAAGCTGGGATTATCCACAAAACAATAATCTCAAAGACAAAATAGACAAAGGCTACCTTTACCCGATTACCTGTCTTACAACATTGTCAATGGTTGAAAAAGAAAAATTACTTATTCTGGACCAAATACTTGTCAAAGATCTTCTTCACGATTCGCAAAGCCTACATAAAATTGGACTTAGCAATAATCGGATTAAAAATATACTAAGAGAAGCTTCACAACTTTGTAAACATTTTTAAAATGAAAATAAAATTTATAGGAGGTGCAGGAACTGTAACAGGTTCAAAAACCCTCATCGAAACTAACGGCTTTAGAATGTTAATTGATTGCGGTCTTTTTCAAGGTCTTAAATCACTTAGGGAACTCAATTGGGATCCGTTGCCTATTTTACCCTCCACAATAGATTGTGTGCTTCTTACCCATGGTCATCTGGATCATTGTGGCTGGCTACCCCTACTCGTTTCTCAAGGGTTTACAGGCAAAATATATTGTACCGCTCCAAGCAAATCTATAGCTAAATTAGTTCTTTTGGATAGCGCTAAAATTCAGGAAGAAGAAGCCAATAGAGCCAGCGAGGAATCTTATTCTAAACATACACATCCCGAGCCACTCTACACAGTACAGCAGGCTGAGGCTGTTACTCCGTTTTTTAAAATCATACCTCCAAATACAGCTGTAGCGATCACAGATGATATCACGGCTGTTTTTGAAAATGCCGGACATATCATAGGTGCCTGCAGTATTACACTAACTCTCGAGAGCAAAACGTTAGTTTTTTCTGGTGATATAGGACGAGATGATGATGTATTGATGTTTCCGCCAACAAAACCTACTATGGCCGATTATCTCTTTCTGGAAAGTACTTATGGAAACCGTCTTCATCCTGATTTAGATGTAAAGAAAGAACTGGAAACACATATAAACACTACTATAAAACAAAAAGGAACCGTGATTATTCCTGGCTTTGCCGTAGAGAGAGCACAATCGATAATGTACCTGTTATGGCAACTCAAAACAGAAGGCAGGATCCCAAATATTCCCTACATACTTGATACTCCAATGGGAGCAAATGCATTTCATGTATTTTTAGAAAACATGCAATGGCACAAACTTTCGATCGATGATTGCCATCAAATGTCTAAAATGTTTACTATTGTCTCTAATTTTGAAGAAACGGCACGTATTATCTCAAATCCTCAGCCCAAAGTGGTCATTGCCGCAAGTGGTATGGTGACAGGCGGACGTGTATTATCGTATTTTGAACATTATATAAGTATTGAAAATACTACAGTCATTTTTGTTGGCTATCAGGCTGAAGGTACACGCGGAAGAAGACTTCTTGAAGGAGCTAATGAAATTAAAATATACGGA
This sequence comes from Flavobacterium sp. ov086, assembly GCF_900187965.1. Lineage (GTDB taxonomy): Bacteria > Bacteroidota > Bacteroidia > Flavobacteriales > Flavobacteriaceae > Flavobacterium. The sequence continues at coordinate 325,959 of NZ_FZNL01000004.1, read as the reverse complement.
AATTACTATAATGTAAAGGCCAAAATATTCCAAATCGAAGGACTTTCTGCACATGGAGACCAGCAAGATCTCTTAAACTGGCTTTCAGCTCTTAAAAACACGCCCAAATGTGTTTACTTAGTGCATGGCGAAAATCTCCCGGCTGATGAGTTACGCATTAAAATTCAGAAGCAATACGGTTTTAAATGCAGTGTTCCATTAATGGGAAATGAAATAGAAATTTAGACTTTCTTTGCCTTCTTCGTGCAAACAAAAAGCCCATTTCTTATATGAAATGGGCTTTTTTATATATCTATTACTTCTATTTCAATTAGTTCAAATCATTCAATTCGTGTAATGATTTCAATGTACTTTCGTAAAATAAAATTGCTGCAATTAAATTTCCTTTATCAGAATATGGCATCATTTTTCTTTGAAAATCTACCGTAGTATCTAAGAAAACCGTAGTACCTTCTGCCTGAGTATCTAATACTTTTTTGTGCTCACTATCGTCTGGAATACCTAAGTCTGCCATAGTAACACCCGGTTTTGTAACCAAAGCAATATAAGGAAGAGTTTTTACTAAAACTTTAATACGCTCGATGTATAACTCTAAAAGTTCTCCTTTTTGCATACCACTTAATTCTTTCTGATCATGGTATTTACGGATTAAAGCTGTTGTACTGATAATACTTCTTGGAGCGTTTTTTGCCTGTGCTGAAATCGCACCGGTCGTCAAGAAGAAAAGGACGCATAGTAGGATAATCTTACTCTTCATTTTGTTAATGTAATTGGTTGTTAGTGAAAGCAAAAATATATAAATTAAGTTAAACTGCAATTTTATTGATTTCTTTTTTTCAAAAAAAATTTTAACGTTTTAATATTGTATCATTTTGGAACGTTATCATAAGTAAGAGTATCTTTTGAAAGTCCGGAAGTTTTATAGCCGTTTTTCCCTTCTTCTGATTTGATTATTCTAAAACGTCCCGGATATTTTTTTATCCATATACTTTTTTTGTTGCCATAATAGTCCATAAACTCTTCACAAACAAAAACTGCATGCGCATTTGACCAGGCAACAACTCCGCAAAATTCGTTTCCTGATTCTCGTTTTAACTTTTCTATTTGTTTGCCTTTTTCAAATCCCAGATATTTATAAATTGTTGGTGTATAAACTTCGCCATCTTCTAAATCTTCTAATGCTTTAGCAAAAGTTGATTCATTATCTACAATCTGCTTGTATTTTGCCATAACGGCGTAGGCCAATATTGCATATTCAGTAATTTCTTCGCTCTCACAATTGTCTTTTATAAATACAAAACCGGCAGAAAATTTAGCTTTATCTAATTCTTCTTCTTTCAGATTAAACGATGCATTATTCTTCAATGTTATTTTTTGTAAACTGTCATTTATTTTTTCAGTCACAAAAAGGTCTAATCCATAAACGTTTAGCGAAGCTTTGATTAAAGCAATTGATGAGCAATTTGTTCGTTCTCCTTGTTTAAAGCTGTCAAATATTTGATCTGAGCTCAATTGTGCGTAAGATGTAGAGCAAATAAAAATGAAAAATAAAAATATCGTTGTAACAGATTTCATTGTTTTCAGCATTTATAATTATTTCCCAACTATTTTTTTGGGACTGCATAGATTATACAAATCTATAAAAATCAACTCAAAATTACTTTTTTACTTCTTAACTTTTATCAAAATTTACAAAGCTACTTTTTAGAGTACTCGTTTATAAGTTTTTAGCACAATTTAAATAGTAATTAATACCTAAAGGAATAGTATTTATGAATACGAATTCAAAAATGTTAGTTTACTTAGTATAAAATGATACTTTATTTTTATTTTAATAGCGTGCAAAAAAACAGTACCAAGCAATTTATGAAAGTGTTTGTGCTAAATCTCCAAGTTGTTTCAGTTTTAACCTAAGTTCGTCTGTCCATGGTAAACCAATACTAAGGCGCATGCAATTTTCAAATTGATTTTGCAGCGTAAACATTCGGCCCGGAGAAATACTTATACCGTGTTTTATAGCCAAATCATACAATTCAACAGTATCAATGTTTTTATTAAACTCAACCCAAATCGCAAGTCCTCCTTGTGGCCGGCTCGTTTTGGTGCCTTCCGGAAAATATTCTGCTATTGCCTCAACATAATTTTGATAGTTTTGCTGTAAGGTGCGGCGAAGGTGATTCAAATGATTTTCATATCTTCCTGTTTTTAAGAAATTACCAACTGCTTCCTGAATAATAGAAGTCGAAGATATGGAATGAACCAGTTTTAATTTCAATATTTTGTCTTTGTATTTTCCCGGAGCAATCCAACCAACACGAAATCCCGGTGCTAAAGTCTTGGATACCGAACTACACCATAAAACGTTACCATCAGTATCAAAAGATTTACAACATTTTGGGCGCTGTGAACCAAAATACAAATCGCCATAAATATCATCTTCAATTAGAGGTATATTATTCTTTGACAGGATATTTACGACCTCTTTTTTGTTTTCATCAGACATGCAACTTCCTAAAGGCGTATTAAAATTTGGAATCAACAAGCAAAGATTGATTTTTGAAACAACTGCTTTTAATACCTCCAGCTCTATTCCTTTTGTTGGATGCGTAGGCAGTTCTAACACTTTTAGACCTAAACTGATAGCAAGTTGCAAAATACCCGGATAACACGGACTTTCTATCGCAATTGTGTCCCCTGGTTTTCCTAAAGCCATTAAACAAAAAGACAAAGAATTCATTCCTCCGCTTGTAGTAATCAGATCATTTTCATGTAAATTACCACCCCATGCCAGAGATCTTACAGCAACCATTCTTCTTAGTTTAACATTGCCCTGCAAAGGTTCATATTCGGTACCACCTTCTTTTAGCTCACGTGTAGCATAAACAATCTCCTTTTTTAACTTAGCGACCGGCAATAAATTTCCCGAAGGAATACCAATAGAAAATAGCGTAAGATCTTCACGTCCCATGTTTGAATAAACTTTGGTAATCAACTCATCAGGTTCACTATTATTTGCTACAAGAGAAGGACGGCTCACTTCTGACAGAGGTAAATTTAAGTACGTTAATTTGCTCACCAGAAATCCCGATTGCGGTCTTGATTCTACTAAAGATTGCGCTTCCAATTCCCAGAAAACCCGTTTTGCCGTATTCATACTAATGCCATAATCCTGACATAAGGCTCTTACAGAGGGCAATTTATCCCCTGATTTTAAAACTCCATTTCTAATTTGAAATGCAATTCCGTTTGCAATTTCAATATACTTAAAGGTCTTGCTCATTTTTATATTTTAAACTGTATCCATGCAAATATACAAAATTGATACTGTGCTTAGTTTTTATGTCTTCATAATTTTGTTCAGATAATTAATCAAAACATGAAAAACAACAACATTAATAACTCTGTAGAAAACACATCAGACGGTTGGATAAACGGCTTAATTGGCGTGATAATATTTAGCGGATCTTTGCCGGCAACCCGAATTGCTGTCTCAGATTTTAATCCGCAATTTTTAACCGTTGCCAGAGCCACTATTGCGGGTTTACTTGCTCTGTGTCTTTTAGTACTTTCTAAAGAAAAACGACCAACGCAAAAACAAATATTCCCGTTAATTATTGTTTTATTAGGTGTAGTGATTGGATTTCCTTTACTTTCTGCCCTGGCGCTACAATATATTACTTCTGCCCACTCGATAGTTTTCGTGGGAATCTTGCCTTTATGCACCGCAATATTTGGTATAATCAGAGGAGGAGAACGTCCGCCCCAAATATTTTGGCTCTTCTCTGTTATAGGAAGTCTTATAGTAGTTGGATATGCCATTTCTCAAGGGCTCACTGCTTCCCCAATTGGTGATTTCTTTATGTTATCAGCAGTTATTTTATGCGGACTTGGATATGCCGAAGGCGCAAAACTTTCAAAAACATTAGGCGGATGGCAGGTAATTTCCTGGTCGCTTGTATTGTCTTTGCCTCTTATGATTCCTCTAAGTTTTTTTCTTCAGCCGGAATCTTTTTCAGGAATAAAAACAAGTTCATGGATGAGTTTAGGCTACGTTTCGCTATTTAGTATGTTCATTGGTTTTATATTCTGGTATCGCGGACTTGCTCAGGGCGGAATCGCAACTGTAGGACAATTACAATTACTGCAACCACTTTTTGGCTTAGCATTAGCTTCAACACTACTTCATGAAAAAGTGAGTATCGGCATGTTAGGAGTTACCGCAGGTGTTGTTCTTTGCGTTGCCGGAACTAAGAAGTTTTCTAAAAAACCAACACCAATCAAAAGCTACAATTAACCCTAAAACAACACTATATGTTTATCCCCAATATGTTTAAATTCGAAAGCGAAATTGATAAAATTGCTTTTATGAAACAATACAGTTTTGCAACCATAATTACAAACAAAGACAATGTACCCATTGCGACACAACTGCCTTTTATAATTGAGGAACGTTCTGGTAAATTAATATTAAGCGCTCATTTTGCAGCAGCTAATGAACAAACTAAATACATCGAAGCAAATACATCTTTGGTAATTTTTTCTGAACCTCATGCTTATATTTCTCCTTCGCATTATGATAAGGAACAAAGCGTTCCAACCTGGGATTATATTACGGTACACGCTTACGGAAAAGCAAATATTATAACAGATGAAAATTCTAAAATTAAAGCCTTAGAACAAATGATCCAGTTCTATGATAAGGATTATAAAAAACAATGGGATAATCTTTCTGATAAATTCAAAAAAGGAATGATAAAAGGTATCGTTGCTTTTGATCTTGAAGTATCTGATTTACAAGGGCAAAAAAAACTCAGTCAGAACAAATCAGAAATTGAAAGAAAAAGAATTATACAGGAACTTGAACAAAGTAATAATACTGTAGAAAAAGACTTAGCGTCTTATATTAAAAACACTCTTTAAACTAAATTTTACAACAATGCAGATAACAAATTGTACCCTCGCCGATATTGAAAAAATTTCAGAACTTTATGAAGTAGCACGACAATATCAAAAAATAAAATCAGCCACAATCTGGCCAATATTCAGTCACAATCTTATTGAAACCGACATTAACGAAAAACGCCAGTATAAAATTATTATTGATAATGAAATAGCCTGTATCTGGACATTAACCTATAAGGATCCGCAAATTTGGGAAGAGAAAGACAATATCTTTTCAATCTACATTCATCGTATCGCTACAAATCCATCTTTTAGAGGGCAAAACTTAGTCGCTATTATCATAAAATGGGCTAAAGAATACGCTCAGGAAAACAATAAAAAATTGATCCGATTAGATACTGTAGGTAAAAATTTAGGACTGATTAGTCATTATGAAAAACTAGGTTTCGAATATTTAGGTTTATTTGATTTAAAAGACACCAGCGAACTGCCGGAACATTATCATAATGCAGCAGTAAGTTTATTTGAACTATCGGTTTAAATATGTTTTATGCCTGCTTTATGCCTTAATACATCATTTAATACATAGAAACATAGGTTTTTGAGTTGTAAAAAGATTGTAAAAAAAGAAACACATTTCTTCACACATAGTCCCGAAGCTTCGGGATGAATTAATGCTGAGTGAAACGCCTTTTTTGAACATACAAAATCTATGTCTCTATGTGTTAAAATAATTACATGAAACAGCCGGCTTAATTAATCCTATAAAGCATCACTCCTATCCAATTTCTTTAAATCTCACCTAAAATGGTTTGAAAATTGTATTTTTGCAATCATTAATAAAAAATGCTAAATCCAAAAATTCAGCATTTTTTAATATCTTTTTGTTCCATTGAAATCAATCTTTAATTAAATGATTGTTTTTATTTGTCCAATCAGGATGCGCGTCAATACCAAGTAAAAAACGAAGTGAAAAAAGTAGAAAATAAAGGAAAAAACTGGACGATTTGTGAAGACTGTCTGGGACGTGGAAAAAAAAGTCGGGGAATTACCAACAAAGCACGACTTCGCTATCAGAAAGCCTTAGAGCAATTTGAACAAGCCAATGGTGAAGGAACACCTCCTATTCCTCCTAAAGGACATCAGCATATTTGTTTAAAATGTTCCGGTTCCGGATTGATTCCTACTGCAGAACCTCCTGTTGCCGACAATGAAAATTATCCACACGTTACTATTATTGGTGGTGGAATTGGCGGTACAGCTCTGGCTATAGCTTGTTTACATCGCAAAATTCCTTTTACTATTTATGAGCGCGATACTAGTTTTGATGCCAGATCTCAGGGTTACGGACTTACTTTGCAGCAGGCTAGTAAAGCCATTGAAGGATTAGGGATTTTTTCCCTGAAAGATCGTGTTATTTCAACAAGACATTTGGTTCATACTACCGAGGGAAAAGTAATTGGAGAATGGGGAATCAGAAAATGGATACAATCCGAAGAGAAAACCTCTACCAAACGTTCCAATATGCATATTGCACGCCAATCTTTGCGTTTAGCACTGCTTGAACAGCTTGGCGGACATGATGCCGTACAATGGGGACATCAATTAATAGATTTTAAAGATCTTGGAGATAAAGGCGTTGAACTAAACTTTCAGGTAAATGGCGAAATAAAAACCACCAAAGCTGATCTTATAGTTGGTGCAGACGGAATTCGAAGCACAGTTCGAAAATTAATAATTGGTGAGGATATTTCTCCTTTGCGTTATCTGGCTTGTATCGTAATTTTAGGAATTTGTCCTTTGAATGTTCTCGAAAATCTTGACAGTTCTTTACTCGACTCAGCTACTGTTTTTCAAACTGCAAATGGCAATGAGCGAATTTATATAATGCCCTATACAGCAGATTCTGTAATGTGGCAGCTTAGTTTTCCAATGTCCGAAGAAGAAGCTAAAGCATTAAGTGCCAAAGGACCTAAGGCACTCAAAGAAGAAGCTTGTCGCAGAACACAATGGCACGATCCTATTCCTCAAATTTTATCCGCAACTAACGAAGCTCAAATTTCAGGATATCCTGTATATGACCGCGAATTATTGCAATCAGAATTATTGGAGAAATCCGGAAAAATAACACTGATTGGTGATGCAGCACATCCAATGAGTCCGTTTAAAGGACAGGGTGCAAATCAGGCATTGCTCGATGCTTTGAAACTGGCCCGAAAAATAGTAAGAGGCTGCAGACCTTCCTCTCAATGGAGAGAAATTGGAATACGAAAAAGTGTCTTAACAGAGTTTGAATCAGAAATGTTAGAACGCAGTGCTACCAAAGTAAAAGATTCAGCAGAAGCCGCACAGTTTCTACATTCTGACATTGTACTTCATGAAGGAGATGAACCCAGAGGTCGATGTATCAAGAAAAAAGACTCCTAATATTTGTTCCGTATAGCATTTAATTATAAGAAGTAAGATATCTTTATTAATCATTTATTTTCTTAAATTTACTTATCTTTTTATAATCAACTTACATGGAAATGAATAATCTGGAATTAGTTTCCGTTAAGGAAGTACTAATTAAAAAAGTCGCTGGTTTTAAAAGTTCGGCAGTATCAGATATTCTTTCTGTCGAAGAACCTTTGGAAATCAAAATCTTATACGGACCTGAAAATCAAAGGATACAAAAAAATATATCAGTAACAATGCGAACTCCCGGCAATGATCCGGAACTTGCGGTAGGTTTTCTATTTACTGAAGGAATCATTTCATCTTACGAAGTTGTAAAAGAGGTCAGTCATTTACAAACAGGATGCACAAAAGAAAAGAAAAACAGTATTCAGGTCGAACTTAAAGAAGACTTTGTTCCTCATTTAATGCAAGCGGACCGAAACTTTTATACCACATCCAGCTGCGGCGTTTGCGGAAAAGGTTCTATTGAATCTATAAAAACCGTTAGCTCATTTAGTACTTTAAACAGACAAAGATTAAATCTTTCTTTGGATGTATTATATCAATTACCTCAAAAATTAAGAATAGCCCAAAGCGATTTTGCAACTACGGGAGGTATTCATGCTTCCGGTCTTTTTTCGGATGAAGGAAATCTTATCCTTTTACAGGAAGATGTAGGCAGACACAATGCTTTAGACAAGCTTATTGGCGCTGCTTTGGCTGCCAATTTACTGCCGCTAAACAAACATATTTTACTTCTTAGCGGAAGGGCCAGTTTTGAGTTAATTCAAAAAGCGGCTATGGCAGGTATATCAGTTGTTGCGGCAATTGGTGCTCCATCAAGTCTTGCGGTAGAATTAGCCGTAGAATTTAATATAACCCTTTTGGGTTTTCTCAAAGAAGATCGATTCAATATCTATAATTCTTGTGATAATGTAGTCATACAAACTTCTTATCAGGATTAAACTGATTAAGAATTAAAAAAGAACAAAAATCATCATTATTCAAAACTTCTGTTAACGTGCTAATTAAATAGAAAAGCCATGAAAGAGGATCAACACAACAAAAATACTGATAATAAAAAACTACCGGACGCTGAAAATCCATACAGACTTTTAGACTTGAAATTAACAAAAGTTGAAGATTGGGCTGCGGGTGTTCCTGCTGTTATGGCGGCTTTTAGTGATCTTATTGAAGAAAAAACTATGGTTAGAGGAACAAAAGCGCTATTTAAGATGAATCAGGTTGGTGGTTTTGACTGTCCAAGCTGTGCATGGCCTGATCCTGATGATGAACGATCTCCGCTTGGCGAATATTGCGAAAACGGTGCTAAAGCATTGGCAGAGGAAGCAACTACCAAAAAAGTTACAGCCGAGTTTTTTAAAGAAAACTCCGTTTATGATCTTGCCAAATTAGACGATTATCAGATTGGCAAAATGGGACGATTGACTGATCCGATGTATTTGCCTAAAAATGGTACACATTATCAGCCAATAACCTGGGATGATGCATTCAAAAAAATAGCAGCACATCTTAACGCACTGGAATCTCCAGATCAGGCGGCTTTTTATACCTCAGGAAGAACAGGTAATGAGACCTCATTTCTTTATCAGCTTTTTGCAAAAGAATACGGTACCAATAATATGCCGGATTGCTCAAATATGTGTCACGAAACCTCCGGATCTGCTTTAAGACCTACAATTGGAATTGGAAAAGGTACCGTAACACTGGATGATTTTTATGATACCGATGTGATTGTAATTATTGGACAAAACCCTGGAACCAATGCGCCCAGAATGATGAGCGCACTTTCAAGGGGTAAAAAAAACGGAGCCAAAATTATTGCTATCAATCCTTTACCCGAAGCAGGTTTAATGGGATTTAGAAATCCGCAGGAAATAAATGGTGTTATTGGAAGCGGTGTTAAACTAGCAGATCTTTTTTTGCCTGTAAAAATAAACGGGGATATGGCTTTGCTAAAAGCTCTCGAAATTATATTGATTGAATTTGAAAAGAAAAATCCCGGAAAAGTATTTGATTACGACTTCATCAAAGAAAAAACAACTGGATATGATGCATTTCTAAAACAGTTTGACGATTATAATCTGGATGATCTTGCCCAGCTTTCGGGAGTTTCGAAAGAAGCGCTTTATGAAGCTGCCGAAATGTTAGCCTTCAAAAAACGAATTATAGTTTGCTGGGGAATGGGACTTACACAACAACCCAACGGTGTCGAAATGATCAGGGAAATTCTTAATATTCTCTTGCTAAAAGGAAGCATTGGTAAACCCGGTGCAGGAGTTTGTCCTGTTCGTGGTCACAGCAATGTGCAGGGAAACAGAACGATGATGATTGATGAAAAACCTACAGATGAACAATTGGATCGTCTACAGGCATTTTACGGTTTTAATCCGCCTCGCAAACATGGTTACGATGTTGTACGGGCCATTAAAGCAATGCAGGAAGAAAAAATAAAATTACTTTTTTGTATGGGTGGTAATTTTTTATCGGCAACACCAGATACAACTTATACCGCTAGTGCATTAAGAAAACTTAATTTAACGGTTTGCGTATCTACTAAACTCAATCGTACTCATCTGATTCACGGACAAGAAGCCCTCATATTGCCTACTTTATCCAGAAGCGATATTGATATGGTAAATGGTGAAATTCAGTTTGTAACTACAGAGAATTCTATGGGAGTTGTACAATCCTCAAAAGGAATGCTTAAACCGGTATCTGATAATCTTATTAATGAAACGCAAATTGTCTGTAAAATGGCAATCGCAACATTAGGAAGCAAATCAGTGATTGACTGGCAGCGTTATCATGATAGTTATGATGCTGTGAGAGACGATATCGAAAAATGTATTCCGGGTTTTGAAAATTATAATACAAAAGTGCGTCAAAAAGGAGGCTTTTATTTGCCTAATGCAGCGCGAGAGGGACAATTTATCACTAAAACGTTTGGAGATCGTGCACCTTTTACATTAACTGCTGTACCAAATAATGAACTTGCTCCTGACGAATACATGATGGCCACAACCCGAACACACGATCAATTTAATACCACAATTTATGGGCTTGACGATCGCTATCGTGGTATAAAAAACGAACGCAGGGTAATATTCATGAATCAAAAAGATATTGAACAAGCAGGTTTTAAAGCCGGCGACAAGGTCGATTTGTTTAATTATGATGACAATATCGAGCGAATTGCACCTTTGTTTATCATTGTTTCATATCAAATACCGGAGAGAAATACAGTTACTTATTTTCCTGAAACAAACGTTCTTGTTTCGGTAAACAATGTGGTTAAGGACAGTAATATGCCGGCATCAAAATACGTGAAGATTAAAATTAAAAAACACGATAGCACAATTTATGACCGAATAAATCAATTGTAATTTGATTCGTCTTTTCGGGCAATGTCAATAAATTAAGCTTTTATAAACAAAAATTAATTTCGCGCAAAGGCGCAGAGTCGCAAAGTTTATCCTTGGGACCTTGCTAGAATATAAATCATTTCTCCGATTTTTTTTAGGCAGTTCCGCAGGAAGGAAATATATTGTAGGGATGGATTTTAATCCATCATTCGCAATCAAAACCCAATATTGTCATTTCGACGGAGGAGAAATCACACGAGAAATTCCATTCCTAAAGGTTCCAATCTTTGTCGAGTTACGCGTGTGATTTCTCCTCCGTCGAAATGACATAAAATGAGGAGACAAAACTTTGCGACTCTGCTCCCGATGGCTATCGGGATTGCGAGAGATTTAACAAAGAAACAAAAAACACAGGTGAGCCAGCGTCAAAGTATGTGAAGATTAAAAGTCTATGTTTCTATGTGTTGAATGAAATTTTGTGAGTTACACTTAAAAGATTTAAATTTACTCATCATTGTTTTGACCAGGATTATTAAACGCTGAAGGCATCAGTTCGATATTATATTTACTGGCTACTTTTATCAATATTGGCATTAAAACAGAAGCTCCGGGAATCAATAAAAAAGGAATCCCAATACCAATTATCTTGAACGAATCACAAAGTTGTATTTTTAAGATATTTTCTTCTTCGTCGCTTATTTTCCCTTCTTTTATATATTTCTGAATAATTAAGCCTGCCTCCTCTTCTCCTTGTCCTTCTTTTTTCAGGTCCAATAAAAAGTGATGAACATTTTCTTCTATGATCGTGATCGTAGTTTCAATCTGCATAAGTTTGTTTGGTTACTTGTTCTTCTTTTTCTTTTGTTGTTCCCGATTTCTTAAAACAATTTAAGCATCAGCGGAGTAATCATCTAATAAATCTAATGTAGGTACAAAAAATAATGTTCCGGTTTGTGCCGTACTAAAATCCAAAATTCGGTCATAATTGCCGGGTGGGTTACCTATAAACATGTTTTCCAACATCTTTTTTGTAGTGCTAAATTTACTCGCATAAGCAATAAAGTAGGTTCCAACTTCTCCTTTAGAAGGATTTCCGAAAGGCATATTATCTCTTACAATTTTAAGATCATTACCATTTTCGTCTGTAATGGCGGTAAGAGCACTGTGAGAATTTGTTGGTTTCACATCGTCTGCCATTTCAATATCGTTCATTTTAGATCTTCCAATTACTTTTTCCTGATCTTCTGTAGATAAGTTTTCCCAGTTTTTCATGTTGTGAAAGTACTTCTGAACAAACAAGTAACTTCCTCCTTTGTACGCAGGATCTTCGTCACCAATTACACTAAAAAAATCTCGTTCCCCGCCTATCGGATTTTCTGTACCGTCTACAAAACCAATTATAGAACGACCATCCCAATACCTGAATCCGTGAACTTCTTCAAGACATTCCGCTACAGATTCTAAAACCTTCGAAATAGCCATCGCCATATCAAAACAAATCGCCGCATTTTGAGCCCTTAAATGAAAATGAAGATCGCCGGCAGTAGATTTTGCTGTATGTTTCACGCCTGCAATAGTTTCAAAAGTTACCAATTCCTTAGGCAACGGTGTTGGTAAACCAAGTTTTATCCAGGCATCATGTCCAACACCCATTACACAACTGGTTCGTCCGTCTGGGATTCTTATGGTATACGAATTATTTAAATTGCTTACTAATGCACAAAGTTTCTCAAATGCAGACTTTATATTAGCCTCATTTTTAAATTTCCATACCATGAAAATGGTATTATTATTTGGATAATCGGTGACGTTTTGTGATTGACTCATACTTTAAATTTATACGTTAGCAGCTATTCAAATTTAAAGATAAAATTCTAAAGAAAGAATACAATCCGTAAAATAGAAATAGACTAAAAATAAAATTTATCTTTAAATACAACAGATTTTTTTCATCAAAACATAAACAGAAAGAAGTGCTAAATAAGCCAATTAAGTCAGAAAACTTTACAATAACTTCACTTAAAAACCTGAATTCAAATAACTTAAATTTTATAATTTTACTGTAATGGATTAGATATCCCGATTGTTTATTTATTCCGAGTCGATTTCTCGTAACACATTTCAAAAAATGACATCAGAGATTTGCTAAAAAAGCAATTATAAAGCACCTAAAGTCATGGTCCTCAAAACAATAGTTTTTTTATAACATAAAATTAAAATTATGAATCTGGAAACTACAATTTTAATTTACTGGCTAATTCTATTGGGAGTCTCTTATGCAATAGCTAAAAAGTATTATTATTTAAACAATACCATAATTTACTCCAAACAATTAGAAAACTGGACAATAAGCCTGTTTTATTTTTTAAAATTTATAGGAATAGGCATCGTTTGTAGCTGGATATTTTTGCAATTAATACATATAGTATTCAAAGACATTTTGATGTTTATAAGTGAAATTTTAAATCCGTAGTAAAACACATTCCTTTCTCATAACAAAAAGAAGTGCTAAATAATTAATTCAGCACCTCTTTCTTCTTTTTAAGTCTTCCTTCCAACATCTTTCTTCTAACATCTTTCTTTCAACATCTTTCTTCTAAATTCTTTCTTCTAACATCTTCCTTCTAACTTCTTTCTTCTAACATCTTTCTTCTAACATCTTATAGGTTTTAATTTGTAAATCGCTCCAATTAATACCACAACAAACAAAAACGGTCACTTTATTATAAATTTTAATTTAATGTAGCCAATTTCTTCAAACTAAAATCCGAAGACATAAATTTTATAAAATTCTAAGTTCATATAGACATAACAGGGATAAAATGGTGTACAAAACATAATTCACTCTCATTTTTTGCATGTTTAACAATTTTTTAATACTGTAAACCTCTTGTACAGGCAAATAAATTTAGGTTTACTTCTAGTTCATTTCTATCTTTGCACCAAAAATTACTTAGGTTCAAATTTATGAGTCAGACGTTTTTTTATTCGCGGTAAAAAATCATTTTGATTGCTATCGTGAAATGATTCTCCCGCTGTCCTGACTTAAAAACAAACAATATTAAGAATGACTTTGATTAAAGAAAACACAGAACTTCATTTTACTCCGCAGGTTCTTTTAACTGACTTTAAGAAAATGGGCCAGGTAAATGGGAACCAAAATAAAAAAAACACACAATAGAGAAACATTAAAATAAATGAATACAATTAACGCTTCCATTATTGCTATTGGAGGATATGTACCGGAAACGGTATTAAGCAATACTGATTTAGAAAAAATGGTTGATACCTCAGATGAGTGGATTACTTCGCGCACAGGTATAAAAGAAAGAAGAATACTTGATGATCCAACATTGGCGACTTCAGATATGGCAGCTTTTGCAGTTAAAGATTTAATTAAAAACTACGCAATCGATCCTCTGGATGTTGATTGTATTATTCTGGCAACCTCTACACCAGACCGTATTTTAACTCCCGCAGCTAGCTTAGTATGCGAAAAAGCAGGCTTGAAAAACGCTTGGGGATTTGACCTTAATTCTGCTTGCAGCGGTTTTTTATACGCTCTTTCAGTTGGTGCAAGTTTCATTGAAAGCGGCAGATATAAAAATGTAATCGTAATTGGTGCAGATAAAATGAGTTCTATTGTTAATTATGAAGATAGAAACAGCTGTATTTTATTTGGTGACGGTGCCGGAGCAGTACTTTTGCGACCAAATACAGAAGGACGAGGTATACAACAAAATATTTTTAGAACTGACGGAACGGGTGCTGAATATCTTACTGTACGTGCCGGTGGTTCTCTACTTTCGACATCTAAAGAAACGATTCATAATAAACAGCATTTTGTACAGCAAGAAGGAAGAACTGTTTTTAAACAAGCTGTAAAAAATATGAGCGCAACATCAAAGGAATTAATGGAAAAAGCTTCATTAACTCCCGAAATGGTAGACTGGGTAATACCACATCAGGCTAACCTGAGAATTATTCAGGCTGTAAGTGAAGATATCGGAATTGGTATCGACAAATTTAAAATAAACATTCAGCGATACGGAAATACTACAGCAGCAACGATTCCTTTATGTTTATGGGATTTTAAAAACGACTTCAAAAAAGGAGATAATATTATAGTAACCGCTTTTGGTGCAGGATTCTCTTGGGGAAGTATGCATATAAAATGGTAATTTAGAAGAAAACTTATTGTTTAAATTTTACTTTTATAGCTTAGAAAAACACTCAGTTCAAATTTGTACTGAGTGTTTTTTTTTTAGAATGAATTAATCAATTTCTTTACTCGTTGTAAGTTTAAAAGAATACTTTTCTATATTTGATTAAAGGAACCATGACCAATCCAAACAACCAATATGCTTAAAAACACTATAATTTGCGCCATCACTATTCTATTACTTTTTGCCTGTAACCGAGTTGAAAAGAAACAAACCGAAAATACTGCAATTGCAAATGATAGCGCAAAAATTAAACCTGAACAAGACACTTTAGCTTCAGTTACACAAGCAGATTCTGATGTTTATTATAATGCTGTTAATACTGAACTTAAAGAAGAATTCAACGATTCCCTGTTCGCAAATTTTTCTGACCTTTCAACAGAAGATAAATTTGTTTTTAATGTTCCTAAAGGAAATATAAATAAAACTACCTCCGTATTTCAAATTTTCAATAATGCCGGTGAACTAATATACGAGAGTAAATTTCAAACAAGTTATCTCGCAAACGGTTATGATTTAAGGCATATTAGAAATGATGATGAAATGGAAAAATATATTTTATCTAAGGCTAAAGAGATATTAGACAGAGATTCTTTTGTTGTTATACCTGATAAAAATAAAATGGATGCTGATGATATTCTTAATTGGCCAAAAGAAGATTTTATAGATTATGATGCATTTATAGAGTGCCGAAATAATAAAACGCCATTATTCACGATCTCACGTGGAGAAGAAGATACAACCTATATTGGTTATTCGAAAAAACTAAAAAAAGCAGTTGACATTACTGGATGTTGTTAAAGATTCTAATACTTTAAAAGCCTGAATACAGCTAATCCTTTTTATAAAAAACACCGCTATTACCAATGCAAAAGACATTTATTATAATCTTCATAATTTCATTTTCGTTGTTTATTTCCTGTAAAGACAAAAATGCAGCAAAACCGAGTGTTCTGATAAAAAAAATAGAAGATGATACTAAAGATTTAGAATTAGAAATACTAAAAGATACAATCTATCCTGTATATAATTTAACCAGTAAAACAACTGCTATTGTACTTACAATGTTTGACACTGATAGCCTATCCAGATCTAAATTTGAAAAAGTATACAGAAAAATAAACGATGCTGATTCACTAGAAAATGATTTCTATAAACATCCGGCTGCTATAAACAGAAAATTTGAATACTACGACACCCTGGGAACCATCCAGCTTATAAAAAGTAAAAAATTAGAAACTGAGATTAAAAAAATCATTGCTCCTAAATATTATGTTTACGGAACTAAAGGTTTTGCCGAAATGACTGTTGACGAAGTGGTTTGCCGAATTGATGATTGCAGAGAAAATTTTATTGCCTTGACCATTAAAAATTTCGATACCGCTAAAAACGGAAAGCCTCTTTTTTGCTCCAGCAAACCAATAAAATTAAATTACGGCAAAAATTATTTTGCAACCCAAAGGAAAATTCAAAAAATAGATGATAGTATTGTTTACAGATATAGTGACCTTGACAGTATTAAAGTAAAAGTTTTCGCAAATATAGGACCGGCCTATTTTGTTTATAATGATGATTTTTTATGGAACACCAATGTAAAAAAATCAAAATGTCTATTTCCCGAAAGACGAATTCTTATTCAGAAAAAAGACAATTCGTTTAAAACAATATATGTTCAGGGATTAGATTTATTTGGTATGGCGTGCGATTAAAAATCTAAGTTATGGCAGTGATAAATATTCTTTGTATTCAATTTTATTATCACTGTTTTTATAAAAGACATAATAGTTTTCGCCACCTTGAAAATACATATCTATTTTTAAGGTATCCTGCAAAATCCACCTATAAGAAACATCCGCATCTTTAGATTTCCACTCGCGATTTTGCTGTGGCAATTCTTTCAGCAAACTAGTTTTTAGGTAATCCGGTGACTCATTATAAAATATCTTATAAGCACTATTAAACGTGTTTTTATTACAAACACACGTTTTGTTTAAAGCATCGTCGTACCTTGATTTACCGTTGTCATTTTCTTTGCATTTGAAAAGAAGTTCCTTTGGTTCGCTTTTTTTGGTAAAATGCATATAATTTCCGGAGTACCAAACTAGTAAATCATCTCCAAAAACATATATTTTATGAAATGGAGGAGAACATTTCATTGTTATAACGCCTTGAAATGTGTTTAAATTAATTTTAAACAAATTATACAATTTGTCCTCCAGAGTTTTCATTTCCTCTTTTAGCGAATGATTGTAAAAATGTCCCTCAACATGATATTCCAAATTATGTATTGTATCAATTTCAAAAGAAGCATCACAAATACCGTCATTTAAAATGAACTCGCTGTCTAATAATTCAAAATTATAAGTTTTAGAATCTCCTGATTTTGATGACTTTTTAAGTTCCCATTTCCCTTTGAGGCTTTCTAAATTAAAAGGTTGAGCGTTTTTATTCTTTGCTAAAAGATAGATGGAATCATTGTCATTTTCTTGTTTTTTGTTTAGAGATTTATTCTCATCCTTTTGATTTTTACACGCTGTAATTATCAAAAGTGTTAATAGTAAAAAAAATATTTTTTTAATCATTTTTATTTTCCGTTTTATCTTCAAAAGCTACTGTACCATAATTTATTTTTTCTGTCTTATCCTTGAAACCATCATAATAATCCGTGATCCATTTCTCATCTCTATAGATGAAAGATAAAAACTTTCTGAAATCACTTTGTGGACCAAAAACTTGTAGATTATCTCCTTCTTTGGGTTCATAATCAAAATCAAAAGAATGTCTGCTGTTAAGAACTATCAACATACTTTCGTTTGTCAAATCTTCTGATAAAGAATCGTTTGGAAAAATTATCATTCCGTCCATTGTAAAATCAGTATCGCCAACGTATTTTGCTAATGTCCAGGTATATTCTTTACGCAAATGCTTAAATCTACGGGATTTTTTGTTGTGTACAATTTTATCTATACCATTTGGAACGCACGTACAAAGCTTAATTTCTTTTCCGGTTTCACACATAAATTTCGCTATTAAACTAATTATTCTTTTACGATATTTTCTAATAATTCTCGTATTATTTTTAATGCTTCGGTTGAAGTTTCGCGAATAATAATTTTATTTTTCTTGTCTTTAATAAGTTCTGTAAACAAATTGTCTTCGGTATTGATATCAACGATTGTTCCGCCATATTTTAATGTTGTTTCTGCAATTGCCATTGGAAGATTTGTCGCTCCGGATGTTCCAACAATAAAAAGAAGTCCAGAGTTCTTAGCCATTTTTAAGGAACTAAATTTCTTGTTTGTTTTTTCATCATACCGTTCGTCAAACCATAAAATATTTGGTCGCATCCAACCACCGCATTCTTTACATTTTAATAATTCAATATCTTTCTCTGTTAAATCTTCGTCTATGTCTTTTCCTTCAATCTCGGCAGGAAGATATTCAATTGCTTGACAGCCATTCGAACACTTAATCTCTCTGTTATTCCCGTGTATTTCATAGATTCTGTTTGTACCGGAGCGTCTGTGCAGATTGTCTATATTTTGAGTTATTAAATGAAATCTATCTTGTAAAAGGTTTTCTATTTCGACTATTTCCTTATGACTTTCATTGGCATGAGCATTTTCAAACATCTTTTTTCTAAATAGCGAATATTGCCAGACTTCTTCTGGATTTTCTTTAAAATATTTGAAGGTTCCAAATTCCTCCGGTTTATGAAATTTTGTCCCTTTAACCCATATTCCATCTACTCCTCTGTAAATTGGGATACCACTATCTGCAGAAATTCCGGCTCCTGTCAAAAATGTAAATAGATTTCGATTTTTTTTACTATAAACTTCCTTTATTATTTTGGCAAGCTGTTCTTTCATTCTCTAAAACTATATAATTTTCTAAATTACTTTATTATTCGCATAAAAATAACTCTACATTTGAAATAATTTTAACATACAGAAATTCAAACTTTATTTACAATCAGTTAAGTGGAAAAAATAATAACATTAGCCCATAAAATTTATAACTCGTCTCCTCTATTGAAAGGTTTTCAATTTAATTTTGGAAATGAACTTTATAATTTATCTAATGATAACAAAATTGATCTCTTAGCACATTGTTTTAAAAATTACGATAAAGGATTTAATGTATCATTAATGCTTTGTTGCCCACATTTATGGAAAGATTTTGACTTAAAAAACTGGACGACATTAATAACGAAAATGTTTCCTCGAGAAAAATTTGATAAACATTCTTTTAAAGATATAAATTCAGGATCATACTGTGATATTTTATTTTTAAACGGAATTATTGGTGTCAATCCTTTTGAATATCTTTTCACTAATCCACAATTTACTATTGAAGAAAAGAGACTCTTTTTTGAGTTCTTTAAACATCGGGCAGAATATAGTTTTTACATCAATGAAAGAGAACTTATCGAAGATATTGTAAACTTTTACGATCTAGAAGTTTTTCAAATAATTGTAATGATGAAGGAAAAATTAATTTCAGAAGGTTTAATTCCTGCCGTAAAATATGATGAAATTATTAAACAGTATTCTTTTCTTGAAGATTTTTAAAAAGCAAAATAATCGCAATAGATATTTATCTTACCTTTCAAACTGAAACTGTTTTTTTGCTTCTAAGTAATAAATTTAATAATAACAAAATCGGATCTGGTATTACAATATGATACAACTAAAACAAATAGAAAGCCTTAGTTCCATTAAAAATATAAACAACCGAATACAATTAAAATACAAAGGTTGGGAAGAACGAAGTGCCGGGCAAATGATTGTTTATCATGCTGTTTTAATTGATGAATTTGACAGAACAAAGGAGCTTTTTGGAGAAAAGGAAATTCAATCTTCTATTGATGAAAAAATCGAAATTGAACATCCCACTAAAAATTTTGGTTTCATTTCGGCTCGCGGTTCTTTTTTGATTAATATTTCCAATTATAACAAAACAAACTTAGATACGTATCACAGAGTTGACAGAACGATGGTTTTGGATTCTTTAGTTGGCAGTTTTTTTTATCCTGATTTTCATTTATTAATTAACAAAAGAAGTTTAGTCGTAACAGATTTGGCAACTTTAGAAAAAAAGAGAATCAAATTTGATGAACACGTTGATATCGAATGGGCGTACTTTATTAATTCCGAACAAATTCAAATTATTCAGGCGTTTTCAAATCTTTGTTTTGTTTATGATTTGAAAGAAGAAGAAATTACAAATCAAAGAAATATTGTCAACGAAAACCTTTATCCCAATATTTTCAGATGGATTTACAGAGGTCAGAAATTCAACTCAAATCAATTAGAAATGGAATTACTTCAAAGAAATGGCAATCAACATTTTATAAGTACTTATTTTGAAATAGTGTAGCTGAAAAATTAATCCTTTTTATCTTCATTATTATCTTCAAAAGTTACTTTACCATAATTTATTTTTTCGAACAGATGTGTAAAAGGTCCGTAATGATCAGCTATCCATTCTCCGTTTTCAAAAATAAAAGACAGGTGTTCTCTAATGCGATTTTCCGGAGTATAAATTTTAAGATTATCTCCTTCCTGGGGTTCATAATCAAAATCAAAACAATTTTTACTATTAAGATAAACAAGCATTTTTTCGTTTGTTAAATCTTCAGATAAAGCTTCTTCTGGCATATAACCCATTCCGTCCATTGTAGTATTACTTGGTCCCAAGCATCTATCTAATGTCCACGTAAAATCATTAAGTCTTTTATTTTTAGCTTTTCTGGAATTTTTGTGATGTACAACCTTATTCATAGTTGCTGGAAAGCAAGTACAGAGTTTAATTTCTTTTCCGGTTTCGCACATAAATTCAAATATTAAATTGTTCAAAAAAATCACCTAATATATACCTAAAGAAAGAAATATAAAATAAAGAACTATACTAACTTTTCTCATCTCTATCTTAGTTGATTAATTCTTTGTTTTTCATACAGACACGAAAATAATATATTTTTTTTTCTTATTTTCTATATAACTTACACTAAAAAATAATTATTTTGTGCAGAAAAAAATTACCTACTCAAAAATAATTAAAGTATAAATTATCAATTGTAATTTTGATTTTGCCAATAACCTAAAAATAAAAATTAATTGAAAAAGATTAAAAATAAGATATTGATTACCGTTGTTTTGCCTTTCATCGTGCTTTCTTCTTGTAAAAATGATCAGAAAATATCTGATGATATAAAAAAAACAAACAGCATCTCAAATACGAAAAAAGATAGTACTGAAATGAGTGTCAGAACTGTTACTTTATTCAACTTTAACAATGAGGGCAATACTGAAATAATTAAAATATCTGGTAGTGAAGCCAGTGATAATGATGATTTTTTTCTAGTTGGTGAAAAAAATATACTTATTGTTTCGAAATATAAAAAAGACAAGAAAAATCAGTCACTAATTCAGAAGGATACCTTGCTTATAAGTGACTATAATCATGTAACTATTGACCGAAAACACTTTTTAAGAAAAAAGGATTATTTTCTATTTGCGACAATGGAATCACCTCTTGGTAATGGAGATCCAGGATTATACTTGAGTTTTTTTATGTTAAATCTCAAGACTTTAAAATTTTATACCTTAAAATATGAGGGAGAATCTACTTTAAGATCTGGAAATTTTGTTGATGGTAAATTCAGTGAAGATAAAAGTTTAGATTCTAACTTAGCCATAAAGAAAGAATTATATGAGTTTGCCAATAAAAGCAAATGGATTTACAATCCTTCTGGACGAGATAAAGACATTAATTATTACAGGAACTTTGAACAAAAATGGTATTTGGACAATTATCCCAAAGGCGAAGATAGTGAAACTTTATATCCTGCTATTGTTAAAAGCACTTATTATTCTGAAGATCTTTTTAAGTATAATGGAGATTATGATAAAGATCAATTCATCGAAAATGCCGATTATAAGATTGTTACCTATTTTCGCAATAATATTATTGGATATGACAAGAATAAAAAATTATATTTCCCAATTACTGTAGAATCCTGCGCTACAGGATGTGATAAGAAAATAGAGTTTGTATCTGAAAATGAAATAGAGATATCATACGAAATTGACAGACAAGAAGCTGACACTATTGATTTGAACAAAATAGAATTTAAAAACAACCAACTCTGATAAAACTTATTGCAAATCAAGAAATTTATAAATCATTGAAAAAAACATCTGACATAAATGCTTATATGTCAGATGCAATTACAAATCAACGTCCAATAATTTTTTATTTTACCAAATAAGATACTTTATTGGCTTCGCAAAGTCGGAAGTAACCAAAAGCATAATTATTTGGATCAGTTGTATTTACAATATTTCCTCTAATATTTCCCGGAGGAATTGAGAAAGGACTTCCTCCATATATTTCTAAAATTAATTTCATATAATTATAGAAATTCTTAGAAATACCGCGGTGTGTAATCTCAATAGTTTTTCCCGGTACTATTTTGCCGTCTTCATTTGCGAATCGGTTATTTATCTCGTTTCCATTAAATAATTCATCATCTAAAAGTCCATATTCCGGATATATCAGGAAATCACTTTTAAAATCAGTCAGATAATAATTCGTCTGATCAACAGGATCTTTATAATAAAATACTATTTCAATGCTTTCCTCTCCCGCTCCATCTTTATGGATTTCTTGCTCTACTCTGTCAATTGGCACTACAGGTGTTAGTTTTTCAACTGCTTTAAAACTTTGTCCTTCTGCAGTTACAGACAGTGTATAATCCATATTTATCACAGGTACAAAATTATTACATACATAAGAACCCGGCTCTGTTTCGGTAAAAGTAAAAACATCACCATTACTGTTTTCAACTTTTACCTGTGCTCCAGAAACTTTTGGAGTGGTCTTATTGTAATATGGCGCCGTTTTACTAACCTTGATAACTTGTACATTACCAGTTGTTCCTTTTTGCCAAATAATTTCTGCATCTACAACTAGTTTTGTTGGTCCGGTTTCTAAATCCAGTTTTACAACCTCTTCACAAGATGAAAAAAACAAGACTGAAAGAAGGCTTAAAAAAGCCAATGCTTTACTCTTAAAAGTATACTTATTAATACTTTTCATATTCATTAAAATTTAAAATTATAAGAAACACCTGGGACTACACCAAAAATAGACAGTCTTCTGGTTTCGTTTTCTCCTGTATCATCGTTTGTTGTAAACGTAATTGAGGCGGCATTTTGTCTGTTGTAAACATTATAAAGACTAAATACCCAATAGCTTTGCCATCCTTTCTTTTTGTCCGGTTTTGGTGTGTAAGTCGCTGCCAAATCTAAGTGATGAAAAAGCGGAAGTCTGTTTTCATTTCTCAAAGAAAAATTAGGAATATTGATCTTCCCAAATTCATAATAACTATTTGCATACGTTACAGGCTGACCTGATTGCAAAGTAAAATTGGCATTAAAAGACCATTTAGGATTGTATTCGTAACTTCCTACAATACTCAAATTGTGCAGTTTATCATATCCTGACAAATACCAATCACCATTTGCAATACCAGGTTCCTCAGGTGTTCTTCCCGGCGTTTTTTGTTCGGCTCTTGATAAAGTGTATGAAACCCATCCTGTAAAACGTCCGGTATTTTTTCTTAGCGATAATTCCATACCGTACGATCTCGCTTTACCATTCAGGATTACCTGTTCTATATTATTATTTGCCAATATATCTGCTCCGTCGATATAATCGATACGATTTTGGATTTTCTTATAAAACAATTCTCCTTCAAAAGAATATTCTTTGTCTTTGAAATTTTTAAAATATCCTATTGCATACTGATCCAGAATCTGTGGTTTTGTAAAAGGTCCGCTTGGTGTCCAGATCGTCATTGGCAAAGGCGACTGCGTATTAGACAGCATATGAATGTATTGCGCCATTCTATTGTAGCTTGCCTTTACAGAAGTGTTGTCGTTAAAAGCGTATGACAACGCCGCACGCGGTTCCAGATTATCGAATTTACTTATTGTTTCTCCTCTTTTATAAGAGATCGTTCCTGTTGGAGTTCCTTCTTCATAAATGTTGTATAACGGATTATAAACAACCGCTTGTCCATTTTGATACGTGCTTATTTCCTCGCCTCCTAAACGGTAAAACATACTATAACGAAGTCCGTATCTTAAATTAAGTTTCTCTGTAATTTGATGTTCGAAGTCCAGATAAATGGAAGATTCAAAAGCATATTTTCTATCTAGTTGTTCGTAATTAAACTGCGAATCTGATCTTGTTGGTTTTACCGTTCCCGGATTGAAATTATAATATTGACCGTCGATTCCGTAATTCAATTTTAACTTTTCAGATAAAGTATGATTCCATGCATACTTAAGTCCGGAAGTCTGAATGTTATTGTTCCATTTAAAAAATTCAGTTGGTAAGCCAAGATTAAACCTGTAATCGCTATAGAAAACTGATAGATTGGTATTTAAATTATCCGAGAATTTATGCTTCCAACTCACGATTCCCATTGTGTTTCCAAAAGTGCTGGTAAAACGATTGTCGATATCAAAGACATCATTCCCAAAATATCCCGAAAAAGCAATGGAGTTATTAGCACCTAAACGATAATTAAGTTTTGCATTAAGATCATAAAACATGGCTGTATTACTGTTACCATCCAGTTTCAAAAATAAATGGGCATAAGAAGCACGTCCGGCAATAATAAACGAACCTTTTCCTTTCTCGATAGGTCCTTGTGCCATAAGTCGGCTTGATATTAAACCAATACCACCACTTACTTTATAATCTTCAAAATCACCCGTTTGCTGCGTTACATCAAGAACTGACGAAACTCGCCCACCATATTTAGAAGGAATTCCACCTTTGTATAATTCTAATCCGTTTATAATATCTGCATTAAAAATGGAGAAAAATCCAAACATATGAGAATCACCATATACGGGAGCACCATCCAAAAGAATCAAATTCTGATCTGCCGCACCTCCACGAACATTAAAACCGGATGAAGCTTCGCCCGCATTTGTAACACCCGGCAAAGTCAATAATGATTTTAAAGGATCCGGCTCGCCCATAGCAGCCGGAATTCTTTTGATCTCTGCCATTGAAAGCTTACTAACACTCATTTGAGTGTTTTTTACATCAACGGCTTTGTTTGTGGTTATAATTACCTGCTCCAGTTCCTGACTATCAGAATCCATGGTAAAATTTATCCTTGCATCATCTGTAATTTCAACTTGTCTTTCTTTATTCTTTAGCCCAATATAACTAATTGCAACCGTATAAGTGCCTTTGTCCAGATCTATAGAAAACATTCCGTTTCTGTCTGTTGTGGCGCCAGTTTCTGCCTCTTTTACATAAACATTGGCTCCAATAATAGGCTCATTGTTATCGTCAAAAACCTGACCGGTTAGCTTGTTTTTTTTTTTAGGTGTTTTGGTAGCTTTTTGTTTTACAAAAATATTATTGCCAACGATTGAAAACTGAACTAATGCGGTCTTGTTTAATTCATTGATAAGTTCTTTTATTTCAATATTCTTATAAGTTTTGTGATGGCTAAAATACTTCTGACTTGTATTAATCTGATCCGTAAAGGCAAATTTAAAATCAGTTTGATTTTCAATTTGCTTAAAAAATTCTTTTAAGACTACTGTTTTATCTACCGTTACTGTTATGTTTTGGGAGAACGCACTCAAACCGAATAAAAAAAAGCATGCGGAAATTATATGCTTCATGAAATTTTGTATTTTTGAATATTATTAAATGGAATAGTTTTATACTATCCTTACTATGAGGAGGATGTGTAGTTTCGCGGCTAGTACATCCTTTTCTTTTCTATTGAAAAGTAACTTCTTTTAATTCATCGTTTATTTCAAAGTTTAGGTTATACATTTCTGATATTAATTGTACAATTATTTTTAAATCTTCTTTTTTATTGATTCTTACTGTAATTCGCTGGTTATGATATTCCTGCGGAATTATCACTTTATAACCATAATTTTCCTGAATGTATACACTGACAGCAGTTAGTTTTTCATTGTCAAAATCAGTAAATCGGTTAAATTCAGTTACAACAGCAGTATTGTTCCCATAAGTAAAAGTTTCACCCGGAACCAGTATCCATTTTTTGTCCTGATTTTTTATACTCATCTCAACGCTTCCTTCGTAAAGTGAAACACTTACACCTTTTTCTGTATTTTCTTTTACAGTAAAAGAAGTTCCTAAAACGGTTGTTGTAGTTTCTTTACAAAAAACCTCAAAAGGATGCTTTTTATCTTTCTGTACTTTAAAATAGCCTTCACCTTCAATTTCAATCTTTCTATTAGTCGTAAAATTATTGGCGTACCTAAGTTTCGAATTCGGACTCAATTCAACTTTAGAACTATCCGGTAAGAAAACTGTTTTTATTTTTGAAGTCGTATTTTCAATTACTGTCGAAGCAACCATAATATTTTGTTCTACAGAACCTTTGGTAAAATAAATTCCGGTTCCAATAAGTGCAAAAATTAAAACTGCCGCTGCTGCCGCATAACGCCAAATTTTAAATTTAGGTTTCTTTGCTGTAAAAGCTTTCGACTGAAAGTCTTCCCACGAAGCTTCTTTTTCACTATCAGAGTGTGAAATGGGAGTTTCATCCCAGATCTTTTTTAATTCGTCTTCTATTTTTTTATCATTCATGTCTTTGGGGCGTTAAAGTTTCTGACAATAAAATCCTTGCTTATTAAAAACACCATAAACCATTTCTTTTATCTCTCTGTTGGTTTCGATTCTTAGCACATGATTAGAATCTTCCAGATCAAAATTCATGATACAATCAGAGATAACAAATTGAAGCAGAGCTACAATAAACCTTGCATCTTCCTTTGTGGTAATATCTGTTTTATAAGCCTCAATATTCATTTTTATGATTCTGTTTTATATATAACAAACGAGATCACAAAAGTTCCTAATGGTTTTCGATTTTTTTTCGAATAAATTTACTGGCGAGATAAATATGATTGGCAATTGTCTTTTCAGAAAGATCTGTCATTGTCGCAATCTCCTTATAGCTAAGGCTTTCCAGTTTATGTAGTGTATATATTTTTTGCTGTTGTTCCGGAAGCAGATTTATAAAGTTATATAATTTTTCCTGTCTCTCTTCAAAAATTTCAGTTTCGGTATCTTCTTCCTCCATTACAACATGCAAAGGATCAAGTTGAACTATTTTATTTTCTCTGTTAAGATGATTAATTATAATGTTCTTGCAGATCACGAACAATTGTTTATCCAATAAAACATCTTCATTGAGTAATTCTCTTTTATTATAAAGTCTTAAAAAAGTCTCCTGAACAAAATCCTGCGGGGTCAGAACTGTAAAATTAAATCGTTTGGCAATGTTCACCAGTTTATCATAGTAGTTTAAATAAGCTTCCTTGAAAGAAGCCTCATTACCTTTTTTTAAACTTAATATAAACTTTCTATTGTCCATAAACTAAATACGATAATTAGTTTAAACTCAATGTCTTTTATAATATTGTATTATAAAAAAACGTACTTAAGCTTTCCTTAATCATTTTCTTAATAAATCTTAAGGTACAAAGAACAGAAATAAATTTTATTCTGAGATTATTTAACAGAAATTTATACTTTAAAAAATTGTATCCTAATAATCAGAAATAACTTTAATATAATGGCAAAAATAAAACCTCTTTATTTACAAAAGAGGTTTCTGTTATTATAAAATCAAATAACATTGATTATCTGTTATTTAAATTCTGATACCTAAGATTTAATAAATGCTAATATATCGGCATTAATAGTTGGAGCATCAGTTGTTGGCATTCCGTGACACAGCCCCGGATAAGTTATCAGTTTTCCGTTTTTTACAAGCTCAGCTGCTCTTAAAGCAGTCGTTTTATAAGGAACAATTTGATCGTCTTCTCCGTGTAAGACAAGCACAGGAACATCGACACTTTTTAAATCTTCGGTAAAATCAGTTTCCGAAAAAGCTTTTACACAATCAACATGTGCCTTAATACCGCCCATCATTCCCTGACGCCACCAGTTGTCCTGAATTCCTTTTTTTATATTGGCCCCTTCCCTATTATAACCATAAAACGGGAAGGTTATATCGTGATAAAATTGCTGTCTGTTATTGGCTGTATTAAAACGAATATCATCAAAAACGGCCAATGGCACACCTTCCGGATTATTAGCATCTACGATCATATAAGGCGTTACAGCGCTTATAAGTATTACTTTTGAAACCTTATTTTTCCCGTATTTTGCAGCATATCTAATAGCTTCACCCCCTCCGGTTGAATGTCCAATATGTATCGCATCCTTCAGCCCTAAAAACGTTGTTAATTCGTCTACATCAGCAGCATAAGTATCCATTTCATTGCCTGTATAAGTTTGTGTAGATCTTCCGTGTCCGCGTCTGTCGTGTGCAATTACTCGATATCCTTTTTCTAAGAAAAACATGATTTGTGCATCCCAATCGTCTGCAGACAATGGCCAACCGTGGTGAAAGAAAATTGGCTGTCCTGTTCCCAAATCTTTGTAATAAATTTCTGTTCCGTCTTTTACTGTAATCGTGCTCATTTTAATTTCTTTTAATGGGTTTATTAATGATTTAAAATTGAATGCGTCTTATTAAGTTTGATTTTCTAAATTTCTAAAATCATTAGACAAAAGTCTACAGTTCCTCATACCAGTCTAAAATATAGTCTGCTACAATTTCCCAACCTTTCTCTCCACAGATAAAGTGGCTTTTTCCCTGAAAAATTTTCAAATCGACACGACTATTTTGATCTGTATATTTATGTGCTAATGTTGTTGTAAGAGCCTGTGGAAATATATTATCACTTCCGCCGCCAATAAATAAAATTGGCTCATGCGGTTTTTTGAAATTAATGTTAGAGAAAGAATTCAGTACCAGTTCACGACTCACTTTAAAACTTTCAGGTACTGCAATACTATCAAAAGCTTTAGCTCTTTCTACTTCCGGCAATGTGTTGAAAAAGCATCTATCATACCATTCCCGACTTCCCATAAAATAGTCTTTGCCAGAAAAGAAACCAAATGCAGGGATCACTGCTTTTAATGTTGCAAATGGCGGAAACACATTCTTTGGCGGCGCACCGTCTACACTTACTGCAGCCGCAACTTTATCTAGTTCTAACAATTTCATTGCTGCCATTCCTGCCATAGAGTGCCCTATAACTAATGGTTTTTCAGGCAAACTTTTAATTAGTTCCTGAATATTATTAACCACATCTATAAAACCTGTTTTGGTAAGCGCAGGATGAACTTTGTTTCTTAAATCTGCCGGAACACCTTCATGCCCTGGATTTGCCGGTGTGTAAACCGTATAACCTTTTTGTTCGTAATGGGTTTTCCATTTTTCCCAGGTTAAGTTGTTTACAAAATTTCCGTGTATTAAAATTATGGATTTTGATTTTGTCATAAGATTGAATATTTAATGAGTAATAAAGTATTGTCAATGACGGTTGAATAATTTTAAGGTCTACATACTGATTTGTTATTTTTCAGAATAAAAGACCTTAATTTTATGATCTCGAAAACTCTGAGCAATCACTAAGCCAAAATCACAAATTACTTATTATCAATAAACTACACCAATATAAACATTTTTTTTATAACTACATTTCGCTAATTTTCAATCACTATTGTGATATATAACAAAAAGTGACTTTCTATAAAAAGAGGTAAAAATTGGAATTAACGATTCATAAATATCAATTCACAAATTGAGAAGTTTGCTGGAGCAAAAGAATTGACTTTTTAGTAAATTTGAGAGTATTATCAATTACAAACTTGTATAACCAAAAATAAGGTCTATGAAAATTTCAGCATCAAATTCTACATTACTTGTCATAGATGTTCAGGAAAGGCTGTTGCCGAAAATTCATGAAAATGAAGCCGTTATGAAAGATGTTATCTGGGCAATAGATTTAGCCCAAATAATTGGTATTCCGATGCTTTTAACAGAACATTGTCCGGACAAAATTGGCACTACTCCTTCAATAATCAGAGAAAAATTTAATGATGTTGATATGATAACCAAAACTTATTTTTCGGCGGTTCGTGAAGGAAATCTTCTCGCTCATATTCAAAAGGAAAGAAAACAGATTATTGTAACCGGAACCGAAGCTCACATTTGCGTGCAACAAACGGTTTTGGATCTTTTAGAACTGGATTATGAAGTTTTTATACTTGATTCAGCCGTTGGAACCCGAAATCCAAACGATAAGGAAAGAGCGCTACAAAGAATGCAACAAAATGGCGCCGAAATAATTACACGCGATATGCTGGCTTTTGAATGGCTGGAAAAAGCCGAAACAGAACTTTTTAAAATTGTACTGAATAGGTTTATTAAATAGGTTTAATCCCCCACAGGCAATATCATCAAATTAAGATACTTAAGATTGTGTTCCATCGGAATACCTCATTGGTAGACAAAAAAATGCATCGTGAGAAACATCGTCCCATTGGGATGTTTGAGCATAGTATATCTAATCTGTATTTGTTTTTATCAATATTATTTATAAAATCAAACGTTCCTACGGAACGTGAAAAAACGCCCAATTTATTGGGCTACCAATGAGATGTTCCGATGGAACAAAAAAAGAAATATAAATACGTATAGTAATAATGACTGTGAAATTTATTTTCTCATAATCAATTTGTTCCATTGGATTTTTCCTTAACCTAATGACATTGCTCATAGTGACTACATTTTACAAATTAATACAAATCACTTACGCATTCTTCGGATTGTATAACATCGCTGTACACAAACAGTTTTTTCTGTCTTTGCTCATTAAAATGGGACAATTGATACAAGAATTGCAGCTTTCCCAAAAAACCTCATCTTTTGTTAATTCTGAATATGTGACGGGCTCAAAACCCAGTTCGTGGTTCATTTTCATTACTGCTAATCCAGTCGTCAGACTAAAAATATTCGCATCAGGATATTTTTGACGGCTTAATTCGAAAATTTTCCTTTTAATACGTTTTGCAAGACCTGTATGTCTAAATTGAGGTGCAACTATCAATCCGGAATTAGAAACATATTTACCATTTTCCCACGAAGAAATAAAAGAAAAACCTGCCCATGTTCCATCTGATGCAAAGGCAATAATAGCTTCACCGTTTTTCATTTTTAATTCGAGTGATTCAGCAGAACGTCCGGAAATACCTGTTCCTCTCGCTAAAGCGGAAGTTAATGTGACTTCGCAAATTTCTTTGATCCAAAAAACATGATTGGCGTTCGCAACTTCAATCGTAAAATCAAGTAATTCTTCTGTGATTTGATTGCTTTGCTGTAAAATTGTTTTGTTTAAAAATGGATCGGGCAACGGAAAATCTTTGCATGAAAAATCTATGGTAGAATGTTTGGTTTTCATAATTGATTATTAGAAATACAAAACATTCCTGTTCAAACGATATTCCATAATCACTTCTCTAATCAACAATCAAACATAACATCTTATTTATAAATAATTTACAACAAAATAAAGATGTTTATTACAGAACTATATGCGTATCAAAATGATATGGTTTTATCATTTTGATATCTTCAACTCTTCCAATAATCGAACTAAATAATCCCGTTTTTTAATTTTTCAAATATTAAATGAAATTTTTCAAATACCGATCGGTATTTATAATTATATTTGTTCTAACTTTTTTATTTCAAACAGAAAAATCATGAATACTTCTGAATTTATACTGGACAAAGTGGCTCCTATTTTTAATAAACAGGGATACATTGGCACGAGCCTAACTGATATCACAAAAGCGACCGGTCTAACAAAAGGAGCTATTTATTGCAATTTTTCTAATAAGGAAGATTTAGCATTACAATCATTTCAACTCAATATAAATGTAGCCATAACGCCATTATTTAAACTAGTTGCTGCCAAAGAAGGGTCTTTGAATAAATTATATACGATAACAAATTATCAACGCAGTTATTATGATTTAGTCAAAGACAGAGGCGGATGTCCTATGTTGCGAGTTGGGGTTGACACCAAATTTATTAATCCGCTATTATTCGAAACGGCGCAAAAATTATCTCAAAAATTTACTTTGGGTTTAACTAATATCATTACCGATGGAATCGCAAATAACGAAATTCAAGCCAATACTGATCCCGATAAATATGCAAAAACAATACTGTCGCTTATTGAAGGAAGCTCGCTTTTGGCATTTACCCATAATGATCAATCTTATATTGATAATGCAATGGACTTTATAGATAGTACACTTATTGAAAGCATCAGGAAGTAGAAAAATTTTTTAACCTATCAAATACCGATCGGTATTTGATGTAATTATAATTAGAAAAATGGAAAAAGTATTAAAAACAAAAAGAAAAGTCAGATTTCAGGATTGTGATCCTTTTAATCATTTAAACAACTCCAAGTATTTAGAATACTTCCTTAATACCCGCGAAGATCAAATTGCAGAACACTATGATCTTGATGTGTTTAAATACATGCACACAACGGGACTTAGTTGGGTGGTTGCTTCCAATCAGATCAGTTATATAAAACCAGCTTTTACAATGGAAACCGTATTAATTGAATCGCAATTGATTCAATATACCGATAATCTTCTGCTGGTTGAAATGAAAATGTGGAACGAAAACGAAACCGAATTAAAAGCAATTTTATGGATAAAGTTTATTCCGTACAACATTCAGACAAAAAAAGCGGCCAATCATTCTGAAGATTTAATGAAACTATTTCAATCAGTTGTTGTGCCTGTTGATCAATTCATTTTTGAAAATAGATATATCGCGACTATTCAAAATCTAAAAGCCAGAACTCATGCCTAAATTAGAAACAATAGAAGAATTTATCGCAATGGTCGAATCTAACGAGCATGATAAAGCAATCGAGAAATTTTATACGATTGAAGCTTCCATGCAGGAAAATCAGTCGGAACCAAGGGTTGGTCGGGATTTTCTTGTTGCTAACGAAAAAAACACTCTTTCGAAAGTTAAATCATTAGTGTCTAAATGCATTCGCCCTTATTTTATTAATGGCGATGATGTTGTAATTCAATGGTTTTTTAAATTTGAGTGGAAAGACGGACGTGTTTCTGAAATTGAAGAAATCACTTGTCAAAAATGGGAAGGTGAACTGATAAAGAAAGAAAAGTTTTTTTATGACCCGAAGCAGTTTTTGGAGATGTAAATATTAAAAACTGGCTCATTGATTTTAACACATAGGAACATAGATTCTGCAGGCTCAAAAAGGCATTTCACTTTTTTAAACACACAAATCTAATACAATTCTTTTTAATCTCCAGCTCAAGCTGGAGGCTATTCAATTCGAAAATCTTGTTGCAGTATACCCAATTCCAATGAGTTAAAAACTATTTACCAATAATTTAAGCAACTTTTGCTTGGTTTAAATTATTGGTAAATAATATGAATTTCTAAATCAGTTTATGCCTGATTTCTTTATATCTGGAACGCCCTACGGGCAATACCTCAGCGTTTTTAAGCAAGATACTGTATTTGCCTCCTGCTTCTACCGCAAACTTATCTGCCTCATGCCAGGAAAGAATATAGGATTTATGTATTCGTTCAAATGTTGGAGGAAGTAATTTTTCTAACGCCTCCAATGATTTATCATGCAGTTCTATACGCCCATCTGACAAATGCAATTCGGTATAAATTCCTGCGCCTTTAATATATCGGATGTCTGCAATTCTTACCAGTTTAATAGCTTTTGCTTTTTTTACTGCCAAAAACTGAATGTCCTGACCTATTTTTTCTGGCATTGTAAAACGCATGAAAGCTTGTGATAATCTGCCTTCATCAAATGGTTTGGGTACAAAATCCAATACGCCATAAGCAAATGCCGT
The DNA here is from genome assembly GCF_900187965.1 of Flavobacterium sp. ov086. Lineage (GTDB taxonomy): Bacteria > Bacteroidota > Bacteroidia > Flavobacteriales > Flavobacteriaceae > Flavobacterium. The sequence continues at coordinate 292,139 of NZ_FZNL01000004.1, read as the reverse complement.
AATTGCTTTGTCTGTATAAGCCGAAATAATAATGGTTTGAAAAGATTTTGCCACGACATTTTGGAGAACATCAAATCCGTCTTCCCCATTTAAATTTAAGTCGAGTAACAACAAATCGATTGAATGCTGATCGATCGTATTTAATCCATTTTCGATCGAATCACAAAGCAAAATCTGAACCTCTTTATCAAAGAAATTCCGAGTCATTCTTTCTATCCGTTTGGCAATTCGGGCCTCGTCTTCAATAATCAGGATCTTCATCTTTTATCAAAAATTTTAATAGTTGTCAGCCAGCCTTCCTCTACAGCAAAAGAATCAAACTGCCAGTTGTCGCCGTAACTTTCATTCAGTCTGGCTTTGATATATTTAAAACCAGTTCCACTGCTTTTATCTTTTCTTATTTTTCGGTTTTTTGCCTCGGTTAGCAGTGTGTATTGTTTATAGTTTTTTTCTTTGGTAAAGCTCAAACAAAAACGGATGCAACCCTGTTTTGGCGGTAAACTGTGTGTAATTCCGTTTTCTACAATAGTATGAAAAATGGCAGGCGGAATAGTCTCATTATCATCAATCTCTTTTTCGTCCCATTCATAACAGACTTCTTTACGAAAAGACATTACTTCTAAATGTTTTCGGCATAAATCTATTTCTTGTCGGATTGTGATAAGTGTATCTTCGGCAATTGCATTCATAATATCAAACTCATCCGCCAATGCCCGAATAAATACAACGCCTTGCTGCGGTGATTCTTCGACCCAATCAATCAATGAAGTCAGTGTATTACGAAGGAAATGGGGCTGAATATTTTTCTTAATCAGTTCTAACTGCAATCTTGAGGAAAGCAGTAATGAGGCATTATGAGCTTCTTCAATAGCTTTGGCTCTAATGGTATGAAGATAAAGCATCGAAAGTACGATGATTGTAAAAGCGATAAACAATCCAAAATCATAAAACATAAAATAATTAACTGCCGCACTTGCAAATAAACCAACTACAACAATTAGTCCTCCTTTAATTTTTCGGGCAGCAGCATTACTGGCGACTACCATTGATGTAAGCCACATCACGTCGCTAAAAAGTATTGCGGTAAGATCGTAATGGTGATAATTTACTATATATATTGCAATAAGACTGGTAAGCAAAAGAATCAAGAACAATCGCTTTTTTTCGAAATCAAACTGTAGCATAAAATACCACGGAACCAGTACTGAAATGGCAAAGGTGAGCCAGCCCACAATCTTCATGCGGATAAAAAATCGGGTATAAGGAATGTCTATATAAAATTTGACGTATTCTATTATTAACAAACAGAAGAAAAGCAGACAAATTATTCCAAAAAGTAAAACCGTTGTTTCTTTACGGGTACTGTTTATGTACAGAAAAAAATAATAAATAGACGCAATCAAAAAAGCTCCTGCCATGAGATTCATATAAGACATGACAATAAGCGGTGCGCGATGAAGTCTTAAAAAGCTTTCAAGTTTTACATCAATTCCTCGTCGTACTTCTCGTAAATGCGACTGAGTTCCCACTAACGTTACAACGTGTTTGCCAATAGCAGACAATTTTTCGGGTATTTGATAATACGTTGTTTCTGTTCCCGGTACTTCGGCCTGTCCTGATTTTGCCATTATGCCGTTGCTTCCCACCAAAACATTATCCCAATAAACATCAAAAGCACCAAAACCGTTGACCTGTAAACCCAGCGGCGTAGCTTTGTTTTCGCGTGTAAATAGTTCTACATCTATAGTAACTTTAAAGATAGAATCTCCAGATTTGCCCAGATAATCGTTAAAATGGTCATCATCGATATAATAGGTTACATCCGATTTTACATACTCATTATACTGTTTACATGAGGTAAACAGGAGCAGTAGAAAAACGATAAAAAAGGAAAATCGATACATGAGATAAAGATAAAATAAATATCGAATAGAGAAATGCATTTCAAAAGCTCTTAGAGCCGTTTGCATGTTTTAAAAGGCTGGATTTTGTTTTATCAACTAATCTTGTACTATAAAACCAATCGATATGAAAGCTTTAATAACCTACATTTTAATTTTATTGTTTCCTCTTTTTGCCAACGCACAGCAAAGCGCTGTTTCTGGTAAAGTTCTGGACAATACAACCAAAGAAACATTGCCGTATGTAACTGTAACCATAAAAGACAATGCCTTAAAAACAATGGTTGTTGGTATTACTGATGAGCATGGTATTTTTAGTCTGGAGAAATTACCTCTTGGAAAAATGAATATCACCTTTAGCTTTATGGGATATCAATCCTATACTCGGCCGTTGGAAGTCGTTTCAGGCAAGACAAAAATCGAGTTGGGAATAATAGGTTTAAATAGTGATGCCGTACAATTGAATTCAGTGATGGTTACTGGAGAAAAACCTAATGTCAGTTTAAAACTGGATAAAAAAGTTTTTGAGGTAGGCAAAGATGTGCTTTCGCAGAATGGCTCTGCACATGATGTCCTGAATGGTGTTCCATCGGTGGCGGTAAGTCCAACAGGATCAGTAAGTCTTCGCGGTAATAGTAGTGTTTTAATATTGATTAATGGCCGTCAATCCGGGCTTACACAAGGTAATGCGCTTGATCAAATCGCAGCTGACCAGATCGAGCGTATAGAAGTAATTACCAATCCGTCCTCGAGATATGATGCTTCAGGTTCGGCAGGTATTATTAATATTATATTGAAGAAAAACAAAAAAAGTGGTTTTAGCGGTCAGGCACGATTGGTAGCCGGATCACCAAACGATAGCCGCTTTAATCCAAGCCTTAACTATAAATCAGATAAGATTAACATTTTTTCCAATTTCAGTATCCGTTCTTCTGATTATGTTGGCTTATATACCACAAATCAGTCGACCGTTAATAATGGCACAACATCATTAATGAACCGTGTACAGAACGAAGACCGACACGACGACGGTAAATTGATTTATCTTGGTGCCGATTATTTTATTGATGACCATCACACTATAACGGCTGCTTTTTTAAAAAATGCTACTCATGATAATGATAAAACACGTTTATTGTATGATTACAGTACTACTAACAACATTCAGGACAGCATTTTAAGAAGGAACGGAAAATCATTGGAAAAAAGAGATTATAACCAATTAGAATTTAATTATACGCAGACATTTAAACAGGCTGCAAAAAAATGGACCATAGATATGCAGTATGATTGGTGGAACAGCGATAAAAACTGGAATCTTATGACGCAACGTTTAGCTCCAACAGCAAAGGTTTATCCCGGTATTAGAACAAACTCAATAGGTAACAGTAAAGATTTGCTGATTAAGAGTGATTTTATACAACCTATTGATAGTACTGCGGTTTTAGAGTTTGGAGTCAAAACGGAAATTCGTAAAGTCTCCAGTGATTTCCTTGCAGAAGAACAGCAAGAGGATAACTGGATAATCTATCAAAATATTGATAATCATTTAAATTATAATGAGAACATAACGGGTGCTTATGCGCAGTTTAGCGACAAGATAAAACGATTCAATTATATGCTGGGCTTGCGAACAGAGCTGACTCACATTTCTATTACCGATATTAAAAATACGTATAGCGACGAGAAAAATTACGGACGACTATTCCCTACCGTGAATTTGAGTTATAAATTTAATGCCTCAACTTTACAGCTTAATTACAGCAAGCGCATTAACCGTCCGCCCCTATATGCATTGTATCCTTTTAATGAACTGACCGATTTAAACGCGCAATATATTGGTAATCCAGATTTAAATCCTTCTTATTCTGATGTGTTTGAACTGGCTTTTCTTAAAACATGGAAAAAACTGACCTTAAATCCTTCTGTTTATTACCAACGGGAGAAGGATTATATTCAAGATTTTACCTATCGTCAGGATGATATATTTTTTACAACGCCCATCAATATTGATTATGAAATACGTAGTGGTATGGAACTTTCTACATTATACAATCCGCTGAAATGGCTCCAGATTAATGCCGAAATGAATTTTTATCGCTTTGAGCAAAAAGGAAATTATATGGAAAAAGATCTCGGCTATAGCGGCAACACCTTTACCGGACGTTTAAGTACACAGATTAAACTGCCAGCCAAATACAGTTTTCAGGGGCGTTATAACTTTCGTGGCGCCCAACAAAATGCGCAAACCAAAAACGCAGCATTGCAATCTCTGGATTTTGGATTGAGCAAGATTTTATTAAAAGACAAAGCCACTATTGTATTTGATGTGACTAATGCTTTTGACTTGCGCCAAAACAAAAGTACCACAACTGGTACAGATTATTATTTTACAGAAAATAGTATCCCTAACGCCGCCCGATACCGACTCAGTTTTGTTTATCGCTTTAATCTAACCGATCCAAAAGGAATCAGACAAGCAAATAGTGCCAATCGCAATTAAGCCTATATATAATGAAAAAGCCCATTCCTTTCGGTTTGGGCTTTTTTAGTCTTACAACTTTGATTATTTTGGTTTTTCTTAATTAATTCAAGTTGCTGGTTAATAAAGTGTAGTCCCTACGGGACAAAAATTGACATGAATAAATTGATTTTTACCAATATGTAATCTCTCAGAGATATTTTTTTGTTACTCCGTTAGGAGTTAAATATTGGTAGTAGAATAATAAAATCTACCAGAAAAATATCCCGTAGGGATTAAACTTTTTTAAAGCCAACTTATTTATCAAATTGTTAAACTAGCAACTTATATTAATTACCAAGAACAGCTTTTAATTCGATATACTTTTCTAAGTTTTTAAAATCGTGTCCCTTACCTCTCATTGATTTGATGAAAGATGGTGTAGTTCCGGTTGCTTTAGCGCCAATAATATCGTCTATAGCTACATCAGTAAAGCCAAGGTCTTTGTATTGTTGCATTAAATCCGGTGTTATATTTTGTGATTTCAAGGCAACCAAATCGCTTGCGCTGATATTTTTATATCCTGCTTTTTGAAACTCGGTTACATACTCTGGCGTTACATTCAATGACTTCATTGCGATAAAATCATCTACCTGAATATCTTTGTATCCCGCTTTTTGAAAACCACTTATATATTCAGCAGTTACATTTAGGGATTTCATAGCAATCAAATCACTGTTTGAAATGTTATTGTAACCTAATTTTCTGAAAGAATTAATATATTCCTGATCAACATTCAAGGCCTTAAAAGCAATGATATCGTCGTCATCTTCAGAATCTTTATCATTATCTGTCTTATCTCCTTTGGTAGAATTACGAACATCAGTAATGTATTTCCCATCAATACCCTGAGATTTCAAAGCGATAAGTTTACCTGGGCTAACATCTTTATATCCTGCTTTACGTATTTCTTCAATAAAGGCTTTGTCTATACCTAATGATTTAAAAGGAACCAGATTGTCTAAATCAATATCCGGAATCGCTTGTTTGATAGAAGTAATATAAGCCTCATTTATATCTAAGGCTGCAAGAGGAATCAGCTGGTCTTTGTCAATATCATTGTAACCGTTTTTCTTCAGCATTTGCACGTAAGAAACTTTTATATTGATCATATAGAAAACAATAATATCAATGTCTTTTTTAACCATTACTCCTTCTTTTAGCATTGCTGCTCTATAGGCTGCATCAGGTATAAATTTATAGGTTCCCATACCTTTATCACCTTCAAATTTTCCGTTAAAAGACATTGTTCCTGCTTCACGTGTTAACGCAAATGTACCTTGCTTATCTCTTGGAATATTTGCCAGTTCACTTAATTGAAAAGTACTTGAAGAATTATCGGTTTCGTTACTTTTAAAGTTAATCTCTACCGTATTGCCTTTGATTGTGGCAAACCAATCCCCTTCTGTTTTCATTTCGCTTTTAATATCCAGGTTCTCTTTTAGTTCCTCCTGAGAAGTAAGCGTTTTTAGATTTTGACTTTGCGCTGCCGGTTGATTAAAAAGGCATGCAAATAATACCAATAATGGCAGTAGGAAAAAATATTTCCAAGTGGTGTGCACATTTGATTTTTTTGAGTTCATCATGATGATTCGTTTTTTTAATAATGATTGATTATAGTTAGTTGTAAGACTCAAAGGGAATTGTGGCGCAGCTACTTTTAGTAAACTAAACTGGTAGCTTTCTTTTTCGACAGTATCTTGTTGTAACATTTGATCGTCTGTCAAAAACTCAAGATTAATTTCTAAGGCTTTTCTCCATTGCCATGCAAACGGATTGAACCATTGAAAAATAAGAACCATCTCAGCAAGCAGAAGGTCTATAGTATGTTTTTGCTCAATGTGGATTTTTTCATGCAGCAAAATTTGATTGTAGGTTTCCCATTCGTATTTCTCCGGATTGATAAAAATATTATTAGCAAACGAACACGGTGCTTTATCGTCTGTTATTTCGATAATTCGGAATTTTCCATCCTGAATAACTGATTTTGAATAAGCTCTGTAAAGTAACAAGACAACTTGCATCAAAAAGTTAAGTGCAAAAACTATTACACCAAACCAATACAAATAAACCAGCCATCGAACTCCAGATTCAAGATTGAAAGTTTCGTTGGTTTGTTCCACAATTGTTGGTTCAACAGTTTGAACTTTAGATTGTACAGATTCAATTTTACTAACGGGAATTTTAGTTACCTCAACAGGTTTTTCTACAGCTGCCTTTCTTAATGATAATTGCTGAGGAATTGGAACCAATGGCAAAATAAAAGCCATTATCATACAAGACAACAAGATGTATCTGTTAAGATGAAAGAAGGTTTCTTTTTGCAGAAGCAATTTGTAAAATACAAAACAAGCTGTGAGAATAAGTGCTGTATATAAGATATAAGGTATCATACTTTTCCTTTTTTAATGATATCAACTATTTCATCCAAATCATTTTCTGTAAGTTTTTGCTCTTTGGCAAAAAAAGCAAGCATTCGTGGGTACGAATTATCAAAATATTGGCTAACAATATCTTTCAAGGCAAATTGTTGGTATTCTTCCCTGCTGATTATCGGAAAAAAACAATGCATATTCCCTGCCGTTTCACTATTCAGAAATCCTTTATCTTTTAGAATCTTTACAATTGTTGCAACACTATTGTAATGTGGTTTTGGATCTGGCAGCAATGGAATTATGTCTCTTATAAAGGCTTTGTCTAAATCCCAAAACACTTGCATGATTTGTTCTTCTCGTTTGGCTAATTTTATCATGGTTAAATCTTTTTACGAAGATACTACTAATTAATTAGTAGACAAACTAATTGATTAGTATTTTTACTAACAAATTAGTACTTACTCAAAAACTCCTGATTTTAAAAGCTTTAAGACAACATAAAAAAGATCCTTTTTTTTACAAGCACTTTTACTTTAGAAATCACAAGAAAATCTAAGATCTATTATTTTATGAAGTATGGCAAGTATGTGCTATTTATTTTTTAAATTTCCTGCTCTGAAAAAATAGAGTAATACCATTTTTTTCAGTAAAAAAAACTTGTAATGCAAATAAATTTAAAGAATGGTATTAGATTTTAAAAACTTCCCACAACTTCAAACAGATCGGTTAATATTGCGAAACATTGAAAATACTGATGTCAACTTAATTCATAAACTACATTCTGATGAAGTTGTCAATGCATTTGTTGGAAGAGATAATTCATCAACTTTACAAAAAGCACAGGATTACATCCTTAAAATGCAAAATTTAATCGAACAGAATAAATGCATTTATTGGATTATAAGTTTCAAAGAAAGCAATGATCTGATTGGTTCAATTTGTTTGTGGAATTTTGATCTTGAAAACGAAATTGTTGAAATTGGCTATGAAATGCTGAGTGAATTTCAAGGAAAAGGTATAATGAGCGAGGCTATAAAAAAAGTCATCGAATATGCATTTGGAGAAATTCAGGCCAAAACAATTACAGCATTTCCATCCTCTGACAATATCAATTCTGTAGCAATGCTTAAGAAAATGAATTTTGAGTTTGAAGACAAAAAATACAACAATAGTCATGAAAAAATAAAAAATCTGGTCACTTATACTTTAAGAAATAATAAAGAGCAAAACCATTTTTAATACTTTATTCGAATACTAAATCAGGTATTTATACTTTAAACAGAAAACCGTAAATGAATTATTTTTGAATTAACTGATTCTTAAAATCTATTTAAATGAGAGAACCTCTAATCATTCTTGAAAAACTATGGAACCGTGCTTTGTATCCTTCCAATATTTCTTCTGGAAATACTACCCAAACCTGGAATGAAGAAATAAAAGCTTTATATCAATTGGGTATTGGTATGGAAGACACGCTACAGTTTCTATATTTTGAGAAACCGGATTTTGAAACTTTCAAAACCTGGATTAATAATAAAACGAAAATCGAAAATACCGAATCCCCAGATTTTACAGCTAATGTTCTTTCAGAAGAAGACCTTCGGTTTTGGGATAAAAATGGTTATGTTATTATAAAAAATGCTGTCTCGAAAAAAGACTGCGAAGATACTCAACAAGCTATTTGGGAGTATTTAAAAATGGATCCCAACAAAAAAGAAACGTGGTACAACAGACATCCGGATCAAAAAGGATTGATGCTTAATTTTTCGGATCATGAAACCTTAAATAAAAACAGATTTTCTCCAGGAATAAAAAAAGCTTATGAACAGCTTTATAAAACAGATAAAATATACAAAACTATTGACAAAGTAAGTTTTAACCCGCCTGAAACTGCTGATTTTAGTTTTTTAGGAAGTTTACTTCATTGGGATACAAGTTTAAAACAACCCATAAAATTCGGACTTCAGGGACTACTCTATCTTACTGATTGTGGTGCTGATGACGGAGCATTTCATTGCGTTCCGGGGTTTCACAACCAAATAAATCATTGGCTGGATAATCTTGAACCAGACGAAAATCCCAGAGATAAAGCTATTGCTACATTACAGCCAAAAGCTATTACAGGTAATATCGGTGATTTTATAATCTGGAATAATACATTACCGCATTGTGCTACACCAAACAGAGGAAAAACTCCAAGAATGGTTCAATACCTTACCTATTTACCAAATGATTATAACACTGCGGGAGAATGGATCTAAAATCTAAGACTCAGAATCAATCACGTTTTTTTCAACTTTTCGCAAACGCATCACAACATAACCTAAAGCCAGAAAAACCATTGTGGCACTTGCATACATAAGCATCGGGATTTTTGCAATCACATCCTGATACATCCATCCTGCGATAAGTGCACCAAGTCCAATTCCTGCCTCAAGCGCTATGTACATCGTTGCCATGGCTTTACCACGATGATCAGCGAAACTCATGTCAACGGTCCACGCATTTAAAGCCGGTGAAACAATTCCGGTCGAAACTCCATAAAGCGCTGATCCTACTAAAAGTCCGGTGATTGAGGTCGAAAATCCAACAATAATAAGTGAAACAATCAAAAAGAATAATCCAATTGCGATTATATGTAAGCGACCATATTTGTCAGATGCTTTTCCGGCTCCAAAACGAATCATTACTGAAGTAATTGTAAAAACCATAAAAAACAAACCTTTGTTGGTAATTCCTAAATGCTGACTCCAATCCGGAATTAATGTCAATATTACGCCATAAGCCATATAAGAAAGAAAAGTTACTATTGCTGCCGGTAAAACCTCTACTGCAATAATATCTTTTCTTGAAATCTTTAAAATACGGAGACTAAAACGCTGTTTGTGTTTTAAAGTTTCCTTCATATTCATCAAAATTACAATAGACATAAGGGCAAAAACCGACGAAGCATAAAAAAGCATGTTCATCGAAGAATATATTTTAATCGTACTTCCAATAGCAGGTCCCAAAGCCATTCCTATAGAAAAGCAAAGTCCATGCAAGCCCAAAGCTTCTCCCCAACGCTCCCTTGGAACAATATCTGCCACATAAGCTGCTGTTGCCGTAGGTTTAAATCCCGTAGAAAAACCATGAATCAATCGCAAGAATAAAAAACCCGAAACTGTTCCTAAAACAGGGTAAAGAATACCACAAACAAAACAAACAATTGATCCTACAGCCATAACAGGAACTCTTCCTAAAGTATCTGTCAAACGACCACTAAAAGGTCTTGAAATTCCTGCTGTTAATGTAAAAAGAGCAATAATCAATCCCTTATATTCTGCCCCGCCCATCTTGCTTAAATATTCAGGAAGTTCGGGAATTAACATATTAAAGCTAGCCGAAAAGAGTAACGAACTTAAACATACTAATCCAAATTGAAGGTTATAAATAGGATGAATGGCTTTGACAGAAGAATTCATGAGGTAATTTTAGAAGCGCAAATATAACGAAAACCCCACCTTCAAACTAATCGATCAATCATAAACCTGATAAGGTAAAGAAAAGAGAACAATTGGGCTTCATAAAGACTTTAAACACTATCGTAGCTCTTTCTAATCTTAAAAATTGATCGCAAATGCTTTCTAAAATTCATCTGATAAAAGTCTTATTATGATGCTTTTATAACTTATTGAATACCAATAACATATAAGTGAATCGTATTTTTGCACCGTTGAAACAAAAAGCAAATTACAAAAGTAACACCTTAAATAGCAACGTATTGACTCTTTTAAATATGAAAACAAAAAATACCACACTGTACTTTTATATCCTATTCTTAATTCCTTTCTTTTCGCAAGTAATTGCTCAAAATAAATCAATCACATTAAGAGATAAAAATAATACTTACCTCGATTCTATAAAAAAGACATTTGTAAAAAACAATATGATCGCGCGTGTTGATAGTTTATGGATGAATGAATTAACAAGTCTAAATACTTTTAATGCTCTTCCTTCAGATATTGATAGTGCAACTACAGATCAAAAAGTTGACTTAGAATTACCAACTGAATTACTCAAATCAAGATTGGCTGCAATGAACTCTAAATCACCATTTAATATCGAATACAATCCACAGCTTGAAAATGTAATTAAATCATATCTTAAATACAGAAAAAAATCATTTGGCCGATTAATGGCTATTTCTGAATATTATTTCCCTTTGTTTGAAGAAGCTTTAGCAAAAGCAAACATTCCGTTAGAGATCAAATATCTGGCTATAGTAGAATCTGCTCTGAATCCAAAAGCTGTTTCAGAAATGGGTGCTACCGGACTTTGGCAATTTATGTATCAAACCGGAAAACAATACAATCTAAAAATCGATTCTTATATCGATGAACGTCACGATCCTTTAAAATCAACTGAAGCAGCAGCAAAATATATGACCAGCATGTATAAAGCATTTGGTGATTGGGATTTGGTTTTAGCGGCCTATAATTCTGGACCGGGAAATGTTTCTAAAGCAATTAACCGTTCTGGCGGAAAGAAAAATTATTGGAATATCAGAAAACAGCTCCCTAAAGAAACTCAAGGTTATGTTCCGGCTTTTTTGGCTACAATGTATCTTTATGAATATCATGCCTCTCATGGAATTAAACCGGAAAAAGCATTAGTAAAACATTTTGCTACAGATACAATAATGATAAAAAAACAAATGAGTTTCAAACAAATATCTGACTTGATCGATATTCCAATTGCACAATTAGAATTGTTGAACCCATCTTATAAATTGAATGTTGTACCTGTTTATGACAATCAAAAACATTATTTAAGATTGCCTCAGGATAAAATAGCTCTTTTTACTTCGAATGAGGATAAAATCTATACTTATGCAGATTATCAATCAAATCTGCGTGAGAAACCGTTAATGATTTCAATGACAATTGCTGCTAAAAATACTGGTTCTAAAAGCAAAACAACGCTTGAAAAAACAAAATATTACACCATTCAAAAAGGAGATACTTTGGGTAGTATTGCCAGAAAACATTCTGTAACAATTGCTGATCTTAAAAAGTGGAATAAAATTGGTAATGATATACTGGCATTAGGCAAAAGCTTAAAAATAACATTGAAATAGGGTTCTGTTTAACTATCCTATTTGCAATTAAATACCCTTTTTTAACGATTTATATAAAAGCTTATACAGCATTACTTTTATAAGCTCAAAGCTCAGAAACTAACAAATTTAATTATAAATGTTTTCTAAAATTTGCCTTTTTATAGAGCAGTTTAAAAAGTTTAAAATATATTTACACTTTTGGCTGACAAAATAACGTTATGAAAATAGCGTTTTTTTATAGCAGTAAGCCAATCAATTTTAAGCAGTCAAGATGGAGAAACATACCATATCAGTAGCATCATTACCTTTGAGTGATAATCCAATAGTGAATAGTCAAATAAAGAGAGCCGATTTATTACCGGATCCGGAATCGCAGCTAAACTCTATGGAAATGAAGGAAAAACCTCTTATGGATTCCAGTATTCCATTTAGAGATTTGACAAATGTTACTACTAAAAAAGAAACTATTGCCCGCCTTATTGATAAACTAGATGTCGAAACTAATCTGAGATACCAAAGAACGGTTGAAGACACCTATTGCAATGTCTATTCGTATGATTATTGCTATTTCTCTAAAGTGTATCTGCCAACGGTTTGGTGGACAGATGAATCTCTTGAAAAAGTATTGAATGGACAAGAAGTTGAACCAATTTTTGAACAAACCGTTGATCGCATTTACTCCAGCGCTATACACGATTGGTTTCTGGAATGGGGAGCAAGTTTTGGATGGAAAAGAATGTTTACTGCCGATGAAATTCAGAATAAGGTAAATACCAATGGCGGAATTGGAATAATTTGTGCCAAAAGAAGAGAAAAAGGACTTTCTGGTCATATCGTTCCCGTCGTTCCTGAAACGGACTTGCATAAAGCCTATCGTGAAAACGGTATAGTAGTATATCCGCTACAATCGCAAGCAGGAAAATTAAACTATAATTATTTTTCAGAAGTTAGAAAAGACTGGTGGAATGACGAGCTATATTCCTCTTATGTCTTCTATTACCATGAATAAACAAAAACAATTCCCATAATTGTTTAAACCTCTAAAAAAATTATTGATTTTCAATGTGTTAAGTATTTGTAAATCACATAATAAAAAACTACTTTTGCAACTTGGAAAAAACAGGAATAGCAAAAGTTGTGATTCGGCTATTCATCTACTTAAATTATTGATATAAAAGCAATTAAACGCAATAGTAATTTTATAACCTACTTGTAAAATTATACCTATTTATCAATCATTCAGTCGATACAAGTGCAAAATTTCTGAAACTAATATAAATTCATACAATTTTAAAAGTAAGACAAAACTTTTTTAATGGATGCAAATTATTTATGCTTTATCCATTAAAAGATTTCTTGCCCCTGATTGTTAGCAAATTAGTTTCGTATTTCCGAATAAAAAACAGTGATTTCAAACAATTAAATTAACCATAAAAAAGACAATTAGTATAAATGAAAGACAATCAGACACAAAAATATTATTGGGGAATAGGATTAGAAAACGAAACCTACATGCAATTTGAAGAATCCCTAATAGTCTCTGGTGAGTTTATACAAGAAAAAATTGGCTTTGAAAAATATAGTATTGACTATAGAAAATGTTACAAACCAGAAAGCCTGGCTCCTGTCCTGAAAAAAGCTTTTGGTGCAAACGAAAACTATACCGTAAGCAGAATGATGAACAGTCATTCGCTTGAAAAACTCGATATAAACTACCAGCACAAAACATTATCACCGATAAAACCATTAATTGATACTGAAACCGGTGAAGTAACGGCACAGCCAATTGAAAATCCGGATTATCTTGGTAAATCAATCATGGAACTTTTTCTTGAAGATCAACCGTACAATATTCAGAGTATGATTACCCAAAGAAACAAAACAATGGGTTCTGTTCATTTTGATGGTGATTCTATAGAATTTGTAACTAAATATTTTGAAAACAGAACAATAGCAGATTCTTGCCGAGAACTAAAAGCAACTAAAAAACTGTTTTTGGATAAAATTAATGAGTCGGCGGTATTAAAAGAAAAATTAAGCTTTCCGGATTATAACAATGGTCTTAATATGTTCATGACCAATCAGGAAAATCTTGTATTGTTCAATAACGGAACCTATCATTTTCATATTACTTTGCCTTCTTTGACAGAAGACAGCAGAATTATCGATTACAATGAGTTTAATAAAACACATGGCAATGCAATTTATTTGTTGCAATGGTTTGAACCTTTCTTCATCGCAACTCTTGGAAGCCCTGATATTATGGGTGTTATAAGTGACAAATACAGTTTAGACAAAAAGTTTACTTTAGGCTCTATGAGAAACGCCATGTCCCGTTATATTGGTGTAGGAACTTATAACAAAGCAATGCCAAAAGGTAAAATTTTAACTTATAAAGTTGATGATTTTAGGGAATTGCTGAAATTCAAAAAAGAAGAAAATATTTGGTGGCGTGATCAGATTGAAGCTGACATGGAATATGAAATGCTTTCGGAATTGGGTCTTGATTTTAATCAGGAAAAAATGTACCAAAGCGGTTTCGAATTCAGAAGCTTTGATGAATTTCCGGCTGAATACTTAAACGATGTTCTTTTTTCTATCATATTAATTTGTGAGCATTCTTTAAATTTACCTGATGTTCAATGGGGACACGATAGCGCCGCTTGGAATAATCTGGTTTTTAAAACCTTAAAAATGGGTTATTTAACTGAAATCAATGAAGAGGAGAAAAAAGAAGTTTTAGATTTATTACAAATACTAAATCCGGCAGATTCTAATTATGAAGCCTTAAAATCAGAATTTGAAGCTATCGTAATGTTAGATCAGTTTTTCTTTAAAATCCTGGCAGTTTTACATGATAAATACAAAGACAACAACATTTGCCTGGATGCGATGTATGGGCAAAAAACAAATTTCCCTCCAAAATGGAATAACTTTAATAAATACCAAACAGAAAGACATTTGAAGCAAATTGGCGCTTTTTGCGAGAATTAAAATTTTCAAATTCATCCTGTTTATAAATAGAAACATCCCATAAAAACCTATATTTATGGGATGTTTTATATTTATATAGTACGAGCTACTTCTACTACTTTTAAGATCTCCAGCTTTAAATGACCTTTTGCAGAAGGCCATTCTACAATATTACCTTCTTTATATCCAACCATTGCTATACCTACGTCAGAAAGAATAGATACTTTATTCTTGTTTGGTTTTGATTTTTCAGGACCTACAAACACAACCGTTTTTTCTTCGTTGTTGGAGTGATCTTTATAAGTTACTTGTCGGTTTACCGATACAATATCTTCCGGTAAATCTCTTCTAAGCACCTGTGTTGCTTTTTTAAGTTCATGAAGTAGTAATTTTTCTTCTTCTATTGTTACTTTCTTTCTTCTTACATGATCCTTGATTAAATCGTATATTCCTGTTGTTAAAATGATATTTTGTGACATAACTTTCTGTTTGCTCCATATCTCATAGGGAAGATAATAACTCATCATTGAACCTTTTATAGCCCTTGTATGATTTTGAATTCAATGATATCTTTCTCCTAAATGAAATTTGAAGATTAAATAAATGAGCATCGTAAATAAGAAAATCCCTGTCCAGAGTTTTGACAGGGCTTAAAAAATAAACTCTTTAGAGCTTTTTAAGAAAGTATCGTCATGCAGATATAATAACGCACCCATAAGGCGCATCAAGTGATTATTTGCTAAATAAAAATTCGAAATAGTCATTATTATAAATGCTTTTAATTGGCGCAAGTTACCGCTTTATTTTGAAAGAAAAAACATCTAAAAACTAAATAAAACATAAAATTTATTCTATGTTTAAGTTGTTCTCAAGGCTTTTTTAAATTAAAGAAATTTCAATAAACCATAAACTTTTTATTGTTGCTTTTGATAATTTTAAATATATTTGAGATATGGATATGAATAACAAAAACATCATTACAAGACCTGCAACAAGTATAGATTTACCGCAACTTAACGAATTCCTGCAATCTCTCGTTGAAGCAGAACGTCCTTTTGACCCAACCCTAAAAGATGGAGAAATCTTTTATTATGATATTCAAGAACTTATATCAGATAAGGATACAGAAATTTTAGTCATCGAAGTGGATAATGAGATCGTTGGGTCTGGATATGCCCAAATCCGATCGGCAAAACCATACCAGCGCTACGAAGTATATGGATATCTTGGCTTTATGTTTGTAAAACCGGAGTTTAGAGGAAGAGGACTTAACAGTCTATTAATGGATGATCTTAAAAAGTGGATTTTATCCAAAGGAATTACTGAAGTTCGATTACAGGTTTACTCTGATAACGAAGCTGCCGTTAGAGCTTATGAAAAAGCCGGTTTCAAAAAAATATTGACCGAAATGCGTTGCGAGATCAATTAATAACACAGTCTTAAAAAGAATAAAAAAATAAAGTTTTTTTTCTTTTACAAAATCACTAACTTGTATAGAATTAACTACGCTACATAATATTCCTCTTTTTTAATCCGTTCTATTCCTTTATTTTCAGAACAATTTGTACGTAGTATATCTGAAGTAATTTTTTTAATCCATAAAAAGAAACTTATTATGCGAGTATCCGTGATCCGAAAAAATATAATATTTACCCCTGATTCCAAAAGAGTTGTTGCCCGATATTTTATGAATGGTGATGAACGAACCCAACAAATGGTACTACGCATAATGATGCTGGATGAAAAGCAAGTACTCGAAACTTTAGAACAAACACTTCGTGAGTTTGCCAGGCGTCACCGAAATATTTCGGCTATATTTTTTCAACATTGCGAACGAATAAGAGGTCTTATCGAAGCATTGCAAATTGATTATGAAGCAATGTCTCTGGACAGAAAAATGCTTATAGGCTCTTATTGTACTATGGAATACGCCATAGAATCAGCAGCTATTTTTAATCCTTCTATTATTGAAGATTTTGATCAGTCATGGCTCGAAGCAGGCGAAAAACGCGTTATTATTTCTTTTAGAGCAACTGGTGAAGGTCATATTTCTTCTATTGTTTTTAGAAGAGCAATTCTCGACAAGAATAATAACCTGCAAATCATGAAAATTGGACATAATATTGATAAGGCCGAGATTAATCATAAATCCACTTTCAATAAAGAACGATTTTTACTGAAATTGTCTGAAATGCATACGCAGGACAAATACATCACACAGATTATGCAAGAGCTGCCTAACGAGTTTGAGTATGCTGTTCTAAAAAATATGGTTACTGCTGCTCTAAGCGACCCCTCTATTCGGGAAGAAAGACGAACTGCATTAAACGAAATACTATGGCTGGCCAAATCATTTTACGATTTAGAATTCAAACATGATTCTGATATTACGGAGCGCGTTATATTTCCAATATCAGATTCTGAAAGCCGCGGAATCGAAGATGCCCGTTTTGTCCGTTTTGTCGACGACGATGGTTCTACTCGCGTTATGGCTACTTATACGGCTTATAACGGTCACGCTATATTACCAAAACTTATCTCTACCGAGGATTTTTACTCCTTTAGAGTAATGCCTTTGCATGGCATTGGTGCTCAAAATAAAAATCTGGCATTATTCCCCAAAAAAATCAATGGAAAATATGCCATGCTTGCCAGAATAGATGGTGTTAACAATTACATCATGTATTCTGACAGAGTTACACAATGGAATAATCCTGTTCTGCTTCAGGAACCACGTTATACCTGGGAATTTACACAAATTGGAAATTGCGGATCGCCACTTTGGACTGAGGAAGGCTGGCTGGTTATCACCCATGGCGTTGGTACAATGAGACGCTATTGCATTGGTGCATCTTTGTTTGATCTCGATGATCCAACTAAAGAAATTGGAAGGCTGCAGGAACCATTGCTTTCTCCTCTTGAAGATGAACGAGAAGGTTATGTACCAAACGTTGTATATTCCTGCGGTGCCATTATTCACAACAATAGCCTTATCTTACCTTATGCCGTATCAGACTACTCCTCTACTTATGCAATAGTCGATATGGTAGAACTGTTAGATGCTTTAAAAAACAGTAAGTAAATTATTTTTTAAAAACTCCAAATGTAAAATTCTGAACAGTATCAAAAGGTGTTTTGTGATCAACGGTAAAAGAATCTAATAACTCAAAATCTGGGGTAAATCTTGCTTCTAAAGCACTTCTTGAATATTGCTTGATTGGTATTCCGCTGCACTTTAAAGGTCCCGATTCAGAGAAAGTTCCGATGGCTAAAATTCCGTTATCACTGATTCCGTCTTTAGTAGCTTGCAAGTAAGATGCAATATCCTGCTCCTCTGTTAGAAAATGAAAAGCCGCACGATCGTGCCAAAAATCATATTTGATATTTGGTTTAAAATCTGTTATATCGCTAACAATCCAATTTACCTTTTCGGAATTGTTTAATAATCGCTTTTTGGCTTTAGTAATTGCTTCTTCAGAAATGTCCAAAACAGTAATATTATTATACCCCAATTGCAGCAAATGATCTACAAAAAAACTATCACCTCCACCAATATCAATAATTTTAGCATCTGACGGAATGGTGTATTGTTGCAATAAATTTAATGAAGTTTGAGGAATTGGCTGATACCAGCTCACTTCTGTAAGTGCTTTAGTTTGATAAACATTTTCCCAGTGTTTCCTCTTGTCCATTTCTGTGTGCAGTGATTAAAATTTTTACTATTCTAAAGTATCTCTGTTTTCTGCAAAAGTATAAATTCAAATCTATCCAACTCATTCATTCAATTAATTATTAATACTTCAAAAACAAATAACCAACAAAAAAAGATTAAAAAATATTTTATCGAACCATTAAGAGATTAAGAAAAAATTAAGCCTAGCTTCTTAATATAACTTAATCTCTTAATGGTAAAAAAATTAAACATTAAATATTTTTTAAAAGTTTCTATGTGTTAAAATTAATTACACCTCAATAGGTTTATATTGTAAATCTATAATTTTATATCTTTATAAAAATATTTTATAACAATGACCATTCAGCAACTAAAATATATAGTAGCCTTAGACGAAGAGCGTCATTTTGCACGCGCTGCCGAAGCTTGTATGGTAACACAACCCGGATTAACGATTCAGTTAAAAAATCTGGAAGAAGAAATTGGAATCAAAATTTTTGATCGGAATAAAGTCCCCTTAACTCCTACTTTACTTGGAAGTGAAATTATAAATCGTGCCAAAAAAATTCTTCGTGAAGCCGATGAAATTCGGGATTTTGTGGTTAATGAAAAAAACAAACTTGAAGGAGAAGTCAAAATTGGAATAATCTCGACATTATCACCTTATCTGATTCCGCTTTTTATTAAGGCAATGAAAATAGCAACGCCAAAAATGCAATTCATTATCAAAGAAGCCAATACGGGTCAGCTTATGAATGATGTGATGACAGGCGCAATTGATGTGGCGATTATGGCAACGCCAACCGGAAATCCAAATTTGATTGAACATCCCGTTTTCAAAGAGCCTTTTGTTGCTTATTTAAATACGGTGCATCCAATGGCGGCAGAATCTCATTATGAATTGCAACCTTCAGACAAAACCGAATTGCTTTTGCTTCATCATGAATACTGCTACAATGCACAGCTACTGGATATTTGCGATATTAAAAATCCGGGAAAAATAAAAGATCAGTTCAGTTACGATATCAGCTCTATTGAAACCTTAAAGAATCTGGTTCGTGCACAATTAGGATTTGCCATTATACCGGAACTTTCGATGATTAACGAAATAGAAACGGGACTTTTTAAGCATTTTAAAGAACCTAAACCCGTGCGTGAAATTAGTCTTGTTGTATCAGATACTTTTTCGAAAAAATTATTACTCGAAAAAATGAATGAAGCCATCTGGAATTGCCTTCCGGAATCCTTGCAGCAAAATTTTGCCTATCGAAAAATAAGATGGAACGATTCGCCCTATTTTATTAAAGCAACGACGAGATAGATTTTGTAAAAAATTAAATGAAGCTATAAGCATATATTTTGTGCCTCTTTTATTTTAATTACTAACAATAAATTTCACTTTCATTATTAAGATACCTAATTATTTAAAACAAAAAAATGTTTCTGTTCCATCGGAACATCTCATCGGTAGAATGTTTACGATTCAATATCGTCCCATAGGGACGTTTGATGAATTTCAAAACAAATATTATTTATTGTTATTGCTATTGTTGTCGATCAAACGTTCCTACGGAACGTAAAAAAAACACGCTATTATTAGTTTACCAATAAGATGTTCCGATGGAACAAAAACAGCAACTATTTAAAAATAAACCAGTTGTGATTTAGTAATGTTCTAATGAATAATCTGAGATAAACCAGAAAAAGCCGAAATTTTTATGAGAATTTCGGCTTTTTTATGAATAAAATGTTTGTTTTATTTTGCGCTTAAATCTTTGGCTGCACCAATAATTACATTAGCAACTGCTTGAGGTTGAGAGATAAAAACACAATGACTTCCTTTTACTTCTGTAACTTTAGTTTTAGAACGGTTGTACATTGCGTGTTGAATAGAAGGAACAATACTTTTATCTTCTGTTGCAAGAACAGCATAAGCTGGTTTATCTCTCCATGCCGCTTTTGTTACAGGTGTTAGAAATCCTTTAGCATAAAATGCACCTTGTGAAGCATACATAAAAGCTGCTAATTCTTTACTTACATCGGCACAAAATCCTGCGTGAAATTTAGCTTCGTCATAATAAGCAATACCTTTGTCATTTGGAGGTAAAACACCATTTTCAGGAGCCGGGGGCGCAGTTTGTAACCATTGTAATGTTGTTTCTCCATTATCAGGCTGAAGAGCTGCTACATAAACCAATCCAACCACTTTAGGGTGATTTCCGGCTTCTGTAATTACAGTTCCTCCCCAAGAATGTCCAACCAAAATTGTTGGTCCGTCCTGATTGTCAAGTACTGCGTTTGTTGCTGCTACATCATCTTCTAGAGAACTTAACGGGTTCTGAACTATCGTCACTTTATATCCTTTTTTTGAAAGTATATCGTATAAATTTCTCCATCCGGAACCATCAGCGAATGCTCCGTGTACCAAAACTACATTTTTTACTTTTGTTGGTGCTGTTTGTGCGTTTGTATTTGTTCCCAATAAAACGCTCATAATTAATGCTGCAGACAAGAATAAACGATTCAATTGTCTTTTTAAAATTGCTGTTTTCATATTTTTATTTTTAAGATGTAATAATTCAATTTATTTGTGGTTGGTGAACTAATTAAGATAATAAAGTTGCTTTTAAAACAATTTCTGTGTTAAGCAATTTTGAAATTGGACAAATCTCTTTTGCTTTTTTCGCTGATTTTTCGAAATCTTCAACTGAAATTCCAGGAACAGAACCTGTAAGTTCAAGTGTAATTAAAGTAATTGTACCATCTTCAAAAGTTACTTTGGCAACTGTATTTAAATCTTCCGGTACAAAACCTGCTTCAGATAATAAAAAGCTCAATTGCATGGTAAAACATCCTGCATGTGCTGCAGCGATCAATTCTTCAGGGTTTGTTCCTACTCCTTCTGCAAAACGGGTTTTAAAAGACAGTTGAGCATTGTTTAATGTTGTACTTTGTGTAGTAATGGTTCCGTTTCCTTCCATTCCTGTTCCTTTCCAGTTTGCGTTTGCGTTTCTTGTAAATTTCATGATTAAAGTTTTTAATGTTATATTTTTTTGATTTTCAAATACTTGTTCTGATTTGATGAGACAAATGTATGGTGACTATTTTCATTAATCAAATTAATAATTTTATATCCTTATAAATTAAATTTATAATACTAGATTCAAATTTAAATTTTTGCCCGCCATTTATAGCGATTCCTGATGTGTGCGTCTCGGAGTTTCTTTTCTGCCTTACTATTTCCAAATTATTTCAGCCAACATATATGCCATTATCTAAAAACCTTGTAAAACCAGTTCTTTTAATTCACTTTTATTCTTGTAGTTGTTTTATTTCGCTATAAAATCAAAAATGATAATGATATTTAACCATAAATAAAAAAACAGAAACTCTCTTTTGTAACAAATAAGTCATTAATCTTACTCCTATCCATAAAACATTACTAATCAAAAATTTAATAACTTTATTATCTAAAACAAGAAGCAATTATTACGATCTAAAATCACAATTTCCTGATAATTAATTTTTGCCAAGTGCAATAAATACCTATCAATAAGTGTTATCTATCTAGGCATTAAGGAATTTTTAATGCTTTAAATTAATCCAAGAAGTATGAAAAAAATATTGTTTATAATTATAATAACCGGAGTTTCTCTACAGGGATACGCACAGAAAGAAGTAAATGGTAAATACAAACCAATTCCTGCTAACAATTCTGAAATTAAAGAAATTACGCCGCCAACAGAAACTCCTCCAACTACAGATACACCACCGGTAAAAGACCCAACGGTTTTAAAAATCAATCCGGATGATCTTTATAAAAATAATAGTCTCTATAAACGGGAAGCCAATGTTGAAGGCATTTTTTACAGAAGAAATGAATATTTAGGAGGATATGTAACCAATACATCTGTTTCTACAGTTCGTTACCGTGATGCGGCTTTTGTAGATGGCGACAAAATCAGAGTTTATCTGAATGATAAAGTCATTGAAAAAGAAGTAAGTCTAAACGGCGATTTTCAGGGATTCAAAATAACTTTGGTAAAAGGAATTAATAAAATTGATTTTGAAGCTTTGAATGAAGGTTCTGCTTCACCAAATACAGCCGAATTTCAGGTTTATGACGATAAAGGTGCTGTAATCAAAGCCAGTCAATGGAATGTGGGAACGGGCTACAAAGCGACTATTATATTGTATAAAGAGTAAATTATTATTTCAAAAACAAGAAACCTCCAAAATCATTTTTTTTTGATTTTGGAGGTTTTCTTTTTTAATAGCTTTTGCTTAAATCTTCTATTGAAGATTTACAAACTTAAATTTATGGCAAGTTCAAATCTTTAAATCCTGAAACTTCTGTTGAAACTTCTCCTAACCAGCCTGCTTCTGCACGATTAGAATTATACACTTTTACAAAGTCAATCCCTTTTAGTTTTACAGATTCTCCTTTTGCGTTTACAGCCCAATTAATATCTATTTTCGCTTTTTCATCCGTATTTACCCAATTATCTGCGTAACCCCAATCATATGCCGGGCAAACCCAATACGTTCCCGTTCCTGATTGATCGAATGCATTAGATTTAAGGAAAGTTCCTTTAAAAGTAATTGCATTTCCTTTCCATTGTGGATAAAAAGGCTGACCGTGAAAAGGATTTCTGGCAACATATCCTGTTTTTCCCTGATTATCTGTCCAACGAATATAATTTGGCTCACTTGGATCTTCCGGCTCCGTAGCTGGTTTGTAATAGGTAATCTCGTAGTTTTTAATTGTCGTTGACTTTCCGTGTTCAGAACCAGCGATCTCAAACCATTCATCATCAGCTTTTCCGTTTCCATTAGCATCGTAAGAAACCATTACAATCCCGGGTTCTGCCCAATTGTTGAATGCATTTCCAAGAACAATAAAATCATTTCCTTCTTTATTTATTACGGTATGATCAAATCCCAAGACAACATAACCACCAAATCCTCCAAGACTAATCATGCTATTATCTGTTGTGATCGCTTTTTGGGCTTTTGCACGCATTGTTTCATCTGTATCTCCCGCAATATACTCAGGCAAACCATTTGTAAATTGTCCCGGTGCAGGAAAGAAATCAAATACATTTTTTACTCCGTTAAAATAAGCTTTGTTATTTACAGTAACAGTAAATGTCTTGTTGCTTTCTCCGGCAGCATTTTTAGCTTTAAATTCAATATTGTAAGTTCCTGCAGTTGCAAATACATAAGATAAATCAGTAGTTGCAGCTACTTCCTGCCCATTCACTAACCATTTATAGGTACTCGCTGTCTCACTGTCTACTTGAGGTTTAACTCTAAACCATTGCATTATATCTGTAGCGAAACCATTTGCAGGAATCGTTATTCCAATTTTTGGAGGGCTCGGTGCAATATCATCGTCTTTAGAACATCCTGTCAAAAACAAGATCATTGACAAGGCAAATAAAATCTTCTTCATTCTTTTTTCTTAATTTACTGGTTATTTATTTATAGTTGTTTTCTTTAATTTAAAGGCAAAATGTGCAGGAATATCTCCCGCAATAACTTCAAATTTTGTAATTCCATTTTTATCCACACAGTAAAGTTTACCCGGAGAAACATAATCTCCCGCATCTGTTATATAAACATTTAATGAAAAAGGATCTACTGCCAGTCCATAAGGAGTTTTAATTTCGTCGCTGACTGCTTTAGGTAAAAAACTTCCTTCGAGTAAAGTCTCATTTTTTACATCTATCATAGAATAGTTTATTTTCCATTTGAAGGTAACATAACTAAATTCTGATCCTACGATGTAGGCTTTATCGCCCGCAATACTAATATTAGAACATGCTATATCAAAGGTTTTCTTGATCTTATCCGTTTTAGTATCAATAACAAAAAGTTTTGACGGAGTATCATAATAATCTCCGCGAGAGCTTACATAAATATCTCCATCAGCATCGGCTTTAAGTCTGTGTAGATTTATGGCAACATCGATATCTTTAATTTTTGTGAAGGTTTTTAAGTCAATCACAGAAACTGTTCTCTCGTAGTTTGGAGGGCTGTATCCGCCTGAATTTGCGATATATAATTTATCGCCTACAACTGCCATTTCCTCAGGCTGACGCCCCACTTTTACGGTTCTTGTAATTTTAAGTGATGTAGTATCAATTTCGGCTACAAAACCGTTTGGAGAATTTTCGCCCAATTGTACTTCTCCATCATAAGCACTTGCATAAGCTTTTCCATTTGCAAAAGTTACATAACGGCAATTTTTCACATCAATAACCTTAAGGCGCTTGGTTGTTGCTGCATCCATAACTTCGACCTTGTTTGAGTTATTGATTACAGCATAAACTTTTGTTCCGTAAATACCAATATCGTTTCCTACATCGCCCAAACCTAAAGTAGCTTCAGGATTTGCCTGACCATAAACATTTCTTCTGTAAGTACCGCTTTGATAATCATAAAAATCCAATGAGGATTTGTTCATATTCATATTACCTTCATTCAATAAATAAAATCCTTCTACAGTTGTTACCGTTTCCGGAGGCAATACAACGACCTCCTCAGGAATAATAGGATCATCTTTTTGACAAGATTGAAAGCCTATGCCAACTAAGGCTAATAAAATCATGAACTTGAAGTTTGTTTTCATAACAGGAATTTTAATTATTAGTATCTTTTTATATTAAAAATTTAAGGACATGCTCAGGCGATAATTTCTCCCGGGCATCGGAAAATTCAAAACCACATCATAATATTGATTGAATATGTTGTTTACCTCTGCTCCTATTTTCACCGGAAGTTTTAGCAATTTTCCGTCCCAGATTAAAGCCATATCACTCGTGTACCAAGGCTTTACATAATTTACCGGAATGTTTGCTTTCTGGCTGTAGCGTTCTCCGGTGTAAATAAAACTATAGTTGAGCTGCCAATTTTTCCAGCTTACAGACGAAGTTGCCGTACCGCTGTTTATTGGAGTATACGGAATCTGATCGCCATAAGTAGTGCCTTTTGACGTAACATCTATTGCTTTTTGATAGGTATAACTCAAACCTAAATCGAGAAATATTTGCTCTGGAAATCGGAATACGAAGTTGGTATTAAGTTCAAAGCCTGTGATATCAACTTCGCCAAGATTCATCATGGTCCATCTAAATAAATTGGCAGATGGCATGGCGACAATTTTATCTTTTACGTGATTATAATAAACATCTGCCTGAAACGAAGCCGATTGTAGAAACTCTTTGGGTTCAATAATGTATGTTGATCCAAAATCGTATTGTGTAGTAAATTCAGGTTTTAAAGAGCTGTTTCCAATAAAAGTGTAATACAAATCATTGAAAGTTGGCATTCTGAAAGATTCCTTATAAAAAGCCCTGACTCTGAAATTTTTAGTATCAAATGGCTGGTAAGAAGCCGACACAACCGGACAAAAAACATGCTGACTGTCTCCTTGCTGATAATATTTAACCTGTTCATCAATATAAGCACCTAGAAAATTTGCCTGAATATCAAGTCTTGACCAATGCATTTCTGTAGATAATGCTCCCAAGTAAGAATATCTCGTTGGATACGGAAATCGGTATAAATTGGCATCAAGCGTATTAATAGAAAAATCTGTTGCGAGCGATACCTTCCACCATTCCTTAATCGTATATTGATTTACAACCGATGCATAAAACTCGTTTTGGTAGTATTTGTTATCCAAAGCTCCTTGCAGCGTTTTGTAATCAGGATCGATGTATCGGCTATAATCTCTGCTGAATTTTATATTGGCAAGTAATTCGTATTTCTCAGAAAATGAATTTTGAAAAGAACCGTGAACAAAGAAATTCCTGTCCCATTGTCGCTGCACAGATTCATATTTATTGGCTACAATTGCTCCCGGAAGTCCTCGCTCTGAATCGTAATAATATGCTTTTAACGAAGCCTGCCCTGTATTTCCAAGTTTTGCATGCAAGGCTAATTCGCTTCTTAAAGCCATAATATCTCCATTTTTTCTGACAGCAGTAGTATCATAACCATTTGTTTTTTGGTATCTGTACTTGTATTTTCCATCGGCTTTAAGCCAATCTGTACTTACTGTAAGGGAAAAAGTAGACGATAATTTTTGCTGATAAAGAAAAGAAGGATTAAAAAGTCCAAAAGAACCTGTTTTTAAAGAAGCCTTGATTTTAGTGGTTTTACCCGAAGAAAAATCAGGAATTTTAGTCTTTAAAAAAAGTGTATTTGAGGAGAAAAAACCTCTTGCAGGCTGAAAAATAGTAGACTTTTGACCATTATAAAGTTCAATGGCTTCAATATTATCCAGTGAATATTTTCCTAAATCTACTTGCCCGTTTTGAGCATTTCCTACGCTCATTCCGTCGTAGAAAACTGCGGTATGTGCGCTTCCTAAACTTCTAACGTTAATGGTTTTTAAACCACCAATTCCGCCATAATCCTTCAATTGCACACCCGAAAAATAACGCACAGCATCTGCCACAGATAAACTGTTTAGCTTTTCAAGTTGTTTACCTGACAAGATTTGAACAGGCATAGGAGATTCAACTTTAAATTCACGCTTGCTTGTGGTTACAATAACCTCATTCAATTGATGCTTTTTTAAAGAATCTAATTCCTTATTATTCTTTGGAGGATTATTCTGTGCATAAATTGGATTCCAAAATAAAATCCATAAAAGCACAAACAATCCACCATGTTTTAGGCAAAAACGCCTATTTTCACATAAGTGCATAGCAAAATACTCTATTTAACTAAATAGTTGTTAACGGTAAAATCGAAATCAAATGTTAGTTTGATATTTGT
The DNA here is from genome assembly GCF_900187965.1 of Flavobacterium sp. ov086. Lineage (GTDB taxonomy): Bacteria > Bacteroidota > Bacteroidia > Flavobacteriales > Flavobacteriaceae > Flavobacterium. Next base: position 264,805 of record NZ_FZNL01000004.1, on the reverse strand, counting down.
GTTTCTCTCAAAGCTTTGGTCCACGAAAGCTTGAAAATTATATGCAGTGGCAGGTCTCCTGACTTATTCCCATTTTGATCAGCCTTCCCACATTTGAAAAAATGCAGTGGCAAAAGATTTGATTTCAAAAGCTTAAAAAAGCCATTAAATCAGCCAAAATGTTGCATGGAATTTACAGTAACGGGCTTGTTCAGGATTTGCACCTGATTCCCTCTTCGTTAGCTAAACTCGAAAAGAATAGCTAAACCATTGCGAGCGCAAAGATACATAAACACTTTAGTTAATATCTAATTTCTTAAAAAAAACCAAAATCAAAAAACTATCCAATTATAAATCAAATATTTATATGCAGAATTATTATTATAGACTGAACCGACTGCAAAAGTATTAAGCAGGATTCGAAAAAAAATAAGATAAATAATAGGCGAAGTTTTATCTTCCGGTACATTCCAGATACCCTTCTCGCTGAGCTGAGTTTTGGCACCAGGTTGACATTGGAACAATATAGGCGTCCGGTCGTCTTTCTTTTGCTGTAATCAATACCTTTTCAGCCTCTGTTCGATTATTTGTGACTACAATACTCCTGTAAGATTTATCCCGAAGATAGATCACTGCATTAGAAATATTGTACTTGCGTTTGAAAATTGCAACTTCATCCTGCGCACTTTTAAGCGTCGAATCACCTCCCAGCACTACTCCCCATGTACTACTTTCGTTAAGTGCTTTTTGGGCATTTTCAACAAGAGCAGCATTTGAAGTAATTGTCTTATTTACAGATGCCTGAACAAGACTGGATTCTTTTTTGATTTTACTGTTTTTTGCCAAAACCTCAGTGATACGTTTTTTCAAATCAGGATTATTAGTTTCATTTTTTACTTCATTCAGTAAATTCGAAACTGAATCTAATTGTTTTCCTAATATAGTAATCGTTGCTTTAGAATCTTTTAAAGCAATGTCTGATTTTGTGATACCTTTTTTCCATTTCATCCCAATTATACTGCCCTCTTCAAAACCCGCTCTTACCATTATGTCATTGAATGTTTCGGGACATAATGTTAACGCCAGAAAGACAATAAGCAGAATAAAATCTCTCAATAATGCAGCCAGATCTTTTCCGGTTGACACCCAACCGGAAAAGAATGATGTAGACGTGGTACTATTTTCTTTATCGCTCATGATTTCTTTTTTTAATATTATATTAAATTCCGGAGAATCTTCCCCATAAAGCATCAGCGCGATTAAAGACAGTTGGCGCAGTTTCTTGAATTGAATCATTGTATTTCGAAAAATTTCCGGAACTGCAATGAATCACTTTTTTCATTTTTTCATTCTCTACTTCAGATACAATTCCCACGTGACCTATTTTTGGGCCAGCTCCATAAACCACAATGCAGCCCACTTCAGGCATATTGATTTTTTCAAAAATACCTGCGCTACTATTAACATCTTTTTCCATTGAATCCGTATAAATCCATCCGCCGTATTTTTGATAAAAAGGAATTGTTGTTTTTCTTGACAATCCTAATACCCAGCAAACAAATCCGCTGCAATCGCATTCATTGTTAGAGGTTGGTAATCCTAAAGCTGGATTTATTCCTCCGGCTCCTAACTTATACTTTATTTTTTTACCAATAGCTGTTCTTGCCCTTTCTACTAGCTTATTGGGATTTTCGGCTATTGCAAATACTTCCTTTTCAGGAACATCTTCTATATTGGGAATTTGAATGAGCTGACCAATATAAATGTGATCAACATTTTTAATGTTTTTATTAAAAGCTAAAATTAGATCAATAGAAATCGAAAACTTTTTAGCAATTTTTGATAAGGAGTCGTTAGGTTTTACTTTGTAGAACATGTTTTTTGATTTTAAGAGGTTACACTTAATTATTTGAAAATGATTCAAAAATGAACCTTTCTACAACAATCAAAAAAATAAAACTTATGCTAAAACATTTTAAAGATGTTTTATTTGTTGTTAAAGGCTCTGCATTTAAAAAACTGATTAATTTTCTTATCAAATTTAACTCTTTAAAAAATACTTCAAACAAGTATAAATACTTGTTTTTCAAATAAATAATAACAAAAAATCAAATTTAAATTACAACAGAATATGTTTTAAAATATCCCTAAAACCACTTCCTTTTATAAGCACCATTCGCATGACATCAATAAACATATACCGCAATTAAGTCACTAAAAAATAATTAAATCAATTATTTTTTAACATTTTACACATTACATTAATATTTTTCTTATCATTGTAGCACAGTATAGTATAGTACTGCATCTTAACTATTTAAAATAAATTATTATGCAAGAAAAAATTACAAAGGAAAAATTTTCGGTTAAAGTATTTTTTACCGTCATAGTATTATTATTTGCCATTTGCAGCTCAGCTCAGACTTATGAATTCGAAAACGGCACGCGTACCAATAACGCCAACATTCAAAACTGTGATGCCTGTTCCGGCAAAATAGTAGGTAATTTGGGTGGCGATAGCAGTGTTTCTGTAAATGTTACCGTATCTGCCACTGGCTGGTACAATTTGCAATTATTTTATTGTACCGGTGATCCGCGAACGATTCGGTTAACGGCAGGTTCGGCGACCGCTATAGCGATTCCGTGTGAGCCAAGCGGTGGCTGGAGTACCGCAGCTTCAAAAAACATAAGTGTCTATTTAAACAGCGGAACCGCTACTCTGCTTTGGGATAACACGAGTTCGTGGGCGCCAAATTTAGATAAATTTGTTTTGACTCCTATGGGCGCTTCCAGTACGCAAACAGTGAATTTTGGGAGCAATAATAGTGTGGTTTACAATTTAACTAACAAGACCTATAACGTAAAATTTAATGGTGCAACGGTAGTTACCAATGCATCGGCTTATGCTTTTAGCGACCAGCAATATGTTAGCAGTAATTTTGCAACAGCTGTTTATACTTCAGAATCCTTTACAGATAATATTGGCAGTGGTACCAAGCATATTTTCACTTTAAGTGGAAATTATACATTAGGCATGCAACAGATTTTTTATACCTATACCAATAAAAATTATCTTGCCGTTCAGGTTGTCCTTACAGGAAATGGCTCTAATTGCTATAAAATGTCTCCATTGACGAGTTATCAGGTTACGCCAAATTTTGGCAACGGAGACACCAGAGCAGTCTTTGTGCCTTATGATAATGATGCATGGGTTCGTTACAATGCATATCCGCTTAACTCGGCTGATTTTACAGCGTCTGAGGTTACTAATATTTACAACAATACCAATCGTAAAGGTTTGGTGATTGGTTCCCTTGAACATACAAAATGGAAAACCGGTATTACTGTAAATGGTGGCGGAACCTCATCTGCTTATGTTTCGGTTATTGCGGGATGGACAAAAAAGGAAGTTACAAGAGATACACGTGGTCATGGTTGGGTAAATGTTGGTCAGACGAGTTGTCCTTCACCAAAAGTAATTATTAGTGCTAATGACGATTGGCGATCTGGTTTTGAAGAATTTGCTCAGGCAAATGCAGCGCTGCAACCTAAATATATTTTTAACTGGACGGCTCCAAAACCTATAGGTTGGAACAGTTGGGGCGCGATGCAGACTTCTATCAACTTAACTAAAGTGAATGCGGTTACAGACTTTTTTCATGACGATTGTCCGGCATTCAAAACCGAAGACAACACTTTATTCATCGACCTTGATTCATATTGGGATAATATGACTGATGCGCAACTGGCACAATTTGTTACGTATGCTAAAAGCAAAGGTTTTAAAGCAGGTATTTATTGGGCTCCGTTTGTAGATTGGGGTAAATACAATCGCCAGGTCGAAGGCAGTTCGTACAATTATAATCAATGTTGGACTACAGTTAACGGAAGTCCTTTTGAACTTGATGGTGCTTATGCGATGGATCCTACAAGTCCGGGAACTAAAGCTAGAATACATTACTTCATCAACCGTTTTAAAGCAGCCGGTTTTGAGATGGTAAAAGTCGACTTTTTGACGCACGCCAGTATAGAAGCCGATAGTTTTGTGAACTATCAATTGCATACAGGTATGGAAGCTTATCAGGAAGGGATGAAATACTTAATTGATGAGATTAATGGAACAATGTTGGTCGAAGCGGCAATTTCGCCAAATATTGCAACAGGACCGTATGTGCATGTGCGCCGTATTGCCTGCGATGCTTACAGCAGTATTGGCGATAGCGATTATACGCTTAACAGCACTACTTATGGCTGGTGGCAAAATCAGATATATGATTATCTGGACGCTGATCATGTTGTATTTGGAAGTGTTACTGCGGGAGAAAACCGTGCTAGACTTTTAAGCAGCGTAGTTACGGGAACGATTACTAGTGGTGATGATTTTTCTGTTGCAGGTACCTGGAAAGCAAAAGCACAGTCTCTTTTACAAAATAATGACGTAATGAATGTTGCCCGCGCCGATGTAAACTTTCGTCCTGCTGATGGAAATACTGGGTATAATGCTGCTAATGTTTTCTCGGCTACGGATAATGATGTTACTTATGTTGCCGTATTTAATTATAGTGATGCAGTAGTGACTAACAACGTTAGTTTAAGTCGCCTTGGTTTAGGATCTGGAACTTATACGGTTAAAGAATTATACTCCGGTACAACAAGTACAACACAAGGAACATTAAGTGTTCAATTACCTAAGGCAGATGCTGCTTTGTATGCTATATCGCTGGGATCGGTTCTAAGTACTCCTGGTTATTTTAAAACTGCTGCAACGAACTATGTTTTCCCAAATCCGGCATCGAATACTTTCAGAATAAAATTTGATCATTCGATTAATGGCCCGGTTGCGCTTTCTATGTATGACACTGCGGGCAAAGAAGTATGGAAATCGACTATTGTTGCCGAAGATATGATTACTTCTGAAATTCCGGTAAATGGTCTGGCTAGAGGTGTTTATATGATCAAAGCTTCTACAGAAGGAAACTCGATACAGAGCTTTAAATTCGTTAAAAACTAAAGTTTATAATTTGCCCTGATTCTAAACTAAAAATTCTTTTCCGTCTAAAGTTATTAGGAAGAAAAAATAAGTCAAAAGTATTCTCTTTCCTACTCTGGTTTTGATTGATTTAGAAATTATTTCATGAAGATTATAAAGCAAAAAATCCCATTTCGCACTGAAATGGGATTTTTAATTATTTTAGATCATTGTCAAACCTTGAAACTTTGACAATGTTTATTTAAATATATCGATTGACAATATTCTCAAAAAGTTCTTGTTTTCCACTTTGTAATTCCAGTTCTCCATTTTCTCGCGCAATAGCGTACAGGTCTTTAAAGTCCAATTTACCTTCTTCAAATTCTTTCCCTTTTCCGCTATCGAAAGAACTGTAGCGCTGTTTTCTTAGATTTTCATAAGATGAAGAAGTCATAATTTTATCTGCTGTCAACAAAGCTCTTGCAAAAATATCTGCACCTCCAATATGCGCCAGAAAAATATCCTCCATATCTGTAGAGTTTCTTCTGATTTTTGAATCAAAATTTACTCCGCCTCCCTGAACTCCTCCGGCTTTCAGAAAAACCAACATTGCCTCTGTAACATCCTGAATATTGTTTGGAAACTGAGAAGTATCCCAATTATTCTGATTATCACCTCTATTAGCATCAATACTTCCTAACATTCCTGACATTGCCGCTACTTCAAGTTCGTGCTGAAAAGTGTGCTGAGCCAATGTTGCATGGTTTACTTCTATATTTAGTTTAAAATCTTTCTCTAAGCCATATTTATGTAAAAAACCAATAGTAGTTGCGCAATCAAAATCGTATTGATGTTTAGACGGTTCCATAGGTTTTGGCTCAATCAAAAAGGTACCTTTAAAACCTTGTCCTCTCGCATAATCTCGTGCCTTTTCTAAAAATCTTCCCATATGATCCAGTTCTCGTTTCATATCTGTATTCAATAAAGTCAGATATCCTTCGCGGGCTCCCCAAAAAACATAATTTTCGCCATTAAGCGCAATAGTCACATCTAAGGCCAGTTTTACCTGAGCAGCGGCTCTGGCAACTACCTTAAAATCCGGATTTGTAGCTGCTCCGTTCATATAACGTGGATTAGAAAAACAATTTGCAGCGCCCCATAGCGCTTTTATACCTGATGCATCTTGTTTTTCTTTTATATAGTCTGTCATAGTGGCTAATCGCAACTCTGATTGAGCAAAAGTCTGTCCTTCCTGAACCAGATCATAATCGTGAAAACAATAATAATCAAAACCCATTTTGCTTATAAATTCAAAAGCAGCATCGGCTCGATTTTTAGCAGCCTGAATTGGCTCTCTAAATTCGTTCCAGGCAAGAGTTTTAGTTGCTTGTCCAAAAGTATCCGCACCATTACCGCCGAAACTGTACCAATAGGATATAGCAAATTTAAAATGCTCACGCATGGTTTTACCTGCGACAATTTGTTCCGGATTGTAATATCTGAAAGCTAACGGATTATCTGAATCCTTTCCTTCAAAATCAATTTTATCAATTCCTTTATAATACTCTTTGTCTCCTAAAATTACCATTTTTTATACTTTAACATTAACCTAATTTTTTGCTTTAATCCTTATTGTATACAGAACCAAATATATAATTTAAATGATTATCTGAAAATAAAAATATGCTTCAAAATTTTATCTTAAAGCATATTTTGTTATAAATTAAACACAATAAAATAACTAAACTAACAAAATATCTCCTTAAAAATATCAATTTAATAATTTTAAGATCCGTACAACTTTCTTTTAAATCGCTATCTAAATGTACATTAAAATTTTGATTTAAATTGTTTTTCAATTAAAATTTAATAAGTTTTTACTTTATAAAAAAAACAACTTATTTTTAATTCTTTCCTTCCTTCAGATTATCTCAACAAAACTCTAATCAATTGGTTTTTAAACAATAAATCAATATAAAAAACAAAAAAATGTAGTATTTTTATAATAAAGTAAATAAGTGATTCCACTATGAAAGAAATAAAAAACACAAAAACAATTTTAAACTCCATAAAAAAAAGAGTGTTAAATTTCTTCTCTAAAAATGGCAAACTACTAGTGCAAATTGTCTTGACATTTATCTTTTTTCTTATCGCTTTTTCGTTTATCAAGGAAGAACAAAGCGAACTTTATCAAATCAAAAACAGCATTACCGAAGCAAAACCAATTTGGATCTTAGTTGGCTTTCTAATTGCTATATCCTATATTTTTCTGCAAGGTTTAATGTATGTTGTTTCATTCTCGGCAATTGGCTCAAAAATCACCCTGAAAGATGCTACAGCTTTGTTTCTAAAGCGCAATTTTATAAGTGTGTTTATTCCTGCGGGCGGCATCACTTCGCTTTATTTTTTTACGGAACCTTTGTTAAAAAAAGGGACTACAAAAACAGAAGTTCACTTAGCTTCTGCAATTTACGGCTTTGTTGGTATTGTATCAGTGGTTCTTTTTGCTATACCATTATTTCTTTTTTCATTATTAAAAGGATCTGTCGGTTATGACGAATGGTTGGTTTTAGGTCTCGTAATCGTCATTATTCCGCTTTTTGTTCTTTTGTTTAATTCCTTAATTCAGAAGGGAAAACTCCATAGGTTTATTTTAAGAAGCTTTCCTAAAATCGAACCATTTTTAATTGATTTACAAGAACATAAAATCAACCGAAATAAGTTTTTAAAAATCGTTCTTTGCTCTGTAATAATTGATGCTGTTGGAATCGCGCATATTTACATTGCTATGAAAGCACTGCAATTTGAATCGTCCCTTTTTGCAGCAACAATGGCTTATGTTGTTGCAGTTATTTTTCTTATTATTTCTCCATTTTTAAGAGGTTTGGGAGCTGTCGAAGTTTCGATGGGCTATATATTAATTAAATATGGCTTTAATAATATGGAAGCGGTTGCAATCACATTATTCTATCGTTTTTTCGAATTCTGGCTTCCATTATTTGCAGGTATAATGCTGTTTGTTTCCAAAATTCAGAAGCTTTTAATGCGTATTATTCCGGCCTTGCTTTTGCTGATTCTTGGTATTGTCAATATTGTTTCTGCGATTACACCGGCGATCCATAGCAGACTCCATACGCTTAAAGATTTTTTGCCTCTCGAAGCAATCCATACTTCAAATTATCTGGTATTATCAACAGGACTATTTTTATTAGTTACTTCAGCATTTATGCTAAAAGGTCTTCGCATAGCCTGGTGGTTTGCTGTACTATTATCTGTAGTCTCTTTGATAGGAAATCTAACCAAAGCCATTGATTTTGAAGAATCTATTATTGCTCTTCTGGTACTTTTTGTTTTGATTGCCACAAGAAAAGAATATTATGTAAAAACAAATCCAAGACTTGGTATCATTGGTTTGCAAACCTCTTTATTAAGCATTCTCGCGGTTCTTATTTATGGTGTTTTAGGCTTTTATTTCTTTGATAAAAAGCATTTTAATATTGATTTTAGTTTAGAACAATCTATTCAATATACGATTCAGAATTATTTTCTTATTGGTAGTGACAATCTCCATCCAATAGGAACTTTTGCAACGCATTTTTTAGCTTCACTCAAGATTAGCGGATTCCTTTCGTTTTGTTTTTTAATCTATACTTTGGTAAAACCGTCGATCTTAAAAAACACAGCTACTGATGAAGAAAAAGAACTCGTAACTGAACTCATGCACAAATACGGAAACTCAAGTCTGGGCTATTTTAAAACCTATTTTGATAAATTATTCTTTATTTCTGAAAGCAAAAATGCCTTTATTTCGTATCGATTAGCAGGAAATTTTGCCGTTGCTTTAGAAAATCCTGTTGGAAGTTCTAATGAAGAAATTAAGCTTTGTATTCTTGAATTTGATAAATTTTGTTACGATTTTGGACTTAGAAGTATTTATTATAGAATACCTCAGGCGAGCCTGAAAACATACACGGATATTGGCAAAAAACACTTTTTTCTGGGACAAGCTGCGGTCGTTGATCTCAGGGAATTTCATCTGGAAGGACAAAATCGGAAATCATTGCGAAATGCTTTAAAAAAAATCACTGATCTTGGCTTACAGGCAACAATAAATGAACCACCAATAAAAGATGGATTACTGCAACAAATTAAGGCTGTAAGCGACCAATGGCTTCAGGAAACTTCGAGAAAAGAAATTCTTTTTTCGCAAGGAATTTTTCTGTGGGAAGAGCTTAAAAAACAAACTATTATTACCGTCGAAAACAACGAAGGAAAAATTCTCGCTTTCATAAATATCATTCCTGATTATGCTAAAGACGAAAGCACTTATGATTTGATTCGAAAAACTGACGATGCGCCAAATGGTATTATGGATTTTATTATGGTCGCACTTTTTAATTATCTTAAATCTAAAGACATTACCTATGTCGATCTTGGTTTAGCGCCCATGAGCGGAATCGAAAACCCGCAGACAATTCAGGAAAAATCAATGAAATATGCGTACGAAAAAGTAAGATCCTTTTCGCATTATAAAGGTTTACGCAACTTCAAAGACAAATTTTCACCTTCATGGCACAATCAATATATTGTTTTTAATGACGATTATGATTTAATTCAAATACCCCGAATTTTGACTAAAGTGATAAAGCCTTAATTACTTATATTTAACACATAGAGTCATAGCTTTTTATGATGTATTAAAGGTGTTTCACTTAGCATTAATACACATAGCTATGTGTGAAGAAATGTTTTTTGCCACGAATTACACGAATCATTACGAATTATATTATGTAAATACACGCGACGCAATGTCATTAAGTTAAGTTTTAAACACAATCCCTTTGCGATCTCAAAGCAAAGCGCAATTCAAAAACCTTTGAGAACTTTGTGTAATCCTTTGCTCCCAATAGCTATCGGGATTGAGTAAAATTTTCTGAAGCAAAAATCTATTCTTCTATGTGTTGAGTTTTTTTTTAGCCACTAATTACACGAATTATCGCGAATTTTAATTATGTAAAAAAGTTGCAATCTCAATAATCAGTTTTACTTCTGGGGAACCAAATCGTCTAAATCCGATAAAGTATAGAATTTAAGATCGTTTTGTTTCATGTATTTACAGATAAACTCGAGAGTTTCGATTTTTGTCTGGTAATTTTCGGTTACATTATTGACTGTTTTATGACCACAAAGAAGTAAGATTTTATTATGCTTTTTGGCATAAGCCAATAATTCTAAAAGATACGGAATACTAAAATGAATGTGGCTGTTGTCAATATCAAATGCAAATACAATTTTTGAATTATTAAAATAACTGTCTTGTTTCTCCGGAACTTCACCTCCAAAAGCTCTTCCTCTGATAATTTTAAATTCCTTAGATAATGCATTATCAAGTGCATCAGATCTTTCTCCATAAGGATATGCAAATGTGGTTACTTTAAACGAATGTCTTTTCATGGACTCCATCATAGGATCAATTTCCTGCTTCATGTATTGTGTGATCCCATACTTTTTAACAAACTTTATAGCATTGTAATGGTGGTATCCGTGACCTGCAATTTCATGTCCCTCTTTTTGCATTTCAAGAAGTTTTTTAATCTCAGGCGCACCAATAGAATCAATTCGGCAGACATTAAAAGTTGCTTTCCAGCCGTACTTTTTCAAAGCCTTATCAGCATTATACCATTCGTCTACGTAAGCATCATCAAAAGACAAAATAACACCTGCTTTATAAGCTTTGGGCTCTTGTTTTTGCTTTTTGGATTCGCAGGAAAATAAAGTTAAGAACATTAAAAACACTACTGTTTGAGAAAAAAAAACCTTCATAAATTATTTTCTGGATTATGTAATTATTGTATAAGCGCTTTTAGCAGATTATACATTCTGATTGCTCAAATATAACCCTTTTCAAGGTTCTACAAATAAAAAAACTCATCATTATCTGATGAGTTTTAGAGTAAAATTGAAATTTAATATATTACCAGCCTTTTACAGCTCCGCCTTTAAATTCGCGAATAGCTGCCTGCTCAACTTCTGCTGATTGAAAAGCTTTTACAAATTGTTGGATTTTCTCTTCTTTCTTGTTGTCTTCACGGCTTACGATAAGGTTTACATAAGGTGAATCTTTATCCTCTACAAACAAAGCATCACGTGCAGGAACTAATCCCGCCTGAGAAGCAAAAGTATTGTTGATGATTGCAATCGTAACATTTTGATCGTCTAAAGCTCTTGGTAATTGAGGTGCTTCCAATTCTAATATTTTTAGATTTTTAGGATTCTCTACAATATCTGTTACTTTAGGTAATAACCCCACATTTGGACGCAATTTCAGTAAACCGTTTTTTTGTAAAAGCAATAAAGAACGTCCCCCATTTGTTGGATCATTTGGAATAATAATCGTGCTTTCGTTTTTTAATTCCGAAAGGTTTTTGATCTTTTTAGAATAACCTGCAATTGGATAAATAAAGGTTTTTGCAATTATCGCTAATTTATAACCGCGTTGTTTTGATTGTTCGTCAAGATATGGTTTGTGCTGAAAAGCATTTGCATCGATATCACCTTGGCTTAAAGCCTCATTTGGAATTACATAATCGTTAAACGAAACCAATTCTACATCAAGACCGTATTTGTCTTTTGCAACTTTTTGCGCTGCCTGAGCCACTGCATATTCAGGTCCTGCTGCCACTCCAACTTTTATATGGTGCGGATCATCGTTTTTACTTTTCCCACAATTAGCCAATGATAATGACAAGGTTATAACTCCGATTGTTTTTAAAAATTTTATCTTAGTAATCATTCTATTTTTTTAATTTATAATTAATATTTATCTGTTGTGTTTTTTAACCGCAGAGGTCGCAAAGCTTTTTCACGCAGATTTAAAAAGATTTAAGCTGATGAACGCAGATTATTAAATTCAAATCTGCTTAAATCTGCCAAATCTGCGTGAAACAAAAAATTATTCACTTAAATAAACTTAGCGTCTTTGAGCCTTTGTGGCAAACTTATTCTATTATCTATGATCAAATCGTTTTGATAAGCTGTCGCCCGCAAATTGTATCAGAAACACCAATAGTACAAGCAATGCCAAAACTGAGTTCATGGTTACAGCATCGTAGCCAATGTATCCGTATTGATATCCAACTTGCCCTAAACCGCCTGCTCCAACGGCTCCACCCATTGCTGAATATCCTACAAGTGTAATCAACGTTATGGATGCTGCGTTTATTAACGATGGTAAAGCTTCAGGAAGTAAAACTTTATAGACAATCTGCAAAGGTGTTGCGCCCAAAGCTCTTGCTGCCTCGATTAATCCTGAAGGCAAACCTAATAGACTATTTTCTACAAGTCTTGCAATAAATGGTGCTGCGCCAATACTTAACGGAACTAATGCTGCACTTACACCAATTGAGGTTCCTACAAGTGCGCGTGTAAACGGAATCATCCAAACGATTAATATAATGAATGGAATAGAACGAAAAATGTTAACCAAAACAGATAACGCTCGGTTTAAAACCGGCTGTTCTAATATTTGATTTTTTCGGGTCAGGAAAAGTAAAATTCCTGTTGGGAGTCCCAGTACAAAACCAAAAAAACCAGACACAAATGTCATAACAATAGTTTCCCAAGTGCCTTTTAATAATAATTCAAAAATGGATTCAGACATAACCTATGATTTCTGTTTTAATGTGTTTAGAAATAAAATATTGAATTGCAGCTTCGTAATTTTCACGTTTACCGGACAATTCGATCAGCATAACGCCAAAATTAACGTCGCCAGCCTGATCCATTTGTGCACTTACAATTTTAAAATTGGTGTCAAATAATCTTGAAACTTCAGAGATAACGGGTTCATTTACTGATTTTCCGGTCATTTCAAGTCGTAACAACGGACTTAAACCTTCACCATCTTCTTTTTGAAGTCTCTCCTGATAAACCGTTGGAATATCAATATGTAAGGATGACGAAATAAATTCTTTTGTCAGTTCATGTTTTGGATCTGCAAAAATTTCTCCCACACTTCCCTGCTCTATTAGTTTTCCATGGCTGATTACAGCAACTTCATCACAAATAGATTTTACAACTTCCATTTGGTGGGTAATTAGTAAAATGGTGATGTTAAGACGACGGTTGATATCTTTCAATAAATTCAGAATCGATCTTGTAGTCGCCGGATCCAATGCACTCGTGGCTTCATCGCATAATAGCACTTTTGGATTGTTTGCCAAAGTTCTCGCAATTGCTACTCTTTGTTTTTGCCCACCCGAAAGACTTGCAGGATAATCGTTTGCTTTTTCGGCTAAGCCAACTAATTGCAGTAATTCTAAAACACGAGTTTTAATATCTGATTTTGAAGCTCCAACAAGTTCTAAGGGAAAAGCAACATTCTCAAAAACAGTTCTGGACGAAAGCAGATTGAAATGCTGAAAAATCATTCCGATTTGTCTTCTTTCAATCGCAAGCTGTGCATTTGACAATTGTATTAATGATTTTCCATCTACGATAATCTCTCCGGAAGTTGGTCTTTCAAGTAAGTTTACACATCGAATTAATGTGCTTTTTCCTGCTCCCGAAGTTCCTATTACGCCAAAGATTTTGCCTGGAGGAACTTTTAATGAAACATCTGATAAAGCCGATACAATTCGGTTTTTCTGATGGAAATTTTTAGTAACATTTTTTAACTCAATCATTTTTTATTCAAGTTTATTTTGGGCAATACTTTTTTATTACTTTATAATTTAATTCCTTTTTTAAAATAAAAAGACCTTTCAAGTGTTTATGAAAGGCCTTAAAATAAATTAAACTCTTATATCAGCCAGATCAAAACATATGCATAGCAAAATCACAACACATTATCATGCTGCAGCTATAATACATTATATTCTGGTTATTGTTTTTCATTTGTGCGGCAAATTTAAAGAGTTATTTTTAATTTTTACGCATAAAACGCTAAAACTTTTATTATCCTATCAACATAATAGGTTATTGCACAACAAAGATTATCAAATCATTAAAAAATGACACGTTTTAAACCTTATTTCATCTCTTATTTTGATTTCTAAAATCTCCAAAAGAACTAAAAATCAGACATATCGAAATTTTTCGTACCTTTTCTATGCTAAAAGTCTGTTAAATACCCCCTTGTCTATAAAACTAAACTGTCAAATTTTACGTATATAGAGAAACACGGTAGTCTGGAATGGTATATATTCAAATGGTAGTAGGTTTTTGGAACATATTGAATTATATCACACTCCAGACTATCGTTTTTTATTTAGCTTTAAAAATAGACCCAGATTGAAAAAGTTAGACGTCGAGAAGTTAAAAACCGCTCTGTTTTATTTGGAAAGTAAGCAACGAGAAGTAAAAAGAGGCCTTTACAATGACACCCGAAGTATTGAATCATTGATAAAATATCTAAAAAAAGATATGATCGAAGGATTTTACTTGTTTCATTATGATCCAAAAATTAAACGAGAGATTAAGAACACGGACACTTTTATTAATAATGTAAAAAACATTATAGAGAAAAATACTTAATCGATTCTAAAAAATAAAAAGCCCCAAATAAAAATTCGGAACTTTTTCGTAATTATAAATATCTATAAAGTGGATCTTCTACTTTTTATAATTCTTCTAAAACAGTAAATCCCCAAGCTGGCAGGGTAATTTGGCTTTGTGATACCTGTTTTTCATCTGTCAATAAAACTTTTGCTTTTCCGTAAGGATAAATAAATGATTTAGATTCTGCTGAGTAATTAAAGTAGTAATGAATAACCTTACCCAATTGATTTGTTCCTGATTTCACGACAATTGGAAACTTCAATTCCTGATCTTTTCCCCATAAACCAGCATTCTTAACTGCTCCTTCAAGCACTTTTTCTGTAATTGATGTAGTTGCTCCAAAACCTATATAAGTAGCAACACCTTTTCCGTAATTATTTTGTGTCACTGCTGCATAAATTCCCCAAACCGGATGATCGTACCAAGCTAAAACTTTTGCTGTAGTTGGCACTAAAAGTTCCATCCATTTCTCTGCTTTGTTCTGCTCTGCTCCTACTTGAAACGGGTCGTTTCTCAGGCTTACCTTTTCAGGAATTGTAAATTCTGAATAAGTAATTCCGCAAGCTTCACTAATAATTCCCGGCTGACGAACGGTTCTTACTTTATTGTGTTCATCAGCAAATCCACTTTTAAAAGTATAAACAATATTTCCTCCATTCTTTACAAAATTATTCAAACGAACCAATAAACTATCTGGCGCAGCATATAAAGCCGGTACGATAAGCAATTTGTAATTTTCTATTTGAGTACTTGACGGATCAACAAAATCAACACCAACATTCATTTTATAAAGAGCATCATACATTGGTCTCAAAATACCATTGTAACTTCCGGGACCAAAAGAATTATATGCTGTCAAAGCCTCATTACTGAATAAAATAGCAACATCATTTTTCTTTTTAAGATGAAGTAAATTAGGGCTTAACTTCTTAAAATCGGCACCAATGGTTTTTGCTTCATCATAAGTTGGATTTGGTTCAAAATCATGACTCAACAATCCTTTCCAATACGTTTCTGCCGAATTGTGAATGGAATGCCAATGCCAATACGAAACCATATCTGCACCAGAAGCCAAATGACTGAAAGCCTGTAATCGCAACTGACCAGGATAAGGAACCCATTCTGGAAAACCCTGTGCTTCTGTTTCAATTACAAAATAATTTTGTCCACCTTTCATGGAACGTGCAACATCACCTCCAAAAGAAATTTCTAATCCCGTAAGTTTACTTTGCGATGGATGATAAATATCGACACCGGAAATGTCTAATACTTTTGAAGCCGCAAAATGATCTACTTCCGGCTGAATTCCGTATGAATGTCCCCACCAGTCAAAGTCAAAATTCTGAGTAACAAACTGATCCGGCTTTTTGTATTCGCGTACAATTTTAGATTGCCATCCTAAATATTCTGTAACCAAAGACCGCTGAAATTTAGCAAACTCAGCATTCAAACTCGCATTAATACTTCCGTTTACGGACGGAAAATCATTCCAATTATTAATTCTATTGCTCCAATAATCTAAGCCAAAGATTTTATTTAAATCGTCAAGCGAAGGATATTTAGCCTTCATATACGTCACAAATTGCGCCTGTACATTGGAACCGCTTGTTCCGTAGGCTTTCGTTTCATTATCAATTTGATATCCAATAATTGCGGGATGGTCTTTAATGTGTTCCAGCATTTTTCGGATTGCTTTTTCGGCATAGGCTCTAAAATGTATGTTTGTAATATCCATATTCTGGCGTGGACCATATTGATTTGGACCTTTGTTTGTAATCGCAAGTACATCAGGATATTTTTTTACCAGCCAGGTAGGAACTGCATAAGTTGGTGTTCCAATAATAACACTTATACCTGCTTTTTGCATGGCAT
Source organism: Flavobacterium sp. ov086 (assembly GCF_900187965.1). Lineage (GTDB taxonomy): Bacteria > Bacteroidota > Bacteroidia > Flavobacteriales > Flavobacteriaceae > Flavobacterium. The sequence goes on along the minus strand of NZ_FZNL01000004.1, from coordinate 248,427 downwards.
TGAGCACACGATCAATATGACTAAAATCGTAAATACCTTCCTGTGGTTCCATAGTACTCCAGGTAGATTCGGCAATACGGACTACATTGATACCGGCTTCTTTCATCATTTTCACATCTTTATCAAGACGTTCATAAGGCATATATTCATCATAATAAGCAACGCCATAAAGCAATTTATCCTGCTTTATTTGTGCAACAATCGAATTAAAGTTTAAAACAAACGTAAAAATAATACTTATAAGGATAGGTGATTTTTTGTTCATACCGGTAGATCTTTTTTACGAATATAAATAAAAAAGTGTAAAAACAACACTTTATGTATTACCTCAAACAAAGACATTGTTACAAGCAGAGAAAAAAGAAGTAAATTATTAATCAAGTTTGTCAAAAACTAAACAATTAATGATATAAAAATACTAAAAAAAGAGCTGATCCTAAAATCAGCTCTTCAATGAGATTTAGAAACTTGCAGCAAATTCTTTTGCAAAATCTTCTAATTTTGTCGTTCCATCAACAGAAACTTTATGGGTTAAAAAGTCTTCCTGAATTTTTCCGCTTCTTAAACCAGCACCCATTTCTGTATATAATCCGGCCACTTCGTCCGGTAATCCTGCCTGTTTCATTCCGCCAAGAGATTGTTCGTCTGTAAATTCTACCCATGGTAATTCTGGTTTACCAATTGCCAGACCTAAAACTTTTGCAACATCATTTGGTGTGCGGACATCACTAATAATGTAACGAATGTTTTTTTCAGCTGTTGTTTTTTGTAACTCTTCGGCAGCTGCGGTTGCGATATTTTCAGGATGTACAAAAGGCATTTTAGTTTCTGCTGAATAATTGGCACCAATAATCCCCGCTCCTTTTATCATCGGAACATCATTGTACAAATTCGTATAGAAAAATCCGGCACGAAGAAAAGTAACCGATACATTTTCTAATGTTTCGTAAATTTTCTCAATATTGTGAAGTCCCGTAATTGGACCAGTTCCGCCAGGTAAATCAGCACCAATACTACTTAGCATTACAACACGTTTAACTCCCGCAGCTACAATTGCTTCTGCGATCGCTTTTCCGGCATCAGTCGTATTTGCAATGATATTTGAACCTCCTATATTTGGCGGCGTTAACGCAAAAACAGCGTCAGCTTCGGCAAATGTGTTTTTCAAAAAAGTAGCATCACCAACAGATCCAATTGCGGCTTTTGCACCCAAAGCTTCAATAGCTTCTACTCTGTCTGCATTACTGCTTACTACCGTTACCTGATTTCCTGATGCGATAAGTTTCTGAGTCAAAGGTTTTCCGATGTTTCCTAATGAACCTAAAATTGTAATTTTCATATCTTATTATTTTTATGGTGTAATTGTTTTTTTATTATCTGTAACAAAGGTACATTTGTACTAACTTTTATACAAGTACTTACCCTAAAGTATGCACAAATGACAGCAATTAAAGAATCGTCGACTATTCAGGAAAATAAGCAATATGCCTTAGAAAAATGTCCTGTAACGTATGTTATGGAAAAAATTGGCGGCTATTGGAAACCTATTATTATTTATCATCTTTCTGGCGGAAGTAAACGCTACAGCGAATTAAAAAGAGCTATTCCGGCAGTGACAGAGAAAATGTTGATTCAGCATTTGAAGCAGCTCGAAGCTGATAATCTTGTTATTAGAGATGCTAAACCGGTTGTTCCGCCTTTTGTAACCTATCGTTTGAGCGCTGCCGGAAGTGGGCTAATGCCAGTTATTGAAGCAATGGCAATCTGGGCTTTTAAGGACAAAGAAGATGGGTTTAACGAAACTTCATCTGGACTGTAGTTTTTATGTAAATTGGTATAGAAAATTGGTCCACTACAATAATACTTTTGTATAAAAATTTTATCCAAATGAAGAAAGTATTAATTTTAAATTCAAGTGCCAGAAAGCATAATTCTAAAAGCCGAAAACTTACCGAAGTATTCACAGAACACTGGAAAAACATCCATAATGACCTTATCAATTATCGGGATTTAGGCGAAAGTCATGTTCCTCACATCAATGAAAATTGGATTGCAGCAGCTTTCAAACCCGAAGCTTTAAGATCTTTGCAAGAAATTGAAGCCCTAAAAACAAGTGACGAATATATTACCGAGTTACGCGAAGCCGACGTTATTGTAATTGGTGCGCCTATGTATAACTGGTCTATTCCCAGTACCCTTAAAGCTTATATCGATCAGGTTTTGAGGGTTAATGAAACCTGGAAACTTAATCCGGAGAATATGCAGAATCCGTATATTGGTTTACTTCAAAACAAAACTGTATTTCTATTACTTTCCAGAGGTGCTCAGGGTTATGAAAAAGGGGAATACAACGAACACATGAATTTTCAGAGCAATTATCTGAAAACCGTTTTTAATATTATTGGCATTACTAATATTCATACGGTTACCATAAACGGAGAAAGCTTTGATCCTGAAAAATATCAGCAATCTATACATGATTCACATCAGATGATAAAAACACTGATTGAAAAGGAATTAAACTGATTTTATTCAACACGAATTTCACGAATTATCACTAAATCTTTCGTGAAATTAATTACGAACCAAATTTACCATTTCAATTAATGCAAATTTGTGAAATTCGTGTTTAAAATTACTTCTTTAATCGATTAGACAAATGTACAGCAGTCAATTCAAATCCGTTTTTTAAATATACTTTTTGAGCAGTATTGTTTGTAAAACCTGTATCCAGAACTACAGCTTCTTTGCTGAGCGAAATCGCGATTTCTTTTACATGATTTAATAATTGAGTAGCAAAACCTTTTCCTCTATACTCTTCGAGCGTGCACAAATCGTCAATATAAATAATGTTTCCGCTATGCAAAGAAGTCATAATTCGATATCCTGCAAAAGCAACAACCTTATCACCATCCATGATTCCGGCGATGCTGTACTTTTCGTTTTGCATCATTTCTGTAATAGTTGCGTTCCAGTTATTTCTATCCAAATGTGGTCTTAAAACATAAGCTACATCCCAACATTGATTGATTTCTGTTGTTGTTTCGATTTTTTTAATCTGATAAATAGACTCCATAATTGTGTTGTTTTTGTACAAAATTAGGCTAGTGATCAGAATGTAAAATACCCCAATTCTAAAATCGATAGTGGTCCAGAAGTCTTATTGAAGTACGTTTTTCAGAATAGCTAATGCTTTTTCCATTTCAATTTCGGTCAAAGAAGCAAATCCCATTCGAATTGCATTTGGAGAGAAATTATCGTTTTTATAAAAATTGCCGTTACTAATCGAAAGCCCTTTTTTAGAAGCTTCATCAGACATTTTTATTAAATCGATATTTTCCTTAAAATTTGCCCAAACTGCCAATCCGCCTTCCGGAATCCTGAAATCTATTTCATCTTTAAAATCAGAAGTCAGAAGTTCACAAAAATGATTTCGGCGTTGTTTGTAGATTTTTAATGATTTTCTAAAATGCCTTTCCATTTCTCCATTTTCAAACATTATTGCAAAAGCTTCTTCGAGAAGAGTATCACCTTGTCTGTCAATCATTTTTCTTAAGGATGCTGTAGCTTCAATAAACGCAGGAGGTCCAACCATAAAACCAATTCGCAAAGCGGGTGCAAAAGTCTTTGAAATCGATCCTATATAAATCACATTCTGATTGTGATCGATACTTGCTAAAGGTAAATAAGGTTTGTTATCGTAATGAAAATCAAAATCGTAATCGTCTTCTATAACTGCAAAACGATATTCTTTGGCCAGATTCAGTAGTTTTAAGCGGCGCTCCATACTCATTGTTACGCCCGTTGGGCAATGGTGATGCGGAATAATATAAACTGCTTTTATCTTTTTGTGTTTCAGGACTTCCTGCAAATAATCAACATCCATTCCGTTATCGTCCACCGGAATCCGTTCTAAATTTGCGCCACGATATTTAAAAGTATCATCGGCAGTTATAAAACTCGAAACACCAACAGCAATCGTATCATTTGGATTTAGAATTAACTGCGACGCCAGATAAATTCCCATTTGACTGCCTTTTGTAATAATAATATTTTCGGGCGAAACCACTAAACCACGCGTATTAGAGAGATAATTGCAAATCGCAATACGAAGATTTTCAGACCCCATTGTACTGCCGTATTTCAGGAAATTTTTGCCGTAAAACTTTCGGGATAAACTTCGGTATTCCCGCATCAATTGGTCTATTGGCGCCAAGCGAACATCGGGGAAACCATCATCTATAACCATAGGGTCTTTATGAATAATTTTAGCCGACAAAGCCAATTCTTTCTCAAAGTTATTCGTCCATGAAAAACCTTCCTGAAACTGGCTATTATTGATTTCCGGCAATTTTACTTTTGAAATTATCGGCAATTTCGAAAGTACAAAAACTCCTTTTCGATCTACAGATTCTGCCCAACCTTGGCTTATTAATTCTTCATAAGCCAACTTAACCGTATTTCTGTTAATCCCAATTAACTCTGATAAAACACGAGAACTTGGCAACACATCTGACGGTTTCAGTGTTCCATTAGTAATCAACGAAATAAAAGTATTACACACTTGTATATAAAGTGTGATTGGCGATTGGCGATCGATTTGAATTAAAGATTTATACGGTAACATCTGGGCTGTGGTTTTTGTGCAAATTGGCTCACAAAGTTACCCAACATCTTTTTACTTTTACATAAAAAATTTATCCAAATGAAAAATATAACAATACCACAAGCCGGTTTAATTTTAAGGATCGTTTTAGGAATCACCATGTTATCTGCGGTTGCAGATCGTTTTGGACTTTGGGGCGCGCCCGGAAATCCGGGAGTAGCATGGGGAAACTGGGAAAATTTTATTGCCTATACCCAAACGCTAAACTCTTTTGCAAGTAAATCTCTGGCGGGAATATTAGGCACTTTGGCTACCTTTTTCGAAATTGTATTCGGTATCTTCTTAATCATCGGATTCAAAACCAGAATCGCAGCTTTTGGAACTTCAGGATTAATGCTGCTTTTTGCTTTAAGTATGGCGATTTCGGTTTCTATAAAAGCTCCGTTTGATTATTCAGTTCTAACAAGTTCTGCAGCGGCATTATTACTTTCTACCATTGAAAGAACTTCTTTTGCATTTGATAATAAGTTTAGGAAAATATAAAATTCAGAAAAAATAAGTTTCAAAAAAACTCCCTTTTGGGAGCTTTTTTTGTTGTTATATTTTTAGAATAAATCTAATGCGATTATGGATTTCCATAAAGTAGCTGATTATTAAAGGGCAATCTTTGTTTTACATTGAAAACTCATGTGCTGGAGTAAAATCAGCTAAATAATAATCAACTTTTATATTATGTCTGATGATTTAAAAAAGAAAAGACCTCAAGATGCCAGTAAAATTAGTCTTACTGAAGCATGGGAGGTTGACTACTGGTGTAAAGAGTTAGGAATTACTGAAACTAAATTGCGTGAAGCAGTTAAAGCAGTAGGTCATACTACAGCAGCGGTAAGAAAATATCTTGGTAAATAATATTACTAACGGTATCAAAAAGAGGCAGTTTAATACTGTCTCTTTTTTTTTGTGATATTCTTAAACCAAACATTTCCAATCACCTAAATCCAAAACATGGGAATTTTATAACTTTTTTCTTAAATTATATAAAAGTTTACAAAAACTAAATCTGCAAATTACGGGCATTATCGGAGATATTCTATTCCTGACTGTGTTTAAGCATAAATTTTAGTCGTTTTAAAACACCTTAAGCCTTAATTATTCTCCATATTATTGTTTTTTTAGTAAATTTTAATAAAGCAAAAAGATTGGAAAAATTAAACATTCAACGATTAAAAAGGAGTTTACAATATCTTGAAAGTAAACAGAGAGACTTAACAAGACAACAGGAAAACGATACCCGAAGTATTGAATCAATGATAAAATATTTAAAGAAAGACATAATCCAGCAGTTTAAACTAACTGATTATGATCTATCCATTAAACACGAAGTTAAGAACACTGAAATTTTCATTAGCAGTGTACAAAAAATTATAGAGATGAACTCTTAAAGTCTCGATTTAAGAATTTGGTCTTTATTATGGTATGCGTATAATTTTTGCCCCAAATTACACTAATTTACATCAATTCCATTTCGGATAATTTGTAAAATTGCTTCGCCTGTTTGCTATTTTACTTTTTAAGGATTTTTTAAGCTCCTAAACTTTTCACCAGAAAATATCAATTCGTAAATTAGCCAAAACAAAATTTATTCGAATGACTGTACTTACATTTACGCTGATTATGATTCTTGGTGCTTTTTTAGCAGGTTTTATTGGTTCATTATCAGGTTTAGGTGGCGGAATCATAATTATTCCGCTTCTAACAGTCATTCTTAATGTCGATATTCATTATGCAATTGGTGCCGCTTTGGTTTCTGTAATTGCAACTTCTTCTGGTTCAGCTTCGGCTTATGTAAAAGAAGGAATCACAAATATGCGTTTAGGAATCTTTCTCGAAATTGCTACAACAATTGGAGCCGTTTGCGGAGCGTTACTTTCTACAATTGCACCAACATCCTTTATAGCCATATTATTTGGACTTACTTTAATTTTCTCAGCTATTAATTCTCTTCGAAAAAAAGAAGAGCATATCGTTTTAGAATCAAGTCCGTTAGCCAAAAAACTACGATTAAGCGGAACTTATCCCACACACGATGGTGAAGTAGTAAGTTATGGAACCAAAAATGTCGTTGGTGGTTTTGGTATGATGGGAATCGCCGGAATGATGTCCGGATTATTAGGGATTGGTTCTGGCGCTTTTAAAGTGATTGCAATGGATAATATCATGCGAATTCCGTTTAAAGTTTCTACTACAACCAGTAATTTTATGATGGGTGTTACGGCAATGGCGAGTTCTGTAATCTATATTCAAAAAGGTTATATCGAACCCGGAATTTGTATGCCTGTCGTGATTGGAGTCTTGTTTGGAGCTATGGCCGGAGCCAAAGTATTAGTGCGAACAAATCCTAAAAAACTACGAGTATTTTTTGCCTGCCTGATTTTTGTACTTGCAGTGAATATGATTTATAACGGAATTAATGGAAAAATATAAGGTTATGCAAAACGAAAAATTTGGAGAAAAAGATTTTCAAACCATCATTGGAAATTTATTGCGCTACGGTGTCTGGACTTCTTTGTCTGTGGCTTTTATTGGTGGAATCGTTTATTTATTAGGACACAGCTCAGATATAGAAGACTACTCGGTATTTCATGAAAATGACCGCAATATATTCGAAGTAATTTCGGCTATTTATAAAGGTGCAATTCAGGGAAATGGAGAATCTTTAATTTTTGTTGGAATTATTTTACTCTTTCTAACGCCCGTTTTCCGTGTATTACTTTCTTTATTTTCTTTCCTTTTAGAAAAAGATTACCTGTATGTAATAATCACATTAATCGTTATTTTGATTATTTTGACAAGTGTTTCTTTTGGATTTTCACATTAGATAAAACAGTATTTTTTATTAATTCTCCTTATCGTTTTTGGGTAAAATGGTATCATAATCCCAAATAGTATATCAGTAAATACTAGTTATTCCTTTACATATGTAAATGCAAGTGTTCTTTTATCATTGTTTTTTTGTCAGATAATTTTAATATCAAAATGACAAAAGATGAAACGATTAATTAGTGAAAGAATAACAATTATAGCAAGCGCTCTGGGAATTCTTTTAAATCTATTTCTAATTCCCATTCAATCCCGAATCTGGAATGGCAGTCAGGATTGTGCAATATCAAATTTCCTGACAACCTTCCTGGCTAAAGATGCATTACTGGACGAACCGGTAAAGTCAACTTTAAACATGCCGCAAGAATATTTTAAATATGGACATTATTTTGTTTTAGTCTATTTTTCTTTACTCATCGCAATTTGGACTAGTAGTTTTATTCGCCAGCAGTGGCTTAAAAATAGTGCATTACTAATTACATCAATTGCTTTAAGCGCCAATGTGTTAATTTATTGGGCAAGTGAATATTTAACCATATATGCCCGTGAAATATTCTTTATTTATATTGAAGTTCCGGCAATTACAATCTTACTTCTCTTATTTACAATAATTGCCTATAAATCAAAAGAGCAAGATCATTCAAAATGGAAAAAGTATGTTTACTTACTGCCTGTTTTGTTATCGCTTTTATGGACAATTCTCTTCCAATATATCCCGCATGCTCCTATATTGGCACTTCTTATTTGTATTTTGATATTAAGTTTGAATAATCAACAGATGCCTAAAATTGATACAAAACTTAATTGGTATGCTATTATTATACGAATCGCAGCTATTATATTGATTGTTATTTCTTTTGGAATTTCGATTGGAATCAAATATCAGCCAACTACTATTATTGGGGAAAATCAGGAGATTAAAATTGAAGCATTTTCTAAAAATTCGGGTATCGAATTGTATGTTTTTAACACCGGATTTAACCGAATGGCAAAAGCACTTAGTCCTACTTATAAAAAATGGAGACCATGCCCGATTTATTTAATCAAACATCCAAAGTTTGGATATGTTTTATTTGATTCCGGAATATCAGAGAAAGTAGCCCTTGAAGGTCAAAATGGTTTAGGATTTCCGATGTCTTTTTTATTTGAAAGTAAATCTAAGTTAGAAATGCTGGCTTTTAATCAAATCAAACAACTCGGGATAAAGCCTGAAGATATTAAATATTTGGCTATTTCGCATCTTCATGATGACCATATAGGAACAGTCGATGCATTTAAAAATGCAGTATTAATCATGAATAGTAAAGCAAATACCAAAGAAGGAAGTCTTACCAGGTTTACAGCAGCTTCTTCATTTAAAGAAAGTAATTCTTCGCTAGGAAAATCATACGATTTGTTTGGTGATAAAACGATACAATTAATAGAAAAACCAGGTCATACAGATAGTGATTTAATGCTTTTAGTAACTTTAAATCAAGGTCCAGTTTTACTAAGCGGAGATGCTGTAGTACACGATGACTGGCTTAAATCTAATGATGTTGAAAGATTACCAACCCAGCCCGCCAAAGCTGCACAAAACAGAAACAATATTAGAAATTTAGAAACAAAAATGCCCGAATTCATAGTATTTCCTGGTCACGATATGCCAAATATTCCGAAAAACAGAACAGATATTCATATCATTAATCCAGAGTTTTTTAAAACCCGTAATTTAAATATTAAGTAACAAAATTGAAAGCATCGTAATTAATCATAATCACTATAAAATCAATTATTGGAAGAATCTTGGCATTTAATTCTATTTTTTGAGGAAAGAGAAAAAAGAAAATTTAATATCTTTACTATATGATAGAAATAGGAATAGACAGTTTTGCTTCGGCAATGTACGGAGACAACAACACCTTGAGCAGTGTTGATGCAATGGAACAATTACTGCAAAGAATTGAGCTGGCAGATCAGGCCGGACTTGACGTTTTTGGAATTGGAGAACATCATAAAAAAGAGTTTTTAGATTCGGCTACAGTTGTGATTTTAAGTGCCGCTGCCGCAAAAACAAGTCGCATTCGTTTATCCAGTGCCGTTTCGGTATTAAGTGCAGCTGATCCTGTGCGGGTTTACCAAAGCTTTGCAACACTTGATTTAATTTCGAAAGGAAGAGCAGAAATCGTCGTAGGCCGTGGATCTTCTATTGAAGCTTATCCCCTTTTCGGATTTAATCTGAATGATTACGATGCACTTTTTAAAGAAAAACTAGAACTGTTTCTGCAAATCAGAGACAATGAATTTGTAACATGGTCAGGAAAATTTCGCCCTGCTTTGAATAATCTTCCAATTTATCCAAGAACATTACAGGAAAAATTGCCGGTTTGGCTTGGTGTTGGTGGAACTCCCGAATCTTTTGTCAGAGCCGGAAGTCTTGGTTTACCTTTAATGGTCGCTATTATTGGAGGTCAAACACATCGTTTCCGCCCTTTAATTGATTTGTACCGTGAAGCCGGAAAAGCTGCAGGTTTCAAACCCGAAGAACTTAAAGTTGGAATACATTCACCAGGTTTTGTTGGAACAACCACCGAAAAAGCAATCGAAGAATATTATCCGGGTTATGCTGAACTTTGGACAAAATTAGGACTCGAACGCGGTTGGCCACCCGTTACAAAAGCCAAATTTGACGGACTTATCGACGATCTTGGTGTTCTTATTGTAGGAGGTCCGGAACGTGTTGCCGAGAAAATTTTAAAACACGGCGAAGCACTTGGGGGAATCTCAAGATTTACATTTCAAATGGATAACGCAGGACTTACACACACTCAGTTAATGAATGCGATTGAACTTATAGGTTCAAAAGTGATTCCCTTGATACGTAAAGGATAAACATATTTGCCCGCGGATTATACGGATTAAACCGATTTTCGCGGGTTCTTTTTTTAAGAAATCTAGAATGAACTCATTCTGATAACTATCAGGAAGAAAACAAATCAGTAAAAATCTGTTGAATCCGCGTCATTCGTGGGCTAGCATTAAGCGATACACTATGAACAATACAGTTAGAAAAGTAGCCATTGTTGGTTATAATCGAATTCCGTTTGCAAGAGCAAATACAGCTTACGCCGAAGTTGGAAATACAGAAATGATGACTGCTGCCTTAAACGGACTTATCTCTAAATACAAACTCGAAGGTAAATTGTTAGGTGAAGTTGCCGGAGGTGCAGTAATTAAACATACCTATGACAATAATCTGATTAGAGAATGTGTCATGAAAACTTCTCTCGATCCTGCAACTCCAGCCTGTGATTTACAACAAGCTTGTGATACCGGAATTGAAAGTGCCATTTATATTGCCAACAAAATTGCCTTGGGACAAATAGACTCCGGAATTGCCGGAGGTGTTGATTCTATTAGTGATATGCCAATTGCGGTGAGCGAAAAACTCAGAAAGATTTTATTGAATGCCAGGCAGGCAAAATCATTAGGCGAAAAAATTAAGCTATTCCTAAAACTACGCCCGAAAGATTTATCACCATTGGTTCCTAAAAATGAAGAATCACAAACAGGACTTTCGATGGGTGGTCACACTGAAATTACAGCCAAACATTATAAAATTTCCCGTGAAGATCAGGATAACTTCGCGCTCAAAAGTCATTTGAATATGGCAAAAGCCTATGACGAAGGTTTTTTTGATGATATGATTTCTCCGTTTAATGGACTTGAAAAAGACAACAATCTTAGAAGAGACAGCACCATTGAAAAACTGGCAAAATTAAAACCTGCATTTGATAAAGTAAACGGAACGCTTACAGCCGGAAATTCCACTCCGCTTACAGATGGTGCGTCGTGCATACTTCTGGCGAGTGAAGAATGGGCAAAGGAACAAGGTCTTCCAATCTTAGCCTACATTTCTTTTGCTGAAATTGCAGCAATTGAGTACGTCAAAAACCAACAGAACCTTTTGTTAGCGCCATTATTTGCTGCCAGCAGAATGCTTGACAAAGCGGGTTTAACTTTACAGGATTTTGATTATTATGAAATCCACGAAGCTTTTGCCGCACAAGTTTTAGCAACCTTAAAAATCTGGGAAAGTCCGGAACTAAGCGCTCAAATTGGACTAAAAAGACCTCTTGGCGCCATTGACAGAAATAAATTAAATGTAAAAGGAAGCAGTCTTGCCGCAGCTCATCCATTTGCTGCAACAGGCGGAAGAATAATTGGCGTTATGGCAAAATTACTAAACGAAAAAGGTTCGGGAAGAGGATTTATTTCTATTTGCGCTGCCGGCGGACAAGGCGTTACTATGATTATTGAGAAATAATAATTAGGCCTAATTATCTTTGTCAAAGTTTAAAACCTTGACAAAGATTTGACAACTCAGATTCTAATCTGCGACAAACCCGACAGGTTTTGAAAACCTGTCGGGTTCACTACATACGAAAATGTCCAACTCTCGCACTTTTATTTTCCATTTAGAAAGCAAACTCCTGAACTGCAGACAAAGCTTTAGGCAAAGCATTTTCGGCAAAATCAGGAATAGAAGTTCCTTCAACGCGGAAAGTTGTTACATCAGTTATTCCTAAAAAGCCCAAAACCACACGTAAATAAGGTTCTGCAAAATCATAGCTTTTATAAGGTCCATCAGAAAATACAGCGCCGGATGCAATAGACAAATAAACTTTTTTACCGCTTATTAATCCTTTTGGTCCATTCTCATCGTAACTAAAAGTTTTTCCTGCTCTCGCCACCTGATCGATCCATCCTTTTAATAATGCAGGAATTCCAAAATTATAAATAGGAACACCAATTACGATCACATCAGCTTCCAGTAAATCTGTTATGGCATCATCAGAAAGTTTAATAGATTCTAACTGAGCTGTTGTATGTGCTTCTTCAGGAGTATAAAATGCATTAAGCTGCAACTCATTCAAATACGGCAAAGGTGTTTTAGAAAGGTCAAAAGTTTTTACTTCGCTTGCCGGATATTCTTTTGTCAGTTTTTCGAGAACTGCGTTTGATAATTTATTACTAAAGGAAGCATCTCCTTTGATACTTGTTACTATATTCAGAATCTTTTTGCTCATAGAATTACTATTTGTTTTATGATACAAACTTATATACATTTGCTATCTATTTTATAGTACTATCCTCAAGGATAGCGCTATCCTTGAGGATAGTAACACCAGAAACATGAAAACAAAGAGCGAAATAACAAAAGAAATGGGCTGCAATGGTCAACCGGAAGAATGTCTGGCAGCGTTATTACCGGTAAGAGATGCACTGGAAGTTTTAAGCGGCAGATGGAAACTGCCAATTTTAATTGCTTTATCAAACAGACCAAAACGATTTAAGGAAATTTCTAAAGACATAAACGGAATTACAGATAAAATGCTTTCGAAAGAACTTAAAGATCTGGAGATAAACAAACTCGTTACCAGAACGGTGTACGATACTTTTCCGCCAACGGTTGAATATGCAAGAACAGAACACAGCCATACTTTATATAATGTTATTGGAGCTTTGAATGAATGGGGAACTTTACATCGAAAAGAAATCATTGGACATTAAATATTTCCATAAAATCCAAACCCGACAGTCCCCAAGTCCAATATCATTAAGTTAAGGGAAAATCTATAAAATCACTTAACAGTTTAATCAAGAAAGTAATTAGAAAAATCTGTTTTTATCAGCGTTTTCGCTTTAGCGAATCAGTAAAATCAGCGTCTAATTTTGACGCGGATAAAACAGATTTACTTCGTAAAAACGCAGGTAAAAACGGATTTGATTTGCAATAATTTTATTTTCTAAAAGCTTAACTTAATGGCATTGCCCGAAGCCTCGAGATGAAAACTGTCGGGTTTATTTTTAATAAAATACTACACAAAACTGTAACAAAATCAAAAAACACGTCTCTATAGTAAAAAAGTCATTGTAAAATCAACCTATACTTTTTATTATGAGAACCTTAAAAATAGTTTCATTACTTCTTAATCTCTTTTTACTTTCGAAAATAAATGCTCAAACTACTTCAAATGATAGCATAAAATTCGATTATATCAAGATCTATTCACTTGCATTGGACGGAAATCCCAAACAGGCATTACCATTATTAGAAATTGATTCAACCAAAAAAATAGCTCAAAAAGACTTGAAATTCAAAACCAATTTTGAAAAGCGATTTAAATTTAAAGAAGACAAAAGCGATTTTTTGGAAACCCGAAAATCAAAAATAGACGAATTATTAAAAATTTACAGAGATTACTGGCGGTTCTCTTTCTTAAATAAAGAAAAGAGAACGGATACTCTGATTATGAAAAACGTTTCTAATCTCCTTAAAGCCAATCTTCCATCTGCAAAAAACTTAATGCTTAACGAGGATAGTATTAATGTTTATCAAAAAAAATACATCACTGATTTAGGCTACCATACCACAGGATTTGGAAAAACAGGAGCTTTGTATGATTTATTGGTTTGGAAAACAGAAAAAGATACCATCTACAAACTTAATTATGATGGAAAAGAAACTCCTGTCAAAGTTTTTTTTATGGATGATTTTGTAACCTTAGGCTGGGCCGAGTATGCTACTTTAGGACGATATTACCCTGCAGGCTGGGCAACTAAAGAAGCGTTATTCTGTGTGAAAAAATCATACGATTTAAAATCAGAAACCTTTAGAGTGAGTTATATTGGTCATGAGGGCAGGCACTTTGCCGATTACAAGTTATTTCCAAAATTAAAAGGCGTTGGCTCTGCCGATTTAGAATACAGGGGAAAATTAACCGAGTTGTCACTTTACTCTGAAGATGGACTGTATAAAAGAATACAGTTTTTTATTAATAATGGGAATTACGATAGCGAAAACGGACATTCGATTGCCGCTTTTTGTGTTATCAGGGATTTGTCGAGAGTAATATTTAATACTGACTTCGAAAAAAATATAGACAAATGGAAAACAATTCCAGCCAAAAAAATAAATGAAGCTGCAGCTAAAATTCTCGAAGAAAACACAAAAGCATTAGAAAAAATTCCGAACGTCGAAAAATTTATCAAGTAATAATTTACCATTCGTCGGTAATAATTGCTCAAAAAACAATATCCATTAGCAAAAAATAGTTTTTTCTTTACAAAAAACCGATTTTTTATAGTAAATTAGATGCTCTTATAATTACGTTTCTTTTTAGAATCGGTGTACAAATTCATTTTAAACATAGTAAAAATGATAGATTCAAAAATACCCGAAGGTCCACTAGCAGAAAAATGGAATAATTATAAAGCAAAAGCCAAGCTAGTAAATCCCGCCAACAGAAAAAAGTTAAACATTATCGTTGTTGGAACTGGTCTTGCGGGAGCTTCATGCGCTGCGTCACTTGCAGAGCAAGGGTATAATATCAAATCATTTTGTTTTCAGGATTCACCAAGAAGAGCGCATTCTGTAGCCGCTCAAGGCGGAGTTAACGCTGCAAAAAACTATAAAAACGACGGAGACAGTACTTTTAGAATGTTCTACGACACCATAAAAGGCGGCGATTTTAGATCTCGTGAAGCCAATGTTTACCGTCTTGCGGAATGTTCTGCGCATTTAATAGATCATGCCGTTGCACAAGGCGTTCCTTTTGCCAGAGAATATGCCGGGTATCTTAATAATCGATCCTTTGGAGGTGTTCAGGTTTCCAGAACTTTTTATGCCCGTGGACAAACGGGACAACAACTTTTGCTTGGCGCTTATCAGGCTTTATTACGCCAGGTTTCATTAGGAAAAGTAGCCATGCATACCCGCCACGAAATGCTGGAATTGGTTGTGATAGACGGAAAAGCAAAAGGTATAATCGCCCGAAATCTGGAAAGCGGAGAACTCGAACGTCATGTTGCCGATGCTGTTGTATTGGCTTCCGGAGGTTACGGAAAAGTATATTATTTGTCTACATTGGCAATGGGTTGTAACAGTTCGGCTATTTGGCGGGCGCACAAAAAAGGCGCTTATATGGCAGGCGTAAGCTGGATTCAGTTTCATCCTACTTCACTGCCACAACACGGCGAAAATCAATCTAAGTTGACTTTAATGTCGGAATCTTTGCGTAATGACGGACGAATCTGGGTCCCGAAAACCGCTAAAGACGACCGAAATCCAAATACAATTCCTGAAGAAGAACGTGATTATTATTTAGAACGCAAGTATCCTTCTTTTGGAAATCTGGCGCCAAGAGACATTTCGTCGAGAGCTGCCAAAGAAAGAATTGATACCGGACATGGCGTTGGACCAATGAAAAACGCTATTTATCTGGACTTTTCGGATGCTATAAAAGCGCAGGGAAAAGATAAAATCGAAGCCAAATACAGCAATCTTTTTGCGATGTACGAGAAGATTACCGGAATCAATGCTTATAAAGAACCAATGCTAATCTCGCCATCAGCACATTTTACGATGGGTGGACTATGGGTTGATTATGAATTAATGAGCACAATTCCGGGATTATTTGCCTTGGGAGAAGCCAACTTTGCAGATCATGGAGCAAACAGATTAGGCGCAAATTCATTGCTTCAGGCGTGTGTAGACGGTTATTTTATTGCACCTTATACAATTCCAAATTATTTGGCAGGCGAATTAAATACTCCAAAACCAACTATCAATCATCCTGCTTTTGACGAAGCCGAAACTTCGGTAAGAACACAACTAAATAAATTTTTAAATAGTAAAGGAACGCTTTCTACCGATTATTTCCATAAAAAAATTGGAAGATTACTTTACGAAAAATGCGGACTCTCGAGAAGTAAAGAAAAACTGGAAGAAGCCTTAAACGAAATCAAATCACTAAAAGATTCTTTTGAAAAAGACCTTCTAATTACCGGAGACGATACACTAAACAGCGAACTCGAAAAAGCCGGACGCATTGCTGATTATATCGAATTGGCTGAATTAATGTGTCACGATGCCCTACAACGAGAGGAATCCTGCGGCGCACACTTTCGGGAAGAATACCAAACTATTGATGGTGAAGCGGTTCGAAACGATAAAGATTTTTGTTATGTTTCGGCTTGGGAATGGAAAGGAAAAACACAGAATCCTAGATTACACAAAGAACCTCTTGTATTCGAATCAGTCGAACTTGCTGTTAGAAGCTACAAATAATCAAAAGTTAAGAATATGAAACTATATTTTAAAATATGGCGACAGCACAATACTTCTTCCAAAGGAGAAATGGTAAATTATGAAATAGATAAAGTTTCTGAACACATGTCTTTTCTGGAAATGCTCGATCTTTTGAACGAATCTTTAATTCAGAAAAGAGAACGTGTAATAGAATTTGATCACGATTGCAGAGAAGGAATCTGTGGGCAATGCGGCGTTATGATTGACGGTAGAGCGCACGGACCTCTTAAGAATACCACAACTTGCCAGCTTCACATGAGAAGTTTTAAAGATGGAGATACCATTTATATTGAGCCTTTTCGTGCCAAAGCATTCCCTGTTTTAAGAGATTTAAAAATTGATCGATCTGCTTTTGATTCCATTATTGAAGCGGGCGGTTTTATTGGTGCTTCAACAGGTCAGGCGCCGGAAGCAAATACTATCCCAATATCTTATGAAACTGCCGAAGCTTCCTTTGATGCTGCGGCATGCATAGGATGCGGAGCTTGTGTAGCAACTTGCAAAAATGCCAGTGCAGCATTATTTGTAGGCGCAAAAATCACACATTTGGCTTTGCTTCCACAAGGAAAAATAGAAGCCTCAAAAAGGGTTTTAACCATGGTAAGTCAAATGGACGCTGAAGGTTTTGGAAACTGTTCAGATACAAGAGCTTGCGAAATTGAATGTCCACAAGGCATTTCGATTCTTTCTATAGCAAAAATGAACGCAGAATATACTAAAGCTTTGGTTTTTAGAAAATAATAAAAACATCATATTACATATTTATTTTAAACACATAGAGACATTGATATTGTACACTCAAAAAACGGCATTTCAATTAATAAAAATAAGCATAAGCCTCTTTATGAGAGAAATGCAGTTCTTTTTTGAAGCCTTTTTGCCCCACATTCGCTCTGTTTCTATGTGTTAAATAAATGTGCTTTTTAAAATGAATTTCCCGCAATCCTGATAACTATCTGGATTGCGGGAAATTTAAATTTTTTTAAAACTTTACCAAAAACTTTGCATCTTCGGGCCTTTATTTTAGACTTTGTTCCTTAATGCCTTTGCGGCATAACTACAGTGCAAAATAAGGCGTCAGAATATCTTCAAAATTATACAGTCCTTTTTGTTTATCCTCTAAATTTTCAGCAACAAAAACAACTCCGTTTCCAAATGCTTCTCGTGAAATCGATTCATGAATTAATCGAACCGTTTGATACGGAAATCCAAATATAACCTCATGTTTCCCTACGATTCCTCCTGCCCTGACCGAGTTTATATTGTCTTTATCAAGATCCAAAGCTTCAGCAATTTTAACCGCTGTTCCAGAAGTTCCCTGTTTCATTTTAAAATGCTCTTCATTGACTTCAATATCAACCCAAGGCGCAATCTTTTTTAGAAATTTAGCAGCAAAAAGTAAATAGTTCACTCCCAAAGTTATATTTGGAGACCAAAATACGGTTGTTTTATGCGCTAGTTTCTTTAATAACTGAAGTTCTTTATCTTTGTAATGAGAGATTGCCGAAATAATTTTAACCTTTCGCTGCGCTGCAATTTCTCCATAAGTATAAATTCCTTCGTTTGACGAGAAATCAATAATTACATCGACGGGATGTTTATCCAGTAATTCTTCCATGGTAGTTTTGGAACTAGAGTAAATTAATCCCGGTTTGTCTGACTGGATTCCAAAAAATTCCGAAACTGATCTGTGTTCTAAAACAGTACTTTGTCTTAAAACCCATTCCAGGCAAAATTTATTGTTTTCAAGTAGTATTGACGCTACTGATTTTCCAGTTTTTCCGAATCCGATTAGTCCTATTTTCATAATTTATTTTTTTATTGAGCAGTGTGCTCGTTAATAGAAATTGGCATATTTGAAGTTAATGCCAAATCAAAAATTCAATTATTATCTAAGTCGATAATTATCCTCTATTAGTAAAAATAGGAATATTATAACAGGTTTACGAACGAAAACCGAGATATATAACAAAAACAAACCCATTTAACAGGAATAATATTGGGAAAGTATTTTTCTTTAATCACAAAATTAGGAAAGGATAAATTGTTTTTGCCGCAAAGGAGTCTCAAAGACGCAAATTAATTATATCTCCTTCAATGAATCAAATAAAAACTTTGGGACTCTTCGCCTTTGCGAGATTAATTTTTAAGCTTTCTTGACTTAGCAACAAGAATTGCACTCAAGTCGCTAAGGTGCCAAGTTTTAAAACGCAAAATAAAAACTTTACGGCTCTGCGCTTTTGCGAGATTAATTTTCAAAATCAAATAAAAATTTCCGATTAATACTACAGATATTTTCCGCTTAATATATTCAAAAAAAATAGATACAAAAAAGCAGATGTAAATGCACAACTTAACATATTTTCAGTAGTTTTACGACCTGATTGTCCCAAACAAAATCAGTAAATAATGGCCTACAATAATAAAGAATTAGTACGTTTTTTAGACGCGCAAAATAAATTATACCTATCGGCACTTTCCGAAATTAAAAAAGGAAAAAAAGAATCTCCATGGATGTGGTTCATTTTTCCTCAGATAAAAGGGCTTGGTTCTTGCGATACCTCAAAATTTTACGAAATTAAAAATGCTGACGAAGCAATTGCTTTTTTAGAACATCCAATTCTGGGGAAACATCTTCTGGAAATTACAACCGAATTAATCAAAACAGATGAAAAAACTGCTGAAGATATTTTCGGGAATCCTGACAATGAAAAACTGCAATCCTGTATGACTTTATTTGCCAGTATCCAGAATTCAGAACCTATATTTGAAGAAGTATTAGATAAATATTTTGATGGCTCTTCTGATTTTCATACGTTGCAATTGTTGTACAGTAATTTTTAGGTTGTTTTAATTTTTTCAAATCAAAAATCTAAAACTAAAATAATATCCAATTTTAGTGTATTTCTAAATAAGATATCTATATTTGCAACAAAGTTGCGTTATATCAAAAGCTGTAAAATCCGCGACACATAAGGATTTCCAAACAAGAATGAAAAAGAAAATTGTCTTAATTAATCTTTTTATGTCTGTTACCGTATTGTTCGCAATGCTGTTTCAGACGATACATTCTTACGAACATGTTTACAAGCAATTAACCGAAAAACATTGTACTCATCATTCTGTTGATGGGCAAAAACAAATCACACACAGCCATTCTGTAGAGAATAATTGCCACGTTTGTCACTTTGCGTTTAGTACATTTATTCCAAATGCATTTCAGGCTTTATCTTTTCATAAAGTCACTATTGCAACTTCTTATGTATTCTATTATACAAAAGTTGCTTCAAACTTCTTTAAAGGCAGTCTTTTTGCCCTTAGAGCACCACCTTCAATCGTTTAGTTTACTACATTTTTATTCGAAGAATTAAGAATATCTCACATGGATCGACACCACAATGTTAAGCCATAAAGATTAGACATTTGTATTATTTAGAACAAAGGAAGAAAGAATCCAAATTGTTTATTTTGAAATTTTATCCCATTTCAATCATAGCCCAAAGTTTCAACCTTGGAACAGCTGTTGATTGATAATGAAATGTCATAATAAATACATTAAATTAAATCCAATTCAATAATTAAATACGTTCCAACGGTTGAAACCATTGGCTATGTCGCAATATAGTATTGAGATTGGTTATTTCTTGCTAATTTATTTAAAGGAGAGATCCCTATTCTTCACATTCCAATAGAAATTTTTCTACTAAAACAGTAGTAAACTATCCATTCCCCACATTCAAATCCCAAAACCGTCACTAATTCCAGACTCAAAACCGAAACTGAGACTAAAAACGGTGACTGCGACGGAAAACGGAAAAAACTAAAAAAAATCACCCCAATAACATAAAAACTATGCTTATAGCTGAAAATCTGACGAAAAAATACGGCGATTACGTTGCCCTTAACAAACTGAATTTAACCATTAAAAAAGGCGAAATCTTTGCACTTTTAGGTCAAAATGGCGCCGGAAAAACTACTACAATTAATCTCTTTTTAGGGTTTATAGAACCAACCGGCGGAGAACTAAAAATCAATAACATTTCGGTTATAGAAAATGCACAGGAAACCAAAAAATATGTCGCTTATATTCCTGAAACTGTAATGCTATACCCAAATCTTACGGGCTTAGAAAACCTGAAATTCTTCTCTTCTCTGGCGGGATTTAAATATTCTACAGGAGAACTGACTTATTTTCTTTCCAAAGCTGGTTTACAGGTTAAAGCACATGATCAAAATCTTGGCGGATACTCTAAAGGAATGCGTCAAAAAGTAGGCATTGCCATTGCCATTGCCAAAAAAGCCAAAGTATTATTGTTAGACGAACCCACAAGTGGTCTGGATCCTAAAGCATCTAACGAATTCTCTCAAATCCTAAAAGAACTTTCGGCAGACGGAACGGCGATATTAATGGCAACTCATGATATTTTCAGAGCCAGAGAGGTCGCTTCACACATCGGAATAATGAAACAAGGAAACCTGGTAACGGTTATTGAAGCTGACAAAATTTCGGCAAACGAACTTGAAAATCTGTATTTACAAACTGTATAAAAGGAAATGGCATTTTCTAATCCAACCCAAAAAATGAAACAC
Source organism: Flavobacterium sp. ov086 (assembly GCF_900187965.1). Classification (GTDB taxonomy): domain Bacteria; phylum Bacteroidota; class Bacteroidia; order Flavobacteriales; family Flavobacteriaceae; genus Flavobacterium. Next base: position 227,218 of record NZ_FZNL01000004.1, on the reverse strand, counting down.
TTAATTTTTTATATATTATTATTCAGCAGTTCACAATTTTTACAATCTCAAACGGTTAACAAAAAAACAAAAGATAGTATTGCTTCCGATTCTATTAAGCGAAATGAACTGCAAACCGTTGAAATCATTGGCCGTTCGACAAAAAAATACAACAGCGATTATTCTTTTGCAGCGACAAAAACTGCGGCGCTTAACAAAGATATTCCACAATCTATTTCAACTATCACTAAGGAATTAATTGCAGACAAAGGTGCTTTTTATCTTGCCGATGCCGTAAAAATGGCCAGCGGAGTAATTCCGGCGAGTTATTACAATCAATATACGATTCGTGGCATTAGTCAAAACGAAGAAGGTCAGATTGTAAACGGAATGCGAACACGCCAATATTACTTTCTACAGCCCTTGACCAATAATATTGAGCGTGTCGAAGTTATCAAAGGTCCGTCGAGTGCCACATTTTCATCCGTAGATCCCGGCGGAAGCATCAATTTGGTTACTAAAAAACCTTTGGCAGTTGACCGAAAAGAAGTGAGTTTGAGCGTTGGAAGTTTTAGTACGCTACGTGGAACCTTAGATTTTACGGGACCTCTCAACGAATCTAAAACCCTGTTATACCGTGTAAACGGTGCCTATCAGGAAGCAAAATCATTCAGAGACTTAGTGAGTAATAAATCTTTTTTGATCTCTCCATCGTTCAGTTATATTCCGAATGAAAAAACTGCTATCAATACCGAATTAATTTTAAGCAACATGACTGGGACACTCGATCGTGGTCAGCCCATTTTTGGCGCTGTTGCCGGAGTTACGAATTTAAACCAAACGCCAATTAGCCTGAATCTTGGCGCTCCGAGTGATTTTTTTAAATCGAAAGAAATGATTTTGATGACGAATTTTGCTCATAAATTCAATTCTAAAATTGGTTTTAATGCGCAATACATGAAACAAACCTGGACCGAAAATCTTCAGGAACACAGGACTACAAATGCTTTTGCGGTTGATATGAACAATAAACCCGTTACAAGTCTGGCAATGATGCAATTTGTGCAACGTCAGCAATATTGGGACGTTGACAATCTGAGTACCTATTTTAATTTTGATTTAAAGACCGGAAAACTCAGACATAAATTACTGGCAGGCTACGATTTAAGCAGTTGGAACAAAACCAAAGGCGGTGGACAAAATGCAGCAAGAGGCTATTTACTAAAAGACGGAACTGTTGCAAGTACTTTTGTTCCGGCAAACGCCGCCAATTACCAAACTACAACTGTTGACGGCGTCGTTTTACCCAAACCCAATGTCAATTATTTTAATTTAAACAATCCCTCTTATAAGCTAACAAGTCCTGAAGATTATACACTAAATGTTAGAACAGCATTGCCATCGGCATTAACGACAACAAATGCTATTTACATTCAGGATCAGATTCAATGGGAAAAATTTACTTTTTTACTGGGTTTGAGAAACGAATGGTTTGAAGACATTACCAATTATGAATCAAACAATGAATTGAAGGTCAAAAAGACGGCTTTATTACCACGTGTGGGGCTTACTTATGCCATTAACAGCGAGATCAATGTTTATACCACTTATCTTGAGGGTTATCAACCGCAATCTAACACAGTGACTTTAATGCCGCAAACGGGAACTTTACCCGCCGGAAGTCTATTTGATCCGCTTGAAAGTAATTTGAAAGAAGTGGGATTAAAAGCGACTTTCTTCAATAACTCGATGAGTTTTAATGCAGCAGTTTACGAAATCAATCAGCGCAATATTTTGATGAATGCTAATGATCCTGCAAATCCGGATTTATTGGTCACAAGAGGCGCTGAAAGAAGTCGTGGTTTTGAGTGCGATTTAGCGGGTTATATCACCGCCGACTGGCAAATAAACGTTTCCTACAGTTATATCGATGCCAAAATTACAAACGATCGTGATCCGACGTTAATTGGTGCCAGAAAACAAAATACACCAAAAAACAGCGCCAATTTATGGACACGCTACAACTTCAACTCAGATTCGGTTCTAAAAGATTTGGGAGTTGGTTTCGGAATGCAATATCAAAGCAGTAAAGTACCTTGGTTTACAAGAGCTTTCACACTTCCTGATTTTACTGTTTTTGATGCCGCTTTATATTACAAACCCAACAAAAGCAACATGCAAATTGCACTTAATGCAGGTAATTTATTCAATAAAACCTATTGGTTGGGTGCGCAAAATTATTTGAGATTATTTCCCGGAGCTCCCAGAAATTATAGCCTTACCGTAACTTATAAATTCTAATTGGTATGAAATCATTACACATAGAAATTTTAATCGCCAAACATCTCAGGAATTCAGTTTTTAAAAATACAGCTGTCTTTATCATCACGCTTTTTATTGCTTTGATTTTACTCTATGCAACCTTTTCAGGTTGGGAAAATTATATGACTCAAAACCAAACCAGCGAAAAATACCAACACGAATCCCGCAAAGACTGGCTTAACAATCCGGATAAAAACCCGCATAGAATGGCTCATTACGGAAACTTTGCCTTTAGAAAAAGTGCCCCATTAAGTGTTTTTGAATTCGGAATGGAACCGTTTTTCGGGAATGCTATTTTTCTTGAAGCACACAAACAAAATACAGCCAATTTCTCTGAGGCCGGATTCTCGAATAGTATGCTTCGTTTTGGAGAAATCAGTATTGCTATGGTTTTACAGGTTTTATTGCCTTTAATGATCTTTTTTCTTGGATTTAATTCGGTCGCAGCCGAAAGGGAAAACGGAACCCTAAAACTACTTTTAAGCCAGGGAATCAATTGGAAACAACTTCTAACAGGCAAAATATTAGGAATCGCCAGTATTATTATGCTGCTTTTTTTTCCAACCATTATTGTTCTTGTTTTTATATGGTTATTGCTTCAGGATTTTACTGTCTCTGCCGATGAAACTATCAAAATGATATTGTTTATTTTGTTTCATTTTATATATCTGATATTCTTTTGTGTCATTGCAGTTTTGATTTCGGCGCTAAGCAAAACATCCAAAAAAGCATTAGTTTCATTGATCGGAATTTGGCTGGTTTTCACGATTATTCTGCCTAGAACCACTCAGGCAATTGGTGCTTATATTTATGAAACGCCGTCTAAAATACAATTCAACAGCGATATCGAAAAAGATATCCTGAAACAAGGTGATAGTCATAATCCAAATGATTTGCATTATAAAGCCATTAAAGATTCGTTATTGAACGTTTACAAAGTCGATTCGGTACAAAAACTTCCCTTTAATTATTCGGGTTTTATTATGACCGAAGGAGAGAAAATAAGTTCTAGAATATACAATCAGCATTTAGAAAACTTATTGAAGGTTTATGAAAAGCAAAACAGTTTTTCAAAAACAATTTCTTTTATAAATCCGTACATCGCCATAAAGAATTTATCTATGGGATTATCCAATACGGATTATGATTCGTATATCGATTTCCAAAAACAAGCTGAAACTTATCGCTACACTATGGCACAAAAAATGAACGCTTTGCAGGTAAAATACATCAGTAATAATAAGCCAAAACCAACTGATAAACCTTTAACTATTGGCAAGGAACATTGGGCCGATTTAGCCGAATTTCATTATCAGCCTAAAGGAATTATCGATGTTCTAAAATCTGAGATTCTCTCTGTTATTTCTATTATTCTCTGGATTATTATGCTCTTTATACTTATTCGAATTGCAGCCAAAAACCTTAAAGCCATCTAATATGTTAACACTACTTTTTAAAAATTTCATTCGGTCAAAGGGAACCAAAATTGGACTGATATTCCTTTTAATAATCTGTTTCATAAGTTTATTAATCGGGCAGCAATTTCAACAGAAACAGCAAAACAATATTACTCAAGCTGCAATATATCAAAAAGAACATATTGCAAGAAATGCTGCCTTTCATAAAGACGAAATTGGACTTCTACTCTATTATATCAAATTTTCATTGGTCAATAAAACGCTTCCAATAAACAGCTTGTCAATTGGTCAGCGCGATATAAATCCGTCGATTCAAAGTGTTACGATTCGTGGTCTGGAAGCTCAGAAATATGACTCAGAACTCAATAATCCGAATAACCTTTTGTCCGGAAATCTTGACTTTAGTTTCGTATTGATCTATCTCTTTCCTCTTTTGATTATTGCTTTTTCGTATAATCTGGTTTCGGAAGAAAAAGAAAGTGGAACCTGGAAAATTGTCGCCACGCAAAGTCAAAACACTTTTTTATATATTCTTAAACTATTCAATATCCGAATTTTAAGTTTAATTACAGTATTAACGATTGTACTTGTTGCTGCCATTTTACTTTTAAAAATCCCATTTGACCAATCACTTCTAACGTTTTACATAATTGGTATTCTGTATATTCTTTTTTGGTTTAGTGCTTGCTTTTTTATTGTTTCCTTACAGAAAAACTCAAACTTCAATGCTGTTATTTTATTAACAATTTGGTTGTTCTTGATCATTATTTTGCCGGCAACAATCAATACTTATATTGTCAATAAATACCCAATTCCCGAGGCTTTAGAATTAACGGTGAAACAAAGAAATGCTTATCATGAAAAGTGGGACATGGATAAAAAAATTACAATGGATAAATTCTACCATCATTATCCACAATTTAAGCATTATCCTTTGCCAAACACCGAATTCAGCTGGCTTTGGTATTATGCGATGCAACAAGCAGGAGACGACGATTCGGCAAGACAATCTCAGGAGTTAGAAAATAAACTGGAACAACGAAACAAAGCCAGTCAAACGATTGCAAAATTTATCCCAACATTACATGCTCAAATTCAACTAAATGAAATTGCCAAATCTGACTTAGGAAATCAGCTTTTATTCTTGAAAGAAACCAAACAATTCCACGAAAAAATGCGTTTGTATTTCTATCCCAAAATATTTGATAATGCCCCTGTCGATAAACAAAACTGGACAAAATTTAAGGTCGAAACATTCAGTGATTCGTCACAAATAAACTTTGCAAAAGCTCTTTTACCATTATTAATTTTCAATATTTTATTAATTGGTTTTGGATGGATAAATTTCAAAAACAATAAACAAACATTTTAAGATTGTTATCTGTTTTCTTTACTATATAAGTGATATAAGTTCATGTAAAAAAAATTACATTACGCTTGACTTAAATCACTTATATGGTTTCTATTATATAAAAAAGTTAAAATATTTTTCATTTTAAATTTAATATCGTAATATTGCGATATTAAAATATAGTATAATGGGAGCAACTAAAACCGAACACTTTACGGATAAACAAAATCAGATAGCAACTATTGCCAAAGCATTAGGACATCCTGCGAGAATTGCTATTATTGAATACCTTTTGAAAGTCAATGAATGTATTTGTGGTGACATTGTAAACGAATTACCGCTCGCACAACCTACGGTTTCTCAACATCTTAAAGAACTAAAAAATGCCGGACTTATAAAAGGAAATATCGAAGGAAATGCGATTTGTTATTGCATTAATGAAGAAACTTTTGATGTTTTAAAAGCATATTTCACCAATATTATTACTGTTACAAAAGATCAAAAATGTTGCTAAAGCATTTTTTTAATTTCCTATATCGCAATATTGCATTATAACTATAAAATAAAAAACAATGAAACTATCAGACATTAAAAACATACTTCCAACGCTTGAAAACGTAGAATTTCAATTGGAAAACGGAACTTTTGTCCCTGAACACTTCCACGTTACAGAGGTTGGAATGAGTAGTAAGGATTTTATCGATTGCGGCGGTGTTATACGTCACGAGAAAGTAGTAAACTTTCAGCTTTGGAATGCCAATGATTATGAGCATCGCTTAAAACCAGCCAAACTTTTACATATCATTAATCTTTCTGAGGAAAAGCTAAAAATTGAAGATCTCAATATTGAAGTTGAATATCAAAACGAAACCATTGGCAGATATGATTTAGAATTTAATGGTAAAAATTTCATCCTGAAAAGCAAAACTACAGCTTGTTTAGCCCAAGATGCCTGTGGGATTCCATCAGAAAAGCAGAAGATAAGCTTAACTCAACTACATACTGATTCAACAAACTCATGCTCGCCAGGTTCAGGTTGTTGTTAATTATAATAGTAGAATCAAGAATTGAAATGTGTCGTTAGGCATGAAATGTTGATGTTAGAGAAATATTCTAATCGATTATAATGGCAGTAGAAAATGTGCCTTTAGGCATTAAATGTTGGTAAAAAAATAAAGCGGAATTAAATCCAGCGTGTCGTAGGTACACAACAAGCATCGTTATGTTGCGTACCTACGGTACGCTTTTACCTTTTGAATCTAAATTAGCTACCTACATTTAATACTTAACGGCACAACATAAAATCCATGAAACCTTGAATTACAACCTTCCAAACCTTGATTCGTCTATGTTCAACCTATTAATTAAATACAAAAAACCAATTATTATCACCACATCTGTTATTGTATTGCAGGTTATTTTTGGCTTTGATCCAAAGTTTTGCATTATCAATATCATTTGGTTATTCGTTTAAAATTATGAAAAAGAAAATTCTGGTGCTTTGCACCGGTAACAGTTGCAGAAGCCAAATTGCCGAGGCTTATTTGAGGTACTTTTTTGATGACAAAGCCGAAATTTACAGCGCCGGAGTTGAAACCCACGGTGTAAATCCCAAAGCAATTGCAACGCTGAAAGAAGATGGTATTGATATTTCTAATCACACCTCAAATCATATTGATGAGTATCACAACATAGATTTTGATCTTATAATTACCGTTTGTGACAATGCGAAAGAACGCTGTCCGTTTTTTCCATCAAAGGCTGAAAAACTGCATCACAATTTTCCGGATCCTGCTAAAGCAACAGGAACCGAAGAGGAAATTATGGAGGAATTTAGAAGCGTCAGACAAATCATAAAAGAATATTGTCGCACATTACAAATTTCTTAATTGTCGTTATATTAATTTTAAAAGCCTATTTCAAACAAATGAAATAGGCTTTTTATTAGAAAGTTTATCTTCCAAATTTCGTTTTATTTTAAAAGTTCCTTTAGCTCCTTTATTTTCAAACTAATTTTAGTTTGATATCCAGGATCTGTATTTAATTCAGCTGCTTTAGTATAACTCGCAATAGCATTTTTTATATCCTTATTTACCTCATATGCTTCTCCTAAACTGTCATAAACATTGCTTGATTTAGGATATTCTTTGGCATTCAAACTGAAAACCGAAACTGCTTCCGGCAATTTTTTATCCACGTATAAAAGTATATATCCAATTGTATTAAGATTTTCCTCTAAATTAACATTTGCATATTTTGAGTCTTTTTTCAAAGTATTAAATGTGTTTTTTAAGTCTGAAACATTCTCTTTTGCAGTCTTCAATAAAGTTTCATAAGCTGTAAAACTATAATCAATAATATCATTATCAACAAAATAAGCAATACGGTTAACTATATTTTCGACATTAGCATCGCTTCCTATACCGTTTGTCAGAAATATAATGCTCAGATTATCTTTTGGGAAATTTCTGTAAGCTGCTCTTCTTCCACCGGAAAAACCATAAGATGTATGTCCGTTTATAACACGTTCATCCCAGCCAAAAGTAAATTTGTAATCTGTTTTGGTATACGGAAATAACTCCCACATAGTTTTTTTAGTTTTCTCACTAATAAGTTTATTTTGATTGAATTTATTATCCCATTCTATAAATTCATCCATAGTAATATTAATACCATTGCAACTGTTTAAATAACTTCCGTTATTTGAAAGTCCGATTTGCATCTTACCTCCAGAAAAATTATTATAGGGTGTAACTCTGTTCAAAATAATATCCCTGGAATCTGTAGAGAACAAAATCCCTTTGTTTGCAGCTTGACTTGCAAACTGATTTCCAATTATAAATGCTTCAATATCTTGTTTGCTAATCGTTTCAATAATTTTTTGAAGCAACCAAAAATTAGTTTGATTGTACTCATATTTTGCGCCTTTCTCAAACTGAATCGCATCGGCAAATACTTTTTCTCTGGCTTCTTTTTCCGGTAATTGTTCGTAATTTACAATATCCGGAAGTCCTGAAGAATGTGTCATTAAATGTTTAACCTGCACAGAATTCCAGGTTGAAGGTAAATCCGGAAGGTATTTTGAAATAGGATCTTCTAATGCTAATTTATTTTGCTCGATTAATTGAAAAGCTCCGGTAACAATAATCACTTTTGTCAGGGAATAAATTCTAAAAACAGATTTATCAGATACTGGAACATCATTCTCAATGTTTGCTTTTCCGTAATTATTTCTGTGGATAATTTTACCGTTTTGAATCACTGCTACGGCAATTCCCGGCATATTATATTTTCCAACAACCTCAGATAAATACTGATCAATTTGTGTGTTTATAGTCTGTTTTGTCTTTGCTTTTTCCTGTCCGTTTGAAAGCGTAAAGGATAATAAGGCTGTAAGCGAAATAAATAATTTTAGCATATAAATTGGTTTTCAGTTAAAGACTCTTCTTTTTATTTTTTGTGACAGTTATTGATAACAATTATTGAAATCTTTCTAATAATGCATTAAATCATAGTATTTTGCCTTCAAAATGGTATAAATATAACCGAATTTCTTCATTGAAAAATTTATCTGCAAAACTTTTCTTCAGACCTTTTCCTAAATAATTTAAACTCTTCTTTTAAATATATATGTAGCTGACTAAAATCCCTAATAGAAATTACTTTATCCTGAAATTGTACAGCAAATTCAAAAAATAAATCTATATTTTTTATATCTTTATTATTAAAAGTTCCTGAGAAGCGCAATATTTATAGCCAATACAACACATTCACTCAATTAGCTCCAGCGAAGCGTTATCTTTGTTTTTCTTTTGATTATTTAAATGTCACCCCGATGGACTTCTTTGAAAATGATTGAAATTTCTATAAATATAACGTCCCGATGGGACTTATTAAATACCTTTTTTACGCATACAAAATCTATCCCTAAGTGCAATGTGATTAAGTTAAGATATTTTAGATTGAAGATTAACGATTGCTGATTTTTGATTTAATGCTGGTAAATATTAAGATTGTCGATTTTACACTGTTTCAAACATCTGAAATCAAAAATCGTTAATCAAATTTCATAAATCATTTCATCGTTTCTTTCTTAACTTAATGACATTGCCCGAAGCGTCGGGACTATGTGTTAAAACTAATTACATCCAATACGTTTTCTCATAGTAATTCGTTATGCTTTCATTGAAGTATAAAATCGCTCGTGAATCATAATGCTAAGGGCTTTTTTTAAATTTGTTTGAAACGAAAAGAAGTCTTCACTTCTTATAAATAATACCACTATGAAGCTAGAACATATACAAATTCAAACCAACAATATTCTCGAAACTGCTGCATTTTATAAAGATATTCTGGAATTGCCTATTATAGAAAAAACGCCACAAACTGTTACCATTAAAGCGGGAGATTCGATCCTGAAGTTTACTGAAAATCCTGATTTTAATTCTATTTATCATTTTGCTTTTAATATTCCGGAGAACAAACTTGAGGAAGCTATAGAATGGTGCAAAAACAAAATAGACCTGCTGCTTATTGAAGATCAGCGTGTAATTGCTACTTTTGAAACCTGGAATTCCAACGCGGTTTATTTCTATGATAACAATGGGAATTTGCTGGAGTTTATTGCCAGACATGATCTTGATAATTTGCAAATAAAAGGATTCAGTTCTAAATCAATATTGAACATTAGCGAAATTGGTATCGTTAATGAAAATCCAATGGAATTAGGAGACCAATTAGTAGAAGATCATGATCTTGCTTTTTTTGCTAAAAATTTTAACAGCGAAAATTTTGCTGCTATTGGCGATGACGAAGGTTTGCTGATTATTGTGAAACCTTATAGAAATTGGTACCCAACACAAACGCCTTCTAAAAGTAATAAAACAGAGGTTCGATTGGAAAATAACGGAACCAAAATTGAACTAAATTTTTAGTGTAAATTCAAATTTCTCAAAACTAAATATTTCCTATTTTTATAGAAAATCTTTTTCCCAATAAATAAAACTCCAAAAAATGCCATTTGTACGAATCAGTCTGCCGAAAAAACTTTCGTTGGAAACCAAAAACAATATTTCAGAAGCAATTCATCAATCATTAATCGAAGAATTTAATATTCCTAAGGATGATTATTTTCATGTCATTGAAGAACTCGAAACACATCAAATAAAATATCCCGAAAGTTATCTTGGAGTTTCACATTCTGAAGAAATTATTTATGTGCAGATTACTGCGGGACAAGGAAGAACTTTGGAACAAAAGAAAAAATTATACAATCAGATCGCTACCAAAATTTCTACGGCAACAGAAATCCTGATCAATAACGTTATTATTGTTTTATTAGAAAATAATGGTCTTGAAAACTGGTCTTTTGGTAATGGTGAAATTCAGGAATCGGCACATTTAAAAAAACTATAAATCGCCGCTAAGCTGCGGCGATTGTTTAAAATTTCATTTTCTGGATTCTCACGGCGTTTAATATTGCCAAAAGCGCCACACCAACATCGGCAAAAACAGCTTCCCACATTGTGGCAAGTCCGCCTGCGCCCAGAATTAGAACAAATGCTTTGACTACAAATGCCAAAGTAATATTTTGCCAGACGATCTTTTTAGTTTGTTTACCAATGTTTATCGCCATTGGGATTTTACTTGGTTTATCGTCCTGAATTACAATATCGGCAGTTTCGATCGTGGCATCACTTCCTAAACCTCCCATCGCAATCCCAACGGTGCTTAGAGCGATTACAGGCGCATCATTTACGCCATCGCCTACAAAGGCTACAGTTTCATTTTTGGCTTTAATCTCGTTTAATTTATTGACTTTATCTTCCGGCAATAAATCTCCAAAAGCATTTGAAATCCCTAGTTTATTAGCAACAAATTGTACGACATTGGTTTTATCACCGCTTAACATGGTTACTTTAACGCCCAAAGCTTTCAGTTTATTAACTGTTTCCTGTGCATCAGCTTTAATTTCATCAGCAATAGTCAGATATCCTGCAAACTTTTTATCGTAAGCAATTGCAATTGTGGTGTATACAACTGCATTTGGATCAACATTATACGCAATATTGAATTTATCCATCAATTTGAAATTCCCCACATGTAATTCCTTTTCATTAATCTCTGCTTTTAATCCGTGTCCGGAAATTTCTTCGACGTTTTTCAATTTTACCGAAGCATCAATTTTCCCCACATGATTGTGAATCGCTGTCGCCACAGGATGCGTACTCTGACTTTCGAGAACATTAACCAGTTTCAGGATTTCGTCTTTGTCAAAATTATCTCCAATAATAACTTCCTGAACTTTAAAAACGCCTTCGGTCATGGTTCCTGTTTTATCCATCACCACATTCTGAATCGTAGAAATACTATCTAAAAAGTTACTTCCTTTAAAGAGGATTCCATTTTTACTCGCAGCGCCAATTCCGCCAAAATAACCCAACGGAATACTAATTACCAGCGCACAAGGACATGAAATTACCAGGAAAACCAAAGCTCTGTACAACCAATCGCTAAAGACGTAATTATCTACAAAAAGCATTGGCAACAAGCAAATTGCAATTGCCAGATAAACTACAATTGGGGTGTAAATCTTGGCAAATTTTCGAATAAACAATTCCGCCGGAGCTTTTTTGGTCGTGGCATTTTGTACCATTTCCAGAATTTTAGAAAGCTTACTATCATTATAAGCCGTCGTTACTTTTACCTGCGCAATAGTGTTTCCGTTAATCATTCCCGCCAAAACAGTTTCGCCTTTTACCTTAGTATCCGGTTTGCTTTCTCCCGTAAGTGCCGCAGTATTAAACGAAGCAGTATCTGACAATAATTCGCCGTCTAAACCTAGTTTTTCTCCCGCTTTAAGCTGAATTATTGATCCTATCTTAGCATCAACAGCTTTAATTTTTGTTGCGACATTATTTTCTAAAATATTAACCTCATCCGGTCTTTGATCCAGTAAGCTTTTAATGTTCGATTTTGCCCTGCTAACCGCCAATCCCTGAAAGTTTTCGCCAATAGTATAAAACAACATTACGGCAACGCCCTCAGGATATTCACCAATTGCAAATGCTCCGATTGTAGCAATACACATCAGGAAAAATTCAGAAAAAACATCACCTTTTATAATGCTTTCATACGCTTCTTTAAGAACCGGAATTCCAACTGGTAAATAAGCAATAACATACCAGGCAATTCTAACGTAACCCGAAAACCAGGTTTGTGGAAAATAATTGTCAAACCCAATCCCAATAAGTAATAAAGCAAAGGAAATTATAGCCGGCAAAAACATTTGAAACAAACTGCCTTCTGCGCCGTGATCGTGGTCGTGATCGTGTCCGTCATTTTCAGAATAGCTATGATCTTCATGCGCTGAACAACATCCTGATTGGTTAACTTTCTTTTTAATTACTTTTTCTTTTATATGTTGATGTTCCATAGGAAAGTCTCAGATTGAAAATTTATTTAAATATGCTCTAAATTTAAGGATTTTGTCGCAATTGTTTCTATGTAAAATTATTTAATCTCGCGAAGTCGCAGAGTCACAAAGTTTTTATTGCGTTACGCCTTCTTTTTAAGTTTCAAAAGATTAAAAACTTAAAAAGCAATCTAAAAACAAAGCTTTGCGAATCTGCAACTTTGCGAGAAAATTTCACACCAACTTAAAAAAAAACTTAGCGCCTTTGCGCCTTCGCGGCAAAAACTAATGACTATGCTCTCCTCCACCTTTCATTGCTGATAACAAATAAAAAGCACCTTTTGTTACAATTTTAGCATTCGCATCAATTCGATCCACAAACTTCACTTCGGTAAAACCTAAATCTGTTGTGCCCGGAATCACTTCAATGGCTTTAAAGTGAATTTCTTTTTCATGTGGTGTTCCTTTTTCTGTTTCTTTTTCTTCGTGTTTATCTGCATGTTCGTCTTCTTCAACAAAAACAAAGTATTTATCGGCATTTCGAACGACAGCATCTTTTGGTAAAGCCGGAACTGTAGTATTGGTAATGTTGATATTCGCCGAAACATACATTCCCGGAATCAGTCCTTTTGCATCTTCCGACTCTATTTTGGCATGAACAGCAACAGTTTTACTTTCGTTAGAAAAGGATTTATTGATTCCGAATATTTTTCCTTTAATTGATTTATTGGATTGATTTGTAAGCACAAAATCAATTACTTGTCCAACCGAAATAGAACCCAAATCTTTCTCATAAACATTCAAATCTAAGTGCATTTGGCTATTATCAACCACTTCAAACAATGCAACTCCGGTTTGTGCATAGGCGCCCTTTGCTATTTTAATATTCCCAACATAACCGCTGATTGGCGCTACAATTGGCACTAATGATGTACTGCCCTTTATGCTCACATGCAATGCTCCTAATTTGTCTTTTGCAGCTTGTGCTCTGGCTCTTTCTGCTGCCAGTTTTGCTTTTACTTCCTGAAAAACTTTCCTTGGATTCACATTTTCATCACTCAAAGTCTTCTGACGATTGTATTCTAATTGCAAATATTCGATATTGGCTGTAGCCGAATGATATTCTTCCTGCATTTCGATAACTTCCAGATTCTGGATTGTTGCCAAAACCTTTCCTTTGTTGACAAAAGTCCCTTCCAAAACAAAAATATCTTTCACCGTTCCTCCTATTAAGGTCGAAACTTCGGCAGAATTTTGAGGAGGAACTGTCGTGTAACCATTGGCTTTTATGACTTTGTTGAGATTTCTGTTTTCAACAAACCCTGTTTCGATTCCAACTGTTTTGTATTGAGATTCGTTTAAAGCGATTTCTGTTTGTTCTTTTTCTTCTTCAGGCGCTTCCTCTGTTTTCTTTTGAGTACAAGACAATATTATAACCGCAAAGCACGCTAAGAGAGAAAAGCGCAAAGCACGCAAAGGAATTAAACTTTGTGAACTTTGTGAGAATCTTTGCTCCTTAAGCTTCGGGATTGCGGTTAAACTTTTATATATATTTTTCATTTTAATTGTTTTTGATAGTTGGAAATTGAAGTTCGATAGCACTTTGATTGTAGTTATGAGTCGCCTCTGTATATTGTTTTTTAATATCAATTGCCTGATTTAAAAAACTGATGTACGACCAATAACTCATATCGCCATTGGCATAACTTTTTTGCGCCGTATTGATAATCTGATCAGCGTATTGCAAGCCTTCTTTCTGATAATAATCTAATGCTTTTTGCTGTTTTTCGAAGTTATTTTGCAGTTCTTGCTTTTGCAGATTTAGCGTTAGTTTATTTTTATCCAATGCCAATTGCGATTGCGAAATACTAATCTCAGATGCCTTGGCTTTCGCCGAATTTACGCCTCCAAACAACGGAATTTGCAATCCCGCCGTGAAACCCTGAAACAAAGATTCAGTGTTGATTGTTTGAGCAAAATAACCCAATCCCAGTTTGGGTGTTCGCATTGCTTTGTGCGTGTTCGCTTCTTTTTGATATACCGAAATTTGCTGTTGGTAATAATCCGTCATTAAGCCTTCTGCCAGCGAATTTCCATCTTCTTTTATAATTGAATATTCCAAAGATGTTTTTTCGTCCGGAACTATATTTTCATCCGTTTGAACAAAAAACTGCAATTGCTTTTGATAAATTGCCAAGTCATAATCCAATTGTGCCTTTTGCGTTTCGATTTCTTTTACTTTCGCTTTAGCGCTAATCACTTCAATATTTCCGCTTTCTCCGGTTTTAAAACGAAGTTCAGCGTTCTTTAGAAATTTGGTATAAATATCATTCAATTCCGAGTTCAACTTCTGAATTGAAACTCCGTATAAATATTGATAATATGCTAATGTTACGGCTTTTTCTACTTCGTAAGAGGATAAAGCTTTTCGTTTTTCGGCTAGTTTCACCAGTTCTTCCTGCAATTGGCGATTGGCTTTGGTGATATTCCCAATTGGAAAAAACTGCTGAATCGAAACATTATGATCAAAATCGGCACTATTGAATTGTCCGCCCTGATATTGCACTTGCAATGGATCTGCCTGAAATGCGGTCTTTTTTAGAACGGTTTGTTTTTCAATTTCTTTATCGGCGATTTTTAAATCGATGTTGTTTGATTTGGCAAGTTCTATTGCTTTTTCCAGACTTATTTTTTCTTGTGCCTGCGAAATTGTGCTAACCAACAGGAACGTGATTAACCATAAAGTTTTATGGGCCAATTGAAGCTTATTTAACCGCAATCCAGAAGCTTCGGAAGCAAAGATTTTCGCAAAGTTCGCAAAGGGGTTTGTGTTTAAATTATATCTTGTGTCTTTCATCTTGTGTCTTTTTAATTTTCTTGGCGTTCTTCGCGTAAATCTTCGCGCTCTTTGCGGTTAACTCCTCGCTCCAATAACAAATACAGGATTGGTAAAACGATTAACGTCAATAAAGTTGCTGAGGCTAATCCGCCAATTACTACGGTTGCGAGAGGTTTTTGCACTTCTGCTCCACCGCTTGTTGATAATGCCATTGGTAAAAATCCAAGTGACGCTACGGCTGCGGTCATTAAAACGGGACGTAATCTGGTTTTAGTTCCAATTAAAACTCGTTGCAACGGATCTAGTATTCCTTCCGTTTTCAATTGATTGAAATACGAAATCAATACAATTCCGTTTAAAACTGCAATTCCGAATAAAGCAATAAAACCAATTCCTGCCGAAATACTAAACGGCATTCCACGCAACCAAAGTGCAAAAACACCACCAATTGCAGATAATGGAATTGCGGTAAATATCAATCCGGCTTGTTTG
The DNA here is from genome assembly GCF_900187965.1 of Flavobacterium sp. ov086. Classification (GTDB taxonomy): domain Bacteria; phylum Bacteroidota; class Bacteroidia; order Flavobacteriales; family Flavobacteriaceae; genus Flavobacterium. Next base: position 211,403 of record NZ_FZNL01000004.1, on the reverse strand, counting down.
AAACTTTTAAAAGTGAAATAAAGCAGCACTAATATTAATCCCAATGCGATTGGCAACGCTATCGAAAGTCGTTTTGTTGCTTCGATCAGGTTTTCGAACTGCCCGCCATAAGTCACATAATAACCTGCCGGAAGTTTGAAGCTCTTGTCTAACTTCTGCTGAATTTCTTCAACAACACTTTTAATATCACGGCCACGAACATTTAATCCAATCGTGATTCGGCGTTTACCATCTTCACGGGTTACTTGTACCGGACCTTGCTCATAATCTACGGTTGCAACTTGCGAAAGCGGTACTTGTTGTCCGTTTGGTAACGGAATAAACAAATTGCTGACATCGGTAATATCGGCGCGATTATCCTGATTCATTCGTACTACAACATCAAATCGTTTACTTTCGTCGTAGATTTTACCAGCACTTTCGCCTGCAAATGACGAACGAATAATCTGGTTGATATCAGAAATATTCAATCCATATAAAGCGATTTTGTTGTAATCGTATTTAATTGTTATTTGCGGTAATCCTGTTACTTTATCGGCTTTTAAGTCGCCAATTCCTTCGATACCTTTAATTTTCGAAATTAATTCCTTCGCTTTAGCATCCAGAATTTCTAAATCATCACCAAAAATTTTGATCGCAATATCACTTCGGCTTCCGGTCATTAATTCGTTAAAACGCATTTGTATTGGCTGTGAAATCTCAATATTGGCGCCAGGAATTACTTCCATTTCTTCTTTCATGGCATTTGCCAGATCTTCCCAATTGTGATATTTCCCAGTCCATTCTTTTTTGTCTTTCAAAACAATAATCAAATCGCCGCTTTCAATAGGCATTGGATCGGTTGGAATTTCGCCACTTCCTATTTTGGTCACAATAGTTTTGATCTCGGGGAATTTGGCTTTTAAAATCTGTTCGTATTTCGTGGCAGTTTCCACCATCTGCGTAAGCGAACTTCCGGTCATAATTGTTGCATTTATTGCCAAATCGCCTTCTTCGATGGTTGGTATAAATTCTCCTCCCATATTATTAAATACAATTAACCCAAGCGCAAATAAACCTAATGAAATTCCTAAAACGATCTTTTTAAATTGTAACGCTTTTTCGAGAAACGGTGAATAAATGGACTCTAACCAAGCCATCATTCTGTCGCTGAAATTCTCTTTGTGTTCCGTATTTTTAGACAAGAACAACGCACTCATCATAGGTACATATGTCAACGAAAGTATAAATGCTCCTGCAACAGCAAAACCAACGGTCATCGCCATAGGTCTGAACATTTTTCCTTCGGTTCCTATTAAAGCGAGAATTGGCAGATACACAATCAGGATAATAATTTCGCCAAAAGCGGCACTATTCCTTATTTTTGAAGCTGAGTTGTAGACTTCAGTGTCCATTTCGCTTTGCGATAAATCTTTCTTGCGTTTCAGTTTTTGCAAATGATGCATGGTGGCTTCAACAATAATCACGGCTCCGTCGACAATAATTCCAAAATCGATTGCTCCTAAACTCATTAAGTTTCCGCTTACGCCAAAGGCATTCATTAAAATAATAGCAAAAAGCATCGCTAACGGAATAACAGATGCTACGATCAAACCGGCACGGAGATTTCCCAAAAATAAAATCAGGACGAATATTACGATTAGTGCACCTTCTAATAAGTTTTTTGTTATGGTTCCGATAGCGTTATCTACCAGCTTTCCTCTATCAATAAAAGCTTCAGCAACGACACCTTCTGGCAGACTTTTATTAATCTGAATCATTTTTTCATGAATTCTATTGACAACTGCGCTGGAATTTTCTCCTTTTAGCATCAAAACCATTCCTGAAACAATCTCCCCTTTCCCGTCTTTGGTCGAAGCTCCATAACGCAATGCAACGCCTTCGCGAACTTCGGCAACATCACGAACTAAAACTGGTGAACCATTTCGGTTTTTAACCACTACATTTCCCAGATCAGTGATTCCTTTTGCCATTCCCACGCCCCGAATAAAATAAGCCAGCTTATCTTTTTCGATATAAGCACCACCAGTATTTTGGTTGTTTTTTGCGAGTGCATCAAAAATTTCTGTAATTGTAACGCCAAGACTGTTTAGTGTATTTGGATTTACAGCAATTTCGTATTGCTTTAGTTTTCCACCCCAGGCACTAACTTCTGCAACGCCCTTAACACCTTGCAGTTGCGGAATAATAATCCAATCCTGAATGGTTCTTAGTTGTATGGCATCGTATTTATTTTCATAGCCTTTTTTGGCATAAACATCGTATTGATAAATTTCGCCTAAACCGGTTGTAATTGGCGCCAATTCCGGTGAACCTGCATAAGCTGGAATGTTCTCTTCGGCTTGTTTTAATCGTTGAAATATTTGTTCTCTTGCCCAGTAAATATCAACATCGTCTTCAAAAACAACGGTTACAACTGATAATCCAAAACGAGAAATACTGCGAAGTTCTATAATATTAGGAACTGTTTTTACAGCTTGTTCCAGCGGATATGTGATTAATTGCTCTACTTCCTGAGTTGCCAGTGTTGGTGCAGTTGTAATAATCTGTACCTGATTGTTGGTAATATCCGGCAACGCATCAAGCGGCAATTGTTTGACAGAATAGCTTCCCCAAGCTATTAAAATAAGGGTAAATAGTAGTATAACGAATTTGTTCTTTATACTAAACTGTATGATTTTATCTAACATTTTAATGGTATAATGATGTGAGAAATCAGGCAAAGTACTGCCTGTTTAAATACTGTGGAAAATCCACAATGCTCTAACCCAAATCCCGAAATATCGGGGCGGGCATCATTATGCTATTTGAGGGGGTTGCCAAATACTTCCGTAGAAACTGGAAGCAAAAACTGAATTATAATTGGGTAACTGAATTGAAATGATAGGATTAACTACAGAAAAATCAAAAGTTACAGTAGTTTGGTAACTTAAAACCTGTGCACCACAACAATTGCAAGCGCAAAATGGTGAACACAAATCATTGTCTTTATCGTGTGAATGGTTGTCTTCTGATGAAAACTGGGCAGTTTTATGAGCAACACTATTTACTTCCATATCTGCACAGGGCATATTTGAAAGTGCCATTAAATAAACTGATAATATAATTGTTATCCATTTCACGGTACAAAAATACTATTTATTTTGATTCAAAAACTTAAAAGTTTTAGAAATGATGTTCCTCAAAAAGAATAAATGCCTTACAAATCCAATTGAAATTTTTTCGTAAAAAATGCGCACTTTCTTGAAAATTATTGCAACTGGTAAGAAAATTTACTTAACTTTAACACTAATTAACATATATTCCAAAATAAAACACCTTTCCATTTTCAATCCAATTTACTGAAACACAAAAAGATAAGAAGACATTTCTTTAAGAATACATTAGTACCCATTTATTTTAAGCAGTCCTATATTAATTAATTTTATAATACTACAAAATCAATGAAATTCAATACACTAATATTAGCCTTATTATTCTTTAGCATGCCTATTTTTGCACAGGTTTATACTGATAAAATCGTAGGTCAAAAAAATCAGCTTCTTAAAGATAGTCTTAAAATCGAAAATTACCCCTACGCATTACCAATTTGGGGAGAAAAAGTAGCCCAAAAAGGATATAACTTACCTTATTCTGCAGGTCTTTCCGTAAATTACTTTTGGCAAGATTCTGAGATCATCATCAATGACTTGGAAGTAGGTTTTAATAACGGTCCTATGTATAATCTGGACGAAATTGTTCGTTTTGATAAATCTTCTGTAGAAGCTGGGGCTTTGACGATCAGACCTGATATTTGGCTGCTTCCTTTTTTGAATGTATACGGGATTTTTGGAAAAGCAAATACTGCAACCAAAATTAATGCAGGAATTTGGGTTCCTGATGCTGATAATAATTGGTCGCAAGTAGCTAGTTTTAATACTAAAGCAAATTTTAATGCTACTACATTCGGACTCGGATTAACGCCAACCATAGGTATTGGCGGCGGCTGGTTTGCCCTCGATATGAATATGACCTGGACTGATATCAGTTCACTTGACAAACCTGCTTTCTCTTATGTTTTTGGTCCAAGACTGGGAAAAACTTTTAAATTGCGTAAACCCGAAAGAAATATTGCGCTTTGGGTTGGTGGCTTTAGAGTCCATATTTCCGGAGATACCAATGGAAATATTGCAATGTCAGACGTATTTGATTTATCAAATGCTCAGCAAAAAGTTGATGAAGGATTGACAAAAGTATCTGACAATCAAACCAAAGTTAACAATTGGTGGGATGGTTTAACGCCCGCACAACAAGCAAATCCTATAAATGTTGCTAAACATAATACTGCAAACCGCGCACTCGAAAAAGCCGGAACTTTCTTAACGTCTTTAGATGGTGCTCTGAGTACGGCTGGAGATTCATCTGTTCAATATTCGCTTCAAAAAGCACCAAAAGATATGTGGAACTTCCTGATAGGATCTCAATTTCAATACAATAAACATATCATGTTTCGTGCAGAAGTTGGATTTTTAGGTAGTCGTACACAAGTTTTAGGTGGTCTTCAGTATCGTTTTGGACTTTAAACCCAACTATATGAAAAAAGGTTTATTATTGCTTATCGCATTGTTTTGCTTTGCTCCTGTTCAATCGCAAGTTTTAATTTCCCTTATTTTTGGAGATAAACTTAACTCTCCATTTTTAGAATTTGGTTTAGAAGGCGGCGTCAATTTTTCTACAATTTCCGGTTTGGATACTTCAGGTACAGAACCTGGATTTAATCTTGGTTTTTACTTTGATATTCGGTCTAAAAAAAATCCGGCATGGATGATTAATACCGGAGTTATCGTAAAATCACCAATGGGAGCGCACGGTTTACCGGTATATTCCTTAAATGATGAAAATCTGGATAATACGTTTGCCAATGGAAGTGTGAATCGCGAAATACGTTATTTTAATGTTCCTATTTTAATTAAATATCAATTCAAAAACAGAATATATCTCAAAACCGGACCTCAATTTGGTTTGTTGGCGAAAGCTTTTGACGAATTCAAGCAAGAATACAATAAAGATGATGTGGTTTACAAAAAAAATATTCGCGATCAAATTCGTGTTATTGATGCGGGAGTAGCTCTTGGAGCCGGTTATCATATGAATGTTGGAAATGGTTTGAATGTTACGATTCAATATTACTATGGTTTGGTTCCTGTAATGAAAGGCGACGGTCCAAATGTCTACAACAGATCTTTGTATGTAACAGCAGGAATCCCTATTGGGAAAGGAAAAGCGGCACAAAGAAGGGCTGAAAAAGAAGCGGAACTTAATAAAGTGATTCTTCCTGAAGATGAAAAACCAAAAACTAAATAATAATTATAAATAAAAATCCATACTACGCAACAAAACGATAACTGTTGTGTACCTACGGCACACTAATATTTATCTTAATTCTTGCTTTCTACCAATATATAGTGCCTAAAGGCACATTGGCAAGAAATTTTACTTGTGCCTTTAGGCACTAAATGTTGGCAGCAACATTGATCGAAATAATAAATTGTAACAATTCTTCATTGTTTAAAACGAAATCTGGAGTTGTGTTCTGAATGGCGTTATTGGGCATAAAAGGCATATCTGCAGATTCAGGATTTTGAACGACAATCGTTCCTCCCGAAGCTTTGATGGCTTTTAAACCATAAGTTCCGTCAGTATTAGAGCCCGATAATAAAATACCTACTAAAGATTCTCCATAAACTTCTGCCGCAGATTCAAACGAAACATCAATGCTTGGCCGACTATAGTTTACTTTTTCTGAAGTATCCAGAGAAAGTGTTTCATTTTTTTCGAATAATAAATGATAGTTGGAAGGCGCGACATAAATAAATCCGGATTTAAGCGGCACTTTATCTTCCAGAGGTTTTACAGCAACACTTGCTTTAAAAGCAATGAGATCTTCCAGCGTTTGATCATCAGTGCTTTTTCGATGCAGCACAATTACAAGTGCAAAATTATTCAATTTATCAATTTCCGGCAAGATTTGCATTAACGCATTCAAACTTCCCGCAGATCCGCCAATGATAACAACTTTACAGTTTGATATTATTTTATTTTCCTCCATATTTTCGCTTTGTCCAACTGTTTGTATTTACCTGAATCAATCGAATATTTGATGGTTTCTTTAGTTCCCAGGGCTAAAAACCCTAAAACAGCCAAACTTTCATCAAATAAATTAATGACTCTTTTTTGAAGATCATTATCAAAATAAATTAAAACATTGCGGCATAAAATCAAATCAAATTCATTAAAAGAAGTATCAGAAACCAGATTATGCTGTGAGAAAACCATCTTTTCGCCCAGTTCTTCATTAAACTTGGCAATACCGTAATTGGCAATATAATAGCTCGAGAAATCTTCTTGTCCGCCCGCATCACGATAATTTTCTGAGTATTCTTTCATCATCCGTAAAGGGAAAATTCCTTTTTTGGCAGTTTCTAAAACTGTCGCATTTATATCTGTCGCATAAATTAACGATTTATGAAGCAATCCGGCTTCTTTGAGCATTATTGCCATCGAATATACTTCTTCGCCCGTAGAACAGCCTGCGTGCCACAATCTGATGAAAGGTTTTGTACCCAATAAAGGCAAAATTTCATTGCGAACAACGGCATAAAAAGCAGGATCACGAAACATTTCTGTCACATTTACCGTGATTTCATCTACCATTCTTTTATAATATTCCGGATCATAACGAACTTTGGAGAGAAATTCATGAAAGTGCTTAAATCCATCTAGCTGAATTACTCTGCTCACACGTCTTTTTAATGAAGCTCTGGAATAATTTCCAAAATCAAAACCATAATATTCATAAACATCATTAATAAGCGTTTCTAATTCGATATCCTCAATCATAATCCGTTCAAATTTTACCTAAAATAAGCAGTAATTTATCTACATCTACCGGTTTCGAAATGTATTCGTCTGCTCCGGCTTCCAAACATTTTTCTTTATCGCCAACCATTGCCTGAGCGGTAACTGCTACAATAAATACCGATTCTCTTGACGGAATCTTTTTGATTAACGGAATGGCTTCGTAACCATCCATTTCAGGCATCATCATATCGATCAAAACGCCATCGATAACTGCATCTGATTCTAATAATTTCAAAGCTTCTTCGGCACTTAAACAAGACAAACAATCGTATGATTTTGCACGTAAAGTGTTTTCTAAAGCAAAAATATTTCTAGAATCATCATCAATAATTAAGAGTCTTTTTTTATTCATTTTCGTCTACTTTTTAAAATTAAGTTTGTTTTATTATGAGTTATTGTTGTTTTTTTTCGCCACGAATTGCACTAATTGTCACTAATTAATTGTTTACTGAATTCTTTTTTTGCCACAGATTTCAAAGATTCAAAGGATTTTTTTTCAATTAATATAAACAAAATCCTATCCTGTAATCTATAGTCTACAATCTTGCTTCTAAAGTCTTGCCTCTATAATCTTCCCTCCATAATCCATAATCCATAATCCATAATCTAAAGTCTAAAGTCTAAAATCTTGCTTCTAAAGTCTTGCCTCTATAATCTTGCCTCTATAATCTTTCATCTCTCCTCTAAATCTTATCATAAAGCCACACTCGCAGTAACGACAGCAGCTGGTCAATATCGACAGGTTTTGTAATATAATCCGAAGCTCCGGCTTTGATGCATTTCTCCCTGTCTCCCGTCATTGCTTTTGCTGTAACGGCAATTACCGGTAAATTCAGGAATTTCGGCATCATGCGTATCTTTTCGGCAGTTTCATAACCATCCATATTAGGCATCATCATGTCCAGCAAAACTACATCAGTGTCTGGATGTTCGTCCAGAATTTTAATAGCTTCTTTACCATCAAACGCAGTGATTACATTCATTTTAAAAACTTCTAAAGCTTTTGTCAAAGAATAAATATTACGTACATCATCATCTACAATCAGGACTTTTTTCTCGTGTAGAATATTGTTTAGTAAATTTAGTTTTTTATAACTTTCCTTTTTGTCCTTTCCGTCTTTTTTATCTTCTACTAAATGAAGAAAAAGCGAAACTTCATCCAGCATTCTTTGGTACGAATGAGCTGTTTTTACGATAATAGAATCCGCATATTTCTTAATTTTCACTTCTTCTTTCAAGGACAAACTCTTTCCTGTAAAAACAATTACCGGAAGATTCTCTAATCCCGGACTTTTCTTAACGCCGTCCAGAATCGCATACGCATGTTTATCCGGAATTCCCATATCGAGAATCACACAATCTACTTCTGTCTTGTTCAAAGCCTGTAAACCATCAGAAACTTCACTTTTTATCTCCGAATTTATATTATAGTTTTCTAAGAAAAAGGCTAATGCTTTGGCATGTTTTGGATTGTCTTCGATGATTAAAACCTTTTGTGCTTCTTTATTTATAATGTGTTCAATTCTCAAAAACACATCCGGAATTTTATCAAAAGCAACCGGTTTGTCTAAAAAATCTACGGCACCTTTCAATAAACTTTCTTGTTTTAGTTTGTGCGAAGACATAATATGAACCGGAATATGCTTGGTTTCGCTATGATTTTTCAATTCTTCCAGAACCTCCCAACCGCTTTTTATTGGCAATTCGATATCTAATAAAACGCCAACGGGTTTATACAGCAAAGTAAAGTTCAAAGCATAATCGCCACGCACGGAAACTACTCCTTTATAGCCTTTTTTTCTGGTAAAGGCTAAAAGTGATTTTGCAAAATTAATATCATCCTCTACAATCAAAATAACTTTATCGCCAGTGTTTATCGCATCCCTGTCGTCTTCTATTTCGTCAGGAATCGTTGCGCTTAAGTATTTGTTTTTTGTTGGAGTTTCTTTCTCTGCTTCTACTTCGGCAAATTCTGTTGGAGGAATTTTTTCGATATTCATCTTGTTAATCGCAGCTCCATAAACCGGAAGACATAGCGTAAACGTACTTCCTTCTTTGACTTTACTGTGCAGGATAATTTCTCCTCTAAGCAGTTTTGCCAACTCTCTACTAATTGACAATCCTAAGCCTGTTCCGCCATATTTACGTTTTGTAGAACCATCGGCTTGTTGAAAAGCTTCAAAAACCAAAGGCTGTTTGTCTAACGGAATTCCGATTCCCGTATCTTTTACAATAAAACAAATGATTTTATCATCGTCTGTATTAATCTTTATTTCTAAGCTTACCGTTCCTTTTTCTGTGAATTTAATCGCATTCGAAATCAGGTTTTTCAAAATTTGTTCCAGACGCATTTTGTCTGTTTTAATCACAATTGGTGCATCTTTAGAAATAATCTCAAACGTAATTCCTTTTTCTTTCGCCACCTGATTAAACAAATTCCACAACGTATCCGTGATTTCTTTGGTCGAAATATCTAAAAATTCAAGCTCCATTTTTCCGGCTTCAATTTTAGATAAATCCAAAATTTCATCAATTAATCCCAACAAACTATTTCCGGAACTCTGAATCACTTTTGCAAACTCGATTTCCTCATCGACCATACTTTTGTTATTATTTTCAGAAAGCAAACGGCTCAAAAGCAAAATCGAATTTAAAGGCGTTCTTAATTCGTGCGACATATTCGCCAAAAACTCTGATTTATAACGGGTTGTAAGTTCTAAAGCCTCCGATTTCTTTTGGATTTCATTGTTTTTTTCTTCTAATAAAATGCTTCTTTCAGATAATTCTTCATTGGTTTGCTCCAACTCTTCCTGCTGCACTCGAAGTTCCTCCTCAGAAGCCTGAAGTTTCTCTGTTTGCACTTCCAATTCGGCGTTAATAGCTTCTAATTCGGTGTGTTGCTGCTGAAGTTCTTCTGATTGCGATTTGGTTTCTTCCAATAATTCCAGTACTCGTTTTCTGTTTTGAGTAGATTTTATTGCAATTCCAATGTTATTTGAAACCGTTTTCAGAAACTCCAAATGCAAGTCCGAAAATCCGTAAATACTCGCCAATTCAAGCGCACCTTCAATTCTATTGTCAATCAACGGAACAGCCACAATATGCGTTGGTTTTATTTGTCCCAAAGCATAATTGATCTGAATATCGTCTGGAGATAAAGTCTTTAATTCTAATATTTTACCCGAGGTTATTGCTTGTCCTATTAAACCTTCACCTTTTTTAATTCTCTCGCGATTTTTACTCGGAATATAACTATATCCGCCAGAAACAGAAAGCTCATTATCTTCTAAAATATACAAAACTCCCGCGCTGCTATTGGTATATTGGCACACAAACTCGATTACATCTTTTGATAATTTAGGCAATAGTTTATCACCAAGCATTACATTATTAAGATTCGCAATTCCCGTTTGAAGCCATTCTTTTTGAGACAATAAATCGAAAGAGTTTTTTAGGGAAATTCCCATATTATTCAATGATTCACCAACACTTCCCAAAGCATCAGATTTAGTATCGTCTATGCGAATGTCATAATTCCCGTTCGAAATATTACTTGCAATTGTACTAATTAATTTGATTCTGTCTGCCGTTTCACGATCTTTTTTCTCTAACTCGTTTTGAAGTAAAGCACGCTCATTATAATCTTTTAAAATGCGAATCGAAAAAACAACCGAAATAACAAAAGCAATAATAAAAGCAACAATAATCAAGATAATACTGTAATTACCATATCGTTTTGAGTTCTCGCTTCTTTCTTTTAAAAGGGCTTGCTCCGTGGCTTCAATTTTTCGAATATTGGCGCGCAAATCGTTCATCATATTTCTCCCTTCATTGAGATCAAATGTAACGCCGTTCTTGCCTAATCGCTTTTTTACGATTTGATTATTCAGGTACTTAAAAAAATTGGCACGAAGCTCTTTCAGTTCTTTTAACTCTTTTTGCTGCGACGGATTATCAATGCTAAGTTCTGTTACTTTTTCAAAATAAGCAGCAGATTTTGCTTCGGCATCGTTATATCTTTCTATAAATTGCTCGTCTCCCGTGATTAAATATCCACGCATACTTGTTTGCGCTTCGGTAATAATTGCAGAACCTTCATTCAGATTATAAATAACTTCCTGAGTATGATTGACCCAAAAATTACTATTCAGTAAACTTTTGATACTCAAAAAAGAAGCAGTCGAACTGATCATTAATACTAGTAATGAAACTAATGAACTTATTAATAAATTCCTTTTAAAATTACTTTTCATGTTTTTTTGTTTCGGGTTTTCTTTCCTTATGTTTTTTCTTGCCACAGATTAAAAAGTTTTTTTTTCAAACATTTAATTTTCTAATCTTATAAATCCTTTAATCTTTGGCATATATTATCCGTATCTTAAAGGCAGGACAATAATAAAACTTGCGCCCTTGCCTATTTGACTTTTTGCTGTAATTAATCCGTTGTGTTTTTCGATTATTTTTTTGGCTATAGCCAGACCAATTCCAGTTCCTTCATAAGACTGGCGATCGTTTAAACTCTGAAAAATGATAAATATTCGATCCAGATAAATTTCATCAAAACCAATTCCGTTATCTTTTACTATGATTCGGCAAAATTTCCCTTCCGGGGAAGTTGGACTGTCAAATGATTTGTTTGCAATTAATTCCGAAGTGATTTCTATTAAAGGATGTTCTGAGTTTCCGGAGAATTTCAGTGCGTTTCCGATCAAATTCTGAAAAACCTGCCTCAACTGACTTGGAATACTGTCTATCGTAGGAAGTTCACTGGTTTTTATAGTGGCATTTTTTCGTTCGATGAGATAATCAAAATCCGAAAGTACTTCCTGCAAAACCACATTTAAGTCTGTTACTTCGGGTTTTACCTGCGATGATAATCTGGAATAAGCCAAAAGATCTGTAATTAAAGTCTGCATTCTTTCTGCCGATTTAATTGTTCGGTCTACATAATCAACTGCTTTTGCATCATTGGTCAAATAAAGCTCTTTGATTATTTTTATAAAGATTTGGATTTTTCGGATGGGTTCATTTAAATCGTGCGAAACAACCCAGGAAAATTGCTGTAATTCGTGATTTTTCATCTCTAATTCTTCGTTTTTCAAAACCAATTCTTTAGTTCTTTCCGCGATTTTAATTTCGAGATTATCCTGAGCTTCTTTTCTGATTTTGATTTCTTTAGAAAGAAGGTCTTTTATACCTTTTAATTCGTTTTGCTGTTCGTAAATCTTGAGAAATGTTTTTACTTTTAAAATCAGTAAATCAGTATCTACAGGTTTGGTAATGTATTCGACGGCACCGGTTTCATATCCTTTAAAAATATATTTCTTTTCGATATTTAGCGCCGAAAGAAAAATAACCGGAATATCTTTTGTCCGTTTGTTTCCCGAAAGAATTTTGACAACTTCAAAGCCATCAAGTCCCGGCATCTGAACGTCCATTATAATAAGACAATAATTTGTTTTGAGAATTTTCTTCAGGGCTTCTTCCCCAGACTCGGCAGTGTCTACATCGATATTATGCAGTTCTAATGTTTTTTTTAAGGCAATAATATTTGCCTTTATATCATCTACGATTAATACCATGCTGTTGTGGGGGAATAAAGCGTTATGGTTAAAATTGTTTTGGTTTGAAATTCATCCTGGGAAAATGTTATTTAGAAACAGCTGATCCTATTTTAAATAACGTCGGATAAACTCTCAAATTTATAAAAAAAATTGTACAGCTTATTTTTATCCATCTTAAAATTAGTTACATAATTCCCATGTTTACCTGTAATTTCTTCATTTTGTTTTTTTATTGCGATAATCTTAAAATCATTTCGGTTAATCTTTCTATGAGTCTTTATTTAATTTAGAATTCAATTATTACCCCTAAACTAAGATATCATGAAAAAGATAAAAATATTTCCGGAGCAAAAACAGAGCCTTCCGGGTCATGAGTATAAAATGAATCCCGAACCTGAAATCATACGAGAAAACTATGTGGGAAGCCGCAAACTCTTTAATAAAGTTGCTTTTATAACCGGCGGAGACAGTGGTATTGGCCGAAGCATTGCGGTACATTTTGCAAGAGAAGGCGCCAATATTGCAATTGTTTATCTAAAAGAGGATAAAGATGCACTGAAAACAAAGGAATTAATCGAGAAAGAAGGTCAAGAATGCCTTTTAATCAGTGGTGATTTAAAAGACGAAAAATTCTGTAAAAGTGCCGTAAAAAGCTGTCATACTTACTTTAAAAAATTAAATATCCTGGTCAATAATGCTGCAATACAATTTCCGCAAGATGAATTTGAAAAAATAACCTCGGCACAACTGCATAAAACGTTCGAAACCAATATTTATTCGTATTTCTATATTACCAAAGCGGCATTACCATTTCTTAAAGAAGGCGATACAATTATCAATACAAGCTCTGTCACAGCGTATCGTGGCAGCGAACACCTGGCAGATTACGCGAGTACAAAAGGTGCGATTGTAAGCTTTACAAAATCGCTCTCAACAATGTTGGTCAAAAGACAAATACGGGTAAATGGAGTTGCTCCCGGGCCTATTTGGACACCGCTAATTGTGGCGACTTTCGATAATTTATCTGATTTCGGAAAAAGTAATCCAATGGAAAGAGCCGGTCAGCCCTCAGAAGTTGCGCCAGCGTATGTGTTCCTGGCTTGCGAAGACAGTAGTTATATAACGGGACAATTTATACATATAAACGGTGGAGAATTGGTGAGTGGTTAAAAGTTTTTGTTTCAGGTTTCAGGTTTCAAGTTGCTTTGCGACTGGAACTATGACTGTGACTGAGACTGAAACTGAAACTGTAACCGCGACTAAAAAGCCTTAGCAACTCAGAACCTTAAAAAAAATGAACTTCATAGATATTATCGGTCTTTTTGCTGGAACTTGTGTTACTATATCGGTAATTCCGCAGATTTTAAAAATCTGGAAAACCAAGAAAGTAAAGGAGATTTCACTTAAAACATTCGGAATTCTGACCTTCGGAATTTTGATATGGATTATCTATGGTTTCCTAAAAAATGATTTACCCATAATTATCACGAACAGCGTTTCTCTTTGCCTGAATTTGATTATGGTTTATTTTATTGTTTATTACGAGAAAGAATGAGTTTTTTTTGCCACGAAGTCACAAAGGCACTAAGTAAAAAAAGTTTATTCCTGACCGCAAAACTTTGACAAAGGTTTGCGTAATCTTGATCGTTCCTCCGCAAGGATAAAAAAATAAAATCTGTTTAATCCGCGTCATCCGCGTGCCATTTCTCTCCTACAAAAAGTCATCCGCATGTCATTCCCTCACAATACAAAATAAAAAAAACAGCTCGTTAAAGCTGTTTTTTTTTAAAGAAGTGTATTAATACTTGTTAGCTAACTAATTTTTGATTGAATGGCTTGTACGACAGATGGTATTTTTCTTTGAAAATACGTGGCAAATAGTTTCGGCCAGCTAATCCGGCAGCATAAATTACTTCTGAAAGATTCATATGTGAGATTCTCTTAATTTCGTTGATTGGTTTGATTGCTAAATTCAAAAAATGATCAAACGTTTTTATGTAGTTATAACTATGTTGGGCTATCTCCAGTGCTATAATTTCTTTTAAGATTATTTTTTTGACTAAATTTCTAACAATTCCCTGTTGCGGAATTGTTTTTAATTCTCTCCATTTTTCGGCAACTTTATAATTCTCAGATGCGATATAAATATAATTTCCAGATTCGTTTCTGAATTTTCCTTTCAACTGAGAGATTACTTCTTTGCTTTCATCTTCCAGAGAATAAGCCGTTGGTATTCCAATCAATGAAAACTGAATGTGTTTGTGACTTTCAAAAGATAAAATACTATTAATCAACGAAGTGTTACTCAGAATTCCGGTTTGATTCTTTGCCAGGCTTTTTTTCTCGCCACTTACCCCAAAACTATGGGTTAAACTTCCGTTCTCACAATACGCAAAAAGGATTGGTGCAGACTGAGAAGATTCTATGCTTAAACTTACATCACAATTCAATACAAGATCAAAGGTCAAATGCGACATTTTGTTTTCAAAACAAACGCCGGTAATGGTTCCTTTTGCCCATTTTGACTTTATAACCAGGGTATATTCTTTATTATCGGTAATCAATTTACCATTAAAACTATCTTTAAGATCATTAAAAATAGTATCAAATCCTCCTGTATTTAAGTATAGTTTTTTCATTTTGGTTCCGTTTAAATAAAGTGGTTAGTACTTATTTACGTACAAAACCCAACTTTGGTTTTTATTCTATTTTAATAATTCAAATTTCGTACATATTGCAAATCAAACCCTTATACAATTTCAGAGAGATATTTCATAATTATTAGAATCGATTTTTTTTGCCACAAAGACACTAAGGCATAAAGAATTTTAAGCTTTACGGATTGCTTCAAGATTTGCAGGAAAGTATAATAACTTATTCAAAAATAACTTTGTGCCTTAGTGCCTTTGCGGCAAAGCCAAAAAAAGCAGCTGCTCCAGATAAATCTGAAACAACTGCTCCCCAGCAAAATAAAAATACTTCTCTACTTTTATTTTATGTAAGTTCGCTGATATCCGCGTTTTTAGCGTAGTTTGCTTTTGGAATATCTTTAAAAAATTCGGCTTCATCGAGATCCGCTGTTGGACCATATCCTAATAAATGGGTTCCCTTTTTCTGATCTTTTGTTTCGATTATGTACAAAATCGACATATCGTCAGGATCACTCATACCTTCATATCGATGGTGGGCTACGATATAAATTTCATCTGGCTGATAGGCATATTTTGTTTCAGAATCTAAAAGACATCCATTTTCAAATAGATAATTTGAAGTGTAGCCTTCATCCTGATACTTTTTTATATAATCGGTTTCGTGTTTTTGTTCTCTTTTCATGATTTCATGGTATTTAAGATTTCCTATAATCTATTTGTTTATCCAAATTTCATCATTGAAAACAAATAAGGTTAACTCAATAGATTTAATTTTTAGCTCATTCAAAAAATGAAACTAAACCAATAATTTATCATGATTTGCAGGAATATCTTCGAAAAATTCAACTTTTTGCCAGTCGATTAGCGGATTTAGACGAGCATAATATTTCGGCGAATGCCAAAACTTACCTCAGCCAAATTGAATTTGCAGCAAAAAGAATGCAGACTTTAATTCGGTATTTATTGACGTATTCCAGAACAAACTTGGCAAAATGTGTTTTTGTGAATGTAAATCCTGACGATATTGCCAAGGAGATAAAAAACGATTTTCCGGAATGTATTGAAGAGAAAACGCTCAGTTAACTTTTATCCTTTAGGCGAAATAACGGTAATTCTGTTTCAATTTAGGTAGTTATTGCATAATTTGACCACTAATGCATTAAAATTTTCCCGAAAGCACATTTACCGCATTTAGAAATTAAAGTCGAGAGAATCAAAGAAAACAAGGTTAAACAGCCTGTTGACTTTCCGGATCAGACTTGTCATCATCTTAGAATCTCCGATAACGGAACTGGTTTCGATGCTGAATACAAAGAACGCATCTTTGAAGTTTTCCAGCATTTAAACACCGAAAGCGAGTTTACAGGAACCGGAATTGGTCTTGTAATAGTAAAAATGATCTTCATAAACCATAAAGGAATTATTATAGCAAATGGACAAAAAGATAAAGGCGCTACTTTTGATATTTACATTCCTGAATTGCAGTAGTTTTTCAATTCTTAAAATTCTATTAAAACATATTCTTAAAGCTTCGGGTAATTCATTAAATTAAAAGCTTTTTATCAAATTATGCCTAATCTTTTTCTCGCTAAGACGCAAAGTCACATAGAAAAATGGAAGCAAACTTGGTGATTTCTAAGACTTTGTAAGAGAATCTGTAGTTTATATTTTATAAACAAATTCTTTTTCGCTTGGATTGAATTTCTGCCAATCGATTTCAAGTGCGTGTTCGATAGATCTAATGATATCTTTCATCAAAATAGGCTTTGTAATGAAGTAGTTAGCTCCCATATTTCGGCATTTTTCAATGATTCCGGGTTCGTTTGAAGTCGAGAAAATAATTACGGGAATATCATTTTTTTCTTCTGAGCTTTTAAGTTCTGCTAAGACATCAAAACCATTTTTACCAGGCATATTCAAATCCAAAAAAACAACATAAGGCGTTGGCGGTGGATTGTAAATAGCATTCAATAGTTTTTCTCCTCCAGTATACATCTGAAGTTTTATTTTTTTTGGCAATGATTCCACTGCATCTGCAAAAATGCTCAAATCGTCTTCGTCATCATCGGTATAAAAAATAGTAAATTCAGTCATGTGGTATTGTATAAATAAGTTGCAATATTCTCCAAATATAACTAAAATATTTCTTTTTAATTTCTGGCAAATTAAGTTTTTTAATTGGAATCTAATAAGTTTTAAATCGAATTCTATAACTTAAAAAAACAGAAATAAGCCAACTTTACTATTCTTAAGTTTTAAATGAAATCAACCCTTTTACCAATCAAAAAATGAGTTGTTTAAGGAATTCATTTTAACTAATAACTAACTAAAAAAAATAAAGTCATGGGAGATCATAAAGACCTTACGAACGAGTTTGCAGTAGACAAGATTAAGGATCTTGCGGCAAACATAAAAACATGTATGTTTTGTACTTACAACGATTACAGATTACTCTCGCGCCCAATGTCTGTTCAGAAAATCGATGATTTGGGCCAGCTTTGGTTTTTATCAGACCGAAACAGCAGTCATAATGCCGAAATTACACTGAATCCTACGGTTGAAATCTTCTTTTCGGAGCCTCACGATAAATTCCTAACGCTTCATGGAACCGCAAGTATTTCATACGATCGCGAAACAATTAAAGAATTATGGGATCCAATCGCTAAGGTTTGGATGCCTGGAGGCGAAGACGATCCTAATTTGAGCGTGATTAAAGTAGTTCCGGAAGACGGTTATTACTGGAACAATAAAAACGGAAAAATGACGGCTATTGCAAAAATGGCTGTTGCTCTGGTAAGCGGCAAAACTATGGATGACGGAATTGAAGGGAATTTAAAACTGCAGCGTTAGAAGATTTGACCGCAGAGTAGCTTAACCTCAAAGTTCGCAAAGATTTCGCAAAGCACGCAAAGTTTAATCTCATTGCGTGCTTTGTTTTTTTTTGCCTTAAGACTACTTTTTGTCATTTTTTTGTCATTCTGAGGAACGATGGATCACACTCGAAATTCGACAAAAGAGAAATCACACAAGAAAATCCACAAAGAAAATCCTCGTTTTTATTTCCGCACAATTAAAACATAAAAATTCTGATTTTAAATTAGTTACAATTGTTTATATAAAGTAATTATTTATACAAATAAAAGAAGTAAAACATCTTTGATTTTCCGTGAAGCCGAATATAAAACAATGAAAAATCTGCAAAAATTATATCCGTAATTCCGGATGACTGACGCTGCAAAATGTAATTTTGTTTTCTCGAAAAGCGCCCCCAAACTTCCTGATTCCATCAACTTTCATAACGAAATTCGGCTACATTTTTGAACTTTAAGTCCAAATTGCTAATAATTTGATTGAATTTTTCAGAACTAAAGTCATAACTCGGCGAAAGCTGAAATAAAACACATCCAAATTTCATTTTTAAGCCCAATTTGCAAACGTTATAAAAGTCGGAAATTAGGGTTTCATAATCTATAAATTTTCGGATACGAGTGATTTCTTTTGGCACTTTTACCGAAAAAATAAAATTTTATGACGCCTTTTCGCGCCAGTTTTCAAATGTTTTTACCATCAAGAAACCTATAAAAGCTTCTATTGAACTAACATAAGTTAAAATACTGGTAATAAAATCATAAGAACCTACAACCAGACAAAGTGTCAGGGTCTAAAATCCCCTTCAAAAGCTTATTATTCATCAAAGTAGTTATATAATTATAAATTAAAATTGCATTCTAAACACCTGCATATTATACAACGACAATTTAGAATTCTATAAGAGATTTTTTTCTTTCGTATGATAGATTTGTAGTATCAAAATTTTAAAAAATAAACTAAAATGAAAGCACATACTACAGATACTATTTATCAGGAAGCGATACTTTTTTTTCATGAACAATATCAAAAAGGACATTTAGACGTAGAAACTGCACTATTGATTGATAAAGCGATTGACGATCTACTTAAAACGGATAATATCACCCGAAACGAAAATATCCCAAATAAGGAACAAGTTGTAAATGAGGATGATTATATTCAAAATACAGAACAAGATGAGAATCTTATCGAGCCGGATGATTTTGACGACGAAGAACATATCGAAGACGAAGATCATTTTGACGATGATGATTTAGAAAGAAATGATAATTAATATTTAGAATAAAAACACCCAAAAAGACCGTTATTAATCTAACGGTTTTTTTTATGCAACATTGTTGCTTTAAAAAACAACTATCTGTTAATTATACAATTACGATATATAATTCTATAATA
The DNA here is from genome assembly GCF_900187965.1 of Flavobacterium sp. ov086. GTDB lineage: Bacteria > Bacteroidota > Bacteroidia > Flavobacteriales > Flavobacteriaceae > Flavobacterium. The sequence goes on along the minus strand of NZ_FZNL01000004.1, from coordinate 192,022 downwards.
CAATCCTCCCTTTTCAGTATTAGATTTGTATTATATGGAACTCTAAAAATTAAATATCATGAATACTACAGATAATAAATACAGCATGATTAAAGGAAATAAAGTTTTCGGAAATCAAAATAAGACCGATAGAAGCACTCTTATGAACGAAGAGCTGTATGATGTCGATGATATAAAAGAAAGCGATAATAACACCTCAGAAATCGCTCAGCGTGGCTATACGGTTAGAAACGGATACAACCCAAACAAACCAAATCCTGATCAAATTATAAATGAAGACGATTTAAACGATGATTTTCATTCAGAAAAAGATCTAAAACACGACAGCGAAGATTTATATCAGGAAGAATTAGATCTAAACGGCAAAAACGTTAGCGATGTTAACGATGAATTTGATAATCCATCAGACGTTCTCGAAGATGATTTTAATGAAACCGAGGATGATTTAGAAGATATCGATCAGGATGATGAAGAAGACGAAGAAGATGAAGAAGATGATGAATATATCGAAGACGACGTTCAGGAAGAAAAAGACAATGACGACTATCCGGACAATGATCCAAGGAAATTTTAGTTTTTTTTTAGGCTCAAAGGTTCAGAGGAAAAAAGCAAGATTATAGAGGTAAGATTATAGAGGTAAGACTAAAGATTAAAAAAATTAAAGGAGTAAAAGAACAAAGATTTAAAAAATCATGTTCTTTTACTCCTTTAGTCTTTCCTCTTGCTTCTATAATCTTGCTTCTTTCCTCTATAATCTTGCTTCTTTCCTCTATAATCTTACCTCTTGCTTCTATCAATCTTTCCTCTAAGCTCCACAAAACCTCTTGTAAGCACCGCTCTTTGTTCCCATAATTCTTTTTTTTAATGCAAACGGCACATTTACCGAGATATATGTGCCGTTTTTTACTTGTTATTTATTTAACTGAGACTAAACACTTCTTCTTCCGCTAATTAGTGATATAACGAATAAAACTATGAATATGAAGAATAAAACTTTAGCAATACTTGCTGCTCCGGCGGCGATTCCGCCAAAACCAAATATTCCGGCTATAATAGCAAGAATAACAAAAATGACTGTATAACGTAACATAAGCTTGTGATTTTAGTTGATTACTGATTTTGTTTGTTACTCAAATTTCATGCTTTTTAAAGAGATGCATTAACTCAAAACATTATTTTCTTAGCGCTATTAAACCTATTTTAAGACAAATTGATTTGATAGTTCTGTATTAATTCTGAAAAGGCTATTTCGCTATGCGAAAAATTAGCTTTATTGCTTCGGCATTTTTTGGCACGATCAAAATATTGCTGAATCGAACCGTCTTCATAAGTCGAAACCAATAATGGATGAACGTAATAATTTCGGCATACATTTCTGGTATTCCCCAAAGCTTCCGCCGTGATATCAAAAGCAGCTAAAATGTTCTTTTTGATTTCTTTTTCGTCACTTGTAGTTCCAATTTCCATAAGAGTTTCAAAAAAGACAATCGATGCAGACCAGGTTCTGAAATCTTTGGCACTAAAATATTCTCCCGAAATATCGTGCAAATATTCATTGACCATATGACTGTCCAAAACCTTTCTTTCGCCATTTTTATCGTAATATTTAAAAACTTCCCAACCCGGAATTTCCTCACATCGACTCACCAATTTTACCAATTGTTTGTTTCGGGTTGTGATCGTGTGTTTTTTTCCTTTTTTTCCTATGAATTCAAACTTCAGGGAGTTTTTATTGATGTTGATATGGCGTTTTCTTAAAGTCGAAAGTCCGTATGATTTATTGTCTTTGGCATATTTTTCGTTCCCAATTCTAATGTGGGTTTCTTCCATAAGCCTGATCACCAAAGCGATTACTTTTTCTTTTGACCATTCTTTTTGTTCCAAATCTTCGTCAACTTGTTTTCTGATCAAAGGCAATTTCGTTCCAAATTCAGCTATTTTGTAGAATTTAGTCTGATTTCTAATCAAATTCCATTTAGGATGGTATCTGTATTGTTTTCGGTTTTTATCGTCTAAACCTACGGCTTGCAAATGCCCGTTTGGCAAGTCCGAAATCTGAACATTCTGCCAAGCCGGCGGAAGAACCAAACTCCTAAAACGTTTCAATTCGCTTTTTTGCTTAATGCAACGACCGTTCTTTTTATAAACAAAACCATCTTCGCCCTCACATCGTTCAATTGGCAATTTTTGATTGTTTATGTAAACTAAATCTAATTTTTCGATCACTAAATGTGGCGTATTAATTAGCTCATTCATTAGTTTCTCGGTTTTGGCTGCTGCATTCATGTTCATTAATTTTATATATTTGCCACTCCAGATAATTATCGGGATAAAAGACTTAAAAGATTATTTCCGGTATTCAATTCATCTTCTCATCTGTGGCATATTCCTGATTCAATTTTAATTATTGCGCAAGGAGTAAATAAGGTTCTTCTTAGACATATAAGAACGTCCCGCAATTCCAACTCTTCGTGCTTGTTGATACAATTCGGCTTTCGTCCATTCATCATAAGGTTTCGCTTTTCCTCCTTTTACACCGGCATCTGGCGTATTGGCAATTCGAGCCGATTTCTCTTTACTATATCCTTTTTCTAAAAGTGCTCGATATTGTTCTTCGTTTTTAATTCTTGGATCTGGCATGACTTGAAAATTTGAGGTTAATAATTCTGTCAATATGTTATTCCAAAATTCGTTTATAAAAAAGTGTTTCTTGTTATAGAATTCTTGCAATAATTTTCATAATTAACTACAGATCATGTTTTTAAAATCAGTATAAAAAAAAATGTTCCATCGGAACATCTCATTGGTAAAAAAAATAAATACGACGTTTTTTTCGTTCCGTAGGAACGTTTGATTTTATTAATACATATGGATTACATACACAATTTGTCAAACGTCCCAATGGGACGATATTTCTCACGATGCATTTTTCTACCGATGAGATGTTCCGATGGAACAATTTTTTTTGGCTAAAATTTGAATTAAATTCCTTGTCATCTTGAAGGAACTCGAAGAATTAGAAGCTATTTCCTGCTGTCCTTCCAATCTTTTGTGCCGAACCCCGGCACAAAAGGATTTTCCCTCCCATCAGGGCTAGGGCAATTGGTTTCATCAGAAGATTTAGTCTATTATCATTTTATTGAGTACATTTTTTTGTAACATTACATTAGAAATCCTGAAAACATTGGCGATCATAATAAAGTAGTATTAATTTGAATATTAGATGGTAAAATCCACAAGAATAAAGAAAGATTTTTCTTATATTTACCGTTCTTAAACTACGACCTTAAGAACTATTAGACTTTGCCCTTGTATTATGTGTGCGGTATCGGAAACGACCTGTAATCGCTGTCGTAGGCGTTAGGATCACTAATATACAAGGGCTTTTATTCTTAAAACTACGATATTATGAGTACAAACACCCTTTCAAAAGAAGCCGAAGCAAGGCTAAAAATTTTCTTTAACCACACAATCGATCCAAAAGACATGGCTAAAGCAATAAGGCAAGCCAATTATCTATTAACTCTTGGAATTATGCGGGAAGATAAAACGCTTCAAAACGAAATCATCAACTTAGAAAACAGCTTTTATTGGCTAAACGAATTAGCCGAAATTTTAAATCCTTATTTGGATAAAGAATAATTCTTTGATCACATATTTCAATTTTACAACAACAAAAAAAGCCTCGATCTTAAAAAATCAAGGCTTTTTGTTTGTTGCGCTAGTGCGAGCGCAATGTCACTAAGTTAAGGAAAAAACTATAAAATTACTTAAAAGTTTAATCAAGAAAGTAATTAGAAAAATCCGTTTTCATCAGCGTTTTCGCTTTAGCGAATCAGTAAAATCAGCGTCTAATTTCGACGCGGATAAAACAGATTTACTTCGTAAAAACGCGGATAAAAACGGATTTGATTTACAATAATTTTATTTTCTAAAAGCTTAACTTAATGACATTGCGCTCGCGCCAGCATATGAAATTAGAAATTTTATAATCTAGCTTTCGTGTGAAGGAAACAAATAAGCAAAAACATCAAAATCGGCATTATTAAATTTAAAACTGCTTACTTTTTTAATTCCCATTTTTTCATGTGCTCTCAAAGACGCTTCGTTATCGCTTTTAATAAATAAGATTCCTTCGCGATTGGGTTCTTTTTGCAGAAGTTCCTGAAACATCAATTGCGCCAAACCTTTTCCGCGTTGCGTATTACTAACACAAACAGGACCATAAATATACGAATCAGGATTTGCTTTATAAGAAGTAAACATTGCGTCGACAATGGCTAAATTTCGTTTTTTATTCACGATTTGAGAAGTCGTCAACAAAAAACCAACAACCTCATTGTCAACAATTGCAACAATCTGAGGCATATCGCTCATCATTTCCTGAATTTGTTCCGGCGTAAGTTCTGCCGATAAACTTCCGCCTTGAGCGATTTGATTCTCTTTCTGAAGTTTTATAATTCCAGGTAAATCTGAAAGTGTTGCTGTTTTTATAATGATATTCAGTTCTTTCATAAAACTAAGATATGATTATTATTAATTTTCTCTTATCATTTTATTGATTGCATTTTTGTAACATTACAATAGAAAACCTCAAAAACAAATAATAATCGTAAGAAAGTAGGAGCTTTTTTTGTTTGTTATATTTTCTCTGATGCTAGCGCGAGCGTCCCGCTCGTGACCACAAAGAATGGAAAATAATCTAATGTATTTAATATGTCCTTTAAATTTTATTTGTTAAAAATATCAAATTTGCCAATTTCTATTTCATTTTCAAAGTGCTCTCTCTTAAAATGAATTTTTAAAATTATATCACTCAAACTTCTATCTTCTTCTAAATTTCGTATAACTGATCTCAGAAAATTACCTGAAAACTGTTCAATTTTCCAAACATGATATTCAAGCAAGGAATTATCAAAATGAGCATTGTGCACAACTAAATTTCTCAATCTATAAATCATAAGGATATCATTCTGAATTTGCTCAATTTGTTCTTGAATTATCTTTTTAGTTGTTTTAATATCTTTATAAAATTTTAAAGTCTTTTCAATTTCTTCTAAAAAAAATGGATTTATTTCATAGATTTTAATTTCTTCCAAAGAATTGATAAATTCTTCAAGATAAATTTTTTCTCCCTTTTTTTTATTTAATTGTGCTTTTTGAATAAGTTCATTTGGCAAAGATAATTTTGGTTTATAAAATGCGTGATTCACTTGGTTGTTATAATGGCGATATAAATCCCAGCCATAATTATAAATAAATGCAAAAATTTGATTAGAAGCTATTATTTCTTGAATAATATGAAATTTACTGTTCTTATTTTTTTTTAGAACATCTGACAAAATTTCTTTTTCAAAAAACAAATTCTCAATAGAAATCCAAAAGTTCAAAAGCTTATCTTCATCTTTTCTTGACTCTTGAGCCTTTCTATACCAATGAAGCGCATTTTTTATTTTCCATACTGCTTTATTATTTGAATTTTCTACCCAAAGAATGCCTTTATCAATTAGCTCATCAAATATCTTTACTGTCGTTAAATCTAACGCCTCTAAATGTTTGGAAAAAACTTGTCTTTTATCTGTTCCACTTCCAAAATACTTCCAAGAATTATCCTTAACAATAACATAATTTGATATATCAATTTCTAAGGCAGTATTATTATTATAATAGCAAGAGATTAAATCTAAAGAATTTTCCATTTTATTTATAGCTTGCTTTAGAGAAGATCTTGGTTTTAAATAATCAACCTCAACAGCCGCTTGCAAAAATCGATCAATTTCTTCTCTATCCTGTTGGAGATTTTCATAGTCCTCAGTTGGATTATCCGGCATATTAGTAAATCTTTTACTGTTTAATGAATAAAATGTAACGCCGCCAATTTCAACAACTGTATCACCTTTTAAACCTTCAACTATAAATATATAATAAACTTTTTCGGTTTTTTTATAATATAAATTAGATAATGATAATAATCTTTCTCTCGAGGTTAGAGTATCCATAAGATCGCGAACTTCGGCATAAAATTTGGGATCTACTTCATCTTCTGCTATCCAATAATTCTCATAATCAATTCCATGTGGAAAATTGGTAAAGACCCTAATTTTATCTGAGTTTTCATACTCATATTCATCAAAAATATATTCAGCAAACTTTTTTATATCATCCAAAGAATAGTTTCTTTTTATAAATTCTATAATCAGAACTTCACTTAAATATTTGCAAGACTTTATAAAATCATTAGTTATCTCTTCTTCAAGGATTAAAGAATCAACCAGTAATATTAACGACTTATCAAAATAAAAACCACTTTCAAAATTATTTCTTATATCATTTAAAGCTTCCAAAAGATAATTAAATTTTGGAGGTTCAAAATTCTTTCTTACTATATTAAATTTTGATCTCATTTCTTTCTTTATAACTTGATCGTTATCTATAAAAAAATTTAATCTGTTATATAGAAATTTTTTATTATCCAAATTTTGAAAATGATTTTCTTCAATTTCAACAATTATATCTTCAACAAGAATGTGCGGACTATATAAATTTAATCCAAATGCACTTTTTTTTAAAAAATTTTTTATTAGATCCTGCCAAAGTTCTGTCCAAAAATTTATTCGTTGTTCTGAGTATTTCATTTATTAGTATTATTTTTTAAAATCTAAATTAAATGTTTAAGGTAATTATAAATCACCAAATTTTTCATGAAATTTTATTTTACGTATAAATTAATATTGCTATTATTAATTATTTACAATTTTTTTATCAACAAAATGTATATGTTCTTCATCCAAATCCTGTAACATTATCTAAAAATGCTGTAAGACATTCTTTTACAATCTCGATAATTTTACATTATAACATTTAAACTATAAAATCATGAAAAGAATACTAATAGCCGGAAAAGCAATTTTGGGAGCGGGATTAATTATACTATTTCTGAATTCTTGTAAAAATGAAACCAAACAAGAAGATCCAAAAGAAGTTGCTGAAGACACAAACGAAGCCAAATTTGACTCTATTGCGGAGAAAAAAGATGATTCGGAATTTTTAGTAGATATCGCAGAAGTGAATCTTGCTGAAATCGAAATCGGAAAACTGGCACAAACAAAAAGTACCAATCCTGAGGTGAAGAAATTTGGAAAAATGCTCGTTGATGAACATACCAAATCGGCTTCTGAAGTTAGTGCTTTGGCAAAAGCCAAAAACTTCACTTTACCTTCTTCGATTACCGAAGATGGAAAAGAGGAATACAACAAACTAAATGAAAAATCTGGTCTTGATTTTGATAAAAAGTTCGCTGATATGATGATCGACGGACACGAAAAAGCAATTAAAGAATTGACTAAGGCTTCTGAAGAAGCCAAAGATCAAGATGTAAAGCTTTGGGCGTCAAATAATATTTCGGCTCTTACAGCTCATTTGGAGCACGCCAAAATGTTGAAACAGGATTTGGATAAAAAATAGGTCTTTTTAAAGTTATAAAGGTGCAGAGGCACAAAGGTTCAAAGTTTTAAATTGGAAACTTACCTTTGTGTCTCTGCACCTTTTTTTTGCTTTGATCCTCTGAACCTTTGAGCCTTTGAACCTATTTCAAAGAAGCCATATCAATTACAAAACGGTATTTAATATCTCCTTTTAGTAACCTTTCGTAAGCGTTGTTTACCTCATCAACACCAATTATTTCGATGTCGGCAGTGATGTTGTGTTCTGCACAGAAGTCAAGCATTTCCTGAGTTTCTGCAATTCCGCCAATAGCAGATCCGGCAAAACTTCTTCTTCCTAATAAAAGACTAAATGAAGTTACTGGAAGTGGTTCCATAGGCGCGCCAACTAACGTAAGCGTTCCGTCTACTTTTAGTAAATTCAAATACGAATCGATATTATGCTCTGCCGATACGCAATCTAAGATAAAGTTCAGTGTTTTGGCATATTTTGCCATTTGCTCCGGATCTGTAGATAAAACCACTTCATCTGCTCCAAGACGTTTTGCATCTTCGGTTTTTGACAATGAAGTTGTGAAAACTACCACATGAGCACCCATTGCTTTTGCCAATTTGATTCCCATATGTCCTAAACCGCCAATACCAACGATTCCTACTTTTTGTCCGGGACCAACTTTCCAGTGTTTTAGCGGAGAATAAGTGGTGATTCCGGCGCACAGTAATGGTGCAACTCCAGCAAGATCCAGTTTGTCTGAAATATGTAATACATAATTTTCATCGACTGTAATACTTTGAGAATATCCTCCAAAAGTTTGTCCGCCTAAATGTTTGTCAGGAGAATTGAATGTTAGAGTACTTCCTTCATCACAAAATTGCTCTAAATCATTTTTGCAATGCTCACATTCTCTACAAGAATCGACCATACAGCCTACTCCGGCTAGATCTCCAACTTTGAAATGTTTTACGTGATCTCCAACTTTTGTTACTCTACCAACAATTTCGTGTCCGGGAACTATTGGATAAACCGTTCCGTGCCACTCGTTTCTGGCAGAATGCAAATCTGAATGGCAGATTCCGCAATATAAAATTTCGATTTCTACATCGTGCGCTAATACACCTCTGCGTTTGATGTCTAATGTTTGTAACGGGGCTTCTGCAGCTTCTGTACCAAAGGCTTTTATGTTTTTTGTTTCCATGAAAATGTTTGTTTTAAGTTTTTTTGTTTCAGGTTTCAGGTTTCAAGTTTGAGTTCGCCACGAAAACACTAATACGCTAAGTTTTTTTCTGTTTCTCGCAGATTTTGCAGATTGAGCAGATTTTTTCTGTTCTGTTGTCTGGGTTTTCTGTGGAATACGTTATCAAATCTTTGCGGAGCTACTTGTGGAGATCCTTCGTTCGGGATGACAAAAATGAGCAGACTAATTTTGAATTAAAATCATTAAATTGAAATTCATTATTAATCAAGTTTCAGAATTATCAAATTGCCAGATTTTCTAATTATCTAATTGAGCTATTCCCAAAACTATAATACTCTTCATCTGTAACGCTTTCCAGCCATATTCCTTTTCCTTTGTCAATTTCTGTGATAATGGAAATGTGCGAAAATTTACTGAAAGGTGTTGCGCCATACCAATGTTCTACATTTGGTAAAATAGTAACAACTTCGTCTTTATGTAGTAATCGAATTGCGCTGCCTTTTTCCTGAAAATAACCAATTCCGTCTGTTGCAATAAGCATTTGCAAACTAGAATTGATGTGCCACTTGCATCTTGCGCCGGGTTCAAAGGCAACTTCTTTGATTACGGTATTATCGGGATGAATATTACTGGTTTGTTTTTTATAGGAAACATCGCCAGTCATAAATGTATTTGGGATTTTTCCTTCTTCAATAACTGAGGTATAAAGTGTTGACATAAAAATGATTTTTTGAGATTGATTTTTAATTTAAAAATGATCTGACAATACCCTGTAATTTATTTGTCAGACTCGAACAACACTTTTTCTTTAATTGTTTAAAGCTATTGTATTGTTCATCGGTTACCGGTTCAAGCCAGTCTACAATACCTTTTTCTGTATTTGTACTGATTGCGATATGAGTAAATTCGCCATCTGGAGAAGCTCCGTGCCAATGCTTAATTTCGGGCTGAATGTTTACAACATCACCTTCTTTTATTAATTGAATTGGTTTGCCAACTTCCTGATAATAACCTGTTCCTTGGGTAACGATAAGAATTTGTCCGCCTGGATGTGTATGCCAATTGTTTCTTGCTTTTGCTTCGAAAACTACATTTCCAACGGCTGTATGTAAAACCGGATCATTTGGAACTAACATCTTCACCCATGCTTTTCCTGTAAAATAATCCGCTGAAGCTAAATCCCCTTTTGGGAAAATAGATTCATTTAATTGATTTTCTGGTTCTTTCATAATTATTTGTTTTTAATATCGGTGCTGAGAACTAAATCAGAAAGCTAGAATGCGCTTTATAGAAGTTATATTTAGTCAGCAAAAAACCGATAAGGGGTTAGTACTAATTATTTCAGGGCAAAATTACTTTGACAACAACAATTAGAAATAACAATATTCAAACAAAAAATTAAGAATATGAAACAATTTACATTCTTAACGATTTTGGAATTGTTCCTGTAAGTCTTTTAAAGTAGTTATTAAAATAACTCGGATATTCAAATCCAAGGGAATATCCAATGTCCGAAATACTCCAATCTGTGTGATGTAATAATGCTTTTGCTTCACTGATAATTCTTTCGGTAATGTGTGCTGTGGTTGGTTTTCCGGTAATTTCTTTTACAGAACGATTCAAATGATTCACATGAACCGCAAGGCTTTGTGCATAATCCTGAGGCGTTTTTAATGCCAATGGTTCATTTTTTGTCTCTATTGGAAATTGTCTTTCTAATAATTCCAAAAACAAAGAAGTAATTCGGGACGAAGCATTTTTGTGTTTAAAGAAGTTTTCCGTTGGCTGCATTTTCATCGATTCGTGAATAATCAAGTTAATGTAGTTGCGAATTAAATCGTCTTTAAAAACATAATCGGTTTCTTGTTCTTCGATCATTCTTTTAAATAACGAAGCCACAAACACTTCTTGTTCAGATGATAAAGAAAATATAGGAGTTCCGCCAATTTTAAACAAAGGCGATTCATGCAGACTTTCTGAGCGATCATTTGCCTTTAGAAATTCTTCGGTAAAAACACAGGCATAACCATTATAGGCGGGTGAAATAATTTCCCATGAATATGGAATATGCGGATTTCCGAAGAATAATATAGTTCCGTCCGTTTCAATTCCGCGATCTGCATAATGAATAAGACTTTTACTCGTATTAATGCAAATTTTATAAAAATCTCTGCGGTTATACGTTGGTATTGCGCTTACATCGTTGCTTACCTCATATACTTTAAAACCTTTTAGCTTTAAATCTGAAGTATTAAAATCGGCTGTTTTGGAAATCACATCATTACTCATGCCGCAAAGTTATGAAAATCAAACAAAAGTAAGATTTTGAAAATGTTAAAGAATAGAAATGTCTTTCTGCCAATTATATAAACTGCAATTTCTCTTCTTCTAAATCCAGATAAAGTAAATGTCTGCGGATAATTTCTTCGTCCAGAATTTCTTCTTTATTTCGATCTAAAAGCCAATCCCGTTGATGATTCAATAGATTTAGATACACGATTTTTGCCTCAGCAGACATTAGAATGTTATCGCTCGTATTTAAATGAATATCCTCCCATTTAGAAGCAATTTGCTGTAAAGCAGAATATTTTTCTAATTCATTGCCGTAAGTACTTTTTAAATGATTTAAAGCATGGTCTGCCAATTCTCTTTTTATCTGATTATAAAGTTGTTCGTGCGGAATCGTATAATCAGGATCCTTAATGTGAAACTTCCTGATTAAATACGGCAATGTCAATCCTTGCAAAAGCAAAGTCGTCAGGATTACTACAAATGTGATAAACAATATGAGATTTCGCTGCGGAAAAGGTGTTCCGTCAACTTGCACCGGAATTGATAAGGCTGCCGCCAAAGAAACTACGCCACGCATTCCAGTCCAGCCTATTAAAATTGGTCCTTTGAATCCGGGATGATTCGGATCGGCAACTTTTATAAAGTTTCTGGCAATCAATGTGACAAAAACAGCACTAAAAGCACATAAAATTCTGCCCACGATAAGCACGGCTGTAATTAATAATCCGTAACCAATTGCCGAATAAACGCTCACATCACCAAGTCCGGAAACTATTTCGGGTAAATCAAGTCCGATAAACATAAATATCAAGCCATTCAGGATAAAACAGAAGCTTTCCCATACATTAACGCCTCGCAAACGCGAACTGCTGCTTAAAAACGAAAGTCTGTAATGTGATAATAATAAACCGCCACTCACAACGGCAAGAACTCCGGAACTGTGCACTTCTTCGGCAGCGATGTATATTATATAAGGCGTTACGAGAGAAAGTACAATATCTGAATTTGCATCGGTTGGTAAAAATTTGTGCAATTTCATGGCTATAAAACCAATTGCAACTCCAATACCGATTCCGCCAACTAACATCCAACCAAAACTTGCAATGGCATCTTGCCAGATAAATTGTCCTGTTCCTACAACTATCAATGCAAATCTGAAGATAATAAGTGAAGAGGCATCGTTTAATAGACTTTCGCCTTCTAAAATTGAGGACAATCTACGAGGTACTTTTACAAATTTAAGAATCGCGCCTGCGCTAACGGCATCTGGCGGAGAAATGATTCCGCCAAGCAAAAACCCGAGTGCTAATGAAAATCCGGGAATAAAATGATTGGCTACCAAAGCCACAGAAAATGCAGTAAAAAAGACCACTAAAAAGGCAAAACTGCAAATGATGCGTCGCCAACGCCATAATTCTTTCCAGGAAATATTCCACGCTGCTTCATACAATAATGGTGGAAGAAAAATCACGAAAATAAGTTCCGGATCAATACGCAGCACCGGAATTCCAGGAATAAAACTAATTGCCAATCCTCCTAAAACCAATAAAACAGGATAAGCAACTTTGATTTTATTGCTCAGCATTATTAATAAAAGGATAACGATGACAATGGTTAGATAAAACGGAAAATCGTGCAGCATTTGGTATAACTTTTTTTTAGAATAACAAGTTGGAACAATTAATTTCAACACAAAGTCCCGACGCTTCAGGTAATGTAATTAATTTAAGAAAAACTCTTGAATGCTATTCAGAATAAATCTCACGCAAAGTCGCTAAGCCGCCAAGTTTAAGCCTAAAAACTTTGCGCTTTTGCGACTTTGCGCGAAATAATTAATCATAATTAGCTAAAAAAGAACTTAACTTAATGACATTGCCCATCAGGATAATGTGTTAAATGAAATTTTAACAATATCAATATTAGGAAATATTTTTATACAAAATACATCCAAAGCTTAAATCGTAAATCATTGACAGAAATCCTTTTATAATCGTAAAAAAGTTTATTCTTTTTTATAAATTGTAATGCTATGTGGCTTTAATCCTTTCGCAGAAGCGGACAAAACAACCGGATTATTATTATTTTCTCTTTGAACAATGACTTGCGCGTAACCATTAAAAAGCTGTCTACTCCAATATTTACAAGGTGTTACAATTTGAATAACTCCCGGATCTGTATTCATAACGTCCCAATCTTTTATCTTTTGCAATGGTGTTGCGATAATATAGATTGTGTTTTTTCCGTCCTTTAATATATTAGCATTAAGTACATATTTTTGAGAATCTTCGGCACTTGGGCTTACTTTATTTCCGTTGACAAAAACTACTGTCTCTACTCCTATTTTCTTATAAAAGAAGTTTACATTTTTTGATGCAGAATAATCTTTTAATTCAAATTGTCCACGATAAACATAAGATGGCGCTTGTTTTTTATAATCTCTATCTTTAAAAGCTGTTTTCCAATCCTTTTCTGAATACGACGGTAATTCTTTCGGCAATTCATTTGTCGTTCCCTTTTGCTCTTCAAAGTTGGTTATCGGCGTTAATGAAACATCATCAATAAACTGATCTTTTTCCAGCGAAGTTGGATTGCCGTTGCCAATGCCTAAAATTTTGCCGCCTTTTACAGCAAAAGTTATCTCATCATTTGCAGTTGGAACATGCAGACCGTTTTTATCTGTAACTTCAACCGTAAGTACCGAAACATTAGCATTAATGTCATTTTCTTTGTCTATAGAAAGTTTTATGGCTTCCGAATTTTCTGTGGTTTTCTGAATCTCTGAGAGGATTTTTTTGCCGCCTTTATAACCAATTGCTTCGAGAGTTCCCGGAATATATTTTACTTTCCATTCTAAATGTCCGTATTGTTCCATTTTCTTTTTACCAAGACTCTTTTTGTTTAGAAAAAGTTCTACTTCGTCACAATTAGAATATACCCAAACGTCAATTTCTTTTCCCTCCATACCTTTCCAATTCCAATGTGGCATAATATGAAGCACAGGCTCATTCCCCCACCACGATTTCAAATAAAACACATTGTCTTTCGGGAAACCGCAAACATCCATCATTCCAAAATAAGACGTAACTGATGGCCAACCGTAAGGCGTTGGCTCGCCACGATAATCAAATCCTGTCCAGATAAACATTCCTGCCAAATATGGACGCGTTGCATAAAATTTCCAACCTTCTTCAATACTGTAAAAACTTGCACGAGGTTTCTTGTCATAAGCACTTTGGTAATGTTTGGCATCATCTGTAAAATAAATCCCTCGTGTTGCAAAAGTTGAACCTTCCTCCGTTCCCATTCCGGGTTGATTTTTAAACTCTTTTCTGTGTGCATCAATATCGCCGTTGCCCATATAATTGTAACCCATAATTTCGACCACAGAAGAGATTCCGCTTTTAAAACCGCTGCTAATCCCCACTGTTACGGGTCTTGTACTATCTAGTCCTTTTGCAAATCCCTGCATCACATTTGTAATACGCTCGCCAATTACACTTCCTTCAATATTCCATTCTTCATTACCTACAGACCAGCAAAATATACTTGGATGATTGCGATCTCGCTCGATCATTCGTTTTAAATCATTGAGGTGATAATCGTTAATTCCCATAAGTCGGGTTTCATCGATCACCAGCATTCCTAATTTATCACATGCATCAAGCAATTCCGGAGTTGGCGGATGGTGCGAACAACGATAAGCATTCGAACCCATTTCTTTCAGTTTTTTTATTCGGTAATATTGCAATTCATCCGGCAAAGCAGTTCCAATTCCGGCGTGATCCTGATGATTGTTTGTTCCTTTTAATTTTAAAGGCTTTCCGTTAAGGAAAAAACCATTTTCAGGATCAAATTTCATTGTTCTAATCCCGAAATTAGTTTCATAACGATCTATAGTTTTACCTTCCTGTTTTATTTCAGTTACTAAACGATATAAATTTGGCGCATCAATATCCCATAACAATGGTTTATTTACCTTTAATTTTGAAGAATATTTGACTGTTTTATAAAAATCAGGTGCTAATACATTTTCAGAAGTACTGATAACTTGCTTTCCTGAAGCATCCAGAATAGTTTGGACAATTTCGACAGTGCCTTTGTAATTCCCTTTGTTTTCAATTGTAACCTCAGCGGTTACTTCGGCATTATTATTTTGAATTTCTGAGGTTACATAAGTTCCGTTTTCCGCTACATGCAACGAATTTGTTTTCTGTAAATAAACATGTCTGTAGATTCCCGCGCCTTCATAAAACCAACCTTCTTCCATCGAAGCATCAACCCGAACTACGATTGTATTTTCTCCTCCATAATTAACATAAGAAGTCACATCATATTCAAAACCGTTGTAACCGCTTTCTTCTGTTCCGAGGAAATGTCCGTTAAAAAACACTTTTGAATTTCTAAAAACGCCATCAAATTTTAAGGAAATAACTTTTCCCAGATCGCTTTGCGGAATTGTGATTTTTTTTCGGTACCACCCAATACTTTTTTCAGGAAAACCTTTTCCAGCAGTTTTAAATCCATGGCTGTAACTGGCGCTTTCGCTAAAAGATTGTTCTACAGCCCAATCGTGTGGTAAATCCAGTTTTCTCCAGGCACGATCGTCAAATTGCAATGATGCGGGACCATCACCAAAACCTGTTTTGGCTAAGTAGGAAAAATAACCTTCGGCATGACCGAAATCTTTTTGTGTATCGTATGAATGTCCCAATGAAAAACGCCATTCTTTATCGATCAGAATCAATTCTCTGTCTGATTTATTTTGGGCAAAAGAACAAATGGAAATCAAAAAAATAAAATGCAGCAAAATTTCTTTTGGAAAAATGGTTTTCATAATTAAATGTGGTTAGCTAGTAAGGATAAAAATAGCTTTTTCAGGCTATAAAAGTTAATAGTATTTTATCAAAACATGATCTATTTCTCTTTTAATTTCAAGCAAAAAAAGGGCATTTAAAATTTAGAATCATTCTATTGGCTATACTTTCTTAAATGATTTTCTTTTGATGTAATTTTATATTAAAATTCAAACAAAAACAAGTATATCATGAGTGTTATTAAAGATGAAGATAAGCTTCTTAGCACTATTAAACGCATTGATCAGAAGATTGAGAAGATCAACGATCAAAAGATAATTGCCTTTTTCGAATCCCTTGGATTGACGGAAAGAGAGGATGTTCCTAAGGATTTTCTAAGCTGGGAGACGATTCTTATTGTCGTGCCGGATCGCCATATCTCACACGAATTAAAGTATTATAAATATTCTATTTCAAGATTATTTTTTGTAACGAATCCATATGCTGATCAAATTCATATTTATGATTTTAACGAATGGAAAAACAGTACAAGAAATAAAACCCAGCTCCAAATTAGGGAAATCCTCAAAACAAATTATGGAGGTGTTAAGAAACCTCACACCGATTCTCATTAAAAAGTCCGATCTCAACAAATCGGACTTTTTTAATTTAAAAAACTATCCAGATTTTATTAAAACATAAATTAAGGCTACTTTTGATTTTAGATCAAAACAACTAATAAACATTCAACTTACTTCAATGAAATGGATTACTAGAGAAAGACCCAAAATTGACCGGATTGCATGTCCGTGGTTAATACAAAAGTTTGTTGATCCCGAAGCTGAATTTATTTATGTTCCTTTTGACGAAGTTATTGTTAAAGCTGAAGAATTAAATGCAATTCCGTTTGACATTCCTAATGTAGAGTTTACGCATTATAACGAAGAATGTACTTTTGATTATATTATAAAGAAGTACCAAATTAAAGATCCTGCAGTTTTAATTATGGCCAAAATTGTTCGTGGCGCAGATACAGACAGACATGATATTGCAAAAGAATCGGCGGGACTTTGGGCGATTTCGGCAGGGCTTTCGCACAATATCACAAACGATGCTGAATTGCTAAAAAACGGAATGATTCTTTATGATGCGCTCTATAGCTGGGCAACGCATTTGTACAAACAAAATCATTTGCAAAACAGTCCTTTTGAGAATTTACTTCATGAAGTTTATAATAAATTTTTAATCGAAAAAAAATCCAACCAGAAAACGCCTTCGTGGGTTAAGGATTTAAAAGCCATTATTCAGGATCAAATTGATGCTCAGTTTACTTTTGATCTTAAAAAAATCTCAAATGATTTAGAGCTTAATCCCTCCTATTTATCCCGCGAATTTTCTAAATATTTTGAAGACTTAAATTTTGGAGATTATGTTCGAAAATTACGCATCGAAAAAGCTATAAATCTTATTCAGAATTCAACTTATACACTTACCGAAATTGCTTATATGACGGGCTTTTCAGACCAAAGTCACTTTACAAGAATATTCAAATTACATACTGGCAAAAATCCTTCTTCATACCGAAAAAATGCACGGAAAAAGTAATCCTGATACAAAAGGTAAATAGCATTCTATTTATAGTTTTCAAGTCTGTATAGTTTTGTTTTGTAAAACCAAACTATTATGAACTCGTTGAAACATTTTATTATTCCTGTATTATTCCTATTAAGCGCACCAATTTTTGCTCAAACCACTTATCCTAAAATTACAGGATATTTTGGCATTCTTCACCCTATTATGACTGTTAGTAATGAGCAAACTACTTTAAATTTCAGAGACTATTATGCTATAGGTTTCCCAACGGGAATTAACATCTGGAAAAGCTCTAAAATAGGTTTCTCTTTTGAAATCGTTCCCAATATAAAAGCCGAAGACGGTCATGATAAAGTGACTAATATATTATTTCATCCCGGTGTTTTAGTGGCTTTAGGCAATGGTTATACTTTTGCCGGACGTGCAGCATTTGAAAGCAGCGGAAGATATGGTGTAACGCCTGTAATCAATAAAACGGTTCTAAAAAGCGACAATTGCAGTTATTTTGTTGCTGTTCCATTTCCGGTACGATTTGGCAATGATCATCCTGCAACTTTTACGGTTGGTTTTCAATTTGGAATTGCTTTTTAAAAACACCTTCAATTATGACAAATCCAAAATACACATTAAGAGAATTAACTTTATATTTTCTAAAATTAGGAACCATTGGTTTTGGCGGACCGGTTGCACTTGTAGGTTATATGCACAAAGATTTAGTCGAAAAGCGAAAATGGATATCAGAAGATGAATATAAACAAGGATTAGCTTTGGCACAATTGGCTCCGGGCCCGCTAGCTGCGCAATTAGGAATATATCTTGGTTTTGTACATTATCGAATTTCAGGAGCTACTTTAGCTGGATTTGCATTTGTATTGCCATCGTTTATAATGGTAGTACTCTTAGGAATTGTCTATAAATTATATGAAGGATTATCCTGGATTCAAGCTGTTTTTTATGGTGTAGGCGCCGCCGTTATTGGCATTATCGCAATAAGCTCCTATAAACTTACGGTGAAATCTATTGGTAAATTTAGCTTTCAGTCTTTCTGCACCAATTGGCTGTTATGGCTGTTTTTTATTACTACATTAAGTGTAACTTTTGTAACGCAGCAAGAACCTGTTTTGCTGTTTATTGCAATAGGTTTTTTATATATGATTATAAAAGCACGACCAAAGTGGCTGAATTTTAGATCTATAAATTCGGTTTTGTTTTTGCAAATTTCTTTTTGGAACTATGAAAGCTCAACTCTGGCAAAAATCGCCATTTTCTTTGCTAAGGCCGGAACATTCGTATTTGGCAGCGGACTAGCTATTGTACCTTTTTTACACTCGGGCGTTGTAACCGAAAATCATTGGCTAACAGAACAACAGTTTCTCGATTCTGTTGCAGTGGCAATGATTACTCCTGGTCCTGTTGTAATTACAGTAGGTTTTATTGGGTATCTCGTTAACGGATTTTTAGGTGCTTTGGTTGCAGCTCTGGCGACCTTTTTGCCTTGTTACTTATTTACTATAGCAATGGCTCCTTATTTTCATAAAATTGCAGAAAACAAATCAGTTAAAGCATTTGTTGATGGTATTACTGCAGCTGTTGTTGGAGCATTAGTAGGTTCTGTTTTTGTAATTGCTTCCAGAACTATAATTGACATCCCGACACTATTAATCGCTGTTATTACAATTTTTGCTTTAATTTATGTCAAAAAAATTCAGGAACCAGTTGTTATACTAATTGCCGCCGTTTTAGGAATATTAATAAAACTTATTTAAGCTCAAAAATCCGAACAAATATTTTCTCTAGTTTTTTCCTGTTTTTCTCTACTTTCCATTTCGAATAGAAAGCCATAAAAAGCAGAAACAAATTAACAATTGTTGACGCTCTCCGAAGTCCTCTTGCGAAAAAGAGAAAAAATATATTTATCACCAGAATAAGGGCTATTGGGGAATATTTTGCCCAAATTGGCTGAAATTTATTACCCGGTTCAACAATATAATCGACTTTAAGAACATTGTTGACCAACTTATATTTGCCTTTTACAATATAAAATGTTGGTGATACAGTCGAATTTATAGTGAGACGAAAAGTTTTATCATCAAAAAGCCCGTAAAAAGGTTTTGTTCCGCTAAAAGCAGCAAATATTCCAAACGGACCTATTTTTACTTTTGGAGAACCAATCTCTGTGTTGTTTTTTAATCTTGTTCGGAATTCAGATAAACTGAGTTTTGAGATCATTTTACTTCTTATTATAAACTTGTTTATTGCAATTAATAAACTAATTACTTTAATCTACTCAGCTCCATAGAACCGTAAATTGCTCCAATGGCTTCAAAAACTTCTTCTTGATTTTCATTTGTTGTCCATCCTTTTTTAGAAAGCTCCTTTCTTACTTCATCTTCTGATTTTCCTTTTATAAAATGATAACTACAGAAATCTACAACTTCAACCGGAACTCTTTCTAGTTGATAAGTAGTTATTATAGATAATAGTCTTAAATAGGCCACATAATAAGTCAATACTAATTGAAGAATCCAGCTTATAATTAAACCTATCCAGCCTGTGTTTAAAGTTTTAATCGTTAATCCTTCTGAAAACCTGATTTTTATAAATTCTAAAAAACCTATTCTTTCAAAATTGTTTTCGCTTAAAATGATTTCATACTGAAAATATTGGTTTGTAAAATAAATCAGAAAGACTATTCCCATCAACAAATATCCGATTTTTGGTATCTCTGTAAAATTTGAAATTTTTATTAAATACTTTAATGCAATTGAAATTGAAATCCCGACTAAAACCTCAAACAATCCAATAAAATAGATGCCGTGTATCGAAATTTCGGCAATAATAAAACCAAGAATTAATGATAGAATCAATCCTCCTAAAACGAGTATCGAAAAATTTTTCTTTTTTGACTCGACAGGATGGGGCAGATTTTCAGGAATTATATAATCATCCCAATTATTTTTCTTTTGTGTTTCTTGCTCTAATTCGTTTAGAGCTTCTCTATCGAATTCACTTTCAGTTTCTTTAAAAGCATGAATAAACAATTTTACTCTTTTGGAATTCCTTCCATTATCCCAAATTTCATTTCCTAAAGATTCACTTTTTACCTTTACATTTCCATGATCAAAAGTAATTGTTATGGCTTCAGTCCATTGTTCAAAACCTAATGCTTTGTCTTTCCTTTTTGCTTCGATTGAATTTTCATTTTTAAAAACAATATCCCATCCTAATTTTACAATTGTTTTTTCGACAATAGGAATAAAAACAGTTTTACTCAATAAGGTACGGAATTCTTCTATATACTTTGGCGAAAAGCTAAAGCTATGCTTTTTATCAATTGACTTTTCGTAAATCTTAAATTTTTCTTCCATGAAATTTTTCTAATTTCTTATAATTTTATACAAATTGTAAATCTTAAATCAGGTAGTTTTCCTCTATTGCTGTGGAGTCAGCAAACTCTTCACCATTTCATTCAAAGCATTTCCGTGAATATTTTTGGCTAGAATAATTCCGTTTTTGTCAATTAAGAAATTCAATGGTACCGATTGAAGCATATAATCATTAACTACCGGAGATTTCCAATATTTTAAATCACTTACTTGTGTCCACGGAAGTTTTTGTTTTGCAATTGCACCTAACCATAACGGCTTTTTAGTATCCATAGAAACGCTGTAAATACCAAATTTATCAGGATAAGCATTGTACAGTTTTATTAATTCCGGGTGTTCTTTAGTACATGGTCCGCACCAGGAAGCCCAAAAATCAATTAAAACTAATTCTCCTCTAAAAGACGAAAGTACAACATTGTTTCCTTTTGTATCCGGAAGATCAATTTCAGGCGCAATATCTCCTACTTCAACTCCAACAACCTGAGCTTTTGAGCTGGTTATTACGCAACATAAGAATCCTAAAATAAGTAAAGTTTTTTTCATAGTTTGATTAAGTTTATTTAGATAAATTGGGGCTATCCAGCTATTTTTTTATTTTCTCTTTCTAAAAGACATGGAGTTAAAATGTCATGCAAATATTGCGACACGATATTACAAGATTTTTTGCTCTATTTCTTTGATCAAATCTTCTTTATTTTCAACCCAATCTAAAATGTAAAAGGTTCCTTTATTAGATACTATTTTATGTCCTTGGTGAATTTTACTCAATGAAATAATGGATTCTAGTTCTTTAATCACATTTTTTTCACTTTCTGTAATTACTAATTTATTCCCTAAAAATTCATATTCAAAGTTTAGCTTTCGCTTAAAATTACGATCAAAATAGAAAAAAGCAAAGGGACTGAGTAAAATTATCCCGAAGAAAAACAATAAATTCACAACAGGCAATGACTTGAATTTTAACAAAATAGCAGTTACAGAAATTAGAATCCCACCTCCATAATAGAGAAACATAAAATTTCTATTTTTTTTAATTTCTATAACTTTTTTTTCTTTCGAAATAGTATACTTCATTTTTATTATCTTAAGTATTATGAATGGCTTTGGCCGAACGCACATTTGGCTAAAGCCAATTTTTATTTTCAATTTTAGAACTCCAGCTAAAGCAGGAGGCAATTCAAAACAAAACTTTGCCCCGAAACCTCAGGATCGCGACTTTGCGAGATTATTAGACAAGCAAATATAATTTTTCTTTATTAAATCCTGCACGATTTTACTGCTTCCATCTTAAAATTATGCTAAATATTTTTTCCTTAATTGGTATATCGGGAAAAGTCGATATATTTGCACCATGGAAAATATAGAAATCTTTAAAGCATTATCTAATAAGTCCAGATTGCAAATGCTGGAATGGTTAAAAGAACCCGAAATAAACTTTCCGGATCAGCTTCAGCATGCAGGATTTGAACACGGAGTTTGTGTTGGGCAGATCCAAGCCAAAGCCGGTTTGACGCAATCAACAGTTTCTGAATACTTGTCTATTTTGCAACGTGCAGGATTTATAGAATCCAAACGCGTTGGACAATGGACCTATTATAAACGTAACGAAGGTGCCTTTGAAGCACTCAGTAAATTAATTCAATCTAATTTGTAAATTACTATGAGTACAAACAACCTGTTTTCGCCATTTAACTTAAAAACGTTAAATCTTAAAAACCGAATCGTAATGGCGCCAATGACGCGCTCATTTTCTCCAAACGGAGTTCCAACTGACCAAGTTGCTTCTTACTATGAAAAAAGAGCTGAAGGCGAAGTTGGTTTAATATTATCTGAAGGAACTGTAATCGACAGAGCTTCTTCGTCAAACGATGCCAATGTACCCCACTTTTATGGAGATGAAGCTCTAAAAGGATGGAAAAAAGTGATAGATGGAGTTCATGCTGCCGGAGGTCAAATGGGACCACAAATCTGGCACATGGGAATTATGGACAACCACCATTCAGGATGGGTTCCGCCAGTTCCTTTTGAAGGTCCGTCAGGTTTAAACCGACCAGATTTCAGAAATGGTGTAACAATGACTGAAAAAGATATTGAAGATACTATTATCGCTTTTGGAAAAGCTGCCGCTGATGCTAAAAGATTAGGCTTTGATACCATCGAAATTCACGGTGCACACGGTTATTTAATTGACCAGTTCTTTAGAGCCGAAACTAATTTACGTACGGATATTTATGGTGGAAAAACTTTACCGGAACGTAATCGTTTTGCTATTGAAGTTGTAAAAGAAGTTAGAAAACAAGTAGGTAACGACTTTGCTGTTATTATGCGTTTTTCTCAATTTAAACCTTCTGATTACAACTATAAACTGGCTAAAAATCCACAGGAATTAGAAGCTTGGCTTACTCCTCTTGTTGATGCCGGAGTAGATATTTTACACTGTTCTCAACGTCGTTTCTGGGAACCTGAATTTGAAGAATCTGACCTGAACTTTGCCGGTTGGGCTAAAAAAGTAACCGGAACGCCAACAATTACTGTTGGTTCTGTTGGACTTTCAAGCGATTTCTTTGGTGCTTTTGCAGGAGAAAGTTCTGAGCCAACTTCACTAGAAGAATTAAACAGACGTTTCGACAGAGGCGACTTTGATTTGGTTGCTGTTGGAAGACCTCTTTTATCTGATCCAAGCTGGGTTGCGAAAATCAAAGCAGGAAAAACAGATCAATTGAAAGGTTTCAGTAAAGAAGCTTTGGGAGCATTAGTTTTAGAATAATTTTTTTTTAAAAGGTACATAGTTACAAAGGTTCAAAGGGACAAAGTTTCCCTTTGAGCCTTTTAGTTTTTTTAGCTGTAATATTGCCCGCGGATTGAACGGTTTTTACGGATTTTTGCTGATTTTTTTTAAATCATTTTAATCTTGTATCCCGATAGCTATCGGGAGTGACAAAAAAACAAGAGATGCACTGCTGTGCATCTCTACGGGAAAATTGCGATAAATCAATATTTGCCCCATTTATCTTTGAACCTTTGTCACTTTGCACCTTTGTATCTTTTTCAAAAAATACAAAAGGGATGAAAACATGAAATTTCATCCCTTTTTTGAATATCTATAACTAACAAAATTTAGAAATTCAATTCGTTATTCGGTGATTTCTACAATTACCTTTTTTCTTTTTTGAAATTTCCCCTGAAGCCAATTACGAACCGGTTCATCATAGAATTTCAAACATAAGTAAGCAATTACTATACTGGAAACTAAAACACCGATTCCTAAAACGTAACCGTCTTTTAAAGGAACTTTATTATCAACCACCCACGCTGTGTACCAATAAATCAATGGATAATGTATGATGTAAATTGGATATGAAATATTTCCTAAAGCTTTGCATATTTTCAGCGAAACCGCATTTTTTATCTCTCCTCCTGCTCCAATGGAAACAATTAATGGAAACATTAGAATAATACAGAATGATTCATATAAACCATTCATCCATAAACTGTTTTCGTCTCCAATTCTTGGAATACTGAATATTACAAAAATCATAATACTGCAAATCCAGAAAGCTCCTTTTATGTGAA
Source organism: Flavobacterium sp. ov086 (assembly GCF_900187965.1). Classification (GTDB taxonomy): domain Bacteria; phylum Bacteroidota; class Bacteroidia; order Flavobacteriales; family Flavobacteriaceae; genus Flavobacterium. The sequence continues at coordinate 167,747 of NZ_FZNL01000004.1, read as the reverse complement.
TTAATTTTCCTAAACGAGAAAGTAAAACTCCGGCAAAAAACGGATACAATAAACGGGTAAACCCAACATTCATTTGTTCCAGATTTAATGACCAACCGCCAATAACATCTCCTTTTGGTCCAAAAACGGTATAATTAATCAGCATTCCTGCGAAGATTAAAACAAAGATTCCCAGAACTTTATTAGAGAATTTACGGAAGAATAATGCATACATAATATTAGCAATATATTCAAAGAAAAGCGACCATGCCGGTCCGTTTAACGGATGCATTTCACCCCAGCCTCTTATTTCTAAAGAAGGTGGAATTGGCAGTAACGTAAATCCAATTACCATCGTTAAAATCACTTTCCAAGCTTCCATTCCAGCAATTTGTGGAAACACAGTATCTGAAGCCTGAAAATAATAGAATATAGCTCCAATGATCATTCCCATAATTACCATAGGCTGCAAACGGATTAAACGTCGTTTGTAAAATTCCCACTGACCCATTTTACCCCAACGATCGTCATAGGCATATGCTACAACAAATCCTGATAAAAGAAAAAAGAAATCAACGGCAAGATAACCGTGATTCATTATTTGCTTAAAACGGCTTCCCTCATTAAAGGTTTCAAAAATGTGAAAGATAACTACTAAAATTGCGGCTACTCCACGCAAGCCATCAAGAATTTCGTAATGTTTTTTTGGTTTAATATCCGTCATAAAAAAATGGTTAGTTTTTAATGGTTAATTATAAATGGTTAATTGTTAATTCAGATTTTCGTAGTTTCCATAATCAACAATTTATAATTAATAATTGATAATTAATTATTATTCCTGATGATTTTTAAGCCACTCTAATCTGCGTTGATCCGGTAAGTGTGTTACTTTGAAATTTTCAAATTTGGCTTCAAAGCCTTTTCCGTCTGGCGATGCAGCCATTAAACCTACCATAACCGGCGTGTTGTCTTGCAATGGTGCGTTTCTGGTTAGAATATAATTTTTATCATCATACGAAAAGAAAACCTCAACAGCATCTAATCTTCTTACCACTTTTATCCATACAAATGGTGGTGCTTTATCCAGAGTTGTCACACTCCAGTCGCTTTTATCGTGCGTTACAACAGTACTGATATTAAATTTTCCGTCAACAAATTCAACTCCGGTTTTAATGTAATTTTTCTCGTCAATACGAAGCATTAATCCCATTTGGTCAAAACGAGCGATATAATTACCGGTTAATTTTACTTTGGCTTCAAATTCTCCACCATAAGTTGCATAATAAAATGGTGCGTCGTCGACCGTGAATCCGTAATGCGAAATACGCCAGTAATCACTATTGGCAGTAACATTCATAATCAAAGCATTGTTTTTAATTTCCCATTTTTCAGGTTCATTAAACCATTGCATTTTATTTAAGGTCTGCGCCGAAAGGTTCTGTGCTAAAAATAAAACCAAAGCACTTAGTACAATTTTTCTCATGTTATTTTTTCTATTTTGAACCATTAAGATATTAAGCTTCATTAAGTCGTAATGCTTAATTTTCTTAATGCTTTTTTTACGCACAGTAAACACAAAGCTTTATTAACTTAATATCTTAATGGTAAAAACCTTTTTCAAGTTTAGTTAAACACAAAGCTTAATCAACTTAATATCTTAATGGTAAAATATTTTTAAGCTTATTTCTCAATCTCTTAATGGTAAAATAATTTAAAAATAAAGCTGCAACCTTTTACAATTGCAGCTTTACAACCAACCAATTTAGAAATGATAAAAACTATTTAAGTGAGAAGCCCACTTTAGATTTTATGTCTGTAGATGATGCACCAATGATTGCTTCAAAGTCTCCTGGTTCAGCAACCCATTCGTGTTTTTTATCATCAAAAAAGCTTAAAGCTGTTTTATCTACTGTAAATGTTACTGTTTTTTCTTCTCCCGCTTTAAGCGAAATTTTCTCAAAACCTTTTAACTCTTTTATCGGACGTGGCAATGATGATTTCAAATCACTGATATAAAGCTGAACGGCTTCTGAACCTTCACGTTTTCCTGTGTTTTTGATTTTAACAGAAAATGTAATCTGATCTCCGGCTGACATTTGTTTTTTGTCTGCCGTTACTTTTCCGTATTCAAAAGTCGTGTAGCTTAAACCGTGTCCAAAAGAGAATAATGGTTTTGCTTTTTGTTTGTCGGCCCAACGGTATCCAACAAAAATGCTTTCTTTGTAGGTTACGTCATCTCCACCAGGAAACTCTCCTAATGCATGAGCTCCGTTATCAGTTAATTTTACTGGGAAAGTAAAAGATAATTTTCCTGAAGGGTTAACATCTCCAACCAAAACTGCCGCCAAAGCAGTTCCTGCTTCTGTACCTAAAAACCAACCTTGTACAATTCCCGGAACTTCTTTTACCCACGGCATAGCCACAGCATTTCCTGAGATATTTACAAAAACGATGTTTTTATTTACTTTAACTAATTCAGCAATTAATTGATCCTGACCGTATGAAAGTCCTAATTCCTGACGATCAAATCCTTCAGCATCTTGTTTGTCGCTTTTGTTTGTTCCTCCAATAAAAAGAACAATATCAGCATCTTTAGCTACTTTTACAGCTTCAGCAGTCAATTCAGCAGGAGAACGTTTGTCTTCTAAACTCACTTTTGCCACTACTCCATTGTAATTACTTGTTGGATCTCCCACATAACCACGAGCGTAAACAATCTCTGCCTGATTGCCAATTCTTTTCTTTAAACCTTCAAGCGGTGTGATTTCATATCTTGCTTTAAGCGAAGAACTTCCTCCACCAACAGTCATCATTTTAATAGCATTTTCTCCAATAACTGCAATTTTCTTAGTTTTAGAAAGATCAATTGGCAAAATATTGTTTTTGTTTTGAAGCAATACAATTCCTTCTTCCGCAATTTTTAAACCTGCCTGAGCATGTTCAGCTGTTCCAAATGATCCAAAAGGTCTATTTCTATCCATTGTTGTTAAGAAAGATAAACGTAAAATACGACGTACTTTTTCGTCCAGTTCTTTAGTTCCAATTTCGCCTTTAGCAATCATAGTCGAATATGGTTTTGCTAAATAATAATTGTCATAAGCATTGCTTGTTCCCCATGAAAGTCCGTTGGTCCAAGAACCAAATTCCATGTCTAAACCATTATGAATTGCTTGTTTTGTGTCATGAACACCTCCCCAATCTGAAACTACAACACCTTTGAAACCCCATTCTCCACGAAGAATGTCGTTTAATAAATACTCATTATGACAACAATGTTGTCCTTTATATCTATTGTATGATCCCATAATTGCCCAAGCATCACCTTCCTGAACAGCAGCTTTAAAAGCCGGTAAATAAATCTCGTATAAAGCACGATCATCAACAATTACGTTTACTGAATTACGACCTGTTTCCTGATTATTTAAAGCGAAATGTTTCACACAAGCTGCAACTCCGTTTGATTGTACACCTTTGATATAAGGAACTACCATTTTTGAAGTCAGGAAAGGATCCTCTCCCATATATTCGAAGTTACGACCGTTTAATGGGCTTCTGTAGATGTTAACCCCAGGTCCTAACAATACATTTTTATTACGATATCTTGCTTCTTCACCAATTGATTTTCCATATAAAGAAGACAATTCTTTGTTCCATGTTGCAGAAAGTGCCGTTAAAGCCGGAAATGCAATACAAGAATCATTTGTCCAACCTGCCTGATCCCATTCATCCCATTTAACTTCAGTACGAATTCCGTGTGGTCCGTCGGTCATCCAGTTTTCCGGAATTCCTAAGCGCGGTACACCTGGCGAACTAAATTTTGATTGCGCATGAATCATTGCAATTTTTTCATCGGTTGTCATTCTTGAAAGTGCATCTTCTACACGCTCATTAATTGACTTTTTATCATCTAGATAAACCGGAACTTTATTCTGTGCGTTCACAGCAAAAGAGCCTAACAAAAGTAAAACAACAATTGTTTTAACGTTTTTAAACATAACTAATTAATTTATTAAAGCATTTGATTATTATTAAAGGTTGCTGTTCTCGAAAACACCTTTAATAATATTGTAAAGCTAAAACGTTATAGTTCGTGTTGAATTTTTAAACGAAAAAAAGTAGTGAAATAAAAAATCAAATTATTCATTATCAATATTTTAACAAAAAATAATTATCAAAAAAAGTAGTGGTTTTAAAAAAAATAATTAGATTTTTAAGGTAATTAAGCCAATTTTCATGACCATTTCTTCAAAATCATTTCGGGAAACTGCCGCTTTATTTCTTGCTCTTGTGCGATAATTGTAAATTGTGCTTAAAGAGTATCTCAAAAATGCTGCAATTTTTACGCTGTCTGTAATTCCAAGACGGATTAAAGCAAAAATACGAAGCTCTGTATTTAGCAATTCTCCTTGTTTTAAAACAATTTGTTCTTCGGTAATCAGTAAAGCGTTAAAGTCTTTTACAAAAGTGGGATATAAATTCAGGAAGATAATATCAAAATTCTTGTACAATTCCTCGAGTTCATTATCAACTAAAGTAGTTGATTTTAAAATTTTATAAATTTCGTCGAACTGTTTCGCCGTCGCTTTCTTGTTTAAAATAATGCGATAGTTTTCCAGTTTATTGATATACGTCGAACACAAATTAAAGAAATGCGCAATATACTCTTCCTTAATATGATTCGATTCTGATAATTGCGCATTACGTTCCTGCAATTGACTGTTAGTTTCCGTAATATCTTTATTTAATTCGGCTAACTTTTGACTTGTTATAAAAAGCTCTCCACGAATTCGGGATACTTTTTTCATTTGCTTATACACATAAATAACCGCCACAATCAAAAATGCTGTCAAAATACTGATGCACAAAAGATACATTTGCAACTGCATTTTTCTTTTGGCTTCTCTTTCTAAATATGCCGTGTTAATAATCGAATATACTTCAGACATTTGCAAAGTTCGAAACTGTACATTACAGAACAGAGCATCTGCAATAGCAGATTGTGTTAATCTATACGCCATATCTACATCACCAATTTCATAAAAAACCAAAGCCAGTTCCTGCAAAGAAGCATTGTCTTTTATGGAATGTTTAATATCCGATAAAGCAGAAAGTGCGTAATATTTTTTTCTTAATTCTAATTGATGTGTGGTTTCATAAATACTTCCTAAAAGATATCCAATCATTGCATATTGTGTATCGTCCTGATTTGCTGTCCCTAATAAACGCATCAATTTTTTCTGGGCAATACCAAATTGTTTGTGATGAATATTTCGCTGAATCACATTGATTTTATATTTCAACGTTTCAGGATTTAATACTGTCAATAACGAATCACGGTACATTGCAATTTGTTTGATGTACTTTGGGTCGTAACTGTTGGCTACATAATGCTCGTAAAATTCCCGATAGGCTTCGTAATACTCCGGAAGCAATTCTTTTGACAATTGATTTTTGTTGATCGCTTTTAAAATAGCTTCTGATTCGCGATATTTTCCCGAAGAAGAATAAAGTGTCACTAATTCAAGATTTGCGAGATCTTTGAGATCTTTATTTTGAAGTTCATCTGCAAGTTTCAGATTTTTCTTGACATAATGAATAGCCGAATCTGAATTGAATTTTAGATATTCTGTATATAAAGTCTTGTTGAAATTGTACTCCTGCTCTTTCGTTAAATTATCAGATTTGATTTTTTTGAAGTTCAAAATACGCTCTTCTTTTAACTGAACATATCGCTCCTTGTTTTTTAAAGCATTGTCTAACTGTGCTAAAATAGCATCTGTACTATCCAATGAATAAACAGGCAGATTGACAAGAACAATTAACAGGAATGACAAATATTTTTTCAAGCTGAGTAAAGATATAAGACCTACAAATATAAGAAAGTCGTGCTATAAATTTGAATTATTTATGAAGTCTGCTCATTTTACTGAATATTAAAAATCATAACAAATTTTTGAAATAATAATCTTTATAAAAAGGCTATTTTAAAGCAATCATGAGAATGTTTTCATAATTTTGGTTAAACTAAATTTTTCAATAATCTAAACATAAACACTCATGCCACACTTTGTTATTGATTGCTCTGAAAACGTAATCCGATTGAAATCTGCAGATGATATAATGCAGGAAGTTTTTAATGCGGCTTTATCAACAGAACTTTTTATTCCTTCTGAAATTAAGGTTCGTATTAATCCATTTTCGTATTATAATAACGGAAATTCTCTGAACGATTTTATTCATGTTTTCGGATATATTTTGGAAGGTCGAGATACGGATCAAAAAGCTCAATTATCAAAAGCAATTGTATCTAAACTGAATGCTACACTTCCTGAAGTTCCGGTTATTTCGATTAACATTAAAGATTTTGAAAAGGCTAGTTATTGCAATAAAACAATGGTTTAGAAACGATTCTTTTAATAGATGATATAAATAATCATATTTCAATAACGTTTATCTTATAAATAAAATAATTTCACTAAATACTCAGATTGAATCTTTAGTGAAATTATTTAATACGATTTCGGGTTTCTATAAAATATTTTTCCCTTTGAAACTAAGGCTTAAGCTCAGTAAATTTGGTTTCTAAATCAAAAGCTTTCTTTACTTTTTCGACTGTAAGTTCATTCGGAACCAAAAATTCCAATGTTTTCTTAATATCTAAAGAAGAAGCGCCAACCAAAACTTTATAAGTTCCTGCTTCGGCAATCCAGGCATTTTTATTCTCCAGAAATGAAGCTAAATCTTTAGGCAATAAAGTCAATTTTAGAGTTTCACTTTCACCCGGTTTTAATTCTTTGGTTTTACCAAAAGCTTTTAGTTCTTCTTTTGGTTTATCAATTGATTTTGAAGGTGCTGATAAATAAAGCTGAACCACTTCTTTACCCGAAACTTTCCCTGTGTTTTTTACTGTAACCGAAACTGTCAATGCTGAATTAAAAGTTGGTGAACTTAGTTTTACATCCGAAAAATCGAAAGTTGTATACGAATTTCCAAAACCAAATTCATAAGATGGTTTTACGTTAAAAGTGTTATAATAACGATATCCAACATAAACACCTTCTTCATAAGTTACATTTATCGGATTATCAGCAGGAGTTCCCAACCAGTTTTTAGCCGATGGTGTATCTTCATATTTCATTGGAAAAGTCATTGTAAGTTTTCCGGACGGATTTATTTTTCCTGAAAAAACATCAGCAACAGAATTTCCTCCTTCTTGTCCCGGTTGCCAAGACAATAAAATTGCATCTGCTTTATTTTTCCAGCTTGCCGTTTCAATAACACCGCCAACATTCATAATTACAACTACTTTTTTTCCTTTTGCATGAAAAGCTTCTGAAACATTATTGATTAATTCTACTTCATCATTTGCCAAATTAAAATCATCGTCAACCTTACGATCTCCGCCTTCACCTGAATTTCTTCCTATGGTAATAATTGCCAATTCAGATGATGAAGCTTGTTTTTCTAGAAAGTCTTTCTCCAGTTTTAATTCCGGTAATCGTTTTGGCAAAGCCAGGAAACCTTCTTTCTTGCGGCTTTCCATTTCTGTAGCTTTAACTTTAGCTACAAATGGCGTATAAGTTGTTTTAATTTCTTCGTTAAGTGAAAAACCTGCATTATTCAGACCTTCAATTAACGAAACAGTATAAGCTTCATTTACATCTCCGCTTCCTGTTCCTCCCGAAATAAAATCATAAGAAGTTACTCCAAAAACAGCTACTTTTCCTTTTTTATTGGTAAAAGGCAAAACGTTTTGATCATTTTTCAATAAAATCATTCCTTCAGAAGCCGCTTGTCTTGTAATTTGCGCGTGCTCTTTTAAGTTGGGTTTATCAGAGTATTTGTAATTTTCCATAATGGGAGATTTCAAAACCAACTCTACAATTCGTTCAACATTTCTGTCTACAACTTCTTTAGAAAGTTTTCCACTTTTCATGCTCTCAACAATTGCTGTTTTTTGAGCTGGAATTCCCGGCATCAATAAATCATTTCCTGAATCTAATTGTTGTGTTACATTACTGCTTCCTTCACTTATCGATTGAAATCCGGCAAAACCACCAAACCAATCCGTCATTACAATTCCTTTAAAACCCCATTCGTTACGAAGAATATCAGTCAATAAATCTTTTCTTGCCGAAGTATAAGTTCCGTTAATTAAATTATAAGAAGACATTACCGTCCATGGATTCGACTCTTTAACCGTGATTTCAAAACCTTTAAGGTAAATTTCTCGCATTGCTCTTTCGCTGATATGCTCGTTTATAGAAAGGCGATTCGTTTCCTGATTATTGGCTGCAAAATGCTTGATAGAAGTTCCTACTCCATTCGACTGAATTCCTTTTACCATTGCCGAAGCTATTTTTCCAGCCACTAAAGGATCTTCTGAATAATACTCGAAATTTCTTCCACACAACGGATTTCTATGAATATTCAAAGCCGGAGCCAATAAAACATCAACGCCATATTCTTTAACCTCATTTCCCATTGCTTTTCCCACACTTTCAATCAACGCCTCATTCCAAGTCGAAGCCAAAGCTGTTCCAACCGGAAACGCGGTACAATAATAAGTGTTTTTATCATTCTCCCGAATTGGTTTTATGCGCAGTCCCGCGGGTCCGTCAGCTACAATAATAGCCGGAATTCCTAAACGTTTAATTTCGTAAGTTCCTCCTGCAGCTCCGGGAACACGACCTTCAATAGCACCAACTACAGGTTTTAACCCGTCGAAACCTGGCATTCCGGTTCCCATAAGTAAATTCGCTTTCTCCTCATCAGTCATTTTATTGACAAGATCTTTAGCGCGTTCTTTGATTGAAAGACGTGTATCTTCATAAATATCCAATTTTCCGTTTTTATTCAAATCCTTAAAAGTAAATCCTTTAATAGTTAGAATTGGCGGATTATTTTCATCATTAGAAATACTATTCCATGATAAATTAGAAAGTACCAACGCGGTCAAAAGAGAAACTCGCGCTGTTTTTATAATTGTTTTTTTCATAGTTGGAAATTTTAGTGGTGTTGGTAAATGTGGAAACTATAAAACCTAAAATATTTCATTGCTTCACATAGAAGCAATATTAAATACTTTTTTCCATATCACCAAATAAAACAATATAAAATTTCACTTATCATAATATTAAACACACAAACATGTAATATTATTAACATGGTTCAGAATATTTCAATAATTACACATTACTAAAAAACCTTTAAAATCACTGATTTTTAAAGAGAATAAATAGAATTTCTAGGATTTTAAATGAATTGATAATAGCAAAAAAGCTTTGTCAAAGTTTTAAACTTCGACAAAGCTCTCGTTATTAAGTATTTTCCCGAATTGTCGAGGTACTTGCGGAGATCCCTCGTTCCTTGGGATGACAAGATTGGGTTTTGATTACGAATAAAAAATAGCCACGAATTCACGAATTTTCTCCAAACAATAATTTGAAAATATTCGTGAATTCGTGGCGAAAAAAAATATTATAAAGCCGCAATTGGCGCCGCCAGACAACTCTCCGGAATATTGAAGGCGTTTACTAATGAAACCGCATCTGGTCGAATATCCCAACAAAGCTGATTGACCATTTTACGAATTGCTTTGGTTTTTACGGCTTCCATATAACCGTCTTCAAGATACCACGCTTTGTTTTTTTCAAATTGCGAAAGTGCATATAAATGACTTAGTTTTGTCAATATCTCTTTTGTCTTTTGATCTCCTACTGTTTTTATTGCCAGTTGAAATTGTTCCAGAACTACTCTTTCCAAATAAGCCTGAGCTACATCGATCATTTGATGCTGAACTACATTAAAAGCATCATAAGGTTCTAAACCTCCGTCAACTAGTTTTTTGATACGTCTTGCAGCCGATGCTAGTATTGCCTTTTCTCGATGAATAAAAGCTTGTAAATGAAACTCGCCATCAAGCAAGTGTTCGTCATCTGTTCTTCGGGTTGCAATTGGATTTTTCTCTGTAATTGCTGTTTTTGCATTTTCGTATACATAATTGATGATTCCTAAAGAACCCATTTCACCAAACGATTTTCTAAACTCAGATAAACGGTTTTTAGCCACCAATTGCATCAAGACTGTATTATCACCTTCGAATGTGGTGTAAATTTCGGTATCATTTTTTAAAGCGTTGATTCGGTTTTCAGATAAATATCCTTTTCCACCGCAGGCTTCGCGACATTCTTGCAAAATATCTCTTGTGCTCCAGGTCGAATAAGATTTCATTCCGGCTGCCAAAGCTTCAATTTCCTGCATTTCGGCTTCGGTTCTGTTCAGAAAACGGGTTGTAAGATATTGTAAACCAAAGTGTACCGCGTACGTTTTTGCCAATGACGGAATCAATCTTCGTTGATGCATTCTGTAATTTAAAATTGGAACTTCTGATCCGCCTTCGGGACCAAATTGTCTGCGTTGATCGCCGTATCGAATAGCAATTGTTAATCCTGATTTGGCTGCAGCCAAAGCCGAACGCGGAATCCCGATTCGCCCTCCAACTAAAGTGCCTAACATGGTAAAAAAACGCCTATTATCACTCGGGATTGGACTTTCAAATTCTCCTTTATCATTTACAGAAGCAAAACGATCGAGCATATTTTCTTTCGGAATCACAACGTTATCAAAACTTATCGTTCCGTTATCTACGCCGTTTAATCCCATTTTATGACCACAATCACCAATTGTAACGCCTTTTAAAGTATTTCCGTTTGTATCCCGAAGTGGAACTACAAAAGCATTCACACCATAATCGTGATCATCAATAATTAGTTTTGCAAAAACAGTTGCCATTTGTCCGTGAACTGCGGCGTTGCCAATATATTCTTTTTGGGCATATTTGTTTGGCGTATGAATTACAAATGTCTGATCGTTATGATTGTAAGTTGCTGTTGTTTCAAGTCCTTTTACATTTGATCCATGATGCGTTTCGGTCATTGCAAAACAACCCGGAATTTTTAATGTACCAATATCTTTTAGGTATTTGGCATAATGTTTCTCTGTCCCTAACGACTGAACGCTCATTCCCCAAAGTCCAAACTGAACGCCAAATTTTATCACTAAACTTAAATCGTGGTAACTTAAGGTTTCCATGATCGCAAAATAATCAGCTATGTTTTCTCCTCCTCCATATTGTTTTGGATACGCCATATTTCCCAAATTTTCATCTGCGAGGATTTTGCACCAATTATAAACTGTTTGACGATACACATTTATATCTGTCGAAGTTTCGTAAGCAAACTCTGGTTTTGAAATAATCGATTTTACTTTTTTGATAATTGCAGCTTCTTTTCCGTCCAGAAGTTCTGTTATTTTCTGAATATCAAAATCACTGTTGGTTTGAGAATTTGCAGTAAAAGAACTTGCTTTAGTTTTGAAATTCTGAATTACTTCTTCTCCTAAAACTCCCAGATCATTCTCCAGCTTTATAAAATTGGATTTCAGTGCCGAAATATCCAAATCTTTTTCTGAAAGGGCTACTGCAATATCAAAAATCGATTTTATGTCTGTTTTATTCTGAATGTTTTTTTCAATATCCAGTTTCCATTGCGAGAGTTCATTTCGCGAAGGCGGATTTGAAATGTCTACTTTAGAAAGAAGCTGCTGTTTTTCTTCGGGCGAAAGCCAAGTCAAATCATTAATGAATTTCTGAATTGTGGTAAACTCTTTTTGAGTCAGCAAATCATCAGACCATACTAAATAAAACAACGGAGTAAAGGCTTGGAGCTTGGTATTTTTCATAAAGAATCTAAATTTAGCTTTTGTTAAATTAAAGAAATTTATGAATCAAAATACGTTAAGATTCTCATAATTAATCCGCAAGTTATTACACTTGCGAATTGAAAACTGAATATTTACTTTTTTAAACCATTTACCTTATCATTCATCATTTTTTGAACAATATTAATAACTGATTTTCTCGGTAATAATCTCGGTAAAAAAGATTGCAAATAATTCATTGTACCTACTATTTTAAAGCTTTTATTTTTTAATAATGCCGAAATTGCTTCTTTAGCAACTGTCTCTGAACTATCAGCACTCATACCTTTTGTATTTGCTTTGGCTATAGCCTGAAATCCTGTTGTTGTATTACCCGGACAAAGAGCAGTTATAGTTACACCTTTTTTGTAATATTCGCCATATAATGCTTCTGAAAAATTCAATACAAATGATTTACTTGCACAATAGGTCGCAACATACGGACACGGCTGCAATGCTCCTGTAGAGGCAACGTTAATGATTCCGCAATCTCCTTTTTCAAGCATTTCAGGCAATACCAGATAGCACAATTTTACAAGTGCATTAATATTGATCTCAATCATTTCTTCGTATCCGTCAATACTTTCATCCAAAAAATTGACCCATTTACCAAATCCCGCATTATTTATCAATAAATCTACTGAGAGTCCGGCTTGTTTTATTTGATTGTATAATTTTACGGGAGTATCTTTTTTTAAGAGATCACCCGTAAAGACATTAACCTCAACATTATATTTTTTCGAAATTTTGCTGGCCAGGACTTTTAGCTTGTCTTCTGATCGGGCGGTAATAATAAGATTTGCGCCTTTTTTTGCCAGTTCGTAAGCAAATGCTTCGCCAATTCCGGATGATGCTCCGGTAATAAGTACCGTTTTGTTTTTTACTGTTTTCATTTTTTTAGTTATTTTCTGATGCAAAAATCATAAATAACTAAATCAATCTACTTGACCTATGTTAGGTAATTAGCTGTCTTCTAATTCTGCTTAAGCTTTCTGGTTTAATTCCAATAAATGAAGCAATATATTGAAGAGGAACGTTTTGAATCATTGAAGGGGTATCTTTTAGTATTTTCAGATACCTTTTTTCAGCCGATAAATCAATAATGTCTTTTGTTCGTTGCTCATTATAAATTATCGATTTTTCATAAATAATTCTGGCGAAATCTGCCCATTTTTGACTCGTTTTACATAAAATATCAAAGTTATCTTTTGTAATACGTAATACTTCACATGACGTAATGCATTCAATATTATCCAACGCAATAGTTCCGTTTATAAAACTACTAAAAGAAGTAATAAACCCGGATGGGCAATTGATATGTGTTGTAATCTGATCGCCATTTTGATTGTAATAAACTCTTATAAAACCAGAATTAATAAAATACAAATACTTCGCAACTTTGTTTTCAACTTCCAGAATTTCTCCTTTGCTGCAATCTATAGTTTCAAAAAGACTTTCAACCAATATTGCATCTGATTTATCAATCTCTATGATCTCTGTTACAAGTTTAAGTAGCTTATTATACATTCTAATTTTATCTAGTTTAAATTCTTTTATTTTCTGGCAGATTACGCTAAATAAAAGTAATTGAATATTTTTAATTCAGGTTGGTAAAAAATGAAAAAAGTTTGCCACAGATTTAAAGGATTTTTTCTTCAGTTTCTAATACAAAATTTAAAATCAATTCGTGAATTCGTAACGGAAAAATGAAAAAAGTTTGCCACAAATTTCACTAATTTTCACTAATTATATTTTTTAAACTTACGCAAAGAAAAAATTCGTACTCATTCGTGAAATTCGTGGCAAAAAACCTCTCAAAAAAACTTCATAAAAAAACAGGAATGAAACTAATCATTCCTGTTTTGAATATCCTGAAGGTTCCGGTAATTTAACTTCTAAACCAATAAAAAATATAAACAACCTTTCGTTATTTTAGAACCTTTGGATATTGTAATAGTCTTTGCTTAATGGCAAAAATATGATGTGAATTAAAAACCAATACTGCAAGAAAAACGATTCCGTATGCCAGAATTTGTATTGGTCCGAATTTTTCTTTGTATAAAAACATCGCCAATAGAAAAGCTATCATTGGGTTTATATTTAAAAGCATCCCAACTGTTGATGAATTAATTCCCGAAAGGGCATATAAATTAAGGAACAACGGAAAGATTGTAAACAAAATTGCGATGGTTTCGATACAGAAATAAAACTTAAATTCTGTTGGAATCGGGCCGCTATAAGCCGGATAAAATGGCAATAAAAACAAGGCAGCCATTGTAATATGGAACGTTAGCACTATAAATTTATCAAAACCTTTGTTGATACGCTGACTTACCAAATAAGATGCGTATGTAAAACCAATAATGATGCTAAAAAACATGTCCATGATATTGGCATAAGACAAAAGCACACAGCCGGAAATACTTAGTCCAACCGCCATCCATTGTGTTTTGCTTAGTTTTTCATGCAAAATAAAATAGGCCAGTAAAGTGGTCAAAATTGGACAAACCAAATAGGCCAAAGAAGTGGCTTTTACGCTAACATGATTCATTACATAAATGAATGTGAACCAATTTGCCATTAGAAAAACGCTTCCGCCGATATTTAATAAGACCGTCTTTTTCTTCTCGGCTTTCGAAAATCCTTTAAAAGTTTCTATCGCTTCTTTTACTTTTTTTCGTCTGAATGTAGCAGAAATCAATAACATTAGAATACTACAACTAAAAACACGGTAGAATAAAATATCTAAAGAGGCATAGTCATGTATTGGTTTTAAAACCAAACTAAAAAATCCCCAGATTACAAAACAGGTAATCGCAGCTATGTAGTATTTTGTTGTTTTCACGGAAAGCTTTTTTAAATAATTTTCTGATTTAACAAATTTCTAAAAAATAAAACAGCAATACAGATACAGTTTTTGTAAATTGCACCATAACAGTTTTTATTTTTGTATGAAAAATTCTAATTACTTATATCTTCAGTTTGCTGACAGAATCGAAAAACAGATAAAATCGGGTCTCTTAAATGTTGGTGATAAACTGCCGTCAATCCGTGAAGTCTGCGCCGAAACCGGTTACAGCATGAGTACAGTTAGTAAGGCTTATTATGAAGTCGAAAGCCGTTCTTTGATCGAATCAAGACCACAATCGGGTTATTATGTAAGTAATACTTCGGCCAGAATAATTGATGAACCATCGCCAAGCAGCCCGATTTTAAGGTGTGAAAACGTTGACAGACAAGATTTAATCGATCAGGTTTACGGTAATATGATGGATGAGAGTATTACGATGCTTTCGCTGGGTTTTCCGTCTAATGAACTTCTGCCAATTGCCAAATTAAACAAAGGTATGGTTCAGGCAATGCGTCAACTGCCTAATAGCGGGACGAGTTACGAGCAAGTTAAAGGGAATCCTAATTTAAGACGGGAAATTGCAAGATGGTCTTTTACCTGGGGCGGATCACTAACGGAGGAAGATATTATTACAATGCCGGGCTGTACAAGTGCCATATCACATTGTCTGATGACGCTGACTAAACCGGGAGACACTATTATTACTGAAAGTCCGGCGTATTTTGGAATCTTGCAATTGGCTAAATCACTGGGATTGTATATTATGGAATTACCCACAAATATGACCACCGGAATTGAACTTGAGGCTTTGAAAAAAGCGCTTTCGTCCAAGAAAGTGAAGCTTTGTTTGTTGATGAGTAATTTTAGCAATCCATCCGGAAGTATGATGCCAAATGAACATAAACAAGAAGTAGTGAGATTAATGGAATTTTATAATATTCCGTTAATCGAAGATGATATTCACGGTGATTTGTACTTTGGCGCCAGCCGACCAACAAATTGTAAAACTTATGACGAAAGCGGAATTGTGCTTTGCTGCAGTTCAGTTTCTAAAACTCTGGCTCCGGGATATCGTGTGGGTTGGGTTTCGCCGGGGAAATTTAAAAAGGAAATTTTAAGGAATAAAATTTATCATACGCTCTCCTCTCCTACTATTACGCATCAGGTTGTTGGGGATTTTTTGAAAAACGGTCGTTATGAAAATCATCTTCGAAAAATACGCCAAATCCTGAATCAGAATTGTAATAATTATATCAATACTGTTCTGGAATCTTTTCCAACGGGAACGAAAGTAAGTCAGCCTCAAGGGGGATTTTTTCTTTGGCTTGAACTGGATAAAAACTTTGATACGGCGGCTTTTTATCATTTGGCGATGAAACATAATATTAGTATTGCGCCGGGAAGAATTTTCTCTTTGCAGGATCAGTTTTCTAATTGTATGCGATTGAGTTTTGGTTTACCGTGGACGAATGAATTGCGTCAATCAATACAAACACTGGGAAGATTGGCGGGGAAGTAAAATTTAATTGACACCCATAGAAACATAGATTTTATATATTAAAAAAAACACAAAAAGAAATATATTTCTTCGCACATAGCCAACTTTGTGTGTTTCAAATAAGTGAAACGCCTTTTCTAAGCTTGTAAACTATATTCTATGCTAATTTTTCTCGCAGATTTTAAAAAGATTTAAGTAGATTTACGCAGATGATTATCTGGAATTAAATCTGCTATAATCTGCAAAATCAGCGTGAAACAAAAATCTTTTTAATTCTTTATCCCGATAGCTATCGGGAGTGGCTATTTTTTTAATCTGTATTTCTATGTGTTAAAACAATTTACAGATTGTTCTAAAAACAAAAAACAACACCAATTAAGGTGTTGTTTTGCGAATAAATTAAAACCAATATTAATTTATAAAACGAAGTAAGCGTCGCTTTGCGCTTTTTTAGGCTCAGGCTTTAGGTCAAATTCTTTGATAATATCAAATTCGCTTTGAAACTCGTTTAGCATTTGCATCAGGTTCTTTTCAATTGTCATAGATATCATTGTAACAGGTGTATCTGTTGGTCTGTTTTCGAAAGGATCTTGCAGGTGAATTGCCATTTTTTCGATCAAAAAGAAGGTTCCTCCAATAATTGTAATCAACGGAACTGCAAACCAGCTCAACAAACTAATCAAACCAAAAGGCAATAACAGGATAAATAAACACAAGGTCATTCTGATATACATACTATAGGTTGTTGGAAAAATGGTATTTTTAATACGCTCACATTTTCCCATTGCATCACATAATCTTGTCAAAGTACCGTCAATTTCTACTTGTTGATAACGATTAAGACGTTTATCTTTTTTGGCAATTCTTAAATCTCTGGCGTGAAGCAGCAATATCGCATTTGGAATATTCTGATGATTTTTTATAAAATTCAGTTCTTCTTCGCTAATCAAATCTTTGATCGGTTTTATGGCATCTTTATTTCGCAAAGCCTGACCTAAACTATAACACCACGCAATTTGTCTTTTGGTGAAGTTTTCTTTAAACTCATTTGCTTCTACAGAGAAATCCGGGTCTTTATAAAAAGTCAGCATTTGCCTAACCAAAGTTCTGGACTCATTTACGATTGATCCCCAAATAATTCTCGCTTCCCACCATCTGTCGTAAGCCTGATTTGATTTGAAAGCCAATAATAAAGATATAATTGTACCTACCATTGTTGGAATCGCGATTGGTATTTCGACCGCTACGTTGATGAAATAATGGTGAAAAATTTCGAATAAAATAGTGTAAGCCATAACCAACCCTAATTCAACTTTGATTTTTCCGATAACATATCGCATTGGTATTCTTTTCTTTAATAACATATTTTTCGTTTTTAATTAAAACTATATTTTCTCAGAAGTTTTGGTTTTAAACCAACTCTTCATACAGCGAGAGCACCGGAAGTCCGAGTTTCTCGTTTATATTTTGTTTTTTTGTTTTCTTGAATTTTATTTTCTCTCCTTTACGTGTTTCTACTAGCAAATCGATGTCGTATTTTGAAATTGCTTCAGATAAATAAGGTGCAAAATTTTCGTAATTATCATCAAAATTGGCTGTTTGGCTTACAATTTCATAAGAGAAATTTTCGTTCAAAAATTGCTGAACATCCTTAACATGCATATTTGCATTGCCGTTTTCTATATAAAGTGCTTTATTAAAATCATTTTTAGCCTGCTCAAGTCCTAAATGTAAAATGGGACATTTTTGGTTTCCGGCTAATTGAATTAAATATTGATGAATACGTTTTGTTTCTTGTTTATAAGAATGTGTCAGAATTACCAATTTTATAGAGAAAACATCAATAATGCGTTTAAAAATTGGCGATGAAAGTCCGTATTGATTCTGTACTTTTATTTTGCAGTTTGGCGTGTGTTCGATCATGTATCGGCACGTTTCCAGAACTTCTTCCTGACTTGCTGTAAGTCCGGTTCTCATTTCGCGTAAAAAATGCGACGAAGAGAAAACATCCGGAGTATCAGAAACCATCATTAAAATGATTTCACAATTTGATTCTTTTGCTTGGTTAATTGCTGATTTTACAGCGCAAATAGTATCATCTTTTAAAGTAGTAGGTATAAGGAAATTTTTCATAAGTATAATCGTTTAGTTTATACATACAAAATAACTCCGCGTAAATTAGAAGGGTCTTAATCTAAAATTAGAATTTCCTAAGATTCAACATTAGAATTTTTAATGTTGCTTTTCTTGCTCTTTGATTTATTAAAAACAAGAGTCACAATCGTTCCTTTATTTTGTTCTGATTGTACCTGGATTTCGCCATCGTGCATACGGATAATTTTTGAGGCCAAAGGAAGCCCTAAACCATAACCAATATACTTGGCTGCAATTTTCCCTCTAAAGAAAGGTTCATACAAATGCGGAATATCCTCTGGCGGAATCCCGATTCCGATATCATTGATAGATATTTTAATCCAATCCTGATTGGCAGAAAGCGTTACGAAAACTTCGTTATTATCAGAATATTTAACTCCGTTTGTAATAATGTTGTTTATTGCCAACTCCAGAAGCGGTTTGTTGCAAGGAATTAAAAGCAAATTAGAATCTTTTGGCGCAAAATTAAGTTTAATGCTCACTCGGTTATCTGGATAAATTTTATCCAAATCAGATTTTACATCCATCAATAACTCGTCAATTCTGGCAATGTCTAATACTTGTTTCTTTCCGTCGTAGCCTGTTTGTGTCAATTTCAGCAAACTTTCAGTTAAGTTTCCTAATCTCGAAGCCTGACTGTAAATATTCTCTAATGATTGAATGTATTCCGAAACTTCTCGTTCTTTAAGAAGCATAATTTCAGACTCGGCAATAATGGTTGTTATTGGTGTTTTTAATTCGTGAGAAGCATTATTAATAAAATTAGCCTGAATTTCAAAAGAGGTTTCCAAACGATCCAACATATCATTAAAAGTCTCGGTAAGATCTGAAATCTCGTCTGAGTTTTTAACCGCCGGCAATCTGTTATGCAGGTTTGAAGCGCTAATTCGGTTTACTTCCTTAGTAATTCTTGCTACAGGATTAATAACACGTTTGGCAAGAAAACGTCCTAAAAAGAAAGCAAGGAATATAAATCCTATACCGCCAAAAAGCATGATTTTTACGATATAAATTGTCGTTGTGGGACCTTTTCGATCACGTGCACCAACAATTACAATATATTTCTGATTGTTTTCTGTAAAAATTTGTCCTAAATAATACTTATTATCTACTTCAAAGTAATCTTTACCCGTTTTTAGAATATTGGTATAAAACTCATTCGGAAGATTTAATTTTGTATTATAATCAAAACTATCGGCGCTGTTTATTTTCAGCACAAATTCTTCTTCTTCAATAAGTTCTTCCAGTCCGTTTTTCTTCAGATTACTGTAATATTTTATCTTTTCAGGATCTTTTTGAAAATGAATTGAAGCCACAATTTTAGCTCTGTCTTCTAGTCGTTTTAAGAAATGATAGCGATTATTTTCGCGAAACAATACAAAAACGATAATACACAATAATAGTGTACTAAAGGAAGAAAGTGCTACATAAGTAAAAGTTATTTTTTTTCTTACATCCATTTTATGGCTTTAAAATATAACCTAAACCTTTCATGGTGTGAATAAGTTTAGTCTTAAAAGGTTTATCTATTTTTTTTCGTAAATACGTGATATAAACATCGACAACATTGGTGTTCATATCAAAATTAATATCCCAAACATTGTCTAAAATCTGATCACGAGACACGATTCTACCCGTGTTTTTAGCCAAATAATAGAGTAATTTGAACTCTTTTGCGGTCAAAATAATCGATTCTCCATCTCTTTTTACAGATTTGGCTTTTCCGTTTATTTCTAAATCGCTAATTACTATAGTGTCAACTTTTTCGGTATCCAGATTTGCTCTTCGATTTAAGGCGTTTACTCTGGCATCGAGTTCTCCAAATTTAAATGGTTTTACCAAATAATCATCAGCTCCGGCATTCAATCCCGTTACAATATTCTCTGAAGTTCCAAGCGCTGTCAAAAGCAAAACCGGGACAAAATTCTTGGCAGCACGCAATCTTCTGCAAATTTCGATTCCATTAATATCCGGTAACATTACGTCTAAGATTACAACATCAAAATCATAATTATGAATCATTTCGAGAGCCGTTTTACCATCAAGAGCAACGCTTACTTCGTTATTGTTTTCGGCAAAACCCTTTCGTAAAATCGATAAAAGATTTGGTTCGTCTTCGACTATAAGTAATTTCATCTTAATTTGTGTATGGTTAACAAAAATAAGGATTGAGTTTAAAATAAGACTCAGAATATTTTAATAATTATGATTTAATTGTGAAGCGTGTAACTTTTTGCTTTAAAAAAAAGAAGTCAACAATAGTTTACAACTTAAAAAGTTTCTCCGGCATTCAGGTAAAATCCTTTAGAATTATTACCCCAGGCATAATCAACAATTAGATTAGTTCTGGTTTTTTTATCTATTAAGATTCGCAAACCAACGCCTGCTGCGGGCTGAATCGAGCTAAAAAGATGCGTTTGGGTTTCGGTATTGCTTGCGGTTACAAAGTTTGTAAATACGGTTCCGCTAAGCATGTGGTTGCAGGTAATTGGAAATCGCAATTCTGTCGAAAGATAAATCAAATTCTCTCCTCTAAACAATCCTTGGGTATATCCCTCTCCGCTTCGGCTTCGCTGATCCCAGCCAATTGCGGGTAAACTCAAATACGGAAGTTTTCCTCTGGTTACAAACTGTCCATAAGTCCAAACTGCCAGAATGTAGTTTTTGTTTTTGCTCGAAAGCGGAAAAAAGCCTCGATATTCTGTATACAAAACATTACTATACCTCTGATTATTAAACAATACCGGATTAAAACGATAGTTTATGTTTGCAAACCATCCACGTGTCGCATTTACCTGATTATCTCTTGAATCGTGTACTAAATTAAGACTCATGCCACTCAAAAAATACTCCAAATTATTAAATCCATATTTTTGACTGTAATTATAATGGTACGTGAATTGTCCGTTTTCTACATCCAAATCTTTATCTTTTATGCTCGAATACCAATCGAGATTTATTCCTCCGCCAACATAAAAATTTTCAGCCACCTCAAAAGAAACGGTTTGGTGAAATTTGAAATAATTATAATCCATTGGCTGTGCAAGAGAGTCAATACTAAATCCTTCTTTTTTACTATGATGCGGAATAATATCAGTTCCTAACCCGTAATTGGGCTGCGAAAAAATATACATTCTATAATCACCACTTAAAAAAATCCTGTTGTTTTTAAGCAGTATATTATTCTTGACATTTACCAACCATTGCTTTTTGGTTGTATACGTTATGCCAAGATTGGCGATAGAATATTTATCTGTTTTTTGTTTTCCTTTAAAAGTATATTGCGCAACTCCTCCAAAAAAGAATCCCGTTGCCGGCTGAGAACCAATAGCGGGAATAACCAAGAAAAAATTGTTTTTTGTGGGCTTAACGACATAAACGGAATCTTTCTTTTTGAAGATTTCCAGTATTGTTTTGGGCGGACATTCGTCAGGATTACTAAGTTCTGTTTGTGCAATCAGACTCAATGGAAGAAAAAAGAGAAATCCGAAGATTGCACATTTACATTGAAAGTAATTATTTTAAAAAAAATTGACCATTCGTAGTTTTATTTTTTTGAAATAACATTCAACCTTAATGAAAATATAGAGCTAATTTTCAATATTTTAGCAAACAATTCTTATAAATAACAGTATTATAGGTAACAAAAAAGTCGCCAATAAAAACTGGCGACTTTAAAAAATATTTTATACGAATCTCTTATTTCGTAATAAACTTAGGATGGATTAAATTGTCTAGAGAATAAATTTCGTCCCATTTTTCCTGTGTGATTAGTTTTCTTTCGATAACTGCAATTTGATGCACACTTTTGTTCAATTTTAAAGCTTCTCCGGCAATACTTGCACTTTCTTCGTAACCTAAAATTGGGTTTAATTGTGTAACGATTCCTATGCTGTTCATCACCATATTGTAACAGTGATCAACATTAGCAGTAATTCCTACGATACATTTATCGATTAAAGTCTGAATTGCATTATTAAGATAATCTAATGATGTAAACATGGCAAAAGCAATAACCGGTTCCATTACATTTAACTGTAATTGCCCAGCTTCAGCTGCCATTGTAACGGTTAAATCCTGCCCTATTACATAAAAACAAGTCTGGTTTACCACTTCCGGAATTACCGGATTTACTTTACCCGGCATTATTGAAGATCCCGGCTGACGCGCTGGCAAATTAATTTCGTTAAAACCTGTTCTTGGCCCTGAACTCAATAATCTTAAATCATTGCAGATTTTAGAGATTTTTACCGCAGTTCTTTTCAACGTTCCCATAATCTGAACATAAGCTCCTGTGTCTACAGTAGCTTCAATTAAATCTGGTGAAAGCGTTAACGGAATACCTACTTCTTTGGCTAAATAACTCACACAAATTTCCGGATATCCTTCTGGTGCGTTTACTCTTGTTCCAATTGCTGTTGCTCCCATATTGATTTCTAAAACCAAACTTTGAGCATCTTTTAATCTTCGAACGTCTTCACCTATTGTGGTAGCGTAAGACTTGAATTCTTGCCCTAAAGTCATCGGAACTGCGTCTTGCAATTGTGTTCTTCCCATTTTCAAAACACTTTTAAACTCCTCGCCTTTTGCTGCAAAAGCTACTTCTAAACCTTCTAATGTTTTGATAAAGCTTTCCATTTTCAGATAAAGGGCAATTCTAAAAGCCGATGGATAGGCATCGTTTGTAGATTGCGAACAGTTTACATGATTGTTGGGATGCAGAAAATTATATTCTCCTTTTTTATGTCCAAGATACTCTAAACCAATGTTTGCGATTACCTCGTTTGCATTCATATTTACCGATGTTCCGGCTCCGCCCTGAATTAAATCGCTTACAAATTCCTGATCGAATTTACCTGCAATGACCTGATCGCTTCCGTAACAGATTGCTTCCGCAATTTTAGGATCAAGTGCACCACAATCTTTATTGGCCAAAGCTGCGGCTTTTTTTACATAACCTAAAGCTTTGATAAATAATGGTTCTTTTGAAATTGGAATTCCTGTAATATTAAAATTCTCTACAGCTCTAAAAGTTTGAATACCATAATACAGCTGATTCGGAATGTCTAATTCTCCTAAAAAATCATGCTCTTTTCTTGTTGATCCCATATCATATAAATTGTTACGTTTTTACTTTAAAAATCACTGTAAAGCTACATCAAATTAGAACTATAATAAAATATAGAATCTTAAAAAAATCATAGAATTTTCAATAATTTAATTAAATATTTAAAAAAGCAATACCCAAAGGATCTCAAAAACCTAAATCCTTAAGAATATCATTAATAGACAAATACAACACTCTGAAAAATACTGAATTATTTTTTGCTGCTATTTTTATAAAAGCCCGCCTAAATAATGCTTTTAATTATTATCTTTTCACTCTCAAACAACCATTAAAAGCAACATTGAAAAAAGAGTCTGAATATTTCCTTGATAAAGAATACAATACCAAAACTTATGGTAGAGACGATCTTAATTTTAAGGATTTTGAATGTTGTATTTTTAATAATTGTAATTTTTCGGAATGCACTTTTTTAGCCGTTACTTTTATTGATTGCGTTTTTAATGACTGTATATTTAATGAAGCCAAAATCAATTATGTCGCTTTTAGAACGGCAACTTTTAACCGTTGCGAAATCAAAGAAGTCAATTTTGCCATGTGCGACAAACTCATTTTTGAAGTTCATTTTTACGATTGTATTCTGGATTTTTCGAAGTTTTATACCTTAAAAATAAAAGGAACCACATTCAACAATTGTAGTTTAATTGCGGTAGATTTTATGGCAACAGATCTTACAAGTGTTTTATTTGACAATTGTGATCTATATCGATCTGAATTTGACAAAGCTATCGCCAATAAAGCCGATTTTAAAACGAGTTATAATTACACCATTGATCCATCAAAAACTAAATTAAAGAAAGCTATTTTTGCTTTGAAAGAAGTGAAAGGGCTGCTATTTAAGCATGATGTGATTGTGAGTTGAAGCCAAAATTGAACACGAATTTCACGAATTGACACGAATTGACACGAATTAGTTTGCGAAATTAATTTCACAAACTAAGTTTTAAGCTTTAAAATTCGTGTCAATTCGTGAAATTCGTGTTTACAACTTCTTCTCCATTACATAATCTTCCATCAAATAACCGTTTCCAATTTCGATGTTCACTTCATCAATAACTTCAAAGCCTATTTTTTTATAAAAACCTAAAGCCGAATTAAATCTGTTTACGTTTAATAATAAAGCGGCTGAATTGTTTTCTGAAGCTAATTTTCCGATTTCATCAATAACTTTTTTACCGATTCCTTTTCCTTGGGTTTCCGGCAAAAGATAGATTTTATGAATTTTGGTTATTGCTTCTTTGTTATAATTATGCTCTATCCCGATGAAACCTATATTAGTTTCCTCTTCATAAATCATATAAAATAACTGTACTTTTCCATTGTATTGCTCGGTTAAAGCTTCATCAGAATAAAAAAGCCCCAACATATAGTCTAATTGCTCTTTTGATAAAATCTCACCGTAAGTAATTGGCCAAGTAATATTTACTATATTCTGAATTTGTTTAATATCGCTGATAGCAGCTTCTGAAATCGTGATCATATTATATTTAAAATGCTTTTATTATTTAGTAAAAATTTGATTTTCCTGTTCACTCACTCTTATAAAGGTAGTTCGTTTGGTTAATTCCTTCAATCTTGAAGCGCCTACATAAGTACAAGTACTTCTTATACCTCCTAAAATATCCAATACGGTATTAATGACATTTCCTTTAAAAGGAACCTGAACTGTCTTTCCTTCGCTTGCTCTGTATTCTGCAACGCCTCCAACATGTTTGTCCATCGCGGTTGTTGAACTCATTCCGTAGAATTGCTTGAATTTTTCACCGTTAACTTCGATTAGTTCTCCTCCACTTTCTGTATGTCCGGCGAGCATTCCGCCCAACATTACAAAATCTGAACCTGCACCAAAAGCTTTTGCAACATCGCCCGGAGTACTGCAACCGCCATCACTGATAATGTGTCCGCCTAAACCGTGAGCAGCATCGGCACATTCTATAATCGCCGAAAGTTGCGGATAACCTACACCCGTCTTTACTCGTGTCGTACAAACCGAACCTGGCCCAATTCCGACTTTTACAATATCGGCACCAGCCAATAAAAGCTCTTCGACCATTTCGCCTGTAACAACATTTCCTGCAATGATAACTTTGTCAGGATATTGTTTTCGGGTTTGTTTTAAGAACTGTACAAAATGCTCTGAATATCCATTGGCAACATCTATACAAATAAATTTAAGCAACGGATTTGCTGTTATGATTTGTCCAATTTTTGCGAAATCTTCTTTTCCGGTTCCGGTACTAATGGCAATATAATTGTAGAAATCCGGTGTTACTTTCTTTAAGAAATCATTCCATTCTTCTAATGAATAATGTTTGTGAATGGCTGTAAAAAGCTTTTCTTTGGCAAGAACTTCAGCCATTTCAAAAGTACCGACCGTATCCATATTGGCGGCCATAATTGGAATTCCTGTCCAGATTGCGGTACTGTGTAAAAATTTAAAATTTCGTTCCAAGGAAACTTCCGATCTGCTTTTAAGCGTTGATCTTTTTGGGCGAATCATTACATCTTTAAATCCTAATTTCAAATCAGTTTCTATTCTCATTACTTTAAATTTTCTGTTACTTTCAAAGATAGAAATTTTAGATTTTAGAATGTGGATTTTAGATTGTTAAAACTTTGTGGTTAATTTTTGGTACGCGGATGACACGGATTCGCTAAAGCGAAAACGCTGATTAAAACGGATTTTATTTAGATTGGAGCCTGAAAACTTTCTAATTGGAACGCGTTTCTCCCGATAGCTATCGGGATCGCTCAACGTGACAAACGGTAACCTGAAATTTTAAACTTTTTTAAACCTGAAACATTTTTTTCTACCCGTGAATCGTTTCGCCTTTTCCGTAGTTTGTGATAATTGATTCTTCATAGGCAAGCCACTCTCTCCAGCGTTTTTCAACGTCGATTCCTACTCCATATTTACGGGCATATGTGATGAATGTAACGTAATGCCCAGCTTCGCTTTCCATTAAATCTCTGTAAAAAATTGCCAATTCTTCGTCTTGAATATTTTCAGATAAAACTTTAAAACGTTCGCAACTTCTTGCTTCAATCATTGCTGAAAATAATAATCTTTCAACTAAACCTGAAACACGACTTCCGTCACCGCTTTTCTTCATATATAAATAAAGTTCGTTTACGTAATCGTCTTTGCGTTCGCGTCCTAGTTTTAATCCTCTTTTGATGATTATATTGTGAACTTGCTCAAAATGATCAATTTCTTCTTTGGCTAAAGCTAATAAATCTTTCACCAAATCCTGATGTTCTGAGTTATTGGTGATAATTGTTATCGCGTTTGTTGCTGCTTTTTGCTCACACCAAGCGTGATCTGTCAAGATTTCTTCAATATTTTTTTCTACAATATTTACCCATCTTGGATCTGTTGGCAATTGTAATCTTAATACGCCCATATTTTTTTGTTTATTTTGTTTCAGGTTTTCTTTGTTTCAAGTTGCTTCGCCGCCTCGACTTTAGTCTCGGAAATACTAAAACGAAAAAAGTTTAAAGTTCTGTTCTACGTTTTTCTCCGCATTACAAAACTTTAAACTTGAAACCTGAAACTTGAAACAATTAAGTTTCAAATTTTATAATTAGAATACGAAAATTGGTCTTTCGCTCATCATTTCGTTTACTTCGTTTGCTACTTCTTCGATAACTGCTTCATTTGTATGATCAGTAAGTACTTTATCGATTAAAGCTACGATTGTTTCCATATCTTCTTCAACTAAACCACGAGTTGTGATTGCAGCTGTTCCTATACGAATTCCAGAAGTTACAAATGGTGATTTGTCATCAAATGGAACCATGTTTTTATTTACTGTAATTTCAGCTTTTACTAATGCATTTTCAGCTTCTTTACCAGAAATATTTTTATTTCTTAAGTCAATAAGCATCATGTGGTTATCAGTTCCGCCAGAAATAATGTTGTATCCTCTTTTTACAAAAGCATCAGCCATAGCGTTTGCATTTTTTTGCAATTGCATAGCATAAGTAAAGAACTCATCTTTAAGAGCTTCACCAAAAGCTACAGCTTTAGCAGCGATAATATGCATTAAAGGTCCTCCTTGGTTTCCTGGGAAAACAGCAAGATCTAATAATGAAGACATCATTCTGATTTCTCCTTTTGGAGTTTTTAATCCTTGTGGATTTTCAAAATCTTTCCCCATCAAGATCAAACCTCCACGTGGTCCACGTAATGTTTTGTGTGTTGTTGTAGAAACAATATGACAATGTGGAATTGGGTCATTCATCAATCCTTTTGCAATAAGACCTGCAGGGTGAGAAATATCAGCAAATAAGATTGCTCCTACACTATCTGCAATTTGTCTGAAACGTGCAAAATCCATATCACGAGAATAAGCCGAAGCTCCTGCGATAATTAATTTTGGTTGCTCTTTTGTTGCAATTTCCTGAATTTTATCATAGTCTAAACGACCTGTTTCAGCATCTACACCGTAAAAAACCGGACGGTATAAACGGCCTGAAAAGTTCACTGGAGAACCGTGAGTTAAGTGACCACCATGAGATAAATCGAAACCTAATATAGTATCACCAGGGTTTAAACATGCATGGTAAACTGATGTATTAGCCTGAGATCCTGAGTGTGGCTGCACGTTTGCATATTCAGCACCAAATAATTCTTTGGCTCTGTCAATTGCAATTTGCTCAATAACGTCTACTACTTCGCAACCGCCATAGTATCTTTTGCCAGGATATCCCTCAGCATATTTATTAGTTAAAACAGAACCAGCTGCTTCCATTACTTCATCACTTACAAAATTCTCTGAAGCGATAAGTTCTAATCCGTGAATTTGTCTGTCTTGTTCCTCTAGTATAAGGTCAAAAATTTGTTCGTCGCGTTGCATTTTTTCGTTTTTCGTTAATTTCCTGCAAAAATACAAAAAAACGTTTGCCAAACTGTTAGATTATGATATATTTGACATAGAATTTTTCAACAAATAATTAACACTCACATGCCAATAACCGCCAACGATACCAAAAGAAAATCATGGTTAGAAGTACCAGAAAATAGTGACTTCCCTATTCAAAATATTCCTTTCGGTGTATTTCTTACTAAAGAAAATGTCGTTACAGTAGGAACGCGAATTGGCGATCATGCCATAGATTTAGGAGCTTTACAACAGTTAAACTATTTTGAAGGAATAGATTTAACAGATGATATGTTCATGCAAGACACGCTAAATGATTTTATTTCTGACGGAAAAAAAACATGGCGCTTAGTTCGAAATCGCATTGCCGAGATTTTCGACGAGAACAATCCACAACTTAGAGATTCAACAAAAGATCGCGATATTGTTATTTTTAAAATTGACGATGTTGAGATGCAATTGCCTGTTTTAATTGGTGATTACACTGATTTTTACTCTAGTAAAGAGCACGCAACAAACGTAGGAAAGATGTTTCGTGATCCGGAAAATGCTTTATTACCAAACTGGTTACATATTCCGGTAGGATATCACGGAAGAAGCTCAACTATTGTTCCGTCTGGGATTCCGGTTCACAGACCAATGGGACAAACTTTGCCAAATGGTGAAAAACTACCCGTTTTTGGTGCTTCTCGTTTAGTAGATTTTGAACTTGAAACAGCTTTCATTACTACTGATGTAAATGTAATGGGAGAAAATATCCCAACTTACGAAGCCGAAGATTATATTTTCGGGATGGTTTTATTGAATGATTGGAGCGCGCGTGATATTCAGAAATGGGAATATGTGCCTCTTGGACCATTCTTAGCCAAAAACTTCGCAACGTCAATTTCTCCTTGGATTGTGACTATGGATGCTTTGGAACCTTTTAGAACTAAAGGCCCTAAACAAGATCCGTCTCCGCTTCCTTATTTACAAACAAAAGGTAAAAAAGCGTTTGATATTCATTTAGAAGTTTCAATTCAACCTGAAAATCAAGAAGAAACAATCGTTTCTCAATCAAATTTCAAATATTTATATTGGTCAATGGCACAGCAATTAGCACATCATACTTCAAACGGATGTCGTGTGAATTCTGGTGACATGATGGGGTCAGGAACAATTTCTGGTCCAACTCCTGATAGTTTTGGTTCTATGTTAGAATTAACTTGGGGTGGGAAAAATCCAATTAAATTAAAAGATGGTAGCGAACGTAAATTTATCGAAGATAATGATACGGTAATCATCAGAGGTTTCTGTGAAAATGCAGAAGTTCGTCTTGGTTTTGGAGAGGTTTCCAGCCAATTATTACCTCCTTTTATCAGACCATGAAGAGATACTAAAATATCAGAAGATATATAAATGAAAAAACCTTGTTAGTTGGCTAACAAGGTTTTTTTATGTTTGAATCTCGCAAAGACGCGAAGTCGCAAAGCTTGTTTTTTAAGTTTTTATACTTTAAACTTTGCGGCTTCGCGTCTTTGCGAGATTATTATTAAACTAAGCCGGAATCTGTTGGCTCAAACAATGTAAAGTTCCAAATCCCCAGATAAAATCGATACAACTAATTCCGATTACTTCTCTATCAGGGAAACATTCAGATAATATATTCAGTGCTACTCTATCGTTACTGTCATTAAAAGTTGGTACTAAAACACATTTGTTCAAGATTAAGAAGTTAGCATAACTTGCCGGTAATCTTAAATCTTCAAAATCTACACGTTTTGGCATTGGCAATGCAACAATTGTTGGAGATTTTCCATCTTCTAGTTTTGCGTTTTGTAAACGTTTTAAATTATCCTGCAATGGTTTGTAATTTGAATCGTTTTTATCTGTTTCTACAATCGTCACAATCGTATCTTCATTTACAAATCGGCATAAATCATCGATATGTCCGTGAGTATCGTCGCCTTCTATTCCGTCTCCAAGCCAGATTACGTTTGTAACTCCTAAATATTCTTTAAAAACTGCTTCGTAATCTTCTTTAGTGAAGTTTTTATTTCGAACCTGAATTGTTGGGTGCATTAAACATTCTTCAGAAGTCAATAAAGTCCCTCTTCCGTTTACATCAATTGCGCCTCCTTCTACAATTACTGGTTTTCCTTTGTACATTACTTGTGTTAAAGGAACATCAATAAAATCGGCTATTTTGCCTGGAACAAATTTATCTAACTGATAATTTTTGTACTTTGCCCAACCGTTAAAATTGAAGTTTAGCGCTTCTCTTTTTGAACCATTTTTTACAATAATTGGTCCTGAATCGCGCATCCAGCTTCTGTTTGTTTTATGAATAATAAAAGAAACATTGGCAAGGTTTACACGTGCTCTTTCCAACATTTCGGCTACTTTTTCTTTCATTTTTTCATCGGCTACGACCAAAAAAACAGTTTCAAAAGTGGCTACTTTTTTAATAAATTCTACAAAAGCCCATTGAACAGCCTCATATTTTCCTGGCCAGTCATTACCATTATGCGGAAAACACAATACAATTCCTTGTTGTTTTTCCCATTCTGCTGGAAATCTTCTATTATTTGTTGACATAAAGAGGTTCTAAATTTGAAAGTATGCAAAGATAATCATTCGAAAGGATTATAAAATAGTACAATGAAATCAAATTGGAATTAAGCTAAAATTTCTGATAAAAATTAAGTTAAAGATTAAATAATGAAAGCTTAATATACAGCGAAGTTCTGCGAATTAAATTTGGCAAAACTAAAAAAACTAAAATGAAAAAACTAAGTATCTCATTATTAACAGCTGCAATTATCATGACGAGCTGTAATAACGATGAAAATGCAAAACCCGAAACTCCTGAAGTTGCTATAAATGAAAATCCTGCAACTTTTAAAGAAATTGGCTCCATAACAATTGGTGGTGAAGGCGCAGCAGAAATTTCGGCTTATGACGAAAAAACAAAAAAACTTTTTACAGTAAATAATAGTGGGACAAACCAAATCGATGTAATTGATTTGACTGATCCTACAAAACCAACTAAAATTGGTAAAATAGATTTGACGTCATATGAAGGTGCTTCAAATAGTGTTTCTGTTTTTGACGGAAAACTTGCCGTGGCATTAGAATCAACGGTTAACAAACAAGGAAATGGAAAAGTAGTTGTTTTTAATACTTCTGATTTAAGCTTAATTAAACAAATTACCGTTGGGGCATTGCCAGATATGATAACTTTTTCGCCTGACGGAAAATACATTATGACAGCTAACGAAGGGGAACCAAATACGGATTACTCGCAAGATCCGGAAGGAACTATTTCTATTATAGAGATAACAAATAATTATGCGGTTACTACTTTAAATTTTGCTTCTCTTAGCGGTCAGGCTGTTGCTTTGCAAAAAGAAGGCTTTAGAATTTCGAAATTTGCAAAAAGCTTTGCTCAGGACATTGAGCCTGAATATGTAACAATCTCTGATGATTCTAAAACTGCTTGGGTTACTTTGCAGGAAAATAATGGTGTTGCAAAAGTAGATTTGACTTCTAAAACTATTACTGCAATTTATCCTTTAGGTTTTAAAGATTTCAATACGGCAGACAATGCAATTGATGTAAGTGATAAAGATGATAAAATTGCTTTTAATCCATGGAAAGTAAAAGGAATGTTTATGCCTGACGGCATTAGTCATTTTACTGCAAATAGTATTCCTTATTTTGTTACTGCAAATGAAGGTGATGCAAGAGAATATGCAGCTTACTCAGATATAAAAAGAATGAAAGACATGACGCTGGATGCAACAGTTTTTCCTAATGCTGCAACTTTAAAATTAGAACCAAACTTAGGAAGACTAAATCTTGTTACTGATATGGGAGATACTGACGGTGATGGAGACCTGGACGAGATGGTAGCTTTTGGCGCTCGTTCTTTTTCTATCTGGAATGGAAACACTGGAAAAATCGTTTACGACAGTAAAAATGATGTAGATAAAAAAACACAAGAATTAGGAACTTATGATGACAAACGCAGTGATGATAAGGGTTCTGAGCCTGAAGCTGTGGTTGCTGTTAAAATGGGAACTCAAAATATTTTGTTTGTTGGTTTAGAAAGATCTGATGCTTTTATGACTTATGACGTAACTAATCCCGCTTCTCCGCAATATCTTCAAACTGTAAAAACAGGTGATGCTCCAGAAGGCGTTCTTTTTATCCCAGCTTCTAAAAGTCCAACAAAAAGAAGCTTATTAGTTGTAAGCAGCGAAGGCGACGGAACTATAAAAATCTATCAACCGGATTTAAAATAATTTTCACATTCATAAATTCAAAAAAGGGTAAAACATAAGTTTTACCCTTTTTTTTTATCATTTACCAGCCTTATTTTAACTAATTTACATAATTAAAAGCCAAAAGATGGGAATTATGTAAGAGCAAATAGAACACAATCTAAAACGTGTCTCATAATTTTGTCATGAGTTTAAAATAAAAACCAACTTAAATTTTTGATATCATGAAAAAGAAATTAGCTTCCGTATCTCTTGTACTACTAGCATTTGCAGCAAATGCACAAAATATGGCTACAACTACAAATCAACCTTCAGTTGATCAACCTGCTTATAATAAATGGTCTGTTGAATTAAATGGTGGTGTAAATAAACCAGTGCGAGCAATGACCCCGGGTTATTCATCAGAAACCCTTGGCCTTTTTCACACAGACTTAGGTGTGAGATATATGTTTAACCCTAAATTTGGATTGAAACTGGATGTTGGTTACGATCAACTTCAGGAACGTAGTGATACTCCTAACTTCGACAGCAAATATTACAGAGCAAGTTTGCAAGGGGTTGTTAACCTTGGAAGAGCTTTGAACTTTGAGACATGGACAAACACTTTCGGTTTATTAGCGCATGGTGGATTTGGAGTTTCGCAATTAAGCAATGATGATGGTTTTGACGGAAAAGATTATATGGCTCATGGAATCATGGGACTAACAGGGCAAGTAAGACTAAGCAATAGAGTTGCTTTAACCGGAGATTTAACGGGAATTATTAACGGAAGACAAAACCATAACTTTGATGGACATGGAACTCCTGCCTATAGCTCTTTAGAAGGAGTATTAGTAAATGCTTCTGTTGGTTTGACTTTCTACTTAGGTAAAAATGAGAAACACGCTGACTGGTATTCTGAGGATAATGAAAGATTAAATAAATTGAAAGACAGAGTTACTACAATTGAAACTAATCTTATTGATACTGATAAAGACGGTGTTGCTGATCTATATGATTTAGAGCCAAATACAGTTTCAGGAGTTGCTGTTAATACAAAAGGTCAATCTATTGATAACAATCAAAATGGTGTACCGGATGAATTAGAAAGTTATTTAGATAAAACTTATTCTAAAAAAGGCAGCGAAACCGCAACAAATAATACTGTAGAAGAATTGATTAACGGTGGATATGTAAACGTTTACTTCGATTTTAACTCTTCAAAACCAACAAATGCTTCGTTATCCGGTGTTGACTTCTTAGTGAAATACTTGAAAAACAATCCTGGTAAATCTGCAGATATCATAGGTTATGCTGACGAAATTGGAAATTCTAGTTATAATACCGAATTATCAAGAAAAAGAGCTGAGGCTGTGAAAAAAGTTGCAACTAATGCCGGAATTGATGCTTCGAGATTGAATGTAATTGCTAATGGTGAAGACACTTCTGTGAATAAAAAATCTAAAGAAGCTCGTCAAATCGTGAGAAGAGTTACTTTCCAAGTAAAGTAAATAATACCATACTATTAAAAAAGGCTGCTTCAAATAATTGAAGCAGCCTTTTTATTTTTATTCTAATCAGAAATTAGTCTATTGCTCTTTTTGTAATATCTCCAAAAGCATCAATTCTTCTGTCTCTGAAAAATGGCCAGTTCTGACGTACATTTTCCTGTAAATCCAAATCAACTTCGGCAATTAAAATTTCTTCCTGATCATGTGAAGCCTGAGCTAATATTTCACCTTGTGGTCCCGCGATAAACGAAGCTCCCCAAAACTGAATTCCCTCTGTTCCTTCAATATATTTTTCTAAACCAATTCTGTTTGCAGCAGCAACAAAAACTCCATTTGCTACAGCGTGACCTTTCATAACGTTCATCCATGCGCCGTATTGGTTTTCACCATATTGCTCTTTTTCTTTTGGATGCCAACCAATTGCTGTTGGGTAAAACAATACTTCAGCACCTTTTAAAGCGGTGATACGAGCTGCTTCCGGATACCATTGATCCCAACAAATAAGTGTTCCAATTTTTCCTTTTTTAGTTTCAATTGCCTGAAAACCTAAATCTCCCGGAGTAAAATAGAATTTCTCATAGAAATGTGGATCGTCCGGAATATGCATTTTACGGTATAAACCAGCTTCTGTTCCGTCAGTATCAATAATATAAGCACTATTATGGTAGATTCCTGCCATTCTTTTCTCGAAGAAAGGAACAATAATTACTACTCCTAATTCTTTTGCCAAAGCGCTAAAAGCAATAAACGAAGTACTGTAAAGTGGTTCTGCTAATGCAAAATTATCCACATCTTCACTTTGACAAAAATAATGACTGCTATATAATTCAGGAAGTAAGATAACTTCAGCCCCTTTATTGGCAGCGTCTTTTACCCAACTAGTACATTTTTTAAGATTATTTTCGGCAACATCATTTAGATTTAACTGAATAACGGCGATTTTATATTTTCTTTTCGGCATGACATAAAATTTAGAGTGCAAAAATAGTAATTTTTAAAGGAATGACAAAGGCCAGAAATTACTTGTCATTAAGCGCAAAAACCTTGGACTTTTTTTACTCTTACGAAATATGCCCGCAAAGTCTCGAAGTCGCAAAAAAAATAAAACGTTGCACTCTTACTCCCGATAGCTATAGGGATTGGGAGATTATCTTGTTACTCTTCCTGTTTTTTTTATTAAAAACTCTAAAACTAAAAAAGAAAACCATTTTACAAATATTTCATTCCTTTATACCAGAATCAAACATTTATAAAATGGTTCCTATCCTAAATTATCAACTTAGAATTTAATCAATAACCACTTTCTGAATTATGAATTCAGTTGCTGATTTTTGGAATTTAAATTCGAAAGTTCCTTTTGCAGTAGCTTTATATTTGTAAACTGCTTTTTGAGGTTGTGGTGTTTGTAGTGTACAAACGTCTGATGGATATTTTACTTCTACTCCAAATCCTTTTGCAGCTCCAATTGATACTTCTGCAAATTTACTGAATACGCCACAAGCAGTATCAGGAGTATAAGTTACTTCATAACTTAATTCATCATTTACTTTTCCTGTTGCTGGTCCTGTAACTGCCGATGCAAAAGAAATTTTTGTATTCGTAACCGGAGGAGTCGGTTTATCATCGTCATTACTGCATGAAATTAATACTGTTCCTAAAAATAATACTACTAAAACTGATTTAAGTTTAAAATTTTTCATATAAAATTATAATTAATTGTTAATTACTATGAAGATGCAAATGTGTTGCTTTGGTTGCTTCACACAAATGTTAAAAAACTCACCAAAAGCATTAATCAACTATAAATCAATATTTTAATCAATTAAAAAAAATTACGCAACCACCGTTATTTCTTATAAAAAACTAAAATTTCTGGCATGGCCCCGGGTAGAAACGGCATCTTTTTTTTGAGCTTTTGCGAAAAAAAATATGGTGGATAATGGGACTGTAGGTCTTTTGAAAATGATTATTTTGCTCCAAAAAAAAAACACCATTCGCCGCGGCGAATGGTGTTTTACATTTTTAATATCGTTTAGATTTATGCTTTAACAGCTTTTTTGGGAATTATTTTTTTTATTAAATTTACTATAACCAAAACCACAAGTCCTAAGGCTAAACCAACTACAAATTCTTTTATAATATCTGGGAGATTAATTTTAAGTGATAAATGATGGAAAAATGGAATATGATGCACAAAAATACCTCCGGCAACTAATAGTAAAGCTATTGTACCAATTACGGTCAAACTTTTTATAATTAGCGGAAGTGCTTTTACCAAAATATTACCAATAAATTTCGCTATACTTTTCTCCTTTTTACTAAACTTAATAAGTTTATAACCTGCTTCGTCCATACGAACAATTAATGCTACAATACCGTAAACACCAATAGTTGCGATGACTGCAATAATAGAAACTACTATAATTTGCTGTGAAATAGGTTTACCAACTACGGTACTCAAAGCGATGATTACGATTTCAACAGAAAGAATAAAATCGGTTACTATGGCTGATTTTATTTTTCCTTTTTCCATTTCAAGAATTTGTTCTTCAGTAAAGTTTTCTTCGGTTATTCCTTCTGATTCTTCATGAGAATGAGGAAATACAAACTCGTATATTTTTTCAGCTCCCTCGTAGGCCAAAAACAATCCTCCCAAAACTAAAACTACGATAATAGCAATAGGAAAAAATGCACTTAATAAAAAAGCGATCGGTAAAATGATTACTTTGTTAAGAAGTGAACCTTTGCTGATTGCCCATAATACCGGTAATTCTCTTGATGAAGCAAATCCTGAAGCTTTCTCAGCATTTACTGCTAAATCATCTCCTAAAATACCTGCTGTTTTTTTTGCTGCAACTTTACTCATTACTGCAACATCATCCATAATTGCTGCGATATCGTCTAATAGTACGAAAAAACCTGATGCCATTATACTCTTTTTATTTTTAAAAACTATGTACTTCACTGGTTTTGAGAACCCAATTTAATCCACAAGTCTGGTTGTTTATTGGTGCTAATCTAAGACTTTTTTGTTGATTTTTCTAGTTAAAATTTAGTGACATTGGCCTAGAAGTACCCATATAATTATAAAAACTAAAATGGTACTAAAACATCCGCCGCCTAATTTTTTAGCACCGTAACCCGCTATTAATCCTCTAAAAATATTGTTCATCTTATTTTGATTTAGATTATTTTTCTTTTGAATTGAATTTTAAATCATTATTGTAAAGATCAAAACTTTGTTCGGAATTATTTTATATTACTTTCGAAAAAACTTATATTATTTTCAAATTTTAATTTTCATTCTAAACAAAAAACACCACTCGCCGCTGCGAATGGTGTCTTATTAAAATGTTAAAAATATACTGCTGTGCATCTCTACGTTAAAACCTTTGAACCTCTGTCCCTCAGAACCTTTGTATCTTAGACTAAGACGCACTGCTGTGCATCTCTACGTAAATTATTTTTCGATATGGGTTTGATTTCTAAAAACCAATTGCCCGTCAAAAGCATCTATTAAAATAATGCTGTCAGTTGTGATGTTTCCTGCCAAAATTTCTTTCGACAATTGATTCAATACTTCTCTTTGAATCACACGTTTTACTGGTCTTGCTCCAAATTGCGGATCATAACCTTTGTCTGATAAATACTTAATAGCTTCTGGCGTAGCATCCATTGTAATGCCTTGTAATGCCAACATTTTTGTAACGCTCTTAAGCTGTAAACTCACAATTCTAGAGATATTATTGACTGTTAAAGGCGTAAACATCACAATCTCATCAATACGGTTTATAAATTCCGGACGAACGGTTTGTTTCAGCAATCCTAAAACTTCAACTTTTGCAGCCTCAGTAGCAGCTTCTATACCTCCTTTTAAGTTCTCGAATTTCTCTTGTATAATCTGACTTCCCATATTGGATGTCATGATAATAATTGTGTTTTTAAAATCAGCCAAACGTCCTTTGTTATCTGTCAAACGACCTTCATCAAGCACTTGCAATAAAATATTGAAAGTATCCGGATGCGCTTTTTCGATCTCGTCTAACAGAATTACAGAATACGGTTTTCTACGAACGGCTTCTGTCAATTGACCACCTTCGTCATAACCCACATATCCCGGAGGCGCACCAACCAAACGGCTCACACTGTGACGTTCCTGGTACTCACTCATATCGATACGCGTCATGGCGTTTTCATCATCAAAAAGATATTCTGCCAGGGCTTTTGCCAACTCTGTTTTACCAACTCCGGTTGTTCCTAAAAATAAGAAGGTCCCAACTGGTTTTTTCATATCCTGCAAACCGGCGCGGCTTCTGCGAACGGCATCACTCACAGCCTCAATCGCTTCTTCCTGACCTACAACACGTTTGTGCAATTCGTCTTCAAGATGTAGCAGTTTTTCTCTTTCGGTCTGAAGCATTTTCATCACAGGAATTCCTGTCCATTTTGCAACCACTTCAGCAATATCTTCGCGTGTTACTTCTTCTTTAATCAAAGAATGACCTGATTGAAATTCTTGCAATTGCTTTTGCAAAACATCCAGACGTTCTTGCGCTTCTTTGATTTTTCCGTAACGTATTTCGGCTACTTTTCCGTAATCACCATCACGTTCTGCACGCTCTGCCTCGTATTTAAAATCTTCAATTTCTTGTTTTACGGACTGAATTCCGTCAACAATATCTTTTTCAGATTTCCATTTTACATAAATTACGTTGCGTTCTTCTTTCAGATTCGCCAAATCCATGCCCAAAATTTTCAGCTTACTTTCTTCTTTTTCACGTTTAATGGCTTCTATCTCAATTTCCAGCTGCATGATTTTACGATCCAAAACATCTAACTCTTCTGGTTTTGAATTGATTTCCATGCGCAGTTTAGAAGCAGCTTCGTCCATTAAATCAATGGCTTTATCCGGTAAAAAACGATTCGTAATATAACGTTGCGAAAGTTCGACTGCTGCAATAATTGCTTCATCTTTAATTTGAACTTTATGATGTGTTTCGTATTTCTCCTTGATTCCACGTAAAATCGAAATCGCACTTTCGGTGTCCGGTTCATCAATTAATACCTTTTGGAAACGACGTTCTAAGGCTTTATCCTTCTCAAAATATTTTTGATATTCATCTAAAGTCGTTGCTCCAATAGCTCTCAACTCACCACGAGCCAAAGCAGGTTTTAAAATATTAGCCGCATCCATTGCACCTTCTCCTCCACCAGCGCCTACAAGTGTATGAATCTCATCGATAAACAAAACGATATCACCCTCGGCAGCTGTAACCTCTTTTACCACCGATTTTAAACGTTCTTCAAATTCTCCTTTATACTTTGCACCCGCAATAAGTGCTCCCATATCCAATGAGAAAACGATTTTATCTTTTAAGTTTTCAGGCACGTCACCATCAACAATTCTATGTGCTAAACCTTCGGCAATTGCTGTTTTACCAACTCCCGGTTCTCCTACTAACATTGGGTTATTCTTGGTTCTACGGGTCAAAATCTGCAACACACGACGGATTTCTTCGTCACGGCCAATAACCGGATCGAGTTTTCCTGTACGTGCTAATTCATTTAGATTTTTAGCGTATTTATTTAGTGAATTATAAGTTTCTTCAGCTGAAGCTGATGTTACTCTTTCTCCTTTTCTAAGTTCTTCAATAGCGGCTTTAAGCCCTTTTCCGGTAACTCCCTGATCTTTTAAAATTTGTGAAACTTTGCTTTTTGAATCAAAAATTGCCAAAATTAAATGTTCGATAGAAACATATTCATCATTCATTTTTTGAGCAATAATCTCTGCTTCATTCAGTGTTTTATTTGCTTCTCTTGAAAGTAATATCTCTCCTCCTGAAACTTTTGGAAAACTCTGAATTGTGCTGTCTAATATTTGTAAAAACAACGGAACATTTACATTTAGTTTTTTCAAAATAAACGGCGCAACATTTTCGTCTACTTCAAAAATAGCCTTAAAAATGTGTTCGTTTTCTATTTGTTGTTGTCCGTTGCGTTGGGCCAATTGCTGTGATAGCTGAATGGCTTCCTGCGACTTAATTGTAAATTTATTTATGTTCATATGTCTGTGATTTATGATTGATTTTACTTATAAATTTCGGTACCCTTAAAATTACAATTTATTGAATTAAATTTTTAACTTTAAATGATATAACTTTGCATCAGATCTTTCAAATTATATTCCACACTAAAAACACAGACAAAATGGCGCTTAAAATCGGTTTTTAACCAATTTTCAACGTCAAAAAGTCATAAAATACGCCAAAATATGAGTTTTTTTAATTCAATCTTCGGAAATTCAGAGAATGCAGATGCTCCAAAAAGTAATGTAAATTGGATAGAATTAACCGATATAGCACAATTAATGGAAATTGAAGCTATCTCAAATGCAAAACCGGTTGTCATTTTTAAACACAGCACAAGATGTAGTATTAGCCGTATGGCTTTGAAACAATTTGAACGTGAATACGATTTGAACGAAACTGTTGATGCTTATTTTTTAGATTTAATTGCAAATAGAGAAGTTTCAAATGAAATTGCAAATAAATTCAGCGTTTATCACGAGTCACCACAACTTATTTTAATCAAAAACGGAAAAGCTATTTACGATGTTTCTCACAGCGATATTGATGCTGTAGCTTTAAAAGAAAAAGTTTAAACATTAAAGTTTTTACCATTAAGATATTAAGAAAGATTAAGTTAAGCTCTTAATTCTAAATGCTTTTAATATAAAAAGTGAGATTTAAATATTTAATTTACATCTCACTTTTCTATTTTTATAATTAATAATCAATCATTAACAATTAACAATTCACTAGAAAGTCCCTTCTGAACCTCCTCCACTAAATCCTCCTCCTCCAAAATCCATTGGAGATTCTGATTTTACTTCTGGTTTTAAACCAAATGTTGAAGCAACAATTAAAGCTTCGGCATTTAAAATAGAATTCGAATTATTGATTCTATCTGGTTTAAAAGTCAATCCGATTTCGTTGTCTTTTAGTCTTTTAATTGAAAAATACGCTATTACGAATAAAACTAATCCGCCTAGTGTTAAGGCAACTTCTATTGGTAAAACCGAGTAATAGAATCGA
This sequence comes from Flavobacterium sp. ov086, assembly GCF_900187965.1. Taxonomy (GTDB): domain Bacteria; phylum Bacteroidota; class Bacteroidia; order Flavobacteriales; family Flavobacteriaceae; genus Flavobacterium. The sequence goes on along the minus strand of NZ_FZNL01000004.1, from coordinate 126,648 downwards.
ATGGTATAGATAGAAAATCCGATGGCTAAAAAGCTTATCCAAAGCATAATTCTATCCTTCGTTTTTAAGGCTTGAACCAAATAAACAATCGGAACAATTAGCGTAAAAGCATAAAAGAAAATCGCAAACGGAATATCTTGTCCAGGAAGTACTTCATTTCCTAAAAGCTCTACTGAAAGTTCTCTAACAACCAAATAATTACAGGAAAGATAAAACAATATCAAGCAGAAACTATTCGACAACAAAAGCCCATTGTAGTAATAACTTTCCTTAAGATTATTAATCGTTTTTTTAGTAAAAAAGTAAAATACCGCAGCAAATATCATGGCTACAAATGGCAAAATAGTTTTTCCGATAGCGCCAAACTCAAACAATCCGTAAAATAAAATGGCTGTAGAAGCTAAACAGAAAACCAGCAGCGAAAGTAAGTGCAAATATCTTCTATACAATACAAACGAAGCTATTGCTACGAAAACGGCGATGACTAATTCATACCCATCTGTAGAAATTCCGATGGCAATTCCTAAATTCAAAAGTGCTCCCAAACAAAAGGCATCATCTAAACCGTGACTATGATATTTTTGATTGGCTAATAATTCGGCTCCTGTAAAACCAACTGCAGCAAAGATGTAACAGCAAATTTTAAAGAAAAAATTCTCACCACTTAAACCAAATAACGAAATTGCACCGCATATTGATAAATACAAAAATGATCCCAATAAAAAGAATCCTAATCGTACCAAAATATTACTGCTCCCTTTAAAATCAGACAATTGTTTTTTAATTAAATCTTTTTGTTCTTTGCTTATAAAACCTGCGCTTTGCAAAGAATTTGCTTCATCCAGTAAAGCCAAATCATCTAAAAATTGTTTATTGTGTACTATCATTTGGCAATTTCTTTATTGAAGTTTTTAATAAGTTTAATAAATAATACTATTGAGCCTATAAAATAGACAGGTAACATAATAATAAATAACATCCAGACATCACCAAAGTCAATATGTTCAAAAACTCTAAACAAGAATATATTAAAACCAATATAAGCATAGACAATCATAAAAACATATAGCGAAATCGCCTTGAGATTATGACTAACTTGATAAAAATAATAAGACGAACCTGCCAGAACAAAAGCAAAAATCACCCAAATACTATCACTATAATAATCAACCAGACTACTGATCGATGCAATGCTTATAATGTGCAAAGCAAATGTTAGATAAATAATAGTAAAGTGCGTTTTTAACTGAATTCTGGTGCTGTAAACTGTCCATAGAATAAGTAAAACTCCAAGCATTATTGCAGAATAACTTAAAGTTTGGTCTGCATAAAAATTACTATTATTTAGTAAATCCTGAGGTGTTACCGAAAGCCCAACATACGCTGCCAAACCAGTAATAGCAATCGTTAGAACACTTTTATTATCGAAATAATAAGCGCAAAAGAAACTGACCAATGTTGGAATTAAAGTTGCCAATCCGTAATGTGTTCCAAAGGGTTTGTATTGAAATTGCAGATAACCTATGAAAATACAGGTTAGAATATTGGCCGCCAAAACTAAATATTCTAAAACTGGATGTTCAAAAGTAGTTTCCGATTTTTGGAAACCTTTTGCATTTTTAAAGCAATAATAAAAACAAACTCCAATAACGATCAATAATAACGAAAGGATCGCAATATGGCCAATACTGTCAATGTTTTTGTAAATCAAAATTCCGATTCCGGATGTAAACAACAAAACCGATAAATAGAGAAATAATTTCAATTCTGCATTTAGCGAGAAGATATTCAGATTACGATAGGAACTGATTTCCTGATACTGATTTTCGGTTATCAGGTTTTTATCCAGAAGCGCTTTAGTGGCTTGGTCATCAAACTTATTCATAGTTACTTAATAAAAGTTCAAATCAAAAATAGTGTTTTTGATTAACTAATCTAATTTTATTTGTAAGATGATTATTGTAAAATGCTAGATTTTAGATTTTAGATTTTAGATTTTAGATTTTAGATTTTAGATTTTAGATTTTAGATTTTAGATTTTAGATTTTAGATTTTAGATTTTAGATTTTAGATTTTACTTAAAAAAACAAAATCCCGAATCTTTGATTCGGGATTTTGTTTTTTTTTATGAATAGTAATCGTTTTTCATTTCACAATTAACATCTCAATTTTCACTTTTCACAAATTAATAAGCTTCTTTCATCTTCTCTTTGATTGCATTTAGACATAAATTATTGATACTGCCTTCGTGTGTGTGTTTTGTTTCTTTTGGAGATTGATACGTTCCTGCTTCCAATTGTTCCGCAACGGCTTTGTATGCATCTCTAAATGGCATTCCGGCAACAACCATTTCGTTTAAAGTATCTACGGTAAACAGATAATCGTATTTTTTATCTTTTAAAATATTGTCTTTTACTGTAATATCTTTTACAGAGAAAATCGCAATATCCAGACATGCTTTTAAGTTTTGAAGTGCAGGAAACAAACCTTCTTTTAAAAGCTGTAAGTCTCTGTGATAACCGCTTGGTAAATTATTAGTGATCAAAGTGATTTCGTATGGAAGCGCCTGAATCTTGTTGCATTTTCCTCTAATTAATTCAAATACATCAGGGTTTTTCTTGTGTGGCATAATACTCGAACCTGTTGTAAGATGTGCCGGCAAACTGATAAAATCAAAGTTTTGACTCATATACAAACAAACATCCATTGCAAACTTTGATAACGTTGCTGCAACGCTGCTCATGGCAAATGCTACTGTTTTCTCCGCTTTTCCACGGCTCATTTGTGCTGCAACGGCATTGAATTTTAAAGTTTCAAAACCTAATTCCTGAGTGGTAAATGTTCTATTGATTGGAAAAGAACTTCCGTAACCTGCCGCAGATCCTAACGGATTTTGATCCACAATCTTTAAAGCTGCATTTAACATCGTAATATCATCAATTAAGCTTTCGGCGTAAGCTGAAAACCACATCCCGAATGACGATGGCATGGCGATTTGTAAATGTGTATAACCCGGCAATAAAACATTTTGGTGCTTTTCTGCCGATTCCATTAACAAGTCGAACAATGTTTTCACTTGTTCTTTTATCGCTTTTAATTCGTCTTTTAAATATAAGTGAACATCTACTAAAACCTGATCGTTACGAGAACGTGCTGTGTGGATTTTCTTTCCGGCATCGCCAAGTTTTACGGTCAATAAATATTCTATTTTGGAATGTACGTCTTCAAAACTGTCTTCGATTTCGAAATTTCCTATTACAACATCTGCAATAATTTCGTTTAATGCATCCACTAAAGAAGTTGTTTCTTCCGGAGTCAATAAACCAATTTGCCCAAGCATTTTGGCATGTGCGATTGAACCTAAAGCATCATATTTTGCCAGAACCAAATCTAGTTCACGATCGTTTCCAACGGTGAAATGTTCGATTTGTTTGTCTGTTGCAATTCCTTTTTCCCAAAGTTTCATAGGTGATATTTTTAGACTTCTTAGATTTTAGATTTTTAGACTTCTTAGATTTTTGGATCTTTAGATCTTTCCAATCTTTACGTTTAATTTCGCCACGAATTCACGAATTATTTTTGATAATCTTTGAAAATACAAATTCGTGAATTCGTGGCAGTTTTTCTTTCCTTATAATTTAAAGAAATCTGTTAGTATTTTGATATACAAGTCGACTCCCTCTTCGATTTCGTTAATAAAAATAAATTCATCTGCTGAATGTGACCGCAGCGTTTCTCCTGGTCCTAATTTTAAAGACTGACAACTCAAAACAGATTGATCTGAAAGTGTTGGCGAGCCATAAGTTGTTCTTCCTAAAGCGATTCCGGCTTGTACTAAACCGTGCGCAACCGGAATAGACGATGCATTTAAATGCATTGATCTTGGTGTTACTTCGGCATTTACATTTGCTTTTACGACTTCAAGAATCTCTGTATTTGAATAACGATCTGTTACACGAATATCTACAACTAAATCACATTCTGACGGCACAACATTATGCTGTTTTCCGGCACTGATTTGTGTTACGGTCATTTTTACGGGACCTAAAACATCTGAGATTTTATCGAATTTATAGTTTTTAAACCATTCCATTACCGGAATTGATTTGTACAATGAATTATCATCGTTTTGATGTGCGGCGTGACTTGCAGTTCCTTTTACTTTTACGTCAAGAACTAACAAACCCTTCTCAGCCACAGCCAATTGCATTAAAGTTGGTTCGCCAACAATCGCACAATCTAACTCCGGTAGATGTTGTAAAACACTGTTTAAACCGTTTTTTCCGCTGCTTTCTTCTTCGGCGGAAGCCACAATTACAATATTATGAGACAGGTTTTGATTCTCATAAAAATGAACAAACGTCGCCAATAACGAAACTAAACATCCTCCGGCATCATTGCTTCCTAATCCGAATAATTTGCTATCTTTTTCAATGGCTTTAAACGGATCGTTTGTATAGGCTTGATTTGGTTTTACAGTATCGTGGTGTGAATTTAGTAAAAGTGTCGGTTTATTTTCGTCGAAATACTTATTGAAAGCCCACACATTATTGTTTTCTCTTTTAAAAGGAATCTCGTTTTGATTGAACCAATTTTCTATTAAAAGTGCCGTTTGATCTTCTTCACTTGAAAATGAAGGTGTTTCAATCAAATTCTTTAATAAACTAATTGCTTCCTGGGTAAGCGTTTCTATATTTTTCATAGGTGTAGGTTCTCTGCCACGAAGGCTCAAAGTCACAAAGTTTTCTAATGAATTCTATTACTCAATTTTGTGACAATTCTAATTTGCGCAAATTTCTTAAATTAATATTTAAAATAACTTCCGCAGTTATCTTTTTTTGCCACGAATTACACAAATTTTTGCTAATTTTTTTAAATTTTAATTCGTAAAAATTTGTGTAATTCGTGGTATATATTTTTATAATGTAATCGTTGTATGTAAAACGTCTGGGTTCTGCAACATTTTGTGATGTCCGATTTTGATTTTTTGAACACCGCGAGATAAACTATTAAAACAATTATCCAATTTCGGAATCATTCCGGAATGGATTACTTTTTCGGCTTTTAGTTTGTTGTACAACTCTTCGTTTATTTGAGTAATTACAGATGAATCATCTTCTGAATCTTGCAAAACGCCTTGTTTTTCAAAACAATATGTTAGTGTAACATCAAAAACTTCAGACAATGCAATTGATAATTCACTTGCAATGGTATCGGCATTTGTATTTAAAAGTTGTCCGTTTTTGTCGTGCGTAATGGCGCAAAAAACAGGAACAATTCCAGCTTCAAGCAAAGTTTTTAATAATGATGTATTAACTTGTTTTACATCGCCCACAAAACCGTAATCTATTGTTGCGTGATTTCGTTTTGTTGATTGAATCAAATTTCCATCAGCTCCGGAAAATCCCATTGCATTGTTATTTTTTGCCTGCAATTGTGCCACAATATCTTTATTGATTTGTCCGGCGTAAATCATCACCACAACGTCAAGCATTGGAGCATCTGTAATTCGGCGTCCTTCAATCATTTGAGGAACTAAACCAATACTCTGAGCCATTTTTGTAGCCGATTTTCCACCACCGTGAACCAAAACTTTATAACCTTCAATCTTAGAAAAGTCGGTTAAGAATTGTTCTAATTCTGTTGGATTATCGATTATGTTTCCACCAATTTTTATTACTTTAACTTTTTTCATGAGGGACAAAGGTTCAGAGGAATAAAGGAACAAAGTTTAGATTCAGTTTGTAAAAACCTCTGAACCTTTGCAACTTTGTACCTTTGCACCTTTATTTATAACTTCTTAAGAATCTTTTGTAAAACTAACTGTGCTGAATACGTTCTGTTATTTGCTTGTTGAATTACGATTGAATTTTCGCTGTCAATAACTTCATCGCTTACAATTACATTACGACGAACCGGAAGGCAATGCATAAATTTTCCGTTGTTGGTTAACGCCATTTTTTCGGCTGTAACTGTCCAATTTGGATCTATATTGGTAACTTTTCCGTAATCGTTGAAGTTACTCCAGTTTTTTACATACACAAAATCGGCATTTTCGAAAGCTTTGTTTTGATCGTATTCGATTTTACAATCTTTTGTAATTTCAGGACTCAGTTCATACCCTTCGGGATGTGTGATTACAAAATCCATATCTTTTTGCATTTGCATCATTTCTACGAATGAATTTGCAACTGCTTGTGGTAAAGCTTTTGGATGTGGTGCCCAAGATAAAACCACTTTTGGTTTGTGTTTCGTTTTGTATTCTTCCATCGTAATAGCGTCTGCCAAAGACTGCATTGGATGACGAACAGCACTTTCCATATTCACTATTGGCACAGTTGCATGTTTCAAGAATCCTGAAATTACCGTTTCGGCATAGTCTTTTTCTTTGTCAACCAAACCTGCAAAAGCACGGATTGCAATAATATCACAATATTGAGAAACTACTTCTGCAGCTTCTTTAATATGCTCTGAAGCACCGGAATCCATAATGGCTCCGTCTTCGAATTCTAATGTCCAGCCTTCGTTGGTAAAATTCATTACCATAACATTCATTCCTAAGTTTATAGCTGCTTTTTGAGTACTCAAACGCGTTCTTAAACTTGGATTGAAGAATAACATTCCCAGAGTTTTATTTTTCCCTAGGTCTTGATTTTTAAGTGGGTTCTTTTTGATTTTCAACGCACTTTTCACCCATTTTGATAATGAGTTGATGTCTTTTATTGAAATATAGTTCATTTGTTTTTTGTTTTTTATTTGTTGCCTAAAATTAGACGCTGATTTTACTGATTCGCTTCGCGAAGACGCAGATTAAAACGGATTTTTTATATTCTTAATTTTCTATCATTTTCAAATATTTTCCGTCTAAATTCTGGTTTTGCTCCAAAATTTAAAAGTAAACCTACTTCGCAATTTGTTCCTTTTAAATAATTCAAAATTTGATTCTCAAAGGCTTCCACAATACAATCTGCTGCTTTTAATTCTAATATTATTAAATCTTCTACGATCAAATCGGCATAATATTCTCCAACTTCGGTTCCTTTATAATAAACTTGTATTTTTCTTTGAGCTTCAATATTTAAACCTTTACTTTTTAATTCCAAGTACAGAGAATTTAAATAAACTCTTTCTAAAAACCCATATCCTAATTCATTGTAAACTTCATAAAAAGTTTTAATAATGACGTCGGTCAATTCTTCATGCAATAATTTCATTTTTTTGTTTTGAATGAAATACACTACATAATAGTCAAAATAAAATATAAAATCCGTTTTTATCCGCGTTTTCGCTTTAGCGAATCCGTATCATCAGCGTTATAATCACACAATCTTAGTAAACGGAATCTCATTCTTTAAAGCCTTCAAAATAAAATTATCATTTAATCCGTTGACGATCCAGGTTTCGATATTAGCTGCTTTTGCAATTCCAGCTGCTTCTATTTTTGATTGCATTCCACCTGTTCCGTGTGATGATTTTGATTCTCCGATTTCTTTTTCTAATACTTTCAGATCGTTTACCAATTTTATCGTTTCAGGATTTTCATCATGGATAGAATCTTTCGTGTAAATTCCGTTTGTATTTGTCGCAATAATCAGAATATCAACATTAAGCAGCACTGCTGTTAAAGCGGCTAATTTATCATTATCTCCAAACCGAATCTCATCTGTGGCAACGGTATCGTTTTCATTAATAATCGGAATATAATTATTCTCTACCAAAACATTTATTGTATTGACAATATTGACTTTCGACTGATCTTTTTCAAAATCTGAATAAGACAATAAACATTGTGATGTCAATAATCCTAAATCGCTGAAATTCTCATGGAAAATCCGCATTAAATGAGGCTGTCCAATCGAAGCTAAGGCTTGTTTCAATGCAATTTCTTTACCTTTACTCTCCAATTTCACAAACTGTTTGGCGGCTGCGATTGCTCCTGAACTTACGATTACAAATTCGTAATCTTTGTTTAAGGCTGCAATCTGCATTCCGAGGTCTTCAATTTTTCCCCGCGAAATATGATTGGTTTCTTTGGTTAAAGTATTACTTCCTATTTTTAATAAAATCCTCTTTTTCCCCATTGTTATTGTTTTAACCGCAGTTTTTTTAACCGCAAAGTGCGCAAGGTTTTTTTATATTGTTTGTGTTTACAAACACTAAGTTCGCAAAGCTTTGTCAATAAATAAATTCCAATAATCTGAAATTATCTAATTGTCAAATTATCTCAATTATCTAATTTGTCCTTCTCCGTACACGTACCATTTATTGGTTACGAGATGTTGAAGTCCAATTGGTCCTCTTTGATGCAGTTTATCAGTACTTATGGCTAATTCTCCGCCAAGACCAAATTGTCCGCCGTCTGTGAAACGGGTTGATGCATTGTGATAAACTGCTGCTGCATCAATTGATTCCATGAACTTTTGTGCTGTTTTATCGTCTTTTGTAATTATTGCTGCCGAATGTCCGCCACAATATTTATTGATTTTTTCGATTGCATGCTCCTCTGAATCAATTGTTCCGATTACGATTTTGTAATCTAAAAATTCTTCATACCAAATATCTTCGTTTTGAAGCGTTTCTGTGTCTTCAAAGCTTTTTAGCGATTCGTCTACAATAACTTCTACTTTATTTTCAATTAAAGTTTCAATTAAAATAGCTGTAAAACCTTCAAAATTGGGTAGTCTCGAATCGATTAAAACTTTATCTAAAGCATTGCAAGCTGAGATTTTAGAAGTTTTAGCATTTAAAATTACTTTTAAAGCTAAATCTGTATCAGCATTTTGATGAACATACACAAAATTATTTCCACGTCCACTAACAATTACCGGGCAAGTGGCGTGTTGTTTGACAAATTCAATTAATTTTTCTCCGCCTCTTGGAACAATTAAATCGACTTTTTGAGTTGGTTTTTCTAAAAAAGCCTGAGTTTCTGCGCGATTAAAATTTAAATATTCAACCCAATCTTTTGAAACTTCATTTTGTTCTAAAGCCTGATGCCATAAATCAACAATTTTTAAATTTGATTTTAAGGATTCTTTTCCTCCTTTTAATAAAATCTTATTTCCGGATTTAAAGGCAATTCCTCCTGCTTCTATGGTAACGTCCGGACGTGATTCGTAAATAATTAATATCGTTCCGAAAGCTGCTGTTTTATTAACGACTTTGATTCCATTATCATGAACAAAATGAAAACGCTCTACTCCAACCGGATCTTCTTGCGAAGCCAACTGGTTTAAGGATAAAATCATCTCATCGACTTTTTTATCATCTACTTTCAAGCGTTCTTCCATCGCAAGATCTGAACCGTCATAAGCAAGTAAATCTTCCTGATTCGTTAGAATTATTTGATTCCGCTCCTGCTCGACCAGTTTTGCCATAGTCCGCAAAACTAGATTTCGTTTTTCAATTGATAATGGGTTCATTTTTTATAGTTAGTTGGTTGTTTTTTTGGTTGTTTACTTTATAGCATCAATTTCATGTTGCATCTTTTCTCGCCAATGTTTTCCATTTCTTTTTTCGAGATATGGTTCGGTAATTTTTCTATACTCTTCTTTCGAAATCTTCATACTCTCAGAAACTGTACAATAATTTACTCGTTTTAAACCGTAACTCTTTGTAATAGAATCTACTTTTATAAACTTTATATATTCCGTTTTATTTCTGGGAGGAAGTGCTAAACCGCCACCAAATTCTATTATTTGATCCTTTTTAATATCTTCTCTTGCTTCATTCTGAAAAGACAAAATAGATTCTTTTAATTCTTGTCTATTGTTATAAAATCTATACAAACCATTTGCTAACATTAAAAATGTACACAAAACATTAATAAGAATCATTGAACGAATTAATTTTCGCGAAAAACTTATTTTCTTATAAAAGATCAGACTGAAAAAAATAGCTGCTAAAAATAATCCGACATAAATCAATAAAAGTTGCTTCCATTCAACATGTTGAGTTAGAATATCAGTCAAAGTAAAACACTCTGGATAATTAAATAAATAGTAAACTAAAACATTTACTATCCAGAGTGTTAAAGTACTGATAAACAACTTTACTTTCATAAATATTAGTTTTGAAGCTCTTCTAAACTTTCTTTTAAAGCTACAATAAAGGTATCAATATCTGATTTTTTCACAGTCAATGGCGGCAAAATTCTTAATAGATTTTTGTTATTTGCGCTTCCTGTAAAAATGTGTTTTTCAATAATTAACTTTTTTCTTAAAGCCGAAACATCAAAATCAAATTCAATTCCAAGCATTAAACCTTTCCCTTTTACTTGTTTGATTCCCGGAACTTGTTTGATTTGTTCTGCGAAATAAGCCGAAACTTCGTTTACATTATCTTGTAATTTCAGTTTTTCGATTACATCAAGAACCGCAATTCCTGCTGCACAAGACAAATGGCTTCCGCCGAAAGTAGTTCCTAATAATCCGAAACTTGCTTCAAATTTTGGAGAAATTAAAATGGCTCCAACCGGAAATCCATTCCCCATTCCTTTTGCTACTGAAATAATATCAGCATTGATTCCGTGATGTTGAAAAGCGAAAAATTTTCCACTTCTTCCATATCCTGATTGTACTTCGTCTAAAATCAAAACTACATCGTGTTTTTTACATGCTTTTTCTAAAGCCTGAAAAAATTCTGTTGTTCCTTGGTCTAAACCTCCAACTCCTTGAATTCCTTCGATAATTACAGCAGTAACATCTCCTTTTACCAGTTCTGCTTCTACCAATTCAATTTGATTTAGAGGTAAAAAAGTAACTACTTGTTGTGCATTTATTGGTGCAACAATTTTTTTATTGTCTGTAACAGCAACTGCTGCGGAAGTTCTTCCGTGGAAAGAATTATCAAAAGCTACAACTCTTGATTTTCCGTTATGAAAAGAAGCTAATTTCAAAGCATTTTCATTGGCTTCAGCTCCGGAACTGCATAAAAACAATTCATAATCTTCCAGTCCTGAAAGTTTCCCTAATTTCTGAGCTAATTCTACCTGCAAAGGATTCTGAATTGCATTCGAATAAAATCCTAAATGATCTAGTTGATTTTTTAATTTGGCTACATAATCAGGTTGCGTATGGCCAATCGAAATTACACCATGTCCGCTATATAAATCTAAATATTCTACTCCGTTATTGTCTGTAATTGTGCAATCTACTGCTTTTACAGGTGTTATATCGTAAAGTGGGTATACGTTGAATAAATTCATTTTTTCTTTTGTTTATTTTGTTTCAAGTTTCAAGTTTCATGTTTCAAGTTTGTACAGAACGTGAAACTTGGAACTTGAAACTTGAAACTGATTTGAGTTTTAAACCTGAAACAAATTTTTCCTAAAATCCGCTGGGTTTCAAATGTAAACCGGTGGTTTCTTCTAATCCAAACATTAAATTCATGTTTTGAATTGCTTGTCCTGAAGCACCTTTGGTTAAGTTGTCAATGATTGAGGTAATCAAAATCCGGTTTCCTTTTTTCATTAAACTGATGATACATTTGTTGGTTTGAACGACTTGCTTCATATTGATATTTGTCGTTGTAACAGTTACAAACGGTTCGTTTTTATAGAACTCTTGGTATTTTGCAACGGTTTGTTCCAGGCTTTCATCTGAAATTGTATATAAGGTTGCAAAAATTCCTCTTGGAAAATCTCCTCTATTTGGAATAAAAAGCAATTCACTTTCAAAATCCTCTTGCAATTGAACCAGACTTTCACCGATTTCTCCTAAATGCTGATGTTCAAAAGCTTTATAATGTGACATATTGTTGTTTCTCCAGCTAAAATGAGAGGTTTCTGAAAGTCCAACTCCTGCACCAGTACTTCCGGTTGTGGCATTAATATGAACATCATTATTCAATAAATCATGTTTCGCTAATGGCAACAAAGCCAATTGAATCGCTGTAGCAAAACAACCCGGATTTGCAATATAATTGGCTTTTTTAATATCTGCTTTATTCAATTCGGGTAAACCGTAAATAAAATCTTTTCCTTCAAAATGAGCATCTTTGTTCAATCTGAAATCATTTCCTAAGTCGATGATTTTGGTATGACTTGCAAATTGATTTTCCTGCAAAAATGAAATCGATTTTCCGTGACCTAAACACAAGAAAACAACATTTACATTTGGATTTACAACATCAGTAAAATTCATTTCAATATCTCCCATCAAATCGTGGTGCGCCACAGAAAGCGGCTTTCCAGAATTGGTTGTGCTGTAAACAAAATCGATGTTTACATTGGGGTGATACATTAATATTCTGATAAGTTCTCCGGCTGTGTAGCCCGAACCACCAATTATTCCGATATTAATCATAATCTAAGTGGTTTACAGATGAAAATATGTTTTGTGCATTTCCTAAAATCTTAATAAATCCTTTTGCATCGTCAGATGTCCAGGCATTGTTCATTTCTCCGTATTGACCGAAACCTGTGTTCATCAAATCATTTTTAGATTCGATTCCGTCAAGCGAAAAATGATATGGTTTCAATGAAACCGTTACAGTTCCGTTAACCGTTTTTTGCGTGTCTTGCAAAAATGTCTCGATGTTACGCATTACAGGATCTAAAAACTGACCTTCGTGAAACAACATTCCGTACCAGTTTCCTAATTGTTCTTTCCAGTATTGTTGCCATTTACCAAGTGTATGTTTCTCTAATAAATGGTGCGCTTTAATGATAATTAAAGGTGCAGCAGCTTCAAAACCAACTCTTCCTTTGATTCCTATAATTGTATCACCTACGTGAATATCTCTACCAATTGCATAAGCATTTGCTAATTTTTCAAGCTTTACAATATTCTTTTCCGGAACATCTTTTTTACCATTTAAGGCAACTAATTCTCCTTGTTCAAAATGTAAAGTCACTTTTTCTTCGCCTTCTTTTTGTAATTGCGAAGGATAAGCTTCACTTGGCAATGGCTGGCTTGAAGTTAAGGTTTCTTTTCCTCCAACACTTGTTCCCCAAAGTCCTTTATTGATCGAGTATTGTGCTTTTTCCCAAGAATAATGAACTCCGTTTTGAGCCAAATAATCCACTTCTTCTTGTCTTGAAAGTTTTAAATCTCTAATTGGTGTGATGATTTCAATTTCCGGAGCGATTGTCTGGAAAATCAAATCAAAACGAATCTGATCATTTCCTGCACCTGTACTTCCGTGTGCAATTGCGCTTGCTCCTACTTTTTTAGCATATTTTATGGCTTCAATTGCCTGAAAAACACGCTCTGCACTCACTGATAACGGATAAGTATTATTTTTTAATACGTTTCCGAAAATCAAATATTTTATAGCTTTATCATAATATTTATCTACGATTGTAAGGTTTGCGTGTTGTGCGCTTCCTAATTCGTAAGCTCTTTCTTCAATTGCAGCTAATTCTTCTTCGTCAAATCCTCCTGTATCTACAAGTACGGTGTGAACTTCGTATCCTTTTTCATTTTTTAAATATTTCAAACAATACGAGGTATCCAATCCTCCACTATAAGCTAATACAACTTTTTTCATTTTTTATAATTTAGGCTAATACTTTCGTATTTAGCAAGTTTGAGATTTCTTTTTTAATTTATTCTTAGGTTAAAAAAATAAACGACAATAGTTTATTTAAGAATAAGGCTTGTTTTATTTTCTTTAATCTGCTTAAAACAGCCTCGTTGAAAGGGTGTCTTGGCGGATCTTTTTGTTTTTCTTTTGGGTCATACAACATTCCGGTACAAAGACACATTTTGTTTTCTTTGCTTTTTAGAATTTCATAATTAGTACAGGTTTTACAGCCTGACCAAAAACTTGGATCTGTAGTAAGTTCAGAGAATGGCACAGGTTTGTATCCCAAATCAGAGTTGATTTTCATTACAGCCAAGCCGGTTGTAATTCCAAAAATTTTAGCATCTGGATATCTTTTTAGGGAATAATCGAAGACTTTTGATTTGATCTTTTTTGCCAAACCTAAACTTCTATAATCCGGATGAACGATTAAGCCGGAGTGTGCTACGAATTTTCCGTGCTGCCAACTTTCGATATAACAAAAACCTGCAAATTTTCCATCTGCTAAAGCAATCATCGCATCACCGCTCGACATTTTTTTCTGAATGTATTCAGGAGTTCTTTTAGCAATCCCTGTACCTCTTAATAAGGCAGATGATTCTATTGTATCGCAAATTTCCTGTGCGAATTTGAAGTGTTCTTCCTGAGTAACAACAATAGAGATTTTCATTTCAATAGTTGAAGTTAGAGTTAAAAATTAAAACGTATTGTTTAGTTTGAAATCCAGAAATCAATCCAATAAAAATAGACAAAAAAGCAGTAACATTCTCAAAATCAAAACATTGATTTAGAAAATTCAGAAAATAATATATACTTTTAGGATATGTTTGTCCAATGGACAAATTATGTGATTTCAAAATGAAAAATGAATATAAATAAATACGCGGCGAAAAACTCTGTGAATACTATAGAGATAGTATCCGTACTTCGGGAGAAGTTACAGGTGAGTTTGTCCGTGACAAAGAAGTTATATGTAAACTTATTTTATTCATTGGTGCAAAAGTACATTATTTTTTTATTCGCAAAACAAAAAAATAAAATTCTAACATTTTTTTAATGTAATGTTATTTTTTTTTAGACGCTAAGTTGCTAAGTCACTAAGGTTAGCTTGTGAAACAAAAAACCCGATAGTTACAGAATAACTATCGGGTTTAAACCATTTTAATCTTTTATATTTCTAGTTCTTAGTAAACGGAATCACTTGTCCGTTACCCAAAACTGTCATATCAAAACTTGTTTTTGCTTCATTAAACTTAAATTTTAATCCGGCACTTGTTGATTCGAAAGTATCTTTTTCATTCTCTACAGGAACTATCGTGAACTTAGGGAAATTTGTAATTTCAACATTCAAAGTACTGTTTTTTTCTGTGAATTCAATTTTTAAAGGTGCTTTGGAAGTTGAATAAGTTCCTAAATAACCATCTAAAATTACGTCTTTCTCTACAGTGCCTTTTCCGGCTGACCAAACATTATTTGCTTCATTATGGTCTGGAAAGACATGATCAGGATCAAGTGTTATGGTATCAATTTCTTCCGTTGAATTATATTTGAAAGACCATGTATTATTACGTTGCCAAACTTCTACAGGAACAGTAACTCTTGAAACTTTACCCTTTTTTGTTTTAACATCAAGAACGATTGGCATTGGCATTTTATCAAAATTTTCAACTGTAATTACTACTCCTTTTGACGGATCGTTTTTAACATATTTAATTGAATTTATACCTTGGTCAAAACGCCAGTTGTTAACGTACCAACTTCTCCAGAACCAGCTTAAATCTTCGCCTGCAACATTTTCCATAGATCTGAAAAAATCATCCGGTTGCGGGTGTTTGTAAGCCCAACGCTCAATATAAGTACGGAAAGCATTGTCAAAACGCTCTTTTCCTAATATTTGTTCTCTTAGAATTATTAAACCAGAACTTGGCTTAAAATAACACAACATACCAATATTAGCTTCCTTCATATTATCAGGAGAGCTCATTATAGTTTCAAGATCAGGTCTTGTAAAAGGCTCTGCGTTTTTATGTAAATCTGTTGGCTCTTCTTTGTACTCACCATTATTAAATTCAGCTGTACTTAATGAGTTGATAAATGTATTAAAACCTTCATCCATCCAAGCAAATAAACGCTCATTTGACCCCACAATCATAGGAAACCAGATGTGTCCAAATTCATGATCTGTAACTCCCCATAAATCCTGTCCTTTAGATTCCCATCCGCAAAAAACAATTCCCGGATATTCCATTCCACCTTCATTTCCTGCTACGTTTGTTGCTGCCGGATAAGGATATTCAAACCATCTTTTAGAGTAATTTTCAATCGAAGCTTTTACATATTCAGTCGAGCGGCTGTAAGCATCTTGACCAGCACTTTCTACTGGATAAGCAGATAAAGCCAACGCTTTTTTACCACTTGGCAAGTTAATTTTAGCTCCATCTAATATAAAAGCCGGAGAAGATGCCCAAGAAAAATCACGAGCATTTTTTATTTGATAATGCCAGGTCTTTTCTCCTGTTGCATTTGAATTTGCGGTTGCAGCTACTTCTTCAGCAGAGCGAATCATAACTGTTTTATCACTTTGAGACGCTTCTTTGTAACGTTTAAATTGCTCAGCAGGCAACACTTCTGCTCCATTTAATAATTCTCCGGAACCAACTACATAATGATTTGCAGGAGTTGTAATTTTTACATCAAAATCTCCATACTCCAAGTAAAACTCAGAAGCACCTAAATAAGGAGCCGTATTCCAACCTCTTACGTCATCATACACACACATACGTGGGTACCATTGTGCAATAGTGAAGATTTTACCGTTTTTAGTCTGTAAAACTCCCATTCTGTCAGAACCCTCGAAAGGAGCAATGAAAGAGAATTCGATTTTAATTTTTACAGAAGCACCTTTTGAAGCCAATTCTTCAGGAAGAAAAATTTGCATTCTCGTGTCCGTAATTACATATTTTGCATCAACTTCTGTTTTTTTCTTTCCAACAGAAATAACTTTTACCGATTTTATCTTGTTTCCACCGTCAAAAACCTGACCTTGAGCTCCATTACGGCTTCCTGTCAAAGGGACAACGGCATTTCCCCTAGAGTCCTCTTTAAATAAATTCTGATCTAAATACATCCAGACAAATGACATTTTATCCGGACTATTATTAGTATAAGTGATCTCATCAGTACCAACAATTTCATTTGTTGTTCCGTTTAATTTTACCGTTAGTTGATAATCCGCCCTATTCTGCCAATATTCAACTCCCGGCTGACCACTAGCAGAACGAGTAGATGTACCGTTTTTAGTGTAAAAATGTGGTGCAAATGCATCGTGGTAATTGTAATTGTTAACTGGATTTACTGCTGTTGCTGGTGGCGTTTGTTGCGCCCAAACAGAAGAAATTCCAACAAAGAAAGCCATGGTTAAAAGGCCTTTAAGGGAATGCTTTTTCATATTTTTTAGCTGTTTATGTAGCAAATTAATGAAAAAAAAAGCTATTTATAGAGAAAACCTAAAAGATAAATTTAATTTTAGCAAAAATTTATCAAAAAAATATTTTGAAGCTTTTTCTTAGAAAACTAAAATTTATAAAATACATTTACATCTCTATTAAATTAATATATTTCAACTACAAAAAATTGAACACAACTATTTCAAATTCAAAGATAAGTGCCTCTATAAAACATTCCGGAGCTGAATTGTTTTCGTTAAAAAATAGTCACAATAAAGAATTTATCTGGGAAGGCAATCCTGATTTCTGGGGAAAACACTCTCCTGTCTTATTCCCGATTGTCGGAACTTTAAAAAACAATACTTATACTATAAATGGCGTTGAATATCAATTACCACGTCACGGTTTTGCACGTGATATGGAATTTCAATTGATTCAAAAAACAGATAATAGTGCCATTTTTTCATTAAAATATAATGAGGAGACTTTAAAAAAATACCCTTTTCAATTTGAACTACAACTTATTTACACTTTAAACGAAGCAACATTAGATCTCGAGTATAAAGTAATCAATAAAGGGGAAACTAAAATGCCTTTCTCTGTAGGAGCACATCCTGCAATTGCTTTGCCTGAAGCTTTTGAAAATTATGCTTTTGAATTTGAAAAGAAAGAAACTTTAGAATATTATCTTTTAGAAAATGATTTAATATCCAACAAAACTAAAGTTTTAGAAACTACTGATAATCTAGTTCCTTTGAATTATAATTTGTTTAAAAATGATGCTTTAATTTTCAAAACATTAGAGTCTAAATCGCTTACAATCCTTGAAAATTCAGATCCTTATATAAAAATTGACTTTAAAGATTTTCCTAGTTTAGGAATTTGGACAAAAGAAAATGCACCCTTTATATGTATTGAACCTTGGTTAGGATATTCAGATACCGCTGAAAACTCTGGTGATTTATTTAAAAAAGAAGGAATTTTAGTTTTGGAAGCTCATCAAACTTTCCAATCAAAATTTAGTATACAAATATTATAAAAAGTAAAGAAATGTTAGAACTTAATTTTAATCCATTTCCAGTTATAGAAACGGATCGTTTGCTATTAAGAAGAGTTACAAATGATGATGCAAATGCAGTTTTCGAATTACGCTCGAATCCTGAATCTATGAAATTTATCCCACGACCTTTATTAAAAAATACTGAAGAAGCACTTGAACTTATTGCTGAGATTGATAGCAAAATAGAAACAAATATTGGCATCAATTGGGCAATTACTCTAAAAGACAATCCTAAATTACTTGGTATTATTGGCTATTACAGAACACAGCCGGAAAATTATCGTTCTGAAATTGGATATATTCTGTTACCCGAATTTCATGGAAAAGGAATAGTTTCTGAAGCTTTAAATCGATTAATCAAATATGGTTTTGAAGATTTAAAATTACACTCAATAGAAGCTATTATCGACCCCGAGAACTTTGCTTCTGAAAAAGTACTGCAAAAATGCGGTTTTATAAAAGAAGCTCATTTTAAAGAATCTGATTATTATGGAGGACGTTTTCGAGATAAAGTAATTTACTCATTATTAGAAAAGTAATTTTTCTCATTTGTTTCTTATAAAAAAATTTTGCCAAAAAAGAATACTGCAAACAATAGTACGTATTCTTATACGTTATATTTGCACTCGAAATAATCAGTGCAATCTCCATTTCTTTATAAATACCACATGAAAAAATTATTAATTCTACTTGTCCTTTTCTTTTCAATACAATCACAAAGTCAAACCTTTATTAAATTTAATGCCGCAACAGCTTTATTAGCAATACCAAATGTTGGCATAGAAACCAGTATTGGAGAAAAAACTACTCTTAGTTTTGATGTAATGGCGTCTTTTTGGAAATCATTTAATGGTCACAATCCAATGGAATTTTATACTTTCACTCCTGAAGTTCGTTATCATTTCAAAGAAAAGTATAATGGTTTTTATGCTGGTATTCATGCTGGTCCTGATTTTTATCAAATACAAAAATGGAATTACTGGGATACTAACAAATACGAACATGGATTCGGTTATCGTTTAGGAGCAACAGTTGGCTACAATATCAAATTAAGTGATAAATTTTTATTAGATATTTTTGCAGGCGGCGGCTGGCATCAAGGTTTCTATCATGGATATTACAATGATGGAACTCCCGGGAGATACGAAAAAGCACCAAATTGGAATAAAAGTGGCGAATGGCTTCCGTACCGTGGCGGCGTTATGATTTCTTATAAATTGTAATTATTCTGTAAACTTAGGAAGCGATTTTAGATACAAATCTTCTACTTTTTTACGAGCCCAATCCGTTTTTCTTAAAAAAGTTAAACTTGATTTGATGCTAGGATTTGATAGAAAACATTTAATAGGGATTAATTCTCCTAAAGTATCAAAGCCATAATAATCAACTAATGATTCTAGGATTTTTTGAAGTGTAATTCCGTGTAAAGGATCTTTAGATTGATTCTGCATTTTATACTTTTTAAATAATAATAAAAAGACCGTGCTTAAAAACTACGGTCTTTTCTTTTTTACAAAATTAGCAAATTGAAATCTAAATCAATCTACTATAAATTAGAATATAAATTTAAATCCAACAGAAAGCGGAGTTGTTAAACTTGAACCTCCTGCTAAATAAGCGGAATCAACATTTGCCATATGTGCCAATCCAAAATTAGTAACGGTAGTTTTAGGACCTTTTTCAGGATCAATTGTAGTTGATGTAAAATTCACCAAGTCGTAAGAGAACTCAACAGAAAAGTTCTTTGTTACGAAATAATCAAATCCTCCTGATACAGACAAACCAAATTGATTTATTTTTGTGTTATGTTCTTTTTCTTTACCTGTAATAACCGGCAAAGCTGCTTGTCCAAAGAAATAAAGAGAACCTGCAACATTCCAATATTTTCTTGCTAATGGCTGAATTACAATTAAATCTGTTTTTGTAGATTCATTTGAGTTTAAATCCGATTTCAAATTGATATAACCCAATCCTGCACCAACAGCTATAGTTGGAGTTATAAAGGTTCCTACAATTGGTATTACTGATAAATTTGTATGCTTTACATCAGCTGTTTTTGTTTGTTGGTATCCAAATTGAGACGTTGCAAACCAAGCCCCTTTTAAACCTTGATTAGAATCCTGAGCTTTTGCAGTTAAACCAATAAATGCGATACTAACTAGTGTTAAAATTTTTTTCATCTTGTAAGTTTGTTTTAAATTATTTAACAAACTTATGCGTAAGCTTTTTCCTTAGAACTGATTAAAGTCATAGATTAAAAAAAACTTTTAATTATCTTAGAACTCATTAAAGTTTTTCATTTTTGTTTTACATTTGCCATTATGTTAAAAACAGTCAATATCCTTAATAAAAGAGCACGTTTTGATTATGAGATAATCGATACGTATACTGCCGGAATTGTTTTATCCGGAACTGAGATTAAATCAATACGATTAGGCAAAGCCAATATCACTGAAAGTTTTTGTGAATTTAGCAATCTCGAGCTTTTTGCTATTAACACTTATATCGAAGAATATACTTTTGGGAATCAATTCAATCATAAATCCAGAAGTGAGAGAAAATTGCTTTTGAATAAAAAGGAATTAAAAACCCTTCACAAAAATGTTCAGGCAAAAGGACTCACAATTGTTCCGTTAAAATTATTTACAAACGAAAAAGGATTAGCAAAATTGCAAATTGGTCTTTGTAAAGGAAAGAAAAATTACGACAAACGTGAATCTCTTAAAGAACAAGATACTAAACGTGATTTAGACCGAATTAAAAAAGCTTACAACTAAAAAAATATCTTTTTAATTTTCTTTTAAACAAGTGTTTATAAATATTTTATTGTTATTTTTACTACAAATAATTCAACCTTAAAATATGAAAAAATATTTAATTTTGTTAATTGCCGTGTTGGCACTTACAAGTTGTGGTAGTAATACCTCTATTGTTAATAGTTGGAGAGATCCGAAAATAACCGTAGCTCAGGAACATTTTAAAAAGGTTTTAGTTGTTGTATTAGTAAAAGATGAAGCTTCAAGAAGAGTTGCCGAAAATAGAATTGCTGCCAGTAATGAAATTTTTAAAACTTCATATCAATATTTAGACGCTAGTTCGCAGCTTACTAAGGAACAAAAATTAAAAATTCTTCAAGATGAAAATTTTGACGGAGTTATTTCCATGAGATTAGTGAGCACTGATAAAGAAACCAATTATGTTCCAGGAACTTATACAGGAATGTATTATGGTGGATTTGATGGTATGTACACCGGAATGTATGGTTATGGTTTTGGAAACTGGTACGGAATGTACTCCCCAAATTTCTATGATCCGGGATATTATCAGGAAACAACTTCTTATATGGTAGAAACAAATATTTTCTCCTTAAAAGAAAATAAACTAATCTGGACCGGAACTACAAAATCTGATTATGTAACTGACTTAGGTCAAACGGTTGACGCAATTATGCAGGCAGTTGTAAAAGAAATGAGAAAAGACGGATCACTTCCTCCAAAATAAAATAATTAAAAAAGCAGTATTTGATATTGCTTTTTTATTCTAAAAAAATATGACTAATTTTGTCAAGACAATTTATAGTTCGTCAAAAATGAAATCACTTCTTAAAAATGCCAGAGAACAAAAAGGATTAAAAACCCGCGAAGTTGCACAATTGCTTGGCATCGATCAGGCTTTGATAAGCAAATTTGAAAGTGGTTCACGAAAACCAACCAAAGATCAAATTGTTAAGCTGTCACAGCTTTTAGAAATTGATTATGAAACCTTAATGGTTGCCTGGTTAAAAGAAAAAATCTTATACGAAATTGGTGATGATGAATTTGCATTAAAAGCACTTGAAGTTGCCGAGAAGGAAATCAAATACAATAAGACAGTTTCAAAATTAAAATTATCAACTACTTTAGAAAAAATATTAAAAGAAATTGATGTCTTAAAAGAAAAACTAGACACTTATAGACAATTTGATAGCTATAAAATCACTCAGGCTCTTGAACTCGAATATACTTTTGAAAGCAATCGAATTGAAGGAAATACAATGACACTTCGTGAAACCGATTTAGTGATAAATGAAGGTTTAACAATTTCAGGAAAAAGTATGAGAGAACATCTTGAAGCTATAAACCATCAGGAAGCAATTGGTTTCATCAAAGATTTAATGAATAAAAACAATTCATTAAATGAACGTGATCTTTTATCTATCCATAACTTGATTTTAAGAGGTATAATTCCAGAAGATGCCGGTCGTTATAGAAAAGTACAAGTCATGATTCAAGGAAGTACACATATGCCTCCACAACCTTTTATGGTTACTAAAGAAATGGAAGAGTATTTTATTTGGTATGAAATCAATAAAAACAAATTGCATCCTGTTATTCTAGCTGCCGAAATGCACGAAAGACTAGTTACAATTCACCCATTTATTGATGGAAACGGAAGAACTTCACGTTTGATAATGAATTTAATTTTAATGCAAAAAGGTTATTTAATCGCTAACATAAAAGGAGATTACGAAACCCGAATGCAATATTATCAATCATTGGAAAAAGCGCAAACCAAAAAAGACAAAGAAGATTTTTTACTTTTCATAGCACAAAATGAAAAAGAGAGTCTGGAACGCTACATAAACATTATTGGCCAATAAAATAAAAAAGCCCAATTATTTCAAATTGGGCTTTTCTTTTAATTCTTATCTTCTAATAAAGGTACAAATCTAAATTCTCCAAACTCATGTTTTTCGAATTGTGTTTCATTTTTCCGAATCAACAAAGTCATAATCTGAACATCTTCTCCTAACGGAATTACTAATCTCCCTCCTATTTTAAGCTGTGCCATTAATGGCTGCGGAATAAATGGAGCTCCTGCAGTAACAATAATACTATCAAAAGGTGCATAACCAGGTAAACCTTTATAACCATCACCAAAAGACAAATGTTTAGGACGAATATTTAATTTAGGAAACAAATTTGAAGTGGTTTTAAACAACTCATTCTGTCTTTCAATACTAAAGACTTTGGCACCCAACATACACAAAACAGCAGTTTGATAACCGGAACCAGTACCAATTTCCAAAATTTTATGTTCTTTTTTAACTTCTAATAATTGCGATTGAAAAGCGACAGTGTAAGGTTGCGAAATAGTTTGCCCCGCTCCTATAGGAAAAGCCTTATCCTGATAAGCGTAATCTTCAAAACTTGAATTTAAAAAAAGGTGTCTTGGGATTTTTTTTATCGCATCCAAGACTGCTCTATCAGTAATTCCTTTTTGTTCTAAAGTGCTTACTAATTGATTGCGAAGTCCTTGATGTTTGGCAGTATCTTTCAAAATGGGTAGGTTTTATTTTGGCAAAAATAAGAAACAAAACAGTAAATCAAATATTGATTTTTAATTATTAAATCGCTAAATCTTTATTGCATTCACTTTTACTTTCGACAAATAAATTATATTTTTGTTTAAAATACATTCTCATGTTAAAAGTAGGAGTTTTAGGTGCTGGTCATCTTGGTAAAATACATTTACGCTTATTACAACAATCTGACAAATACGAATTAGTTGGATTTTACGACGAAAATCAAGAAAATGCCGAAAGAATTTCAAAAGAATTCGGTTATAAAAACTTCAGTACTATCGCAAAATTAATCCACGCTGTGGATGTAATCGATATTGTAACCCCAACACTTTCTCACTATAAATGTGCAAAAGTAGCCATCAAATCAGGAAAACATATCTTTATAGAAAAACCAATTGCCAATACTGTAGATGAAGCTGAAGAAATTATTGCTTTAGCCAAAGAATACAATGTAAAAGGTCAGGTTGGTCATGTTGAACGTTTTAATCCAGCGTTTATTGCTACAAAAAACATGATCGAAAATCCAATGTTTATCGAAACACATCGTTTAGCCGAGTTTAATCCGCGTGGTACAGACGTTCCTGTAGTTCTCGATTTAATGATTCACGATATTGATGCAATTTTGAGTGTTGTTCATTCAAAAGTAAAAGATATTCATGCTAGCGGAGTTTCAGTAATCAGTGATACTCCTGATATTGCAAATGCCCGAATTGAATTCGAAAATGGCTGTGTTGCGAATTTAACGGCAAGCAGAATTTCAATGAAAAACATGCGTAAAACACGTTTTTTTCAAAAAGACGCTTATATTTCTGTTGACTTTCTAGAGAAAAGATGCGAAGTAGTTCGTATGAAAGACGCTCCAGAAGTTCCCGGAGATTTTGATATGATTCTGCAAAATGCTGAAGGTGTAAAAAAACAAATCTATTTCACTAATCCGGATGTAGAACAAAACAATGCAATTCTGGATGAATTAGAGTCATTTGCAAATGCAATAAAAACGGATACTACGCCAGTTGTAACCCTTGAACAAGCAACAGATGCACTAAGAGTAGCGTATCAGATTATTGATTGCTTCGATAAATAAATGAAACAATTTTAAAAATAAAATTAGCCACGAATGCACAACTTAATTAGTGAATTCGTGGCTAAAATCATAAATATAATATCAAAAAATAAATGAAAACTATAGCTGTAATTGGTGCAGGAACAATGGGTAACGGAATTGCTCATACATTTGCACAAAGTGGTTTTACCGTAAAACTTATTGATGTTTCTGAGAAATCACTGGATAAAGGAATGGCAACTATTGCTGCCAACTTAGATCGAATGCTTTCTAAAGGTACAATCACTCAGGAAGAAGTTGCAAAAACTATCACCAATATTATTACGTATACAGATATTAAAGACGGTGTTGTTGGTGTAGATTTAGTAGTTGAAGCTGCTACTGAAAATGTAGAGTTAAAATTGAACATTTTCAAGCAATTAAATGAAGCTTGTTCACACAATACCATTTTAGCAACTAATACTTCTTCAATTTCGATTACGCAAATCGGAGCTGTTGTAGCACATCCAGAACGCGTTATTGGAATGCATTTTATGAATCCGGTGCCAATCATGAAATTAGTTGAAATCATTCGTGGATATAATACAAGTGATGAAGTGACTAAAATCATCATGGATTTATCTGTAAAATTGGGTAAAACTCCTGTTGAAGTAAACGATTATCCAGGATTCGTAGCAAACAGAATTTTGATGCCAATGCTAAACGAAGCAATCGAAACGTTATATAATAAAGTTGCAGGTGTTTATGAAATTGATACCGTAATGAAATTAGGAATGGGACACCCAATGGGACCACTTCAATTAGCTGATTTTATTGGACTTGACGTTTGTCTTGCAATCTTAAATGTAATGTACGAAGGTTTCAAAAACCCTAAATATGCTCCTTGCCCATTATTGGTAAATATGGTAAGAGCCGGAAAATTAGGTGTGAAATCTGGTGAAGGTTTTTATGATTATAGTGAAAGTAAAAAAGCAGAGAAAATCTCTAAGCAGTTTGTTTAAGATTTTTTAAATATGATAACATTTGAGAGTGAATATAAAAATTTTAATCGGCGTTTTTTCAATTTAAATAATCTAGCTTTTTTTATTGAGTTTACTCTTCTTTCACCAATAATTCTCGTTTTCAACCTTTCAATTTTATATACAATTATAATTGAAGCGTTTCTTTTGATTATTTGTGTTTTTATAATCATAAACAGAAGCAAAAGCAATATTGATATAATAACTTTTGAAGAAAATAGTATTATATTACATGGTGAAACGTTTAATGTGCAATGGATAAAATCACTAAATATTAAAGAAACTAATATTCAGATACAAATTAATGCTTCTCGAAAAGGAATATGCAGAGCGACTTTTTACTTAAAAATAAAAACCAAAAAAGATAATTACATCATAAATTCATTTGAAACATACTCTGACGAAGGAATAATGCAGATTTTCAATGAATTTAAGAAATTCAAAGACGAAAAAATAATCATAGACGAAAGGCTGGTTATATTGCAAATTCAAGAAAAAATAGAAAAATGTCAATAGCGTCAAATTTAAATACAATCAAAACAAGTTTACCAGAACATGTAACATTAGTTGCGGTTTCTAAAACCAAACCTGTTTCTGATTTAATGCAAGCTTATGAAGCTGGTCAACGCATATTTGGAGAAAATAAAATCCAAGAAATGGTTGATAAGTACCAAGAAATGCCAAAAGACATTCAATGGCACATGATTGGTCATGTACAATCGAATAAAGTCAAATTTATGGCACCATTTGTGAATTTGATCCATGGAGTTGACAGTTTGAAATTATTGCAGGAAATCAACAAACAAGCTTTAAAAAACAATAGAATTATCGACTGTTTGCTTCAGATACATATTGCCGAAGAAGAAACTAAATTTGGTTTGGATGAAAATGAATTAAATGAACTTTTATCTTCTTCAGAATTCAAAGAAATGAAAAACATTCGTATCTTAGGATTAATGGGAATGGCAACATTTACAGAAGATCAAAACCAGATTAAAAAAGAATTTATACATTTAAAAACTATTTTTGATTCAATTCAATCAATCGAAAATGAAAATTTAAAATTGAATACAATATCAATGGGAATGTCTGGAGATTACCTACTTGCCATAGAATGCGGCAGCACAATGGTTCGCATTGGAAGCAGCATTTTTGGAGGCCGTTGATTTTTTTAATATCAATTGCAATTGCAAAAATCAAAGTTCAATTTTAAAAGTATAAATCAATAATTTAAATGGAAAAAATATTCAATTTTGAAGATCGATTAGTTCGATTTGCTGGAGAATGTATTTTCTTTACAAGACAATTAGAGAGATTATTTGAAAATGAATATTATAAAAATCAATTAATTAGATCATCTGGAAGCGCTTCCTTAAATTTTGGAGAAGCACAAGGCACCATAACTGATAAAGATTTTATTTTTAAAGTTTCATTAGTTGTAAAAGAATTAAAAGAATCCAGAAACTCATTAAAGATTCTAGATTATATTAAAGAAGGTGATAGCGATAAAAGAAGTAAGCTTCTAATTGAAGTAGAACAACTTATTGCAATTTCATCAAAAATGATAATAAATAAAAAATAATTCAATTCCAATGACAATAGCAATTACAATAACAATTTTCAAAAATTGAAATTGATTTTTAAAATTGATATTGCCATTGATTTTTGAAATTGACATTTAAAATGTACGCAATACTAGACATAGAAACCACTGGAGGCCAGTTTAATGAAGAAGGAATTACCGAAATCGCCATATATAAATTTGATGGTCATGAAGTAGTTGACCAATTCATTAGCCTTGTTAATCCTGAAATTCCGATTCAGCCTTTTGTGGTAAAATTAACCGGAATCAATAATGCTATGTTGCGTTCAGCACCAAAGTTTTTTGAGGTTGCAAAAAGGATTATAGAAATCACTTCAGATTGTATCATTGTCGCGCATAATGCTTCATTTGATTATCGAATTTTACGCACCGAATTCAGACGTTTAGGCTACGATTTCGAAGCCAGAACGCTTTGTACTGTGGAGCTTGCTAAAAAATTGATTCCAGATCAACCCTCTTATAGTTTAGGGAAATTAGTTCGTGCACTTGGAATCCCAATGGCAGACAGACATCGTGCAAGCGGAGATGCAATGGCAACCACCAAATTGTTCAAAATGCTTCTTGAAAAAGACCTGGAAAAAACAATCGTAAAAGATTTTATAAAACTAGAAGTCGAAAAGGGAATTGCGCCAAAATTGTTGGATCTTTTAGCTCAAATACCGGCAAAAACTGGTATTTACTACATATACAATGAAGGTGGAACTTTGATTTACATTGGCAAAAGCCAAAATATCAAAAAGAGAATCAACCAGCATTTTACCGGAATCACCACAAAAAGTAAAAAAATTCAAGCCGAAGTTTTCACCATAACTTATGATGAAACCGGAAGCGAATTAATTGCGCTTTTAAAAGAAAGTGAAGAAATAAAAATACATCGCCCAAGATATAATCGTTCACAGCGAAAAACTATTTTTCAGTATGCTTTATATGCCGAAAAAGACGCAAATGGTTATATAAATCTCAAACTTGAAAAAGCAGACGGACGCAAAAGAGAAATTACCTCATACTCCAGTTTACAAGAAGGTAAAAATGCTCTTTTTAGATTTACATCAAAATATCATTTGTGCCAGAAACTAACCGGATTATATCAAACAAAAAAAGAGTGTTTTCAATATAAAATAAAAGAATGTGATGGTGCTTGTATTGGCGAAGTAAGCCCGGAAGAATACAATGCAAGAGTTCAACAATTTATATCTGAAAATAGTTTTGAAAACAAAAGCATGATTCTGCTTGACAGAGGCCGAAATGTGAATGAAAGAAGCGCTGTATTAATCGAAAATGGAATTTATAAAGGTTACGCTTATTATGACCTTAATTATCAAATCACCAATATTGAGATTCTAAAAAACATCCTAATTCCAATGCAGCACAATCGAGATGTAAAAAACATTATTCAAAGCCACATTCGGAAAACAAAATCGCTTAAAATTCTTCATTTTTAACAAACAAATACTTTCATTATCTTTGCTGATATGAAAAAAATAAAATCAAAATACGATATTTTCAGGCAAAAAACCCAAATTATCATTTACGGCAGTAACACCTTTTCAGGACGTCTGTTCGATTTGATACTTTTAGGGTTAATTTTACTGAGTGTCCTTTTGGTCATGATGGACACAGTCGAAGGTATTAACCAAAAATATCACTCACAACTTCTTATTTGTGAATGGATTATCACCGTTTTCTTCACCATCGAGTTTATCTTACGAATTATTTCGATACAAAAACCTCTTAAATATGTTTTTAGCTTTTACGGAATAATTGATTTAATGGCAATATTGCCTATGTTTTTATCGATTTTTTTCCCTGCAACAAATGTTTTAACCATAGTAAGAGTCTTACGTTTCTTCCGATTGTTTAAAATCCTGCATATCCCGCAAATTTCACAACAATCCAAACAACTTCGGGAGGCCATGGAAGCCAGCAAAGAAAAGATTTTGGTATTTATCTACTTTATAGTAATTACTGCAGTAATTATTGGTTCACTAATGTATGTTGTAGAAGGCAAAGAAAGTGGCTTTACCAGCATTCCTATTGGTATTTATTGGTCTATTGTTACCTTAACAACAGTTGGTTATGGAGATATTTCGCCAGCGACACCTTTAGGTCAATTTTTAGCTTCAATGGTAATGATTATGGGTTACGGCGTCATTGCCGTGCCAACCGGAATCGTAACAGCTGAATTTGCAAAAAGCAGTCTCAAAAACAGTGTTGTTAGCAGTAAAAAAAAATGTAAAAAATGCAATTCCGAAGTACATTTTGATAGTGCAAAATACTGTCACGAATGCGGAACCGAATTGACAAATAATTAATTTAAGAAGCTATTCCAGCTGTACATTGCAACTCCTCCTTATCTTTGTTGTTTTTTTAAAGCATAAAAGGAGCTTCTAAAGTCGCTCTTTTATCCCCAAAAAACTAACAAATATAAGTCCGGGGTTTCCAATCCCATCCAGGCTAAAAAATATGAAGTACTTAATAACCATTGTCGGACCAACAGCCATAGGCAAAACAGCCTTGAGTATTGCTTTGGCACAACATTTTAAATGCGAAATAATTTCTTGCGACAGTCGTCAATTTTTCAAAGAAATGACAATTGGTACAGCAGTTCCAAATCAGGAAGAATTAGAATCAGCAACACATCATTTCATTCAGAATAAATCTATTTTCGAAAATTATACCGTTGGTGATTACGAAAAAGAAGCACTTCTTAAATTAGAAGAACTATTCCAAAATAATGATTTTGCTATACTAATAGGAGGATCAGGATTATATGTAGATGCGATTTTAAAAGGTTTTGATGAATTCCCTGAAATCGATCCACAAATACGTTCTGAGGTAAATTCGAATTATGAGAAACTCGGAATCAATTATTTACAAGAACAATTACAACTTTTAGATCCAGATTATTATCAAAAAATAACGATTCAGAATCCGCAAACGCTACAAAATCCACAGCGAATGATGCGCTTTGTAGAAGTCTGTATCGGAACTCAAAAACCATATTCTTCTTTTTTAAACCAGAAGAAAAACAATAGAAACTTCACTCCTATTTTAATAGGTCTGGAAGCTGACAGACAAGTAATTTATAACCGAATCAATCAGCGTGTTGATATTATGATGAATGAAGGTTTACTCGAAGAAGCTAAAACATTGTATCCTAATAAAGCTCTAAATGCACTTCAAACCGTTGGTTACAGAGAATTATTTAGTTATTTTGACGGGGATTTCTCTTTGCCTTTTGCCATCGAAGAAATCAAAAAAAACACCAGACGTTTCTCAAAAAGACAGCTCACCTGGTTTAAAAGAAATGAAGTAACGAAATGGTTTGATTATTCAACCAATAGAAAAGAAATTATAGAATATATAGAAGAATCATTTTAACATGTATTTAAATTGATTGAAAATAAATTTAGAAATTTACAATGTTAGTAAGATAAAATATGGATAATGTACTCTGGAATAAAATTTTGCAATTTGATTTTGATGACCCTCCAAGTGAATTTAGTTTTTCAACAAGACTTGCAAAAGAAAACTTTTGGGCAAAAAACTTTACTCAAAAAGCCATTTTAGAATATAAAAAATTCATGTATTTGGTATCCATTTCAGAATCAATGATTTCACCATCCGAAACTGTTGATACCGTTTGGCATCTGCATTTAATTTTCACCCAATCATATCAAGAATTTTGCAAATTAATTGGTAAACAAATTCAGCATATTCCATCTACTCATAATAAAGAAGATTTTCAAAAATTTAAAAAAGCGAAAGAGCAAACTAATAAATTGTATGAATCGACTTTTGGAAGTCAACCAAAAGATATTTGGGAATTTGAAGGAATGTATGAAAGTTTAAATTTAGATAAAGCAAGAATAAAACTAAGAACATTTATCAGTAATGCCCTGATACTATTTTTCGTATTGACATTCCCATTCTACTACATTCTAAAACCAATTTATATTAAAATTGACAATCCCTATTTTCTCATCGGTTTCATTATCTTGTCTATCATATCATTTAAAATACTAGATTTATACAACAAAGTAAGGCTTCGAGAAATTGTTCGTGAATTTGATAAGGATTCATTTATTTACAACCTTCAGCCTTATGAATTAGTTTATCTTAAAACTCAAAAAATCTCTAATGTAATTAACGGAGTTGTAAACGAATTAATTGAGAACAAAACAGCTGAAATACAACCTTATAATATTATCAACCTTGTTGAAAATAAAGCCAATTTAACTGATGAACAAATTCAGGTAACAAGATCATTGAAAGAATTTGGAAAAAGCGTTTACCCAACATTAGTAATGCGTATGACAAGAAAACCTGTTTTCATAAACATATCACATTGCATGGATGCATTTGAAAAATATTTTACTAAATCAAAAAAATTCCATCATTTATTTTATTTAAACTTTGTTATTCTTGCGCTCCTTTCAATGGCGGGCTATATAAGACTAGTAACAGGCTTTACCAGAAACAAGCCATTAGGATTCCTTATATTTATTCTTATTGTTTTTATTATTACTGTGATTTTTTTTCTACACAGATTAACAAGACTGATTTTTATCGATACAATAACAAATTTATATAAAACAGAAATTTTACCCGGCCGACAAACCGAAAGTAACTGGCAATGGAATTATTTTCTATTTAGTACAGCTGTAATAACTCCTGCATTTATACCGTTAATAAAAGAAGTAAACAGAAATAATAGCTTCGAAAGCTCTTCTTCTTCAGAAAGCTCCTCCGGTAGTTCTTGTGGTTCTTCTGATTCTTCTTCAGGTAGTTCCTGTGGAAGCTCATGCGGGAGTTCCTGCGGAGGCTGCGGTGGAGATTAAATTATAAATTTAATAATTGTAGTTTTACGAAGAAAACTTATTATTACCTCATTTTTTAATGTTCACTCATATAAAATTAGTTATAAATTATTTATCATACAAAAATGCCAATATCTCCTAATTTCACATCGGTTTTAAGTAAAGACTGGGAAATAAATTTTACACAATGTACGCCAAATGGCTTCCTGAAATATACAGATTTATGTAATATTTTACAACTTACCGCCGCTGCACATTCAGAAGTTGGAGGTATCAGTTTCTTTGATATGCAAGAATTCCATCAAGCTTGGGTTTTAAGCAGAATGCGTGTTGAAATTACAGCTTTACCAAAATGGCAGGATATTGTTACGGTAAAAACATGGATCAATAGTTTAGAAAATTCGCGTTCCGTTCGTGCACTTGAAATGTATGTAAATGGTAAAAAAATAGTAGGCTGCGAAACCTACTGGGCTGTTTTTAACACTCAATTACGCCGTCCTGAAGCTTTGGCTTTACCTTATGAACATTTTGAATTGTTTCCTGACAACAGAGCAACAAACGACGGTTTTTCCAAGATAAACATCAATCATGAAAAAGAAGCCATTTTTGAAAAAACGGTTTATTTATCAGATTTAGACATTGTAAATCACGTAAATAATGTGAAATATTTAGAATGGTGTCTGGATCATGTTGATGAAAAACGAATCCTGAAACAAGAAGTAAAAAGTTTTGAGATGAATTTCATGAAAGAGCTATCTTTAAAAGACAAAGTAGTAATCCATGAAAGTGAAGATGATAGTCATACCAATGCAAAATTTAGCATTACGAAAGGTGATAAAACCTGTTTTGCTTTAGAATTACATTGGAAATAAGATAGCCCACAGATTAAACAGATTTAACGGATTATCACAGATTTTTATTATATTCCTGAAGAATATTTTGTAACATATACAACCATTATAAAATAAAAAAACTCCATTTAGGAGTTACAGATCGGTAACAAAACACATAGGCAAGTAAGAAAAATGTCCCGTAGGGACATCTGTTAAAAAAACGATGTAATTCAAAATTTGAATTGCATCGTTTTTAGTTTAATCAAAATTAATTTGATTTCTTTTTCGAATCTTTCTTTGATTTTTTAGACTTCTTTTTCTTTTCTAACAAATCAATTTTTCCTTTAATTCGTTTCTCTACTTCAGTAATATCAGACTCAAAAGTAAACTGCAAAGTACAAAGTTTAGCCTTTTTGATCTCTCTTAGAGCTTCTTTAAATTGTTGCTGCGCTTCAAGAAGAATAGCTTTCTTAACCAATATTTCCGACTTATTTATTCCTTTTACAGTTAAAGCAAAATCAATTAACTTTTGCGCCTCTACATAATCTTCGTTTAAAATCAAAGTATGTAAATAATGTGGATAAACCTCAAGTGCATGAATATTAATAGCCAAAGCTTCTTGAAAATAGTGTTTTGCCTCTTCATAATTCCACAATTGTTCTGCTTGGATTCTTCCGTACAAACACAAAACCATTGTATTTTTGGCATCATAAGAAAAAGCGTAATCCAGAGATTCAATCGTTTCCTCAAGCGAATATGGGTAATTATCTAAAGCCTGAAAAAGATATTTATCAATTGTTTTCATTTCGTAAATCTGTTTTTAGTTTCTGACGAGTTCCTTTATAACTTTTCTCCACTTTATTCTTCTTAAAATCAGTTCCGGAAAAAACCCTAACAGGGTTTCCACGTTGAATATTCAACTGGTTTTCCCATTGTTTCCCCACATGATTTTTGAGTTGTTGCAAAGTTTCGTCTTCTAGTTTTTTTAATAATCTTTCTGTTGCCAGTTTTTTGTTTTGGTGTTGTGAACGACTGTCCATAGAAACAACTGCTATTCCTGTTGGAGTATGTGTCGCTCTAATTGCCGAACTGACTTTATTTACATGTTGTCCGCCAGCCCCGGAACTTCGCATTGCCTGATACTGAATATCATTTTCTGAAATTGATGCATTCTTTTGCGCTTCAATCTCAAAAATGCCAATAAACCAGTTTTTTCGTTTATGCATTTTTCTAAACTGACTCTGACCAATCCATTGAATTGTTCCTATCCAGGAATTAGCAAATGTTGTTGCATTTTTTCCTTTTATAGAAATTGTTGCAGTTTCAACTGTACCGTTTTCCTGACCAACCTCTCTTTGCAATAAAGTGGTTTCTAATTGTTGTTCATGAGCTTCGTCCAAAACTTTTTTAAGCACTTGGGCAACCACCCAAGTACATTCTGCAGGTCCGCGACCTGCAGTTATCTGTATAATTCTTTCCATTTTTAATTTCTTTTATCGGTCCATTCTAACGATTTTAGGCGTAAAAGTTCCTAGAACTTCAACTAAATCAGTTTGATTTCCCATCACCTTTGTAATGTCTTTGTACGCCATTGGTGCTTCATCGATATTTCCGCCAATTAAAGTGACATCATTAGTTTTTAAAACCTTCTTAATTTCACTTTGCGTAAACATGCTTTTACATTTAGCACGAGAAAATAAACGTCCAGCACCATGCGATGCCGAATTTAAACTTTCTGCATTTCCTTTGCCTTTTACAATATATCCCGGAGCAGTCATAGATCCCGGAATTATTCCCAATTGACCTTCAGCAGCAGGAGTTGCCCCTTTTCTGTGCACAATACATTCTTTACCATCTACCATCTCTTTCCATGCAAAATTGTGGTGATTTTCAATTGTAACCACTACTCTTTTCCCTATTGCTTTGGCAATTCGTCTATGAATATCATCGTGGCAAGCTTTTGCATATTCTCCTGCCAAATTCATTGCCAGCCAGTATTCCTGACCATCATGTGTATTCAGATCTAACCATGCCAAATGCTGAACATTTTTTGGTAAAGGGCATTGTTTCGTTGCCAGATAGGTATAATGTTTGGCAATATTTGCTCCCAAACCACGAGAACCACTGTGCGATAAAACTGCGAAATATTCTCCTGTTCCAAGTTTCCATTCATTCTCTGGATTGTCAATTTTTGCGATACCAAATTCTACAAAATGATTTCCTCCTCCCGAACTCCCTAATTGCTTATAAGCTTTAGGCAAAAGATTCTTCAATAATGGAATATCCTGAAATTCGCTTTTATAAAAAACTTCATGATCCGCTTTTGTAGCGTGTGTTTCATTCATTCCAAATTTAGTATTGTCTTTTAAAATTGCTTGTAATTGATGTTCTTTCCCTTTAAAATAAGATGCCGGTATATCAAATATTGACAAACTCATACGGCAGCCAATATCAACACCCACTCCATACGGAATAACTGCATTATCAGTGGCTAGAACACCTCCAATTGGTAATCCATAACCTGAATGTGCGTCTGGCATTAAAGCTCCTGCAACTGAAATTGGTAATTTTAAAGAATCATACAGCTGAAATTTTGCTTGTTGATCGATCTCATTTTCGCCAAAAATGGTAAAAGGAACCCGAGTTGTTTTCAGTTGATGCATTCTTACGTGAACCGGGTTTATCAAACCTTCCGCCACTTTTCCCCAGGTTCCGTGCCCTTCAAACTTTTCAGGATGAAGTAAAACCTCTTTGGCTTCTATTAGAATGGATTCCTTTTTTTCTCTTTTTCTATATCTGTTTATTTGCCCTAAGGCGATATTTATTGAATTGTTTTTTGGAAAGCCTAACTTAATCAGGTCTTTTCCGGATAATTTATTTCCCATGATTTATATCATTTCATCGACATATTGTTGATACAATAAACACCGACTTTTATTTTTAATTGGGTTTAGCTCTTTCGGATTCAGGAAAACTTTCCAGCCTGAATAGCGAGCATATCCCATAACTAATCTGTTTATTTTATGGTTTAAATTATAATTGGTAATATAATTTTCTAAAACCTGAAGTTCGCTTTGTAAATCTGAATCAACAGGTTTTTTATGCGTTATAATATTCGGCCGCACACGCAGCACAAATCTCCAAGGCTCATCAAATCGATAATAAATTATATCCCTCCCAAGATTATTTGACCATTCTTTGGTTAATGTAAAGTAGGATTTCTCTTTTTCAGTCAAATCTATTTTTTTACAATTCCAATCACTAATGGAAATCATTTTCAAAAACTGTTCTGACGGAACAGAAATTTTCTTTCCAGATTTCCTTATGCGTTTGGTAAATGATTTTTCATTTGAATAGTGATATGTATTAATTTTCCCTAACAAATTCATGAAAAAACCTGAATTTGGACCAACTAATACATCTGATCTCAAAACAAAAAATCGAACCCAGCCTTTTTGATAGGGTTTGTCTAATAGCACGGGTGGTGAATTCCAAACGGCATCAAACAATTGCTTTCTTTGATTGTAACTTTGACGTAATTTTTTTTCGAAATCTTCTTTTACTAACCTTTTCTTCTTTTTTTCACTTTTAAAACGACTACACAATACATAGTCATCTTCAGTGTAATTTTCCATTTGAAAAAGTATACTAAAATTAAATTGCTAAATCTTTTATCCTTTTTTGAGATAAATAATAGAACTGTTATTCGGGAAAATTTGAAGTGTCTAGAATAAAAAAAGCCCGAAACTAAATGTCTTCGGGCTTTTTTATATATCTAAAAATGAATTTCTAAGATTGAAATAAACCACGAAGAAGCGCTGCACCAAATTCGTTTGGTGTGAAGCTTTGAGATGATGATGTAAGTACAAACATTTTTCTTCGTTATTAAAGGGTTATTAATTTTTTCGTCTGCAAATATTCAGAATAGTTTTTTGATTTTCCAAATTATTATAGAGAAAATTCGTGTAAAAAATATTCTTCAGTTTTTAAAGGCTTAAAAAAATATGATTATCTACTTGAAAACTAAAGCCATAGCCCTAATAGAAGTGAAAATCTTTTTGTGCCGGTGATCGGCACAAAAAATTGTAACGGATAGCAGGAAATAGCTCCAAAACTTTAAAATTCCAATATTTTAAATTCTAAATTCCAATTTTCACAATATTTGTCACTTCGATTTCTATGATAAACAAGGACACAAAAACCTTATCGTTGTGAAATCCTTGTCAAAGTTTAAAACTTTGACAAGGATAAAATGCGCACTTTGCAGATGAAAAATATAAGCATAAAAAAAGCCCTGATTTCTCAGAGCTTTAATATTTTTTTTAGTTTGGTGAACTTTTTGTTATTCTGTTACTTTGCTTTTAACAACTAATCTAAATCCTTCTCCGTGAATGTTAAGGATTTCAACATCTTCATCTGCTTTTAGGTATTTTCTAAGTTTAGCGATGTAAACGTCCATACTTCTTGAAGTAAAGTAATTGTCATCTCTCCAAATTTTTGTTAATGCTAATTCTCTTGGCATTAAATCATTTTCGTGAAGAATCAACATTTTAAGTAATTCGTTCTCTTTTGGAGATAATTTTATTGGTTCATCATTTTCGAATGTTAAGAATCTCAATTTAGAATTTAGGTGAAATTTACCTATATTAAACTCAAATTGAACTTGTTCTGCTTTTGTATCAGCAGATTTTCTTTGAATGATTGCTTTTATTTTCATCAATAAAACTTCTGAATCAAAAGGTTTATTCAAGTAATCATCAGCTCCAGCTTTGTATCCTTTTAATACATCTTCTTTCATAGACTTAGCAGTCAAGAAGATAATTGGCACTTCGCTGTTCTTTTCTCTAATTTCTTTTGCTAAAGTATAACCATCTTTATAAGGCATCATTACGTCAAGAATACATAAATCATATACATCTTTCTTGAATTTCTCGAAACCTTCCATACCGTTTTTAGCTAAAGTAACTTCAAAGTCATTTAACATTAGATAATCTTTAAGAACTGCCCCAAAATTAAGGTCATCTTCTACTAAAAGTATTCTTTTGTTATTATTTTCCATATTTTAATTTATTAATGGTATTTTTATTATAAAGGTGCTACCTTTTCCTTTTTCGCTTTCAACATATACTTGGCCATTATGATCTTCTACTATTCTTTTTACATAAGCAAGACCCAAACCGTGTCCTTTTACGTTATGTAAATCTCCTGTATGTTCTCTATAAAACTTTTCAAAAACTCGTTTTTGAGCTATCTTACTCATACCAAGACCATTATCTTTTACTTTTATCAGAATCATGTCTTTGACATTCTCTGTAAAAATTTCAATTTCAGGAGCATCAGGTGAATATTTTATGGCATTTTCTAAAATATTAACCAATACATTTGTAAAATGCACTTCGTTTATCAAACACGTTGTTCTCGCTGCATTAAAGTGTTTTACTACTGTACCTTGTCTGTCTTCTAAAATTAAATTTACGTGCTCAATTGCATCATCAATTATATCATGAATTACAGTTGGTTCTTTCGTTATATCTAGTTCTCTTTTTTCTAATTTAGAGATACGAAGAACATTTTCAACCTGAGCATGCATTCTTTTATTTTCGTCCCGAATCATTTGAAGATAGCGAAAGACTTTCTCTTTATCTTCAATAATCTTAGGGTTTCTAATCGCGTCTAATGCTAAATTTATTGTTGCAATTGGAGTTTTAAACTCATGCGTCATATTATTAATAAAATCTGTTTTGATTTCAGAAATATGTTTTTGACGCAACAATTGATTCAACGCACTTGTATAAGCTACTATAATAATTAATGTAAATATTATCGATAAAACAGTAATACTCAACAACTCAGAAAGCAAAAATTTCTTTTTATGAGGAAACGTTATATACAATTCATATCTACTGCTTCCCTCATTATCTGTGAATATTGGCACATGATAACTTGCATCTTTATCATAATGAAATCCATCGGATTTAATTTTTGTCGATAAACCACTATTAAGAACTCCAAACTCAAACTTGGTTTTTACACCATATTCTTCCAATTCCTTTTTTAGAAGGTTTTGTAATTTTATTTTAGAAATTCTTTCATCAATTGGCAATGCATCAGCAAAATCCTTTATCGAAATTTCCATTTGAACTTTATTCAAAAGATCTAAACTACCCGATTTTTCTACTCTTAAATCAGGAATTAAACTTTGTCCTAAAGTTGTATTATCAATATTGTTATTATTGTTATAAACTTCAGTTACTCTTTTAGAGCTAAAATTTTTAAATCTTTCGCTGCTAAACTTTTTATTAAAAAGCGAACCACTTATATCGTAATCTTCAGATGTAAGCGTGTTAGAATAAACGATCGTTTTATTTGTTTTTGTATTTCTCTGTACATATAGTACTTCAAGCAAATCTTCTTTTTTAGGAATTTTACCGGTACTATCTTTTAAACGATTCCATTTATCATAAAAACTATACTCTTCCTGCTGTTCAAGTTTATCAGCAACATTCCCGATTACTTGGGTAACGTGGTATTTAAATTGCTCGTCATTATTTTTGAACGAAGAATTGAACCAATATACTTGAACCAGAATAATCCCTATTAAGGACAAACTCATCAGTAAAACAAGTATTCTAAAAAATAATTTATTCATCGAAACAAAATTAATATTTTAACAATATACTAAATAATACATTAACCAAATATTAACATTTAAGACTGATTTTGTTTTATATTTAAAATTTTAAGAATTTTAACAACTTCTTCTTTAGCAATTTTAAGATTACTGTTATTAATTACAAAATTGCTTAAGGAAATTCGTTTTTCATCATTCCACTGCATTTTTATTCTGCTTAAAACCTGTTCGCGTGTGGTATTATCTCGCTTTAGAACTCTTTCAATTCTAATTTCTTCCGGGGCAGTAACTGTTACAATAACATCGCAATCTTTATAACGACCACTTTCAAACAAAATTGCGGCTTCGTACACCACATATTGATATTTTTTATGTTTTGATAACCAAATTTCAAAATCCTCTTTTACAGCAGGATGTACTATTGCATTTAATTTTGCTAACTGATCTGTATTATTAAAAACAATTTCAGCCAGTTTTACTCTGTTCAAAATATTATTCTCAAAAAGTGTTTCTCCAAATATTGCTTTTATTTCATTTACAATATTTTCAGATTTCATTACTTTTTTAGCTTCATCATCAGCAATATAAACTGGAACCCCCATTTCTGCAAAATAGTTTGCAATAGTTGTTTTTCCACTTCCTATTCCACCTGTTAAGCCAATAACTTTTGCCATACTTATAATTTAAAAAACATACGAGGAAATGCTTCTTGTGGTTTTTTCTTTAAAAGGATAATTTTAATGAATGATTCTAAAAATCCTGTTCCATAACCATAGAATTGTTTCCAAACTGCAACAACAGATAAATAACCAATTTTGATGCTTTTATTTTGAATACTTGCTGTAAGAAAAATTATAACGAAATATACAAAATATAATTGTAATAAAATATCAATATTGAAAATTAATAGTAAAAAAGCTAATAATAAACCAAGAATAAAAAACGTTGGAAAGAAAAAAGTCAGCTTATTATGTTCTGGATACCAGCTGTTTAAAATTGGCCTGGCGATTCCGAACTTATGTACCTGAATTGAAAATTTCTCCCAATCAATTCTACGTTTATGATAAACGTATGCTTCTGAGAATAATCTCGTCTCAAAACCTAAGTTCCACAAACGGATTGATAAGTCAGGATCTTCTCCAGGATGAATATTCCCAAAGCCTTTTGAAGCTTCAAATGCCTTTTTAGAGATTCCCATATTGAAACTTCTTGGCTGAAATTTATTAATTTTTTCAGAACCTCCACGAATCCCTCCTGTTGTTAAAAAGGAAGTCATTGCAAAATTAATCGCTTTCTGAACATTTGAAAAACTGTCTAATGCTTTATCAGGACCACCAAAACAATCCACATATTCCTGATCTAAAGCTTTTCTAACTTCTGTTAAATAGTTAGACGGAATAATACAATCAGAATCAAATATTATAAAATAATCCCCTCTCGCCTTTTGCATCCCGAAGTTTCTGGAATCTCCAGGTCCTGAATTTTCCTTAAAATAATACGAAATATTCAATTTTCCCTGATAATTCATTACCACGTCTTTGCATGGAATTGATGATCCATCTTCGATTAGAACAATTTCAAAAGCTTCATTATAATCAGATTTCGAGAGACTTTCTAACAGTTCATCTACTTCATCTGGGCGATTATACACGGGTATAATTAAAGAAAAAATCATAATGGGATGTGCGTATTAAAGTGGGAATATTTTAAATTTCAAAATTTTAACAAAGATATGTTATATTCATAAAAAAACCATTCGCTGTGGCGAATGGTTTTCATATATAATAGTATTTTTTTCTATTTATTTGATGCTTTCGATATTTACAACTTCATTTGCTTCAGCTGCATAATCTACTCCTGCAAATTCAAATCCAAAAAGATTCAGGAAATCGTTTCTATATCCTGCTAAATCTCCAATAGCCGGCAATGTTTCTGTTGTAGCTTCTAACCAAAGTTTAGCCACTTTTTCCTGAACATCGTCACGCATTTCCCAGTCGTCAATTCTGATTCTTCCTTTATCATCTGTAGGAACAGCTGATCCAGTGTATAATCTGTCTTGAAACAAACGTTGAATTTGCTCGATACAACCTTCATGGATTCCCTCTTCTTTCATAATTTTATATAAAAGAGAAATATATAACGGAATAACCGGAATTGCTGAACTCGCTTGTGTAACTAATGCTTTGTTTACTGAAACATAAGCTTGACCTCCAATAGATTTTAAACTATCAGTGATAGAAAAAGCTGTAGCTTCTAAATGATCTTTTGCACGACCAATTGTTCCTTTACGGTAAACTGCTTCTGTCAATGATGGTCCAATATAAGAATAAGCAACTGTTGTAGCTCCTTCAGCTAATAAATTCTCTGCCTTTAGAGCATCTATCCACATTGCCCAGTCTTCACCCCCCATTACAGCTACAGTATTTGTAATATCTTCATCGTTTGCCGGAGCAATAGAAACTTCTGTTACGTTTCCTGTATGAAAATCTACTGTTTTATTTGTAAAAGTTTGTCCAATTGGTTTTAAAACCGAACGGTGCAAAACTCCTGTTACCGGATGTTGACGCACTGGCGAAGCCAAACTATAAATTACAAGGTCGATTTGTCCTAAATCAGCCTTAATTAAATCCAGTGTTTGTCTTTTTATTTCGTTTGAAAAAGCATCTCCGTTGATACTTTTTGCATATAGACCTGCTTTATGAGCTTCAGTTTCAAAAGCTGCAGAATTATACCATCCTGGTGAAGCTGTTTTTCCCTCAACTGGTGGTTTTTCAAAGAATACTCCAATTGTTGCAGCGTCAGATCCAAAAGCGCTTGTGATTCTTGAAGCTAAACCAAATCCTGTAGAAGCTCCGATAACTAATACTTTCTTTGCTCCAGCAATTGGACCTTTTGATTTTATATATTCTATTTGATTTTTAACATTTTGCTCGGCTCCTTTTGGGTGAGATGTCAAGCAAATAAATCCTCTCATTCTAGGTTCTATAATCATGTT
This sequence comes from Flavobacterium sp. ov086, assembly GCF_900187965.1. Lineage (GTDB taxonomy): Bacteria > Bacteroidota > Bacteroidia > Flavobacteriales > Flavobacteriaceae > Flavobacterium. The sequence goes on along the minus strand of NZ_FZNL01000004.1, from coordinate 84,307 downwards.
TTTACTGTTTATTCGTAATTGGGTTATTCTTCTTTACTTCTTAAAATATCAACCTGCCTACGTTTGTTTAATTAGCTTTTAAGATGACAAATATAAATTATTTCTTTAGTTCAACAAGGCTTTAGCATGATTTAAAGCCGAATCTGAAACGACTGCTCCAGACAACATCTGAGCAATTTCGACAATTCTTTCTTCCTGAGACAAAAGCTTCAACTCTGATTGTGTATCATCATTAACCGTAGATTTTGAAACTTTAAAATGCGAATCTCCTTTTGCTGCTATTTGTGGTAAGTGTGTAATCGCAAATATTTGCATTTTTGTACTCATCTCTTTCATTATCTCTCCCATTCTAATGGCAATTTCTCCGGAAACTCCTGTATCAATTTCATCAAAAATTAAGGTTGGTAATTTTGAGTATTGTGCCAAAATCGCTTTGACCGCCAACATAATACGAGACATTTCTCCTCCGGAAGCTACTTTTTTCAATAGGCCAAAATCAGTTCCTTTATTAGCAGAGAATAAAAATTGCAATTCGTCTTTTCCATTTTGGAAATACGTTTCAGATGATAATAATTCCATATTGAAGCGAACATTTGGCATTCCTAAAGTTTCTAATATCGAAACTAATTGATTCGATAAAACAGGAATTGCATTTAATCTGTTTTGATGAATTGTTGCTGAAAAAGCATCTAATTCTGTCGTTTTTTGTTCTATTGATTTGGATAAAATCGCTATTTCTTCTTCAATATTATCTAATTCAAGAACTTTATTTTCTAAGTCTGCCTGAATTTGTAATAATTCGTCCACAGTATTAACCTGATGTTTTTTCTGTAAATTATAAATTAACTGCAGCTTTTGACTCACTAATTCCAGTTGCGCGGGATCGTTTAGTAATTTTTCGGAAGCATTTTGCAATTCTCTCGAAACATCATCAAATTCAATTGCTACACTTGTTACTCTTTCGAATAAGTTTTGATATTCTGACGAAAATGTTGCTATTTTTTGCAACGAAATTTTAATTTCATTTAGATTATGAAAAACACCAAATTGTTCTTCATTAGCAATAACGAGAGATTTATCAATTGATTCTTTGATAATCTCAACATTATTCAACTTCTCATAATCAGCTTCTAATTCTTCCTGCTCTCCGGATTTTAACTTAGCAACAACCAATTCGTTTAATAAAAATGTATTGTACTCCTGCTCTTTTCCCGAGTCGCTTTGCTTTTTCAATAAAGCATTCAGTTTCGTTTTATCAGCTTTATACTCTTTTAACAATTTTTGGTACGCTAAAATTGTTTCAGCATTATTTGCAATTGCATCAATAATTTTAAACTGAACACTTTCATCTGACAATTCTTGCGTTTGTTGTTGTGAATGTATGTCTATCAAAAACAAACTTAGATCCTGTAATTCCTGAAGATTTACCGGACTATCATTTATAAAAGCACGAGATTTTCCCGAAGGTAAAATTTCGCGTCTAATAATAGTTTCGTCTTCATAATCAAGATCATTATTTTCGAAAAATTCTTTCAGATTGTATTTAGAAATTTCAAAATGCGCTTCAATAACACATTTTTCATCTTTATTTTTTAACGAAGTAAGATCGGCTCTTTTTCCTAAAACAAGTCCAATTGCGCCTAATATAATTGACTTTCCTGCACCTGTTTCCCCTGTAATTATAGAAAAACCTTTTGAAAAGTCTATAGAAAGTTTTTCAATTAGAGCGTAATTTTTAATTGACAGCGAAGTAATCATAGAGAAATTTTGTAAATATAAAAGTTAATAGAGTGTGTGAAATTAAATAATTAAAATTTAATTTGCGACCATTTAGTAGAATTCAATGGCGAGACTTTATTAAGAACATCTGTCAAATCTGTAACAGGAATACTTGGACCTCCCGAAAATATCGAAACAATTTCGTCTGATTTTGCATCAAAAAATACTCTTGTCAAAAATGCATTTGGTTTGACTGTAGCAAATCGGCCAATAATCATGAGTGATGCTTTTATTTTTTCTTTTGACGCTTTCAAATCCTGACTCATTCCGTCTAATCCGGCATGATATGCATACATTACCTGACGTAAATCACTATACATTGGCGAAATCATATCGTTTATTAAATAGTAACGATTCTGGACTCCATCAGCCTGACTCCATCCTTTAGAACCTCCCTGTTGAGCAACATTTGCAATATTCTGAGCGGTTTCAAGGTATTGATTTCCGGCACCCATTTGAAAAGTATCGGCGTCCATTCCCAAAATCAAATAACTATAAAAAGAAATTACAGAAACTAAATTCGAATCGAATGTTGTAGGATTAAACAGCAATGGTTCGTACTCTGTATATCTAAAATTAAAATCTTTATCGTTATAATTTAAAACCGGAGACGAATAAGTTGAATTAAAAATTAAACGAGACGATTGCACCTGAATAGTTCCACTAAACTGATCTGAACTATTAGATGATAACGTAATATACATTGAACAATTAATACGCTCATTTTGCTTTAAAACTGATCCTGTCCAATCTGTTTTATTGACAAACTCAGATAAAGAAGTCTGAAGTGTTTTAAAAACCTGTTGATTGGGATTTGGCAATCTTTCCGTATTAATAGTTACAGTACAATTTAGCTGTTGTGCTTGCGTAAAGCCAAAAATAAAGAAAAATAAAAGTGTAACTATTTTATTCATACGAAAGGTAATTTGGATTCAATTACAAAAGTAATACTATTCTTGCTTTTAATTCGTATTTTAACTTTTATGATTCCACAAAATGCGAAATCACTTTACTTAAAATATCAACAGCTACAAATTCTTTTGATTTTAATTCCATTGGCTCAATCTTAAAATTTTTGTCAATAAAAGTAACTTTATTGGTTTCTTTTTTAAAACCGGCGCCTTCATCTTGTAAGGAATTTAAAACAATCAAATCTAAGTTTTTTTTCTGAATTTTCAACTTAGCATTTTCAATTTCGTTTTCAGTCTCTAAAGCAAACCCAATTAAGAATTGTTTTTTTTTGATTGCACCCAATGATGCTAAAATATCTTTGGTCTTTTCTAATTCTATTGTAAAATCATCGGCAGCTTTTTTAATCTTTTGCAACGCAACGACTTTAGGTCTGTAATCTGCCACAGCTGCAGCTGCAACCGCTACGTCAACATCATTAAAATATAAATGACAAGCATCGTACATATCCTGCGCCGAGACTACATTAATCACTTCTACTAAACTATTCTTAGCTTTATAATGTGTTGGTCCTGTTACTAAAATCACTTGTGCACCTAAATTAGCTGCTTCATTTGCAATATCAAACCCCATTTTTCCTGAAGAATGATTTCCTATAAAACGCACAGGATCTATTGCTTCGTATGTTGGTCCAGCAGTAATTAGTATTTTTTTTCCTCTTAGAGGCAATTTACTTTCTAAATCAGCTTCCAGAAAAGCAATAATATTTTCAGGTTCTGCCATTCTTCCTTCTCCTGATAAACCACTTGCTAATTCTCCATTTTCGGCTGGAATCATTACATTTCCAAATTGCTTTAAAGCAACAAAACTAGATATAGTTGATGGGTGTTTATACATATCCAAGTCCATTGCCGGAGCGAAATAAACAGGACATTTTGCCGATAAATAAGTTGCAATTAAAAGATTATCACAGTTTCCGGTTGTCATTTTCGACAATGTATTGGCTGTTGCGGGAGCAATTAACATTAAATCAGCCCAAAGTGCCAATTCAACATGATTGTTCCAAACGGCATCTTCATCGTCCTGATTGAAGAAACTGGAATGTACAGGATTTTTTGATAACGTAGATAACGTAAGTGGAGTTACAAAATCCTTAGAAGCAGGTGTCATTATCACTTGGACATGTGCACCTGCTTTTATAAAAAGTCGTACTAATGAAGCTGTTTTATAGGCTGCAATTCCACCAGAAACTCCCAGTAAAATTTTCTTCCCTTTTAAAACTGACATTTATACTATATTATTTTATTATTTGTTGTTTGAACTTCTGTGGTAAGTTTTACCATCTAACCATTCTTGTACAGCTAAAGCGTGTGGTTTAGGTAATTTTTCGTAAAATTTAGAAACTTCAATTTGCTCTTTATTTTCAAAAACTTCTTCAAGACTGTCATTGTAAGTAGCAAACTCTTCTAATTTTTCAGTTAATTCTTTTTTGATTTCAGAATTAATTTGATTTGCTCTTTTAGCCATAATGGTAATTGCTTCATACACATTTCCTGTTGGCTCTTCAATAACTGTTTTATTGTAAGTTATTGTATTTACAGGAGCATTCGTCTTTTTTAAATCCATGACTTTATTTTATTTTAGTAAATTTTTGTAAATCAGTTTCAACTCTAGCATTCATTTCTTCTGCTTTCTCTTTGTATTTTGTAGCGCCGTTGAACTTAATTAAGTTGTTATAAGCCGCTTTTGCAACATTTAAACGTTCTTCCATTTTTGAAGGAACACTATTTATTGCTAATTGGTATGCCGAATCATATTTGTAGAACAACGCATCTTCTTTGAATGGTGTTCCCGGAAAATCAGCGATAAAATTATCAAATGCAATTAATGCTGATTTGTAATCTGAAATCGTATTGTATCCTTTTGCATTTTCGTATGCTTTTTTCTCTAATTTACCGTTCAAAATTTTCACGGCTTCATTTGCCTGAGCAATGTATTCAGAGTTTGGATAGTTGTCAATAAATGCTTGTAATTTCTCTAAAGCTTTTACTGTATCTGTTTGATCTAAACTGTAAACAGGTGCTAATTTTGAATAACTAAAAGCTCCAAGAAAAGCTGCTTCCTGAACTTTCTCACTACGAGGATATCCTGAAACAAAGCTTTCGAACTGGTAACCAGCTAAATAATATTGTTTTGTCTTATAATAAGACTGAGAAAACATATAAAAAAGTTTCTCTGCCTGAGGCTTACCTCTATATGTAGGTGCTAATTGTTCGAAAAGACGAATCGCTTTTGAATATTTTCCTGCATCATACATCTTTGTTGCTATATCAAACTTTGCTGCAACATCTTCATTTTTCAATGCTTTTTGGTAATCACTACAAGAACAAAAAAGGACAACAACAATTAATAGAGATACTATTTTTTTCATTTTCTTACTTTTATTATGATTTCTTAGACAATTATGCCAAAGCAAAATCACACCGAAGTTCCGGTGGCAAATTTAGTTATTAATTTAGCTACTACAAAATATTTTTTGGTATATTAAAATACCGGTAATCTTACTGTTATTTAATGCTGTTTTTAACAAATTCATTCAATCTGTTTGCCAGAGATTCATCGACAGTTACCAATGGCAAACGTACAACATTCTCAGCAATATCAAGGGCTTGAAAGACCTGTTTGATTCCGGCAGGATTTCCCTGCTCAAAAATCATATCAATACAATCTGACAAAAAGTATTGTGTTTTAAATGCTTCATTTACTTTTCTGTTCAATCCTAAACGGATCATTTCTGAAAATTCTTTCGGAAAACCTTGCCCAATTACAGAAATTACTCCTGCTCCGCCAGCCAAAACAATTGGTAACGCAATCATATCATCTCCTGAAATTACAAGAAAATCTTTTGGTGCATTTTTAATCAATTGCATAGCCTGAACCAAATCGCCCGCAGCTTCTTTTATCGCTACAATATTACTAAAATCATTTGCCAAACGCACCACTGTCGCCGGCAACATATTACTTGACGTTCTTCCCGGAACATTATATAAAATTACAGGAATTGGCGAAGCTTCAGCGATTGCTTTAAAATGTTGATAAATTCCTTCTTGTGTTGGCTTGTTATAATAAGGAGAAACAGAAAGAATAGCTTCAAAAGCTGAAAAATCTCTTGTTTTTAATTCCTCTACAATTTGCATTGTATTATTTCCTCCAACTCCAAGAACTAAAGGCAATCTTCCTTTATTGACATCGATTACTGTATTTATAACCAATTCTTTTTCGGCATGAGTTAAGGTAGCGTTTTCTGCTGTTGTCCCCATAACTACAAGATATTCAACTCCGCCATCAATCGAAAAATTAACGACACGCTGTAAAGCTTCAATATCTACTGAAAAGTCCTTTTTAAATGGGGTTACAAGCGCAACACCAGTTCCTATTAATGATTGCATATTCTAATTTATATTTTATTTTATACTCTTTAAATACTTAAACAATTCTGTTACGAAAAGTTTATAATCCTCAAAAGCAGTATTCATCATCCAGCGGTTTAAGCTTATATCGATTGACGAAAATCCTACTTTAAATTTAGCTTTTGATTTACTGGTTATCATCATCAAAATTGCTTTTTCGATATCATAATAACTAATCAAAAGATCAAATTCTGTGGTTGTAAATTCCTTCAGAAAGTCTTCTGTAATCTCTGCCCTCCAATTGATGTGTTTTTTACCAAAAGTAGGCATTGAATAGGTTTCTTTCTGCTTAAATTTATCGCTATACACAACAATTTTTATGTCCTCAGGTGCTATCCCTTGTAGAGTTAATTCTTTTATTAACTCTTTTGAATAATGAAAATTACTTTCATCTATCAATAAACCAATTGTTTGTATGTTGCTTGTAAAGACTTCGTTTTTGACATTACGCAGGTTATTTTTTAATGATTTTTTTACAAAAAATTCCTTTATATAATTTAAAAACATACTACTTTTACAAGATTACAAAATTAATTATTTAAGTCGCATTTAAGATGGTAAAACTAAAAAAGTATAACGGATTTTTGAAACTTTTTGTTATATTCTTAACACTTTTTTTTATATTTTCCTGCAGTCAGAAAAATTATAATTTAACGAAGATAGAAGGAAAACAGCTTCCAATTACAGAAAAGGATGCAGAAACTCCTGAAATTGAAAAATTTATAAAGCCATATCGCGATCATATCAACAAAGACCTGGACAGCGTACTTGCTTATTGTCCTGAAACTCTTGATAAAAGTACCGGAAAATGGCAAACTACCATTGGAAGTTTATTGGCAGATGTTTGTGTAGAAAGAGGTAATCTTGTTTTTAAGGCTCGTGAGAAAAAAGAAATTGATTTATGTTTGTTAAATCATGGAGGAATTCGTGCCATTTTACCTAAAGGTAATGTAACAACAAGAACTGCTTTTGAGATTATGCCTTTTGAAAACAATCTGGTTGTTGTAGCCCTAAAAGGACAACAAATTCTAGAAATCGCAGCTTATATTATTAAGGAGAAAAAACCGCAACCTTTATCCGGAATGACTTTTACGATTGCAAAAGACAATACGGCTAAAAATATTTTGATTCACGGAAAACCTCTTGATATTAATAAAGTCTATTATGTAGCTACAAATGATTATTTGGCAAATGGAGGTGACAGCATGAGTTTCTTTGCTAAAGGTGTTCAGAAATTTGACCTGAATTATAAACTTCGAAATGTATTGATTGATTATTTCAAAGAAGTAGATACGATTCCGGTACCCAAAGACATCCGAATTACCGAAGAATAAATTAAGAAAAAAAGCTTGCCACGAATTAGCCCGAATTCAATGAAATAACAATTAGTGTGAATTCGTGGAATTCGTAGCAAAAAAAAATAACATCAAATTACAATATCGTTTCCTCAAAAAATATATAAAATGAAAAGAAGAGAATTTATCGAAAAAACAGCCGCAAGTACTGCCTTACTAAGTTTAGGTTTGTCATTAAGCAGTTTTGAAACTAACGATATAAAACACTTAACGATTCTTCATACTAATGATGTTCACAGCCACATTGACCCTTTTCCGGCTGATGATCCCCGTAATCCAAATAAAGGCGGTGTATCCCGCCGTGCAGCACTTATTGAAACTATTCGTCATGAAAATCCAAATGTTCTTTTATTGGATGCCGGTGATATTTTTCAGGGAACTCCATACTTTAATTATTATGGTGGTGAACTTGAATTTAAATTGATGAGCATGATGAAATATGATGCTTCAACGATAGGAAATCACGATTTTGACAATGGCCTTGATGGTTTATATGCTCAAATGCCACACGCTACTTTTGAATTTATCAATTCTAATTATGACTTTAAAAACACAGTCATGAACGGACTTGTAAAACCTTATAAAATCTTTAATAAAAACGGAATTAAAGTAGGGGTTTTTGGTGTAGGAATTGAACTTGCAGGTTTGGTTGATAAACAAATGTATAAAGAAACTGTTTATAATGATCCTGTCGAAGCTGCTCAGGATATGACGAAACTATTGAAAAAAGAAGAAAAATGTGATTTGGTAATTTGTCTTTCGCATTTAGGTTATAAATACAAAGACGACGAATCTAAAATTTCTGATTTAAAATTTGCAGCACAAACTCAGGATATTGACTTGATTATTGGCGGTCACACGCACACTTTCTTAGACAAACCAACTATCGTAAAAAATAAAGCAGGACAAGATGTTTTGGTTAATCAGGTAGGTTGCTATGGGATTAATTTAGGAAGAATAGATTTTTACTTTGATAAAGACAAAGCGCACACAAATCAGGGAAGATCAATTATTGTATAATATTTTCTTCTGAATTTTAGCTTTTTCAAGAAAATATTCGACCATAAAAAAGTAGCCTAAAATTTGTGTTACATCCCGAATTAACACTAAGACAACGGAATAAGAGAAGTATTCATTGAAGATATAAAAGATATCTGAAAAGATATAACTAATCGCCATTAAAGACATTAAAAGTGCAATATGTGTTCCTTTTGTAATATAACTTATAAAAGAAAAACAACTTAAAACACTAAGAACGATTCCGTAAAAAGTATAAAGTATACTGAATTTTTTCATACTGTCTAATTGCAGACTCAGTACTGAAACCAGTAAGTAAACTATAAAAACTACTACAATAGAAATTGGCAAAATATCTTTTTTTGCCAATTTTATTTTTTCATGCTCCTGCATAAAAAGCTTTACTATCAAAAGGTAAACTACCAGGAAGCAAAGTACTCCGCCAATTTCTGAAACTTCAACACCCATTAGATCAAATACCTGACCTACAAAGCAAAATAAAAAGATTAAACCTTCTGTCTTTCCTATTTTTAATTCACTGCTAATTAAGAAATAAATAAAAATCGCCGGAAGTACAATCGCTTTTGCATAAATTGCCAAGAAATCTTGTCCTGTCCAATCGAAAATGATTGTAAACAGTAAAGCAATAAAGAATAAAATCAACGATGGTTTATTCGCTTTCATTTAGTTTGTTTATAAAGTCTTGCTCTGACAATATAGGAATGTTTAACTTATTAGCTTTTTCTAATTTTGCAGGTCCCATATTATCACCTGCGACTACAAAATCAGTTTTAGCAGAAATTGAACTTCCTACTTTCCCACCGTTATCTTCGATGGTTTTCTTTAATTCATCTCTTGAGAATTGACTAAAAACTCCAGAAACTACAAATGTTTTCCCGATGAATTTCTCGGTTGCATTTGGATTAATTTTCTCTACAATTTCAAATTGAATTTCGTGATTTTTCAGGCGTTCAATTATTATTTTGTTCTCTTCGTTTTCAAAGAATTCAATAACGCTTTTGGCAATTCGTTCTCCAATTTCATCAACCAAGATCAAATCCATTAAAGAAGCTTTGCTCAATGCGTCTATATTTTTGTAATGTTTGGCTAATTTCTTGGCTACGGTTTCTCCAACAAAACGGATTCCGAGTGCAAACAAAACACTTTCGAACGGAATTTCTTTTGATTTCTCAACGCCTTTTACCAGATTTTCAGCCGATTTTTGCGCCATTCTTTCTAAATGCAAAATATCTTCGACTTTCAATTCATACAAATCGGCATAGTTATGCACTAAATCATTCTTAAACAATAAAGCCACTGTTTCACCTCCAAGTCCTTCAATATCCATTGCTTTTCTTGAAATATAATGTTGGATTCGTCCGATAATCTGCGGAGGACATCCATAAAAATTTGGACAATAATGATTGGCTTCGCCTTCGTTCCTAACCAATTCCGTTTGACATTCCGGACAATGTGTAATGTATTGTGTTGTTTCTGAATTTTCAGGACGTTGTGATAAATCTACTGCTATAATTTTAGGAATAATTTCTCCTCCTTTTTCAACAAAAACGGTATCATTTATTCTTATGTCTAATTTCTCAATTTGATCTGCATTGTGCAAAGAAGCTCTTTTTACAATGGTTCCTGCCAATTGTACCGGTTCTAAATTTGCTACAGGAGTAATTGCTCCAGTACGGCCAACTTGATAGGATATTGATTTTAATTGCGTCGAAACTTGTTCTGATTTGAATTTATACGCAATTGCCCAACGTGGCGATTTTGCTGTATAACCTAATTCTTCCTGATGTTGAATGCTATTTACTTTTATAACAACTCCATCGGTTTCATATGGCAATTTATGTCGATGCACATCCCAATAATCAATGAAGTCGAAAACTTCCTGCATATTATTGACCAACTTTGCTTCGTTTGGCACTTTAAATCCCCATTTTCTGGCTGATTCTAATCCTTCATATTGAGATGAAAATGGCAAACTATTTCCAGTTACAAAATACAACAAACATTCTAACGGGCGTTTTGCAACCTCAGCACTGTCTTGTAATTTTAAACTTCCTGATGCTGTATTTCTCGGATTTGAATAGGGTGTTTCTCCAATTTCAATTAGCTCCTGATTCATTTTTTCAAAACCTGCAAATGGTAAAATAATTTCACCTCGAATATCAAATTTATCTGGATAGTTTCCTTTTAATTGTAAAGGAATCGATTTTATAGTTTTAATGTTATTGGTTACTTCATCTCCCTGAAAACCGTCTCCGCGTGTTAGTGCCTGAACTAGTTTTCCGTTTTCATAGGTAATACTTATTGAAGCTCCGTCATATTTTAACTCGCAAGTGTATTGCAAGGTCACGTTTCCTAATACTTTCTGAATTCGATTTTCCCAGTCTAATAAATCTTCTTTAGAATAAGAATTATCCAACGAATACATTCTGTATTGATGTGCAATGGTTTTAAAACTCTTTGTCACGGCTCCTCCTACTCGTTGTGTTGGCGAATTCTCGTCAAAAAACTCAGGATGTTTATCCTCCAAATCTTGCAGCTCCTTTAGCTTAATATCAAAATCATAGTCAGAAATTGTGGCATTATCCAGCACATAATAGTTGTAATTGTGTTGATTAAGTTCGTTTCGTAAAGTCTGGATTGTTTCTTGAATATTCATATGATAATTAAATGATGCAGATTGTAATTTAGTATAATTGAATATCAAAATTAGGATTTTTTTGTTCAAAAACAGTAAAAACTAAAAGTTTTATAAAATCAAAAATCAAGCTGCAAAAAGATGCAGCCTGATTTTCTTCTTGTCCATCATTCTTAAAAAAGAATTAATAAAAACCAACTTCCAAATGGTTTCTTCGTTCTATACTTTTAATCTGATAATCAAGTTATTAGATCGCAAATATAAAACTATTTCTGGATAATAATGAAGTCTGATCTTCTGTTAACTAAATGTTCGGCTTCGGTGCATTTTACACCATTTTTACATTTATTAATTATTCTGCTTTCGCCATAACCAATCGCGCTTTCTATTCTTGAAGGATCTATATCCTGCGAAACGATATAATCACGTGTTGATTTGGCTCTGTTATCAGAAAGTTTCAGATTGTAAGCGTCTTTACCACGAGAATCTGTGTGTGATTCGATTTTGATTCTGATGTTTGGAAATTTTCTCATGATAAAAACTACTTTAGACAATTCTTCAATTGCTAATGGCGTAATATCATATTTATCATAGTCAAAATAGATTGGATTAACATCGACTTTTTCAACGCCTTTTTTCTTAACTACTAAATCATCGTAATTACTAAGCTCGAAATTAACGTCTTTGATTTCACCCTCGTTTTCCATTGTAGTTTCAACAGTTTTTTCGTCACTGCTGTAATTTGGCTTTGCCGCAATCATTTTAACCACTTTTCCGCAGGGAACGACAACTGCATATTTACCGTCAAAATTTGTTTTAGTTTCTGCAAGGATTTCACTGTAAGAGTTGTATGCCATAACCGAAACATCTGTAAGCGGTAATTTTGTTTTTCTGTCAAATGCTATACCTGAAATGTTTTGATTACAGACAGGTTTCCCTTTTGTAAAAGAGTAGATATCATCATCTCCTTTACCTTCGGCTCTGTTGGAAGATACATAACCGTAACTGTCTGTTTTGTCAATTACAAAAGCAAAATCGTCTTTGTTGCTATTTATTGGAGCTCCCAGATTTTTTGGAATTGTAAATGTTCCATCAGCTAAAAAATTACTTTCGTAGACATCTAAATCTCCCAATCCATAATGTCCATCTGAAGAAAAATAGAGTACTCCGTTACGGTAAAAAGGAAAGACATCATTCCCGATGGTGTTAATCTTTGGTCCCAGATTTATCGGGGAACCCATTGTACCATCATTGGCAATTTTTACATAATACAAATCGCTTTCACCAAAACCTCCCGGCATATCTGACGCAAAGAAAAGATATTGCCCATCGTCACTCAAAGACGGATGACCAACTGAGTAGTCATTACTGTCAAAAAATACTTTTTGTGGGTTTTCTAATTTCCCATCAGTCATATCACCTTTTATGATTTGAAAATTATTGACCTTTTCCTGATCAATTACCAGTTTATTTTTCTTTACAATATTTGTAGAATAGTAAATTGTTTTTCCACTGGCATCAAAACTCGCAGTTGCTTCGTGATACTTGGTCATTACATTTGGAAGAAATACTGTTTCATTAAACAAGCTTCCATCTGCAGGGTTTCTTTCTGCCACATACAAATTTAGAAATGGCTGATTGTTCCAGGTATACAATTTCTGACTGAATTTTGTAGTATCTCTGGCTGATGCGAACACTATTTTGTCTTGATAGAAACTGGCTCCAAAATCAGATTTACTGGTATTTATATCTAAATTTTTTATGTTATAAAGAGATTTTGTTTTTGCCAGACTATCCATTCGTGCTTTTTGGGCAACATAATGATTGATCTCATTTTTATCTCCTTTTTTATTCAGATATTCTTTTGTGATTTTATCTGCTTCATCATAATCCATAACGGCTTTCATGGTCTGGATATAACGCAAATAATAAATATCAGTCAAATTATTGCCTTGCGCCTCATATAATTTTCGATACCACTTTAATGCATTTTTGGCATCTGAAATAAAATAATACGAGTCGGCAGCATTTTTCAACGTTTGAGTAGATGGATCTTTTATGTTTTGCAAAATTTCTTCATATGCTTTCGAAGCGTCGGCATAGGAATAATTTCTAAACAAGGCATCTGCTTTTTTTAAATTTGTCTGAGCAAAACCAAATGTAAAACTCAATACTAAACTTAGGATATATAATTTTTTCATAGGTTGTATTTTTAGAAGAATCGAGGAGATTTAATTTTGCTTTCACCTTTATTGAACTGATATTTCAAGATGAACTCATGTGTTCCATCATTGTATTTGTTCAATTGACTTACAGTATAATCAAAAGCATATCCTAAATAGAAGCTTTTAGATATTTGAAAACCTGCCAGAATACTTATAGAATCATCTGTTCTATAAGAAGCTCCAATTACAAATTTTTCTGCAATCATAAAATTCGCCGAAATATCAGCAGTAAGTGGTGCTCCACTCACTGCTTTTACTAAAAATGCCGGTTTAAATTTCAAATTTGGATTCAAATCAAAAACATAACCTCCCATTAAATAATAATGTAGACGATCGTAATTTATAGACTCCTGAACGTCGTCATAATAATCACTTTGAATAAAGCTTGGAATTGAAAATCCTAAATACCATTTATCAGTATAATAGTAAACTCCTGCTCCAACTGCTAATTTTGCCTGATTGTCAATATTTTGATTTAGCAAAACATCATTATTATCATAATATCTCCCTTTTGACCAATCTATATTCAACATTCTCATACCGGCTTTTAACCCGAATGCTAATCTTTTTTCGTAACCAAGTGGTATTGAATAAGAGAAGTTTCCGTCCAGATACAATTCGTTTGAAGGACCTATTTTGTCGTTAACGACACTTAATCCTAAACCAATTTTCTCGTTTCGAAGCGGTGATTGAACAGAGAACGATTGTGTTTCTGGTGCTCCAGAAATTCCAACCCATTGTGAACGGTGCAAAAGTGTTGCTTCTAAACTACCGGTAGACCCAGCATACGCTGGATTTACCGCCATAGTGTTATACATATACTGTGTGTATTCAGGATCCTGTTGTGCACTGGCACAAAATGTAATAAAAGAACATATTAAAATGAAATACGTTTCTAATGATTTTATATATAGTTTCATAACGATACTTATTTAGTTAAATTAATTAGATGATTAATAGCATGTTTATCTCATAATAGATAACCATCCTTTTTTAACCGTTCCATCTCCAATGGTTATCACATAAAAATAAGTACCTGTTGGCAACATATCTCCTCTATTAACAACTCCAGATACATTGGCAGTTCCGTCCCAATCATTTTCATAATGCTGTCTACTAAATACTAATGAACCGTATCTGTTAAATACTTTCAACTCGTTATTTGGATATGTTTCGATACAATCAATTCTAAAGAGGTCATTTGATCCATCATTATTTGGAGTGAACTCATTATAAACTGTCAAACAAATTGGCTCTACAGAAGCGGAAGCCGAATTATTTGCTGCATCAACATCCAATGGAGTTGAAATTTCGATTGTGGCAACATTTGTATAATTACCGCTTGTTAATACTTCGGCAGTAACTGTTAGTACAACACTTTGTCCTGAATTCAAAGTTGGAATTGTCCAAAGCTGTGTGTTTGGATCGTATGTACCTACTGTTGTATTAGAACTTACTAAATTATATCCACTTGGTAATAAATCACTAACTATTGTATTTATAAAACTACCTTCTCCAACATTGTTTACCGTGATGGTAAATGTTACCTGGTCACCAAAATTTGGTGTAGGGTTGCTAACTGTGTTGGTAATTGTCAAATCTGAACATGTAGCAACTGTAACATTTAATGATTTTGTTGTAGTATCTCCACAGTTATTTGTGTACGTTACCTCAACTTTACCCGGTCCAATATCAGACCATGATACTGTTACAGATCCATCTGCGGTTCCTCCTCCGGAAACTATTGTTCCGTTAGTGATCGACCAAACATAATTTGATTTTCCGTTTGCTATAGAATAAGTAACTCCTTTAAAAACACATGGTGTGTCGTCTGTAGTTGTTAGCTGTACTAAAGCATCGTTTTCAAAATTAACTACAATACCTAATCTCGTTGCGCTCTCACAACCATTTGTTGTGTTATTTAAAGCACTCGCATAATAGGTAGCTGCAATTAAAGGTGTGTTTGCTGCTAATGGTGTTCCGCCAGTTGCAGATGTGTACCAAACTACGTTAGGTTCGTTTACCACTATATTAGCTAATGTTGGCAGTGCTGATAAACAGAATGTTTGTGTTGTTCTTGGTGTAGTAACGATACCTGGTGTATTTACTTTCACCACAACCGCTAATCTCACAGAGTTTTCACAACCTGAAGTACTTGAAACAACTCCGTAGTATGTTCCGCTAACTAAAGCTGTTGTGGCAGGAATTGCTGTACCTCCCGTTGCAGCGCTATACCAAATTACATTTGCTTCATTTACCTGAATGTTAGAAACTTTTGGTGCATTTGTTGAACAAAAGTCTTGTGAAGCATCTGTTGTAGTTGGCGTTGGACTCGGATCTGAAACTGTTACCGTAACTTGCAAACGAGTTTTGCTCTCACAACCTGTTACCGGATCTGTAATGTTTCCGTAATAAATACCATTAGTTAAAGCGGTTGTGGCTGGAATTACTGTTCCTCCTGTTAAAGCGGTATACCAAACTACATTAGCTTCGTTTACCTGAATGCTTGCAACTGTTGGCGCACCTACTGAACAGAAATCTTGCGTTGTATCTGTTGTTGTTGGATTAACTGTGTTTCCAATAGTGGTCGTAACTTTTAATCTAATGTTACTTTCACAACCCGTTACCGGATCTTTTATGGCTCCA